>NZ_CAXUTH020000001.1:0-532500 GCF_964254345.1 Phenylobacterium sp. LjRoot97
ATGACTATGAAAGAGGTTGGAATGATGGCCGCTGGGGGCGTTGCGAGTTCTGTTGTCGAGACGCAAGCATCGGCCGTGTGGTCGACGACCTGCGCCGCGCTGAAGCGGGAACTCGGTGAGGCCACCTTCGGATCGTGGCTGGGGCAGGCCGCGCTGCGCGAGCGCGGCGAGGAGCTGTGCCTGGTCGCCGCGACCGGCGTCGCCCGCGACTGGATCCGCCGTCACGCCTGGCGCCGCATCGGCGAGCTCTGGGCTCAGAACGACCCGATGGGCCGCAACCTCGAACTGAAGTCGCGCATGGAGTACGAGGCCGAGGCCCCGAGCGCTCCGGCCGCTCCGGTGGTGCTCAAGGCCGAGCCGATGGCCGCCCCCCTCGCGGAAGGCAACGTCATCGAGATCGAAGTGCCGCTGGCGAGCGCCGGCGCTCCGGTCGCCGCGCGCGCCGGCCGCCAGCAGGGCCTGCAGGACCGCTTCTCGTTCGAGACCTTCGTCTCGGGTCCCGCCAACGAATTCGCCTTCGCCGTGGCCCGCCGCGTGGCGGCCTGGTCGGACGGCCACTTCAACCCGGTGATCTTCCACGGCCCCTACGGCTTCGGAAAGACCCACCTGCTGAACGCGCTCGCCTGGGAGGCCATGCAGTCGGCCCCGGAGAAGCGCGTCGTCTACATCACCGCCGAGCGCTTCACCTCGACCTTCGTCAAGGCCGTGCAGGACCGCTCGACCGCCGCCTTCAAGGACGAGCTGCGCAACGCCGACCTGCTGCTGATCGACGACGTCCAGTTCGTCGCCGGCAAGTCGTCGACCCAGGAAGAGCTGTTCCACACCCTGCTGGCCCTGGTCGAGGACGGCCGCCGCGTGGTGATGACCGCCGACCGCTCGCCGGCCGAGCTCCAGGAGATGGAGCCGCGCCTGCGCAGCCACCTGCAGGCCGGCCTGGTCTGCGGCATCGAGCCGGCCGACCGCAGCCTTCGCCTCGGCATCCTCGAGCGCAAGCTCGCCACCCTCGCGGGACAGGGCAAGTTCGTGCCCTCGGCGCGTCCGGAGGTACTGCAGTTCCTCGCCGACCGCTTCACCGACAGCGTCCGTGAACTGGAAGGCGCGCTCAACACCCTGGTCGCCCGCGTCGGCGGCGAGATCTCGCGCATGACCCTCGACGAGGCGCAGGCGATCCTGCGTCCGAACCTGGCCTGCAACGAGCGCCGGGTGACCGTCGACCAGATCCAGAAGACCGTCGCCGAGCACTACCAGCTCAAGCAGGCCGACCTGATCTCCGAGCGCCGCGCCCGCGTCGTCGCCCGGCCGCGTCAGGTCGCCATGTGGCTGGCCAAGCAGATCACCACCCGCTCGCTGCCCGACATCGGCCGCCGCTTCGGGGGCCGCGACCACACCACCGTCCTGCACGCCGTGCGCCGCATCGAGGCCCTCAAGGCCGAAGACCCGATGATCGCCCGCGACCTCGACGTCCTGCTGCGCAAGCTCCGCGGCTAGAGCCCTCCCTCCCAGTTCCTCCCCCTTTGGGGGAGGTGGATCGGCGCCAAGCGCCGAGACGGAGGGGGACCGCTCTCACGAGCCCCGCCCCCCTCAATCAGCTGTGCTGACAGCTCCCCAGAGCATCCAAAGCTCACCCAAAACTCCCTCGCCCGCTTGGGGGAGAGGGCTGGGGTGAGGGGGTCTGCCGCCTCCGCCATGCATGGCTCCGGTTCCGCCAGCGGCGAAGGCGCGGATCAGGTCACCGCCGCCGTCACCACCACCGCCTGGCCGTAGCCGACGATCTCGCCGCCGCCGAAGGCCTCGGTGAGCGCCGCGGTCGCCGCTTCGGTCGCCGCGTCCAGCCCCTCTGGATCGCGCGCCTCGATCTCACCGCGCAGCGGCGTACCGGCGCAGAGCCCCGTGGCCGCATCGGCCGCGCTGGGCGAATGCAGCTCCAGCCGCACCACGTCGAACTGCGGCGCGGCGAACCCGGCCGCGGTCAGCGCCGCGGCGATCGTCGCGTGGTCGTGATAGCCGAACGGCGTCCGCTCCAGGAACCGCGGCGGGTCCTTCGGATAGAGCTCGGCCACCGCCTCGCCGACGATCCGCGAGATCTCGTTCCCGGCGATGTCGTCCCAGACGTTGAACACAAGCCGCCCGCCCGGCCGCAGCACCCGCCGCGCCTGGGCGAACCCCGCCGCCTTGTCGGGGAAGAACATCACCCCGAACTGGCAGACCACCGCATCGAAGCTGGCGTCCTCGAACGGCAGGGCCTGGGCGTCGGCCTGCCGCCAGGCGACGTTGGAGGCGGCGGTCAGCCCCGCGGCGGTGTCGAGCATCGGCTGGTTGAGGTCGGTGGCCAGGATCCTCGCCCGCGGCGCGGCCTTGGCCAGGGCCCGCGTCACCCGGCCGGTGCCGGCCGCGGTCTCCAGCAGGTCGCCCTCGAAGTCCTCGAACCGCCGCGCCATGTCGCGGGCATAGGGCTCGAACAGCATCGGCCCCAGATAACGCTCATAGAGGTCCGGTATCGAACCGACAAAGGCGGCGTCCGTCATCGCGCGCTCCCAGCTAAGCCGCCGGAAACATAACACGGGTTTTCGACGTCTTCTTCCTCCCCTGCGCAGCGGGGGAGGGGGACCGCCCGAAGGGTGGTGGAGGGAGCGAGACCTATCGCGTCATGGCCCCCTCCACCGGCTGCGCCGGTCCCCCTCCCCCATCAGGATGGGGGAGGAAAAGGAGAGCCGCCCCGCTACCGCTTCTTCATGCCGCCCAGGATGCCGCGCATCAGTTCGCGCGCGATGGTGCTGCCGGCCTGGCGCAGCAGCGACTTGGTGAAGGCCTCGCCCATCGACTGGCGGTTGGAGGCCCGCGGCCGCGGCGCGGCGGGCGCCCGGCCGCGCGGGGCCGGGGCCGGCGCCGGCTGCCCGCCCCAGGGCGATCCGCCGGCCGGCGGCGCCTCGGCCGCCTGGGCCGCTGACGCGGCCCGCGCCTTCAGCACTTCGAACGCGCTCTCGCGATCCTTGGCGGTGTCGTAGAGCCCGCGCACCGGGCTCTGGGCCATGATCGCCGCCCGCTCGGCCGGGGTGATCGGTCCCAGCCGCGAGACCGGCGGCCGGATCAGGGTCTTCTGCACCACGGTCGGCGCGCCCTTCTCGTCGAGCACGCTGACCAGCGCCTCGCCGACCCCCAGCCCCTGGATCGCCTCGGCGGTGTCGAAGGCCGGGTTGGCGCGGAACGAGTTCGAGGCCGCCTTCAGGCCCTTCTGCTCGGTCGGGGTGTAGGCGCGCAGCGCGTGCTGGATGCGGTTGCCCAGCTGGCCGAGCACGGTCTCAGGGATGTCGGCCGGGTTCTGGGTCACGAAATAGACCCCGACGCCCTTGGAGCGGATCAGCCGCACCACCTGCTCGACCTTCTCCAGCAGCGGCTTGGGCGCGTCGCGGAACAAGAGGTGCGCCTCGTCGAAGAAAAACGCCAGCCGCGGCTTCTCCGGATCGCCGACCTCGGGCAGCTCCTCGAACAGCTCGCTCATCAGCCACAGCAGGAAGGTCGCATAGAGCCGCGGGCTGGCGATCAACTTGTCGGCCGCCAGGATGTTCACATAGCCGCGACCCGAGCCGTCGGTGCGCATGATGTCAGACAGCTGCAGCGCCGGCTCGCCGAAGAAGCCGCCGCCGCCCTGGTCCTCCAGCACCAGCAGCTTGCGCTGGATGGTCGCCACCGTCGCCGGCGAGACGTTGCCGTACTTGGCGCCCAGCTCCTTGGCGTTCTCCGAGGCGAAGGTCAGCGCCGCCTGCAGGTCCTTGAGGTCGAGCAGCAGCAGCCCCTCGTCGTCGGCGGCGCGGAACACCACCGTCAGCACGCCCTCCTGCACGTCGTTGAGGTCGAGCATCCGCGAGATCAGCAGCGGCCCCATCTCCGACACCGTCGCGCGGATCGGGTGGCCCTGCTGGCCGAACAGGTCCCAGAACACGGTCGGCGCGGCCTGAGGATTGAGCGTCAGCCCCATCAGCTTGGCGCGCTCCTCGAACTTGGCGTTCGGGGTCCCCGGCTCGGCCACCCCGCAGAGGTCGCCCTTCACGTCGGCGGCGAACACCGGCACCCCGGCGTCCGACAGCCCCTGGGCCAGCACCTGCAGCGTCACGGTCTTGCCGGTCCCCGTCGCCCCGGCGACCAGGCCGTGGCGGTTGGCGCGGTTGAGCAGCAGGTTTTCGAGGTGATCCGAAAAACCGATCAGGACGCCGTCGGACATGGGGAGCTCCGCAAGGTTCGTATCCGGCGAAGCTATCCGCCCGCCGCCGCCAGCGCGATAGGCTGTTTTCAAAGCGTGATCGCCAGCACAATTGCTCCCCCGCTGGGGGAGCTGTCAGCCGCATGGCTGACTGAGGGGGACTTCGGACTCAGCAGTCCCCTCGCTTTCTCTCGTCGCGGCCCGGCCGTCTGGAAGGCATTCCCTCGCGTTCATGAACGGCGTTCACGAAAACTCATTGCCGAATTCTCTGCGGAAGCGGTGAGGATAAGCCGCAGGAGCACGTCTTATCGGCATATACCCTCCCCACGCCGGTCGAACCGGGGTAGGGATGGTCGAAATTGACGCGGCAGGCCTCGACACTGACAGTCTCGAGGAACCACCACCGCAAAAAGATCTCATGTCCGTCCGAGCTTCAGAGTCCCACACGGTCCGCGTCTCACTCGTCATCCTGGCGGTGATCGCGACCGGCCTTGCGCTTTACCTGCTGCGGGGAATTCTCACCCCGCTGGCCCTCGCCGTGTTCCTGGCGGTGATGATCGACGGCTTCGCGCGGGTGATCCGCCAGCGCCTGCCCTGGGTCAGCGAGAAGGCGGCGCTGCCCGCGGCCATCGTGCTCTCGGTGCTGCTGTTCGGCGCCTCCGGGGTGATCATCGCCGAGAACGCCAGCACCTTCGTCGGCCAACTGGTCACCTACACCCCGCGGCTCAACAACCTGATCGCCCAGATCGCCGGCCTGTTCGGCATGGCCGTGCCGCCGACCATCAGCGACCTGTTCAATCAGCTGAACCCCAGCGCCTATCTGGCCGACTTCGCCAAGGGACTGCAGGGCTTCGCCTCCGACGCCTTCTTCATCCTGATCTATCTGGGGTTCATCATCGCCTCGCGGCGCGGCTTCCAGCGCAAGGTGGTCGGCCTGTTCCCGCACCACGCCGAGCGCAACGAGGCGATGGCCGCCTTCCGCCGCATTCGCGACGGGGTCGAGCAGTACCTCTGGGTCCAGACCGTCACCGGCCTGATCATCGCCGTCGCCTCGTGGATCGCGATGATGGCGATCGGGCTCGACAATGCGGTGTTCTGGGCCTTCCTGATCTTCATCGCCTCGTACATCCCGGTGATCGGCGGCGCGGTCGGCATCCTGGCCCCGCCGGTCTTCGCCCTGATCCAGTTCGAGAGCTTCTGGCCGGCGATCGTCCTGCTGGCCGTGCTGCAGGCCATCCAGTTCGTGGTCGGCAACATCATCCTGCCGCGCATGCAGGGCGACAGCCTCAACATGGACCCGATCGTCGTGCTGCTCAGCCTGGCCTTCTGGGGCCTGATCTGGGGCATGACCGGGATGTTCCTCTCCACCCCGCTCACCGTGATGGTGATGGTGATCCTCGCCCAGTTCGACGGCACCCGCTGGCTGGCGGTGCTGCTGTCGGCCGACGGCCAGCCCGAGAAGCTCCGCGACCGCCATCCCGTCGCCGCGCCGACCGAAAAGCCGGTCGCAAAACGCACCCGCCCGCCGTCACGCAAGCGTGAAACCCAAGACTGAAAATCAAGGCCTTCAACTTGTTCGCTTCCTCCCTATCTAAGGTCCGTTCGGGCGCCCCCCGAATTCAAGGCGGCTCCGGCCGCTGCGAGCCCCAAGCGCTCCGCCTGTCCCCCCAAGGCGGAGCCACGCGCCGCCGGACTCTCTCCTCCGGCGGCGCCCTCGCATCGGGGGCCTTCCAATGAGCAAGCGGCCCAAGCTGACCAGCGCCCAGCGCGCCCTGGTGTCGGCCTTCACCGCCCTGGCCGGCGATGAGCCCGCCGCCGCCGCCTTCATCGCCCAGGCCGCCGAAGACGCAGCCCCGGACGAGATCCCCGAACTGCCGGGCAAGGCGCTGGCCGCGCAGCTGGCCGACTTCTGGGCCTTCGCCGCCAGCCGCAAGGGCGCCGCCCCGATCATCCGCCTGGCCCCGGTCGAGGGCGCCCCGGCGCTCGAACGGCTGGAGATCATCCAGGACGACGCCCCGTTCCTGGTCGACAGCGTGATGGGCGAGATCGCCGATCAGGGCCTGTCGGTCCGCGCCATGTTCCACCCCGTGGTCGAGGTCGCGCGCGACAAGAAGGGCGCGCGCCAGGCCGAGGGCGCGCCCCGCCGGGAATCCATGATCCAGGTGATCCTCGAACGGGTCGGCGCCGACCGCGAGGCCGCCCTGGTCGAGGGCCTGCGCGCGACCCTGGCCGACGTCGGCGCGGCGGTGGACGACTTCCCCGCCATGCTCGAGCTGATGGCCCGCACGATCGCCGAGCTGCACGACGCCCCCGCCGGCCCGACCCGCGACGAGGACCTCGAATTCCTGCGCTGGCTGCGCGACGAGCACTTCGTCTATCTCGGCGCCCGGGTCTACGAGTACCCGCGCCTGCAGGACGGCGGCTACGCCAAGGAAGAACCGCTGTTCCAGCCGCAGGACGGCCTGGGCGTGCTGCGCGACCCGGCCCGCACCGTGCTGCGCCGCTCCTCCGAGCCGGCCCTGCTGACCGCCCAGGTCCAGGCCAGCCTCGCCTCCGACCCGGTCATCGTCGCCAAGTCGAACCTGCGCTCGCGCGTCCATCGCCGCGGCTACATGGACTATGTCGGCATCAAGCGTTACGGCGCCGACGGCAAGCCCGCCGGCGAGATCCGCTTCGTCGGCCTGTTCACCGCCGAGGCCTATGACGAGCCGGCCCACGCTGTGCCGCTCATCCGCGCCAAGGTCGCCGCCGTCCTCGCCCGGGCCGGCAAGGCGCCGGGCAGCCACAACGAAAAGCGCCTGCGCAACATCCTGGAGACCTATCCCCGGGACGAGCTGTTCCAGGCCTCGGAAGACGACCTGCTGGCCGCCGCGCTCGGCATCCTGCACCTCTACGACCGCCCGCGCGTGCGGCTGTTCGAGCGGCGCGACCCGTTCGACCGCTTCGCCTCGGTGCTGCTGTTCGTGCCGCGCGACCGCTACGACTCCGACCTGCGCCAGCGCGCCGGCGAGATCCTCGCCGAAGCCTATGGCGGCCGCGTCTCGGCCTACTATCCGGCCTTCAACGACAGCCCGCTGGCCCGCGTGCACTTCATCATCGGCGTCCAGCCCGGCCATCACGCCGAGCCGAACCTGAAGTCGCTGGAAGCCCAGATCGCGGCGGCCGCCCGCACCTGGGAAGACCGCTTCGCCGCCGCCGTCCGCGCCTCGGGCCGGGCGACGGCCCAGGTCGCCGACATGGTCGCCCGCTACGCCGAGGCCTTCACCGCCGGCTACCGCGAGCGCTACGACGCCGAGGAGGCCCTGGCCGACATCGCGATCATCGAGAGCCTGAAGCCCGGCGAGCCGGTGCGCATCCGCGCCTTCCGCCGCGCCGCCGACTCCAAGACCCAGCTGCGCTTCAAGCTCTACCGCCCGGGTTCGCCCGCTCCGCTCGCCGACGTGCTGCCGATCCTCGAGAACATGGGCCTCAAGGCCATGGTCGAGAGCGGCTATCCGGTGATGCCGGCCGGCGGCCGCCGCGTGTTCGTCCACGAGTTCGAGCTCGACGACCAGCACGGCGAACACTTGGTGTTCGAGGACGTGAAGACCGCCTTCGAGGACGCCTTCACCGCCGTCTGGACCGGAAACACCGAGAGCGACGGCTTCAACCGCATGGTGCTGGAGCTGTCGATCTCCTGGCGCGAGGCGGCGCTGATCCGCGCCCTGGCGCGCTATCGCCAGCAGTCGGGCCTCGATCCCAGCCAGCGGGTGCAGGAAACCGCGCTCTCCAACCATCCGGGCGTGGCGCGGCTGATCCTCGACCTGTTCCGCACCAAGTTCGACCCGGCTGTCGACGCCGACCTGCCGACCCGCACGGCCCAGGCCGTGGCGGTGATGGACGAGATCGTCCAGGCCCTGCAGCAGGTCGACAGCCTCGACGACGACCGCGTACTGCGCCGCCTGGCGCTGCTGGTCGGCGCCATCAAGCGCACCAACTACTATCAGCTCGGCGCCGACGGGGCCCCCAAGCCCTACATCAGCTTCAAGGTCGCGTCGGGCGAGCTCGCCGACCTGCCGCTGCCCAAGCCCTATCGCGAGATCTTCGTCTGGGCGACGCACATCGAGGGCGTCCACCTGCGCTTCGGCCCCGTCGCCCGCGGCGGGCTGCGCTGGTCCGACCGCCGCGACGACTTCCGCACCGAGGTGCTCGGCCTGGTGAAGGCCCAGCAGACCAAGAACGCGGTGATCGTGCCGGTCGGCTCCAAGGGCGGCTTCTATCCCAAGCAGCTGCCCAAGGGCGGCGCCCCGGACGTGGTTCGTGCCGAGGCGGTCCGCGCCTACACCACCTTCCTGTCGGGCCTGCTCGACATCACCGACAACCTCGATCCCGAGGGCAAGGTGATCCATCCGGCCGGCGTCATCGCCCATGACGGCGACGACCCCTACCTGGTCGTGGCCGCCGACAAGGGCACCGCGACCTTCTCCGACATCGCCAACGGCATCGCCGAGTCCTACGGCTTCTGGCTGGGCGACGCCTTCGCGTCGGGCGGCTCGGCCGGCTACGACCACAAGGAGATGGCCATCACCGCCCGCGGGGCCTGGGAAGCGGTCAAGCGCCACTTCCGCGAGGTCGGCAAGGACATCCAGTCCGAGCCCTTCACCGTGGTCGGGGTCGGCGACATGTCCGGCGACGTGTTCGGCAACGGCATGCTGCTCAGCCAGCAGATCCGCCTGCAGGCCGCCTTCGACCACCGGCACATCTTCCTCGATCCCGATCCCGTCCCGGCGACTTCGTTCGCCGAGCGCCAGCGCATGTTCGAGCTGCCGCGCTCGTCCTGGGACGACTACGACCGCAAGAAGATCTCCAAGGGCGGCGGCGTCTTCGCCCGCAGCCTGAAGTCGATCCCGCTCAGCAAGGAAGTGAAGGCCATGCTCGGCGTGGCGGCCGACAGCCTCGCCCCGTCCGAGCTGATGACCGCGATCCTCAAGGCCCCGGCCGAGCTGCTCTATCTCGGCGGCATCGGCACCTATGTGAAGGCCGCGCGCGAGACCAACGCCGAGGCCGGCGACAAGGCCAACGACGCCATCCGCATCAACGGCGCCGACCTGCGGGTCACGGTCGTCGGCGAGGGCGCGAACCTCGGCCTCACCCAGGCCGGGCGCATCGAGTTCGCGCTGCGCGGCGGGCGGGTCAACACCGACGCCATCGACAACTCCGCCGGGGTCGACTCGTCCGACCACGAGGTCAACATCAAGATCCTCACCGGCACGCTCGAGCGCACCGGGGTCCTCGACCGCAAGAAGCGCGACAAGCTGCTGAAGTCGATGACCGACGACGTCGCCGACCACGTGCTCGACCACAACTACGACCAGACCCTGGCGCTCTCGCTGATGGACCTGGACGCGGCCGGCGAGCTCGAGCCCCACGCCCGCTACATGGCCCACCTCGAAAGCCGCGGTCAGCTCGACCGCGCGGTCGAAGGGCTGCCCGACGTCGCCGTCATCGCCGAACGCCGCCAGGCCGGAAGGGGCCTGACCCGTCCGGAGGAAGCGGTGCTGCTGGCCTATGGCAAGCTGGAGCTGAAGGGCGACATGGCCCACAGCCAGGTCGCCGACGACCCCTATTTCGAGGACCTGCTGGAAGGCTACTTCCCGAAGGGGGTGCGCAAGTACGACGACGCCCTGCGCCGTCACCGCCTGCGCCGCGAGATCATCGCCACCGTCGTCGCCAACGACGCCATCAACCGCTGCGGCCCGTCGTTCCCGACCCGGCTGATGGCGGCGGCGTCCTGCGACGTCACCGCCTTCGTCACCGCCTACGAGGCGGCCAAGGCGGTGCTCGGCGTGCCGGCCGCCTGGGACCAGGTCTCGGCTCTCGACGGCCAGATCCCGGCCGCCGGCCAGATGGCCCTCTACCGGCGCCTGGCCTACACCCTGCGCGGCGAGACCTTCTGGCTCGCCCGCCGCGCCGCCCGCGGCGGCCAGGGCGTCGAGGCCTTGGTCAAGCGCTACGGTCCGGGCGCGGCGACCCTCAAGAAGCTGGTGCCGGAGATCCTCTCTCCGGTTGAGCGCGAGCGCCTGGAAGCCCAGGTCAAGCGCCTGACCGACGCCGGCGCGCCCGAAGCCCTGGCCCGCCAGGTCGCCGGCCTCCAGCCGCTGACCGTCGCCGTCGACCTGGTCGACCTGGCCGAGGCCTCGAACTGGAAGCTGGAGGCGGCCGCCCGCCTCTATCACCAGGTCGGCGCCGCCTTCGCCTTCGACCGCCTGCGGGCCGCGGCCGGCGGCTTCACGGCCGGCGACGCCTTCGAGCGCACCGCCGTCCGCCGCCTGGTCGAGGACCTGCTGGCCGAACAGGCGGCCGTCACCCGCGCGGTGATCGCCTACGCCGACGACAAGGCCGGCGCCAGCGACGAGGCCGCCCAGGCCGCCATCGCCGCCTGGACCACCGAGCGCCGCGAGGTCGCCCTCGCCGCCCGCAAGGCGGTCGAGGAGATCGAAGCCTCCGGCGGCGCCTGGTCCTTCGCCAAGCTCACCATCGCCAACGCCGCCCTGCGCGAACTGGCGAACGTCGAGGCGAAGTAGGCGTCAGACCGTCCAACGAAAACGCCGCGGATCTCCCCGATCCGCGGCGTTTGACTATCCCGGCTTCGCCGACGGCGACGGCATTCTAGTTCCTCCCCTCTTGGGGGAGGTGGATCGCCGCAAAGCGGCGAGACGGAGGGGGACCGCTCTCACGAGCCGCGTCAAAGTCCCCCTCGGTCAGCTAAGCGGGGAAGCATCCAAGGGACTTTCGTCTAGTGCCGGAACACCCGCACGCCGGTGAACACCATGGCGATGCCGCGTTCGTCGGCCGCCTCGATCACCTTGTCGTCGCCGATCGAGCCGCCCGGCTGGATCACCGCCGTGCAGCCGGCGTCGGCCGCCTGCAGCAGCCCGTCCGGGAACGGGAAGAAGGCTTCCGACGCGCAGGCCGAGCCCTTCAGGTCCAGGCCGAAGTCGGCCGCCCGCAGCGCCGCGATCCGGGCCGAGTCCTTGCGGTTCATCTGGCCGGCGCCGACGCCCAGGGTCTGGCCGCCGCGCGCATAGACGATGGCGTTCGACTTCACGTGCTTGGCGATGGTGAAGGCGAACAGCATGTCGCGCACTTCTTCGTCCGTCGGCGCGCGCTTGGTCACCACCTTCAGGTCGGCCGCCGTCAGGTTGGCGGTGTCGCGGCTCTGCACCAGGAAGCCCCCGGCCACCGAGCGGAAGGTGTCGCCGGCCGCGTGCGGGTCGGGCAGGCCGCCGGTCGTCAGTAGACGGACGTTCTTCTTCTTGCGGAACAGCGCCACCGCCTCTTCGTCGGCGTCCGGGGCGATCACCACCTCGGTGAACACCTCCAGCACCTTGGCCGCGGTGGCCGCGTCCAGCTTGGTGTTCAGGGCGACGATGCCGCCGAAGGCGCTGGTCGGATCGCACGCCAGGGCCCGCTCATAGGCTTCGGCCAGACTGGCGCCGGTGGCCACGCCGCAGGGGTTGGCGTGCTTGATGATCGCGCAGGCCGGGGCCGCCTTGGGATCGAACTCGGCGATCAGCTCATAGGCCGCGTCGGTGTCGTTGATGTTGTTGTAGCTGAGTTCCTTGCCCTGCAGCTGCTTGGCCGTCGCCACGCCGATCCGCGGGTTGGCGAAGCGGTAGAACGAGGCCTTCTGGTGCGGGTTCTCGCCATAACGCATGGTCTGCACCAGCTCGCCGGCAAAGGCCTTGCGGCGCGGGGCTTCCTCGCCCAGCGCCTGGGCGAACCAGGCCGAGATCGCCGCGTCGTACGAAGCGGTGCGGGCGTAGGCGCGGGCGGCCAGTTGCTTGCGCAGGGCCAGCGAGGTCGAACCGGCCTCCTTCAGCTCGCCCAGCACCTCTTCCAGGTCGGCGATCTCCGTGCAGATCGCGACATAGCCGTGGTTCTTGGCCGCCGAGCGGACCATGGCCGGGCCGCCGATGTCGATGTTCTCGACGCAGTCCTCGAAGCTGCCGCCCTTCGCGACCGTCGCCTCGAACGGATAGAGGTTCACATAGACGATATCGATCGGGCCGATGCCGTGCTCGGCCATCGCCTTGGCGTGCTCGGCCGCGTCGCGAACGCCCAGCAGGCCGCCGTGCACGATCGGGTGCAGGGTCTTCACCCGCCCGTCCATCATCTCCGGGAAGCCGGTCAGGTCCGAGACGTCCTTCACGGCCAGGCCGGCGCCTTCGATCGCCGCGCGGGTGCCGCCGGTCGAGACCAGCTCTACGCCGGCCGCGGCCAGCGCCTGGGCGGCCTCGATCAGGCCGGTCTTGTCGGAGACCGAGATCAGCGCGCGCTTGGGAACGACGCGGTCGGGAGCGGGCGGGAAATTCGGGGCGGCGGGCACGGCGCAGTCTCCTTCGAAGGGTTCAAAAAGGAAAATGCCCAGGCGAGCGGCGTGATGAGGTCCCGCGCTCCCCGGTGGTCGCCCACCTTAGATTTCGCCAGTCACACGGAACGCCGCCGACTTAGGCCCCGCGCGGGCCGGGGTCAATGCGGCAGAGGGCGCTCTTCCGGACGAAGCTCCCTCGCCCAGTGGGGAAGAGGACCTGCGCTAGAACTGATCCTCCCCTCCTGGGGGAGGTGGATCGCCGCGAACGCGGCGAGACGGAGGGGGACCGCTCTCACTCAGCAGCCTCAAAGTCCCCCTCAGCCAGCTGCGCTGACAGCTCCCCCAGCGGGGGAGCATCTAGAAGGGCTCCCTCGCCCCCTGGGGAGAGGGTCGGGGTGAGGGGGTCTACAGTCTCAGCCGCCCGCCGTCGGCGCCGCGCTCGCCAGTTTCCAGCGCAGCTTGGCGCCGCTCTCGGCCCGGGCCTGGCCGCGCAGCACGACGTGCTGGGTGCGGCGCGGCTTGCCGTCCTGGAAATAGACGCCGGTCTCGATGTCGGCCGACTGGGCGTCGTTGCGCAGCCACCAGCCGTGGTCGTCGTCGCCGCCGCGCAGCAGCACGCTCTTGCCGTCGCGCGCCAGGCTGGCGCTGACGTCCGGATGCACGTGGAAGCGGACCTTGAACGGGATGAACCGCCGGCCCGCCTCGCCCATGTCGCCCGGCTTGACCGGGACCAGCATGTCCTCGCCGCGCAGCTCGTCGCCGGCCAGGTCGAGATAGAGCCGCCGCTCGTGGCGCAGGCCGAAGCGCCGGGCCCAGCCGTCGTGCGCCAGCTCCAGCCACAGCGCCTGCTCGGTCTCGTAGCGGCGGGCCTCGACGTGGCCGTAGGCGCCGATCAGTCGCGGCCCCAGGGCGGCGGCGCGGAAGCCCCGCAGCGGCTCGCCGCAGGCCTCGTCCGAGATCGACAGCGTCGAGGAGGCGTCGACCAGCCGCAGCGCCTGCGGACCGGCCGCTTCCGGCGACCAGGCGCTGGCGGCGATCAGCCGGCGGCCGTCGGCCAGCACCTCCATGGCCAGCGGCTGGGCGCAGGCGGTGACGCTCCACGCCCCCGCCGCCGGCGGCGCGGCGTCGGCCAGGATCTGCAGGCTGCGGCCTTCCAGCCGGTGATAGCCGTTGCGCGAGGCCGGCGGCTTGGCGACCGCGGCGCTCTCGCCGGCCTTGGCGGCGGCGACATAGGCCCGGGTGCCGGCCTCGCCGCCCTGCAGCTCGGGCAGCGCCCCGTCGGCCAGGGTGAAGAACCGCACCGCCCCGGCCAGCCGGTCGATGGCGCGCATCATCTCCTCGGGCGCCGGCCGCCCGCGCTGCTCGAGCGCGTCGTCCAGGCTGCGCAGGTCGAACAGCAGCTCCAGCGCCGCGCGCGGGCAGCGGCTGGCGTGGCCGCCGTCGGGCGCGACGCTGACCGGCAGCGCTTTGATCAACCGCATCAGGCCGTGCTTCATCAGCAGCTCGCCGGCCTCGCCGCCCAGCGCCGCCCCGGCCAGGGCCGCGACGCTGGCCCGTTCGGCCGCCCGGGCCGGACCGTCGGCCACCGACAGCAGCTGCCGCGCCTGCCGCGCCAGGTCCTGGGCGATCAGCCCGGCCTCCATGTCCGAGGCCCCGGCGCAGATCGCCTTGGCCCCGCAGGCCAGGTGCAGCACCCGCCGCTCCAGCACCTCGGGGCTCCAGGAGAACGCGTTCCACTTGCCGAACAGCCCGCGCCAGTCGAGCGTCAGCCGCAGCGCCTCGGTCGCGCCCTCGCCGTCCAGCGCCAGCAGGTCGCGCATCCAGTCGAAGCCGTGCAGCCCGACCGCAAAGCCGTGGCTCGGGCTCGGACGGTCCCAGGGATCGCCGCCGGCCCCGACCTCCATGACCACGCCCGCGAACGCGAACCGGCCGGCCAGAATCTTGCGCCCCGCCTCGGCGTCGGCCGGACGCCAGTCGCGCGGCGCGACGGCGAGCCCCTCCGGACGCGGCCGCGCCAGCAGCGCGCGGTGCAGCGGCGAGCCGGCCCAGTCGCGCCGGGCCTGGCGCACCACGCCGGCCGCCAGGGCCTGGCCCCAGAGGCCGGCCGGATGTTTGAAGATCCTCGGGGGCGCAGCCGCCACCCGGTCAGCCGCCCTTCAGCGCGCGGATGTTCTCGGCGTACTTGGCGGGTCCGCCCTTGAACACGGCGGTGCCGGCCACCAGCGCCGTGGCGCCGGCCGCGACGCAGAGCGGCGCGGTCTCCGGGGTCACCCCGCCGTCGACTTCCAGCTCGATGTGCTTGCCGCTGGCGTCGATCATCTTGCGCAGCGCCTCGATCTTGCGCAGCTGCGAATGCATGAACTTCTGGCCGCCGAAGCCGGGGTTGATCGACATCACCAGGATCAGGTCGATCTCGTCCATCATCCACTGGATGACGCTGGGATCGGTCGACGGGTTGAACACCACGCCGGCCTTGGCCCCCAGCTCGCGGATCCGCTTCAGGGTGCGGTTCAGGTGCGGGCCGCTCTCCGGGTGGACGCTGATATAGTCGGCGCCGGCCTCGCGGAACGCCTCCAGATAGGGGTCGGCCGGGGCGATCATCAGGTGGACGTCGAACGGGATCTTCGCGTGCGGCCGCAGGGCCTTCACGATGTCGGGACCCAGCGTGATGTTCGGCACGAAATGGCCGTCCATGACGTCGACATGCACCCAGTCGGCGCCGGCCGCTTCGATGGCCGCGACCTCTTCGCCGAGCTTGGCGAAGTCCGAGGCCAGGATGGACGGGGCGATGATCGGTGCGGTCATGGTCTTCGACTTAGCCAAGGGTTGTGTTCGGGACAAGGTTGTCGGGGCGACTAAACTTCACGTCGCAAGCGAGCGACGTAGAAGCCGTCCTGCCCGCCCGGGCGATGATGCGGCAGCAGGCGCAAGGTTCCATCGGCCAGCAGGCTGGCCTCCGGCGCCCCGCCTTCGCCCGGCGCGGCCGGGACCAGCTTGAAGTCGCCATGCCGGCTCAGGAAGGCGGCGATCTGCGCCTCGCCCTCCTCCGGCTCCAGCGAGCAGACGCAGTAGACCAGCCGTCCGCCCGGCTTCACGCGGCGCGCGGCCGAGTCCAGCAGCCGGCTCTGCACCCCGGCCAGGGCCGCGACGTCGCTGGGCCGCGCGGCCCACAGCACGTCGGGATGGCGGCGATAGGTGCCGGTGGCGCTGCACGGGGCGTCCAGCAGCACCGCGTCGAAGGTGCGCGCGTCGTCCCAGTCGCCGGCCTCGGCGGTGACGATCTCGGCGCTCAGCGCCATGCGCTCGAGGTTCTCCTTCACCCGCATCAGCCGCGCGGCCGAGCGGTCGACCGCCACGACCTGCGCCCCGGCCGCGGCCAGCTGCAGGGTCTTGCCGCCGGGCGCCGCGCAGAGGTCGAGCGCTTGCTCGCCGGCCTGCACGTCCAGCAGCCGGGCCGGGATCGCCGCGCTGGCGTCCTGCACCCACCAGGCGCCCTCGTCATAGGCCGGCCAGGCGCCGACGTCGCCCTTGCGGGCGGTGCGTAGGGTCGCGCCGGCCAGCACCTCGGCTTCGAGCTCGCCGGCCAGCCGCTCGGCGGCGGCGGCGGATTTCAGGGACAGGTCGGTGGCCGGCTCGTCGGCGATCAGCGCCGCCATGGCCAGCGCCGCTTCCGGTCCGAACGCCGCGCCCCAGCGGGCCAGCAGCCACGGCGGGCACAGGGCGTCGGGCGCGTTGAGGTCCGGCGGCTCGCGCAGCAGCCCGCGCAGCACGCCGTTGACCAGCCCCTTGAAGGCGCGGGTCGAGGAATGGCTGGCGGCCAGGTCGACGCTGGTGGTCACCGCCGCGAAGGCCGGGGTCTCCAGCACGAAGGCCTGGGCCAGGCCGATCCGCAGGATGTTGACCACCCCGTCCGGCGGCGGCTTGGCCAGCCGGCCCTGCAGGGCGCGGTCGATCGGTCCCAGCCGGCGCAGCGTGGCCATGGCCAGCGCCATGGCGAAGCCGCGGTCGCGGGGCTCGAGGTTGCGGAAGGCGGGGCGGGTCAGCGCCTCGTCCAGCCCGGCGCGGCGGGCCAGGGCGGAAGCGAGAATGTCGATGGCGGCCCGGCGGGCGGGCAGGCCGATGTCACGGTCTTCGGTCACCGGCGGTGCGTGCCCTCATTGGGCCCGCGATGCAAGACGCAGTATGGCGCAGGCCCGGCGAAGCGCTTGGCTCCGCCGGGCCGCCAGCAGGCTTAGAAGCGCTTCGTCACCTGGATCCCGAAGGTCCGGGGCTCGTTGACGAAGGCGGTCAGGTTGTTGAAGTCGATGGCGCCGATGACGTTGGCTTCGTCGGTCATGTTGCGGACGTAGAGCGCCGCTTCCAGACCGAGTTCCGGCGCACGCCAGCCCGCGCGGGCCCCGCCTTCGAAGGCGGTGTCCTGCTGGAACTCGACCGATTCATAGAGGAACAGGTTGAAGTTCTTCTGCAGCACCCAGTCGGTCGAGGCGAACAGCTGCGCGCCGCTCGACAGGGTGTGCACCCAGTCCAGCGCGATGTTGGCGGTGTATTCCGGCGCCTGCGGGAACGGGTTGCCGTTGATGTTGGCGCGGCGGGTCGTGCCGACGTTCACGATCGGGTCGGTGACGGTGCAGTTGGCGCCGCAGAACGCCACCAGCAGGTTGCTGTCCTTGATCTCGGTGTGGTTCCAGGCGAACCCGCCGGTCAGGTTGAAGCCGCCGCCGAGATAGACGTCGCCGTCGATTTCGATGCCGTAGCCCTCGCCCTTGTCGGCGTTGATCAGCTGGTTGAAGTTGCCTTCGCCGCCGATCGCCGTGAACTGCGGGTCGGTGACCTCGTAGTAGTAGGCGGTGGCGTTCAGGCTGGCGCGGCGCTCCCAGAGGCGGGCCTTGAAGCCGGCTTCGTAGGACATCACCGTTTCCGAGTTGGCGGTGGTCACCACGTTCGAGGTGGCGATCCGGCCCTGGATCGACGGACCGCGATAGCCGTTGGCCACGCGGGCGAAGAGGTTGAGGTCGTCGTTCAGCTCATAGAGGGCGCTGACGTCCCAGCTCAGCTGCTCGTCGCCGACCGCCTTGGTCACGTCCAGCGGCGCGCCCAGCACGCGCTGGCCGCGGAAGTCGCGGCTGTCGTCGGTGTAGCGCAGGCCGGCCGTCAGCTTCAGGGCGTCGTTGACCTGATAGTAGCCCTGGCCGAACACCGACCAGGAGTCCGACTCCTGAACGATGTCGGTGACGATGGTCGGCTGCAGGCCGCCGACGCCGTTGAAGGTCGCCGAGATCAGGTTGAAGCGCTCTTCCCAGTAGAAGGCGCCGACCTGCCAGCCGAACGCGCCGTCGCCGTTCGAGGCCAGGCGCAGCTCGTAGGTGTCCTGGGTCAGGTCGCTGTCCAGGGTGCCGGTCTCGGAGTTGAACGGCGTCTTCCACGGCGCGCCGGCCGGGGCCGAGGCCACGCCGCCGTCGATGTCGCCGTTGCCGGCCGAGGCGCCCCAGTAGCGGGCGGCCACGCCGGTCAGGGTCGCCGGACCGAAGTCGTAGGCCACCTTCAGCGAGCCCGAGCGGGTCTTCTGCTTCTGGAAGTTGTTGCGGCCGCCGTCATAGTAGACGCGCTCGCGGTCGAAATTGGCGTTCAGCTCGTTGGAGCCCTTGGTCAGCACGTTGGCGCGGTTCATCGTGCCGGTGCCTTCGTAGTCGCGGGCCTGCAGGGTCAGCAGGGTCGACAGGCGCTCGGTCGGGGCCCAGGCGACGTGCACGCGGCCGGCGCGGTCGTCGAAGTTGCCCAGGTCCTTGCCGTTCGGATCGGCGAAGGCCGGGCTGTACATGTTGTCGACCCAGTCGTCGCGATGGTTCCACAGGCCGGCGATGCGGACCTGCAGGGTGTCGTTGACCGGGATGGTCACGCCGGTCTCGGCGCGCACCGCGCCCAGGTTGCCCATCGCCAGCGAGCCGAAGCCGGTGAATTCGTTGGTCGGCTTGACGGTGTCGATCTTGACCACGCCGGCCGGGGTGTTGCGGCCGAACAGCGTGCCCTGCGGGCCGCGCAGCACTTCCAGCTGCTGGACGTCGAACAGCGGGAAGCCCTTCAGGAAGACGTTCTCAAGCACCACGTCGTCGAGCACGACCGAGACCGGCTGCGAGGCGTTGAAGTCGAAGTCCACGTTGCCGAGGCCGCGGATGTAGAAGCGCGGGGCGTAGCGGCCGTTCGAGCTTTCGACCTGCAGGCTGGGCACGCGGGCGGTCATCGACAGGATGTCGCCGCCGCCGGCCGCCACTTGCGCCAGCTTCTGCTCGGTCACCGCGGTGACGGCGAACGGCACGTCGCGGATGTTTTCGCTGCGGCGCTGGGCGGTCACCACGATGTCTTCGACGGTGTAGGCCGCGTCGGCGGTGTCCGCCGTCTGCGACAGGGCGGGCGTGGAGACGAGAAGAGCCAGGCCGCTGACCGTGCAGGCCAGCGCGCCGAGACGACGTGACATGAGTATATCCCCGAGGTTTTGGATTATTGGCGCCGCCCCTACGTTGCAGCGCACAAAAGAGCCAATACAAAACGGCGTTCGACTCGTGAAATTTTCACGACGTGACCACAATCACGCATCGCGGCGTCCTGCCGCGCATTGCCTGACCGCCGATTTGGTGGAAATCAGGCCTCGTGTCTCACGCCCTCTTCACCGATCGCCGCCGGCTGCTGGCCGGCCTCGCCGCCACCCCGCTGCTGACCGGCTTCGCCGCCCGCGCGCCCGTCGTCGGCCGCGTGCTGGCGATGTCCGACCTGCATTCGGCCTATGAGCGCACCGGCCAGCTGCTCGCCGCCCTGGCCGCCGAGGTCGCGGCCCACAGGGTCCCGCATGTCATCGCCATCGACGGCGACATCTTCGAGCACGGCAATGTCGCGGCCGTGCGCTCGAACGGCGAGATCGACTGGGCGTTCCTGGCCGCCCTGCCGAAGATCGCCCCGACCGTGGTCAATCTCGGCAATCACGACAACGACATCACCACCGACCTCGCCGAGGTCGTCGCCCGCCTGCGCGGCCTGGGCGTGAGCGTAGTCTCCAACATCGTCGACGCCCGCACCGGCGCGCCCTGCGCCCCGGCCCAGGCCGACCTGCCGCTCGGCAGGCGCACCCTGCGCGTGGTCGGGGTGGCGACCAACTCGATCAACACCTATCCGGCCGTCAGCCGTCCGACCCTGCAGATCCCGGTTCCCGGCGAGTGGGCCCGCGCCAACCTCGCCCAGGCGCTGGCCGGCGCCGACCTCGCCATGGTCATGAGCCACGCCGGCGTCGCCCCCGACCGCGAGATCCTGCCCCTGCTGCCGGACGGGACGCTGATGATCGGCGGCCACAACCACCTGCTCTTCCAGCATCGCCAGGGGCGCAGCCTCTATGCGCACACCGGCTCGTGGAGCAACGCCTACACCGCCGTGGCCCTGCGCGCCGCCGGCCCGGACGACGCGGTCTCGGTCCCGGTCGCCCTCGACGGCCCGCTCGCCCCGGCGCTGGCGCAGCTGATCCCCGCCGTGCTGGCCCGCAGCCTGACCGACGAGGAACGCGCCGTGCTCGGGACCTCGCGCGCCGCGCTCTCGCTCGGCGACACCGGCCGGGCGGTCGCCGCCGCCATGGCCAAGGCGGCCGGCGCCGAGGCCGGCTTCATCGGCCACACCACGCTCGGGACCGGCCTGCCGGCCGGCCCGGTCTCGCGCCACGCCTTCGACGCCGTGGTCCGCTTCGAGGGCAAGCTGATGGTCGCCGAGGTGTCGCGCGAACGGCTCGCCGGCTTCATGGCCCGCGCCAACCAGGACCGCCCGATGCCGCTCGATCAGCGCAACGGCGACTTCCTCTATGGCGAGCAGGTCGCCGCCCCGACGGGCGACACGGTCCACATCGCCACCACCGACTGGAACGCGACCAACCAGGCCGAATACTTCGGGGCCAAGGACCTGGCCTTCCGCGAGATCGACGGCCTGCGCCTCAAGGCCGTCGCCGCCAAGGGCCTGCTCGGCTAGCCCCGCCGACGAGATGGCGCCGCTACGCCGCCTTCTTGTCGTCGAGGAAGGTCTCGCTGTGGGCATGGCACTCCCAGCCCTTGGGACCCTTGACCCAGGTCGAGCTGTCGGCGGCGTGCAGGTCGGCCGTCTTGCCGTCCATCGTCACGTTCTGGCGCACCGTATAGGCGATGATCGCCACGTTCG
The DNA here is from genome assembly GCF_964254345.1 of Phenylobacterium sp. LjRoot97. NCBI lineage: Bacteria > Pseudomonadati > Pseudomonadota > Alphaproteobacteria > Caulobacterales > Caulobacteraceae > Phenylobacterium > Phenylobacterium sp. LjRoot97. The sequence goes on from NZ_CAXUTH020000001.1 coordinate 20,736, forward strand.
GCGCCGGCGTGGCGACTTCGACGTCGTCGAACTCGTAGGCGTTGAGCGCCCAGCCGCCCTCCTCGGTCATCTTGCCCATCTTGTCCTTAGCGATGCTCATCACGCCGCGGGCGCCGGTGACCAGGCTGTGGTCGCCCGAAAGCTCGGCGGTGCGTCCGCCGTCCTTGGCTTTCATCGCGTCCCAGTAGGACCGCTCAAGGGCGATGATCTCGTCGCAGGTGGGCTTGGCCAGGTCAGGCATCGGGATCTCCTTTGCATTCGTCGCTGCAGGGAAATCACCGGGTCGGGGGCGTGGTTCCGACCGGCGGTCTGGCGCCCGACGCCGTCAGGCTCTATCTCCCTCTCATGAGCGAACCGCCCAACGCCGCCCCGGGGAAGGTGCTGACCCCCGCCGCCCGCCGCGCCCTGGAAGAGGCGGCCGCGCGCCACGCCGCCGAACAGGAGCGCCAGGCTCGCGAGTCCGAGCTCGGCGGCCCGTCGGGACCCGAGCCGACCCGCTTCGGCGACTGGGAGCGCAAGGGCATAGCGGTTGATTTCTAAACCCTGAGGTTCCCGCGACAGGCGCAATCCGTCGCGCTGCGCGTCCGCCGCGTCTAGACTGCCGCCGACAGGTTTCGAACGCGGAGACGACGATGCGGCGATCGACCGGCATGATCATCGGCCTGGCCCTGGCGGCCGCCGGGGCGGCGCAGGCCCAGCCCGTGCCGCAGGACCATGTGCCCCGCTTTGCGCCTCCGGGTCAGGCGCCTCAGCCCTATGTGCCGCCCGGCCAGGCCCCTCAGGGGCAAGCGCCTATGGGCCAGGCCCCGCAGGACTTCCGGCCCGCCCAGCAGGTCGCGCCCCAGCAGGCGCCCATGCAGCAGGCCCCCATGCAGCAGGCGCCCTTCCAGCAGGCCTATGGCCCGCCGGCTCCCCAGGGCGGCCCGGCGCCCAACTACGAGTCCTGGGGCGACGACCAGAACGGCGGCTATCGCTACAGCTGGGGCGATCCGAACGGGCCCGACTATTACGAGGAAGAGTTCCGTCGCCAGGCGGTGGGGCCGGACGTCTACCAGCCGCCGGCCTACGACTACGCCCAGTCCTACGCCCCGCCCATGCCCTGCAACTGCGGCGGCTATGGCGGCTACCAGATCCCCACCTACGGCTACGCCTCGCAGAACTATGGCTGGCCCGGACAGGGCTGCTGCGCCTCCGGCGGCGGCGAGGTGAGCTACAGCTCCTCGTCGTCCAGCTATTCGAGCGGGGTCGGCGGCTATCTCGCCGACGGCGTCTGGCCGGGCGAGTATTGGCCCGGCGGCTATTGGCCGGGCGGTTCCTGGAACGGCGGCTACATGTCCGACGGGCGCTTCGTCGGCGCCCGGCGCTGGGACTATGACAGCGGCTGGCGCAACCCGCCCGGCCGCCCGGTCGTCGCCCCCCGTTGATATTCTTAGTTCCTCCCCCGCTGGGGGAGGTGGCGCGCGTAGCGCGACGGAGGGGGCCTGCTGAGTCAGCAACCCCCCTCAGTCAGCTGCGCTGACAGCTCCCCCAGAGGGGGAGCAATTGGCGTCAATTCAGACCCCCGCCATCTCGCCGGCCACCCGCAGGGCGGCGGCGTGCGGGTCGTTGGCCGCCGTGATCGGCCGGCCGCAGACGATGTGGCTGGCGCCGGCGCGCAGGGCGTCGGCCGGGGTCGCGGCGCGCGCCTGGTCGTTCTTCGCCGACCAGTCGGGGCGCACGCCGGGCGTGACCACCAGGAAGTCCTTGCCGCCCAGCTTGCGGGCCAGCTCGGCCTCGTGCGGGCTGGCGATCACCCCGTCGGCGCCGGCGGCGATGGCGTGGTGGATGCGGCGCTCGACCAGCGCGCGGGCGCTCTCGGAAAAGCCCATCTCCACCAGGTCGGCGTCGGTCAGGCTGGTCAGCACCGTCACCCCGAGGATCTTCAGGTTCGAGCGGCCGCGCCCCTGCACGGCGGCCTTCAGCACCTGCGGCTCGGCGTGGACGGTCAGGAAATCGCAGCCGGTCTCGGCCAGCACCGCGGCCGAGCGCTGGACCGTGGTGCCGATGTCGTGGAGCTTCCAGTCGAGGAACACCTGCTTGCCCTGGATCTTCAGCTCCTGGGCCAGGGTCATGCCGCCGCCGGTCGCGAACAGCTCCAAGCCCACCTTGTAGAAGCTGACCGCCTCGCCCAGCGACTCGACCAGGGCGCGCGCCTCGGTCACGGTGGGCACGTCCAGCGGGACGATCAGGCGCGGGTCGGCGCGCACGGGAGCTTCGGTGACGGCCATGGCGGCGTCCTTTCAGGCAGGCGCGCGCCGCCGCAGCGGGCGGTCGGCGAGCGTAGCGAAATGGGCTAAGAAATCTGCATGAGCCAGTGGGACTTCGCCGTCAACTTCTTCGTCGCGCTGTTCGCGCTGATCGACCCGATCGGCAACGTCCCGCTGTTCGCGGCGGCGACCAACGGCGTGAAGCCCCGCGAGGCGCGGTTCATCTCGGTCTACATCGCGCTGTTCGTGCTCGGCTTCCTGACCTTCTTCTACTTCTCGGGCCTGGCGCTGCTGGAGTTCTTCGGCATCTCGCTGGCCGCCTTCCGCATCGCCGGCGGGGTGATCCTGTTCCTGCTCGGCCTGGAGATGGCCCGCGACGACTTCACCGCCGCCTTCGCCGGCGCCGCCGACGAGGAAGCCCCGACCGGCGGCGACCGCGCCCAGGCCCGCCGCCGCTTCGAGCGGATGATCGTCCCGTTCGCGATGCCGCTGCTGATCGGCCCCGGCGCGATCTCGACCGTGGTGATCTACGCCAGCGAGGCCAAGAAGTTCGGGCTCGGCGGCGCGGCGGCCGGCGTGGCGGTCATCGCCGCGATCTCGATCGTGACCATGCTGATCTTCTGGGCGACGCCGCTGATCACCCGCATGCTCGGCCGGATCGGCTTGACCATCGTCGTGCGCGTGCTCGGCCTGATCCTCTGCGCGCTCGCCGTCCAGTTCATCATCGCCGGCATCGCCGAGTCGACCGCCGGCGTCATCCTGCGCGAAGCCGCCGCCCCCTACGCGAAGTAGCTGATCCTTAGTTCCTCCCCCGCTGGGGGAGGTGGCGCGCGTAGCGCGACGGAGGGGGCCTGCTGAGTCTGCAAGCCCCCTCAGTCAGCCATACGGCTGACAGCTCCCCCAACCGGGGAGCAATGGGATCGTCAGCTTCCTGCGGCCCCGCAGGCGAAAACCTGCCGCTCGCGTCGCGAACGGCGGGCAAAACGCCGCCCTATCGTCAGAATCCGCCCCTATCGGCGGTTTTCCCGCGCGGCCTGCCGATAGGCTCAGAGCTTGCCGCGGAAGCGCGGCCCCTGCGAAGCCATCAGCGCCAGCGCCCACTCGTCGGGCAGCAGCTTGACCCCCGCGGCGATGGCCTTGTTGGGCGCGCCGGGCACGCAGATCGACCGGTTCGCCTCGGCCGCCTCGTAGCCGGCGGCGGCGACCTCGTCGGCCCCCAGCCACATCCACGGCGGGGCGCTGCGGCTGATCTGCTCGCGGGTGTCGTTGACGTCGTGGAATTCCGAATAGGTGAAGCCCGGGCACAGCGCGCTGACGTGCACGCCCTTGTCGAGGGTCTCCAGGTGCAGGCTCTGCGAGGCCTTGATCAGGTAGCTCTTCACCGCCCCGTAGAGCGTCGCGCCGGGCGAGCCGGGGATCAGTCCGGCCAGCGAGGCGACGTTGACGATGCGGCCGAAGCGGCGCTCGACCATCCCCGACAGCACCCGGTAGGCGAGCTCGGTCGGCGCGGTCAGCATCACCCGGAGGAACGCCTCGTGCGCCTCCCACGAGGACTCGAGGAAGGCGCCCGGCACGCCGTAGCCGGCGTTGTTGATCAGCACGTCGACCCCCCGGCCGTGGGCGGCCAGATGGTCGAGGATCAGGCCCGGCGCGTCAGGATCGGAAAGGTCGGCGGCGAAGACCAGCGTCTCGACCCCATGGCCCAGGCGGATCTCCTCGGCCAGCCGCTCCAGCCGGTCGGTCCGGCGGGCGGTCAGGGCCACGTCGTAGCCGTGGCTGGCGTAGATCTTGGCGAAAGCCGCGCCGATCCCGGCCGAGGCTCCCGTCACCAGCGCCAATCTGCGGTCCATCTGCGCCCCTTGCGTCCCGAACAGGGCGAAGGTGGCGAAACCGCAGGCAAGGTCAAGCCGGACAGGGGTCTGCACCGCTCGCGGCGGCGTGACGCCGGCACGTGGCGATTGTACGCTGGCGAGATTGGGTGTAATCGCGCCCGCCTTTGCGGCATCGGGCCGCGCGTGGGAGCCTCTGTCGTGTTCCCGGAGACCTTGAATGGCTGACTCAGCCGCCGTCGCTCAAGAAGCGACCGAGGAATCTCACTCCCACAAGCGGGAAAGCTTCGCCGCCCTGGCCTTGGGGGCGATCGGCGTCGTGTTCGGCGACATCGGCACCAGCCCGCTCTACGCGATGAAGGAAGCGCTGCACCACTCGCGCTCCGGCGGGGCCAGCGAGCTGGCCGTGCTCGGCGTCGTGTCGCTGGTGATCTGGGCGCTCGTGCTCATCGTCACGATCAAATACGTCGTCTTCCTGATGCGGGCCGACAACAAGGGCGAGGGCGGCACCCTGGCCCTGATGGCCCTGGCCCAGCGCCACCTGCCCAAGCGTTCGACCTGGGTGTTCTTCCTGGGGGTGATCGGCGCGGCGCTGTTCTACGGCGACGGCATCATCACCCCGGCGATCTCGGTGCTCTCGGCGGTCGAGGGCCTCAAGGAAGCACCCGGCGTCGGGGCCGGCATCGAGCCCTACCTGGTGCCGATCGCCGCCGGCGTGCTGGTCGCGCTGTTCATGGTCCAGGCCCGCGGCACCCACCGGGTCGCGGCGTTCTTCGGCCCGATCATGGCCGCCTGGTTCCTGGTGCTCGGCGGGCTCGGCGTGTTCCACATCTCCGACGACTGGTCGATCCTGCAGGCCTTCAGCCCGCACTACGGGGTGATGTTCCTGTTCGACAACAGCTGGGTCGGGTTCGTGATCCTCGGCAGCGTGTTCCTGGCGGTCACCGGCGCCGAGGCGCTCTACGCCGACATGGGCCACTTCGGACTGAAGCCGATCCGGGCTTCGTGGCTGTTCTTCGCCCTGCCCTGCCTGGCGCTGAACTATCTCGGCCAGGGGGCCAACGTGCTGGCCCACACCGAGGCGCGCTTCAATCCGTTCTGGGAGATGGTCCCGGAGCTGGCCTACTGGCCGGTGCTGGTGCTGGCCACCGCCGCCACCGTCATCGCCAGCCAGGCGGTGATCACCGGCGCCTTCTCGATGACCCAGCAGGCGGTGCAGCTCGGCCTGCTGCCGCGCATCGACATCCGCCGCACCTCCGAGACCCAGGCCGGCCAGATCTTCGTGCCGCAGGTGAACACCTACCTGATGATCGGCGTGCTGATCCTGCTGTTCACCTTCCAGACCTCGTCGTCGCTCGCCGCGGCCTACGGCATCGCGGTGACCGGGGCGATGTTCGTCGACACCCTGCTGTTCTTCGTGATCATCCGCCACATGTGGAAGCGGCCGGTCTGGCAGGCCGCGCTCGGCGCCGGGGCGTTCGGCGTCATCGACGTAGTGTTCATCGGCTCCAACCTGCTGAAGATCCCGGACGGGGCCTGGATGCCGCTGGTCATGGGCGCCTTCCTGGTGCTGATCATGTGGACTTGGACCCGCGGCGCCCAGATCCTCTCGGACAAGACCCGGCGCGACTCCGTGCCCCTGGTCGAGCTGTCCGAGATCCTCAAGGCCCGCGCGCCGCACCGCGCGCCCGGCACGGCGATCTTCCTGACCTCCGACCCCGACATCGCGCCGGTCGCCCTCATGCACAACCTCAAGCACAACAAGGTCCTGCACGAGAAGAACATCATCCTGACCGTGGTCACGGCCGAGACCCCGCGGGTGCGCGAGGACGACCGAATCCGCATCGAGCCGGTCAACGACGACTTCAAGAAGGTCTTCATCTCCTACGGCTTCATGGAGAGCCCCAACCTGCCCAAGGCGCTGGGCCTCTGCCGCAAGCTCGGCCTGAAGTTCGACATCATGGCCACGAGCTTCTTCCTCGGCCGGCGCTCGATCATTCCGTCGGCGCAGTCGGGCATGCCGCTTTGGCAGGACAAGATCTTCATTTTCCTCATGAAAAACGCGGCAAACCCGACCGACTTCTACAAGATTCCGCCCGGCCGCGTGGTGGAGCTGGGGACCCAGGTGAGCGTCTGATGAATGTGCTGAGTATCGCCGCCGACACGCTTTGGATCATCGCCCTGTCGATCATGGCCGGCGCCGCGCGGGTGGCCTGGCGACGCATGGACGCGAGCGTGATGGTGCCGATGGTCGGAACCTGGCGGCTGCCGCGGAACCTGGCGCTGATCGTTCCCGTCGCCGTGGCCTTCGTCGTCGGGGTGGCGCTGCTGTGGGGTCATCGCAACGCCGCCGATCTGTCGGCCAACGTCATCTTCTTCGGCCTGCGCGCGACCCTGGCGGCGATCGTCGCCATGGTCCACCTGCAGTGGCTGAAGGGCGCGCTGTCGACGCTCGACGCCGAAGGCTCGCTGAAGTCCTAGGTCAGGTCAGCGGGATCTCGTAGCTGCGCTTGACGGTCTCCATCGGCACGTCGGTCTTCACGCTCTGCACGCTCGGGATCCGCGTCAGGTGGTCGGCCTGGAAGCGCCAGTAGCTGTTGAGGTCGGCGGTGACGATGCGCAGCAGCGCATCGCATTCGCCCGTCGTCAGATAGCATTCGACCACCTCGGGGAAGCGCCGCACCGCCTCGGCGAACTGGTGGGTCATCGCCGCGTCCTGGGTCTTGAACCAGACCCGCGCGAACACCGTCAGCCCGACCCCGACCTTGGCCCCGTCGACCACCGCCACATAGCGCTCGATGACCCCGGCGTCCTCGAGCAGCCGCACCCGCCGCAGGCAGGGCGACGGCGAGAGTCCCACCTCCTTGGCGAGTTCGATATTCTGCATGCGGCCGTCACGCTGCAGGGCGCGCAGGATGCGCCGATCGATGGCGTCGAGTTTCATGGCGCCAGGCGCCCCTAGCTAGCATCGGATTGGAATCAGATGCCAACTTCGCCCTCATTGTTGGTGCATTTGCAATCCAATTGTTTTGATCTTGGCTTAGGGTGCCGGCCTCAAATCTGATCTGGCTCAGGGTGCCGCGCATGACCACGACCACGCCCCCCATCAAAAAAGTCGTCCTGGCCTATTCCGGCGGGCTCGACACCTCGATCATCCTGAAGTGGCTGCAGACCGAGTATGGGGCGGAGGTCGTGACCTTCACCGCCGACCTCGGCCAGGGCGAGGAGATCGAACCCGCCCGCGCCAAGGCGCTCGCCGCCGGCGTGAAGCCCGAGAACATCTTCATCGAGGACGTGCGCGAAGAGTTCGTGCGCGACTTCGTGTTCCCGATGTTCCGCGCCAACACCGTCTATGAGGGCCAGTACCTGCTCGGCACCTCGATCGCCCGGCCGCTGATCGCCAAGCGCCAGATCGAGATCGCCCGCCAGACCGGCGCCGACGCCGTCAGCCACGGCGCGACCGGCAAGGGCAATGACCAGGTCCGCTTCGAGCTCGGCTACTACGCGCTCGAGCCCGACATCCACGTGATCGCGCCGTGGCGCGAGTGGGACTTCAAGTCCCGCGAGGCGCTGCTGGACTTCGCCGAGAAGCACCAGATCCAGATCACCAAGGACAAGCGCGGCGAGGCCCCGTTCAGCGTCGACGCCAACCTGCTGCACTCCTCGTCCGAGGGTAAGGTGCTGGAGGACCCGGCGGTCGAGGCCCCCGAGTTCGTGCACATGCGCACCATCTCGCCCGAGGACGCGCCGAACGAGCCGACCATCTTCACCATGGACTTCGAGAACGGCGACCCCGTCGCCATCGACGGCGTCAAGATGAGCCCGGCCACCCTGCTGACCAAGCTGAACCAGCTGGGCCACGACAACGGCGTCGGCCGCCTCGACCTGGTCGAGAACCGCTTCGTCGGCATGAAGTCGCGCGGCGTCTACGAGACCCCGGGCGGGACCATCCTGCTGGCGGCGCACCGCGGCATCGAGAGCATCACCCTCGACCGCGGCTCCATGCACCTGAAGGACGAGCTGATGCCGAAGTACGCATCGCTCATCTACAACGGCTTCTGGTTCGCGCCCGAGCGCGAGATGCTGCAGGCCGCCATCGACCTCAGCCAGAAGAACGTCACCGGCCAGGTGCGCGTGAAGCTCTACAAGGGCAACGTCACGGTCATCGGCCGCACCAGCCCGTACTCGCTGTACGACCAGGACCTGGTGACCTTCGAAGAAGGCAAGGTGGCGTACGACCATCGCGACGCCGCCGGCTTCATCAAGCTCAACGCCCTGCGCCTGCGCGTCGCCGCCAGGCGCGACCGTCGGGGCTAAGCGTCGACCTTGTTGTAGGGATACTGGTCGCGGATTTCATAGGCGAAGAACCGGCCTTTGGAATCCGCGTCCAGGAAACTTCGGTGCACCTCGCCTGGGACGCCGACATAGACGTAGCTGTCGCCGTCATGGAACGTGACGAACAACTTCGCCCGGTCTTCGTCGTAGATGATCTCGCGGATCGCTTCGGAGTCGACCTGCATGGCGGGGCCTCCTATTCTCCGTGGACACCCCTAAACGCGCAGAGCGGGCGAAAGTGTTCCCCCGCGCCGCTGAGCCGTGCCAAGCTTGGCCGCACAACGGCCGCGTCCGCCGGCCGATTCAGGGGGAAACATGCAACCGCACAGCTATGTGGCGCTGGTCACCGTCGCCGCGCTTCTGACCTACTTCTGGATGGGCCTGCGGGTCGGCCGCGCCCGCGCCAAGAGCGGGATCTCGCCGCCGGCGATGACCGGCGATCCGATCCTCGAGCGGCACATCCGCGTCCACTACAACACCCTGGAATGGCTGCCGATCTTCCTGGTCGGCCTGTGGCTGTTCGCGATCTACTGGAACGACCTGATCGCCGCCGGCCTGGGCGTGGTCTGGATCGTCGGGCGGATCCTCTATGCGCTCGGCTATGTGGCCGACCCGAAGAAGCGCGAGGCCGGCTTCCTGATCCAGTTCGTGGCCGCGGCGGTCCTGCTGCTGGGCGCGGCCGGGCGGGTCATCTGGACGCTGGCCACCATCGGGGCCTAGCCGAACAGCACGACCGCCTGCCAGATCGCCAGGCCGGTGACGACGAAGCCCACGACCCAGGTCAGCGCCCGGATCGGCATGACCTTGGTCATCCAGCCGGCGATGGGGGCGGCGACCACGCCGCCCGCGATCAGCCCCAGCACCGACCACATGTGATCGGCCAGGCCTTCGGTCTGCCAGTGGCCGGTGACCAGGGCGGTCAGGAAGGCGGCCGACACGGCGGCGGCGACGAAGGCCTCCGCCGCGTTGGTGGTGCCGATCGCCTTGCGCGGGTCGGCGCCCGAGCCCAGCAGGGTCGAGGTGACCACCGGGCCCCAGCCGCCGCCGCCGACCGCGTCGAAGAACCCGCCCACCAGGCCGAGCGGCGCGGGGGACTTCCAGGAGAACGGCTTGGGTCGCGCGCCCTTCCAGGCGCGGTAGAGGATCACCAGCCCCATCAGGCCGAGCCAGCCGACCACGAACGGCTTGATCTTCTCGCCGTCGACCGAGGTCAGCAGGTAGGTGCCGGCGACCCCGCCGACGACCCCGCCCAGCGACAGCAACGCCAGCAGCCGCCAATCGACGTTGCGGTGGGCGATGTGCGAGGCGGCCGAGGCTGCGCCCGTGAACACCTTGGCCGCGTGGACGCTGGCCGAGGCGCTGGCCGGGGGCACGCCGTTGGCCAGCAGCACGGTCGTCGAGACCACGCCGTAGGCCATGCCCAAGGCGCCGTCGACCAGCTGGGCGGCGAAGCCGACCGCGGCGTAAAGCCAGAACTCAGGACCCATCGCCCCTCCAATTCGCCGGCCGCAACTCGCAGAGCTATCCGAGAGGCGCAATGGGGATTACCTCGGGGCGGAATCAGCATTTCTGCGTTTCAGCCCGGCCGATAGTCCCATGCAGCTGCCCGTCGATCCCGCCCGCTACGGCGCCTTTCTAGGCGTGATGGCTGTCATGGCCGTGACGCCCGGCCCGGCCAATCTGTTCGCGATCGCCACCGGGGCTCAGAAGGGCAAGGCCGCCGCCCTGGTCGGGGTGGCCGGCATGAACACCGCCACCCTGGTCTGGTTCTGCGCCGCGGCCCTCGGGCTGGGCGCGCTGATCCTGGCGTTTCCGCAGGTCTTCCACCTGCTGGCCTTCGCCGGCGCGGCGTATATCGCCTGGCTGGGCGTCAAATCGCTGCGCGGCGCGTTCCGCCACGACGCCGAACCCGGCCACGGGAGCTTCAAGCAGGGGAAGTCGGCCTATCTCGACGGCTTCACGGTCCAGATCGCCAATCCGAAGGCGGTGCTGTTCTTCACCGCCGTGCTGCCGCCGTTCCTCGACCCGGCCCGGCCGCTGCCGGCCCAGCTGGCGGCGTTCGCCTGCGCGACCCTGACCCTCGATGTCCTGGCGATGAGCGCCTACGGCCTGGGCGGGGCGGCGCTGGCCGCCAAGATGACCGAGCCGCGCTTCGCCCGCGGCTTCGCGGTGATCGTCGGCCTGCTGCTGCTGACCGCGGCGGTGTTGATGGCGCTCAAGGCTGGCGGAGCTTAACAAGCGCAACCATAATTAGGCCCAGGTGTTTTTCCCTAGTGCGCCACCTTCCTCGAGGTACGAGGAAATTCGGGTCCGAAAGTCATGTCACGTAAATCCGCCGCCATTGTCGCCAGCCTGGCCCTTACGGCCCTGCTCGGCGCCTGTACGACCGCCACGCCTTACCAGCCGAACATCACCGGCCAGAAGGTCCAGGGCGGGTATTCCGAGCAGCAGGTCGAGACCGACCGGTTCCGCGTCACCTTTTCCGGCAACAGCCTGACCTCGCGCGAGACGGTCGAGGGCTATCTGCTCTACCGCGCCGCCGAGCTGACCGTGCAGCAGGGCTTCGACTGGTTCGAAATCGTCGATCGCAACACCGACGCCGACCGCCAGACCTACATCGACCGCGATCCGTTCTACAGCCCCTGGTACGGGCCGAGCTACGGCTACTGGCGCCCAGCCTGGCGCTACTACGGCGGCCCGTACGGCTGGCGGACCTGGGACCCCTACTGGGGCGACCCCTTCTGGTCGAACAGCGTCGACGTCCGCACGGTGACCAAGTTCGAGGCCAGCGCCGAGATCGTCATGCGTCGCGGCGCCAAGCCGGCCGACAACCCCGGCGCCTTCGACGCCCGGGCGGTGATGAGCAACCTCGGCCCGCGGGTCCTGCGCCCCGCGCCTTAAGGGCGCGGGCGTCAGCCGGCCTTGCGCTCGGCCTCGGTCCAGTCGTCCGGCGCCGTCAGCGGGGCCGGGCGGCCGATCGCATAGCCCTGAACCTCGGCGCAGGCCTCGCCGCGCAGGAACTCCAGCTGTTCGAGCGTCTCGACGCCCTCGGCGGTGACCGGGATGTCGAGGCTGCGGCCCAGGCCCAGCACGGCCTTGACGATGGCCGTCGCCCGGTCGTGGCGGTGGATGTTCTCGACGAAGCTCTTGTCGATCTTGATCTTGTCGAACGGGAACGACTGCAGGGTCGAGAGCGACGAGAAGCCGGTGCCGAAGTCGTCCATGGCGATGCGCACGCCCAGCGCCTTCAGCCGCCGCAGGTTGTCGAGCGCGCGCTGATAGTCCTTGAACAACGCGGTCTCGGTGATCTCCAGCTCCAGCCGGCGCGGGGCCAGGCCCGTCTCGACCAGGATCTCGTGCACCACCGCCGGCAGGTTGGCCTGGTGCAGCTGCACCGGCGACAGGTTGACGGCGATGCGCAGCGGCTTGTCCCAGGCGGCCGCGTCGGCGCAGGCGCGGCGCAGCACCCATTCGCCGAGCGGCAGGATCAGCCCGCTCTCCTCGGCCACCGGGATGAAGTCGATCGGCGCGACCAGGCCGCGCTGCGGATGGCGCCAGCGGACTAGCGCCTCGTAGCCGCAGACCTCGCCGTCTTCGGCGCGGGCCAGCGGCTGATAGTGCAGCACCAGCTCCTCGGCCGTGATCGCCTGGCGCAGTTCGCGGGCCAGGGCCCGGCGCACGCGGATCGACTCGTCCATCTCGCGCTTGAAGAACCGGTAGCTGCCGCGGCCGTCCTCCTTGGCGCGGTAGAGCGCCATGTCGGCGTTGGCCAGCAGCGCTTCGCCGCTCGCCCCGTCGTCGGGATAGAGGCTGACGCCGAGGCTGGCGCCGACCTGCAGCTCCTGGTCGGCATAGGGCGCCGGCGCGCTCAGCACGTCCAGCAGCTTGGCGCAGAGCTCGGCCGCGGCGGTCGGCTGGTCGTCGGCGCCGATCTGCACGACGACGAACTCGTCGCCGCCCAGGCGGGCGGCGAAGGACGGGGCGACGACCGCCTGCTGCAGGCGGCGGGCGACCTCGGTGAGGATGGCGTCGCCGGCCAGGTGGCCGTGCAGGTCGTTGGCTTCCTTGAAGTGGTCGAGGTCGATGCAGATCACCGACAGCGTCTCGCCGGTGATCGCGATCCGCTCGAGCGCCTGGGCCAGCCGGGCCTGCATCATGTTGCGGTTGGCCAGGCCGGTCAGGCCGTCGTGTTCGGCCAGGTAGCGGATCTTCTCCTCGGCCGAGCGGCGCTCGCGCAGGTCGCGAACCGCCAGCACCATGACATCGCCCGCCTCGCCGGCGCCGCGACGCTGCTCGAGCATCCGGCCGAAGGTCTCGACGGGAATGTCTTCGCCGCCGCCGGCCGGGCGCAGGACGCCTTCGCAGCGGGCGTTGTGGGCCACGCAGGAGGCGTCGTCGAACATCAGGATCTCGCCGGTCAGCTGGCGGCCGGCCAGTTCGGCCAGCGGCGCGCCGGCCAGGGCGCAGAAGGCGGCGTTGGCGTCCTGGATGCGGTCGCCCTGCACGACCACGATGCCCTCGTAGGCGGCGTCGGCCAGCCGGCGGATGCGGGTCAGGGCCTGGGCGTTGGCGCCGCCCTCGATCAGCACCGCGCCGAGGCCGCCGAGGATGATCAGGCTGACGATCAGCGCCACGGCCAAGGTCATCATCACCGACGACAGCAGCTGGGCCGGGACGTTCACGGTCGGGTCCGGCACGACGGTGATCGCGCCCATGCCCGCGAAGTGCAGGCTGCAAATCGCCACGGTCAGCAGCAGGCCGGCCAGCAGCTGCTGCGACAGCCGCGAGGCGTCGCGGGCCACGAACATCGCCGCCAGCGCCACCCCGACGCCGACCACGACCGAACCGGCCACGATCGAGAGGTCCCAGGCCAGCACGCCCTCGGTCACATAGGCGCCCATGCCGGTGTAGTGCATCGCCCCGACCCCGAGGCCGGCGAGCACGCCGCCCGCGATCTTGCCTGCCCGCCCAGGCGCAAAGGCCGGCGCGGCGAAGGCCGCCGCCATGAACACCCCGGCGATCAGCAGCGAGGCCAGCGTGCCCAGCGGCAGGAAGCCCGAGCGCAGCCCGGTCTCGTAGGACAGCATGGCGATGAAGTGCGTCGCCCAGACCGAACAGCCGGCGACCAGGCCGGTCAGCAGCACCCAGGCCGCACGCACACCGTGTCCCGACGCGGTCCGCATCCTAGAGTATAAGCGAAAGGCGGTGAAGCAACCGCCAAAGCACACGAGTCCAGCAACAACAACCAGGCGCAGGTCATGCTCTGTCGCCAAGCAATTTAACACTTTGAACACTATGCACCACGTCCCGGCGGCTGAAATAGGCGCGCGTTCTAGGTGGGCACGGTAAATAAACGGCTCATTGCGCTAAATAAATTCAAGTCCCGGCGCGCCACCCCAGCCCGACGGTGGTCACCGACGGCATAGCCCGCAACCTTTCGACGAGCAGACCTGCGGCATCGGGTCCCATGCCGCTCGCCTCCAGCCGGATCGAGGTCCGTTCCGCGCCCTGCTCGGCGGCCAGGGTCAGGATCTGCGCGCCCTGCACCGCGAACGGGGCCAGCACCCGCAGCACGATGTCGGCCTCCGGGCGCGCTTCGATCAGGAAGGTCCGCCGCTCAGCCATGTTTGAGCGCCTTGGCCGGATAGACCTGAGCCAGCAGCAACCGGCCGGCGTCGTCGAACGCGCGCAGTCGCAGGGCCTCGGGCGCGGGCTCCACGGCCCAGATCAGCTCGCAGGTCGGGGCTGCGCTCGGCCAGGCGAGGTCCAGGGCCTGCTCGACCGCCAGCAGCGACTCCAGGCCGCCGCTGAGCGTCGCCTCCAGGCGGGCGGTTTGCTCGAGCAGGGCTTCATGCGCCAGCGCGGCGGCGAAGCGGCGGGCCGCCAGGCCGGCGCTGGCGGGATCGGGTGAGAGTTCGGCATGGTCCATTGCGGTCAGTCCTTTCGAGGGTGAGGGACCGACGGAGCGCGCAACAAAAAACCCCGCTGCCTGTTCGGGAGCGGGGTTCCTGATCTTGCGATCCGTCGGCTTGTTTTAAAGCGCGTACGTTCGCCCCGTCCCGATGGTGGGGGTAATAATAATCATCATGGTGGTTTTCGACGCGCAGGCGGCCGCGGGCGCCGCGGGGCGCGCGTTCGTCAGGCCGGCAAGGTCGAGAGCCAGGGTCATCGCCGGGAGCTATAGACCACGCACGATCTCATGCGCAACTCGACCGGTGAAAGACCTGTCCGAAACGCAAAAGGGCCGCCCGAAGGCGACCCCTGCTTAGTCCGATTTTCGATTGGAGCGGGCGAAGAGATTCGAACTCTCGACCCCAACCTTGGCAAGGTTGTGCTCTACCACTGAGCTACGCCCGCACTCCGAAGCGATTTGGTTTCCCGCGCCGCCCGAAAATCGAGAGCGGGCTTATGGCAGAGGGCCCGCAAGTTGGCAACACCATCGATCGCTTTTTTTGTCAGCCAAATTTCGGGGCCTTCAAACGGCGCTTGTTGACGTGGTCTTTCGGGGCCTCGGCGACCTCCTCCGGGAACTCGCCGCGGAAGTAGTAGCGCTGCCAGGCTTCCTTGGTGGCGTCGGGGTCGGCGCGGAAGATCCGCTTGTTGAACTCGCTGCGATGCTTCTCCCAGGTGTCGTACTGGCCGCGCAGTTCCGGGTTGCGGTCCATGCCGCGGATCACCGGCTGGAACTCGGCCAGCTCGCGGTCCTTGGTCAGGGTGATGAAGCAGAAGGGCTCGCCCTTCTCGAAGCGCACGCGGCCCGGGCGGGTGAAGATCCAGTTCATCGTGAACGGGAACGGCAGCCATTCGGTCTCGACCAGCCCGGCCAGCGGCTGGATGCCGTCCTTGACGTGGTTGGGCGGGCCCTGGGCGATCATCGACCAGCCAGGCGGCGTGCGGAACAGGTAGCCGGGGTGGAAGGTCATCACCCCGTGGCTGAAGTGGCTTTTCACGAAGTTGTGGAAGTCCGGGTGCGGGCGATCGGGGGCCATCTTGATGTCCTCCTGCATCACCCCGCCGTTCCACTCGGCGGTGAACGCCATCGGGCAGAGGATCTCCCATCCCGTGGTGTTGGCCATGGTCAGCGGCAGGCAGCGGTAGGGGTGGCGCTCGGCGAAGCGGTCCATCCAGGCGCGCTGCGGCCGTCCCGGCACGATTTCCGGCGGCCGCTCGGCGGTGGGATAGCACTCGAGCTCCATGGGCTCCTCCAGCTTGTGTCCTTGCGACTGCTCTAGACCTGCGATCGGCCGGCCGCTAGCGGCCAACAGCAGCCATGCGCTAAGCAGACGCCATGAAGACCCGGTCCGACCTCATCGCCTTCTTCGACGCGCACGGCGTCGAGCACGACACCACCGACCATTCGGCCGTGTTCCGGGTCGGCGAGGGCGAGGGGATCAAGGACGACATCCCCGGCGCCCACACGAAGAACCTGTTCCTGAAGGACGCCAAGGGCCGGCTGTGGCTGATCTCGGCCCAGGACGACACCCAGATCGACCTCAAGCAGCTGCACACGGTGATCGGCTCGGCGCGGCTGTCGTTCGGCTCGGCCGAGTTGATGGAGGAGGTGCTGGGCGTCACCCCGGGCTCGGTCACCGCCTTCGCGCTGATCAACGACGCCGAGCATCGCGCGACCTTCGTGCTCGACCGCCGGCTCGCAGAGGCCGAGCGGGTGAATTTCCACCCGATGACCAACACCGCCACCACCGGCGTCTCGCGGGCCGGCTTCGCCAAGTTCCTGCAGGCGCTGGGGATCGCCCCCCTGGTCGTCGACTTCGCGGCCATGGCCGTGGTCGAGAACGCCTAAAGCCCCGTTGAAGCGGCGGCGCTAAGGGACCATTTTAGCGCCCGGACGCGTTACGTCCCGACAACCCCCGTTTGGAAGACCTGTCATGAGCCTGATCGGCGAGACCCAGCCCCAAGCCGCCGCCGGCGACCTGATCAAGGACGGCACCGACGCCAGCTTCGTGGCCGACGTCATCGAGGCCTCGAAGGATGTCCCGGTCATCGTCGACTTCTGGGCGACCTGGTGCGGCCCGTGCCGCCAGCTCGGCCCGTCGATTGAGAAGAACGTCCTGGCCGCCAAGGGCAAGGTCAAGCTGGTCAAGATCGACATCGACGCCAACCCGCAGTTCGCCGGCCAGCTGCGCGTGCAGTCGATCCCCGCGGTGTTCGCCTTCGTCGGCGGCCGACCGGTGGACGGCTTCATGGGCGCCCTGCCCGACAGCCAGGTGAAGCAGTTCGTCGACCGCATCGCCGGCCAGGCCCCGGCCAACGCCACCGACGAGTTGCTGGCCATGGCCAAGGAGAGCCTGGAGGTCGGCGACGTCGGCGGCGCGGCCCAGGCCTACGCCCAGGTGCTTCAGGCCGAGCCCGACAACGTCAAGGCCATCGGCGGCCTCGCCCGCTGCTACCTGGCCGGCGGCGACGCCGAGCGGGCGGCGGAAGTCGCCGCCATGGCCCCCGAGGGCGCCAAGGACGCCGACCTCGACAGCGTGCGCGCCGCCCTGGCCCTGGCCGAGGAAGGCCCCAGCGAGACCGGCGAGTTCGAACAGCGCCTGGCCAAGGATGCGAACGACCACGAGGCCCGCTACGAGATCGCCAAGGCCCTGGCCGCCCGCGGCGCCTGGGACCAGGCCGCCGATCATCTGCTGACCATCATCGCCGCCGACCGCGCCTGGAACGACGAGGCCGCCCGCAAGCAGCTGCTGACCATCTTCGAGGCGGCGGGCTCCGGCTCGGACATCACCCGCGCCGGCCGCCGCCGGCTTTCATCCATCCTGTTTTCATGAGGAAGGGCCGCATCATGCCGGCCGCCGCGTTTCGCAGAGCTTCAGATCTTCCGCAGGTGATCCCGGTGTTCCCGCTGGACGGGGCGCTGTTGCTGCCTGGCGGCGACCTGCCGCTGCAGATCTTCGAGCCGCGCTACCTGAACATGATCGACGACGTCATGGCCGGGGACCGGATGATCGGCATGGTCCAGACCCGTTCCGGCGGCGACCGGACACGGCCCAACCTGACCAGCGTCGCCTGCGCCGGCCGGGTCACCAGCTTCTCGGAGACCTCCGACGGGCGCTACCTCATCACCCTGACCGGCGTTTGCCGCTTCCTGGTCCGCGAGGAGCTGTCGGCGGCCACGCCCTACCGCCAGGTCCGGGCCGAGTTCGAGCCCTATGCCGAGGACCTCAGCGTCGAGGCCGCCGAGATCCCGGATTTCGACCGCCACCGCTTCGCCGGGGCGCTCAAGCGCTATCTGAACCGACGTGAGCTCGACATCGACTGGGAGACGGCCGAAACCGCGCCGCTGGAGAGCCTGGTGACCTCGCTGGCCATGGGCCTGCCGTTCGAGCCGGCCGAGAAGCAGGCGTTGCTCGAGGCGCCCACCGTCGCCGACCGCTGCGAAGCCCTGACCGCCCTGCTCGAGATCGACAGTCTCGAAGCGGACGATGACGGCCCGCAGTCGATCCAGTAGAAGCGCGCCATGTCCGACGCCCTCGCCCCGCTCGCCCTGACCGCCGACGTCGATCCGCGGCTGCTGGAAATCCTCGTCTGCCCGGTCACCCACGGGCCGCTGGTCTATGACCGCGACGCCGGTGAACTGATCAGCAACGGCGCCAAGCTCGCCTATCCGATCCGCGACGGCGTGCCGATCATGCTGCCGGAAGAAGCCCGCACGATCGACTAGGCCCCGCTCATCCCCGCGAAGGCGGGGACCCAAGGGGCGTTCGAAAATCACGGAATCAGCTTGGATCCCCGCCTTCGCGGGGACGAGCGGCTTATAAGGCCTCGCCACGCAGCAGCCGCGGCAGGTCGCCAGTCGCGCCGCCCGCGTCTTCCATGAAGAACCGCCGCGCCGGACCGATGCGGTTGACCGCCGACATGCCGACCCCGCGGGCCAGCCGCAGCACCGGGTTGTCGTTCGAGAACAGCCGCGTGAACACGTCGGTCGCCGCCGCCAGCATCACGGTATCGAAGCTGCGCCAGCGGGCGTAGCGCTCCAGCACCAGCTCCGAACCGATGTCCTCGCCGAGCCGCGCGGCCTCGACCAGCACCTGGGCCAGCGCCGCCGCGCCCTTCAGGCCGAGGTTCAGCCCCTGGCCGGCGATCGGATGGATGCCGTGGGCGGCGTCGCCCAGCAGCACCGCCCGCGGCGCGGTCATCCGCTCGGCCAGCTGCAGCGACAGAGGATAGGTGAACACCGGCCCGTCCAGCGTCGCGGCCCCGAGGAATTCGCCGAACCGGCGCTGCAGGTGGGCGTGGAAGGCCTGCGGCGAGGCGGCCTTCAGCGCCGCGGCCTTGGACCGGCTCTCGGTCCAGACCAGGCTGGCGCGGTCCTCGGTCAGCGGCAGGATCGCGAACGGCCCGCCGGGCAGAAAGTACTCGTGGGCGACGCCCTCGTGGCCGCGGGCCAGCCGCACCGTGGCGACGACGCCGGTCTGCGGATAGTCCCAGCCGGTGACGCCGATGCCGGTCGCCTTGCGCACCACCGAGCCGCGGCCCTCGGCGCCGACGACCAGCGGCGCGCGCAAGGTCCGGCCGTCCTCGAGGGTCACGCTCGCCCCGCCGGCGCCGAGCTCGACGCCCGCGACCCGGGCCGGGGCTTCGACGCGGATGCCGGCCCGGCCGACCCCGGCCGCCAGCGCCGCGCGGGTGCGGCGGTTCTCCATCATATAGCCGAGCGGTTCGCCTTCCGAGCGGTCGGCGATCTCGGCGGAATCGAAGCGCAGGTAGAACGGCGTCGGCGCCCGCGCCGCCGCCCCCGGCGAAAAGCCGTCGGTGACCAGGATCTGTTCGATGCGCTGGGCGTAGGGCTCGATCTCGGCCGCCAGGCCCAGGGTTCGCCACTGCCGGAACGAGGCGTAGGCGATGGCCGAGGCGCGGCCGTCGAAGGTCGGCGCCAGCTGGTCGTCGAACACCACCGGATCGATGAGCAGCGGCTCCAGTCCCGCGCTCTTCAGCGCCAGCGCCAAGGTCGCCCCCGCCATCCCGGCGCCGGCGATGATCACGTCCGCATCGAAGGTCTCAGCCATGGGCGGATATGCCGACGAATGACGGCAAAGGTCCAGGCCGAACCTCGACGCCGGGGCGGCGAAGGCCTACCTCTGGACGCCCAAGGAGAGTTGGAGCCGCCATGCCCTTCGCCGCCGACGAACGCGCCGTTCTGCTCGCCGTGAAGGGCGTCGGCCCCACCGTGGTGCAGCGGCTGGAGCAGGTCGGGATCGAGGATCTCGCCGCCCTCGCCCGCCAGGACGCCGGCGCGATCTGCACGGCGGCTTCGGCGATGCTCGGCTCGACCTGCTGGCGCAACAGCCCGCAGGCCCGCGGCGCGATCGCCGCCGCCATCGAGGCGGCCCGCGCCCACCTCGCGGACGCCTGACGCGTGGCCAAGGTGGAGCCGCCGTTCGGCGCGTCGGAAACCGACTACGAGGCCTGGGCGCGCCAGGAGGTCGCCCGTTGGCGGGCTGAGATGCTGAAGTCGCCCAACCTGCTCGACAAGGCCACCCGCGGCGTCCAGCAGAAGATCAACAGCGTCATCCCCGAACAGGTGCACAAGACCGCCACCGCGGTCATCGAGCAGATGACCCGGGCGATCCTGACCGGCTCCAACGTCGTCACCGCCGCGCCTCTGCTGGACGCCCCGCTGGCGTTGCGCGACGCCCGCGCCATCGCCACCATCGGCGGCTATCGCACCACTGCGGCGGTCGAGGGCGGCGTCGCCGGGGCCGGCGGCTTCTGGCTGGCGGTCGCCGACTTCCCGGCGCTCATCACCATCAAGCTCAAGCTGCTGTTCGACCTGATGGCGATCTACGGCAAGTCGGGGAAGGACTTCTCCGAGCGGCTCTACCTGCTGCACATCTTCCAGCTGGCCTTCTCCTCGGCCGCGCACCGCGCCGAAGTGTTCCGCGCCATGGAGGACTGGGACGCCCAGGCCCATCCCCAGCACCTGGACGACTTCGACTGGCGCCGCTTCCAGCAGGAGTACCGGGACTACATCGACTTGGCGAAGATGGCCCAGCTGATCCCGATCGTCGGCGCGCCCATCGGCGCGGTCGTCAACTGGCGGCTGACCCAGCGGGTCGGCGACATGGCGATCAACGCCTACCGCATGCGCCGCCTAGGCTGAGCGCCCCCTTCCGCGTTCGGCGGCATTCTGCCTCACGCGCGTTTCTTGGACGCAATCGTCCATTTTACCCATTGCCGGCGATCCGAACTCGCCCTACTTCGGTCTTGATTGGACTTTTGCGTCCACTTTTGGATTTTCAGGCGCTCCACATGGCGGTTTTGCCCAAGAAGTTCATGCCCCTCGCCGTCGGCGGGGTCGTCGCGGTCGGCCTCGTGGTCGGCGGCGGCGCTTGGTGGATGAACAAGCAGAAGTTCGAAGCCACCGACAACGCCTTCATCCAGGCCGACAAGGTCACCGTCGCGCCGCAGGTCGACGGCTACGTCGCCGAGGTGCTGGTGGCCGACAACCAGCACGTCCAGGCCGGCCAGGTGCTGGTCCGCCTCGACACCGCCCCGCTGAAGGCCGCGCTCGCCAAGGCCGAGGCCAACGCGGCGGCGCTGGACGCCGCCGTCCGCGCCGTCGACGACAAGGCCCGGCTGGAACAGGCGATGATCGCCCAGAAGGCGGCCGGGGTCGCCTCGGCCCACGCCGAGTCCCAGCTCGCCGAGGCCGAACTGGCCCGCTACGGCGCCCTCGCCAACCAGGGCTGGGTCTCGCCCCAGCGCGCCCAGTCGGCCCGCGCCGCCGCCAGCCAGGCGACCGCCAGCGTCGACCAGGCCAAGGCCACCCTGGAGGCCGAGCGCCGCAGCGCCGCCAGCCTCGGCTCGGCCCGCGACCAGACCGTCGCCCAGGCGAACGCCGCCCGCGCCGCCGTCGACCAGGCGCGCATCGACCTCGACCGCGCCGAGATCAAGGCCCCGGCCTCCGGCGTCGTCGGGGCCCGCGCCGTGCGCACCGGCCAGTACGTGCGGCCCGGCTCGTCGCTGATGACCGTGGTGCCGCTGGGCCAGGCCTATGTGGTCGCCAACTTCAAGGAGACCCAAGTCGCGCGCCTGAAGATCGGCCAGCCGGTGACCATCAAGGCCGACGCCTTCGGCAAGCAGGAGATCAAGGGCAAGATCGACAGCTTCGCCCCGGCCACCGGCTCGGAGTTCGCGCTGATCCCGGTCGAGAACGCGGTCGGCAACTTCACCAAGATCGCCCAGCGGCTGCCCGTGAAGATCGCCGTCGATCCGCAGTCGCCGCTGGCCGGCGCCCTGCGTCCCGGCCTCTCGGTCGAGGTCAAGGTCGACGTCACCGCCGACACCGGCCCGAGCTTCGCCGAAGCCACGCCCTCGGCCGAATACGCCCGGCGCGGCGTCGCCCGCTAAGGACCCGCGGCCGTGACCGACGCCGCCGTCGACCCCAAGCCGGGCGCCGCGCCCGCCAACCCGGCCCCGCCGGGCGGTCACGTGACCGCCACGGGCGAGGTCGACTGGATCAAGATCTTCCTCGGCTTCGGCGGGATGGTGATCGGCCAGTTCATGGCCACCCTGGACATCCAGATCGTCGCCTCCTCGCTCAGCCAGATCCAGGCCGGGGTCGGAGCCAGCGCCGACGAGATCAGCTGGGTGCAGACCATCTATCTGCTGGCCGAGGTGGTGATCATTCCGCTCACCGCCTACCTGACCAAGATGTGGGGCACGCGGCCGGTCTACGTGTTCGCCGCCGCCGCCTTCATCGTCACCTCGATCATGACCGGGCTGTCGACCAGCATCGAGATGATGATCGCCACCCGCGCGCTTCAGGGCCTGGCCGCCGGGGCGATGATCCCGGCCGTGTTCGCCACCGCCATGACCGTGTTCCCGCCGGAAAAGCGGGTGATGGCCAACGTCACCGTCGGTCTGATCGTCACCCTGGCCCCGACCATCGGCCCGACCCTGGGCGGTCACCTGACCGAGGCGCTGAACTGGCGCTGGCTGTTCTTCGTCAACATCCCGCCCGGCCTGCTGGTGATGTTCCTGGTCGGCCGCTACGGCGACTTCGACAAGGGCGACCCGTCGCTGGCCAAGGGCATCGACTGGTTCGGCCTGTTCACGATGACGGTGTTCCTGCTCTCGATGCAGTACGTCTTCGAGGAAGGCTCGAGCGAGGGCTGGTTCGAGGACGACCTGATCCTCTGGCTGACCGTGACCGCGGTGATCACCGGCGCCGTCTTCATCTGGCGCCAGCTGACCTACAAGCAGCCGATCGTCTCGCTGCGGCCGTTCACCGACCGCAACTTCACCCTCGGCTTCCTGATGAACGCCGTCTCGGGGATGAGCCTGTTCGGCGGCACCTTCATCCTGCCGCTGTTCCTCGGCCAGATCCGCCAGTACTCGGCGGCCGAGGTCGGCACCACCATGCTGGTCTCGGGCCTGACCATGTTCCTCAGCGCGCCGATCGTCGGCCGCGTCGTGCGGCTGATGGATCCGCGGATCTCGCTGGTCGCCGGCTTCGCCCTGGCCGCCTACGGGGTCGGGCTCGGGGTCAAGGTCACCGCCGAGTGGGGCTTCTGGGAGTTCGCCGCCCTGCAGGCGATCCGCGGCTTCGGGGTGATGATCGCGATGATCGCGGCCCAGGCGCTGTCGGTCTCGACCCTGCCGGTCTCGATGATGAAGGACGCGTCGGGGCTGGTGAACCTGATCCGCAACGTCGGCGGCGCCATCGGCCTGGCCGTCCTGACCACCATCCTCAGCGACCAGACCGCCGTGCACCTCTCGGAGCTGTCGGCGGCGATGACCGTCGCCAACCTGCAAGGCCAGGAGATGCTGGCCGGCCTGACCGCGATGATGGAGGCCCAGGGCCTGGCCGATCCGGAGGGCGCGGCCCGCAAGTTCCTGGGCATGGCCCTGCGCCGCGACGCCGCCGTGCTCGGCTTCGCCGACGGCTTCTACTTCCTGGCGCTGGGCTGCGCCTTCGCGGCCCTGCTCGGCTTCCTGGCCACGCCCGGCAAGAGCGCGCCGCCGCCCGGCGACGGCGGAGGCCACTGATGCCCCGCGCCCCCGGCCAGATCGACCTCGCCAAGACCGAGGCCATCCTCGACGCCGCCGCCGAGGTGTTCGGCGAGCGCGGCCTGGCCGCCTCGATGGAGGAGATCGCCCGCCGCGCGCGGGTGTCGAAGCAGACGATCTACAACCACTACGGCTCCAAGCCCGAGCTGATCCGCGCCATTGTCGACCGGCGGGTGGCCGAAATCACCGCCCCGCTGCTGGTGCCCGAGGCCGTCGACCACCCCGAGGAGGCGCTGGCCGCGCTCGGCCGCTCGATGCTGACCGCGGTGCTGAACGTGCGCGGGACCTCGATGCTGCGCATGACGGTCGAGAGCGCCGGCGAGCAGCCGGACCTGGCGCGGGCCTTCTTCGAGGCCGGCCCCGCCACCTCGCGTCGCCGGCTGGCCGAGTTCCTGAAGATGGAGACCGAGAACGGCCGCATGGCGGTCGACGACCCGGTGCTCGCCGCCGAGTTCTTCGCCAGCATGGTTATCGGCGGCCACCAGATCGCCCAGCTGCTGGGGGTCGAGCGCCAGTTCTCGGCCGCCGAGATCGACCGGGTCGCCGGCGAGGCGGCCGCGCGCTTCATGCGGGCCTACTCGGCGTAGAGTCGCCTTCGACGCACAACCTTCACCGAACGATGATGCGGGCGCCATGCAGGTGCGCGATCAGCCCTTCAGTCATTAACTGGAGGGTAACCATGTTCGCCAAGTCCCTGGGCCTCGCCGCCCTCGTCGCCGCCGGCTCGCTCGCGCTTCCCGCGGCCGCCGCGACCACCATCACCCCGGTCGGCGTCACCGCCACCAACACCTTCCCGTTCTGGGGGACCTACAACGCCGAGAACCTGATCGACGGCAGCGGCCTGTCGGGCGGCCTGCACGACGCCGACTACGCCAACATGTGGATGACCGACCTCGGCGTCTCGGCCGCCACCCTGACCTTCGACCTCGGCCAGGCCTACAAGCTCTCGGGCGCCGACATCTGGAACTACAACTTCGGCGTCGAGGAGTTCGCCTCGACCCTCGACCGCGCCTCCAAGGCCTTCAAGATCTCGATTTCCACCGACGGCGTGACCTACACCGAGGTGCTGGCCGGCGAGCTCGCCCGCGGAACCGGCAAGGCGCTGGCCGCCGAGAGCTTCGGCTTCACCGGCGCGGCCCGCTACATCCAGATCGCCCTGGACGGCAATCACCAGAAGTATCCGGAGACCTATGGCTACGCGCCGATCGGCCTGTCGGAAGTGCGCTTCACCGGCTCGGCGGTTCCCGAACCGGCGACCTGGGCGATGATGATCACCGGCTTCGGCCTGGCTGGCACGGCCCTGCGCTCGGCCCGCCGCCGCGGCCAGCAGTTCGCCTGATGCGTCAGGGCGCGGTGAGCGGCTCCCAGGCCGCCATCGCGCCCTTGGCCACGGCCAGCAGCTTCGCCTCGCTGGCCCCGTCGCGGGCCTGGATCGACATGCCCTGCTGGACGGTGAGGTAGAACGCCGCCAGCGCCGCGACGTTCGTGCCGGGCGCCAGTTCGCCGTCGTCGACCGCCCGGCGCAGACGCGTCTCCAGCCCCGACTGCCCCTGGGCCCGGTTCTCACGCAGGGCGGCGCAGACGCTGGCGCTGGCCTCGGTCGGATTGAGCTGCGAGAGCACGACCATACAGCCGCGCGGCTTGCCCGGCCTTGAGAAGGAATGTGCGGTGGCGGTCAGGAAACCTGCCACTGCCGAGCGCGCGTCAGGCGCGGTTTCCACCGCGTCCCAGATCGCCGGCCCTTCGGTGCGGCCGTAGAGCTCGATCGCCTCGCGGAACAGCGCCTCCTTCGACCCGAACGCCGCGTAGAGGCTCGGCGAGCCGATGCCCATGGCCTCGGTGAGGTCGCTGATCGACGCGCCCTCGTAGCCCTTGGCCCAGAACACTTCCATCGCCCGGGTCAGGGCGGCGCTGCGATCGAAACTGCGGGGACGGCCGCGTTCGGCCATGGCTCAACCTTTCTGGATCGACCGATATATAAATCCCTTGACGGCGCCGGGCAAGCCGACCATCTGCTTTCTGTATCGAACGACACAGAAATGGAGCAAACCCGTGTCGAACCTCTCCGGAAAGCGCGCCCTGGTCACCGGCGCCAGCCGCGGCATCGGCGCCGCCATCGCCCTGCGCCTGGCGCGCGAAGGCGCCGACGTCGCCATCACCTACGAACGCTCGGCCGACAAGGCGCAGGCCCTCGTCGGGCAGATCGAGGCCTTGGGCCGCAAGGGCCTGGCGATCCAGGCCGACAGCGCCGACCCGGCCGCGGTCAAGGCCGCGGTCGACCGCGCCGCCGCCGAGCTGGGCGGGCTGGACGTCCTGGTGAACAACGCCGGCATCGCCCGCGGCGTCGGGCCGGTCGAGGGCTGGACGCTTGAGGACATCGACCAGCTGCTGGCGGTGAACGTGCGCGGGGTGATCGTCGCGGCCCAGGCCGCCGCCGCGCACCTGCCCAAAGGCGGGCGGATCATCAATATCGGCTCGAACCTGGCCGAACGGGTGCCGATGGCCGGCATCACCCTCTATGCGATGACCAAGTCGGCGCTACTTAGCTTCACCAAGGGGCTGGCGCACGACCTGGGGCCGCAGGGGATCACAGTGAACCTGGTGCATCCCGGCTCGACCGACACCGACATGAACCCGGCCGCCGGCCCGGGCGCCGATCCGCAGCGCGGACGCATGCCCATTCCCGAATATGGAAAGCCGGAAGACATCGCCAGCGCCGTCGCCTGGCTGGCCGGCCCCGAGGGCCGCTTCGCCAACGGCGCCGGCTTCGTCGTCGACGGCGGCGCGAACGCCTAGGGACAGGAGCGGTCAGCCGCAGGGCTGACCCAGGGAGCCGGCCGAGCCGGCGGCTCCCTTCCGCCTCAGCCTTCTTCGTCTTCCGTGAAGCCCATCATGTGGAAGCCGGCGTCGACGTGGATCAGCTCGCCGGTGGTCGAGCGGCCAAGATCCGACAGCAGCCACAGGGCGGCGCCCGCGACACCTTCCATCGAGGTGTCTTCCTTCAGGGCCGACAGGTCGCGGCCCTTGGCCAGCATGCCCTTGCCGCCCGAAATCCCGGCCAGCGACAGGGTGCGCATCGCGCCCGGCGACAGCGCATTGACGCGGATGCCCTTGGGGCCGAGGTCGCGGGCCACATAGCGGGTCGCCGCTTCCAGCGCCGCCTTGGCCACGCCCATGGTGTTGTAGTTCGGGATCGCCCGTTCCGAACCCATGTAGGTCAGGCAGATGATCGATCCGCCGTTCGGCATCAGCTTCTCGGCCCGGCGCGCGCAGTCGACGAAGCTATAGGCCGAGATGTCCATCGCCTGCAGGAAGCCTTCCCGCGTGGCGTTGTCGACGAACGAGCCCTTGATCTGGTCGCGCGGCGCATAGGCGATCGCATGCACGAAGAAGTCGATGGTCCCGAACGCCTGCTTCACCGCCTCGAAGGCGGCGTCCATCTGGTCGTCCTGGGTCACGTCGACCGGAACCACCGTCTTGACGCCGACGCTCTCGGCCAGCGGCTGCACGCGGCGCTCCATGCCCGGCAGGTGGAAGAACGCCATCTCGGCGCCTTGCGCCGCCAGCTGCGAGGCGATGCCCCAGGCGATCGAGTCGTGGTTGGCGATGCCGATCACCACGCCCTTCTTGCCCTTCATCAGATCGCCCTTGGGCAGATCCCAGCCATCCTTGGCCATGCGCGTCTCCTCGCGAATTGTCGTGTGGGTTTTTGGACGGCCGCGCGAGCCTGCGCAAGCGGCTTCGCCGCTCAGGTCAGCCCGAGCGGGACAGCAGGACGCCTCCGGCGACCAGGGCGCAGCAAAGTCCGGTATAGGCGGCCGCGGCCAAGATCAGCGTGGTCGGCGCGACCACCAGCAGCTGGGTCGAGCCGCTGAGTCCGCGGCCGATCCAGACCGCCAGCGGCGCGATCAGCAACAGGGCGCCGAGAACGATCAGCGATCGTCCCGCAACCTTTCGCATGGTCCTAGACCCGCGCCATCACCAGGCAGCCGTTGGTGCCGCCGAAGCCGAACGAGTTCGACATCACGGTCTCCAGCTGCACGTCCTTGCGTTGAAGCAGGATCGGCAGGTCGGCGAACTCGGGATCGAGGTTCTCGATGTGGGCGCTCTGCGCCGCGAAGCCGTTGTTGAGCATCAGCAGGCTGTAGATCGCCTCCTGCGCGCCGGCCGCGCCCAGGCTGTGCCCGGTCAGCGACTTGGTCGACGAGATCAGCGGCACGTTCGAGCCGAACACCTCGCGCACCGCGCCCATCTCCTTGCTGTCGCCGACCGGCGTCGAGGTGCCGTGCGGGTTCAGGTAGTCGATCTTGCGGCCGCCGAGATCGGCCATCGCCAGGCGCATGCAGCGCACCGCGCCTTCGCCCGACGGGGCGACCATGTCGAAGCCGTCCGAGTTGGCCGCGTAGCCGACGATTTCGCCGTAGATCTTGGCCCCGCGGGCCTTGGCGCGCTCGTACTCTTCCAGCACCACGATGCCGGCGCCGCCGGCGATCACGAAGCCGTCGCGATCCTTGTCATAGGCGCGGCTGGCGGTGGCCGGCCGGTCGTTGAAGTTCGAGCTCATCGCGCCCATGGCGTCGAACAGCACGCTCAGCGACCAGTCGAGTTCTTCGGTGCCGCCGGCGAACACCACGTCCTGCTTGCCCATCAGGATCTGCTCGTAGGCCGAGCCGATGCAGTGGGTGGAGGTGGCGCAGGCCGACGAGATCGAGAAGTTCAGGCCCTTGATCTTGAACCAGGTCGCCAGGGTCGCCGAAGCGCCCGAGCTCATCGCCTTGGGCACCGCGAACGGGCCGACCCGCTTGGGGCCGCGTTCCTTGGCGGTGTGCGCCGCCTCGATGATCGCCTTGGTCGACGGCCCGCCGGAGCCGACGATCAGGCCGGTCCGCTCGTGGGAGACCTCGGCCTCCTCGAGGCCGGCGTCGGCGATCGCCTGTTCCATGGCGATGTGGCCGAAGGCCGTGCCCTGGGCCAGGAACCGCGCCGCGCGCCGGTCGACCAGCTTTTCCCAGTCGAGGCCGGGATCGGCGTGGACCTGCGAGCGGAAGCCCAGCTCGGCGTACTCGGGCGAAAAGCTGATCCCGGACTTGGCCTCGCGCAGCGAAGCCAGGACTGCATTGGCGTCAGCGCCAATGGACGAGACGATACCGATGCCGGTGATGACGACGCGACGCATGTGTCTTGCCTGTGCTCTCAGACCAGGTCCTTGGCGTCGAACAGGCCGACGCGCAGGTCCTTGGCTTCGTAGATCACCTTGCCGTCAGCCTCGAGCACGCCGTCGCCGATGCCCATGACCAGCTTGCGGATGATCACGCGCTTGAGGTCGATCTTGTAGACTAGCTTCTTGACCTTCGGGGTCACCTGGCCGGTGAACTTCACCTCGCCGACGCCCAGGGCGCGGCCCTTGCCGGGCGCGCCCGACCAGCCGAGGAAGAAGCCGACCAGCTGCCACATGGCGTCCAGGCCCAGGCAGCCCGGCATCACCGGGTCGTTGATGAAGTGGCACTGGAAGAACCAGAGGTCCGGATTGATATCCAGCTCGGCTTCCAGATAGCCCTTGCCGTGCGCGCCGCCGTCTTCGGTGATCTTCACGATGCGATCGAACATCAGCATCGGAGGCACCGGCAGCTGGGCGTTGCCCGGGCCGAACATCTCGCCTCGGCCGCAGGCCAGCAGCTCTTCGAGATTGTAGTGGTCCTTGGCCTTGGCGCCCTGGATCATGCTTGGCTTTCTTGGCGGCGGCCCGTTTTTCCGAGCCTCGGGAATCGTGAATTTCAGGCCCTAGCAGAGCCGCGCGGCAGGCTCAACGGCTGCGCGCGGCGCCAGGACGGCCCACTTTACACTGGATCGCGTCGGAAGTTCCCCAGAGTTCGCCCGCCTGGGCCCACCCCGAGACCCCGTCGCTGCGCACCCGGCACCAGCCGTCCTCGCACTCCTTGACCAGCTCGGCGACCGAACGCGGGTTGAGGTAGGCGGTGATCTCGGCCTCGGCCCGCGGCTTCTTGTGCAAGGCCAGACGCGTCGGCTTGACCCGCATGACCGTGGACTCGCCGCTGGTCAGCCGGCGGTGCACCCAGGCCATCCCGCCGTCCGGATCGCAGATCCGCCGCCACTCGGTGTTCTCGGCGATCACCTGCACCGGCAGGCCCTTGGCCTGATAGACCCACAAAAGCTTGTGATCTTCCCCCGGACCGGCCCGCGCATAGACCTTGTCGAACTTCAGCGAGACATAGCGCGGCACCGGCTGGCCGGACGGCGTCTGGCGCGGCGCCGCCTGGACGGCGGGCGTCAGGGCGGCCGAAATCAACGCCGCCGTCAAAAAAACGGGCGTTACGCGCTTCCGCAGTCCAAAGGTACGTCGCTCGCCTTGGCCGTCCATGGGGGCTTTGCTAGAGGTTCTTCGTCACAACGCAAGGCGCGCCACGCGCAGTTAAAGATTCCTTTCAAACGCCATGGCCGCTCGAAAACCCAAAGTCATCGTCACCCGCCGCCTCCCCGACCCGGTAGAGACCCGGATGCGGGAGCTGTTCGACACCGAGCTGAACCTCGACGACGTACCGCTCGACCGTGAAGCGCTGATCAAGGCGGTGCAGCGGGCCGACGCCATCGTCCCGACCATCACCGACCACATCGACGCCGACCTGATCGCGGCGGCCGGCGACAAGCTGAAGCTGATCGCCAACTTCGGGGCCGGGGTCGATCACATCGACGTGGCCGCCGCCAACGAGCGCGGCATCGCCGTCACCAACACCCCCGGCGTGCTGACCGAGGACACCGCCGACCTGACCATGGCGCTGATCATGGCCGTCTCGCGCCGCATCGTGGAGGGCGCCAACGTCGTGCAGGCCGGCGAGTTCACCGGCTGGACCCCGACCTGGATGATGGGCCGGCGGGTCAACGGCAAGCGGCTGGGGATCATCGGCATGGGCCGCATCGGCCAGGCGGTGGCGCGCCGCGCCAAGGCCTTCGGCATGCAGATCCACTATCACAACCGCAAGCCGGTCAGCCATGTGATCGCCGAGGAGTTGGAGGCCACCTACTGGGAGAGCCTCGACCAGATGCTCGCCCGTATGGACATCATCTCGGTCAACTGCCCGCACACCCCGGCGACCTATCACCTGCTGTCGGCGCGCCGGCTGAAGCTGCTGCAGCCGCACGCCGTGGTGGTCAACACCGCCCGCGGCGGCATCATCGACGAGGGCGCCCTGGCCGACCTGCTGGCCGCCGGCGCCATCGCCGGAGCCGGCCTGGACGTCTTCGAGTTCGAACCGGCGATCAATCCCAAGCTGCTGACCCAGCCGAACGCCGTGCTGCTGCCGCACCTGGGCTCGGCCACGGTCGAGGCCCGCATCGACATGGGCGAGAAGGTGATCATCAACCTGAAGACCTGGATGGACGGCCACCGCCCGCCCGACCGGGTCATCCCCTCGATGCTCTGATCGCAATTCCTCCCCCTCTGGGGGAGGTGGCTCGCGGCGTCGCCGCGAGACGGAGGGGGCCAGCAGAGTCAGCAGTCCCCCTCAGTCAGCCTTTTGGCTGACAGCTCCCCCAGAAGGGGAGCAATTCAACGGCCGCCGCAGACCTCGCACTCGGGGTCGGCGCCGATGCGGACGGTCCGGCTCTCGCCCGCGAGGCCGTCATAGATCAGCAGCCGGCCGGCCAGCGGCTCGCCGGCCCCGGCGACCAGCTTGATGGTCTCCAGCGCCATCATCGAGCCGATCACCCCGGCCAGCGCGCCGACCACGCCGACCGCCGAGCAGGTCTCGGCCTCGGGCGGGACGTCCGGCACCAGGCAGCGATAGCAGGGCCGGCCGCGGAACACCCCGACCTGGCCGGTCCAGCGGCCGATCGCGCCGGACACCAGGGTCCGCTCGTGATGGACGCAGGCGGCGTTGACCGCAAACCGGGTGGCGAAGTCGTCGGTGCCGTCCAGCACCAGGTCCACCCCGGCCACCAGCGGCCCGATGTTGCACGGCTCGACATGCACCGGCGCGCAATCGACATGCACGTGCGGGTTCAAGGCCCGCAGCTGGTCGGCGGCGGCCTCGACCTTGCGGCGGCCGACGTCGGCGTCGCGGAAGATCACCTGGCGCTGCAGGTTCGAGGTGTCGACCACGTCGGCGTCGGCCAGCACGATCCGCCCGATCCCGGCGGCGGCCAGGTAGAGCGCCGCCGGCGCGCCCAGGCCCCCGGCCCCGACGATCAGCACGCTGGCCGCCTTCAGCCGCTGCTGGCCCTGGCCGCCGACCTCGCGCAGCACCAGGTGGCGGGCGTATCGCTCGACTTCGTCGTCGGTGAAGCTCATCTTCAAAACCGTCCGTTCTTGGCGCTCGGCCGGCCGGCCCCGTCGCACCACGCTTGACCTCGCCCGTCCCCCTGGCCACATCGGAAGCCATGACGACAAGCTCGAACTCTTTTCCCGCCAGCTCTTTCCCGGATTGGCACGGCACCACCATCCTCGCGGTGCGCAAGGGCGGCAAGACCGTGATCGCCGGCGACGGCCAGGTCTCCATGGGCCAGACCGTCGTCAAGGGCAACGCCCGCAAGGTGCGCACCCTGGCCGGCGGCAAGGTTCTGGCCGGGTTCGCCGGCGCCACCGCCGACGCCTTCACGCTGATCGAGCGGCTCGAGGCCAAGCTCGAGCAGTATCCCGCCCAACTGGCCCGCGCCTGCGTCGACCTGGCCAAGGACTGGCGCACCGACCGCTACCTGCGGCGGCTGGAGGCCATGCTGCTAGTCGCCGACAAGGACTCGATCTTCACCGTCACCGGCGTCGGCGACGTGCTGGAGCCGGAGACCGGCGTCGCGGCCATCGGTTCGGGCGGCAACTACGCGCTCGCCGCCGCCCTGGCCCTGGCCGACAGCGAACTCTCCGCCGAGGAGGTCGCCCGCAAGGCGATGGGCATCGCCGCCAAGATCTGCGTCTACACGAACGGAGAGCTGACGGTTGAAAGCCTGTAGCCTGATCCTGGCTGCGCTTCTCCTCTCGACCCCCGTCATGGCCGAACCTGATCCCTCCGCGGTCGTCGCCGCGGAGCGGGCCTTTGCGGCCGACGGCCTGGCGCATGGGATCAAGCGTTCGTTCCTGGCCCATTCGACGCCGGACGCGATCCTGTTCGCCCCCGATCCGGTCAAGGCGCACGAGCTCTACGGCCCGCGCCCCGACAAGCCCCACCCGCCGCTGGTCTGGTGGCCGCTATGGGCCGGCCTCGCCCGCTCGGGCGACCTCGGCTTCACCACCGGCCCGAGCACCTTCGACGGCAAGGAGAACGGCTGGTACTTCACCGTCTGGGCCCGCCAGGAAGACGGCGCCTGGAAGTGGATCTATGACGGCGGCTCGCCCAGCGCCCATGGCGCGGCGCCGCCCCAAGGCTCGCAACCCGGCTATCTGCCGCCCGCCACCGGTCCGAAGACGGACGCCGCCGCCGCGATGAGCGCCGTCCAGGCCGTCGAGGCGGACCTGGCCAAGACCGCCGCCACCGACACCGTCGCCGCCTACCAGGCGGTTCTGGCCCCCGACGCCCGCGTCACCGGCTCGCCGTCGGTTCCGGCGACCACCCCGATCGCGGTGAAGGCGGAACTGGCTCGCCGGCCGTCCGCCATCGCCTTCGCGCCGCTGGGCGGCCGCGCCTCGGCCGGCGGCGATCTGGTCTGGACGTATGGCGATGCGCGCTGGACGGAGGGCGCCAAGGATCGCCGCGGGCACTATGTCCGGATCTGGCAGAGCCGCGCCGACGGCTGGCGGCTGGTCTTCGATCAGATTCTTCCTGTCGCAGACGCGCCGGCATGACTATCTAGCGGGCCATGACCGAGTTTTCCCCCCGCGAGATCGTCTCCGAGCTCGACCGCTACATCGTCGGCCATCCCGACGCCAAGAAGGCCGTCGCCGTCGCCCTGCGCAACCGCTGGCGCCGCCGCCGCGTGCCGGCCGACCTGCGCGACGAGGTGACGCCGAAGAACATCCTGCTGATCGGCCCGACCGGGGTCGGCAAGACCGAGATCGCCCGCCGCCTGGCCAAGCTCGCCCAGGCCCCGTTCCTCAAGGTCGAGGCCACCAAGTTCACCGAGGTCGGCTATGTCGGCCGCGACGTCGAGCAGATCGTCCGCGACCTGGTCGAGAGCGCCCTGGCCATGGTCCGCGACAAGCGCCGCGCCGCCGTGCGGGCCCGCGCCGAGGCCGCCGCCGAGGAGCGCATCCTCGACGCCCTCACCGGTCCCGGCTCCACCGCCGCCCGCGACAGCTTCCGCAAGAAGCTGCGGGCCGGCGAGCTGAACGACAAGGAAGTCGAGCTGACGCTGCAGGACACCGGCGGCGGCATGCCGATGTTCGACATCCCCGGCCAGCCCGGCGCCCAGATGGGCATGCTCAATCTCGGCGAGATGATGGGCAAGGCCTTCGGCGGCCGCACCAAGACCCACAAGACCACCGTCGCCGGCGCCCATGCGCCGCTGATCGCCGAGGAAAGCGACAAGCTGCTCGACCAGGAGGCCCTGACCCAGGAAGCCCTGGAGCTGGCCGAGAACAACGGCATCGTCTTCCTGGACGAGATCGACAAGGTCGCCTCCAACCGCGACCGCGCCGGCGCCGACGTCAGCCGCGAAGGCGTGCAGCGCGACCTGCTGCCGCTGATCGAGGGCACCACCGTCTCGACCAAGTACGGCCCGGTGAAGACCGACCACATCCTGTTCATCGCCTCGGGCGCGTTCCACGTCGCCAAGCCCTCGGACCTGCTGCCGGAACTGCAGGGCCGCCTGCCGATCCGCGTCGAGCTGAAGGCCCTGACCCGCGACGACTTCCGCCGCATCCTGACCGAGCCGGAGGCCAACCTGATCCGCCAGCATCAGGCTCTGCTCGCCACCGAGGGCGTGACCCTGAAGTTCACCGAGGACGCCATCGACGCCCTGGCCGACGCCGCGGTGACGGTCAACGGCAGCGTCGAGAACATCGGCGCCCGCCGGCTGCAGACGGTGCTGGAGAAGGTGCTGGAGGAGATCAGCTACACCGCGTCGGACCGCGACGGCGAAACGGTCAGCATCGATGCGGCCTATGTGAAGGAACGGGTCGGGGGCTTGGCCCAGAACACCGACCTCAGCCGCTTCATCCTCTGACCCAGGGTTTTCCCTAGGCCGGGCAAGGACTTGACCCCCTTGCCCGGTCGCTGGCTTGGGCCCTCAATCCCGGCGACGCCGCAGGGAGGGCCCCGCATGCAGGTCGAACTCGCCGAAGAGCGCATCTTCCGCATCGCCGACCGCTTCAGTCTGGAGCACGCCGAGGGCCGCGCCTGGGCCAAGCGGCTGGAGGCGTTCGGCGCCCTGGCCCGGGTCACCGGCTTGTTCAGCCAGCCCAAGGACGACGACTTCGCGGTCATCTATCGCGAGCGGCGGCTGCAGCCGTTCTGGCGCGTCGCGGTCTCCACGGCCACGGCCTACGAGCGCCGGCGCAGCTATGCCGTGGCGGTCGGGCCCGAGGTCCGCCAGGTTACCCTCGACGGCAAGGCGTTCGACGCCGTCAACGGCAAGTTCCTGCTCGACGGTCTGGAATCCTGCCGCGAAGAGGCCCGCCGCGAGGTGTTCGTCGACGGCCTGAGCAAGCAGGTCACCCCCGGCCTGGCCGCCTACCTGCAGCACGATGCGGTCGAAACCGACGCCGAAACCCTGGCCAAGGCCACCGCCGAGGGCATGGTCGTCGTGCCGCCCCAGGCCAAGGCTTCGATGGTCGTCCGCGACGTCGTGGCCGCGGCCATCGGCAAGATCGACGCCGACACCGTCACCGAGGAGCTGGTGCGGGTCGAGGCGGTCGACCTCTACTACCGGCCGATCCACGCCTTCCGCTATCGCCGCGCCGACAAGGAGGCGGTCGTCGAGTTCGACGCCGTCACCGGCGAGGCCCGCGTCGGCGGCGCGACCTTCGAGGAGTACCTGGGCAAGGCGCTGGAGCCGCGCTTCCTGCTCGACGTCGGGGCCGAGACGCTGAACTTCGTGGTGCCGGGCGCGAACCTCGCCAAGCTGATCATCGTCAAGGGCATGGAGATGAAAGGCCTGCGGTAGCGGCCCCGAGAGGAACGGGCGTTGCAGCCGCCAGGCAGCAGATCCTCCCCTCTTGGGGGAGGTGGCGCGCGAAGCGCGACGGAGGGGGACTGCTCTCAACGCGACAGCATCAAAGTCCCCCTCAGTCAGCTACGCTGACAGCTCCCCCAAAAGGGGAGCATCTGTAAGGAGCATCCGGCTCAAACGCTGCGCCTGCAGCTATCAGGCAAGCAGAAGCGCGCTACCCCCGCCGCGCGTCGTAGATCGCCCGCTCCAGGGCGCGGGCGAAATCGGCGCGCTCGACCGGGCTCAGCGCCTGCGCCACCGAGGCGTGACGGCCCGACATCGCGACCCGCACCCCATGGACGACGTCGTCCTCGTCGATCTCCAGCGCCACCCGGGTGAAGGCGGTCGGGCTTTCCCAGATCACTTCGGTGGACTTCGGCGTCTCGCGCACCACCCGCACCTCGCGCGCGGTGACCAGCACCCGCTCGATCTTCTTGGCGGCGGCGTAGCTGGCGGCGAAGGCGGCGATCACGGCCAGCACGTCCAGCCCGAGGAACACCGGCACGAAGGTGGCGCCCATCGACAGAAACACGCCGGCCGCCACGCAGTTGAACAGCGTGACGATGCCGATCAGCACCACGAACCCCCGCTGCGACAGCGATCGGTTGGGGGTGATCACGGCGTCCATATAGACGAGGCCATCCATCGGGGACGCAGTCTAGTGTGCGGCAGGCGGAAGTGGAAACCGGTTACGCCCCCCGCCGCGCACCCAGGAAGCCGAAAACGGACGCGAAAAGCCCGCCCCCCTTGGCGCGGCGGCCCGGCCGGGCGATGTTCGCCCCGCCATGGCCAAGCCCGTCACCAAGAAGCGCGTCTCGCCCGCGGAGAAAGCCCGCGTCGAGGAACTGTTCCACCGGTTCGAGTCGCTGAGCGACGATCCGCGCACCGAGCTGCACTACGACAGCCCCTACACCCTGGTCGTAGCGGTGGCCCTGTCGGCCCAGGCCACCGACGTCGGGGTCAACAAGGCGACCGCCAAGCTGTTCCCGGTCGCCCACACCCCCGAGGACATGCTGGCGCTCGGCGAGGAAGGGCTGATCCCGTACATCAACTCGATCGGCCTCTTCCGCACCAAGGCCAAGAACGTCATCGCCGCGGCCAGGATCATCGTCGAGCAGCACGGCGGCGAGGTGCCGCTGAACCGCGACGACCTGATGGCCCTGCCCGGCGTCGGGCGGAAGACCGCGAGCGTCGTGCTGAACGAACTGGGCGTGGAACCGGCCATCGCCGTCGACACCCACGTCTTCCGCGTCGCCCACCGGCTGAAGCTGTCGTCCGGCAAGACCCCCGACCAGGTCGAGGCCGATCTCATGGCCCTGGTTCCGGCACCCTACCTGACCCGCGCGCACCACTGGTTGATCCTGCACGGCCGCTACACCTGCGTCGCCCGCCGGCCGAAGTGCGAGGAGTGCCAGGTGGCCGATCTCTGCCCGTCGAAGATCCTGTTCAGCCGCGCCGCGTGACGCCATGGCCAACCATCTGCCGCTCAACGCCCTGCGGGTCTTCGAAGCCTGCGCCCGCCACGGCAGCTTCCTCAGCGCGGCGGACGAACTGGCGATCACGCCCGGGGCGGTCTCCCGGCACATCAAGGGGCTGGAGGCGGAGCTCGAGACCCGGCTGTTCGACCGCTTCAACCGCGCGGTGCGGCTGACCGCGGCCGGCGAACAGCTGTCGGTCGGCGTGCGCCAAGGCCTCTCGACTATCCAGTCGGCGGTGGACGCGGTGCGCTCCAAGCGCGATGCGCCGTTGGTGGTGACGGTGCTGCATTCGCTGGCCGCCCGCTGGCTGGTGCCGCGGCTGCACGACTTCCAGCGCCGCTACCCGGAAGTGCAGATCCTGGTCGCCGCCTCCGACCATGCGGTCGACCTGGCGCGCGAGAACATCGACGTGGCCATCCGGCTTGGCCGTGGGCCCTACCCCGGCCTGCACGTCACCCACCTGTTCGACACCCTGATGACGCCGGTGTGCAGCCCCGGGCTGGTCGAGAAGTACGGCCCCTTCAACCATCCCAACGACCTGCGCGGCGTGACCCTGCTGCATGACGTGCTGATGCTGCCTGAGGAGCCCGACTGGGCGGACTGGCTGACCGCCGCCGGGGCCGACCGGGTCGATCCCAATCCGGGACCGCGCTTCTCCAACACCTACCTGGCGGTCGAGGCGGCGCTCTCCGACCGGGGCTTGGCCTTCGCGCACAAGGCCATGGTGATCGACGACCTGGCCAACGGCCGGCTTGTGCAGCCCTTCGACCTGTCGCTGCCCAGCCCCTTCAGCCACTGGGTGCTGTCGCTGCCGGAAAAGGCCGACCAGCCCAACATCCGCCGCTTCCGCAGCTGGCTGCTGGAGCAGGCCCTGGCCGACGGCCTCGTCGACGCCAATTGATCTGAAGTCATCTGACTGGCTCTAAGCTCGTTTGTCGCAGCGCAGCATAACTGCGAAAATGCGGGCGTCCGACGCTGTAGGAGCCTCCCCGTGACCTGCACATATCCTCAATCGATTGAATTTTCGCGCACCGACGTGCTGCGCGACATCATCCTCGTCTTCGCTGTCGCTGTGATCGCCTCCCCCGCGGTGATCGCGCTTATCGGCGCGGCCTGACGAGCGCGGGCCGGCCCCCTTCCTCCAGCCGGCCCGCTCCCCTTCCTCCGTGCACGGCGAGACTCCTGGCGCACGGCTTGCAATGATCGGGGGGTGCCGCCCCCGACTGAACCCATCTCAGGACGACGACCGCGCCCGCGCCTGCCGCGGGTGAATTGGCGTGCGGCCGTCCTGACGGTGGTGATCCTCGTCAATCTCGGGCTCGGCGGCTGGTTCGCCTTCGACCGCGCCTTCCTGCAGGACCTGCCGGTCGTCCCTGACAAGGAGGCGCTCTGGTCGATGGGCCGCCCGCCCGGCCTGACCTTCCTCGGCCCCGACGGCGAGGTGGTCGGCCGCCGCGGCCCGCGCCACGGTCCGCCCGCGCGCCTCTCGCAGATGCCGCAGCACGTGCCCCTGGCGTTCCTGGCCATCGAGGATCGCCGTTTCTACCAGCACGGGGCCATGGATCTGCGCGGCGTGCTGCGCGCGCTCAGCGTCAATGTCCGGGCCGGCGGCGTGGTCGAGGGCGGCTCGACGATCAGCCAGCAACTGGCCCGCAACCTGTTCCTGACCCCCGACCAGACCCTGCGCCGCAAGGTCCAGGAGGTGCTGCTCGCCGCCCAGCTCGAGCGGATGATGAGCAAGGACGAGCTGCTCGAACTCTATTTGAACCGGATCTACTTCGGCGGCCGCGCCTACGGACTGTCGGCGGCGGCCGAGACCTATTTCGGCAAGGCCCCGCAGGACCTCACCCTGGCCGAGGCCGCCGTGCTCGCCGCCCTGCCCCGCGCGCCCTCGCGGCTGTCGCCCGCCAACGCTCCGGAGGCGGCGTGGGCCCGCGGCCAGGTCGTGCTGCGCCGCCTGGGCGACATGGACTGGATCGACCCCTCCCTGGCCGCGCGCACCGCCGCCGGGCCGCCCCCGCCCCTCGCCCGGCTGGCCGCCGACGGCGAGGGCGACATGGCCTGGGTGTTCGACGCCGCCGCCGCCGAGGCCCGCCAGCGCCTGGGCGGCGCGACGCCGGACCTCGTCATCCAGCTGACCGTCGACCCCAAGGCCCAGGCGATCGCCGGCCACATCGTCCGCCGCACCATGGCCCGCGAGGGCTATCGCCGCGGCGCCC
This sequence comes from Phenylobacterium sp. LjRoot97, assembly GCF_964254345.1. NCBI lineage: Bacteria > Pseudomonadati > Pseudomonadota > Alphaproteobacteria > Caulobacterales > Caulobacteraceae > Phenylobacterium > Phenylobacterium sp. LjRoot97. The sequence goes on from NZ_CAXUTH020000001.1 coordinate 59,966, forward strand.
GCCAGGCGGCGCTGGTGGCCCTGACCCCGGACGGGGCGATCCGCGCCATGATCGGCGGGGTCAACCACGCCGCCAGCCCGTTCAACCGGGTCACCCAGGCGCGCCGGCAGCCGGGCTCGGCCTTCAAGCCGATCGTCTGGGCCGCGGCGCTCGACCACGGCGTGCGGCCGATGGACTGGCGCCAGGACGCGCCGATCCGCATCGGCGGCTGGACCCCTGGCAATTATGGCGGCGGCTATCACGGCCAAGTCTCGGTGCAGCGCGCCCTGCAGCTGTCGATCAACACGGTCGCCGTGCGGCTGGCCCGTGAAGCCGGCCTCGGCGAGGTGAGCGCCCTCGCCCGCCGCTTCGGCCTGACCGGCATCCCCGAGCACCCCGGCGGCTCGATCGCGCTCGGCGCCTACGAGGTCACCCCGCTGGAGCTGGCCGGGGCCTACCAGGTGCTGCAGACCGGCGGCGGCAAGACCTCGCCCTACCTGGTGTCCAAGATCACCGACGCCCGCGGCAAGCTGCTCTTCATTCGGCCGCCGAGCGCCGCGGTTCCGGTCTACCCGACCTATCAGGCCGCCCAGATGGTGCAGATGATGCGCGGCGTGATCCTCGCCGGCACCGGACGGGAAGGCGCGTTCGGGCGGCTGGCCGCGGCCAAGACCGGCACCAGCCAGGACCACCGCGACGCCTGGTTCGTCGGCTTCACGCCCGACTGGCTGTGCGCGGTCTGGGTCGGCAACGACGACAGCCGGCCGACCGCCCGCATCACCGGCGGCCAGGTTCCGGCCCACATCTGGCGCGATTTCATGACCGGCGCCCACCGCGGTCTGCCCGACCTCGAGTTCGCCTGGTTCCCGGCCCTGCCGCCGCCGCTCTATGTCGAGGAGCCGCAGCCGCCCGCCCCGCTGCGCGACGCCTTCGGACCCGTGCGCCGCAACGCCATGGCCACCGACGTCGACGACCAGCCCGCCGCGGTGGAGCCCACCCCGGCGGACTGGTCTGAGATCCCCTACTGACCGGTCAGGTGATGCGCTTGACGCTCACCGGGTCGCTGCTCGGGAAGCTTTCTTCCAGGCCCTCGTCCAGCAGGGCTTCCTGCCGGTCCTCGGCGTCCTTCTGCTTTTCCGCCAGCTGGTCGTGCTTTTCGTTCTCGGCCAGCGGCCGTTCGGCGGGCCGGGCGTGCGGCGCTTCGCTCTTGTGATCGGCCATCTGCGGGCGGCCCTCGACGGCGGCGTCCGCCGCTGCGGCGCCCGAGCCGATCGCCTGGCCGCTGGTCTTGGGTTTGTCGCGCTTCAGTATCGACATTGCGGTCCTCCGGTTGCCCAGGATGAACTCACAGGACCAGACCCGGTTGCCCTCGATGCGCCCGCGCGTTGCCCCCAAACGCCTTTCCCTGTAGGAGGCGAGGCCTGATTTCAGCGAAAGCCGACCTTCCCCGCATGACCGAGCTCTACGACGTCGCCGCCATCGGCAACGCCATCGTCGACGTGATCGCCCCGGCGAGCGACGACTTCCTGACCCAGCAAGGCATGGACAAGGGCGCCATGATGCTGGTCGACGAGCAGCGCAGCGCGGCGATCTACGCCGCCATGCAGGCCGGGGTCGAGGCCTCCGGCGGCTCGGCCGCCAACACCGTCGCGGGCCTGGCCTCGTTCGGCGGCCGCGGCGCCTTCCTCGGCAAGGTCGCCGACGACCAGCTCGGCAAGGTCTTCACCCACGACATGCGCGCCATCGGCGCCCACTTCGACACCCCGCCGCTGCTCGACGGCAAGGCCACCGCCGTGTCGATGATCAACGTCACGCCCGACGGCGAGCGGACCATGTCGACCTTCCTGGGCGCCTCGACCGAGTTCGCCTCCGACGACATCGACGCCGCGGTCATCGAGGCGGCCAAGATCGTCTACCTGGAAGGCTACCTGTTCGACGCCGAGGCCGCCCGCCGCGCCTTCGCCAAGGCCGCGGGCCTGGCCCGCGCCGCCGGCCGGATGATCGCCATCACCCTGTCGGACGGCTTCGTGGTCGAGCGCCACCGCGCGGCCCTGCTCGGCTTCCTGGAGACCCAGGTCGACCTGGTGTTCGCCAACGCCACCGAAGTGACCTCGCTGTTCCAGACCGACGACTTCGACGCCGCGGTCGATGCGCTGCGCTCGAAGGTCAAGATCGCCGCCGTCACCCGCAGCGCCCAGGGTTCGGTGATCGCCGCCGGCGGCGAGACCTTCGAGGTTTCGGCCTTCCCGGTCGAGAAAGTCATGGACACGACGGGCGCGGGCGACCAATACGCAGCCGGGTTCATGTACGGCCTCGCCACCGGCCGGCCGCTCAATGTCTGCGGCCAGCTCGGATCGCTGGCGGCGGCCGAGGTGATCTCGCACTATGGCCCGCGGCCCCTGGTCAGCCTCAAGGACCTCGCGGCTTCGAAAGGACTCTAACGGATGGCCCGCACCGCGGAAGTGGTCCGCAACACCAAGGAGACCCAGATCACCGTTCGCGTGGATCTGGACGGCTCGGGCGTTGCTGATGTCGAGACCGGCATCGGTTTCTTCGACCACATGCTGGACGGTCTCGCGCGTTTCAGCGGCATCGACCTCTATGTCCGCACCAAGGGTGACCTGCACATCGACTTCCACCACACCGTGGAAGACACCGGCATCGTCATCGGTCAGGCGATCCGCCAGGCGCTGGACGGCTTCAAGGGCATCTACCGCTTCGGCCACGCCTACGTCCCGATGGACGAGACGCTGACCCGCTGCGCTCTCGACCTCTGCAATCGCCCGTATCTGATCTGGAAGGTCGCGTTCAAGACCCCGAAGATCGGCGAGTTCGACACCGAGCTGTTCAAGGAATTCCACCAGGCCTTCGCCATGAACCTGGGCGCCTGCGTGCACCTGGAAACGCTCTACGGCGACAACAGCCACCACATCGCCGAAAGCGGCTTCAAGGCCCTGGGCCGCGCCCTGCGCGTCGCCGTCGAACTCGACCCCAAGACCCATGGTCGCGCCCCGTCGACCAAGGGCGTCCTCTAAAGCGCGCTCAGCAAAAGTGGCCACCGGTTTTGCGTCCGAGCGCGCGGCAATGAAAAGAGACTAACCCTATGCAGAGCGTCGCCCTGATCGACTACGGGTCGGGCAACCTGCGCTCGGCCGAAAAGGCCCTCGTCCGCGCTGCGGCGGGAACGAGCCAGATCGTCGTGACCAGCGATCCCGAAACCGTGGCCGCCGCCGACCGGGTGGTGCTGCCCGGCGTCGGCGCCTTCGCCGCGTGCATGAAGGCCCTGTCCGAGCGTCCCGGCCTCATCGAAGCCATGACCGAGGCGGTCCAGGTCAAGGGCCGTCCGTTCCTCGGCGTCTGCGTCGGCATGCAGCTGCTGGCCACCCGCGGCCTGGAGTTCGGCGAGACCCCCGGCCTCGGCTGGATCCCGGGCGACGTCCGCCGCGTGGAGCCGACCGACCCGGCCGCCAAGATCCCGCACATGGGCTGGAACACCCTGATCGACCCGCACGGCCCCGCGCCGATCGCCGGCGTCGGCGAGGCCCCCATGTACTTCACCCATTCGTTCGCCTTCTTCCCGAACGATCCCGCCGACGTCGCCGCCTATGTCGACCATGGCGGCAAATTTCCCGCCGCCGTCGCCAAGGGCCACGTCGCGGGCGTACAATTTCACCCTGAAAAGTCGCAAAGCGCCGGCCTTGCCCTGTTGGCGCGTTTCCTGGAGTGGCGACCGTGATCCTCTATCCGGCCATCGATCTCAAAGACGGCCAGTGCGTCCGTGTCCTGCACGGCGACCTCGACACCGCCACGGTGTTCAACACCTCGCCCGCCGCCCAGGCCGCCAGCTTCGTCGAGGCCGGCTTCCACTGGGTCCACGTCGTCGACCTGAACGGCGCGGTGCAGGGCAAGGCGGTCAATGAAAAGGCCGTCGAGGCGATCCTCGAAGCGGTCTCGATCCCGGTCCAGCTCGGCGGCGGCATCCGCAGCCTGAAGGACGTCGAGCGCTGGATCGAAGCCGGCGTGTCGCGCGTCATCCTCGGCACAGTCGCGGTGACCGAGCCCGAGATCGTCCGCGAGGCCGCCCGTCTCTGGCCCGAACAGATCGCCGTCTCCGTCGACGTCCGCGCCGGCAAGGTCGCGACTCAGGGCTGGACCGAGAGCTCCGACCTCGACGCCGTCACCGTCGCCAAGCGCTTCGAGGACGCTGGCGTCGGCGCCCTGATCATCACCGACATCGACCGCGACGGCACCGTCATGGGCTTCAACGTCGAGGCCTTCGGGGCCATCGCCGACGCGGTGGCCATCCCGGTCATCGCCGCCGGCGGCTTGGCCACCATCGACGACATCGTCAAGATCAAGGCCCGCAAGGGCGTGCCGATCGCCGGCGCGGTGCTCGGCCGCGCGCTCTACAACGGCGCGATCAATCCGGCGGAAGCCCTGAAGGTCGCCGCCTGATGCTCAAAGTCCGCGTCATTCCGTGCCTGGACGTCAAGGACGGCCGCGTGGTGAAGGGCGTGAACTTCGTCTCGCTGCGCGACGCCGGCGATCCGGTCGAACAGGCCACCGCCTATGACGCGGCCGGCGCCGACGAGCTGATGTTCCTCGACATCACGGCCAGCCACGAGCGGCGCGGCGCGATCCTCGACGTCATCGCCCGCACCGCCGACGTCTGCTTCATGCCGCTCAGCGTCGGCGGCGGCATCCGCCAGGTCGAGGACGCCCGCCGGCTGCTGCTGGCCGGCGCCGACAAGATCAGCGTCAACACAGCCGCGGTCGAGAACCCCGACCTGATCAGCGCCTGCGCCGACGCCTTCGGCTCGCAGGCCGTGGTCGTCGCCATCGACGCCAAGCGCACCGCCGACGGCTGGAAGGTCTTCACCTATGGCGGACGCACCGACACCGGCCTTGACGTGGTCGAGTACGCCGCGGGCGCGGTCAAGCGCGGGGCAGGGGAGATCCTGCTCACCTCCATGGACCGCGACGGCGCCAAGACCGGCTACGACCTCGACCTGCTGAAGGCGGTGACCAGCGCGGTCAACGTCCCGGTCATCGCCTCGGGCGGGGCCGGCAACGCCCAGCACATGGTCGACGCCGTCACCAAGGGCGGCGCCGACGCGGTCCTCGCCGCCTCGATCTTCCACTTCGGCGAGGTTTCCGTCGCCGAAGTGAAGCGCGAGATGGCCAAGGCCCACATTCCGGTCCGCATCACGGAGGCCGCATGAGCCGCTTCTCCGACACCTTCGAGCGGCTGGCTGCGACCATCGAGGCCCGCAAGGGCGCCGATCCGGCCAGCTCCTACACCGCCAAGCTGCTCAGCGAAGGCGTCGAGCGGGCCGCCAAGAAGTTCGGCGAGGAAGCCGTCGAAGCGGTGATCGCCGCCGCCCAGGACGACCGGGACGGCCTGGCCGCCGAGAGCGCAGATCTGATCTATCACTGGCTGGTGCTGCTGGCCCGCGCCGGCGTCAGCCTCGACGACGTCGCCGCCAAGCTCGAGGCCCGCGAAGGAACCTCGGGCCTCGCCGAGAAGGCGTCCCGCCCCACCTAATTCCTCCCCCTCTGGGGGAGGTGGATCGATGCGTAGCATCGAGACGGAGGGGGCCTGCGGACTCAAAACACCGTCGGCTCAGGATGCCGGGCTCCAGCGCATCTTCATATAGATATCGCCGTCCTCGAGCTCGTCGAGCATCTGGATCAGCCGCTTCTCGCGGGTCTCAGGCTTGCGGGCGCGGGTGATCCAGCCGAGGTAATCGTTGCGCTGGAAGGGGGGACGGGCCTCGTAGGCGTCGACCAGGCTGCGGAATTCCAGCGCCTGGCGCACGTCGTCCGGCATCGGGTTCAGGTCACGGCGCAGCGTCATGGACGTCCTCCCTGGCGCCGTTAACGAATAACTACGGTGAAGGTTCTCGCCAACTTTGCATTTGGCTTAGTGCGGCAACACCAAGGTGTGGCTGACGCCCGGTCCGTCTCCGCGGGTCAGGGTGCCGCCGGTCTGGCGCGCGAACCCCTCGACCAGTTTGCGGCCGAGCCCGCGGCTGTTGATCTCGGCCTCGGGCGACATGCCCACGCCGTTGTCGGCGACCGTCAGCTCGCAGCCGACCTCGATCTGCTTGAGGGAGACCAGGATGCGGCCGGAGCGCCCGGCCGGGAAGGCGTACTTGGCGGCGTTGGTGACCAGCTCGTTGACCACCAACCCCACCGCCACCGCCCGATCGCGATCGCAAGGGCAGGAGGTCAGCCAGCTGTCCAGCCGCACGTCGCCGCTCAGCAGCAGGCTGTCCGACAGGTTTTCGCACAGATCGCCCAGATAGGCGCCGAGATCGATCGCGTCGCCGGCCTCGTCGGGCGAGTAAAGGTTGGCGTGGGCCTGGGCCATCGAGTGCACCCGGCGCAGCGCATCGGCCAGGGCCTGCTCGGTGCTCGCCGCAGGCGCCCGCCGCCGCTGCATGTCCAGCAGGCTCTCGACCATCTGGAAATTGTTCTTTACCCGATGGTTCAGCTCCCGCAGCAGCAGGTCGCGGACCTCGAGCTTGGCCGCGCGCTCGGCCTCGGCGACCCGGTATGACGTGCGGAACGCCTGGGCGACGGCGATCACCGCCAGGCCGCTTAGCGCGTTGAGCACCAGCGCCGCGCCCTCGCCGGCGGTCAGCGGACCAAATCGAGCCGGGTGCAGCACCACGTACCAGACGCCGAGCAGGATGATGGTCAGGCTGTAGATCCCCGAGCGCCACCCGGCCAGCAGCGTCGCCAGCAGCACCAGCGGATAGAGGAAGACGTAGGGCGGCGCGACGACGACCAGCGAAATCAGCGCCCGCAACAGGCCGGCCAACGCCGCGCATGCGCTGGCGCAGACCCACTCGGTCACCCAAGTGGGCACGTCCGGCGCGAGTCTCTCGCGCAGATTAAGGTCACCCAGCCCAAGCATCGGTGACACAACGTCGGTCTCCATGCCGTTCGGTCAAGGCAAAATTCACCCTATGGGTGAATTTGTCCTGGAAACAGCTTCGAAGCTACACCTGCACGCTACTCGCGCCGATGGCGCAAGCGCCTCCGCAGGAGCATAGTCGGCAGGTGCTCGCTCCCTTTCCATTTCTGCAGGCTGTAACCGAACGCGACCGCCGCTGGCCGCGGGTCGCCGCCATGGCCGCGGCGACGCCGGCGGCGGTGATGCTGCTGTCGCTGCTGTTTGCGATCGTGCTCGGAACGCTCACCGGCGGCGCCATGTTCGAAGACACGGGCGGGCCCCGGCTGCAGCGCTCGGCCATCTATGTCCTGCAGCTCGGGGTCGGGCTCGGGGCGATGGCCTTGGCGGTGATGCTGGCGGCCCGTTACGTGTTCGGCCGCCCGATCTCGACCTGGATGACCGCCGCGCCGCACTTCCGTTGGCGGCTGCTGCTGGCCGGCGCGGCGCTGACCGTGATCGGCGTCGGCGTGCTGATGTTCGCCGACTGGCTGATGAACCCTGGCGAGTATCAGACCCCGATATTCGCCCCCAATTCGAGCCTGGCGCTGAAGGTGTTCTATGCGCTGGCGGTGGTCGCCGGCCTGTTCGTCGCCGCGACGGCGGAGGAGGCGGTGTTCCGCGGTTACCTGCTGCAGCAGACCGCGGCCTTCACCCGCAATGTCTGGGTGCTGATCGCCGTCAACGCCGCGGCCTTCGCTCTGGCCCACCTCGAGTTCGATCCCGGCGCCCTGGCCGCGCGTGCCCTGGCCGGCGCGGCGTTCGCCTGGGCGGCGCTGCGGCTCGGCGGCCTGGAGTTCGCGATCGGGGCCCACGTCGCGACCAACCTGATGATCGCCTTCTTCCACGCGCCCATGCTGCCCGACGACCCGGAGGTTTCCGGCGGCCTCGACGACACGATCATCGAGGCGGTGCTGGCGATCTACATGGTGCTGATCGTCGAACTGGTGCGCCGATCGCCGCGGCTGATGGCGCCGTTCGCCTCTACTTCTTCTCAAGCATGAGTTGGCCTTCCTTCTTGAGGCGGCCCTTCACCTTGTCGGCGATCATCGCGAAGAACGGCGGCAGGTCGACCTCCATGCGCACCGCGTCCTCGGCGACGTCGAGCCGGCCGGCCACGGCCTGACCGACGATCTTGGCGGCGAACGAAAGGCGGTCGCCCTCCCAGGTTCGGGTCAGCTTCACGCCTTCGCCGAACTGATGGATCAGCTTGCCGACGCCGTCCTCGATGCGTTGGCGCGCCTCGGCCTTGCCGAGTTCGTGCGGGATGGTGACGACGACGGGCTTGGCCATGAGCGGATCCTCCAGCCCATTTAACGGGTGAGCGGCGCAACCGCTCCCATCGTCGCCGGCGCGGCGGGGTCGGCGGCCACGGCCACGACCAGCGCGCCGATCAGCAGCACCAGCATCGCCGCCGCGCCGAGGCCCGTCGCCAGGTCCGTCCGCTCGGGTCGGCGCCGAACCCTACGCACGGCCGGCCTCCAGGAACTGCCGCAACGCAGGGCGCTCATTCGCCGGCGCCCAGAAGCCGCAATAGGTCAGCCAGCCGGCTTCGCTCTCCAGGGGCCGGGCGCAGACGCCCGGATAGGCGGCGCCGAGCGACGAGGCGCCGGCCAGCGTCACCCCGAACCCCAGCGCCGTCAGGTCCAGCAGGTTGTCGCGCTGGACCGCGTAGTGGACGAAGTTCGGCGCCCCGCCCAGCGCGCGGACGATCGCCCGCTGCAAGGCCCGGTCGCCGGCGCCTCTTCCCGCCATCAGCAGCCGCTCATCGCGCAGCTCGCCGGGCGAGACGGCGTTGGCGGCGGCCAACGGCGAGCTCTCGGCCATGAACGCCAGGAGCGGCTCGGACCACAGCGGCGTCGAGCGCCAGCCCGGCGCGCCGGCCTCGTGCAGCGCGACCGCCAGATCGACGCCGCCGCCAGCCAGCCGGGCGGCGACGTCCTCGTCGTCCAGGTCCTCGATCACGACCTCAACCTCGGGGGCTTGGTCGCGAAACGCTGCGACCCGCCGTCTCAACGGCCCCCAGTTCAGCGGGCAGGCGACGCCCAGAGCCAGGCGCTCCATGGCTCAGGCCGCCCGTTGCAGCGGGGACGCGCGGCGCGCCACCAGCACGTCGCGGTGAACGCCCGGCAGCCGGCGCACCAGGTCGAAGCCATGGCGGTGGAAGATCCGCGCCGCGGCCGCGCCGCCGACGCTGGGCCGGGTCTGGACGATCACCACGCCGCCCGGCTGCACGTGCGGGCCGGCGTCGAGCAGGCCCTCCAGCCACTCGCCGCTGGCGGTGTGGGCGGCCAGCAGGGCGTCGGCCTCGCCGGCGGGGGCGCGCACGCCGGCCTGTAGGCAGCCGACGTTCTCGTAGCCGCGCCGGCACAGCCAGAGCAGGGCGGGCAGGGCGCCGGGTCCGGTCACCCGGATGGCGCTGCCGGCGTCGAGGCCGGCTTCGATGAGCAGTTGGGAAAGGCCGATGGTCGGCCGGGGGAACGCCGCGGACATGGTCGCCTCATTGACGCGGCCGGCGGATGAGCCGGCCTGGCGTCAAATCTGGCGCAAAGTCCCGTCAGGGTTCGATGGCGGATGACGGCGCGCCGCATAAGCGCGCCGTCAAGATCAGCCTCAGGCTTCCTGGATCGCCGACAGCTTCCAGCCCTCGTTGGGATGGCGCACGAAGGTCCAGAGTTCGGTGGTCTCGGTCGGGCGATCGGCGTCGCCCTCGACGACCGCGCCGGTCTGGCGGTCGACCATCACGTCGACGCTCGTATAGCGCAGGGCGGCGGTGGCGTAGTCGACCGGGCCCTCGCGCCAGGCTTCGGCGACGTCGCCTTCCAGCATTTTCACGTCGCGGACCTCGTTGCGGCGGCCGGCGGTGGCGTTCTGGCCCAGTTCCTCGGCCAGGTAGCCCATGATCTCCGGCGTCGTGCGCTCGCGGATCGCGGCGTAGTCCTCGCGGCCGAAAGCTTCCTGGATTTCGCGCAGCAGCTTTTCGAAGGTCTCGCGGTCAGCGCCGGTCACCGCGAAGTCCTGGCCGAGATCGGCCGGCGGCGCATAGCTCTGCGGCGCGGCGGCCGGCTGCGCCGGCTGCTGCATCTCGAAGGGCGAGCGGAAGGCCGCGTTGTTGCTGGCCGCCGCGGCCTGAGCCGGCTTGCGGCGCGAGGCGAAGAAGCGGAACGCCAGCATCGCCACCAGGGCGATCGCCGCGATCTGCAGCAGGCCGCCCAGCATTCCGGCCATGCCGGCGCCGAAACCATGGCCCAGCAGCAGGCCGATCAGGCCGCCCAGCATCAGGCCGCGGACCAGCGGATTGCCGAACAGGCCGGGCTTCGGCGCGGCGGCCGGATTGGCGGCGTTCGGACGGGCCGGCGCCGTGGTCGGCGCGCCCGGCTGGCGCTCGGTCATCGAACGCTGCACCGGCGCGGTCTGGGTCGGCGAGGTCTGGGTGGGCGGCGCCGCCTGGTGGGTGCGGGCCCCGCGGCTGCCGAAGCTGCCTCCGCGACGGGCGTCCGCCTCGGTCACGAGCGCCAGCCCCATGGCCAGCGACAGGCCGCTGACGGCGAAGATCTTCGGAAGTCGGGAGGTCAAAACAGCGTTTCCTTTGTAATTATCCGCGCGCATATCGTGCGCCGGGCTCAGGATTTCCAGGGGCCATACGCAGTTGTGACCGCTAGGCCCTCGGCTTGCGCTTCAGCGCCACATAGAGCGCGCCCTCGCCGCCGTGCCGGCGGTGGGCTTCCGAGATGCCGGCCACCACCCCGCGCAGGGCCATGCCGCCCAGCCATTCGGGCGCGCGGCGGCGCAGCACGCCGTCGCCCAGCGTCCCCTTGCCGGTGATCACCAGCACCGCGCGATAGCCCTCGTCCCAGGCCCGCAGCACGAACGCCTCCAGCGCCGCCTTGGCGCGCTGCTGGTCCATGCCGTGCAGGTCGATGCGCGCGCCGATCGGCTCGCGCTCCTTGGCGATCCGGTGCTTGCGGCGCGGCTCGATGCCCTCCGTCTCGCCGCGCAACGGCGCGCGCAGGGGCGGCATGATTTCGGACAGCGGCAGGCGGGCGGCCGGATCGATCACCCGGCCCTTGGCCTTCAGTTCCGGGATCGCCGGCTCGGCCCGCGGCGGCGCAGGCGTCGCCGGACGGCCCGGATGCGGGTGGACGGTGGCCGCCACCATCGCCCAGAGCTTCTGCTCGTCAGGGCGGATGGGCCGTTTCATCGATAGGGGCCGACCTTCGGGACCAGACGGTGCATGCGCAGAGTATGGCGCACACGGCCGGCCTCGGCGCCAGCCTGCGAACCGATGCCGAGATAGAGGTCGGCGCGAACCGGCCCCTTGATCGCGCCGCCGGCGTCCAGCGCCATCACCGTGCGGCGATAGGCCGGGAAGGCGCCCGACAGGGTCGGGGCGACGCCCTCGATGAAGTAGAGCCCGCCCAGGGCGTTGAGCCCGGTGTCCACGGCGATCGAGCGGCCGGGCGGCAGCGGGATGCCGGCCGCGCCCACCGGCTGGCGGCCGTCGTCGGCGGCCAGGGTGAAGAATACGTAGCGCGGGTTCAGCCGCATGATCTCGTCGGCGCGCGGGCCGCGGTTGTCGGCCAGCCAGCTTCGGATCGCCTCGCCGGAGGTGTTGTTGGCGGCCAGCAGCCCGCGGTCGCGCATCGGATTGGCGATCCCCTGGAACGTCTTGCCGTTGGTGGCGGCGAACACCGCCTTGGCGCGGCGGCCGCTCTCGAAGGTCAGCACCCCCGAGCCCTGGATCTGCAGGAAGAACAGGTCCTCGGGCCGCATCCAGGCCAGCACCGGCCCGGCGCTGGCCTTTTCGATCTCGGCGCGGTCCGGATAGGGGCCGAGCTGGCCGCCATTGCCGCGCTTCTGCGCCGACTTGCCGCCGACGCCGGTGCCGACCAGGTCCTCGGGCTTGGGCCGCACCGGGGCCGAGAACTCGACGCTCGGCCGCTCGCGCGCCTCGTATTCGGGTGAGAAGTAGGCGGTCAGCACGCCGTCGCCGACCAGCAGTTCGGGCCGGAAGTTCTCTTCCAGGAAGCTGCGCGCCTGCGATCCGTCCAGCGGCCCGACGGCCCGCGCCCGGCGGCAGATCTCGCCCAGCGCCGGATCGCGCGACACGCCGCAGGTGGTGCGGAACGCCTCATAGCCGGCGGTGTGATCGTCCTGCGCCCAGCCGGGCACCTCGGCGAAGCTCTCGGGCCGGCCGGCCGGCGGCGTCGGCTGCGGCGGCTGGGTCGGGGTCGGCCGCGGCGGCTGCGGGCCGGGGCCCGGCGCCGGCGGCTTGGGCGTGGCGCACGCCGCGACCAAGAGGGTCAGCAGCAGGGCCGGAACAAGACGGCTTGCATGTCGGATGTTCAAGGTCGCCCCCAGCGCTGTCGTCGAAGTCGCGGCGATCGGCCCGCCGCCCGCTCGAACCGAAGGGACGAGCGCCCGGCGCACGTCATGCGCCAGCTCCCCTTCATAGTCCTGCGTTGAGGGCGGGAAAACGGCGTAAGGGTTAACAAACCCTTGCCGCCGTTCGGTTTTCGCTCTGCTTAAGCTTCGGCGGCGGCCACGTTGACGAGCAGCCAGTTGGGGTCGCGGCTCTTCAGATTGCGCTCGAAGGTCCACAGTTCGGCGGTGCGCTTGTCGTCCACGCCTTCGCCTTCCGGGCCCTTGGTGCGGCTGCGGAATTCGGCCAGGAAGCGGACCGTGATCTGCGCCGCGTCGCCGTGCAGGTCGGCGCGTTCCATGTCGGCGCGCGGCGGGTGCAGGAACTCGACGGACTCGCTGCGGCCCTGGGCCTCGCGCTCGTCGATCGCGCTCTCGAAACTGGCCAGCACATTGGGGGCCAGCAGATTGCGCAGGGTTTCGCGGTCGCCGCCGGCGAAGGCGCGCACCACCATCTCGTAGGCGCCCTTGGCCCCGCCGAGGAAGCGCGACAGGTCGAACGAGGGGTCGCGATGCTTGATCGCCGGCAGGCCGGTCAGGTCGACGCCGTCGTCGATCTGGTCCATCGCCGGCGCCTGGCGCGCGCCCGGCGCCACCGAGTCCGCCGCAGGCGTGTCCTCAGGCTGACGGCCGACGCGCCGACCCAGCACGGCATAGAGCTGGTACAGCACCACAGCGGCCAGACCGGCGAAAATGATCAGTTCGAGGACTTGCAATTCTTCAGGCTCACGAGACGAACGTAATCTTCAATATAGGACAGCGTAACGCCCACGTCAGGGGCGACGTTGCCATGGCATAGGGCGCATGATAGCAGCCCAGGCCACAACAGGACGTGAATGCGCGTCCACCAACCGGATTTTCCCGAATATGACCGATACCGACGCCGCCGGCCCCGAGACCAACGGTGCGGGCGCCCCCGAGCCCGGCATCCGCATCCTCGCCCAGTTCATCCGCGACCTGTCGTTCGAAAATCCCCGCGCGCCGGAGACCCTCCGCGCCCAGAACGCCACCCAGCCGCAGATCGAAATGGGCGTCGAAATGAACGCCCGCGGCCGCGAGGACGGTCTGTTCGAAGTCGACCTGAAGCTGTCGGCCCGCGCCGAGCGCGAAGACGGCCCGGTGTTCCACGTCGAGCTGCTCTATGGCGGCGTGTTCCAGATTTCGGGCGTCAGCCAGGAAGACCTCGAGCCGGTCCTGCTGGTCGAGTGCCCGCGCTTCATGTTCCCGTTCGCCCGCCAGATCATCGCGTCGGTGACCTCGGACGGCGGCTTCCCGCCCTTCATGCTCGACCCGATCGACTTCGCCGGCGTCTACGCCGCGCGCAAGGCCCAGGGCCTGGGCGGCGAGACCATCGGCAACGCCTAAGGCGACGATCTTGCAGGGGGACGGCTCGCGCCATCCCCCTCGCAGGCCGATCTAGGCCGGGCGCCGCGGCGGCTTGGCGATGAGCAGCCCCAAGACCAGCAACGCCATCGCGGCCGCGAACGCCGCCAGCGGCCAGGCCGTGTCGCCGTCCAGCCAGACCACCGCGGCCGTGCCCAGTACGCCGACGATCACGCTTTCGATCGCGAAGTAGAGCGCCACCGCCGTCCCGGCCGCGCCGCCGAACGCCGCCAGCGCCCCGTTGGCGCAGACCGCGACGGCCAGCACCATCCCGACGGCCATCACCCACATCGGCGCCAGCAGCGTCCAGACCGACGGCTCGGCCCAGACCTGGCCGGCCGCCAGCAGCACGGCTCCGGCGATCAGCAAGCCCATGCCGCGCGCCAGGCTTCCGGCCGTTCCCCAGCGCGCGACGGCTCGTCCCACAAACCGCGAGGTGACGATCATCACCCCCGCCGCCGAGGCGAAGGCGAGGCTGAAGGCCAGCTGCGAGAGACCGGCCTGGCCGATCAGGATTCGCGGCGCGGTCGAGAAGAACACGAAGAACGCGCCCATCGCGGCGCTGAACCCGAGCGTATAGGTCCAGAAATCGTAGCTGCGCAGGATCGCCGCGAGCGACGGGCGGTCGCCGGAACCGACCGCTGGCCGCGTCTCAGGCCAGCGGCGGACGGCGTGGATGGCGGCCCCCGCCATCAGCCCGGCCAGGACGAGAAAGATCGCCCGCCACCCGAACCCGTGGGCGATCAGCGCGCCGGCGATCGGCCCCAGCGCCGGCACGAACGACAGGATCGCGCCGAGCAGGCCGTAGATGCTCGCGGCTTCAGGCCGCTCGGCATAGACGTCGCGCACCGTGGCGAAGGTCGCGACCAGGGCCGCCGAAGCGCCCGCCGCCTGCAACACCCGCCAGGCGACGAACGCCGGCCCGGCGTCGGCCAGGGCCAGGCCCAGGCTTGCGCCGACGAACAGCCCCGCCCCGCCCAGCAGCACCGGGCGGCGGCCCAGCCGATCCGACAGCGGCCCGAAGGCGACTTGGCCCAGGCCGAGCACGGCCATGTAGAGACTGAGGGTCAGTTGGACGACGGCCGGCGTCGTCGAAAGCTGGCCGGGCATGTCGGGAACGACCGGCAGGTAGATGTCCATGGCCAGCGAGGCGAGGACGTCGAACGGCGCCAGCAGCATCAGCGCGGCGGGAAGGGAATAGTCCCAGGGTCTGGCTTTGGAACCAGGCATGACTTTGCATCCACTCAAATCGGGAGATTGGCGGCAGTCAGCCTTGGCTCTGGAGCTGGGGTGTCGACCGCCGCAACAACGAGGGGTGTTGTTGCGGCCTACCTGCTTGCGGACTCGGTCATGGGTCCCGTCCCGGTTCGAGGAAGCTCCTAGCTAGGCGGTGGTCAGGCCCGGCGCAAGCGCCGCCGGCGAGCCCAGGGTTTCGCCGAATGTTCAGTCCGAAGCTTCTGCGCCTTCATCGGGCCTCCTCGATGCGGGAGCGCAAGATGGCCTCAAATCCTTCCCTCGCCACGATCCACCACTGGCTGGCTTCCGGAGCCTGGCTGCATTTCGCCGGGCGCGTGCTGGTCGCGGTGCTCATCGTCGCCGTCGCCTATGCTCTCGTTCGGCTGATGCGAGCCGGGCTCGACCGCGTGCGCCAGCGCGCCAAGCTTGGTTCGCCGCTGATCTACATCTTCGAGCAGGTCGCCGGTTATGCGCTGCTGGTGGTCGGCCTGCTGGCGGGCCTGGCCACCCTCGGGCTCAACCTCAGCTCCTTCACGATCTTCGCCGGCGCCACCGGGGTCGGGGTCGGCCTGGGGCTGCAGGGCGTGGTCAAGGAGTTCGTCGCCGGCCTGGTGCTGATCTTCGACCCGTCCATCCAGGTCGGCGACTTCGTCGAGCTCGAAAGCGGACTGCGCGGCGAAATCGTCGAGATCGGCGCCCGCGCCACCCGGCTGCGCACCAACGACGCGGTCAATGTGGTGATCCCCAACTCGAAGCTGATGCAGAGCGAGGTGGTCAACTGGACCTACAACGAGGAATCCCGCCGCATCCACGTCGCCTTCTCCGTCACCGAGCTGGCCGACAAGGCCCTGGTGCGCGACGTGGTGCTGGCGGCGGCGCGGGCGCTGCCGTTCACCTTGCCGGACGCCGACCACCGCAAGACCCAGGTGTGGCTGACCGGCTTCGGCGGCGACGGCCTCGACTTCGAACTCATCGTCTGGCCGACGCTGGAATCCTCGCGCCATCCCTCGTCCATGCACGCCGCCTACACCTGGGCGGTCCACGAGGCGTTGCTGGCGGCCGGGGTCGACAACGCTTCGCCGCAGATGGACGTGCGGCTGCGCAACCTCTTCGGCCGCGAGGGAGACCACGCGCTGCGCGCGCTCAACCTCTCGCCCACGCCGCAGCCCGCCGACACGCGGCGGGTGCGCGCGCCGAACGACGCCGCCGCCGCGGTGTTCGACGACGCCGTCCGCGACAGCCGCGCCCGCGCCGCCGAGCCCCGCCAGCGCGAGAAGCAGCTCTAGGCCTCCGGCCGCTGCGCCAGGAAGGTCCCGTACACTCCGTCCTGCACCTGCTCGACGATCAGATAGCCGGCGTCGGTCAGCATCCGCTCGACCGCCCAGGCGAAGGTCGAATACTCCTCGCGGATGTGGCAGGCGCCCTCGGCCCGCGAATAGCCGGTGTTCTCGCTGAGCCAGACGATCCAGTCCTCGGCCGCCTGGGCCAGTTCGCCCGGCGGCGCGGCGAACATCACGTCGCGCAGATAGAGCCGGCCGCCCGGCTTCAGCGCCGTGAAGATCCGCATCAGCGCCATGGCCTTCCAGAAATCGGGCAGGTGGTGCAGGGCGTTCCTGGCGGTGACCAGGTCGAAGCTCGCCGGCGCGGCGTCGAACGACAGGAAGCCGGCGCGCTGGAAGCTGAGATTGTCCAGGCCGTCGGCCCGGGACTTCGCCGCCGCCAGCATCGCCGCCGACACGTCGATCGCGACCACCGAGCGGCACATGCGCGCTGCTTCCCGCGCCAGAATGCCGGTGCCGCAGCCGATGTCGGCCATGGTCATGTGCGGCGCGAGGCCGAGGTCGATCAGTAATGCGCGGTCGCGCTCGGCCGAGCCGCCCTGGCGCGCGTCATAGGTGGCGACCTCGTGCTCGTCCTCGAAATCGAGGCCGACGTGGCGGGCGTCGTCGTACCACCAGTCGTATGTCGGTCGGGTCTGCATGTCTTTCTCCATCGGGTGCGGATGGAGAGCGCGCCGATCCATCCGCAAGTTTGCGGGGATCGGTGGCGCGGAAGGTCTAGGCGCGCGTCCTCGTCCCCGGATCGGGGGCGGTTACGGACGAGAGCAGGGCGCGCACGAAGCTCATGGGCTCAGGCTATGGCGTAACATCGGTCTTCGACAAGCGCTTCGTTCTCGACGCCGGCCCGCCGATGGGTTTTCCTGGCCTGGGTTGAGCCTTCAGGTGCGCTTGCCGCATGACGCCGTCGTCGACCACGCCACGTCCTTCCGGCCCACATCCTTCGGCCAGGGAAGAGCGGCTGCTCGCGACCTCGATGGCCACCACGATCGTCTTCGCCGTCGCCAGCATCGGCTTCGGGCTCTGGCTGGGGTCGAAGTCGGTGACCTTCGATGGGTTCTACGACCTGATCGACGCGGCGATGACCGCCATCGCCCTGCTGACCGTGCGGCTGATCGCGCGTGGCGACGACCGCCGGTTCCAGTACGGCTACTGGCACCTGGAGCCGATGCTGGCCCTGCTCAACGGGCTCGTGCTCAGCTTCGCCTGCGTCTACGCCTTTCTCGACGGACTCAACGGCCTGCTGGCCGGCGGCCGCTACGTGCAGTTCGGCCTTGGCGCGGTCTATGCCGGGCTCAGCAGCGTGCTCAGCTTCGGCATGTTCGCTTATGTGCGCAGCTCGGCCCGCCATCTGAGCTCCCAGATGCTCGACGTCGATTCCCGCTCCTGGCTCATGGGCGGCGTGCTCAGCGCCGGACTTTGCCTCAGCTTCCTGATCGGCAAGGCGCTGACCGGCAGCGGCGCAGAGTGGATGACGCCCTATGTCGATCCGATGATCCTGGTGATTGTCGCGGTCTGCCTGGTCCCGTTCCCGGCCCTGACCCTATGGCGGGCCAGCCAGGACATCCTGATGATCGCCCCGAGCGCGCTCGATCAGCAGGTCCAGGAACTCGCCGCTGAAGTCGCCGCCCGCTACGGCTTTTCCAGCTACAGCTCCCACGTGGTTCGCTCGGGCCGTCAGCAGTTCATCGAGATCGGCTTCGTCGCCCCGACCGGCCAGACGACCATGAGCTTCGACCAGCTCGACACCATCCGCCGCGAAATCGCCCTGGCGATGGGCGGGCTCAATCCCGGCTACTGGCTCACCGTCGACTTCACGGCCGACGAACGGTGGATCTGAGGCTTCGGACTTAGAGCCCGAACTTGCCCCAGAGCTCGTCGCTCTTCACGACCTCGCGCACGAACTTGGCGTGCAGCTCGCGCTCGGCGTCGGTCGAGCGGAAGGGCAGGGGGCGCGGGCGCGCGCCATAGGCGGCGGCCTTGGCGACCGCGACGGCGTGGGCGGCCATTTCGCGGGTGGTCAGCTCCAGCGTCAGGGCGCGGCCGCCCTTCAACTCGAGATAGACCGCGGCCAGCAGCCGGGCGTCGATGAGCGCCCCGTGCTTCTCGCGCTCGGAGAGCGAGATCTTGAAGCGCTTGCAGAGCGCGTCGAGGGAGTTGTGCATGCCCGGGAAGCGCTTGCGCGCCAGGGCCAGGGTGTCGATCCAGCGCTCTTCGGGAATGCCGGCGAGGCCGAGACCCTCCAGCTCGTAGTTCACGAAGGTGCGGTCGAAGGTGGCGTTGTGGGCGATGATCGGGGCGTCGCCGACGAAGTCCAGGAAGTCCTGGTGGATCTCCTTGTCGCGGAACTTCGGCTTGCCGCGCAGGAAGTTCGCCGACAGCCCGTGCACCTTCTCGGCCTCGGGCGGCATGTCGCGCTCCGGGTCGATATAGACGTGGAAGCTGCGTCCGGTCGGCAGGTAATCCTCGATCTCGAGGCAGGCCAGTTCGACCAGCTTGTGGCCGAGGTGCGGCTCGAAGCCGGTGGTTTCGGTGTCGAGAACGATCTCACGCGCCATGCGAACTACTTCGGCTGCTTCGTGCCGAGCTTCAACCCGGCGCCTTGTCGCGAGGACCCTTTAGCTTTGGACGACTTCGGCCAAACCGTTGAAAAGGGTCCTTCTACGAAGGATCAGGGCGCGGTCTTGCGCGCGCTCTGCGGACGTCGCTGCGGATCGCGCATGACGGCGATGATCTCGGTCACCATTTCGCGGGCCGGTTCCAGGCCGCGGCCGGTGTCGACGATGAAGTGGGCGCGGGCCCGCTTCTCGGCGTCATGCATCTGGCGCGACAGAATGGCGTCCAGGCGCTCGGCGGTCATGCCCGGCCGGGCCAGCACCCGTTCGCGCTGCTGGCTCTCGGGGGCGGAGACCACCACCACCGCGTCCATGTTGGCGTGGCCGCCGGTCTCGTAGAGCAGCGGGATGTCCAGCACGACCATGTCGGCCTGGGCGTCCTCGGCCGCCTTGAAGAAATGCACCCGGTCGGCGCCGACCAGCGGATGGACCACCGAGTTCAGCTTGGCCATCGCCTCGTCGTTCCCCAGCACCCGTTGGCGCAGGGCCTCGCGGTCGACGGCGCCGTCCTTGGTCACGCCCGGAAACGCCGCCTCCAGCGGCGCGACCGCCGCGCCGCCCTTTTCATAAAGGTCGGCCACCGCCGCGTCGGCGTCATAGACCGGGATGCCCGCCTCGCGGAACATCTTGGCGGTCGTGGACTTGCCCATGCCGATGGAGCCGGTCAGGCCGATGATGAGCATGGTCGCCCCTCCAACTCTGTTCGTCATGGCCGGCCTCTTGTGCCGGCCACCCATAGACTCCGTGTCTCGGGCTTGCGTGCAGGTTTCGTGCTTATGGATCGCCGGGACAAGCCCGGCGATGCCGAACCTGGGGTCACAGCCCCAACGCCTTGATCGCCAGGCTCCGCACGTCGACATCGCCCGGCGGCGGCTGACCGTAGAAATACTCGAAACTCGGGACTGCCTGGCCGATCAGCATGGCGAGCCCGTCGACCGTCCGCCGGCCCAGCCCCTCGGCCTGCGCCAGGAACGGGGTCTTCAGCGGCTTGTAGACCATGTCCATGATCACCGCGCTCGCCGGGGTCGCCTCCAGCGGAACCTCGAGCGCTGCGGATCCCGACAGTCCGGCCGAGGTGGCGTTGACCACCGCGATCACGCCGTCGAACGCGGCGGCCGCCTCGCTGAGCGGCAGCGCCTTGGCGCCCAGCGGCTGGGCGATCTCCTGCGCCTTGGCCAGGGTGCGGTTGACGATGCGGACCTCCGGGCAGCCGGCCTCGACAAAGGCGGCCGCCGCGCCGCGGGCCGCACCGCCAGCGCCCAGGATCGCCACCGGCCCTGATGCGGGATCAAAGCCCGGCGCCTGCTCGGCGAACGCGCGCAGCATGCCAAGCCCGTCGGTGTTGTCGGCGAAGATCGTGCCGTCCTCGCGGAACACCAGCACGTTGGCGGCGTCGGCGCTCCGCGCCCGGAAGCTGACCTCGTCGGCCAGGGCCAGCGCCTCGCCCTTGAACGGCAAGGTGACGTTGAGGCCGGCCACCGTGCCGCCGCGCAGGGACTCGGCGAAGGCGGTGAACCGGCCCGGCTCGGTGGAGAACGGCGCATAGACCCCGTCGATCCCCGCCGCCGCCAGCCAGGCGTTGTGCAGGATCGGGCTCATCGAGTGGGCGATCGGCCGGCCGACCACGCCGGCGACCCTGGTCGCGCCGGAGATGCTCATGGGGTCAGCACGCCATGGCGCCGGAAAAGGTCCAGCAGGCCCATCAGCGGCAGGCCGAGGATCGCGAAATAGTCGCCTTCGATCTTCGAGAACAGCTGCGCGCCGGGCCCTTCCAGCCGATAGCAGCCGACCGACCCCAGCATCTCCTCGCCCTCGAGCGCCAGGTACTCGTCCAGGAACGCGTCCGAGAAGTCGCGCATGGTCAGGGTCGCCGAGACGATCTCGCGCCAGATCGGCGCGCCGTCCTTGGCCACCACCACCGCCGAGTGCAGCTTGTGCGGCTTGCCGCGCATGGTCGCCAGCCGCTCGCGCGCGGCCTCCAGGCTCTCAGCCTTGTCGTAGAGCTTGCCCTCGAACTCCAGGGTCTGGTCCGAGCCGATCACGAAGCCGGCCCGGCCGGCGGAGATCTTCACGGCCTTGATCTCGGCCAGGGCGTCGGCGACGTCGCGCGGGCTCGCGCCCTGCGCCAGCATCGAGGTCTTGACCGCGTCCTCGTCGACGCCGGCCACCGCCACCTCGAACGGCACGCCGGCCCCGGTCAGCACCGCGCGGCGGGCGGCGCTCTTCGAGGCCAGAATGATCGCGTTGCTCATCAGCCCAGCACCTCGACCTGGCCATGGCCGCCGTGCAGCAGGTTCAGCACCGCTGCGGCGGTTTCCTCGACGCTGCGCCGGGTGACGTCGATCACCGGCCAGCCCTGGCGCTCATAGAGCCGCCGGGCCTTCACCGTCTCCTCGCGCACCGCCTCGATGTCGATATAGCTGCTTTCCCGATCTTCCTTGAGGCTCAGCAGCCGGTTGCGGCGGATCTGGATCAGCCGGTCGGGCGAGATCGTCAAACCGACCACCAAGGTGTTCTTCAGGTCGAACAGCTTCTCCGGCGGCGGCCGGGTCGGCACCAACGGCACGTTCGCCGCCCGCACCCCGCGGTGGGCCAGGTAGATGCAGGTCGGGGTCTTCGAGGTCCGCGAGACGCCGACCAGCACCACGTCGGCCTGCTCCAGGTCCTGGCCGCCCTGGCCGTCGTCATGGCCGATCGCGTAGTTCAGCGCGTCCATGCGGTTGAAATAGTCGTTGTCCAGCGCGTGCTGCACGCCGACCCGCCGGCTGATCGAGGCGCCCAGATAGCGCTGCAGCGAGGAGACCAGCGGGTCGAGCGCGGCGATGCACGGCATGTCCAGCCGCCGCACGCCTTCTTCCAGCGCCGTGCGCAGCTGGTCGTCGACGATGGTGTGGATCACCACGCCCGGCGCTTCCTCGATGTCGGTCAGCGCCCGCTCCAGCTGCCGCGGCGAGCGCACCAGCGCGTAGATGTGCTCGATCGGCAGCACGTTCTCGAACCGGGCGCACACCGCCCGCGCCATCGCGTTCAGCGTCTCGCCGGTGGAGTCCGAGACCAGGTGGACGTGGAAGTAAGTCGCAAAGCGGGTCATGGAGCCTTTGCCGGCGCGTAAAGGGGAATCTGCAGGGCGGGGATCGCAAAGCTGGGGACGAAAGAGTCGAAACCTTCTTAACGAAGCCGGACCGTTTTGGGGAAGAGTCGCCGCGCCGTCGGCCGACATGTGCACGGACGGGAAAACCCCCCGGGTTTGCGCCCGTCTCGTCCACGGCTCCGTTGGTTAAAAAAGAATGAACAGGGTGGGTTTCCAGGACGGTTTTGATGACTCCCGTTCGTCATCGTTAACTCCCTGTTAACCCTTTAACGAAAGGTAAACGCCAGTTGGGGTTTAGCGGTTTTCCCCGTGACTCACAGGTATGGCTTAACCATGTTGGAAAGTGCGCGATCGCCTTGTTGAAAAGGGGTTGGCGCGGTATGGCCGGACGAAGTTGTCCCCACTTCTCCAAGGGCCAACCTCTAACTCCACTTCCTATTTAAGAATCTTAGATATGAAGAAGAAGGGCAGGCGGGGTTGAGCCTTTCGTCCGAAGTCGGTTTAACGACGGCCATGTCGGAAAGTTCAAAACCGCGCCTCCTGCGGGCGCTCGCGGGCGAAACCCTCGATCGGCCGCCGGTCTGGTTCATGCGCCAGGCGGGCCGCTCCCTGCCGGAATACCGCGAGCTGCGGACCCGGGCCGGGGACTTCATCGCCTTCTGCCACAATCCGGAAATGGCCGCCGAGGCGACGCTGCAGCCGATGCGCCGCTTCCCGCTGGACGCGGCCATCGTGTTCGCCGACATCCTGCTGATCCCGCGGGCGCTGGGCCAGGACGTCTGGTTCGAGGCCGGCGAAGGCCCGCGGCTCGGCGAACTGCCGCCGATCGAAGCCCTGGCCGACCAGATCGAGGCCTCCACCGGCCGGCTGTCGGCGATCGGGGAAACCCTGAGCCGCGTCCGCGCCGAGCTCGAGCCGGAACGGGCCCTGATCGGCTTCGCCGGCGCGCCCTGGACCGTCGCCACCTACATGATCGAGGGCCGCGGCTCGCAGCGCGAAGCCGCCCGCGCTTTCGCCTACCAGAACCCCGAGAAGCTCGACGCCCTGCTGGACGTGCTGGTCGAGTCGACCGCCCGCTACCTGGTCATGCAGGCCAAGAGCGGCGCCCAGGTGCTGAAGCTGTTCGAGAGCTGGGCGGAAAGCCTGTCGGAGGACATGTTCGAACGCATCGTCATCCGCCCGCACACCGCGATCATCGAGAAGGTCCGCGCCGCGGGGATCGACACGCCGTTCATCGGCTTCCCGCGCGGGGCCGGCGCCCAAGTCGCCACCTACGCCGCCAAGGTACCGGTCCAGGCCGTCGCCCTCGACACCCAGGCGACCGCCGTGCTCGGCCAACAGATCCAGGCCGGCGGCAAGACCATCCAGGGCGCGCTCGACAACCTGCTGCTGCGCGCCGGCGGCCCAGCCCTCGATGCGCGGGTCGACGCCCTGATCGAGCAGTGGAACGGCGGCCCCTACATCTTCAATCTCGGCCACGGGGTGATGCCCGACACGCCGATCGAGCACATCGATCGCACGATCCGCAGGGTGACAGGCAAATGACCAAGCTGGCCGTCGTCCTCTTCAACCTCGGAGGACCTGACGGCCCCGAGGCGGTGAAACCGTTCCTCACCAACCTGTTCAGCGACCCGGCGATCATCACCCTGCCGGGGATCGTCCGCCTGCCGCTGGCCCGGATGATCGCGTCCGGCCGCGAGGAAACCGCCAAGGCCAACTACGCGATCATGGGCGGCGCCTCGCCGCTGCTGCCCGAGACGCGCCGCCAGGCCGACGCCCTGCAGGCCGCCCTGGCCGCGGCGCGGCCGGATCTGGAGATCCGGGTCTTCATCTCCATGCGCTACTGGAAGCCGTTCGCCGACGAGACGGCGCGCGAAGTCGCCGCCTTCGGTCCGGACGAGCTGGTGCTGCTGCCGCTCTATCCGCAGTTCTCGACCACGACGAGCGCCTCGTCGTTGAAGGACTGGGCCCGCGCCTACCGCGGCCCAGGCGCCAGCCACGCGGTCTGCTGCTATCCGACCGCCCAGGGCCTGGTCGAAGCCCATGCCCGCGCGATCAGCCAGACCTGGCTGAAGGCGGGCCGGCCGGACAATGTGCGGCTGCTGTTCTCGGCCCACGGGCTGCCGGAAAAGATCATCCAGGCCGGCGATCCCTACCAGGCCCAGGTCGAGGCCACCGCCCAGGCCGTCGCCGCCCTGCTGCCGGAGCTCCCGGACTGGAGCGTCTGCTACCAGAGCCGGGTCGGCCGGTTGAAATGGATCGGCCCCTCCACCGACGACGCGATCCGCCAGGCCGCGGCCGACGGCAAGGGCGTGCTGGTCAGCCCGATCGCCTTCGTCTCTGAGCACGTCGAGACGCTGGTCGAGCTCGACCACGAGTACGCGGAGCTGGCCCGGACCCTCGGCTGCGCGCCCTATCTGCGCGCCCCGACCCCGACCGTGGACGGCGCATTGATCGATGCCCTGGCGGCCGGGACCCTGGAAGCGCTAGAGCGCGGGGCGACGCCGGCGCCGTTCGGGACGTGGCGCTGTCCGTCCGCCTATGGCAAATGCGCCTGTAGAGTCGGCTAGGGGGAGCCTGCGATGAACCATTTCGACCTGCTGCGCGGCCTGCACATCATCGCGGTGATCGCCTGGATGTCCGGCATGATGTACCTGCCGCGGCTCTACGCCTACCACACCGAGACCGCGCCTCCGGGCAGCGAGTTCGACAAGCACTTCCTGGTCTGGGAGCGCAAGCTCCTGAAGATCATCATCAATCCGTCGATGATCATCGTCTGGGTGCTGGGCGTCAGCCTGATCCTCTACCACGTCTATGCGGTCGGCGAGGGCTGGGGCTTCCTGCTGCAGCCGTGGATGATCGTGAAGGTGGCCGCGGTGCTGTTCATCTCCGGCTGGCACGGCTTCCTGGCCGGCTCCTACAAGAAGTTCCTGGCCGGCCAGCGTCCGAAGTCGGCGAAGTTCTGGCGCGCCACCAATGAGCTGCCGTTCCTGGCCGCGGTGGTCGCCGTCCTCGCCGTCACCCTTCAATTCGGCCAGCGCTGATCCTACTTACGCATTGCGCCCCCTCTGGGGGAGCTCCCGGCCGAATGGCCGGGTGAGGGGGACGACGGCGTCAGCAGGCCCCCTCCGTCTCGCCTCACAGCGGTGAGCCGCCTCCCCCAAGGGTGGAGGAACGAGGAGCCCGCGATCCCAGGCCGCGCTTGACCCGCCGCCCGGCATGTGGTTCCGCTGACCGCACGTGGAGTCGCGCCGCGAAGCCACGCCCCGCCTTTTCCCGTGCGCCGCGCGCTGAACATCAGCCGCCGCGGCCCGGTCCTAGAAAAATTCATCGGCGCGCCCCCGCGCCATGTCCGATTCCCCCGGCGCCCGAAGTCCGTTCGGCCCCGCCGGGGACTATTTCAGAGTTATATCATGAGCGAAGACACCAACGCCCCGACCGAGGAAACCCCGGTCGAAGCCGCCGAGACCACTGAAACCCCGGTGCTGGAAAGCGCCCAGGTCGAGGCCGGCGCCGAAACCGAAGACGAAGACGACGAAGGCCCCTCGGAGGTCGCCCAGGCGATCGCCGCCATGGGCCTCACCCGCATGTCGCTCCAGGAGCTGAAGGACAAGTCGCCCGCCGACCTGCTGTCCTTCGCCGAGACCCTGGAGATCGAAAACGCGAACTCCATGCGCAAGCAGGACATGATGTTCGCGATCCTCAAGGCCCTGGCCGAGGAAGGCGTGCAGATCTCCGGCTCCGGCACGCTCGAGGTCGTCCAGGACGGCTTCGGCTATCTGCGCAGCCCGGAAGCCAACTACCTGTCCGGCCCGGACGACATCTATGTCAGCCCTTCGCAGATCCGGAAGTTCGGCCTGCGCACCGGCGACACCGTCGAGGGCGTCATCCGCTCGCCGCGCGAAGGCGAGCGCTATTTCGCCCTGGTCAGCGTCGAGCAGATCAATTTCGAGAACCCCGAGAACGTCCGCCACAAGGTCCTGTTCGACAACCTGACGCCGCTCTATCCGGATCAGCGTCTGAACATGGAAATCCAGGACCCGACCCTGAAGGACCGCACCGGCCGGGTCATCGACATCGTCGCCCCGCTCGGCAAGGGCCAGCGCTGCCTGATCACCGCCCCGCCGCGGGTCGGTAAGACGGTGATGCTGCAGAACATCGCCAAGTCGATCGAGACCAACCACCCCGAGTGCTATCTGATCGTCCTGCTGATCGACGAGCGCCCGGAAGAAGTGACCGACATGCGCCGCACCGTGCGGGGTGAAGTCGTCTCCTCGACCTTCGACGAACCGGCCACCCGCCACGTGCAGGTCGCCGAAATGGTCATCGAGAAGGCCAAGCGCCTGGTCGAGCACAAGCGCGACGTCGTCATCCTGCTGGACTCGGTCACCCGTCTCGGCCGCGCCTACAACACCGTGGTGCCGTCGTCCGGCAAGGTGCTGACCGGCGGTGTCGACGCCAACGCCCTGCAGCGCCCGAAGCGCTTCTTCGGCGCCGCCCGGAACATCGAAGAAGGCGGCTCGCTGACCATCATCGCCACCGCCCTGATCGACACCGGCAGCCGGATGGACGAAGTCATCTTCGAAGAGTTCAAGGGCACCGGTAACTCGGAAATCATTCTGGACCGCAAGGTCGCCGACAAGCGGATCTACCCCGCCGTCGACGTCATCAAGTCGGGCACCCGGAAGGAAGACCTCATCACGCCGAAGGAGCACCTGCAGAAGTCGTTCATCCTGCGCCGGATCATCACCCCGATGGGCGCCCAGGACGCGATCGAGTTCCTGCTCGACAAGCTCCGCCAGTCCAAGAACAACGACGACTTCTTCCAGTCGATGAACACCTAAGGCCTCCAGCCTTAGCCGACACGAAAAAGGGGCTCGCGGTGACGCGGGCCCCTTTGTTTTTCGCTAAGATCTTGATCTTAAACGTGTTTCACGTGGAACGCTCTTCCGTCGAACGCCCCTAATTGCTCCCCCGCTGGGGGAGCTGTCAGCCGACAGGCTGACTGAGGGGGTTTGCTGAGTCCGTAGCCCCCTCCGTCTCGATGCTGCGCATCGATCCACCTCCCCCAGAAGGGGAGGAACTGCCCTGCGTCACGGGATCAGCAAGCTCGCCCCGACCGTCTCGCGGCCTTCCAGCGCCTCATGCGCGCGTTGCGCTTCTTCCAGCTTGAACGTCTGGCCGATGTCGATCTTCACCGCGCCGGAGGCGATGACCCCGAACAGCGCGGCCGCGCTCTCGTCCAGCTCGGCCGTGGTGACCAGATAGTCGCCCATGGTCGGCCGGGTGAAGAACAGCGAGCCGGACTGCTGCAGCCGGGCCGGGGCGAACGGCGGGACCGGACCCGACGCATTGCCGAAGCTGACGAACAGCCCGCGCCGCGCCAGGCTCTTGAGCGTGCCTTCGAAGGTCGCGGCGCCCACGGAGTCGTAGGCGACCGGCACGCCGGCCCCGCCGGTGATCTCGCGGACCCGCGCGGCCACATCCTCGTCGCGATAGAGGATGACGTGGTCGGCGCCCAGCGAGGTCGCGCGCGCCGCCTTCTCCGCCGAGCCGGCGGTGGCGATCACGGTGGCGCCGATGTGCTTGGCCCACTGGACAAGGATGGAGCCGACGCCGCCGGCCGCGGCGTGCACCAGGATCGTCTCGCCCGCCTTCACCGGGTAGCAGCGGCGGATCAGGAACTCGGCGGTCATGCCCTTCAGCATGGCCGCGGCCCCGACCTGGGCGCTGACCCCGGCGGGCAGGGCGACGGCCCGATCGGCCGCCACCGCATGATATTCGGCATAGGCGCCGAGCGGCCCGGAGGCGTAGGCGATCAGGTCGCCGGCCTTGAAGCGGGTCACGCCGTCGCCGACCGCTTCCACCACCCCGGCGCCTTCCATGCCGAGCCGCGACGGCAGCTTCACCGGGTAGAGGCCCGAGCGATGGTAGGTGTCGATGAAGTTGATGCCGATCGCCTGCTGCTTGACCAGGACCTGGCCCGGTCCGGCGACCGGCGCCGGGATCTCGACGACGCCCAGGACCTCGGGGCCCCCGGTGGTTTCGAACTGGATGGCTTTCATGGCCGGGACCTTAGGCGAGGTGCTGTTGGAAGAAGGCGAGGGAGCGGCCGCCGGCCAGCTTGGCGTCGGCGTCGTCGTAGTGCTCGCCCCCCTGGCGGGCGAAGGCGTGGTCGCGGCCGGGATAGGTGAAGATCTCGACCTGCGGGTGGTTCTTCAGTTGCGCGAGGATCAGGGCCTGGGCCTCCTTCGGCACGAACTGATCTTCCTCGGCGATGTGCATCAGCAGCGGGTGGGCCTGCTTCTCGCTCTCGGCCAGGTGCTTCTCGATGCCGACGCCGTAGTAGGCGACCGAGGCGTCCGCGTCGGTACGGGTGGCGGTGAGATAGGCCAGCAGCCCGCCCAGGCAGAAGCCCACCGCGCCGACCTTGCCGTTGACCTCGGGCAGGGCCCGCACGTGGTCGATGGTGGCGGCGATGTCCTTCACCCCGGCGTCGACGTCGAACGCGTTGTAGAGCTCGAACGCCTTCTTCCACTCGGCCTCGGACTGGTCGGTGATGTCGATGCCGGGCTCGATCCGCCAGAACAGGTCCGGGCAAACCGCCAGGAAGCCGGCCGCCGCCAGCTCGTCGCAGACGCCGCGCATCACCGCGTTCACGCCGAAGATCTCTTGGATGACCACAATGGCCGGCGCCTTCGGATTGCTCGGTCGCGCCACATAGGCGGCGAACTGGCCGTCGTCGGTCTTGATGGTGGTGGTCTCACCCATCGGTAACTCCCGTCTGAATAGCTGTGCGGCGCCTATGCGCGGCGCCGCCGCATGTGGATACCGGTTCGCGCGCTCACCGCACGCTCACTTTTACGAGTAGCCTTGCCCAAGGGCAGGCTGGAGGTGGCGCCGTCGCCCGGGCTAGGCTCATAACAATGTGGTCAAGCATCACGTCGGCTGTAGAGTTATCCGAATGAAGATGACGATTGAAATCGACTGCTCGCCCCAGGAGGCGCGCGCCTTCCTCGGCCTGCCGGACGTGTCTGGTCTCAACGACAAACTCGTCGAAGAGATGCAGAAGCGCATGACCGCGAACATGGCCATGCTGTCGCCGGACGAGCTGATCAAGAACTGGACGGCGTTCGGGGTCGGGGCTCAGGAGCAGTTCCGCAACCTGATGAACGCCGCGGTTGATGTCGGCATGGGCGCCACGCGCTCCAAATGACCGACACCATTTTTGCGCCCGCCACCGCCGCCGGGCGATCGGCGGTCGCGGTCGTACGCCTGTCCGGCCCAGCGACCGGGGCGGCGCTGAAGGCCTTGGCCGGCAAGCTTCCCCGTCGGCGCGAGGCGGCGCTGCGGACCCTGCGGGACGGGCAGGGGCGGGCGATCGACCAGGCCCTGGTCCTGTGGTTCGAGGGGCCCTCCAGCTACACCGGCGAAGACGCCGCCGAATTTCACGTGCATGGCGGGCCGGCCGTGGTCGCCAACCTGCTTGAGGCGATCGCCGCCCAGGGGCTGCGCCTGGCCGAGCCGGGCGAGTTCACCCGCCGCGCGTTCGAGAACGGCAAGCTCGACCTGGCCCAGGCCGAGGGCGTCGCCGATCTGATCGAGGCCGAGACCGAGGCCCAACGCCGCCAGGCGCTCGACCAGCTGGGCGGGGCGCTCGGCCAGGCGCAGACCCGCTGGCGGGACGGCCTGATCGAAGCGCTGGCCATGTTCGAGGCTGCGGTCGACTTTCCAGATGAGGAGGTTCCGGCCGATGTCGCCGCCCGCGCCCGCCCGGCGCTGACGGCGTTGATCGGCGACCTGGAGCACGCCGTCGCCGACGTGAAACGCGGCGAGCGGGTTCGCGAGGGCTTTCGGATCGCGCTGGTCGGCGCGCCGAACGCGGGCAAGAGCACGATCCTCAACGCCCTGGCCGGTCGCGAAGCGGCGATCGTCACCGCCACGCCGGGCACAACCCGTGACGTGATCGAGGTGCCGATGCGGCTGGCCGGCTACAAGGCGCTGCTCGCCGACACCGCCGGCCTGCGCGACACCCACGACGAGATCGAGGCCGAGGGCGTGCGCCGAGCGCGGGCCTGGGCGGACGACGCCGACCTGCGGATCTGGGTGGTGGACGGGGCCAGCGACGCGGCCGCCACCGTGCCGGCCCTGCATCCGCACGACCTCTGCCTGATCAACAAGGCCGACCTCGGGCAGGGGGCCGAGACGGGCCATGCGCTGGTCGAGGCTCGGGCGCTCAATGTTGAGGTTGTTAGGCTCAGCGCCTGGAAACCTGACGATATCTCCTCGCTGGTGAGGGCCCTCGAACAGCGCGTCGTCGACGCCCTGGCGGGCGCCGAGTTGCCGACGGCGACGCGCCTGCGTCACCGGGAGCTGCTCTCCGAAGCGCTTGAGCGGCTCCATCGCGCCCTGGCGCTGGAGGACGATCTCGAACTCGCCGCCGAAGACGTACGGCTGGCCGGCCGCGCCCTGGACCGGATCACCGGCCGCATCGACCCTGAAGACGTGCTCGACCGGGTGTTCTCCAGCTTCTGCATCGGCAAGTAGCCGCTGTTTCACGTGAAACGCCGGCTCCCCTCCCGACTGTTTCACGTGAAACACCCATGCGCCGGCCGACGGAATCCGGGGTGAAAAACCGCCCCTTGTTCGCTATATAGCTGCCCATAGCGCCCCCGGCCTTCCGGGGGCGTCTTCCGTGGAGGTCCGCTTGAGCGCCTGGGACGTCATCATCATCGGGGGAGGGCACGCCGGCTGCGAAGCCGCCGCGGCTTCCGCGCGCGTCGGCGCCAAGACCCTGCTGCTGACCCACAAGCTCGAGACCATCGGCGAGATGAGCTGCAACCCGGCCATCGGCGGCCTGGGCAAGGGCCACCTGGTCCGCGAGATCGACGCCCTCGACGGCCTGATGGGGCGCATGGCCGACCTGTCCGGCATCCAGTTCCGCATGCTCAACCGCTCCAAGGGCGCGGCGGTCCGCGGCCCGCGCAGCCAGATCGACCGCAAGCTCTATCGCCAGGCGATGCAGGCCGAGCTCGCTGCGACCCCGAACCTCACCGTCATGGCCGAGGCGGTCGAGGACCTGATCGTCGTGGACGGCGTCGTCCAGGGCGTGGTCGGCGCGACCGGGACCGAGTACCGCGCCGGCCGCGTGGTGCTGACCACCGGGACCTTCCTCAAGGGCCTGATCCATCAGGGCGAGACCCGCATCCCGGCCGGCCGGGTCGGCGACGCCCCGGCCATCGGGCTCTCGGACCGTCTCTACGCCTCAGGCCTGACCATGGGTCGCCTGAAGACCGGCACGCCGGCGCGGCTCGACGGATCGACCATCGCCTGGGACGGGCTGGAGATGCAGGCGGCCGACGACGAGCCGGTCCCGTTCTCGTTCCTGACCGACAAGATCACCGTGCCGCAGATCGCCTGCGGCGTGACCTACACCAACTCCCAGACCCACCAGATCATCGCCGACCGGCTGACCGAGTCGGCGGTCTATGGCGGCCGCATCAACGGCCGCGGGCCGCGCTATTGCCCGTCGATCGAGGACAAGGTCGTCCGCTTCGGCGACAAGGACAGCCACCAGATCTTCCTCGAGCCCGAGGGCCTGGACGACGACACCGTCTATCCGAATGGCATCTCTACCTCGGTCTCGACCGAGACGCAGGACCTGTTCCTGCGCACGATCCCAGGGCTCGAGAACGTCAAGGTCAGGCGCTACGGCTACGCGATCGAGTACGATTACGTCGATCCGCGCGAGCTCTATCCGACCCTGGAAGTGAAGAAGCTGCCGGGCCTCTATCTGGCCGGCCAGATCAACGGCACCACGGGCTACGAGGAGGCGGGGGCCCAGGGGC
This sequence comes from Phenylobacterium sp. LjRoot97, assembly GCF_964254345.1. Classification (NCBI taxonomy): domain Bacteria; kingdom Pseudomonadati; phylum Pseudomonadota; class Alphaproteobacteria; order Caulobacterales; family Caulobacteraceae; genus Phenylobacterium; species Phenylobacterium sp. LjRoot97. Next base: position 91,834 of record NZ_CAXUTH020000001.1, read on the forward strand.
TGGTCGCCGGGCTCAACGCCGCCCGCGCCGCCTCGGGCCAGGACGCCGCCGCCTTCGGTCGCGACGAGGCCTATATCGGCGTTCTGATCGACGACCTGACCACACGCGGCGTCACCGAGCCCTATCGGATGTTCACGAGCCGCGCCGAGTTCCGGCTGACGCTGCGCGCCGACAACGCCGACCAGCGGCTGACCGAACGCGGTATGGCCTTGGGCGTGGTCGGTGTTTCACGTGAAACGTCATACCGCGCCAAGGCCGCCGAACTGACCCACGCGCGCGAGCGGGCAGGGCAGTTGACCCTGTCCCCGAACATGGCCCAGAAGGCCGGCCTGCCGGTGAAGGCCGACGGCGTCGTCCGCAACTTCGTACAGCTGCTGGCCTACCCGACGATCAGCTTCGACGACCTGGCCCGGATCTTCCCCGAGGCCGGTGCGTGGTCGGCCGACTGCCGCGAGCAGCTCGAGATCGACGCCGCCTACGCCGGCTACCTCGACCGGCAAGCTGCTGACGCCGCAGCGTTTCGCCGCGACGAGAACCTGCGCCTGCCGGCCGACCTCGACTATGCCGGCGTCGGCGGGCTCTCCAACGAGGTGCGCGAAAAGCTCACGACCGTCCGGCCGCTGACCCTCGGCCAGGCCGCGCGGATCGAGGGCGTGACCCCCGGCGCGCTGACCGCCCTGCTGGCCCATGTTCGCCGTCGCGCGGCCTGATCGCATGACCATGGATGTGAACGACGCGGCCAGCTTCGCCGCTGTAACAAACGCCGGCCCCCAGGCCATCGCCGACCTCGAGCGCTACCGGTCATACCTGGCCGAGTGGAACGAGAAGATGAACCTGATCGGGCCGGCCACGCTCGACACGTTCTGGTCGCGGCATGCGTGGGACTCGGCCCAGATCCTGCCCCTGGCGCCCGAGGCGCTGACCTGGGCCGATCTCGGCACCGGCGCAGGACTTCCGGGCATCGTGTTGGCGATCATGGAAAAAGACCGGCCAGGCTTTCACGTGCATCTGGTCGACAGCCTGACCAAACGCTGCCGCTTCCTGAACGAGGTGGTGAGCGGATTGCAGCTGCCGGCGACGGTTCACAATTCACGTGCGGAAGACTTGTCGCTGACTGTGGATATCGTGACGGCGCGGGCTTGCGCCCCACTGTCGCGACTGATGGGGTACGCCCAGCCCTACTTCAAGCGAGGCGCGCAGGCGCTGTTCCTGAAGGGGCAGGAGGTTGCGTCCGAACTCGAAGACGCGGCGAAGACCTGGGATTTCGAGGCGGACGTGTCGCCGAGCTTGAGCGACGCCAGAGGCCGGATCGTGCGTGTGAGGAGGCTCGGCCGTGGCCGGAAAAGCTAATCGAGGTCTGCGCGTCCTGGTGGTCGCCAACCAGAAGGGCGGGGTGGGCAAGACCACCACGGCCATCAACCTCGGCACCGCGCTCGCCGCCGTCGGCGAAAAGGTGCTGCTGATCGATTCCGACCCGCAGGGCAACGCCTCGACCGGGCTCGGGGTCGGCCGCGCCCAGCGCAAGGTCACGCTCTACGACGTGCTGATGGGCGAGCAGCCGATCTCGGCGGCGGTGGTCAACACCGTGCTGCCGGGCCTGGACCTCGTCGCCGCCGATCCCGATTTGTCGGGGGTCGAGCTGGAGCTGGGCCAACAGGCCCGCCGTTCGTTCAAGCTGCGCGACGCCCTGGATCCGATCCGCGCCGAGGGCGAGTACACCTACGTCCTGATCGACTGCCCGCCGTCGCTGAACCTGCTCACGGTCAACGCCATGGCCGCCTCCGACGCGGTGCTGGTGCCGCTGCAGTGCGAGTTCTTCGCCCTGGAAGGCCTGACGCAGCTGCTGCGCACGGTCGACCTGGTCCGCGGCAGCCTGAACCCGAACCTGGAGATCCAGGGCGTGGTGCTGACCATGTACGACCGCCGCAACAGCCTGTCGGAACAGGTCGCCCGCGACGTCCGCGGCCACTTTGGCGAGACGGTCTACAACACGGTGATCCCGCGCAACGTGCGGGTTTCCGAGGCCCCGAGCTATGGCAAGCCGGTGCTGGTCTATGATCTGAAGTGCTCGGGCTCGCAGGCCTATCTGAAACTGGCGCGTGAAGTGGTGCTGCGCGAGCGCAATCGCCGCGCGCAGGCGGCGGCCTAGGGGGACATGATGGTCGAGAAGCGTGGACTGGGCCGCGGCCTGTCGGCCCTGTTGGGCGATGTCGACGAAGCCAAGGTCGTGGCCGGCGCGCCTGCCGACGAGATCTCCGGCGTCCGGGAGATCCCGATCGAGCTGATCCATCGCAACGTGCACCAGCCGCGTTGGGTGTTCACCGAGGCCGAGGTCGACGAACTGGCCGGCTCGATCCGCGAGAAGGGCGTGCTGCAGCCGATCCTGGTGCGGCCGGCGCCGGGCTTGCCGGGCGAGTGGGAGATCGTCGCCGGCGAACGCCGCTGGCGCGCCAGCCAGAAGGCCGGGCTGCGTGTCATGCCGGTGCTGGTCCGCGAGCTGGACGACGTCCAGGTGCTCGAGATCGGCGTCATCGAGAACGTCCAGCGCGCCAACCTCAACCCGATCGAAGAGGGCGCGGCCTACCAGCAGCTGATCGAGAAGTTCGGCCGCACCCAGGAAGAAGTGGCCGAAAGCATCGGCAAGAGCCGAAGCCACGTGGCCAACACCCTGCGGCTGATGAACCTGCCGGAGCCGGTCCGCAACTTCGTGCTGGAGGGCAAGCTGTCGGCCGGCCACGCGCGGGCGATCCTCACGGCCGACGATCCGGTCGCACTGGCCGAGAAGATCATCGCCGGCGGATTGTCGGTCCGCGAGGCCGAGGCCCTCGCCCGCGGCGGCGCGCCGGCGGCCAGCCGGCCGAAGTCGGCCTCTCGGAAGCCCGCCAAGGACACCGACACCCAGGCGCTTGAGGTCGACCTCTCCGACGCGCTCGGTCTCGACGTCGAAGTGCTCGACAAGGGCGGTGTCGGCGAGCTGCGGATCAAGTACGCGACGCTCGAACAGCTCGACGAGCTCTGCCGGAAACTGACAGCGCGAGGCTGATCGCTAAGTCATTGATTTCAAAGGGTGCGATTTCAGAATTCGCGTCCTGGCGAAGCGGGCGTCCAGGAGTACGGCGCGCCGGCGCTCCCTGCGCGACAGCGACGGTTTCAAAGTTGGACTTTTAGAGGCCCAGCCGTCTCGCCCGGCCGGCGATGGTCAGGGCCAGGCGCTCGGCGATCAGGCTGTCGGGTGAGCCGGCGGTCTTGACCGCCTTGTCGGCGGCCAGCACCTCTGGCTGCAGCTTGTCGAGTTCGGCCAGCGACCAGCTGCGGGCCTGACGCAGGAACTCGCGTTCCTGCTTCCAGAACACGCCGGATGCCTTGGCCGCTTCCTGCAGGCCGGCGCCGTTCTTGGCGAGCGTCAGCGTGCGGCGCATCCGCCCGAGGTACATGCTGATCGCGCGGATCGCGGCGGCTCCGGCCTCGCCCTCGGCGGCGGCGCGTCGCAGACCGGCCTGAGCCTCGGCCAATTTGCCGCCGAACGCATCGGCCGCCGCGTCGGACAGCGAGGCCTCCGGCTCCACGCCCAGGAAGTCCTCCAGATCGCGCGGGGCGGCCGTGCGGCCGCTGCCGGGCTCCAGGTACAGGGCCAGCCGCTCGATCTCCTGGCGGGCGACGCCGCGCTCCTTCGGCAGCCGTCCAACGAACAGCTGCAGGGCTTGGGCGTCGAGGCCGACGCCGTCCTGAGAGAGCAGCTCGCGCACCAGGCGGGCGACGTCGCCGGGCTCGTCTTCGTAGCAAGGGATGGCGACGGCGTCGGACGCCTTCTCCGCAGCCTTGCGCAGGGCGGAGTCGCGGCCGAGGTTGCCGGCTTCGACGATGAAGAACGCGTCGGGGTTCAGCTTGCCTTCCGCGTGGGCGACCAGCGTTTCGGCCACCTGCTTGTCGAGCGCGGCCTTCTCGGTGGCGAACCGCAGGCGCACCAGCCGCCGGCCGCCCATCAGCGACTGCGCTGCCAGTTCGCCCTCCAGCCGGGCGCCGTCGGAATCCAGGTCGCCGTCGGTCAGCAGGGCGACGTCGAACGGGTCGTCGAGGTTGGGGACGATCTTGCGGGCCAGCTGCAGGCCGCGGTCGCGGACCACGCCGCTGTCGCGGCCATAGATCACGGCGACCCGGATCGGCGGTTCCGGCCGGGCCAGAAACCGTTCGATGTCAGGCCGCTTGGATAGGATCACGGCCTTGAAATCCTTACGATTTTCCCTGCGTCGCCAGCCAGGCGGCAAGCTCGAGCTGGATCAGTCGCGCGCACTCGGCGGCGGCCCGGTCCTGGGCGTCCTGCTGGGCGGTGATCGAGGCGTAGGGCTGGTCGGCGCTGTCATAGGTGACCTGGGCCCGGGTCGAGCCCTTCTTCACCGGCGAGCCGGAGGCGACCGACACCACGGTGTAGTTGGCGGTCAGAACGTACTCGTAGCGGGTGGCGACGTTGTCGACCCGCAGGCCGCGCGGGTAGCGGGTCTCCGACAGCGCCAGGTCCATCCGGTACTTCGGCGTTCCCTTGGCGTTGGCCAGGGCGTCGTCGAGGTGCTCGCGGATCAGCTGGCCGGTGCGGCCGGGCGGGGTGGACACCTGCACCGAGTGCAGCTGCGCCGTCACCGCCGGGTCGCCATAGAGCGGCGTGAACCCGCAGCCGGCCAGGGACAGGGCCCCGACCGAGATGAGGGCGAAAGCAACGACGCGGTTCATGCAGGTCATCCGGCCACGATGTTGACGATGCGGTCCTTCACGACGATCACCTTCTTGATCGCCAGGCCCTCAAGGCGCCGCGCGATCTCCGGATCGTCAAGCACGATCTTCTCAACATCGGCCGGTTCGAGGCCGGCGGCGACCGAAATCTCGCCCCGCCGCTTGCCGTTCACCTGCACCGGCAGGACCTTGACCGCGTCCTGGGTCAGGGCGGCGTCGAACGCCGGCCAAGGCGCGGCGACGACCATGCCTTCGCCGCCGATCCGCGCCCAGGCCTCTTCGGCCAGGTGCGGGGTGAAGGGTGAGATCAGCCGCGCGAACGCCGACAGCGCTTCCTGACGTGCGGCCAGCACCGGCGGGGTCGCTTTATCGGCGGGGAATTCCTTGAGTTTGTTGAGGAATTCGTACATCCGCGCGATGCCCGAATTGAACCGGAAGGTCTCCACCGCCTCAGTCACCGCCTTGATCGTGCGGTGCGTGAAGGCGCGCAGTTCGTCGGCCTTGGGGTCGGGCGAGGGCGCGGGCGCGGGGCCGGCAGGCTGGCTGTCGAACTCGTTCCAGACGCGGTTCACGAACCGCCAGGCGCCGTCGACGCCGGCGGCCGACCATTGGGTGTCGCGCTCGGGCGGGCTGTCGGACAGCACGAACAGGCGGGCGGCGTCGACGCCGTAGACCTCGAAGATCTCTTCCGGCGCGACGGTGTTGCGCTTGGACTTCGACATCTTCTCGATGTCGCCGATGACCACGTCTTCGCCGGTCTCCAGGCTGCGGGCGCGGCGCTTGCCGTCCTCGGCCAGGATCTCGACTTCCTTGGGCTCGACCCATTCGCCGCTCTGGGCGCGGCGATAGGTTTCGTGGGTGACCATCCCCTGGGTGAACAGGCCGGCGAACGGCTCGCGCACGCTCAGCATGCCCTCGTCGCCCAGGGCGCGGGTCACGAAGCGGGCGTACAGCAGGTGCAGCACCGCGTGCTCAATGCCGCCGACATACTGGTCGACGGGCAGCCAGTAGTCGGCCGCCGCCTTATTGATCGGCTCGGCCGCTTCGGTGTCGGTGAAGCGGGCGAAGTACCAGGAGCTGTCGACGAAGGTGTCCAGCGTGTCGGTTTCGCGCGTCGCCTCGCCGCCGCACTGCGGGCAGCTGGCGTTCTTCCAGGTCGGATGGCGGGCCAGGGCGTTGCCCGGCTTGGAGAAGTCCATGTCGTCAGGCAGCACGACCGGCAGCTGGTCCTTGGGCAGCGGGACCACACCGCATTTGGCGCAGTGGACGACCGGGATCGGGCAGCCCCAGCCGCGCTGGCGGGCCACGCCCCAGTCGCGCAGGCGGAACACGGTCGCGCCCTTGCCCTGGTTCTGGGCCTCGATCCGGCCGATCGCCGCAGCCTTGGCCGGTTCGATCTCCATGCCGTCCATGAAGTCGGAATGGAAGATGGTCCCTGGGCCGGTGTAGGCCTCGTCGCCGATGGCGAAGTTAGCGGGATCCTCACCGGGCGGCAGCACCACCGGCTTCACCGGCAGGCCGTACTTGCGGGCGAAGTCCAGGTCGCGCTGGTCGTGCGCCGGGCAGCCGAAGATCGCCCCGGTGCCGTAATCCATCAGGATGAAGTTCGCGATCCAGACCGGCAGACGCCAGGTCGGGTCGAACGGGTGGGCGACCGTCAGGCCGGTGTCGAAGCCGATCTTCTCGGCGGTCTCGATCTCGGCCTCCGACGCGCCGCCCTTGCGGCATTCGGCGATGAAGGCCGCGACCTTCGGGTCGGCGGCCAGCTGCTCGGCCAGCGGATGGTCCGGGGCGATGCCGACGAAGCCGGCGCCGTACAGGGTGTCGGGGCGGGTGGTGTAGACCTCCAGGCCGGCCTCGAAGCCCTTGGGCGCCTCGCCGGCCCAGCCGAAGCTGAACTTCAGGCCCTTGGAGCGGCCGATCCAGTTTTCCTGCATCAGCCGGACCTTGTCGGGCCAGCGGTCCAGGGTCTTCAGCCCCTCGATCAGTTCCTCGGCATAGTCGGTGATGCGCAGGAACCACTGGTTCAACTTACGCTTCTCGACCACCGCGCCCGAGCGCCAACCGCGGCCGTCGACCACCTGTTCGTTGGCCAGCACGGTCTGGTCGACCGGGTCCCAGTTGACGATGCTTTCCTTGCGGTAGACCAGGCCGCGCTTCCACAGGTCCAGGAACCAGTCCTGCTGCTTGCCGTAGTAGGCCGCGTCGCAAGTCGCGAATTCGCGCGACCAGTCGATCGACAGGCCCAGCTCCTTCAGCTCCGCCCGCATCTTGGCGATGTTGTCGTAGGTCCAGCCGCGCGGATCGACGCCGCGCTCCATGGCCGCGTTCTCGGCCGGCAGGCCGAAGGCGTCCCAGCCCATCGGGTGCAGCACGTTGAAGCCGCGGGCGCGCTTGTAGCGGGCCACGACGTCGCCCAGCGAATAGTTGCGCACATGGCCCATGTGCAGGCGCCCCGACGGATAGGGGAACATCTCCAGGGCGTAGTACTTCGGCACGCCCGGAGTCGGGGGACCGGCCTTGAACACGTCGGCGTCGGCCCAGGCCTTACGCCACTTCGGCTCGGTCTCTTTCGGATTGTAGCGGGCCATGGGGGGCGCTCTTCAGACTTCGATAGGTGACGGCCAGCGGCGGAAAGCGCTGGCCCTTGGGAGGGAGCGCATCCGAACCGGTTTCCACCCTTGCTGAATGCGCCCCGTAGCGGGCCTTAGCCGATGTTCGACAGCCGAAGCTGCCGCGCCTTGGTAAGGATCGCATTTTCCAGGTCGGTCTCGGTCTGGCCGGCCGACGGCGCGTCGGTCCAGTTCCCGGTCGCATCCTTGACCTGCTTGAAGACGGCCACGTTCAGGCCGTCGGCGCGCAGGCGCGAGTCCAGGATGTAGACGGTGCACTTGAAGCGCTCGTCCGGCTTTTCCGGGTTCACGTACCAGTCCGTGATCACCACGCCGCCATACGGGTCGGCCGAGGCCAGCGGCATGAAGGACAGGGTGTCCAGCGTCGCTCGCCACAGATAGCCGTTCACCCCGATCGCGGGCTGGTTCGCATTGGCCGGAGCGGACTTCTTGCCGCCGCCAAGGCCAAACATGTTGAAGCCGCCAGGCTCCTGGGTCTGGAAGGTCCGCGGACCGCCGCTCGAGCACGCGGCCAGCGCCGTGAGGCTCAGCACCAAGGCTCCGGTCGTCACGCCACGCATCAACTCACCGCGCACAAACGGCATATATCGGCTCCTAGTCGTTCTTCCGCGATCGGTTCGCGCCGCGGCGCCGCCCCCACGCAGCCGCGCCCTCTATAACAACGCCCGTGGAACCGCCAAACAGGAATCGCGTGTCCCAGCCGCCACAGGCGCCGACGATCTGCCTGCGGAGTGTGCAGAGGCCCCCGAGAGTCGGTTGACCTGACGTCGCCCAGGACTTTAATCGGCTCAACGGTCACGTCTCTAAGTGGCGTGTTCGGGGCTAAGGGGCCATATAGGTAGTCATGTCCAAGCGGTTGGTCATTTCGTTGATCGGCGCGGCGCTCCTCGCGAGCGGCGCTTCGGCGGCGCATGCCCAGACGGCCGCCGCGCCGGGCGCGAAGGGCAAGACCGCCGATTTCACCGTGCGCAGCGAAGCCTCCACGACCCCGCAAGGGAACAAGTCGCTGAAGTGGGATACGCGCAAGGGGCGCTGGGGGGTCACGCTCAACCTCGAACAACGGGGCGAGCGCGACACGCAGTGGAACGACGTCGAGGCGGGGGCCTACTTCCGCGTGACGCCGAGCCTTCGGGTCGGCGGCGCTGTCGCCCTCGGCGAAAAGGAAGCGCCGGCCTACAAGAAGACCGAGCCTCAGGAATCCGCGCCGCGCGTCCGGCTCGAGACCGCCTTCAAGTTCTAAGGGCCTCCACGGCCGCCAGACCGACCAGGCCCGCAGGCAGCAGCCGACGGGCTGTTTTGTCGTTGATCCCGCCTAGCGCATAGACCGGCCCGCCTGCGGCGCGGACCAGGCGCGCCAGCCGCAACGGCCCGATCGGCGGTCCGGCCGAGGGGCTGCTTGACGGAAAGATCGCCGACACCACCACCGCGTCGACGCCCGCCGCCAGTCCCTGCCGCGCCGCCGGGAGGCTGTGCGCCGCCGCGGTGACGATCCAGCCTGGGCGCCTCAGGCGCCGGGCGCGCGCCGCCATTCGTTCTGGCAGGTGGACGCCGTGGGCCCCGACCCGAGCGGCCAGGCCGGCGTCGGCGCCGATCAGCAACGTCAGGCCGCGCTCGGCCGCGATCTGCTTCAGCCGCCGCGCGCGCGCCTCGGCGTCCGGGGCGCCGAACGCGCGGTAGACGATCGCCGATCCGCGCGGCAGCCGGCGGGCGGCGGCCTCGATGTCGGGGGTGCGGGCCGGATCGGTGAAGAACAGCAGCGGCGGCAGCGGGGGGTTTCGCCCGGCCGCGCGGCGACCTATGGCTTGGGCCGCCCTCGTCACTGTCCAGAAGTTCGCCGCGATGACCGTTCCTCCCGCCCTCACCGACGTCCTAGCCCGGATCGCGCGCGCGGCGAAGGCGTCCGGCCGGGCGGCGGCCGACGTCACCCTGGTGGCGGTCTCCAAGCAGCAGCCCTGGGAGAGCGTGGCGCCGATCCTGGCGGCCGGCCAGTCGGTGTTCGGCGAGAACCGGGTGCAAGAAGCGATGGAGCGCTGGACCGGCCGCCAGGAGGCGCTCGAACTGCGGCTGATCGGGCCGCTGCAGTCGAACAAGGCCAAGGAGGCGGTGGCGTTCTTCGAGGTGATCGAGAGCCTCGACCGCGAGAAGCTGGCCCGCGCCCTGGCCGACGAAATCCAGAAGCAGGGCCGCACGCCGCGGCTCTACATCCAGGTCAACACCGGCGAGGAGCCGCAGAAGGCCGGCGTCGCGCCGGGCGAGGCCGACGCCTTCATCGCCGCCTGCCGCGCGACCTACGGCCTGCAGATCGAGGGCCTGATGTGCATTCCGCCGGCCGCCGAGCCGCCGGGCCCGCACTTCGCGCTGCTGGCCAAGATCGCGGCCCGCAACGGGGTGTCGAAGCTGTCCATGGGCATGAGCGACGACTTCGAGACCGCTATCCGCTTCGGCGCCACCAGCGTGCGGGTCGGTTCGGCGCTGTTCGGGGCCCGCGGCTAGGCCGGCTCGATCGCCACCGCGTCGCCGAGCTTGGCCAGCGACAGCAGTTCCAGCATGTCCTCGCGCGACAGCGCCACGCAGCCCTCGGTCGGCTCGTAACCGGGCCGGGCCAGGTGCATGAAGATCGCCGAGCCCAGCCCCGGGACCGGCGGGTCGTCGTTGTGCGCCAGGATGCAGATCAGGTCGTAGACGTCGTCCTCGCGCCACATCTGCTCGGCGCTGGCCGGATGCGGCAGCTTGACCGCGCGATTGTAGGCGGGATCACCCGGCGCGTCGCACCAGCCGTCGTCGCGCTCCAGCGCCTTGGTCGGCAGCCGCGTCTGTGGCGGCCCGCCCTTGTCGGGGCGGAACAGCACCCGGCGGATCGCCCAGGTCCCGAGCGGCGACTTGCCGTCGCCCTCGCGCTTGTCGGCGGCGGCGATCACCCCGCCTTTTCCCAGGGCGCAACGCGTCGTGCGGCCGTCCAGGCGGAAGCTTCCATCTGACAACGCCGTGAAGATCATGACTTAAGGGAACTCCCGCGGTTGGCTCTTTCGCACGATACGGTGCATGTTCGGCCTCATGGCTCAACGCAAGACCTTGCTCGTCGTCGACGACAACGAAGAACTCCGCGGCGCGATCGCCGAACAGCTCCAACTCTCCGAGGACTTCTCGGCCATCGAGGCGGCGACCGCCGGCGATGGGGTGAAGGCGGCGATCGAGAACCGACCCGACCTCATACTCTTGGACGTGGATCTGCCGGATATGAACGGCCGCGAGGCCTGCCGTCAGATGCGCGAGAAGGGCGTCGTCGCCCCGATCATCATGCTGACCGCGGCCGCCGCCGACGACGACCAGATCTCCGGCCTGGAAGCCGGCGCCAACGACTATGTGACCAAGCCCTTCAAGTTCCAGGTTTTGCTGGCCCGCATCCGCGCCCAGCTGCGCAGCGCCGAACAGTCCGAAGGCGCGGTGTTCCATCTCGGCGCCTACGAGTTCCGCCCCTCGGCGAAGATGCTGGTCGACGCCAACCAGAAGAAGATCCGGCTCACCGAGAAAGAGACCAACATCCTCAAGTACCTCTACCGCGCCGGCGAAAAGCCGGTCTCGCGCGAGGAGCTGCTGGCCGAGGTCTGGGGCTACAACGCCGGCGTCACCACCCACACCCTGGAAACCCACGTCTATCGCCTGCGCCAGAAGATCGAGCCCGATCCCGGCAACGCCCGCTTGCTGCTGACCGAGGCCGGCGGCTATCGGTTGGCTCCGTAAGGCAGCGTTTCGGGGGCGCGGCGTGGCGAAGAAGAAATGGACGATCGCACGCGCCTTTCCGCTGATGCTGATCGGCGCGGTGGTGGTGGGCGTGATCGTCCTGGCGGTCGGGTCCCATTTCCGCCGGGCGACGATCATCGAGCAATCCACCGCCAGCCTGCCGGCCGGGGCGCTGGAGGGCGAGCCGTGCGCGGTGCTGACCAAGGCCGAGTACGAGGCGCGCGGCGCCAAGGCCCAGCACGCCTTCATCACCAACGACATCCGCTATGAGCGCCGCTACGGCCACGCCGACTGCAGCATCGTCAAGGCCGGCGGGGCGGGGAACGACTTCGTCCCGGTCTGCCAGTTCAGCGGTCCGGCGCTGGTCGTGGTGACCACCGACAAAGGCGCCTTCTATTTCGCGCCCGGCGTCGGCCGGCCGGCGAGCGTCGCCACGCGCGACGGCGTGCCGACCTGCGTGATCCCGAAGGTTGCGCCGAAGTTCTAGACGGCGAAGTCGGCGCTGACCGGCGCGTGGTCGCTGGGCCGCACCCACTCGCGCACGTCGTCATGCACCCGCGAGGCGGCCTTGCCGGTGTGGAACGCCGCATCCTTCAGGCCGGGCGTCACCAGGATGTGGTCCAGCCGCAGCCCGCGGTTCGACTTGCGGAAGTCGGCGGCGCGGTAGCTCCACCACGAGAACAGCTTCTCGGGGTCGGGGATCGCCTCGCGCGGCAGGTCGATGAAGTCGAGGCTGGCTTTCAGCTTGGCGAAGGCCTCGAGCTCGATCGGCGTGTGGCTGACGATCTTCGACATCTGCTTGTGGCTCCAGACGTCGAATTCGCCCGGCGCGACGTTCAGGTCGCCGACGATGGCCAGCGGCGCTTTCGGATCGCGGCGCGACATCTCGGCGGTCAACTTCTCGAAGAAGTCGAGCTTGTGGTCGAACTTCGGATTGAGCTCGCGGTCGGGAATGTCGCCGCCGGCTGGGATGTAGAAGTTCTGGATCTCGACCCCGGCCACCTTGCCGCCGACGCAGCGGGCGTGCTTCTCGCGGCAGACGTCCAGCGGCGCGGCGTCCTCGATCGGCAGTCGCGAGGCGATGGCCACGCCGTGCCAGCCCTTCTGACCGGCGATCTTGATGTGCGGCAGGCCGACGGCCTCGAAGGCGGCGCGCGGAAACTCGCCTTCCTGGCACTTGATCTCCTGCATGCAGAGCACGTCGGGGGCCTGCTCGTCGACGAAGCGGGCCACTTGCTCGGCCCGCAGGCGCACGGAGTTGACGTTCCAGGTGGAGAGGCGAAGGCGCATGGGGCGATGTCTAAGGGGGTTCGGGCAAAAAGAAACGCCCGGGCACTGGAGAAGCCCGGGCGTAAAGTGTGTCTCTCATGCCGCCGCCGGGAGGGGATAGGGTCCGGCACGGAAAGGGGTCGCGATCGCGCAGCCCCAATAGTGTCATTAATGCCACTGACGACGAGAAAAAGTCAATCAAAAATCACGCGGCATATTGCCTGTTGTGAATGTGTCACATTTTGGAACGGCCGACGTTCTTCGGCCGCGGATCCTTCAGCACGAACAACGACGGCGCCAGGCCGCTGGTCTTGGTCAGGCTGGTCAGGCGAATGCGCGTGGACGCGCCTTGAGCGTCCGTGACCGTCCAGCCGACCAGCGCCAGCGGATTGTCGGAGAAGGTGAGGGTGATCTGCCCCTCGGCCTGCTTCTTGCCGTCCCGCGCGGTGAGCGAAAAGCCGTCGGCCAGCCGCGCCACGCGGGTCACGTTGATCCCGCGATCGAGACGGATCTGCCGGGCCAGGAAGATCGACAGCGGCGTGGCCATCAGCGGATAGGCGTCGAAGGTCTTCAGCCGCGAGTCCGCGATCGAGACGTTGCCGCCGTCGGACACCACCAGCAGGCCGGAGGGCTTGTCGTATTCGAACCGGGCCTTGCCCGGGCGCTTCAGGTAGAGCGAGCCCTGGGTCATCGTCCCGCGGGCGTCGGTCTGCACGAACCGTCCCTTGGCCTCGGTCAAGCCCTCGAGATAGGCCGCGGCGCGGTCGACCAGCGCCTTGTCCGCAGCCGACAGCGGCGCGGCGGGCGCGCGCTGTGCGAGGGCGGGGAGGGGCAGGGCGGCTAGGCCCAGCGCCAGGGCGCGGCGGGTCAGTCGGGTCATGCGAGGGCGAACTCCGGTTTCGGCGACCTCTATACGGCGCCGTGGGCCTCAATAGGGCGCAAGAACGGCGAAGCTGGCGCTTAGTTGCGCGGCGCCGTTCGCCAGCCGGCGACGCACAGGCCCAGCATGATCACATTGCCGACGGCGTCGAGCAGCCCGACCAGCGTCAGCACCGGGGTCACCACATAGAACCAGTAGTTGAAGACGAAGAACGGCAGCAGCGCGACGCCATAGGCCAGGAACGTCGCCTTCGTGAACCGCGAGAACGCCGCGAACAGGCCGGCCAGGATCGCCTGCGCCCCGAAGCAACCGATGGCGAACAAGGCGATGAAGTCGTCCGAGCGGTACTGCGGGGTGATCGTCAGGGCCATGACGCTGGACGGCGAGACCAGGCACCAGCCCCCCAGCACGAAGAACACGCTGGCCAGCGCCCACTGGATCTGTCTGGAGCTCATCGTCGCCTCCCCCTGTTCGCTCGACCTGCACGGGCGCCGTCCCACGCGAACGTGAGCAAAAACTTACCCCGGATGGGCGGCGTTTCACCCCCTCAGGGGCGATTCCGCAGTGCAGCAAGCTTGTGCGCGTCAAAAATCGTACATATCACCGGGCCGTCGGCCGTCTGAGAGACCCCGCCAGAGGGCTTCCGCGGCTGGCATGACGCGTGGGTAACATAAGGGGCGCAGCCTGATGGGCTTGGCCATTCCGGGTCTCGACGAGGCCCCGACCAAACATGCCGGACTCCTGGCCTGGGTACGTGAAGTCGCTGAACTCACCCAGCCCGACCGGGTTCATTGGTGCGACGGCTCCGATGCGGAGTGGAACGCCCTGACCGCCGAACTGGTGAAGTCGGGCACCCTCCAGCCGCTCAACGCGGAAAAGCGGCCAAACAGCTTCTACGCCGCCTCCGATCCGCGCGACGTCGCCCGGGTCGAGAGCCGGACCTTCATCTGCTCGGAGGACCCGTCCGACGCCGGTCCGACCAACAACTGGCTCGACCCGCAGGAAATGCGGACCAAGCTGCAGGGCCTGTTCAAGGGCGCCATGCGCGGCCGCACCATGTACGTCGTGCCGTTCTGCATGGGCCCGCTCGGTTCGAAGATCTCCGCCCTGGGCGTCGAGATCACCGACAGCGCCTATGTCGCCATCTCGATGCGGGTCATGACCCGGATGGGCCAGGGCGCCCTCGACATGCTCGGCGACGACGGCTTCTTCGTGCCGGCCCTGCACACCGTCGGCGCGCCGCTGGAAGCAGGCCAGGCCGACGTGCCGTGGCCCTGCAACGAAGAGAAGTACATCGTCCACTTCCCCGAGAGCCGTGAGATCTGGTCCTACGGCTCGGGCTACGGCGGCAACGCTCTGCTCGGCAAGAAGTGCTACGCCTTGCGCATCGCCTCGGTGATGGCCCGCGACGAGGGTTGGCTGGCCGAGCACATGCTGATCCTCAAGCTGACCTCGCCGCAGGGCGCGGTGCGCTATGTCGCCGCCGCCTTCCCGAGCGCCTGCGGCAAGACCAACATGGCGATGCTGCAGCCGACGATCCCCGGCTGGAAGGCTGAGACCGTCGGCGACGACATCTGCTGGATGCGCTTCGGCGAAGACGGCCGCCTTTATGCGATCAATCCGGAGGCCGGCTTCTTCGGCGTCGCGCCGGGCACCGGCAACGCGACCAACAAGAACGCGGTCGACGCCCTGCACGCCAACACCGTCTTCACCAACGTGGCCCTGACCGCCGACGGCGACGTCTGGTGGGAAGGCCTGACCGACGAGCCGCCGGAAGGCCTCATCGACTGGAAGGGCCGCGCCTGGTCGCCCGAGATGGGCGAGCCCGCCGCGCACCCGAACGCGCGCTTCGCCGTGCCGGCCGACCAGTGCCCGGTGATCGCCGACGAGTGGGACGATCCGGCCGGCGTGCCGATCTCGGCCATCCTGTTCGGCGGCCGCCGCGCCAGCGCCGTGCCGCTGGTGACCGAGGCTTTCGACTGGGAGCACGGCGTGTTCCTGGCCGCCAACGTCGCCTCGGAAGGCACCGCTGCGGCTGAGAACAAGGTCGGCGAGCTGCGCCGCGACCCGTTCGCGATGCTGCCGTTCTGCGGCTACAACATGGGCGACTACTTCGGCCACTGGCTGAAGGTCGGCGCCAACGCCGACGCCGCCAAGCTGCCGCGCATCTACTTCGTCAACTGGTTCCGCAAGGGCGCCGACGGCAAGTTCCTGTGGCCGGGCTACGGCGAGAACGCCCGCGTGCTGAAGTGGATCTTCGGCCGCTTGGAAGGCGACGCCGCCGCCGTCGACACCCCGATCGGCCGCGTGCCGAGCAAGGAGTCGCTGGACCTCGACGGCGTGACCATCGCCGACGCAGCCCTCGAAACCCTGCTCTCGGTCGACGCCGAGGTCTGGGCCGAGGAAGCCGCGCTGATCCCCGAATTCTACAAGAAGTTCGGCGACCGGCTGCCGGCCGAGCTCTGGGACCAGCACGCCGCGCTCAGCCGCCGCCTCGGCGTCCAGGCGCAGGCCGCCGAATAGCGCCGGCGCTCAAGAAAGCTACGGATCAGGCCGGAGCGGTTCGCCGCTCCGGCCTTTTCTTTGCCTCAGGGCTGGAGGCTGACGCCACGACAGGCTTGCGCAGCAAGCTCCGCCGTCCATCTGATTTGGAAACCGGATGGAGCGCGCCATGACCCAAAGCCTCGACGCCAGCCTCGACGACGTCATCGACCGGGCGCTGGCCGATCGACGGATCGTCGGCACGGCGGTGCTGGTCGCCCGCGGCGGCGACCTCGTCTACGCCCGCGCCGCCGGCGATGCGGACCGCGAGCGCGGTCTGCCGATGACGCAGGACACCGTCTTCCGCCTGGCCTCGGTCACCAAGCCCATCGTCGCCGCCGCCGCCCTGGCGATGGCCGAGCGCGGCGAGCTGGCTCTCGACGCGCCGGTCAGCCGCTGGCTGCCGGACTTCCGGCCGAACGGTCCCGGGGGCGCGCCCGCCGAGATCGCCATCGGCCAGTTGCTCACCCACACCAGCGGGCTCAGTTACGGCTTCCTGCAGCCGGACGGCGGTCCGTACCTGGCGGCCGGGGTCTCCGACGGCCTCGACCTGCCCGACCGCAGCATGGCCGACAATCTCGCGCGGCTCCGCCAGATCGAGCTGTTCTTCCCGCCGGGCGCGGCCTGGAACTATTCGGTCAGCCTCGACGTACTGGGCGCGGCCATGGAGCAGGCGGCCGGCAAGCCGCTGCCGCAGCTGATCGACGAACTGATCCTGCGCCCACTGGGCATGGACGCCAGCGGCTTCTACGTCGCCAGCGCCGACCAACTCGCGACCCCTTATATCGACGGCCAACCGCCGCGCCCGATGCAGGAGCCGGACGTCTCGCCGTTCTTCGAGCTCTCGGGCATCCGCTACTCGCCGGCCCGCGCGACGCGGCCCGCGTCGTTCCCATCGGGCGGCGCCGGCATGGTCGGGACGGCCGGCGACGTCCTGAAGTTGCTCGAGGCCGTGCGCACCGGCGGCGGGCCGATCCTCTCGTCGGCCTCGGCCGCTGCGATGCTCAGCAACCAGATCGGCGAGCTGGTGGTCACCACCCACGGGCCCGGCTGGGGCTTCGGCTACGCCGGCGCGGTCTTGAAGGATCCGGCCGTCGCCGGCTCGCCGCTGCGCCAGGGCACGGTGCTGTGGGGCGGGGTCTACGGCCACTCCTGGCAGATCGTGCCGGATCGCGAGACCACGGTGGTGGCCCTGACCAACACCGCCATCGAGGGCATGAGCGGGGTGTTCCCCGGCGAGCTCGGCGCAGCGGTCGCGGCGGCGGTGGGCTAGAAGTTTTCCCAATTGCTCCCCCGCTGGGGGAGCTGTCAGCCGAATGGCTGACTGAGGGGGACAACTGACTCAGCAGGCCCCCTCCGTCGCGCTGCGCACGCCACCTCCCCCAGCGGGGGAGGAATTGGAGGCCTACGGAGCCGCGCCGACCAGCACCTCGCGCTTGCCGGCGTGGTTGGCGGGGCTGACCACGCCTTCGTTCTCCATCCGCTCGATCAGCGAGGCGGCGCGGTTGTAGCCGATCTGCAGCCGGCGCTGGACGTAGCTGGTCGAGGCCTTGCGGTCGCGGGTGACCACGGCCACGGCGCGGTCGTAGAGGTCGTCGCCGGAGCCGCCGCCCTCGTCGCCGAAGCCGCCGCCGTCCTCGCCGTCCTCTTCGCCGCCGGCGGTGATGTCTTCAAGGTACTGCGGCTCGCCCTGGGCGCGCAGGAACTTGGCCACCGCCTCGACCTCCTCGTCGGAGACGAACGGGCCGTGCAGGCGGGTGATGCGGCCGCCGCCGGCCATGTAGAGCATGTCACCCTGGCCCAGCAGCTGTTCGCCCCCCTGCTCGCCCAGGATGGTGCGGCTGTCGATCTTCGAGGTGACCTGGAAGGAGATCCGGGTCGGGAAGTTGGCCTTGATGGTGCCGGTGATGACGTCGACCGACGGGCGCTGCGTGGCCATGACCAGGTGGATGCCGGCGGCGCGGGCCATCTGCGCCAGGCGCTGCACTGCGCCTTCGACGTCCTTGCCGGCGACCAGCATCAGGTCGGCGACCTCGTCGATGACCACCACCAGGTAGGGCATCGGCTTGGGGTCGATCCGCTCGCTCTCGTAGATCGGCCGGCCGCTGTCGTCGAAGCCGGTCTGCACCGTGCGCTCGAAGTGCTCGCCCTTGGCGGCCGCCTCCTTGGCGCGCTCGTTGTACGAGGCGACGTTGCGCACCCCGATCTTCGACATCAGTCGGTAGCGGTCCTCCATCTCGCGGACGGTCCACTTCAGCGCGACGATGGCCTTCTTCGGGTCGGTGACGACCGGGGCCAGCAGGTGCGGGATGCCGTCATAGACGCTCAGTTCCAGCATCTTCGGGTCGATCATGATGAACCGGCACTGGTCCGGCGGCAGCCGGTACAGGATCGACAGGATCATCGCGTTGACGCCGACCGACTTGCCCGAGCCGGTGGTGCCGGCGATCAGCAGGTGGGGCATCTTCGACAGGTCGGCGATGTAGGGCTCGCCGCCGATGTTCTCGCCCAGCGCCATCGGCAGGGCCTGGGTCGAGCGCTCGTACTCGGCGCTGGCCAGCAGGTCGCGCAGATAGACGGTCTCGCGCCGCGCATTGGGCAGCTCGATGCCGATGGCGTTGCGGCCGGGCACGACGCTGACCCGGCAGGCGGCGACCGACATCGAGCGGGCGATGTCGTCGGCCAGGGCCACGACCCGCGCGGACTTCACGCCGGCCGCGGGCACCAGTTCGTAGAGGGTGACCACCGGACCCGGGCGGATCTGGTCGATCGTGCCGCGCACGCCGAACTCGGCCAGCACGCTTTCCAGCAGCTGGGCGTTCTGGCGAAGGGCGCCTTCGTCGAACATCGAGGCGCGCGGCTTGGGCTTGGCCAGCATGGCCAGCTCGGGCAGGGCGAAGCCGTTGGTCTTGACGAAGTCGAACGCGCCCTGGGCCTCGCGCTGCTCGCGGCCGGAGTCCTTGGGGGCCGGCTTCGGTTGCTTGATGGCCACCGGGCTGGCGACGGTGTCGTCGATCTCGTCGTCGTCCTGGGCGTAAGCGGCGGGTTCGACCGCGGGGGCGGCGGGAGCCTGGCGCTGCGCCGCAGCCGGCGCCGCCGGCTCTGCGGCCTTCGCGCGGCGCGCGGCCGGGGCGCGGGCGGGCTTGGCCGGCTGGGCGGGCTCCTCGCGCATCTGCTGCAGGGTCGCACGGACCCACTCGATGCTGGCGGTCAGCTCAGAGCGGCGCACGCCGATGGCGAAGCCGAGCCCGGCCGCCGCGCCGGCGAGCAGCAGCAGCGCGGCGATCAGCACGCCGCCGGGAATGTGGGCGTAGGCGAACAGGCCGGCGATGGCGTGCAACAGCCCGTCGCCCCAGAAGCCGCCGAGGCCCTTGGCTAGCGGCCAGGCGGCCGGGGCCGGCGGCGCGCTCAGCAGGCCGGCCAGCGCCATCACGCCGAGCAGGCCGATCGCGGCCCGCAGGCGCACCTTGCGGCGGGTCAGGTCCGGTTGCGGGGTGGTGGCGCGGCCGAGGCCGAACACCACCATCAACAGGGCGCCGACGCCGGCGGCCAGGCCCAGCGACTGGATGCCGACATCCGCGGCGGTCGCCCCGGGCGCGCCCAGGGCGTTGGTCGGCGACAGGGCCGAGGCGGCGTTCAGGCTCGGATCGGCGGCGTTGTAGGTCGCCAGGGCGATGATCAGGGCGAGGCCGGCCGCCGCGACGATGCCGCCGCGCAGCCGCGCCGTCGCCGGATGCGACCAGGCCAGACCGGCGATGTGCATCCCCAGCTCGACACCCGTCTTTCGCGCCGCCCGCGCCATTCCAAGCTCCTGATTTCAGTAACCCCCTGTTTGCCCGGACGAGGGTTAAGAGGCGTTTACCAAGCCCGGCCGTAAGCGCGGCCGTACCCGCAAAATCCCGTTTCCGTTTTGGCCAAGCCCATCTAGGTTCGCCGCATGTGGAGCATGCCTCGAAGCGTCCTGCGGTTCGTCGCCGTCATCCTCGGCCTCTGCGCCGTGGGCGGGTTCATTCTCGGCGTGCGCGGCGCTCCGGAACGCGCGAGGCTGCCCGGCGAGGCGGCTGGCGGCGGCGCGCCGATCCAGGCCAGCGACGCCCAGCCGCTCGAGGACCTGGTGCTGACCCCTTCCGAACTGGCCCCCGAGCCCAAGAAGGAAGAGGAAATGCCCGCCGAGCCGACCGAGCAGACGCCGCTTCCGGTCGAAAAGGCGCCCGAGCTCAAGGCCGCGCCGGCGCCGAAGGCCCCGACCACGCCGCCGCCCGAGGAAGATCGCGTCGGCGACCTGATCGACGGCCTCACGCCGCCGCCCGAGCAGCCGCCCTACTAGCTCGCCGCCGCCCGCCGCAGGGTCAGGTTGAACCGCCCGCCGCCCGGCACCAGCCGCGACGATCCCGGCAGGATGCGGTCGATCCCGTGGTGATAGAGCCGCGCCTCGCCGGCCAGCAGGCAGACGTCGCCTGACGACAGCCGCACGGAGGTCGTCGGATCGCCGCGCTTGAGGCCGCCGATGCGGAATACGGCCGTGTCGCCGAGCGACACCGAGAGCACCGGAAACCGGAAGTCGGCCTCGTCCTTGTCCTGGTGCAGGCCCATCTTCGCCTGCGCGTTATAAAAGTTGATCAGGCAGGCGTCGGGCGGAACCTCCGGGTCGGCGAGCTCGCGCCAGAGATCCGTCAGGATTGTGGGGATCGGCGGCCAGAACCTGCCGGTGGTCGGGTGCCGCGGCTCGTAACGATAGCCCCTGGCGTCGGTCGTCCAGCCGAGATCGCCGAAGCTGCTCATCGCCACGCTCATCGGCTTGCCGCTGGGCGTCGCCTGGTGGACCAGCGGCGCGTCGCCCAGGCCCGCGGTCACCGCGTCCAGCAGTTCGGCCTGGGCGGCGGGCGACAGCCGGCCGGGCAGCAGGCGAAATCCACTGGTCGTCGAAAGGCTCATTGGTGCTCATATAGGCGCAATGACGTCCCGCGCCGCCAGCGACCTGTGCATGCCGCCCCTGCGGGCGCGCCGGCTCACAGCCGGCGAGCACCACCTGTGCGCGCAGGTGTTCGGCGCAGGTCTCGACCCGGACCGTGTCAGAATTCTCAGCCTGCCGGTCTGGCCGCGACCTTTCGTCCCGTCGGCCGGACTGGTGGTGTGGCCGGCGGCTTCGGCCCTGGCCGACTTTTCGACCGCCCCGCTCTGGTTGCGCTCGGTCCTGGTGCACGAACTGGTGCACGTCTGGCAGGCGCAGCACGGGGTTTTCCTGCCCTTCGCCAAGCTCCGCGCCGGCGACGGCCGGGCCGCCTATGCATATGATTTGGCGGACGGCCGGTCATTTTCTCAACTCAACATCGAGCAGCAGGCGATGGTCGTCCAGCACGCCTATCTGGCCGCCGGCGGCGGCGCCGCGCCTTACGACAGCACAGCTTATGCAGGGATTTTAGAGGCTTGGCCCGAGCCGCTCGGGGGAAGACCCCGCACGATCTAGGGTCATTGCGCACTTGCGGCGGGTGCATGTGATCCCATATCGCGACTCGACGCTGGTTGCCCCATGGGTTAACCGGCCGAGCCCTTATTCGAACCGGGGATGCCGAGAAGAACCGGGGTGCTTCAAACGAAGGCCCTCAAACCGGCGTCCGCCATTCAGGAGCGAGCAAGACTCGATATGAGCAAGATCATCGGCATCGACCTGGGCACGACCAATTCGTGCGTGGCCATCATGGACGGCAAAGCGCCGAAAGTGATCGAGAACGCCGAGGGCGTGCGCACCACCCCGTCGGTCGTCGCCATTCTCGACGACGGCGAGCGCCTCGTCGGCCAGCCGGCCAAGCGCCAGGCTGTCACCAACCCGTCCAACACCCTGTTCGCCATCAAGCGTCTGATCGGTCGCCAGTACAACGATCCGCTGGTGGAGAAGGACAAGGGCATGGTGCCCTACGACATCGTCAAGGGTCCGAACGGCGACGCCTGGGTGAAGGCCCACGGCAAGGATTACTCGCCCCAGCAGATCTCGGCCTTCATCCTGCAGAAGATGAAGGAAGCCGCCGAGCAGCACCTCGGCGAGAAGGTCGAGAAGGCGGTCATCACCGTCCCGGCCTACTTCAACGACGCCCAGCGTCAGGCGACCAAGGACGCCGGCAAGATCGCCGGCCTGGAAGTCCTGCGCATCATCAACGAACCGACCGCCGCGGCGCTCGCCTACGGCCTCGAGAAGAACGACGGCAAGAAGATCGCCGTCTACGACCTCGGCGGCGGCACCTTCGACGTCTCGATCCTCGAGATCGGCGACGGCGTGTTCGAGGTGAAGGCCACCAACGGCGACACCTTCCTCGGTGGTGAAGACTTCGACATGCGTATCGTCGAGTACCTCGCCGACGAGTTCAAAAAGGAAACCGGCGTCGATCTGCGGAACGACAAGCTGGCCCTGCAGCGCCTGAAGGAAGAAGGCGAAAAGGCCAAGAAGGAACTGTCCTCGGTCACCCAGTACGAGGTCAACCTGCCCTTCATCTCGATGAACGCGTCGGGCCCGCTGCACCTGAACATCAAGCTGAGCCGCGCGAAGCTGGAAGCCCTGGTCGAAGACCTGGTCGCCCGCACCGTCGGCCCCTGCGAGCAGGCGCTGAAGGACGCCGGTCTGAAGAAGACCGACATCGACGAAGTGATCCTGGTCGGCGGCATGACCCGCATGCCCAAGGTCGTCGAGACCGTGAAGGAGTTCTTCGGTCGCGAGCCCCACAAGGGCGTGAACCCGGACGAAGTCGTCGCGCTCGGCGCGGCGGTGCAGGCCGGCGTTCTGCAGGGCGACGTCAAGGACGTGCTGCTGCTGGACGTGACCCCGCTGACCCTGGGCATCGAAACCCTGGGCGGCGTGTTCACCCCGCTGATCGAACGCAACACCACGATCCCGACCAAGCGCTCGCAGACCTTCTCGACCGCTGACGACAACCAGTCGGCCGTGACCATCCGCGTGTTCCAGGGTGAACGCCCGATGGCGCACGACAACAAGATGCTGGGTCAGTTCGACCTGGTCGGCATCCCGCCGGCCCCGCGTGGCGTGCCGCAGGTCGAGGTCACCTTCGACATCGACGCCAACGGCATCGTCAACGTGTCGGCGCGCGACAAGGCGACCAGCAAGGAGCAGTCGATCCGCATCCAGGCCAATGGCGGCCTCTCGGACGCGGACATCGACAACATGGTCAAGGAAGCCGAGGCCAACAAAGCCGACGACGAAAAGCGCAAGGCGGCCGTCGAGGCGAAGAACCAGGCCGAGGCGGTGGTGCACTCCACCGAGAAGGCCCTGGCCGAGCACGGCGATAAGATCCAGGGCGCCGACAAGGAAGCCATCGAAACCGCGCTGGCCGATGTGAAGTCGGAGCTGGAAGGCGACGACGCCGAGGCGATCGCGGCGAAGACCCAGACCCTCATCCAGGCTTCGATGAAGCTGGGCGAGGCGATGTATGCGGCCCAGCAAGGCGGTTCGGAAGAGCAGCCCGAGGGCGGCGCGGCGGCCGACGATGTGGTCGACGCCGAGTTCGAAGAAGTCTCCGACGACGACAAGAAGTCGGCGTGACGTTCCGCCCGATGGCGGTCATCCGCAAATTCTGCGAGACGACCGCCATCGGTTCGGGCGCCCCCAGTGGAAATCTCCGTCTGCTCCGGTTTGGAATAAGCCTTGCAGTCGGGCGGGGATCATCCCACCTCAATTCTCAGATCAATTTGAACCTCTGACATAGCATGCGGGATTATTACGAGATCCTCGGCGTGGAACGGAGCGCGGACGAAGCTGCGCTCAAGTCTTCGTTCCGTAAGCTCGCCATGGAACACCACCCCGACCGCAATGGCGGGTGCGAGGAAGCGGCCGGCCGGTTCAAGGAGATCAACGAGGCCTATTCGGTCCTCTCTGATCCCCAGAAGCGCGCGGCCTACGACCGGTTCGGCCATGCCGGCGTCAACGGCGCTGCGGGCGGCGGGGGCGGCGCCCAGTTCCACGACGTGAACGACATCTTCAACGAGGTGTTCGGCGACGTCTTCGGCGACATGTTCGGCGGCCGCGGCCGCCAGCGCTCGGGCCCGGCCCGCGGCCAGGACCTGCGTTACGATCTGGAGATCACGCTGGAGCAGGCCTACGCCGGCTCCGAGGTCGAGATCACCGTGCCGGCCTCGATCAACTGCGAGACTTGCGACGGCTCGGGCGCGCGTCCGGGCACCAGTCCGACTGTCTGCGGCGGTTGCGGCGGCGCGGGCCGCGTGCGCGCCAGCCAAGGCTTCTTCTCGATCGAGCGCGCCTGTCCGCGTTGCGGCGGCTCCGGCCGCCTGGTGCTCGACCCCTGCGAGGACTGCAGCGGCCACGGTCAGGTGCGCAAGCAGCGCACCCTGCAGGTCCGCATTCCGGCCGGCGTCGACGATGGCGCGCGCATTCGCCTCGCGGGCGAGGGCGACGCCGGGGCGCGCGGCGGGCCGCGCGGCGATCTCTACATCTTCCTGTCGGTGCGTCCGCACGACCTCTTCGACCGCGACGGCCTGGACCTGCTCTGCACGGTGCCGGTGCCGATGGCGGTGGCGGCGCTGGGCGGCGAGATCGAGGCCCCGTGCCTGATGGGCGGCGACAACTGCGACGGCGCATGCCGCATCGAGGTCAAGGTGCCGGAAGGCGCCCAGACCGGCCGCACCGTGCGGCTGAAGGGCAAGGGGATGCCGTCGCTGCGCTCGCGCGACCGCGGCGACCTGGTGGTCGAGCTGTTTGTCGAGACCCCGACCAAGCTCACTGCCCGCCAGAAGGAGCTGATGCGCGAGTTCGTCGAGATCTGCGGCGAGCAGCAGCATCCGAAGTCGGCCAACTTCATCGGCAAGGCCAAACAGTTCTGGGACGACGTCACCGGCGGCTGACCCCGTCGCGCTGGCGTCCCGCTCGGGCTATCAACGGCAGATGAGCGTCACAGTCGAAGCCATTGAGAAACGGGACGGCCGCCGCGAGCGCGCCGTCGCCAGCCGCGCGCGCATCCTCGAGGCGATGGTCGACCTGATCCAGGCCGGCGAGGTGCAACCCTCGGCCGAGGCCGTGGCGGTTCGCGCCGGGGTCGGGGTGCGCACGGTCTTCCGGCTGTTCAACGACGTCGAGGGCCTGCACCGCGGCCTGCAGCAGGTCATGGACGAGCGCCTGGCCCGATCTACGACGAGCCGATCCGCGGAACCCTGGCCGAGCGTCTCGACCAGCTGGTCGCGCGCCGCGCCGTGGTGTTCGAAAAGCTCGCCCGGCCCAAGGCCTTCGCCGACGCCAACCGTTCCCGCTCGCCCAGCCTGACCGCCGGCCACCAAGCCTTCGTCGCGCGGCAGCGTGAACTGTTGCTGCGCCATCTCGAAGGCGTCGCGCCGGTCGACGGCGATCTGCTGGAAGCCCTCGACCTGGCGCTCAGCTTCGACGTTTGGCGTCGCCTGCGCGAGGACCAGGGGCTGTCGGTGGAGGCGGCCCAGCGCGTGGTCGCGGCGATGGCGCGCGCGGTCGTGGCGAAGCTGGCCGCCTAGCCGCCGGTCAGGCTGCGGATGTCGGGCCAGCGATAGCTGACCTCGTGGGTGACGCCGCCCGGGCCGGGTTCGCGCCGCGGCGCGTCGGCCAACCCGCCGAGATGCTCGTAGAACTGCCGGGCGGGAATGTTGTCGCGAAGCACCGACAGCATCAGGCTGGTCGCGCCGTTGGCCGCGAACACCCGCGCCATGCCAACCATCAGCTCACGGCCAAGACCTTGCCCCTGCGCCGCCTTCAGCACGTAGAGCGTCATCACCTCGGCTTCTCCCGGCCGCTGCGACCGCGAGGGCCCGCCGGAGGCGTAGCCGACCAGCCGCGACCGGTCGGCGGCGACCAGCGTCGCCTCCCTCTCGGCCGGACGCAGCAGTCCGGCGCGGAAGCGCCGCGCATAGACCGGCACGGACATGCGCGCGAGGTAGGAGTCCGGCAGCAGCCCCTGATAGGTCTCGCGCCAGGCGGTGATGTGCACGCGCGCCAGGTCCTCGGCGTCGTCCGGTCCGGCGGGAAAGATCACGTGCGGCAAGTGCGGCTCCTCACTTAGCCACAGCTTGGAAGTCGCAGGCCCTGGTTCAAGGGGCCTCACGCGGCTGTCAGGGGCTGACGGATCGCGCGGGCGCCATTAGCTTCCGCTGACCCATGAACGCCCCGACCTCCGCCATTCCCGATCCGACCGGCGCCACGCCGGTCATGGCCCAATTCTTCGAGGCCAAGGCCCGCCAGCCCGACGCGCTGGTGTTCTTCCGCATGGGCGACTTCTACGAGCTGTTCTTCGAGGACGCCGAGAAGGCCGCTGCGGCGCTTAGCATCACCCTGACTGCGCGCGGCAATCACGGCGGCGCGCCCATCCCGATGTGCGGGGTGCCGGTGCATGCAGCCGAGGCCTATCTCGCCAAGCTGGTCCGCTCCGGCTTCAAGGTCGCGCTTTGCGAACAGACCGAGGACCCGGCCGAGGCCAAGAAGCGCGGTTCGAAATCCATCGTGCGCCGCGACGTCGTGCGTGTCGTCACCCCGGGCACCCTCACCGAGGACGGCCTGCTCGACGCCCGCGGGGCCAACCGGTTGGCCGCCGTCGCCGTCCGCGCCGGCGCCGCGGCGGTGGCCAGCGTCGAGCTTTCCACCGGCGAGGTGGAGTGCATGGCGCTGTCGCGTGACAGCCTGGCCTCGGCCCTGGCCGCGCTCGGCCCGTCCGAGACCCTGGTCCCTGACCGCCTGTTCGCCGACGAGACGCTGACGTCGACGTTCAAGTCGGCCGGCGGCCTGATCCAGCCGATGCCCTCGGCGCTGTCCGAGCCCTCGGCCTCGGAGGCGCGGCTCAAGCGGCTCTATGGCGTCGAGACCCTCGACGGCTTCGGCGAGCTGACTGGCGCCGAGATCTCGGCCCTGGGCCTGATCGCCGCGCATCTGGAGACCACCCAGGCCGGCAAGCTGCCGGCGTTGACCGCCCCGCGACGGGCGGGCGAGGCCGACGTCATGGCCATCGATCCGGCCACGCGATCGAGCCTGGAGATCGAGAAGTCGACCTCCGGCTCGCGCGACGGCTCGTTGCTCGGCGCCATCGATCGCACCATCACCGCGCCTGGCGCGCGCCTGCTGGCCTCGCGGCTGGCCCGGCCGCTGCTGGACCCGGCCGCCATCGATGCGCGCCTCGACGCCATCGAATGGTTCTGCGAGCGCCGCCCGTTGCGCGCCAAGCTGCGCGATCAGCTGCGCGGCATGGGCGACATGGCCCGCGCGTTGTCGCGGCTGGCGCTCGGCCGCGGCGGCCCGCGCGACCTCGGCTCGCTGAAGGCCGGCCTGGCGGGCGGCGAGGCGATCTTCGGCCTGTTCGCCGCGCCCGAGCCGCTGGATCCGGCCCCGGCCGAGATCGCCGGCGCCCTGGCGGCGCTGCATCCGACCACCGATCTCGAACTGGCCGATTTCCGCCGCATGCTGGCCGAAGGCCTGGGCGAGGACCTGCCGGCCCAGGCCCGCGACGGCGGCTTCGTGGCCGCCGGGGTCCGCGCCGAGCTCGACCAGGCCCGCGCCCTGCGCGATGACAGCCGCAAGGTGATCCTGCAGCTCGAGGCCAGGCTGGCCGCCGAAAGCGGTGTGGCGCTGAAGATCCGCCACAACGCCGTGCTCGGCTATTTCGTCGAGGCCACAGCCAAGGCAGCAGAGCCTTTGATGAGCGCGCCGCTCAACACCACCTTCATCCACCGCCAGACCCTGGCCAACCAGGTCCGCTTCACCACCGTCGAGCTGGCCGAACTGGACGCCCGCATCGCCCAGGCCGCCGAGCGCGCCCTGGCCATGGAGGTCGCCACCTTCGAGGCCTGGCGCGAGGCGGCGATCCGCATCGCCAAGGCCATCCAGGCGGCCGCCGAGGGCGCGGCGCGGCTCGACGTCGCGGCGGGGCTGGCCGAGTGGGCCGACGATGTCGGCGCCGCGCGGCCGGTGGTCGACCGCTCGACCGTGTTCGAGGCCCAGGCCGCCCGCCACCCGGTGGTCGAGGCCGCGGTCAAGCGGGCCGGCGACCCCTACACCCCCAACGACTGCGCGCTCGACGGGGCCGGCGCGGCGGCCGCGCGGCTGTCGATCGTCACCGGGCCGAACATGGCCGGTAAGTCGACCTTCCTGCGCCAGAACGCCTTGCTGGCGGTGCTGGCCCAGGCCGGCTGCTATGTGCCGGCCAAGGCCTTGCGGATCGGCGTCGTCGACCGGCTGTTCAGCCGCGTCGGGGCCGGCGACGACCTGGCCCGCGGCCGGTCGACCTTCATGGCCGAGATGGTCGAGACCGCCGCCATCCTCACCCAGGCGACGCCGCGCTCGCTGGTCATCCTCGACGAGATCGGCCGCGGCACGGCCACCTATGACGGCCTGGCCATCGCCTGGGCCTGCGCCGAGGCGCTGCACGAGACCAACCGCTGCCGCGGCCTGTTCGCGACCCACTATCATGAGCTGGCGGTGCTCGAGGACCGGCTGGCCCACGTCTCCAACCTGTCGCTTAAGGCCAAGGAGTGGAACGGCGACCTGATCTTCCTGCACGAGGCTGGTCCTGGTCCCGCCGACCGTTCCTATGGCGTGCAGGTCGCTAAGCTGGCCGGCGTGCCGCCGGCGGTGGTGGTCCGTGCGCGTGAAGTCCTTGATCGGCTGGAACGCGAGGCCGGCGCGCCCGCGCACCTGGAAGACCTGCCGCTGTTCGCCGCCCATGCGGCCGAGCCGGAGGCGCCCGCGTTCGGACCGAGCGAGGTCGAGGCGCAGCTCCAGACCCTCGACCTCGACGGCATGAGCCCGCGCGAGGCGATGGCCGCGCTCTATCGGCTGAAGGAACTGATGCGGTGAAGGCGCTGATGGTCGATGTGGACGGCGTCATCGTCGTCCATCCCGACCCCGCCGGTTGGGCCGTCCATCTGGAGCGCGACCTGGGGCTCTCCAAGGCGCGGCTGCAGGAGGCGTTCTTCGCGCCGCATTTCGACGATGTGGTGCACGGCCGCGCCGTCCTGCGCGAGCGTCTGGCGCCGGTGCTCGCCGAGATCGCGCCGCACCTGACCTGCGACCAGCTGTGCGCCTACTGGTTCGAGAACGACAGTCACCTGGACCATGACCTGCTGGACCAACTCGCCGCACTCGGCGCCCAGGGATACGCGCTGCACCTGGCGACCGTGCAGGAGCACGAGCGCGCCGCCTATCTCTGGAACGAGATGGGGCTGAAGGATCGCTTCGACGCCATCCACTACGCGGCCGACCTCGGCCACGCCAAGCCGGCCGACGGGTTCTATGCGGCGATCGAGGCGCGCACCAACTATGCGCCCGGGGACCTGTTCTTCATCGACGACAAGGCCGCCAACGTGGAGGCGGCCCAGGCGCGCGGCTGGAGGGCGGCGCTCTGGACCGGCCGCGAGCGGCTGGCCGATCTGATGGCGCGGGCCTAGGCGGCGCGGCGGGCGGCGGCCGAGGCGCCGGTCGCCAGCCGGAAGCGGCCGATCAGCTGCGACAGGTTCTGGGCCTCGCGCGCCAGGTCGGCGGCGGCGTTGGCGGTCTCCAGCACCATGCCGGCGTTCTGCTGGGTGACGCGGTCCATCTCGTTGACGGCGCTGTTGACTTGGCCGAGGCCGATGGCCTGCTCCTGGGTCGAGCTGGAGATGTCGGCGACCAGGCCGTGAACTTCGCTGACCCGGCCGACGATGCGGCCCAGGGCCTCGCCGGTCTCGCCGACCAGATTGACGCCCTGGCTGACCTGTTCGCTCGAAGCGCTGATCAGGGCCTTGATCTCCTTGGCGGCGTCGGCCGAGCGCTGGGCCAGCGCCCGCACTTCCGAGGCGACGACCGCGAAGCCCTTGCCAGCTTCGCCGGCGCGGGCCGCCTCGACGCCGGCGTTGAGCGCCAGGAGGTTGGTCTGGAAGGCGATCTCGTCGATCACGCCGATGATCTGGCTGATCTGCTTGGAGCTGTCCTCGATCTGGCCCATGGCCGAGATCGCGGCCTCGACGACCGGGGCGCTGGTCTCGGCTTCCTTGCGGGCGTCGGCGACGGCGCCGGACGTCTGGCGCGCGGTCTCGGCGGCGCGCTGCACGGTGACGGTGATCTCTTCGACCGCGGCGGCGGTCTCCTCCAGGCTGGCGGCCTGGTTCTCGGTGCGGCGCGCGAGGTCGTCGCCCGAGCTCTTCATCTGGCCGACCGTAGCGGTCACCGCCGACACGGAATCGACCACCGCGGCGATCGCGCCGTGCAGTTCGCCGACCGCGCCGTTGAAGTCGTCGCGCAGCTGGGCGTAGTCGCCCGACAGCGGGGTTTCGATGCGGCTGGTCAGGTCGCCGCGAGCCAGGCCCGACAGCGCCGCGGCCAGGCTGCGGACTACGGTCGCCTGTTCGGCGGCCGAGCGGGCCTTCTCGGCCTCTGCCTTGGCGCGGTCGGCCTCGGCGGCCTCGAAATAGACGTCCAGCACCAGGCTCATGTCGAGCATGGCGCCCTTGATCAGCGCCGACAGCGTCTCGGCCAGTTCGGCGTTCTTGGCCTTGGCGCCGAAGCCCTTGGCGCCCTTCTCGGCGACCACGGCGCGGACCAGCTGTTCCAGCACCAGCGCGTAGCCGCCGATGTACCAGCGCGGCTCCAGTCCGATGCGGGCGTGCACGGCGCCGATGGTCTGGACCGACTTGGCGTAGTCGGTGGTGAACTCGCCCGAGGCGATGCCCTGCCAATGGCGCAGCTGGGCGTTCTGGGCCTTGGTGATGTGGCCGTCGTCGCGGAAGTGCACCTTGGTCTCAGGCGTCGCCCGGACCTGGGCGTAGAAGTGGTCGAGCGCGCCGGGCAGCTTCTCGGAGATCAGCGGTTGCGCCGCTCGCAGCGTCTTGCGGGTCTGCGGCGTCACCTGCATGAACTCCAGGCGCCCGTCCAGGCTCTTACCCGTCATAATCCACTCCACCATAAGCCGCTGCCGCAGTCCTTGGGCGGCCGTGGTTAAGGATGGGTAAGCAGTTTCCCAATCAGCCCAAGTCCTAGCGACGAAGTCTGCAAACTGAAGCTTGAGACGTCGCTCTACCTGCGGTCGGGACGATTTTCAGGCGCCATCGGTCTTCTCGGCGCTGCGCCGCCGGTTTCGGTTTGCCCTGGTCGCGGCCCGGCTCAGAGGAGAGGATGCCGCAGCTTCCGGAAGTGACTATATCGACGCTATGCCGCCTCGCCTTCGACCCACCCGCCTGGAATACGTCGTCGACGGCGTGCGCCTGCGCGCCCAGCTCTCCGCCGCCGCCCTCGACGCCGCCGGCGACGAACAGGAACAGCGCCGCCGGGCGCTCGACATCCTCAAGCAGGCCCTGTTCCGCGGCCGGATGATCGCCAAGGAGCGGCTGGAGAACGGCGCCGGCGGCATCGAGACCGCACGGCTGCTGTCGGGCGTGACCGACGAGGTGGTCACCGCGCTCTACGACTTCACCACCGTCCACGTGTTCCGGGCCCGCAACCCGACCGAGGGCGAACGCTTGGCGCTGATGGCGGTCGGCGGCTACGGCCGCGGCACGCTCGCCCCGTTCTCCGACCTCGATCTGCTGTTCCTGCGCCCCTACAAGCAGACCGCCCACACCGAGAGCGTGATCGAGTACATGCTCTACGCGCTCTGGGACCTCGGCTTCAAAGTCGGCCACGCCTCGCGGACAGTCGAGGAGTGCCTGAAGCTCAGCCGCGAGGACTACACGATCCGCACCTCGATCCTGGAGGCGCGCCAGCTCAGCGGCGACGCCGCCCTGGCCGAGGAGCTGGTCCAGAGGTTCCGCGCCGAGGTGGTCAAGGGCACCGCCGCCCAGTTCGTCGCCGCCAAGCTCAAGGAGCGCGACATCCGCCAGGAGCGGGCCGGCGCCAGCCGCTACCTGGTCGAGCCGAACGTCAAGGAAGGCAAGGGGGGGCTGCGCGACCTCAACACCCTGTTCTGGATCGCCCAGTACCTGCACCCGGTCAGCCACGTCGACGGCTTCGTCCAGCTGGACATGTTCGATCGCAAGGAGGTCTCCGCCTTCATCAAGGCGTTCGACTTCCTCTGGGCGGTGCGCTCCCACCTGCATTTCGCCACCGGCCGCCCGGAAGAGCGGCTGACCTTCGACCTGCAGCCCGAGATCGCCCGCCGGATGGGCTATGGCGACCGTGGCGATGCGCCGGCGGTCGAGCGGTTCATGCGCCGCTACTTCCTGATCGCCAAGGAGGTCGGCGCCCTGACCCGGGTGTTCGCCGCCAAGCTCGAGGCCGAGCAGATCAAGCAGCAGCCCAAGGGTCTGTCGCGGCTGATCCCCGGCCGCGGCCGGGCCAAGCGCAAGAAGCTGGATCCCGGCTTCCACGAGGAGGGCGGTCGCCTGAACGTCGACGGGCCGCAGGTGTTCGAGGCCGATCCGGTCAACCTGCTGCGGCTGTTCCGGCTGGCCGACCAGCGCGATCTCGACCTCCATCCGGACGCCTTCACCGCCGCCAGCCGCTGCGCCAGCATCATCGGGTCCAAGGTCCGTCGCGACCCCGCCGCGGCCAAGGTGTTCCTCGACATCCTGGCGCATGGCCGCGATCCGCAGCGGGCGCTGTCGATGATGAACGACGCCGACGTGCTCGGCCGGTTCATCCCGGAGTGGGGCCGCATCGTCGCCCAGATGCAGTTCAACATGTACCACTCGTACACCGTGGACGAACACACCCTGCGGGCCGTCGGCGTCATCGCCGACATCGCCAACGGCCGCTTCGCCGAGGACCACCCGCTGTCGACCGCGGTCATGCCGCTGATCGACGACCGCGAGGCGCTGTTCCTGGCCATGCTGCTGCACGACACCGGCAAGGGCGGGGCGGGGGGCCAGGAAAAGGCCGGGGCCCGCGCCGCGCGCTCGGCCTGCGAACGCCTGGGCCTCGACCGCAAGCGCATCGAGATGGTCGCCTGGCTGGTCGAGCATCACCTGGTGATGAGCGACTACGCCCAGAAGCGCGACGTCTCCGACCCGCGCACCGTCGCCGACTTCGCCCGCATCGTGGAGACGCCCGAGCGGCTGCGCCTGCTGCTGGTGCTGACCGTCGCCGACATCCGCGCCGTCGGGCCGGGGGTCTGGAACGGCTGGAAGGGCCAGCTGATGCGCGAGCTCTATGGCGCCACCGAAGCGGTGTTCCGCGGCGGTCGCGGCTCCGACGCCGCCGCCGCCATCCGCCGCTATCACGAGAACGCCGCCTACGACGCGCGCGTGCGCCTGATCACGGCCGATCCGGCCGCCACCGACTGGGTGCAGGCGATGGAAGACGCCTACTTCACCTCGTTCTCCGACGCCGAGATCCTGGTCCACGCCAGCCTCGCCCGCCGCGCGGCCGACAGCGGCGCGGCCGCCGAAGGCCACATCCGCGCCGGCCTCAATGCTTCCGAGGTGGTCATCGCCGCCCCCGACCGCTCGCGCCTGTTCGTCGACCTCGCCGCCGCGGTCACCGCCGCCGGCGCCAACATCGTCGGGGCGCGGGTGTTCACGTCCCGCCAGGGCCAGGCGCTCGACGTCTTCTATGTGCAGGATGCGACCGGCGCGGCCTACGGCGCCGACAATCCGCGCTCCCTGACCAAGCTGGCCGACGCGCTGGCGGCGGCCGGCCGCGGCGAGCTGACCAAGTCCGAACCGCGCCGGGTGACCGACTTTGGTCGCGCGGCGGCGTTCACCATCACCCCGACGGTGATGCTCGACAACGAGGCCTCCGAGGTCTCGACCGTCGTCGAGGCGTCCGGCCGCGACCGGCCCGGCCTGCTGGTGGCGCTGGCCCGCAACCTCGCCGACGCCGGGCTGTCGATCCTCTCGGCCCACATCGACGGCTACGGCGAGCGGGCGGTCGACGCCTTCTACGTGATCGAGCGCGACGGCGGGAAGCTCACCGATCCCAAGCGGATGGCGGCGCTCAAGTCCCATCTGATGGCGGCCCTGGAGGAGGTCGAGGCCGCGGCGCCGAAACCACGCGCCAACCTGCAGAAGGCGCGCGCTAGCGTCGCGCGCTGACGGGGCGGCTTGACCGGTGCGGCCGCATAAGCGCACACCAAGCCCCGTGACCGCAGCCGCCACTCCTGCCGCCAAGAGCGGACTGATCCGCTCCTCCCTGCTGCTGTCGGGCCTGACCCTGATCAGCAGGTTCATGGGATTGGCGCGGGATCTGGTGCTGACCGCGCGGCTGGGCGCCAGCGCGACCATCGCCGCCGACGCCTACTACACCGCCCTGGCCTTCCCGAACCTGTTCCGGCGGATCTTCGCCGAGGGCGCGTTCTCCTCGGCCTTCATCCCGTCCTACACCAAGACCCTGACCGGCGAAGGCCAGGCCGAGGCCGATCGCATCGCCTCCGACGCGCTGGCCACCCTGGCGGCCGCCACCATCGCCATCACCTTGGCCGCGCAGCTGGCCATGCCGTGGCTGATGTACGTGATCAATCCGGGCTACGCCTCGGATCCGGCCAAGTTCAAGCTCGCCATCGTGCTGACCCAGATCAGCATGCCGTATCTGCCGTGCATGGCGATCGGGGCGCTGCTGTCGGGCGTGCTCAACGCCCACCGCCGGTTCATCATCACCGGCATCTTCCCGACCATCCTCAACCTGGTGATGCTGATCGCGGTGATCCCACAGGACGATCCGATCCTGGCCGCCTACGCCGCCTCCATCGCCATTCCGATCGCCGGCGTGTTCCAGGCCGCGCTGCTGTGGTGGGGCGCGCGCAAGTGCGGCGCCCACATCCGCCTGCGCTGGCCCTCGCTGACGCCCGAGATCAAGGCCCTGATCGCGCTCGCCGTGCCTGGGGCGATCGCCGCCAGCGCCGTGCAGATCAACATCTTCATCTCCGGCATCCTGGCCTCTCAAGTCGCCGGAGGCCGCGCCTGGACCGAGGTCGCCGCCCGGCTCTACCAGCTGCCGCTCGGCCTGATCGGCGTGGCGGTCAGCGTCGCCCTGCTGCCGCGGCTCTCCAGCGCCATCCAGGCCAAGGACCATGACGACGCCCAGGCCGCCACCGACCAGGCGGTGATCTTCTCGCTGGCCCTGACCGCGCCGGCCGCCGCGGCCCTGATCGCGATGCCGTTCTTCCTGATCGACGGCCTGTTCACCCGCGGCGCCTTCACGATCGAGGACGCCCGCCAGACCGGCTGGATCCTGCTCAACTACGGCTGGGGCGTGCCGGCCTTCGTGCTCGCCCGGGTGCTGCAGCCGGCCTTCTTCGCGCGCGCCGACACCAAGGCGCCGATGCGCTTCGGTCTGATCTCGGTGGCGGTGAACATCGTGCTCGGCCTGGCGCTGTTCCAGGTCATCGGGGTCAAGGGCATCGCCGCGGCGACCAGCGCCGCGGCCTGGATCAATGTCGCCCAGATGGTGCTGCTGCTGGCCAAGCGCGGCGATTATTCGCCGACCAAGGCCGCCTGGAGCCGCATCGGCCGCATCGTCGCGGCCAGCGCCGCGTTCGGCGCCCTGCTGGCCTTCGCCTCGCACGAGCGCGACTGGCTGGAGGCGCCGCTGCGCGGCTTCCACTTCGTCGGCCTCGGGGCCAAGGAGATCGCCGTGCTCGCGGTCGCCGCCGTCGGGGTGGCGGTCTATGGCCTGCTGCTGCTGGCCTTCCGCGGCATCACCCCCAGCGAGATCAGGACCGCCCTGCGGCGGCGCCCGGGCGACGCGGCGGTTTCGGCCGACCTCTGACGGGCTTGCGGTCACGGCCCTCAGGCCTTATTCGCTGAGCCATGGCTAGCGGACAAAACACGTGGCGATGGCGTAGCGCCTGATCCCCGCCTTTCCCGGCGCGATCCTGCGCGCCTGCCTGTCCACTTCCTTTGGAAGCCGATCCCATGACTGACCAAGCTCCCCCCGCCTACACGGGTCCCCAACGCGTGCTGTCCGGCGTCCAGCCGTCCGGCGCCCTGCACCTCGGCAACTATCTCGGCGCGCTGGTGAAGTTCGCCCGCCTCCAGCACGAGGTGGAGACCTTCATCTTCGTCGCCGACATGCACGCCATCACCGTGTGGCAGGATCCGAAGCTGCTGGCCGGCCAGGTGCGCGAGATCACCGCCGCCTACCTCGCCTCCGGCCTCGATCCCAAGGTCGCGACCATCTTCCCGCAGTCGGCGGTGCCGGAGCACGCCGAGCTGGCCTGGATCTTCAACTGCGTCGCTCGCCTCGGTTGGCTCGACCGGATGACCCAGTTCAAGGAGAAGTCGGGCAAGCACAAGGAGCGCTCGAGCGTCGGCCTCTACACCTACCCGGTGCTGCAGGCCGCCGACATCTTGCTCTACAAGGCGACCCAGGTGCCGGTCGGCGACGACCAGCGCCAGCATCTCGAGCTGACCCGCGACGTGGCCGCGAAGTTCAACCACGACTTCGAGGTCCCGGGCTATTTCCCGCTGCCCGACGCCATGACCCAGGGGCCGGGCGCGCGGATCATGTC
This sequence comes from Phenylobacterium sp. LjRoot97, assembly GCF_964254345.1. Taxonomy (NCBI): domain Bacteria; kingdom Pseudomonadati; phylum Pseudomonadota; class Alphaproteobacteria; order Caulobacterales; family Caulobacteraceae; genus Phenylobacterium; species Phenylobacterium sp. LjRoot97. The sequence continues at coordinate 128,007 of NZ_CAXUTH020000001.1, forward strand.
GCTGCGCGACGGTGCGGCCAAGATGAGCAAGTCCGATCCGTCGGACAACTCGCGGCTCAACCTGCTCGACGACGCCGACGTCATCGCCCAGAAGCTCCGCAAGGCGAAGACCGACCCGGAACCGCTGCCGGAAACCCTCGAAGAGCTGAAGGCGCGGCCGGAGGCTGAAAACCTGGTCGGCATCTACGCCGCACTCGACGGTCGCACCTCGGCGCAAGTGCTCGCCGAGTTCGCCGGCCAGGGCTTCGGCGCCTTCAAGCCCAAGCTCGCCGATCTCGCGGTCGCCAAGCTCGGGCCGGTCGGCGACGAGATGCGACGCCTGATGGCCGACCCGGCCGAGATCGACCGCGTCCTGGCGGCCGGCGCCGAGCGCGCCCGCGCCGCCGCCGCCCCGACCCTGGCCGAGGTTCGCAAGATCGTCGGCTTCTGGGGCGCCTGATCGGCGTCGGCTGAAACCCTACCGCTGAAGGCGGCTTGCGCAGAACCCCCACGCAGGCCACCGTCCGCGCCATGAGCCAACGCAAGTTCCTCGTCATCGCCGACGACAGTCCGGAGTTCCAGGCCGCCCTGCGCTTCGCCTGCCGGCGCGCGCGCTCGACCGGGGGTCACGTGGCGTTGCTGCGGGTCATCGAGCCGGCGGTGTTCGAGCACTGGAGCGGCGTGCGCGAGGAGATCGAGCGCCAGGCCCGCGAGGAGGCCGAGGCCGTCCTGCACAAGATGGCCGAGTTCGTCATCGCCGAGACCGGCATGCCGCCCGAGTTCATCATCATGCACGCCGAAAGCACCCGCCAGGCGCTGCGCAAGGTCATCTCCGAGGACCCGGACATCAAGATCCTGGTCCTCGCCGCCTCGGTCGGGGGCCGCGGCCCGGGCCCGCTCGTCTCGTCCATCGCCAAGGACGGCGTGAAGTGGGGAACCCGCAAGCTGCCGGTGACGGTGGTGCCCGGCGACCTCACCGACGACGAGATCGCCGATCTGGCCTGACGTTCCGCCACGCTTGCGATTCGACGTCCAAAGCGCCACATCTGGCGCATGTTCATCCAGACCGAAGCCACCCCGAACCCCGAGGTTCTGAAGTTCCTCCCCGGCCGCGAGGTCCTCGCCGAGGGTTCGCGCGATTTCCGGGACATGGACGAGGCCCAGGTCTCGCCGCTGGCGGCCGAGCTGTTCGACATCGAGGGCGTCACCCGGGTGTTCTTCGGGTCCGACTTCGTGACCGTCGGCAAGGACCCGGACCATGACTGGCCGCTGCTGAAGGCGCCGGTGCTGGCGGCGATCATGGACCACTTCACCTCGGGCCGGCCGCTGTTCGTCGAGAGCGCCGCCGAGGCCGGCGGTCATGACGAGGCGGTCTATGAGGGCGAGACCGCCCAGGTGGTCGCCGAGATCAAGGACCTGCTCGACACCCGCATCCGCCCGGCCGTGGCCCAGGACGGTGGCGACATCCTGTTCAACCGCTTCGACGCCGACACCGGCGTGGTCTGGCTGCACATGCGCGGCGCCTGCTCGGGCTGCCCGTCGTCGTCGGCCACGCTCAAGGCCGGGGTCGAGAACATGCTCAAGCACTATGTGCCCGAGGTCACCCGCGTCGAGCAGACGCTGTAGGGCGAACCGCGTGGGGGCGATCCGGACCTTGATCCTGGCGCTGGCCGGGGCCGCCGCGCTGGCCGCGCCCGCCGCCGCCAGCGACGACGACTGGCCGGTGCTCAAGGGCGTCTCGCTCGAGGGCGTGCGCCCGTGGGGCGCCTTCGCCGTCTACCGCGCCGACCGCAGCGTCACCGGCGTTTCGCTCTACCTGCGTGAGGGGCAGACCATCGCCCGCCGGGTCGAGACCCGCGATGGCGAGGGCGCCGTCATCAGCTGGGCGGCGGCGCGGACCTGCCCCGCCCTGACCACCGCCGTGGCCGGGCTGGAGAAACTTCCGGTCCCGCGCATCGAGGTTCCGGGCATCGGGATCAAGCCGCCGCCGGCCGCCGCTTCGGCCAACGCCGACAGCTATCTGCTCTGGGCCGAGGACGCGCGCTTCGCGACCTCGCCCTATCCGGTGCAGCTTGAGGTGCGTGGCGAGGGCGGCTCGCCGATGGCCGGCTGGATCGACGCGGGCCTGCGTCGCCTGGCGTCCTGCTGGAGCCCGAGCCAGCCGTGATGATCCTGGCGCTCGACACCTGCCTGTTCGCCTGTTCGGCGGCGGTGGTTCGCGACGGCGCGGTGCTGGCCGGCCGAATCGAGCCGATGAGCCGCGGCCACCAGGAGCGCCTGGCGCCGTTGGTCGCCGAGATCATGGCCGAGGCTGGCGTCGGCTTCGACCAACTGGACCGCATCGCCGTCACCGTCGGCCCCGGCTCGTTCACCGGCCTGCGCGTGGGTCTCGCCTTCGCCAAGGGCCTGTCGGCTGCGCTTGGCGTTCCGGCCGTCGGCGTCGGCTCGCTGGAGGCCCTCGCCCAACCCCACAAGGGCCGGGTGATCGCCGTGCTCGACGCCAAGCGCGGCCAGGTCTACCTGCAGGCCTTCGCCGACGGCGCAGCTGTCAGCGCTCCGGACGCCCTGCCGATCGAGACCGCCGCCGCGCGGGTCGCCGAACTGGCCCCTGACATCCTGGTCGGGACCGGCGCGGCGCTGCTCGCCGAGATGCGGCCCTCGGCCCGCGCGATTACGCTCGACCATGCCGACCCGGCCGCCGTCGCCGCGCTCGGCGCGAGCCGCAGCCCGGTCCCGCCGCGCCCGCTCTATCTGCGCGCGCCGGACGCCAAGCTGCCCGGCGGCAAGAGCCTGTCCGAATGAAACTTCGCGGCGCCTGGGGGCACGAGGCGCAGGCCCTGGCGCAGATTCACGCCGTCGCCTTCGACCATGCCTGGTCCGCCGCCGAGATCGCCGAGCTGCTGGACGGGCCGGGCGGCTTCGCCCTGCTGGTCGAGAACGAGACCCCGCTGGCCTTCATCCTCTGCCGCGCCGTCGCCGGCGAGGCAGAGATCTTGACGCTGGCGGTCGATCCGGGCGCCCGCCGCCGCGGCCTCGCCCGCGCCCTGGTCGACGCCGCGGCCGGCGCGGCGCGCATGGCCGGGGCCGACGTCATGTTCCTGGAGGTCGCGCACGACAACCTGCCGGCCCTCGGTTTGTATGACGCCGCCGGCTTCGAACGGGCCGGATTGCGCCGTGGCTACTACGATCGCGGCGCCGCAGGAGCGGCCGACGCGGTTGTTATGCGTCTCGACCTTGGCCGCGAGGCCTAGTCGCCCTATCCTTGTGGCGAGTTGAATACCGAGGAGACTGTCGTGGATCGGATCGAAAGCCTCTGCGTCGAGAAGGGCATGCGAATGACCGAGCAGCGTCGCGTCATCGCGCGCGTGCTGTCGGCCGCACATGACCACCCCGATGTGGAAGAGCTGTACCGCCGTGCGCACGAGGTCGACCCGCACATCTCGATCGCCACCGTCTACCGCACGGTGCGTCTGTTCGAGGAAGCCGGCATCATCGCCCGGCACGACTTCCGCGACGGCCGCTCGCGTTACGAGGAAGCCACCGAGGTCCACCACGACCACCTGATCGACATGAAGACCGGCAAGGTCGTGGAGTTCGTCGACGAGGAGATCGAGGCGCTGCAGGAGGCCATCGCCCGCAAGCTCGGCTACAAGCTGGTCGACCACCGGCTCGAACTCTACGGCGTGCCGATCGAGGACTGAGGCGCGGTTCGCGCCGTCCCCGCGTCAGGTGGAAAACTTGCGTGGGGCCGCTCGCAACCCCATAACCCCGGCATGACCGGTTCTGCGCCCACCAAGCGCCTCTTCATCAAGACCTACGGCTGTCAGATGAACGTCTATGACAGCGAGCGCATGGCCGACGTGCTGGCGCCGCTGGGCTATGGCGTCACCTCGACCCCGGAAGACGCCGATCTCGTCGTCCTCAACACCTGCCATATCCGCGAGAAGGCCACCGAGAAGGTCTATTCCGAGCTCGGCTACATCAAGCAAATGAAGCTGGCGCGCGCCCAGGCCGGCGGCAAGATGACCATCGCCGTGGCCGGCTGCGTGGCTCAGGCCGAGGGCGAGCAGATCATGCTGCGCCAGCCGGCCGTCGACCTCGTGGTCGGCCCGCAGGCCTATCACCAGCTGCCCGAGCTGATCGCTCGCGCCCACCGCGCTCGCGGCGAGCGCCTGGCCGCCGACTTCGCGGCCGACGAAAAGTTCGACGCCCTGCCGGTCGAGCGCAATCCCGAGGGCGTGACCGCGTTCCTGACCGTGCAGGAAGGCTGCGACAAGTTCTGCACCTTCTGCGTCGTGCCCTACACCCGCGGCGGCGAGTGGTCGCGGCCGGTCGAAACCGTCCTGGCCGAGGCCCGCGACCTGGCCGCCAAGGGCGTGCGCGAGGTCACCCTGCTCGGCCAGAACGTCAACGCCTATGCCGGGGAGGGCGGTCTTGCCGGCCTGGCGCGCCAGCTGGCGAAGATCGAGGGCCTGGACCGCATCCGCTACACCACCAGCCACCCGGCCGACATGGACGAGGCGCTGATCGAGGCGCACGCCGAGCTGCCGCAGCTGATGCCCTATCTGCACCTGCCGGTGCAGGCGGGATCGGACAAGATCCTCAAGGCGATGAACCGCGCCCACACGGCCGAGAGCTATCTGCGCCTGGTCGAGAAGATCCGCGCCGCGCGGCCGGACATCGCGATGTCCGGCGACTTCATCGTCGGCTTCCCGGGCGAGCGCGACGCCGACTTCGAGGCGACCCTCAGCCTGGTGCGCGAGGTGGGTTACGCCGCCTCGTTCACCTTCAAGTACTCGCGCCGTCCCGGCACGCCGGCCGCCGCCCTGCCGGGCCAGGTGGACGAGGCGGTCAAGGAGGAGCGCCTGGCGCGCCTCAACGCCCTGATCGACGAGCAGCAGCGCGCCTTCAACGCCGCCCAGGTCGGCAAGGTGCTGCCGGTGCTGTTCGAAAAGCTTGGTCGCCATCCTGGCCAGCTGTCGGGCCGAAGCCCTTACCTTCAGGCCGTCCACGTCGAGGGCCCTGAGCGCCTGATCGGCCAGATCGTGCCGGTGCGCATCGAGACCGCCCACAAGATGAGCCTGGGCGGCGTGCTCGAGATGGAGACCGCGTGAGCCGGCCTGAGTACATCCCGCTTTCAGACGACGCCGCCCGCGCGGTGGCTGGCCCCGCCAGCCGTCACGCGGCGCTGATCGAAGACGCCTTCAACGTGCTGATGGAAACGCCGGGCGGTGGGGTCTCCATCGACGGCGACGCCAAGTCGCGCGCCGGCGCCAAGCAGGTCGTCTCCGCCCTGGCCGCCCAGGCCGACTCCGGCCGCGAGGTCACCGAGGCCGACGTGCGGGTCGCCATCGGCAATGCGCGCGCGGGGACCGGCAAGGCGCCGGCCGGCGGCCTGCCCAGCGGCCGCCGCGGCCAGGTGGCGCCGCGCACCCCCGGCCAGGCGCGCTATCTCGACGCTCTCACCAAGTGCGACCTGGTCTTCGGTCTCGGCCCGGCCGGCACCGGCAAGACCTTCCTCGCCGTCGCCCACGGCGCAGGCCTGCTGCTGCGCGGCGAGGTCGATCGCCTGATCGTCAGCCGCCCGGCGGTGGAGGCGGGCGAGCGGCTCGGCTTCCTGCCCGGCGACATGAACGAGAAGGTCGATCCCTACATGGCGCCGGTCTGGGAGGCGCTGACCGACATTCTCGGCGCTGAACAGCTGCGCCGACGCCGGGAGAAGGGCGAGATCGAGGTCGCGCCGATCGCCTTCCTGCGCGGCCGCACGCTCAGCCACGCCTTCATCATCATCGACGAGGCGCAGAACACCACCCGCCTGCAGATGAAGATGGTCCTTACCCGCATCGGCGAGGGCTCGCGCATGGCGGTCACCGGCGACCCCAGCCAGATCGACCTCGTCAACGCCGCCGACTCCGGCCTGGCTCACGCGGTCGGCCTGCTGGAGGGCGTCGAGGGCGTCGGGGTCAACCGCTTCACGGCCGAGGACATCGTGCGTCACCCGATGGTCGAACGCATCGTTCGCGCCTACGACGCCGACGCGGCCAAGAGCGGACGCGCGATTTGATCGACGTCGAGATCGAGGACGAGGCCTGGGTCGCCGCCGCTCCGCAGGCGCAGGATCTCGTCCAGGCCGCCGCCGCGGCGGCCTTGCGGCAGACCGAATTCGACGGCGACGCGGTGACCATCCTGCTGACCGACGACGAGAGCGTGCGCGACCTCAACGCCCGCTTCCGCGGCAAGGACTACGCGACCAACGTCCTGTCGTTTCCGGCCCCGGAAAACCCTGAGGGACATCTCGGCGACATCGCCCTGGCGTTCGGGGTCTGCGCCCGCGAGGCGAGCGAACAGGGTAAGCCGCTCGCGCACCACCTGCAGCATCTGGTGGCGCATGGCGTGCTGCATCTTTTAGGATACGATCACGAGACCGACGCCGAGGCCGAACACATGGAAGGCCTAGAGCGCGTCATCCTGGCCGGGCTCGGGGTTCCAGACCCCTACGCGGCTGAGCAGGGAGACCATGGCTAACTCTTCGGACGGGATATCCAGTCCGCCCGAACCCCCTAGTCGAAGCCGGGGGATTCGGGCGTTCTTTCGCAAACTTCGCGCCGGCCGGGCCGAAGCGCCGCCGCCGGGCCCCATTTCGGGTCCGAACGGCCTCGTAGAGCAGGCGGCCGCCTTTCAGACCCTCCGGGTCTCCGACGTGATGACGCCCCGCGTCGACATCGTCGCGGTCGAGCTTTCCACCCCTTTCGCCGAGGTCGTCGAGCTGTTCGCCGAGTCCGAGCACAGCCGGATGCCGATCTACCGCGAGACGCTGGACGACCCGGTCGGGGTGATCCACGTCAAGGACATCTTCCGCTTGCTGGCCGGGCGCGGCCGTCGCCCGGGCCCTTCGGACCTGGTGCTCCAGAAGCTGCGCCGCGACGCGCTCTACGTGCCCGGCTCGATGCGCGCCGCCGACCTGCTGCTGCGCATGCAGGCCGAACGCACCCACATGGCCATGGTCATCGACGAGTTCGGCGGCACCGACGGCCTGGTGACCATGGAGGACCTGGTCGAGGCGGTGGTCGGCGACATCGACGACGAGCACGACGAGGCGACCGTCTCATCCATCACGCCGCGCGCCGGCGGGGTCTATGAGGTCGACGCCCGCGCGCCGCTGGAAAAGCTGGAGGCCGCGCTCGGCGAGCATCTGGCCCCCGGCGAACTGGACGAGGAGATCGACACCGTCGGCGGCCTGGTCTCGGCCCTGGCCGGGCGCGTGCCGCAACGCGGCGAGGTCATCGCCCACCCGGCCGGCTTCGAAATCCAGGTGCTGGATTCCGACGCCCGGCGTGTAAAGCGGGTGCGGTTCGCGCCGGTGACGGCGCCGTCCGGCGAAGAGGTCTGATCTGAAAACCCCGTCTCCCTGGCTCGCGCGGCTGCTGGCGCTCGTCGCCGGCGTCGCGGCCGGGCTCGCCCATCCGCCGTTCGGCCTGCTGCCCGGCCTGCTCGGCTATGCGCTGCTGATGCGGATGGTGGAGACGACCGGCCCGCGGCCGCGCCGCTCGGCCTTCTTCCGCGGCTGGCTGGCCGGGGTCGGCTACTTCGCGGTCGGGGTCTGGTGGATCACCGAGGCGTTCCTGGTCGACGCCGCCGCCCATGGCTGGATGGCCCCGTTCGCCCTGCTGCTGATGGCCGGGGGGCTGGCGCTGTTCTGGGGGCTGGCGGCGCTGCTCTATAGGCTCGCCGACGTCCGCGGCCCTGGCCGGGTGCTGGTGTTCGCCGGCGCCCTGGCCCTGCTCGAATGGGTCCGTTCGCACATCTTCACCGGCTTTCCCTGGAATCTCCCGGGCGAGACCTGGACCGCCGGCGGCGCGATCTCGCAGTTCGCCTCGGTGGTCGGACCCTACGGCCTCAGCTGGCTGACGGTGGCGATCGCCGCCAGCTTCGCTCTGGTGCTCGACGCCGGTTCGCCGCGCCGCCGCTTCGCCGCTCCGGCGCTGGCGGTCCTGGCGCTGGCGGGAATGTTCGCGTTCGGCATGACGCGCCTCTCCAGCGCGCCGGCGGCCCGACCCGACGCGCCGCTGGTGCGCATCGTCCAGGCCGACATCGACCAGAAGGACAAGTGGAAGCCGGAGAACCTCGACGCCATCGTCGACGCCTATGTCACGCTGTCACGCGGCAAGCCTGGCGACCCGACCCCTGAGATCATCGTCTGGCCCGAGGGCGCGCTGCCGGCGGTGATCGACGACCTGCTGGCCCCCGGCAGCCCCTACCTGCCGCGTTTCGGCCAGGCGGTCGCGCCGGGCCAGACCCTGCTGCTCGGCGCCAACCGCGTGCAGTTCGACGCCCAGGGCCGGGCCGACTACTTCAACAGCCTCGTCGCCCTGCGCGGCCTGCCCGACGGTCTCAAGGTCACCGGCGTCTACGACAAGCATCGGCTGGTGCCGTTCGGCGAGTTCCTGCCCTTCGGCGATCTGGCGACCAGGCTGGGCATCAGAAGCCTGGTGCACATGCCCGAGGACTTCACCGCCGGCCCGCCGCCGAGGCCGATCTCGCCCCAGGGCCTGCCGCCGCTGCAGCCGCTGATCTGCTATGAGGCGCTGTTCCCGCGTTTCGCCGAGAACGCCGCCGCCCGCGCCGGCGTGCGGCCGCAGTGGCTGCTGAACGTCTCCAACGACGCCTGGTTCGGGGCGACGAGCGGTCCGTGGCAGCATCTGAACATCGCCAGCTACCGCGCCATCGAGAGCGGCCTGCCGATTATCCGGGCGACGCCGACCGGCGTCTCGGCGGTCATCGACGCCCAGGGCCGGATCGTTCCGGACGCTGAGTTGGGACTCGGAAAATCGGGTGTAATCGACGCTCGGTTGCCCGCTCCACGGGCTCGGACAATCTACAGTTTCATCAGCGAAGCAGGCTTCGCCATGATGTTGCTCCTTTCGCTGGCCATGGTCGGAATTCGACAGTTAGATCGGCGAATAGAGCGCAATTGACGAGTTGGTCAGGTTTTTGACGCGTCAGTGGAGGCTCGTTTAGGGTGAGCCCATGTCCAAGGACCTCGACAGCGTACCAAACCCGATCGACGTGCATGTCGGTCTCCGCATCAGACTTCGTCGCAAGGAATTAGGGGTCAGTCAGGAGAAGCTCGCCGAGGCCATCGGCCTGACCTTCCAGCAGGTCCAGAAGTACGAGCGGGCGGCCAACCGGGTGTCGGCCTCCAAGCTCTACGAGATGGCTCGCGCGCTCGAGACCTCCACCGCCTACTTCTTCGAAGGCCTCGCCGACACCGCGACCATCGGCGCCGACGGCTCGCCCGGCGGTCAGGCTCATCTGCAGGCGTTCCTCCTGACGCCCGAGGGCGTCGAACTGGCCAGCGCCTTCCCACGGATCACCCCGCCGCGTGTGCGACGCCGCATCCTCGACCTGGTTCGCGCCATGGTCGAAGAAGACCCCTCGCTGCTCGAAGACTGATCCGGCGACGTCAGCCCGTCGCCGCGATCCAGGCCGCCGCCCGGTCGAGACTCGGCGTCAACGCGGCTGGCGGGCCGAAGCCATGGCTTAGGCCCTTGACGATCCAAAGGCGGGCGTCAGGGACGGCGCGCGCAAAGCCGGCGACGTCGCCGCCCCGGCACGGGTGCTCACGGGCGCCCTCGATCAGCGCCCAGCGGCCCGGCGTCGGCGCTGGACGATAGATCCATCCGGGGACGGCGTGCTTGCGGTAAGCGATCGTGTGGCCTGAGCCGTCTCCAACCGGTCGCGGACTCGTTTGGTCCGGGCAAAAGCCTTCGGTCAGAAGGTTTGAGAAGCGTCCCGGCGGGCTCTGGGCGAAGGCCGCGTAAGCCAACGTCGCCCCGGCCGAGTAGCCTGACAGCGTGACCGGTCCGGTGACGGCGTAGCGGGCTTTCGCCTCGTCGGACAGGCGCGCCAGCGCCGCGCCGAGATCGTAGGGAGCGTCAGGACGCCCCATCGCGGCGAAGACCTGGTTCACGTCGATGCCGACGGCCAGCAGGTCTCGGCCGGCAAGGGCTTCGGCGGTCCGGCCGCTGGCCTCCTCCGGCTTCCAGCCGCCGTCGCCCGAGAGGACCAACGCGAGGCCTTGCGCTCTCGACGGCGCCAGCACGTGAACGACGCCGAACTCGGCCGAGGCGAAGGCGTCGGACGTCGGCGGCGCGGGCGGGGCGGCGGTGACGAGCGCGGCCGCGAGCGCAGCGATCAGCATGAGGGGATCTCCGCAACGATGATGTTCGCCAAACGCCTCGCGCGGCGGTCGGATCGCCGACTGAGAAATCTGTAGGCTGCGGGTCAGGATCCGGCGGGCCTGAGCGATCAGCTTGATCCTGGGGTTAATCCCGGGGCGAGAACCATGGCTCTTGTGATCGCCGACGCGAGGCCGGAAGCTCGGCCTATGATGAGCCACGTCAGACATTGGGGACCGCGCCTGGCGCCGGTCGCGCTGTTGGCCGTCGCGGCGGTGATCCTCTGGCGCGAGTTGCACGGCCTCACCGTGGCGCAGGTCACCGCCGAGATCGTCGATTGGGGCCCGGGCCGGCTGGCCGCCGCGGCGGGGTTCGCCCTGTCCAGCTACGCTCTGTTGGCGGCCATGGAATGGGTTGGGCTGCGGTGGGCGGGAGCCCAGGTGCCTTTCCGAACCGTATTGATGGGATCGTTCTGCGCCAACGCCTTCGCCCACACCATCGGCTTTGCGCTGCTGGTCGGCGGAGCGGTGCGCGCGCGCCTCTATGGGCGGCACGGCGCGACCCTGGCGATGGTGGGGCAGACCAGCGTGTTCTGTTCGGTGTCGTTCGGCCTGGGCATCGTCGTGCTGGCGGGCCTGACCCTGGTCAGCCGGCCCGACCTGCCGATCGCGGCTCTGAACCTGCATCCGCTTCTGGGGCGAGTGCTCGGGATCGCCTTGCTGGCGGTCGTCGTCGGCTACGTGCTCGCCTGCGGCGTCGTTCGCGGACGGGTGCGGATCGCCGGGCGGGACATGTCGCTGCCCACGCCGGTCATGGCGATCTGGCAGGTCCTGCTCGGCCTGGTCGACAACGCGGTCACCGCCGCAGTCGTCTGGGCGCTGCTGCCGGACACCGGCGTCGGGTTCCCCACGTTCATCGGGGCTTATGTGGCGGCGACGGTGGCCGGCTTGGTGTCGAGCGTCCCCGGCGGGGCCGGCGTCTTCGAAGGCATAATGCTGGCCATGCTGCCGACGGTGTCGCGGGCATCGCTGACGGCCGCCTTCCTGGGCTATCGGCTGATCTACTACATCGGGCCGTTGGTGGTCGCCGGCGCGATGTTGGCCGCGCACGGAATGGCGCCGGGGTTCAAGTTGGCTCGGCCCATCGCCGTCTGGCGGGCTGTCGCCGCCCCCGTCTCGGCCGCGGCCGCCTTCGCCCTGGGCGCCGTCCTGATCCTCACGGCGGTCGGGCGCATCGCGCCCGACCGGCTGGCGGTGCTGCGCGATACGGTGCCGCTCGGGGTGTTGGAGACCAGCCACCTGCTGTCCCTGGTTTCGGGACTGGTGCTGATGGGCGCCTCCCTGGGGCTGTTCCGCCGGCGCGCCCGGGCGGTCTGGATCGCTGCGGCGGCGGCCCTTGTTGGAGCCTCCACCGCCTTGCTGCGGGGCTTGGACATCGGGCCGGCGATCAGCGCTGCGGCGCTGGCGGCCGGCTTGCTGCTCTCCCGTGACAGCTTCCCCCGCCGCGGCGCCTGGCGCGGCGATCACCTGGCGCCCTGGTGGGTGTTCGGCGTTCTTGCGGTGGTTTTCGGCGCGGCCGCGCTCGGGGCCTGGGTTTATGACGACACCCCCTACGAGGGGCGGCTTTGGGCCCAGGTCGGATATCACGCCGATCCTTCGCGGTTCCTGCGCAGCCTGGCCTTCCTTGGCGCGGCGTTGCTGGCGGTGGGGTCGTGGACGCTCGCTCGCGCCGGCGGCCCGCGCGCCGACCTCGCCGACGCGGCCCAGTTGGCGGCGATCCGTCCGCTGGTCGAGGCCTCGCCGGACACCACCGCCCGCCTGGCTCTGACCGGCGATAAGGCGCTGCTTCGATCCGAGGACGACAGCGCCTTCATCATGTACGGCGCAGAAGGGCGGAGCCTCATCGCCATGGGCGATCCGGTCGGCGATCGCGAGGCCGCCCGCAAGCTGTTGTGGCGCTTCAAGGAGATGGCGGACGGCGCCGACGCGCGCGTGGTGATCTATCACGCCAGTCCCGCTTGGCTGACCGACTATCTGGATCTCGGGCTGTCGTTGCTGAAGATGGGCGAAGAGGCCCGCGTGCAGCTGTCGGATTTCAGTCTGGCCGGCGGGCGGCGCCGGAACCTGCGCCAGACCCACGCCAAGGCGGTGCGGGAGGGGCTGAGTTTCGAGATCGTCCAGCCGCCTGTCGCCGACGACTTGCTGCGGGAACTGCAGGTCATTTCCGACGCCTGGCTGTTGGAACACGGCGGCCAGGAGAAGGGGTATTCGCTCGGCAGCTTCGACCCCGAACTGCTGCGCCGCGAGCCCATCGCTCTGGTCCGGATGGAGGGCCGGATCGTCGGTTTCGCGAATGTCTGGACAGGGGGACGGGAAGAGGCGTCGGTCGACCTGATGCGGCACCTGCCAGGGGCTGCGCATGGGGTGATGGACTTCATGTTCGTGGAGATGATCGGCTGGGCCCAGGCTCAGGGCTTCAAGTGGTTCAACCTCGGCATGGCGCCGCTGTCCGGGCTGGCCGATCATCGCCTGGCCCCTCTCTGGCATCGGATCGGCGCGGAGTTCGCGAGGCGCGGAAACCGGTTCTACGGGTTCGAGGGCCTGTGGGCGTTCAAGGCCAAGTTCGACCCCGTGTGGACCCCCCGGTATCTGGCCGCGCCGCCCGCCAGCATCGCGGCTGCGATCGTCGACGTGACGCGGCTGATCGCCCGGCCGCCTCGCCTCACAAACCCGTAAGGCGGCGGCGAGGCCGCTTAGGGGCTGGCGTGGCACAAGGATGACGCGCGGCTGCCGCCGCGCGGAAATCGGGAGACCCGCCATGAGCTGGTCGAGTGCGTTTGTCGCCGGCGCGGCGGTCGTCGCGCTCACCGTCGGATCGGCTGCGGCCGTCGGCGCCAGGCCCGGACCCGCGCCCGGTTTGTCTCAGGCGCTCCAGGCCGCGAGCGGGGGCGGCGCGCCCAAGCTCGCCGAAACGGCCTATAGCTTCGGCGCGGCCGGCCCGGTGACCATCTACAAGACCGGCCGCGAGCCGGACCGCTTCGTCGTCTTCATTTCCGGCGACGGCGGTTGGAACCTGGGCGTGGTCGACATGGCGCGTCAGCTGGCGGGCATGGACGCCACGGTGGTGGGGGTCGATATCCGCCACTACCTGCGGACGGCCCAGGCGGCGAAGGGAGCAGCGATCTACCCCGCGGGCGACTTCTCCAGCCTGTCTCAGGCCGTCCAGAAGTCGCTGGGCTTCGCCCGCTATCATCGTCCGGTGGTGGTCGGCTACTCGTCGGGCGCCACCCTTGCCTACGGCACGGCTGCGCAGGCGCCCTCCGGCATATTCCAGGGCGCGATCGGGCTCGGGTTCTGCCCCGACCTGAAGACCGTAAAGCCGTTGGCGGCAGGCGACGGCGGCCTCACTCACACGATCGACGCCAAGTTGGGCTTCATCTACGGGCCCTCGCGGAAGCTGACGACGCCGTTCGTCGCCATGCAAGGCGGCCAGGATCTGACCTGCCTGCCGGCGGCGACCCATGCCTTTATCGCCCAGACCGCCAACGCTCGGGTGATCGACCTGCCGAAAGTGGGGCACGGCTATTCGGTCCCCGCCAACTGGGCGCCGCAATTCGCGCAGGCCTTCGCCTCGTTCTATCCGCCGGCGGCGCGACCGCAGGCGGCGGCGGGGGCAAGGCTGGCCGCATTGCCGCTGGTGGAGCTCCCGGCCGCGGGGCGGGGCGACACCATGGCGGTGTTCTACTCGGGCGACGGCGGCTGGGCGGGCATCGACAAGGGCCTGGCCAGCGGCTTCGGCACGGTCGGCGTACCGGTCGTGGGGTATGACTCGCTGCGCTACTTCTGGACTCGCCGCACGCCCGCCGAGGCGGCGTCCGATCTTGCAGCGGTGCTCGAGCACTACATGACGGCCTGGGGCAAGACGAAGGTCGTCCTGGCTGGCTACTCGTTCGGTGCGGACGCCTTGCCTGCAATCGTCGCCCAGTTGCCGGCAGACCTGCGCGCCCACGTCCGCCTCGTGGCCCTGCTGGGTCTCGATAGCGACGGGGAGCTGGAGTTCCATCCGACCGACTGGCTGAACCAGAACGGTCCGACGGCCTATCCCATCGCGCCGACCCTCGCCAGGCTGAAGGGATTGCCGATCGTCTGCCTGTACGGGGATCAGGAGCAGGACGCCGCCTGCCCGAGTTTCCCCGCGGGCCTGATCCGTCCGATCAAGCTCGGCGGCGGACATCACTTTGACGGTGACTATTCGAGCGTCGGGGCGGCCATCAACCGCGCCGCCGGCCTGTGAAAGGGCTGGCCGACACGCTCCGAGCTCGTCAATCCGGCGCGGGTCGGGCTGGCTCTTGGCCCGCGACCAGCTATCGCGTGTCGAGCGACGCGGCTTGCGGGATATAAAGATTTCCTTATAGGTTCCGGCGACGTCCAAATGGGGCCGCCCTGCGCCGCGGCCTGCCCGTTACCGGAGCTACCTCTTGAGCCGTTCCTCCTACATCTTCACCAGCGAAAGCGTGTCCGAAGGCCATCCTGACAAGGTCGCCGACCGTATTTCCGACACGGTGGTCGACGCCTTCCTGTCGGTGGAGCCCGAGGCCCGGGTGGCCTGCGAGACCCTCGTGACCACCAACCGCATCGTGCTGGCCGGTGAAGTCCGCGCCGGCAAGCCGGGCGCCTCCAAGGCCGAGAACAAGGCCATGACCAAGGAGATCCTGGCCGGCCTGGAGCCCAAGGTCCGCGCCGCGGTGAAGGACATCGGCTACGCCCAGAAGGGCTTCCACTGGGAAAAGGCCAAGTTCGCCAACTTCCTGCACCCGCAGTCCGCCGACATCGCCGTCGGCGTCGACTCGACCGAGAAGAAGGAAGAGGGCGCGGGCGACCAGGGGATCATGTTCGGCTACGCCTGCGACGAAACCCCGTCGCTGATGCCGGCCACCCTGCAGTTCTCGCACGACATTCTGCACAAGCTGGCCGAGGTCCGTCACTCGGGCGAGGCCGATTTCCTTGAGCCGGACGCCAAGAGCCAGGTCACGCTGCTCTATCAGGACGGCCGTCCGGTCGAGATCCTGAAGATCGTCGTCTCGACCCAGCACAAGAAGAAGATCGGCGACCACACCGTCAATTCGAAGCGCCTGGCCGCGGCCATCAAGCCGTACGTCGAGAGCGTCCTGCCGAGCGGCCTGGTCACCAAGAAGACCAAGTGGCACGTCAACCCGACCGGCCGCTTCCTGATCGGCGGCCCGGACGGCGACGCCGGCCTCACCGGCCGCAAGATCATCGTCGACACCTACGGCGGCGCGGCTCCGCACGGCGGCGGCGCGTTCTCCGGCAAGGATCCGACCAAGGTCGACCGCTCGGCCGCGTACGCCTGCCGCTATCTGGCCAAGAACGTTGTGGCCGCCGGCCTGGCGCGCAAGTGCACCATCCAGATCAGCTACGCGATCGGCGTCTCCGACCCGCTGTCGTTCTATGTCGACCTGCACGGCACCGGCCAGGTCGATCCGGCGAAGCTGGAGCTGGCCCTGCCGCAGATGATCGGCGGCGCCACGCCGCGCGCCATCCGCGAGCATCTCGGCCTGAACCGTCCGATCTACGCCCGCACCTCCGCCTACGGCCACTTCGGCCGCCAGCCGGACAACGAGGGCGGCTTCTCGTGGGAAAAGACCGATCTGGTCGACCAGCTGAAGAGCCTGGCCTGATCCACATCGGGTTTGGAATATCCGAAGGCCGTCGCGCACTCGCGCGGCGGCCTTCGTCGTTGTAGAGCGCGCGCATGGAAGACAACCAACACCCGCTGATGCGGTCCTACGGCCGGATCAAGTCGCGGCCGATCAAGCCGCGCCAGGCCGCCCTGGTCGAAGACCTGCTGCCCGCGCTGCGGCCGCCTGAGGGGCCGTTCGACCCGCGAACGCTTCTGGCCGGCGCCCGCGAGGCGTGGCTGGAGATCGGCTTCGGCGGCGGGGAGCACATGGCCAGCCAGGCCGCCCGCGCGCCCGACGTGCTGATCGTCGGCTGCGAGCCGTTCCTCAACGGCGTGGCCAGCGCCGTGCGGCACGTGGCCGAGCAGGATTTGAAGAACGTCCGCATCCACGATGGCGACGCCCGCGAGCTGGCCGCCCGGCTGCCCGACGCCAGCCTCGATCGGGTGTTCATCCTGTTCCCGGACCCCTGGCCCAAGGCGCGCCATCACAAGCGCCGGATCGTACAGACGGAAATGGTCGTGGAGTTGGCCCGGGTGCTGAGGTCGGGCGGCCGCCTGCGCTTCGCCACCGACGTGGCGGGCTATGCCGATTGGGCGCTGGAGCGGATCCTGGCCTCGCCGGATTTCGACTGGCCGGCGCAGAAGGCGGACGACTGGCGCGTCGCGCCCGCCGACCACATCACCACGCGGTACGAAGAAAAGCGGCTGGGCGATTGCGAGCCGGTCTTCTTCGACTTCATCAGAAGGTAGTTGGAAGGCCGCCGTCGAAACCTGCCGACGGCGGCCCCTATCGTCACGTTCCTGGCTGGCCCTTGCCCGCCGCCTTGGCGCGCTCGATGCCCTGGCGGATCAGGTCGCCGGTCTCTTCCGGGTCGGCCCAGCGCACGATCTCGACGCTCTTGCCCTTCTCCAAGTCTTTGTAATGTTGGAAGAAGTGGGCGATTTGCTCGGTCAGGATGGCCGGCAGGCCGCGCCAGGAATCCACGCCCGCATAGAACGGGTGCAGCTTGTCGACCGGCACCGCGAGGATCTTCTCGTCGCCGCCCGCCTCGTCGACCATCATCAGCGTCCCGATCGGCCGCACGCGGATCACCGCGCCCGGAACCACGGGGGTGGGGCCGACGACCAGCACGTCCATCGGGTCGCCGTCGTCCGACAGGGTGTGCGGGATGAAGCCGTAGTTGCCCGGATAGTACATCGCGGTGTGGAGGAAGCGGTCGACCATGATGGCCCCGCTGTCCTTGTCGAGTTCGTACTTCACCGGCTCACCGCCCTGCGGGATCTCGATGATGGCGTTGACGTCGTAGGGCGGGTTAACGCCCGTGGGGATCTTGGAGATGTCCATAGGAAGGAAGGACCTTGGCGACACAAGAGTTGAGGGCGCCGTCTGTGGACCATTCAGGTCCCGGCGAAAAGGGGCCGCGCGCTGATTGCCGCCCGAAAAACTGTAAAAGCGCCGAATTGGGGCCTGTGCGGCTAGGGGCTGACAAAGCAATGGCCGCGCGCTATATAGGCGCTACATCGTCCGTTAGCGCTGGATAGCGCATACGAGCGGCAGGCTTCGGCCCGGCCGCTTTTTTGTTGCCGGAGAGCAGCCAAGCTTATGCGTGGCAAGACCGCTGAAGACCGTCGGCTCCTGGAGCTCCTCGACCCCGTCGCGGAGGCTGCAGGCTACGAGATCGTCCGCCTGCGCCTGATGGGCGGGGAGGAAACCCGCCGGCTGCAGATCATGGCCGAGACGCCTGAGGGCGAAATGGTCGTCGAGGACTGCGCCCGGCTGTCGCGTGCGATCTCCGAGGTGATGGACGCCGCCGATCCGATCGCCGGCGAGTATACGCTGGAGGTCTCCTCGCCCGGCGTCGACCGGCCGCTGACCCGGCTCAAGGATTTCGAGAACTACGACGGCTTCGAGGCGCGGATCGAACTCGACCGCGTCGCCGAAGGCCGCAAGCGGTTCCGCGGCGTGCTGGCTGGCGTCGAGGGCGACGCCATCGGCATCGACCTCGAAGGCGAAGAATCCACCGCCATGATCCCGTTCGACTGGATCGTGGACGCTAAACTCATCCTGACCGACGAACTCATGAAGCGCGGCGCGAACGAGCGAGCCGCCCGCCTGAGCTCCGAGGCCGACCAAGACACCCCTGAGTAAGAGGACGCAAACCGATGAGCCTGACCGGCATTTCCGCCAACCGGCTTGAGTTGTTGCAGATCGCCGAGGCCGTGGCCCGCGAGAAGTCGATCGACAAGGAAGTCGTGATCGAGGCGATCGAGGAAGCGATCCAGAAGGGCGCGCGCGCCCGGTACGGCGCCGAGCACGACATCCGCGTGCGCATCGACCCCAAGACCGGCGAGACGACGGTCAAGCGCGTGATCACGGTCATCGACGACGAGGCGGTGTTCGAATCCGAGGACGGCATTCCGGAAGAGCCGGTCGGCGTGCGTCGCCTGGCTGACGCCCTGCGCGGCGACAAGGACGCCTTCGTCGGCAAGATCTACGAAGAAATCCTGCCGCCGTTCGAGTTCGGCCGCGTCCAGACCCAGATGGCCCGCCAGGTCGTGACCGGCAAGGTCCGCGAAGCCGAGCGCGAGCGTCAGTACGAAGAGTTCAAGGATCGCGTCGGCGAGATCGTCAACGGCGTGGTCAAGCGCGTCGAGTACGGCAACACCGTCGTCGACCTGGGTCGCGGCGAAGGCATCATGCGCCGCGACCAGTCGATCCCGCGCGAGAACTTCAACATCGGCGACCGGATCCGCTGCTACATCTACGACGTCCGCCGCGAGACCAAGGGCCCGCAGATCCTGCTGTCGCGCGCCCACGGCGGCTTCATGGCCAAGCTGTTCGCGCAGGAGGTGCCGGAAGTCTACGACGGCGTCATCGAGATCCGCGCCGTCGCCCGTGACCCGGGTTCGCGCGCCAAGATGGCCGTGGTGTCGAACGACTCCTCGATCGACCCGGTCGGCGCCTGCGTCGGTATGCGCGGTTCGCGCGTGCAGGCGGTGGTGGCCGAGCTGCAGGGCGAAAAGATCGACATCATCCAGTGGAGCCCGGACGAGGCGACCTTCATCGTCAACGGCCTGGCTCCGGCGGAAGTCTCCAAGGTCGTCATGGACGAGGAGGACGAGCGCGTCGAAGTGGTGGTGCCGGACGAACAGCTGTCGCTGGCCATCGGCCGTCGCGGCCAGAACGTTCGTCTCGCGAGCCAGCTGACCGGCTGGCAGATCGACATCATGACCGAAAGCCAGGAGAGCGAGCGCCGTCAGCGTGAGTTCACTGAGCGCACCGCGCTGTTCCAGGAAGCCCTGGACGTCGATGAGGTCATCGCCCAGCTGCTGGTCACCGAAGGCTTCGCCTCGGTCGAGGACGTGGCCTATGTCGACGCGTCGGAAGTCGCGGCGATCGAGGGCTTCGATGAAGACACCGCCGACGAAATCCAGACCCGCGCCCGCGAGTTCCTGGAGAAGATCGCGGCCGAGTACGACGCCAAGCGCAACGCTCTGGGCGTCGAGGACGGCCTGCTCGAGATCGAGGGCGTCACCCTGCCGATGGCGGTGGCGCTGGGCGAGGGCGACGTGAAGAACGTCGAGGATCTGGCTGGCCTGATCCCGGACGACCTGCGCGGCTGGTTCGAAAACCGCGACGGCGAGCGCGTGCGCGAGCCGGGCATTCTCGAGAGCTTCAACCTCGACGCCGCCGAGGCCGAGGCCCTGATCATGCGCGCGCGCATCGCCATGGGCTGGGTCGAGGTCCCGCCTGAGCCGGAAATCGAAGAAGAGTACGTCGACGAAGCCGACGCGGACGCCGAGGTTGCCGAGGCC
The DNA here is from genome assembly GCF_964254345.1 of Phenylobacterium sp. LjRoot97. Taxonomy (NCBI): domain Bacteria; kingdom Pseudomonadati; phylum Pseudomonadota; class Alphaproteobacteria; order Caulobacterales; family Caulobacteraceae; genus Phenylobacterium; species Phenylobacterium sp. LjRoot97. Next base: position 147,680 of record NZ_CAXUTH020000001.1, read on the forward strand.
GAAGTCGAAGGCGACGTCCAAGCCGAAGAAACTCCGGAGGCCTAAGCCCAGGTGAGCGCGTCCACTTGCATCACGGCCGGGACGGCGGCCCCGCGGACTCTCGCGCAGGCCGCGCGGGAACGGCGGGACATCGTCTCGGGCCAGGTGATGGACGAGGCCGCGCTCGTCCGGTTCGTCGCCGGTCCTGGCGGCCTTGTGGTTCCGGATCTGGCGCGCAAGCTGCCAGGGCGCGGACTCTGGGTCGCCGCCGACCGTGTGTCGGTCGAGACGGCGGTGAAGAAGGGGGCATTTTCCCGCGCCGCCAAGGCCAAGCTCGCTCCGCCGGCGGATCTTGCCGATCAGGTCGAATCCCTCCTGCGGCGCCGAATCCTGGATGGCCTTGGGCTTGCGAAACGGGCTGGCGAGCTTATCTCCGGGTTCGAGAAGGTCGCTTCGACCCTGAACGCAGGCAAGGCCGCGTGGTTGATCGAGGCGTCCGACGGCGCCGCGGACGGCCGCCGCAAGATCCTGAATGTGGCCCGCAAGTCACCCAAACCGCCGCAGCTTTGCGGACTCTTCGACGCTGAGGAATTGGGTTTGGCCTTGGGGGCCGAGAATGTGATACACACCACCTTCCTTGCGGGGCGCGGCGCCGATCGCTGGACGAAAGACGTCCGGAGACTATCTGGCTTCCGCCCGCTCCTTCCAGAGAGTTGGCGCGAGGAAAAGCCTCCTGAGGCGGGCGGAACCTGAACCGGTTTCGCGCGCCTAGAGCTATTGGAATGTCCGTGGTCGGGACCGTCCCGGCTGATATGTAAAGCGAGCGCATGAGCGACGAGAACGACAACGGCCGGGCCCCTGGCGGGCGAGCTCCCCTGACCCTCAAGCCCCGTGGGGCTGGATCGGTCAGCGCGGGCACGGTGAAGCAGAGCTTCAGCCACGGTCGCTCCAAGACTGTGGTCGTGGAGACCAAGCGCCAGCGCACGCATGCCGCGCCGGCGGGGAACCTTGCTGCCCCGTCCTCGGCCGAGAAGCGCGCCTACTCGCCGCAACCTTCCTCGCCGCGTCCGTCGCAGGGCGGATCGTCGAACGACGGTTCGGGCTTGTCGGCCGACGAACAACGCGCCCGTCAGCGCGCCATCGAGCTGGCGCGCGAGCATCAGGCTCGCCAGGCCGCCGAGCAGCGCGCCCGTGAGGACCGCGCTCGCGACGAAGCCGAAGCGGCCCGCGCCGCGGCCGCTGCGGCCGCCGCCGCCGCCGCGAAGCCTGTCGAAGCGCCCGCGCCGGTCGCCCCGCCTGCGGCGCCGGCTCCGGAAGCGCCCCGCGCCGAAGCGCCTGCTGCGCCGACCCCGGCTCCGACCCCAGCGCCCCCGCCAGCGCCCACGCCGCCGGCGCCTCAGGCCCCCGTCGCTCGCTCGGAGGCTCCGCGCTCCGAAGCGCCGCGCCACGAAGGTCCGCGTCATGAGGGGCAGCGCTCGGATGGTCCGCGTTCGGACAGCCATCGCGGCGCGCCGGGTCAGACCCGCACCTACGAACCCTCCCGCGAGCGTCGCGACGATCGTCCGACGACGACGACCTATCGTCCGGAGCGCGCGCCGGGCCGCTACGAGAACATGAACTTCGGCCAGCGGGCCCCACGCGCCGACGCTCCGCGTCCGCCGCGCGACGACCGCGGCCCGCGCCCGCAGGGCGACCGTCCGCAAGGCAATCGCCCGCAGGGTGATCGTCCGCCGCATGGTGATCGTCCGCAGGGTGATCGTCCGCGTCCGAGCGGCGAACCCGTCCGCTACTCCGCCCTCGCGCCGCGTCCGGCGCCGGGCGGCGGTCGTCCGGGCGACCGTCCCGGCGGTCCGCGCCCGCCGCGCGGCGCGGCTCCGAACGCCCCGCCGGCTACGCCGGAAATCCAGCGCGCCGCTCGCCAGGCGCCCCGACCTGGGGAAGCCGGTCGCCGGCCCGACGACGACGAGGATACGCGCCGCAAGGCCGCCGCGAACGCCCCGAACAAGGCGATCAGCCGTGTGAAGGGCGCCGCTCAGCGCCGTGAAGGCCGTCTCACCATCCAGGCCGTGGCCGGTGACGATGAGGGCGCCGTCGAACGGATGCGTTCGCTGGCCTCGGTCCGCCGGGCGCGCGAACGTGAACGTGAAAAGCGCAAGGGCGGCGGCCAGGAACAGGCCCGCGCCGCGCGCGAAGTGGTCATCCCGGACGTCATCACCGTGGCGGAACTCGCCAACCGGATGGCGACCCGCGGCGTCGAGATCATCAAGTTCCTGATGCGTCAGGGCGTGATGCTGAAGATCAACGACGTCATCGACAACGACACCGCCGAGCTGGTGGCCACCGAGTTCGGCCATACCGTGAGGCGCGTCTCGGAAGCCGACGTCGAAGAAGGCTTCATCGGCGAAGAGGATATCGACGACAACCTGGTTCCGCGCCCGCCGGTCGTGGCGGTCATGGGCCACGTCGACCACGGCAAGACCTCGCTGCTGGACGCCCTGCGTTCGGCCGACGTCGCCGGCGGCGAACATGGCGGGATCACCCAGCATATCGGCGCCTATCAGGTGCGTCTGGCCGACGGCCAAGCGGTGACCTTCCTCGACACCCCTGGCCACGCCGCCTTCTCGGCGATGCGGGCCCGCGGCGCCGACGTCACCGACATCGTGGTCCTGGTCGTGGCGGCTGACGACGGCGTCATGCCGCAGACGGCCGAAGCCATCCAGCACGCCAAGGCGGCCGGCGCTCCGATCATCGTGGCCATCAACAAGATGGATAAGCCCGACGCCAATCCGCAGCGGGTGATCAACGAGCTGCTGCAGCACGAGATCGTCGTCGAAAGCCTTGGTGGCGACACCCAGATCATCGAAGTCTCGGCCCTGAAGAAGACTGGCCTGGAGAACCTCATCGAGGCGATCCTGGTGCAGGCCGAAATGATGGACCTGAAGGCCAACCCGGACCGCACCGCGGACGGCACGGTCATCGAGGCCAAGCTCGATCGCGGCCGCGGAGCGGTTTCGACCGTGCTGGTCAAGCGCGGCACCTTGAAGCGCGGCGACATCGTCGTGGCCGGCGCCAACTTCGGCCGGGTTCGCGCCCTGCTGAACGAACGCGACGAGCAGCTGGACTCGGCCGGCCCGTCCGTGCCGGTGGAGATCCTCGGCCTCGACGGTACGCCCGGCCCGGGTGAGCCCTTCGCGGTCGTGGAAAACGAAGCTCGCGCCCGTGAGCTCACCGAGTATCGGACCCGCGTGAAGCGCGAGAAGGCCGGTTCGCCGGTCGCTGGCGGCGTCACCATGGCCGACTTCATGGCCAAGCTTCAGGACAAGAAGATCTCGGAGCTGCCGGTCATCATCAAGGCGGACGTGCAGGGGTCGGCCGAAGCCATCGTCGGTTCGCTGGACAAGCTGGCCACCGACGAGGTCCGCGCGCGGATCATCCTCCAGGGCGCAGGCGCGATCAGCGAAAGCGACGTCATGCTGGCCAAGGGATCGGGCGCGCCGGTCATCGGCTTCAATGTCCGCGCCTCCAAGCAGGCGCAGGCGCTGGCCGAACGTGAAGGCGTCGAGATCCGCTACTACGCGATCATCTACGACCTGATCGACGACATCAAAGGCGTGCTCTCGGGCATGCTGGCGCCGGAACAACGCGAAACCTTCCTGGGCAACGCGCGGGTCCTGCAGGTGTTCGATATCACCAAGGTGGGCCGTGTCGCCGGTTGCCGGGTCACCGAGGGCGTGGTTCGCCGCGGCGCTCGCGTCCGGATCATCCGCGAAGACATCGTCGTCCTGGAACTGGGCACCCTGCGGACCCTCAAGCGCTTCAAGGATGAAGTCGCCGAAGTGGGCTCGGGCGTCGAGTGCGGGATGTTCTTCGAGGGCTTCCAGGACATCAAGGAAGGCGACGTCATCGAGTGCTTCAACCTCGAAGAGGTCGCGCGCAGCCTCTAGGCCACGCCGCATCCAAGTCATCAGGCCCCCGGGAAACCGGGGGCCTTTTGCGTTCGGAGCCATTCGCGGCGGCGGGCATTCCAACTGAGGCGTAACCCAGGAGCCGCCATGCGTCCGTTTCTCGCCGCCGCCCTCGGCGCGTTGGTCATCGCCGCCTGCGCTGGAGGTCCGGTCGGCAACAATGAGGTTCCCGAGCCTGCCAAGCCGGTCGAACTGAGCCGCTATCTCGGGCTCTGGTACGAGTTCGCCCGCTACGAGAACCGCTTCGAACACGGCTGCGAGGCGGTAACCGCGGAATACGCCGTGCGGCCCGGGGGCGAAGTGTCGGTGAAGAACAGCTGCCGCAAGGACTCTGTTCGTGGTCCGGTCAAGGTGTCCGAGGGTAAGGCGCGGCCAGCGGGCGACCGATTGGGGGCCAAGTTCAAGGTGTCATTCTTTGGCCCCGCTCTGCTGACCAACTATTGGGTGCTCGACCGCGACGACGACTACAAGTGGGCGATCGTCGGGGAGGGCTCGGGCCGCTTCCTCTGGTTGCTGACCCGCGATCCAAGGCCGTCGGAGGCCGAACGCAACGCGCTGTTGGCGCGGGTGAAGGCCCTGGGATACGACACCGACATGCTGCGCTACACCCAACACATGGCGACCCCCTGATGAGAGTACTGATCCTGGCGCTGGCCGCGCTTACCCTTTCGGCCTGCGCCACCGCGCAACGCTACGACGCCGCGGCTGACGTTCATGCCCTGCTGGTTTCGATCCGCGACAACGACAAGGCGGCTTTTGAGGCCCATATTGATCGCCCCGCGCTCAAGCGGCAGATCGAAACCCGGATGATGGCCGAGACGCGCAAGTCAGGGGCGAACGACGGCTTGGCCGCCCTCGGCGCGCTGATCGCTCCGACCTTGGCGGACCTGGCCGGCGAGGCCCTGCTCCAGCCGAACGTGTTCCGCTCGGTCGCCGCCTACTACGGCTACGACGCGGCCAAGCCGCTGCCCGGCCCGATGGTGATCGGCGGCCAGCTCAAGACGGTCGGCGAGGGCCAGGTCTGCGTGCCGCGCAAGAAGGACGGCCCGTGCCTGCTGACCTTCACCGAGGAGCAGGGGACCTGGCGCCTGTCCGGCTTCGAGGGCGATCTTTCCATGCTGCGCACCAAGGCCCGTTAGGGCTAAGCTTCCCGCCGAACGGCGTTAGGGGAGGGTGCGATGGGTCACGAAGCCGCGCTGGCTCAGTACGAGAAGTTCGCCTTCGACGACGGGCGCTGGAGGCGCAACGTCTACAAGCGCGGTTCGGGGCCCGCGGTCGTCGTCATCCACGAGATGCCGGGCCTGCATCCGCTGGTCATTCGGTTCGCCGACCGCGTCGCGGCGGCCGGCATGACCGTCTATTGCCCGCACCTTTTCGGCGAGCCGGGACGGCCGGCCAGCCACCCGCTCAGCGCCCTGACCATGCTGGGCGGTATCTGCATCCGGCGCGAGTTCAACGTCTGGGCGTCCGACAAGTCGAGCCCGATCGTCGAGTGGCTGAAGGCGCTGTCGCGCAAAGCCCACGCCGAGTGCGGCGGAAAGGGCGTCGGGGCGGTCGGCATGTGCTTCACCGGCGGCTTCGCCCTGGCGATGATGACCGAGCCGTCGGTCGTCGCCCCGGTGCTCTCGCAGCCATCTTTGCCATTGGGCGCCAGCAAGCCGGAGCGCGCCGCCGGGATCGGCGCTTCACCGGCCGAGGTCAGCTGCGCGCGCAAGCGGTTCGACGAGGAGGGACTGTCGATGATCGGCCTGCGCTTCCATGGCGACCCTTTCGTGCCCGACGCCCGGTTCGACAGCTACAAGCGCGAGTTCGGCGAAAAGTTCGAGGCGATCGAGATCGATCCGAAGCACGCCGTGCCCGGCGGCCTGAAGCACCCGCACTCGGTGCTGACCATCAATTTGGCCGAAGACGGGCCTACCAAGGAGGCCGAGGCCCGCGTCATTGCGTTCTTCAGGGAGCGGACCGGCGCGGGCTAAGGCCTGGACTTCTTGACCTCGCGCGCCTAGAAGCGCGCCCTTCTCCTGAGCCGCCGCGTCCGATCCGCGCGCCAGGTCGTTAGAGGCAAGTCCATGAAACGCTCTTCCCCCAAGGGTCGCGCCGCCCCGGCGGGCCCCTCCCAGCGCCAGCTTCGCGCCGGCGAACTGATGCGCCACGCCCTGGTCGATATCCTCCGGGAGGAGGACTTCAACGATGAGGCGCTCGTCGGCGTCTCGGTCACCGTGACCGAGATCCGGATGAGCCCCGACCTGCGCCATGCGGTCTGCTTCATCGAACCGCTCGGCGGCGAACATGCCGGCGACGTGGTCAAGGCGCTGAACCGCCACGCCAAGTTCCTGCGCGGGCGTCTGGGGCGGTTGATCGACATGAAGTTTACGCCGGACCTGAAGTTCCTGCACGACGAGAGCTTCGACGAAGCGGCCCGCATTGGCCGTCTGTTCGACGATCCGCGCGTCGCCCAGGACCTGACGCCGCAGCCGCCGTCGGATTCCTGGAAGGACGAAGACTGATGGCGCGTCGCAAGAAGGGCGACGCCATCTCCGGCTGGGTCAACCTCGACAAGTCGTACGACTTGGGGTCGACCCAGGCCGTCGGGCGCGTGCGCCGGATCTTCAATGCCCAGAAGGCCGGACATGCCGGCACGCTCGATCCGCTGGCCACGGGCATCCTGCCGATCGCCCTGGGCGAAGCGACCAAGACCGTTTCGTTCCTGATGGACGCCGACAAGGCCTACCGCTTCACGATCGAGTGGGGCCGCACGACCGCCAGCTTCGACCGCGAGGGCGCGACGACCGCGACCTCCGACGTGCGTCCGACTCCCGAGCAGGTCGCAGCGGTGTTGCCGGAGTTCATCGGCGACATTCAGCAGGTCCCGCCGGCCTTCTCGGCCGTGAAGGTCGACGGCGAGCGGGCCTACGATCTGGCCCGCGCCGGCGAGACGGTCGAGCTCAAGGCGCGCGAAGTCTCGATCTACGACGCGCGGGTGATCGACGTCCCCGACGTCGACCACATCGAGATCGCGGTCGAGTGCGGCAAGGGCACCTATGTCCGGGCCATCGTCCGCGACATCGCCGAGCGGCTGGGGGCTTGCGCCCACGTCAGCGCTCTGCGGCGCACCCGTGTCGGCCCGTTCAGCGAGGACTCGGCGATAACGCTGGAATTGTTGGAAGATTTGAGCCATAAGGCCGGCTGCTTGGAGGCATTGCTTCCGGTCGAGACCGCCCTGGACGACATCCCGGAGCTGGCCGTGACCGCCGAAGACGCTTTCAAGTTGAAGCAGGGACGGCCGATCGTTCTCGTTCCCCGACAGGTCGAAGCGCTGAAGGCCCGGTTAAGCCCCGGGACTCGAACCGTTTCAGCCATGTCGGACGGGGTCGTGGTGGCGCTCTGCGAGATGCGTGCGGGCAAGCTCGAGCCTTCGCGGGTCTTTCATCTGGAAAAGAGCGGAGACTAGCCGATGTCGATTACTCTCGAGCGCAAAGCTGAGCTCATCAAGACCCACGGCCGTTCGGCCGGTGACACCGGAAGCGCTGAAGTGCAGGTGGCGATCTACTCTGAGCGGATCTCCAACCTCACCGAGCACTTCAAGACCCACAAGAAAGACAACCACTCGCGTCGCGGCCTGCTGAAGCTGGTCTCTGCGCGTCGTTCGCTGCTCGACCACCTGAAGAAGTCCGACGAGGGCCGCTATCAGGCGCTGATCGAAAAGCTGGGCCTGCGCCGCTAAGGACCGAGAGGTCAGCCCCCGGGAAACCGGGGGCTTTGCGTATCAGGTCATATCTACTGCGCCGCTTCCTTCGCGACAGGCCGAAGGGAACAAAGCGGCGATCCGGGTGGTCCAAGTCAGGGGCGCCCGCTACACGCCGAGGGTTCCACAGCAATCCTCATCGCCTGATCGTTTGGAGAGGATTTCGGAACCCCGACCCTGTCCGCCCCCGTTGGGAATACGCCCGCGGGATGAGAAAGAAGCAAACATGTTCGATATCAAGCGCAAGACCATCGAGTGGGGCGGCAAGACGCTGACCCTCGAAACCGGCCGCATGGCCCGTCAAGCTGACGGCGCGGTCCTGGCTACCTATGGCGAGACCATGGTTCTGGCCACCGCCGTCTTCGCCAAGAGCGCGAAGCCGGGGCAGGACTTCTTCCCGCTGACCGTCAACTACCAAGAAAAATTCTACGCCGCGGGCAAGATCCCCGGCTCCTTCCCCCGTCGCGAAGGCGCGCCGAGCCAGAAGGAAACCCTGACTTCGCGCCTGATCGACCGTCCGATCCGCCCGCTGTTCGTCAAGGGCTTCAAGAACGAAGTCCAGGTCGTCACCACCGTGCTGGCGCATGACCTGGAAAATGATCCGGACATCGTCGCCCTGGTCGCCGCCTCGGCCGCCCTGGTGATTTCCGGCGCCCCGTTCATGGGCCCGATCGGCGCTGCGCGCGTCGGCCTGGTCAATGGCGAGTACGTCCTGAACCCGACGCTCGACGAGATGAAGGAGTCCTCGATGGACCTCGTCGTCGCCTCGACCAGCGACGCGGTCATGATGGTGGAATCTGAAATCCAGGAGCTCAGCGAAGATGAGGTCCTGAAGGGCGTGATGTTCGCCCATGCCGGCATCCAGCCGGTGATCGACGCGATCATCGAACTGGCCGAGCACTCGGCCAAGGAACCCTTCGAGTTCACCCCGGACGACACCGACGCCATCAAGGCCGACGTCAAGAAGCTGATCGGCAAGGACCTGGCCGCGGCCTATAAGATCGTCGCCAAGGGCCAGCGTCACGACGCCGTCTCGGCCGCGAAGGCCAAGGCGACCGAAAAGTTCGCCAAGTCCGACGCCAACCCGACCGGCGTTGACCCGGCCAAGCTGGGCGGCGTGTTCAAGGAACTGGAAGCCGACGTCGTTCGTCGCAACATCCTGGACACGGGCATCCGCATCGACGGCCGCACCGTCGACAAGGTTCGCCAGATCGTCTCGGAAGTCGGCGTGCTGCCGCGCGCTCACGGTTCGGCTCTGTTCACGCGTGGGGAAACCCAGGCCCTGGTGGTCGCCACCCTGGGCACCGGCGACGACGAGCAGCTGATCGACGCGCTGGAAGGCAAGTACTACGAGAAGTTCATGCTGCACTATAACTTCCCGCCGTTCTCGGTCGGGGAGACGGGCCGCATGGGCGCTCCGGGCCGCCGCGAAGTCGGTCACGGCAAGCTGGCCTGGCGGGCGATCCGCCCGATGCTGCCGAAGACCGAAGAGTTCCCCTACACCATCCGCCTGGTCTCCGAGATCTTCGAGTCGAACGGCTCGTCCTCGATGGCCTCGGTCTGCGGCTCGTCGCTGGCTCTGATGGACGCGGGCGTTCCGCTGAAGAAGCCGGTCTCCGGCATCGCCATGGGCCTGATCCTGGAATCGGACGGCTTCGCGGTCCTGTCGGACATCCTGGGTGACGAAGATCACCTGGGCGACATGGACTTCAAGGTCGCGGGCACCGAGGACGGCATCACCTCGCTCCAGATGGACATCAAGATCGCCGGCATCACCGAAGCGATCATGAAGCAGGCGCTGGAGCAGGCGAAGGGTGGCCGCAAGCACATCCTCGACGAAATGGCCAAGGCCATGGAAGCCCCGCGCGCCGAGCTGGGCGAGTTCGCCCCGAAGATCGAAACCATGAAGATCGCGGTCGACAAGATCCGTGAAGTCATCGGTTCGGGCGGCAAGGTCATCCGCGAGATCGTGGAAAAGACCGGCGCCAAGGTCGACATCGGCGACGACGGCACCATCAAGATCGCGGCCGCTGACCAGGACAAGATCGATGCCGCCCGCGAGTGGATCAAGTCGATCGCCTCGGAGCCGGAAATCGGCGCCATCTACACCGGCAAGGTCGTCAAGATCGTCGACTTCGGCGCCTTCGTGAACTTCTTCGGCGCCAAGGACGGCCTGGTGCACGTCTCGCAGATCTCCAGCGACCGCGTCGCCAAGGTCGGCGACGTGCTGCAGGAAGGCCAAGCCGTGAAGGTCAAGCTCCTGGGCTTCGACGACCGCGGCAAGACCCGCCTCTCCATGAAGGTCGTCGACCAGGAGACCGGCGAAGATCTGTCCAAGAAGGACGAGCCGGCCGCCTCTGAAGAAGCCTAAGGCTTCCAGTCGGACCAAAATCGGGAAGGGCGGCCGCGGCGACGCGGCCGCCCTTTTCGTTTGCGATCAGCGCGCTAGGCTGGCGCCATGTGCAACGAGTTCCAGCGCCACAAGCTGCTCAAGGACGCGATCGAGGAGTTCGACCGGCGGGGCCTGCCGCTGTTCAAATGGCAGGACGGGCGGATCCCCAACATGCTCGACGCCCAGCCTGCGATCCGCATTCGCGACAGCGCCTTCGTCGTCCGCGGCGGCGACAGCGGCCTTGAGGGGACGATGATGACCTGGGCGTGGCCGGGTCCGCGCGGCGCGCCGGTGTTCAACTTCCGCTCGGAAGGGCGGGATTTCTCGCGCAGCGACCGGGTGTTGGCGCTGGCCGACGGCTTCATCGAATACACGGCGCCCGCCGCGGGGGTGAAGCTCAAGGACCGCCACCTCTTCACCATGGCCGGCGAGCCCTGGTTCTGGATCGCCGGGGTCGTCAAGGACGGCTGCTTCAGCCTGCTGACCACGGCGCCGGGTTCAGACGTTGCGCCGTATCACGACCGCCAGATCGTCACCCTCGCGCCCTCCGACGGCATGGCCTGGCTCAACCTTTCTCGGCCCGAGCAGGCGATCCTGCGGCCGTCGCCGGCGGGCACGTTCCAGGTCCGGACCCTGCGCAAGGACGGCGTCGAGTCCGCCGCTGACGCCTAGGCTTCGACCGGGCCGCGCTCGAGCGCCTCGCGCACCGCCATGCTCAACTGCTCGGCGCGGAAGGGCTTGCGCAGCAACGGCCAGGCCAGGGCCTCGGCCCCCTCGCCAAGCCGCTCGCCGGCATAGCCGCTGGTCAGGACGATCGGCAGCCGCGCATCGCGCGCGCGCGCGGCGCGGGCCAGTTCGACTCCGCTCATGCCGCCCGGCATGACGATGTCCGAGATCAGCAGGTCGAACCGTTCGCCCGACTGCAGCCGGCCAAGCGCGGTCGGCCCGTCCGGCGCCCCCTCGACCCGGCACCCGAAATCGATGAGCAGGCTCTCCGTCACCGCCCGCACGGCGGCGTCGTCCTCGACCAGCAGAACGCGGGCCCCGCGGGCCCATTCACCCTCGTTGGGCGCCGGCTTCACGGTTTGACTCGCCGCTTCGGCCTTGGCCGCCGGGAGGTAGAGGGTGACGGTGGTGCCGAACCCGATGGAGGAAGAGATCGCCGCCGCCCCGCCCACCTGCTTGATGAACCCATAGACCTGGGCGAGGCCTAGCCCGGTGCCCTTGCCGACGTCCTTGGTGGTGAAGAATGGCTCGAACGCCCGCGCGAGGATATCTGGCGCCATGCCGGCGCCGTTGTCGGACACCGCCACGCTCACATAGTCCCCCGCCGCCGCGCCGGCGACCTCGCCGTCGGCCAGTCGCCGCTGCTGCAGGGCGATCTCGATGTCGCCTCCCTGCGGCGGCGCGGCGTCGGCGGCGTTGACCACGAGATTGAGCAGCGCCGCCTCGAACTGGGCTGGATCGAGCCGGCTCAGTCCGACTGCGCCGTCGTGGCGGATGGTCAGATTGAGGTCTTCGCCGATAGCGCGGCGCACCAGCGGCTCGATCTGCTCGATCAGGCCAGGCACGTCGACGAGCTCCAGCTTCAGTTCCTGGCGGCGCGAGAAGGCCATCAGCTGGCGCACCAGCTGCTCGCCGCGCCGGCCGGCGGCGAGCGCGGCCTCGGCCAGCCGGGCGACCCGTGAGCGGTCATCCGGGTGCTGCAAGATCATGTCCAGGCCGCCGATGACGACGGTCAGCAGGTTGTTGAAGTCGTGGGCGACGCCGCCGGTCAGCCGTCCCACGGTCTCCAGCCGCTGGGCCTGCGCCAGGGCCGCCTCAGTCTCGGCGCGCTCGGCCAGGCTGCGCTCCAGCTCGCGCGAGCGGACGGCGACGCGTTCCTCGAGCTCGGTGCGGGCCTGCACCACCTCGGTGATGTCGCTGCTGGTGCCGAACCAGCGGGTGACGCGGCCGTCGTCGCCGCGCACGGCCGACGCGCGGGCGGTCATCCAACGCCAGACCCCGTCGTACCGCCGCAATCGATACTCGACGTCGTAGGGCAGCCCCCCGTTCACCGCCTGGATCCAGGCCTGGGAGACCGCGTCGCGATCTTCGGGATGGATCGAATTCTGCCAGCCGGTGTCGAAATGGCCCTCGGCCGGCACGCCGGTGAACTCGATCCATTGCGGGCTGAGATAGTCGCAATAGCCGTCGCCGCGGGTCGACCAGATCAGCTGGGGCAGGCTGTCGAGCAGGGCGCGGACCCGCGCTTCGCCGGTTCGCAGGGCCTGCTCGGACTGTCGCTGACCGGTGACGTCGCGGAATGACACGGCCAGCCCGTCGGGCAGCCTCACGCCGCTGGATCGGATGAACAGCGGTTTGCCGCCGATGACCCGGCGCACCTCGACGTCGTCCGAACCGCCTGCGTGGTAGAGCGCCTCCAGGCGATCGAACATCAGACGGCCGTTGTCGTCGGGCAGCACCTCCCTGATCCGGCGGCCCTTCAGCCCGCGGGCGCCGGCCCGGGACATCTTCTCGGCGGCCGGGTTGGCGTAGGAGCAGCGGAAGTCGACGATCCGCCCCTGGTCGCGCACGGGTTCGACGATGACGAAGCCCTCGCGCGCCTGTTCCTGGAAGATGCGGAAGCGCTCCTCGGCTTCGACGCCGCGCAGGACCGCGGTGCGGATCGCGCGGCCGATCAGCACCGTCGCGGCGGCGGTGGCGATGAATATGGCGGTGAACACGCCCTGCTGGGCATCGAGCCAGAGAGCGGCGACCAGGAGGGCGCTGACCAGCGTCGCGGCCAAGCCCCCGCGTGCGCCGGCCACCAGGGTGGCGAACAGCACGGCCGGATAGAAGGTCATGTAGTTGGGCGGTTGGGCCATCACCGCGCCGGTGGCGGCGCGCAGCAGGGCGGCGGCGGCGACGGCGCCGAGCGCAGCTCCATAGGCGAGGACAGGGCGCTCCATCGCAGTGGCGAACCGCTGCGCCCATCGACCCATCATGGCGCTTTCTAAGCCCCCCACGAAGTTCAGGCGATACGGAACGCCTAAATGGCCGCGAGGTAAAGCGTCACTGAAAAGTCACGAGGGCCGCCGGGTCGGGCGGCCCTCGCCAGGTCCCTTAGCGGGGCGCCATGCGGATGGCGCCGTCGAGGCGGACGTCCTCGCCGTTGAAGTAGCCGTTGGTGATCATTTCCAGAGCCAGCGACGCGTAGTCCTCGGCGCTGCCGAGGCGCTTGGGGAACGGCACCGACTGGGCCAGGGCTTCCTTCACCTGCGGCGGGGCGGCGTTCATCAGCGGGGTGTTGAAGATGCCCGGCAGGATGGTGTTCACGCGGATGCCGTCGCCCGACAGGTCGCGGGCGATGGGCAGGGTCATGCCGACCACGCCGCCCTTGGAGGCCGAATAGGCCGCCTGGCCCATCTGGCCGTCCTCGGCCGCGACCGAGGCGGTGTTGACGATCGCGCCGCGCTCGCCGTCGATCGGCTCGAGATCCAGCATGCCCTTCGCCGACTTGGCGATGCAGCGGAAGGTGCCGACCAGGTTGATCTGGATGATCAGGTTGAAGGCGTCGAGCGGGAAGTGCTTGGCCTCGCCGGTCTGCTTGTCGCGGCTGGCGGTCTTGATCGCGTTGCCGGTGCCGGCGCAGTTGACCAGGATGCGCTCCTGGCCGTGCGCGGCGCGGGCCTTGGCGAAGGCCGCGTCGACTTCTTCCTCGGAGGTCACATTGACCTTGCAGAACACGCCGCCCACTTCCTTGGCGACGGCTTCGCCCTTGGCTTCGTTCATGTCGAAGATGGCGCACTTGACGCCTTGGGCGGCGAGGGCGCGGACGGTGGCCTCGCCGAGGCCGGAGGCGCCGCCGGTGACGACCGCAGCGATGGAGGAATCGAGTTTCATGGACGCTTGGCTCCCGTTCACGTCTAATAGGATCTCGTTATCCGAGGCTTTAGCCCGATGAGCGCGGACTCAAAAGCGTCACCCCACGTCAACGGCGAGGCTTTCGACGCCCAGCAGGCCCTCGACCCCTCGCGGGCGCTCACCCCGGCCGTGGCGCGGGTCAATGAACGCCGCGTGGCCCGCGGCTTCTGGCCGAAGATCCGGCGGGTGGCGGCCAAGATCCCATTCGCCGGCGACGCCCTGTCGGTGTGGTTCTGCGCCAGGGATCCGGCGACCCCGACCGCGGCCCGGGCGATGATGATGGCGGGGCTCGCCTACTTCGTGCTGCCCACTGACGCGATCCCAGATGTGTTGGCGGTGGTGGGATTCACCGACGACGCGGCGGTGTTCGCCGCCCTGCTGGCCGTCGTCGGCCGCCACCTGAAGCCCAGGCACAAGGCTGAGGCCCTGGAGATCCTCGAGCGCATGAAGCGCCAGGAGGACTAGCCCGCGGTCTCGTGTCCGGCGCTGGCCTTGCGGGCTGCCCGGTTCAACGCGGCCTCCCGCCAGGTGATCAGCAGGGTCGAGGCGACGACAACCCCGGCCCCGGCGATGGTCCAGATGGTCGGGATCTCGTGGAACAGGGTCACCCCGACGATCACCGTGAACACCAGGCGGATGTAGTCGATCGGCGCCATCGCCGCGGCGTCGCCGATCGCCATGCCCTTGATGTAGCAGCCCTGGGTGATGGTCCCGAGCACGCCCATGGCGCCGAGCAGCAGCAGGTCGAAGGGCTCGGGCCAGCGCCAAGTGAAGAAGGCGCCAGGGATGCCCATGACCAAGCCGAGCGTCGCGGCCCAGACCAGCAGCACGGTGGGCGAATGGTCGCGGGTCATCACCTTCATGCCGGTGATCGTCAGGGCGAACAGGAAGGACGAGGCCAGCATGGCCGCCGCGGGCCAGCCGATGGCGAACTCGCCGCCCGCGCCAGGGCGCAGCATGATCAGCACGCCGATGAACCCGACGACGGCCGCGCCGATGCGCAACGGCCCGACCGTCTCGCGAACCACCAGGGCGGCCAGCGGCACCAGCCAGAGCGTGCGGGTGAAGGAGAGCGCGTTGGCGTCGGCCAACGGCATCTTCTGGAAGGCGTAGAACGACAGGATCATCCCCAGGGTGCCGGCGGCCGAGCGGAAGATCAGAATGCCCGGCCGCGTGGTGGCGAATGCCGCGCCGCGGCGCTTGAGGATGATCGGCAGCAGCACGATGAAGCCGGCCAGCTGCCGATAGAAGGTCTGTAGGGCGGCCGGATAGTCGTCGCCCAGATACTTGATCAGGGTGGTCATGGCCGTGAAGCCGAGCGCCGAGGCGACCATCCAGAGGGCCCCCTCGACGTTGTGGTCCAGACGCGGCTTTCCGGCGCTCTCGCTCAAGACTGCGCCGGCGGCGTCAGGTCGCCCAGGATGGTGGCGAACGGCGAGACCATGGCGGCGTCCCACGAGTGGCGGCCGCCGACGGTGATGCCGCCGTCGACCACGATGTGGGTGCCGGACACGAAGGCGGCGGCGTCGGAGGCGAGGTAGAGCGCGGCCTGGGCGATATCGTCCGGGAGGCCGGCCTTCGGCACCGGCTGGGCTGCGGCGGCGTTCTCGGCGACGCGGGCGGCCATCTGGTCGGCGACCTCGCGCGGCAGACCGAACGAGGCGCCGAAGATCGAGGTGGCGATCAGGCCGGGGCAGATGGCGTTGACGCGGATCTTCTGCGGCGACAGCTGCGCGGCGGCCACGCGGCTCATGTGGATGACGCCGGCCTTGGCGGTCGAATAGGCGATGGGGCCGAAGCCGGCCTGCAGGCCCGCGATCGAAGCGGTGTTGACGATCGAGCCGCCGCCGCGCTCCAGCATCAGCGGCACGGCGTGCTTCATGCCCAGCGCCGGGCCGCGCACCAGGATGTCGAAGATCCAGCTCCAGCCGTCGGCGGTGATCTCGCCGATCGAGGTCATGCGGTCGGAGATGCCGGCGTTGTTGAACAGGATGTCGAGGCCGCCGAACTCGGTCTTGGCCTTCTGCAGCGCGGCTTCGATCTCGGCTTCGCTGGTGACGTCGCAGTGGGCGTAGGCGACTTTGCCGGGGAAGCGCTTCTCGAGCATCGCGCCTTTTTCGTCCTGGATGTCGGCCGCCACCACCTGGGCGCCTTCGGCGACGAACAGCTCGACCGTGCCGAGCCCGATTCCCGATGCGCCGCCGGTGATCAGCGCCACCTTGCCGTCCAGACGTCTCGCCATATTCCGCTCCCGATCTTTTTTATGTGATCGGCGATAACTAGAGCGGGGCAGGAGAAAGTGGAAGCCGTTTCGGCGGCTTCCACTTCAGCGTCGTCAGTCGATGGTGACGACGACCTTGCCCATGGCCTTGCGGCTGCCCAGGTGGGCGATCGCGTCGGCTCCCCGCTCGAGCGGGAAGCGCTCGGAGACGTGCGGCGTGACCTTGCCCTGGGCGTGGAGCTCGAGCAGCTCGTCGATGCTCTTGGCGAACAGTTCGGGATTGCGCGCCGCCCAGGTGCCCCAGAACACGCCGACGATCTGGCAACCCTTGAGCAGGGCAAGGTTCAGCGGAATCTTCGGAATGTCGCCGGCCGCGAAGCCGACCACCAGGTAGCGGCCTTCCCAGGCGATCGAGCGCAGCGCCGGCTCGGCGTAGTCGCCGCCGATGGCGTCATAGATCACGTCGAAGCCGTGTTCACCGCCGGCCTCCTTGAACAGCTGGCCCAGCGCCTTCTGGCCGTCGCGGTCGAACGGACCGCGGCCGTAGACCACGCCGGCGTCGGCGCCGTGCTTGATCGCCAGATCGACCTTCTCCTGGCTGGAGCACGCGGCGATGACCCGCGCGCCCATCGCCTTGCCCAGTTCGACGGCCGCCAGGCCGACGCCGCCGGCGGCGCCCAGGACCAGCAGGGTCTCGCCGGTCTTCAGGTCGGCGCGGTCCTTCAGCGAGTGCCACGAGGTGCCGTAGGTGAGGATGAACGCCGCGGCGATGTCGTGCGGCATGGAGTCGGGGATGTGCCACAGGCGGTTGGCCGGGAGCAGGACTTCCTCAGCCATGCCGCCCGAGCCGGTGTTGGCCAGAATGCGGTCGCCGACCTTGACGTTGGTGACGCCTTCGCCGACCGCCTTGACCACGCCCGACAGCTCGCCGCCCGGCGAGAACGGGCGCGGCGGCTTGGACTGGTACTTGTCCTCGATCATCAGCACGTCGGGGAAGTTGACGCCGACCGCCTTGACCGAAATGACCGCATGGCCAGGCTTGGCCTCCGGCGCGGGAACGTCCTCGTACACCAGGGTTTCGGGTCCGCCCGTCACCTTGCTGAGCACCGCTTTCATGTCCGTCTCCCGCGTCTGCAATTGATTGGCGCGGACGCTAGCGCAGGGGCGGAAGCGGCGAAAGAGGCGGTTCGAACATTTGTTTGAGTGTCAGCTCTCGCCGCTGTCCCGCGAGCCGCCGGACGCCTGCCGCGCCTGGCGGGCCTTCTGTTCGTCCCAGTAGGCTGCGCCTTCGTCGGGCTTGAACATGGTGCGCGGCGCGCCGTCCTTGGTGGCGACCGCGAAGATGTTGCCCTTGGGGTCATAGAGCAGCACGTCGCCGTTGGCGCGCGTCAGGCGCTGCGTCCCGGCCGGCGGCTTCTCGATGAAGGCGTGGGCCTTGCGCACGAAGTCGTCGAGGTCGCGGGCGCCGAACGCTTGGCCGTTGCGGTCGAAGGCGCGCTGGGCGTTCTCCTCGGCGGTGCCGCGGCGGCTGGCGGACCAGATCGCGCGGCCGTCGAGCTCGCGCACCGGTTCGTCGACGCGAGCCGCGCTCGTCGAGCGCGACGGCGCGGCGGCGAACTGACGGGCCTCGGACGCCGGTGGGGCCTCGTCTTTCTGGGCGACGGCCGAGGGCCGCTCGCAAGCGGTGGTCAGGATCAGGGCCAGGCCCAGGCTCAACGCAATCTTGTACTCAGCCATCCGTCGTCTCCCTCTCACGGCCAAGTTGTGGAACAAATTAAGAACGGAAACCGACGTTTGTCCAGCCGCTTCGTATGGCCTATGACCGGACCACCATTGCGGAGGGGCACGAAGCCTTGTCGGACAAGCGGATTCTCCTGATCGTCGGCGGCGGCATCGCGGCCTACAAGGCGCTGGAACTGACCCGGCTGCTGCGCAAGGCGGGCATCGGCGTCCGGCCGATCCTGACCAAGGCCGGCGAGCAGTTCGTGACCCCGCTGTCGCTGGCCGCGATCAGCGAGGACAAGGTCTACTCCGAGCTGTTCTCGCTGACCGACGAGGCCGAGATGGGCCACATCGAGCTGTCGCGGTCGGCCGATCTCGTCGTCGTCGCCCCGGCCACCGCCGACCTGATCGCCAAGGCCGTGCACGGTCACGCCAACGACCTGGCCTCGACCACGCTGCTGGCCACCGACAAGCCGGTGCTGATGGCCCCGGCGATGAATGTGCGGATGTGGGAGCATCCGGCCACCCGCCGCAACGTCGCGCAGCTGAAGGCTGACGGCGTGCTGTTCGTCGGTCCCGACGAAGGCGCGATGGCCTGCGGCGAATACGGCTTCGGGCGGCTGGCCGAGCCGCCGGTTATTTTCGAGGCGATCCTGGCGGCGCTGGAAGGCCCGGCGGCGCGGCCGCTGGCCGGTAAGCGGGCGATCGTCACCGCAGGTCCGACCGCCGAACCGATCGATCCCGTCCGTGTGCTGACGAATAGGTCCAGCGGCAAGCAAGGCTTCGCGATCGCCGAGGCGCTGGCCGAGCTGGGGGCCGAGGTGACCCTCGTCGCTGGCCCGGTCGCGGTTCCGACCCCGGTCGGGGTCAAACGCGTCGACATCGAGACCGCCCGCGAGATGCTCGCCGCCTGCGAGGCGGCGCTGCCGGCCGACATCGCGGTCTGCGTGGCGGCGGTCTCCGACTGGCGGCCGGAAAGCGCGGCCGGAACCAAGATGAAGAAGGGCGCCGACGGGCCGCCGACGATCAGCCTGGTGGAGAACCCGGACATCCTGGCGACGCTGTCGCAGTCGCCGCGTCGCCCGGCGCTGGTGGTCGGCTTCGCGGCCGAGACCAACGACGTCGAGACCTACGCCAAGGCCAAGCTGGCCAAAAAGGGCTGCGACTGGATCGTCGCCAACGACGTCAGCATCGCGGGCACCATGGGCGGTGACGACAACGCCGTCTCCATCGTCACCAAGGACGGCGTCGAGCGCTGGGACCGGACCGCCAAGTCCGAGGTGGCCCGCAAGCTCGCCGAACGGATGGCGCAGGCGCTGGGCTGAGCCCTCAGCGCCCGGCCTTCTGCAGGGCGCACAGCAGCATCACTGTGCGGCGCACCAAGTCGCAGGTCCGCATGTGCAGGGCCTCGAGCGCCTTGTCGCCGTCGTGAGGCAGGGCGCCTTCGATGTCGAACTGGCCCAGGCCCATGCGGTTGAGGCTGGCGCGCGCCAGGTCTTGCAGCGCGCCTTGCCGGCGCTCGGCCAGCGCGCGCGCCTCAGAGACCAGGGCGGCGGCCTCGCCGCCTTGAGGGCCGAGGTCGAGGCGCTCCAGCGCGTCGAGGCGCACGGCCAGGCTCAGCGGCCGGTCGCTGGCGGTCTCGCCGCCGCCGGCCTGGAGGCAGCGGTCGATGAAGTACTCCAGGAAAGCCCAGGTTTCCGAGAACGTCCCGAGCGCATGGTAGTCTGGCGCGCGGGGCGTCAGGCAGGCGTGCGGCGTCGCCCCGGCGGGACGGGCCCCCGACCGGACTTCAAGCGTGTTCATGAGTCACCTGGGAGTTGGCGGCTACTTCTGGGTTGCGAGATAGGCGATGACCGCCGCGCGCTGATCGGCGTTCGCCACCCCGACCAGCATCTTGCCGCCCGGCACGACGGCCGACGGCTTGGCCAGGTACTTGTCGAGGTTGGCAGTGGTCCAGGTCTGGCCCCAGGCGCTCAACGCCTTGGAGTAGGCGTAGCCCGGCACGGTCCCGGCCTTGCGACCGACCATGCCCTTGAGCGGCGGGCCGAGCTTGGCTGGACCGCCGGGGGCGATGGTGTGGCAGGTCCCGCACTGCTGCTTGAACACCGTCTCGCCCTGAACCTGGGCGGCGGCCGAGGAGGCGAGGCCGGCGGCGAGGGCGAACCCGGCGGCCAGGCCAAGAATGCTGCGTGGGGTCATAGGGGCGATCCTGCTCATCGTGCTGCGGTCCGGCGTTTCGGCCGCGAGCGGTCAACGGCCGGCTCGTCGGTCCGTTGCGTCGCGGCGTAGCTGGAGAATTTCTCCGGCTCGTCATAGGAGACCCTCAGGTGTGCAATCACGGCGTCCTCTGGCGAGACGTTGGTGCGGCCCAAAACCACATCCAGAAGTCCGCGGTGCCGGTTCAAGCGCCACTTGATGGTCTCGCCGCGGTCCTGGGCGGCGTGGGCGAAGAGTACGGTGCACAGCGAGTCGAGGGTGCGCGCCAGGTACGGATTGCCCGACAGCGCCCAGATCTCGCGGTGGAATTCGAAGTCGGTGGTGGCGCCGGCCGGGCGGTCGCCGACCTCCCAGGCCTCCATCTGCTCGACCATGGCGCTGAGCCGCGCGGCCGCCGCCTTGGTCATGTTGGCGCGGCACAGGCGCAGGGCCTCGGCCTCCAGCACCACGCGGATGCTGTTGATCCGCTGCACGTCCTCGTCGGTCAGGCGGGTGACGAACATGCCGCGCCGCGCGTGGTTGGTGACCAGGCCGCTTTCCTGCAGCTGCATCAGCGCCTCGCGGATCGGAATGCGGCTGATGCTGAACTCGCGGGCCAGCTGGCTCTCGTTGAGGCGCGAGCCGGGCGGATAGCGCCCCGACAGGATCGCTTGGCGCAGCAGGCGCAGGATGTGCGACTTCAGCGTGGTCGGCGTGGCGCCGTGCGGGTCGCCCAGGGGAAAATCGCCGTCCATCAATCCACGCCCCGGCCCGGCGACCGAGCCGGGCTTTCGTATTCAGTATACGAAACGGGCTCACCTAGGGGAAGCATGCCGCACCGCGGCGGTGGTCATGGCCGAGCGGCCGGGCTATGTCGAGCCGTCAGTTCGAGCGGGGAGGCCGGGCGGCCATGATGAGAACGGCGCAGCCATGCTGATGCCCGCGCCCGACCAGGGCCTGCTGGCCCGTCGCGGCGAGTTCGTCGCCGCACTGCGTGCGATCGTCCCCGGCGAGGGCGTGATCGACGACGACGCCGGCTTGGCCGCCTACGAGTGCGACGGCCTGACCGCCTATCGCCAGCGGCCGATGATCGTGGTGCTTCCCGAGACTGTCGACCAGGTCAGCCGTGTGCTCGCCTACTGCCACAGCGTCGGGCTGAAGGTGGTGCCGCGCGGGGCCGGGACCTCGCTGTCGGGCGGCTCGCTGCCGCTGGCCGACGGGGTGATCCTCGGCATGGGCAAGTTCAACCGCATCCTCGACGTCGACTACGCCAACCGCTGCGCGGTGGTGCAGCCCGGCGTGACCAACCTCTCGGTGACCCATGCGGTGGCGGGCGAGGGGTTCTATTACGCGCCGGATCCCTCCAGCCAGATCGCCTGCTCGATCGGCGGCAACGTCGCCGAGAACGCCGGCGGCGTGCACTGCCTGAAATACGGCATGACCACCAACAACCTGCTCGGCGTCGAGCTGGTGCTGATCGACGGCACGGTCATGCGGCTCGGCGGCAAGCACCTGGATCCACAAGGGCTGGACCTGCTGGGCGTGGTCTGCGGCTCGGAAGGCCTGCTGGGGGTGGTGACCGAGGTGACTGTCCGCATCCTGCAGGCGCCGGAGACCCAGCGCGCCCTGCTGATGGGGTTCCAGGAGGTCGAGGCGGCTGGGGCCTGCGTCGCCGCGGTGATCGCCGCTGGGATCATTCCGGCCGGCATGGAGATGATGGACCGCCTGGCCATCGCCGCGGCCGAGGCGTTCGTGAAGGTCGGCTATCCGCTCGACGTCGAGGCGCTGCTGATCATCGAGCTGGACGGGCCTCCGGCCGAGGTCGACCACCTGATCGAGGTGGTGCGTGAGATCGGCGAGGCCTGCGGCGCCAGCTACCTGCGGATCTCGATGAACGAGGACGAGCGCAAGGGCTTCTGGGCCGGGCGCAAGGCGGCGTTCCCGGCGGTGGGGCGGATCTCGCCGGACTACTACTGCATGGACGGCACCATCCCGCGAGGCACGCTGCCGCTGGTGCTGCGGCGGATGACGGAGCTGTCGGAAGAGTACGGCCTGCGCATCGCCAACGTCTTCCATGCCGGCGACGGCAACCTGCACCCGCTGATCCTCTACGATGCGGACAAGGAGGGTGAGCTGCACCGGGCCGAGGAGCTGGGCGCGGCGATCCTGACCCTCTGCGTCGAGGTCGGCGGGGTGCTGACCGGCGAGCACGGGGTCGGCGTCGAGAAGCGCGACCTGATGGAGGTGCAGTTCGGGCCGGCGGACCTGGACCAGCAGCAGCGGCTGAAGTGCGCCTTCGACGAGGACGGCCTGCTCAACCCCGGCAAGGTGTTCCCCAAGCTCTGCCGCTGCGCCGAGCTCGGCCGGGTGCACATCCATGGCGGCAAGGTCCGCTTCCCCGAACTGGATCGGTTCTGAGCGTGGCCTGGACTCCCAAGACGGCGGACGACGCGCGCACGGCGGTCGCGGACGCCCTCGCCCAGGGGCGCACGCTGGAACTGGTCGGGACCGGGACGCGGCGAGGCTTCGGGCGGCCGGTGGCCGCGGACGAGGTGCTCGACCTCTCGGCGCTGAACCGGGTGGTCACCTACCAGCCCGAGGAGCTCATCCTGGCGGTGGAGCCGGCGACGCCGATGGCGCAGGTCGCCGACATGCTGGCCGATGCCGGCCAATGCCTGGCGTTCGAGCCCCCCGATTTCGGGCCGTTGTGGGGGCTGCCGGCAGGCCTGGGCACCGTGGGCGGCGCGATGATGACCGGCCGTGGCGGCCCGCGGCGGCTGACGGCCGGGGGACCGCGCGACCACTGCCTGGGGATCAAGGGCGTCAACGGCTTTGGCGAGGCGTTCGCGGCCGGCGGGCGGGTGGTCAAGAACGTCACCGGCTTCGACGTCTGCAAGCTGGCGACCGGCAGCTTCGGCACGCTCTGCGCGGTCACCGAGCTGACCCTGAAGGTGCTGCCCGCGCCGCCGCAGGCGCAGACCCTGGCCATCCGCGGCCTGTCGGATGAGGCGGCGATGGCGGTGATGTCCAAGGCGCTCGGCTGCCCGGCCCAGGTGTCGTCGGCCGCGCACCTGCCGGCGGACGTCGCGGCCCGCTCGCAGGTCGGCGAACTCTCGGCGGCGCATGGCGCGGTGACGCTGCTGCGGGTCGAGGGCGTCGGCCCCTCGGTGACCGCGCGAATCGCGCATCTGGCGGACGTGTTGTCCAGCGAGACACGGCAGGCGGTGCTCGACCGCGAGGCCTCCCACCTAGCCTGGAAGGAGATCGCCGATGCGGCGGCCTTGGTCGGCGGCGAGGGCCAGGTCTGGAAGCTGTCGGTTCCGCCGATGCTGGGCGCGGCGGTCGGGCGGCGGTTGGCGGACGAGCTGAACGGTCGTTGCTTCTACGACTGGGGCGGCGGGGCGATCTGGCTGGAGCTGCCCGCCGCGCCCGACGCCCACGCAAGCCGCGTGCGCGAGGTGCTGGCGCAGGTCGCCGGCGGCGACGGCCACGCCACCCTGATGCGGGCCGACGTCGTGGTGCGGGCGCAGGTTCCGCCGTTCCAGCCGCCGGCGCCTGGCGTGGCGGCGCTGACCGAGCGGGTGCGGGCGCAGTTCGACCCGCAGCGCATCTTCAATCCCGGCCGGATGTACGCCTGATGCAGACCAGCTTCTCGCCCGCGCAACTGGCCGACCCGGATACGGCGGCGTCGGAAAAGATCATCCGCACCTGCGTGCACTGCGGGTTCTGCACCTCGACCTGCCCGACCTACCTGCTGCTGGGCGACGAGCTCGACAGCCCGCGGGGCCGGATCTACCTGATGAAGGAGATGCTCGAGAAGGGCGGGCCGCCGTCGCCGCGGGCGGTCAAGCACGTCGATCGCTGCCTCTCGTGCCTGTCCTGCATGACCACCTGCCCGTCGGGCGTGAACTACATGCACCTGGTCGATCACGCGCGGGCCTATATCGAGGAACATCATGTTCGTCCGTGGCCGGATCGTTTTCTGCGCGGGATGCTGGCGCGGGTGCTGCCGGACCGGGCGCTGTTCCGCTTGGCGCTGCGGCTGGCGCAGGCCGGGCGGCCGTTCGCGGGACTGCTGCCGGGGCGGCTGAAGGGCATGGCGGCGATGGCGCCGGCGAGGTTGCCGCCGCCCGATCCGGCGGAAAAGCCCCGGGTTTTCAAGGCCGTGGGCGCGCGGCGGGCGCGGGTGGCGCTGCTGGCCGGCTGCGCCCAGCCGGTGCTGGCGCCGGAGATCAACACCGCCGCGATCCGGCTGCTGAACCGCCTGGGCGTCGAGGTGGTCACCGCGCCCGGTTCGGGCTGCTGCGGGGCGCTGCCGCAGCACCTGGGCAAGGCCGACCGATCCCACCTGCTGGCGCAGGCCAACATCGCCGCCTGGACCCGCGAAATCGACGGCGAGGGGCTCGACGCGATCATCGTCACGGCCTCCGGATGCGGGACTACCGTGAAGGATTACGGCTTCGTCTTCCGGGAATCTGCCGAATGGGCCGAGCGGGCGGCCAAGGTGTCGGCGCTGGCCAAGGACATTACTGAGGTTCTTCAAGGGCTTGGGTCGCTGCCGCAGGTCGGGATCCCGCCGCTGCGGGTCGCCTACCACTCGGCCTGCTCGCTGCAGCACGGCCAGCAAATCGGCAATGTTCCCAAGGCCTTGCTGCAAGCGGCAGGTTTGACGATCGTGGAGCCGATCGAGCCGCACATCTGCTGCGGATCGGCCGGCACCTACAACCTCCTGCAGCCCGAACTGGCCGGGCGGCTGCGCGAGCGCAAGGTCGCCAACCTCGAGGCGACCAAGCCCGACGTCATCGCGGCCGGCAACATCGGCTGCCTGACCCAGATCGCCGGCGGCTCAGGCGTGCCGGTGGTGCACACGGTCGAGCTGCTCGACTGGGCGGCGGGCGGCCCCGCGCCGGCGGCGCTGGCGGGCCGCGTTTGAGGCGGCTGGCCCTGCTCGTCCTGGTCGCCGCCACGGGCGCGTCGGCCGAGAGCCCCGACGACCTGCCGGCAGGTCCGGGCCGGGCGGAGACGGTGAGGGTCTGCACCGGCTGCCACGAGGCCGAAGTGCTCGTGCATCGCAGCCAGAAGAACGCCGCCTGGAGCGACGTCGTCCAGGCGATGGTCGAGAAGGGCGCCGAGGCGTCGAGCGCCGATCAGGCGGCGATTGTCGCCTATCTCCAGAAAGCGTTACCGCCACAGGGGTCTTAAGGGCGATAAACCGCCGCTCGCGCCGTAGACATCCGCCGTACTGAGCCCTAGATCACGACCCGAGTTCGGGAGGGGGACGCGCGTGGGAATACTGTCGATCGCCTTGCTGGCCGCGGCCCTGACCCAGGATGCGGGCGCCGCGCCGGCCGACCAGGCGGTGACCAGCTATGACGGCGGCTTCTTCGCCGCGTCGCGGCCGGCCGACGCCAAGGCGATGATCGACCGCATCCCCGGATTCGCCTTCGACGGCGGCGGCGCCGTGCGCGGCCTGTCGGGCGCGGCGGGCAACGTGCTGATCGACGGGCGCCGGCCCTCTTCCAAGAGCGACTCGCTGAGCGACGTGCTGGCCCGCATCCCGGCCGACCAGGTGATCCGCATCGACGTGATCCGCGGCGGCGCGCCGGGGATCGACATGCAGCGCAAGCCGGTGGTGGCCAATGTCATCCGCGACCCGCGCGGGGGGATCAGCGGGACGGTCACGCTGTCCGACACCCTGACACTCGACGCCGACGGCCGCAACGAGGGCGAGATCGCCGCCGACCTGGCCGCGCGGCTGGGCGCGCATGTCTTCGAGGTCGCCGCCAGTTACGAGCGCGGCGACGCGCACGATCGCCGCCGCACTCACCGGGTCCGCACGGCGGGCGACGGACGGCTGCTGCTGGACTCGCAGATCGACAGCGACAAGCCGGGCGAGGAGGTGGTCGGCTCGGCCGCCTACGAAACCGCCCTGCCGCTGGGCGACGTGCGGCTGAACATCCGCGGCTATCGCGAGACCAGCGACGTGACCGAGCGCGACGCGTTCGACTATCCCGTCGGCGCCGGCCTGCTGCGCGAAGCCTATCGCGGGGCGGGCGGCGAGTTCGGCGGCCGCTACGTCGCGCCGCTGGGGGGCGGGGTCGAGCTGGAGACCGTGGCGCTGCGCTCGTGGCGCACCAACGAGACGCGGGCGACCTCGACCAACGCCGCGAAGATCGTCGGCTATCGCCGCTTCGACGAGTCCGGCGAGACCGTCGGGCGCGCGGTGCTGCGGTTCCACGGCTGGGACTCGCTGTCGCTGGAGACCGGGCTGGAGGCGGCGTTCAACTGGCTGGAGGGCGACAGCGCCCTGATGGTCGGCGGCGTGCTGGTCCCGGCGCCCGGATCGCAGGCGCGGGTCGAGGAGCGGCGCGGCGAAGGCTTCGCCACCGGGGTCTGGCAGCCCTCGCCGGTGCTGGCGCTGGAGGCCGGCCTGCGGTTCGAGGCCTCGGTCCTCGATCCCGGACATGGCGAGGAGCAGGGCCTGGAGTTCGCCAAGCCGTCGGCGGCGCTGACCTGGACGCCCAACGCGCAGCAGTTGATCCGTGTACGGATCGAGCGCGAAGTCGGGCAGCTGAACTTCAACGACTTCGTCGCCTCGGTGAACATGTACACCGGGGTGGTGACGGCCGGAGCCGGCATGCTGGCCCCGACCCAGACCCTGCGCGCCGAGGTCGCCTTCGAGCAGCGGTTCGCGGGCCGCGGGGCGCTGGCGGCGATCCTGCGCCAGGAGCAGATCGAGGACGTCATCGGCCTGGCCCCGGTCGCCGGCCCCAACGGCCTGTTCGACGCGCGCAGCAATGTCGGCCCGGGCCTGCGGCAGATGCTCGAGGTGAATTCGACCTTGCCGCTGGACGCCGGTGGGATTTCCGGCGGGCTGCTGAAAGCCGGCCTCAAGGCGATCCGCTCCGAAGTGACCGACGCGGCGACCGGCGAGCGCCGCAGCTATTCGGGCCAGTCGGCGCTGGAGTGGAACGCGGCCTTCACCCAGGACCTGCCGGAGTGGAACGCCACCTGGGGCGTCAACCTGTCGGGCTTCACCGACAAGACCGCCTACCGGTTCGACGGGACCGAGGTCAGCGGCGCCGAACCGTGGGCCTCGGCCTTCGTCGACTATTCGCCGCGCTCGGACGTGACCCTGCGGCTGGAGGTCAACAACCTGACCGGCCGCAGCGCCTGGAGCGAGCGCGACGTGCACGCCGGGCTACGGCACGTCGCCGACCTCGTCTACGCCGAGCGGCGCGACGAGGAGAGCTATCGCAATGTGCGGCTCAGCGTCCGCAAGGCGTTCAACTAAGGGCGCCGTACAGCGGGACTTCACTCATCCGGTCATCCCGGCGAAGGCCGGGACCCAGCTTCACCCTGAGCAGATGGCAGTTGTTCGCCGACGCACAGCCCTACGATCTGGGTCCCGGCCTTCGCCGGGATGACCGGTATTTGAGGCGGCGTGCGAGAAGCTAGACGCCGGTGGAGCCGTGGCCGCCGGCGCCGCGGACGGTGTCGTCGAGCTCGTCGGCCTCGACCAGGGTCCATTGCGGCGCGGCGGCGATGATCCCCTGGGCGATGCGGTCGCCGCGGCGGACGTGGAAGGCCTCGGCGCCGAGATTGATCAGGCAGACCAGGATCTGGCCGCGATAGTCGCAGTCGACCGTGCCGGGCGTGTTGACGATGGAGACGCCGTTCTTGGCGGCCAGGCCTGAGCGCGGGCGGATCTGCATCTCGTAGCCGATCGGTAGGGCGACGGCGAAGCCGGTCGGGATCAGCGCCCGGGCGTTCGGCTCGATGGTCACCGTCTCGCCTTCGGGCACGGCGGCGCGGAAGTCGAAGCCGGCGGCGCCGGCGGTGGCGTAGGCGGGCAGCGGCAGGTCGTGGTTGCCCTCCCAGCGCTTGAAGGTCGCCGTCAGGCCGCGCGTTTCAGTCATCCGGGGTCGCCCTTGCTCTAAGTGTGAGGGCGGAATGCCAGAGCCCGGCCGCCGCCTCAAGGGCGACGGCCGGCGAAGGGTCAGTTGGTCACTGGCAGTTGCTTGGCCAGGAAGGTCTCCAGCGCCTGCAGCATCTGGGTGCGGGTGGCCGAGCGGGTCATGTAGTGGTTCTCGCCGGGCAGGACGACGTACTCGACGGGCTTGCCGGCCGCCTTGAGCGCATTGGCCATCACCTGCGACTGCTGCGGAGCGACGATGGTGTCCTGGTCGCCGTGGATCAGCAGGATCGGCGCGGTGGCCTTGCTGACCAGCAGGGCCGGCGAGGTGGCGTTGAGCTTGCCCTTGTCGGCGGCCCCGAGCATGGCGCGCAGCTCGCCGATGCCGGCGGCGTCGTCGCCCGACGTCCGCCACAGCTGCTCGAGCAGCAGGCCGAGGTCGGCGACGCCGGCGATCGAGGCGGCGCACGTGTAGGCCTCGGGGTGCATGGTCGCGCCGGCCAGGGCGGCGTAGCCCCCGAAGCTGGCCCCGACGATGCAGACCTTGCCGGCGTCGGCCTTGTCGGAGACGGCGGCGATGCCGTCGAGCAGGTCGGTCTGCATCTTGCCGCCCCACTCGCCGGCCCCGGCGTTTTCGAAGGCGGCCCCAAAGCCCCACGAACCGCGGAACTGCGGCTGCAGCACCGCATAGCCGCGGGTGGCCAGGAACTGGGCGATGTAGTCGAAGTCGAAATCGTCGCGCGCGGTCGGCCCGCCGTGCGGCAGCACGATCAGCGGCGGCTTGGCGCCGGCCGCCAGGCCGGGCGGCAGGGTCAGGTAGGCCGGGATCTCCAGGCCGTCGCGGGCCTTGTAGGTGATCCAGCTGGTCTGGCCGAGGGCGGCGTCCTTGAGCTCGGGATACTCGTCGCCGAGCGGCGAGAGCTCCTTGCGGGCCTTGTCGAACAGGTAGCGGGCGCCGGGCGAGGAGGGCGAGCTCACCCGCACCAGGAAGCGGGTGCGGTCGGCCGACCAGTCGGTGAGCGAAACGTCCTTGCCCTTGAAGGCCTTGGCCAGCGCCGCGTGCGTGGCGCCGAGCTCGGCGTCGAGCCATTCGTAGACCGGCTTCTCCGTTCCGCCGACGATGGCGACCGGAGCGACGCGGTGGGGATCCCAGAGCATCTGCGGCGAGACGCCGTTCAGCGGCTGGCCCACCGGCTGCTCGCCGCCGCCGGCCAGCGCCTTGCGGACGATCCGACCGTCCTTGGCCAGGTAGATCGCATCCTCCGGCGCCGAGTAGCCGAGATACTGGCGGCGGCTTTCGAAGTCGCCGCCCTGCCAGACCTGGGTCCAGGCGCGGGCGCCCGAACGGGCGTAGACCTCGAACTTGTGGGTCAGCTCATCGACGTCGAGCCGCACCTTGGCCTCCCCGGCCGGGTTGAGCTCCCACCTGATGGTGTCGGAATCGCCCTTCTCGACGCGCACGCCCTTGCCGGTGGCCGGATCGACCTTCATCAGCGCATAGGCCCAGCCTTCGGTCCCCTTGCGCTTGATGCGGGTGTCCATGCCGCTGTTGGCCTCGATCGGCGTCAGGCCCAGCACGTAGACGCTGGCCGGCGGACCGGCGACGACGCCGAGCACCGGCTGCGTCACGAGGTACTGGGAGAAGGCGTCGCTTTCGAGCAGGCGCGAGACGGCCTGGCCCTGGGTGTTGATCGAGACGTTGCGCTCGAAACGGTAGGCCAGCCGCGGCCCCTCCGACCGCCAGTAGGCCATGCGCGCCAGGACGTGGTCGTTGCCCGCCCAGCTCAGGCCGACGGCCTCGGCGTCGCCGAGCGCCAGGGCCGGCATGTTCGGATCGTCGATGGTCGCGATCGACACATAGCGCTGCTCGGACGTGCCGCCGAGCAGGGCGACGCGGCGGCCGTCCGGCGAGATGGCGGTGTCGACGACGGCCGGGACGCGGCCGAACGCGGCGGCCGGCGGCGGCGCAGCATGGGCTGCGCCCGCGAGAGTCGCGAGCGCGACGGCCGTGATGATACGCATGGCTGAGCTATTCCTTGGATGCGGCCGAGCCGAAGTCCCCCGGAACGGCTCTATAAGGATACGGCGCAGTCGCGCAACCAGACGGGGCGCCGCACCCCCAAGTTCGCGTCAGCTGGCCGGATAGCTCTTGGCCAGGAAGCTCTCCAGCGCCTCCAGCATCTGCACCCGGTTGGTCCCGCGCGAGAAGTCGTGCGCCTCGTCCTTCATGACGATGTGCTCGACCGGCTTGCCGGCGGCCTTCAGCGCGTCCGCCATCACCTTGGACTGCTCGGGATCGATCTCGGTGTCCTGGGCGCCGTGGATCAGCAGCACCGGACCGCCGACGGCGCCGGCGAAGCGGGCCGGGGAGGCGCCGCTAAGTTTGGCCTTGCCGGCCCCGCCGATGCGCTGGCGCAGGCGTTCCAGGGTCGGCGACTCGAACTGGTGATAGAGCCGCTCCTTCGACATCATCAGGCCGAGGTCCGAGAAGCCGCCGAACGAGGCGGCGCAACGGTAGGCCTCGGGATGCAGGGCCGCGGCGGTCAGCGCGACATAGCCGCCGAAGTCGTGGCCGACGATGCAGGGCCGGGCGACGTCCACTTCGCTGGCGACGGCGGCGACGGCGTCGAGAATGTCGGTCTGCACCTTGCCGTTCCACTCGCCGAACCCGGCTTCGTAGAATTCGTCGCCAAAGCCCCACAGGCCGCGGTGATAGGGCTGCAGCACCGCATAGCCGCGGCTGGCCATGAACTGGGCCATGTAGTCGAAGTTCTCGCGCGGGCCGTTGCCGGGCGCCTCGCCGGCCATGACCACCAAGGGCGGCTTGGTCCCTGCGGCCAGGCCTGGGGGCAGGGTGAGGTAGGCCTGGAGCCGGCGGCCGTCGCGGGCCTGCAGGCTGACGAGGCGGGTGGGGCCGAGCGCGACGCCCTTCAACTCCGGATACGCGTCGCCGAGGGCCGAGACCTCCTTGCGGCCGCGATCGAAGAGATAGAGCGTCGGCGCCGTGGCGCGCGACTGCACGTCGAAGACCACCCGGCTTCGGTCGGCCGACCAGTCGAGCAGGGTGACCTCCTGGCCCTTGAAGATCTTCGACAGCGAGCCGTAGATCGCACCGACTTCGGGGTCCAGCCACGTGTAGCCGGTCGTGATTCCGCTGCTGGTCACGGCAAGCGGCGACATCCGCGCCGCATCCCAGATCATGTCCAGCGACGCGTCGCCCGAGGCGGGCGCGATGACGTCGGTTGCTCCGTCGGCGACCCGCTTGCGCACGACTTCGCCGCCGGCCAGGAACAGATAGATCGCATCCTCGGGGCCGGAGTAGCCGAGATACCGCTCGCGCGAGCTGATGTCCGTCGACCAGAACCGGGTCCAGAGATTGGAGCCGGCGCCGGGGCGCGCGAAGTGGATGCGGTCGACGTCGGTGATGCGGTTGTAGTCGATGTCGCGCCGCATGCGCACGGCGCCGGTCGTATCGAGCCCCCAGGACAGGGTGGTCCAGTCGCCGCGCGCCACGGCCTGGCCGGCCCCGGTGGTGGGGTCGACGCGCCAGAGCGCGAACACGGTCCCCTGATTGCCGCCGTTGTCGCCGCCGCGGACCACGACCTGGGCCGGCTCGCCGGACGGCAGCGCAACGATCGGCTGGTTGTAGATGTGCTGGGAGTAGCGCTCGGTCTCCAGCAGGCGGGTGACGACCTGGGCTTGCGGGTTGATCGAGATGTGGCGCTCGAAGCGGTGAATCTCCTTCGGCCGCCGTTCGTACCAGTAGGCGGTGCGCAGCAGCAGATGCTCGTTGCCGATCCAGGCCAGGTCCAGCCCCTCGCCCACGCCGAGCGGCAGCACCGGGATGTTCGGGTCGTCGATGGTGGCGATGGAGACGAAACGCTTGTCGCCCTGGCCGCCCAGCATGCCGACGCGGCGGCCGTCGGGGGAGATCGCCGTTTCGGCGATGGCCGGATAGCGGCCGAAGGCGGACGCGGGCGGGGGCGCGGCCTGCGCCGACGCGACAAAACCAAGGACGCCCGCCGTCGCGGCGGCCGCCAGAACTCTACGCTGCAAAACACTTCCCCCCGGAATGCCCGCAACAAGGGTACATGTCGCGGCGCTGCAGGCAAGGGTTGCGGCTCCTATCCTGGCGGCGGGGCGACGTAGCCGCCGAGCGCTTCGTCGATCGCCTGGGCGATGGAGAGGGTGCGGGAGTCGGCGCCGTGCGGACCGATGATCTGGGCGCCGACCGGCAGGCCGCTGGCGGCCAGGCCCGCCGGGATGGTGGTCACCGGCAGGTGGCAGGCGGTGGCCAGCGCGATCCAGTTGAGCATCGCCGGATAGGGGATGGCGACGCCGTCGGTGGTCTTCAGCCGGCGGCTGGCGAACGGCTTGTGGTCGTGCGGGAAGGCGACGGTGGGCGACACTGGGGCGAGGATGGCGTCGAAGGCGTCGAAGGCGTCCGACATCGTGCTGCGCAGGCGGGCGCGGACCTCGTCGGCGGCGATCCACTCGGCGTGACTGGCCGTGTAGGCGCGGGTCAGGCCGGCCCAGGACTCGCGCCGCGCCCCCAGGGCCAGGGCGAGGGCGGCCGGGCCGCGCATGCGGCGCATGGCGAGCTGGGCCTTCGGCGGCATGTCGGTGGCGACCAGCGAGCCGAGCAGCACGCGATAGGCGTCCGTCAGTTGATCGAGCGGGACCGGGGCCGAGATCGGCCGCACCTCGACCCCGGCGGCGCGCAGGCGGCCGGCCAGGTCCTCGATCACGGCGCGGACCTCTGGGTCCAGCGGGAAGCCGTCGAGCCAGAGGCCGAGCTTGAGGGTCTTGAGGTCGGCGAGCTCGGCCTTGGCCGGGACGCCCTCGGCCAGGATCGACAGCAGCAGCCGCAGGTCGCGGGCCGAGCGGGCCATCGGGCCGACGACGTTGAGATCGCGCTCGGCGTGGGTGCCCGGCGCGGGCGGGACGTGACCGACCTGCGAGACCAGCCCCCAGGTCGGCTTGTGCGAGAAGACCCCGCAGAAGCTGGCCGGCACCCGCAGCGAGCCGCCGATGTCGGAGCCGATCTCCAGGGCGGTGACGCCGGCGGCCAGCGCCGCGGCCGCGCCGCCAGACGAGCCGCCGGGGACGCGGGTCGGGTCCCACGGATTGTTGGTCGCGCCGTACAGCGGATTGAACGACTGCCAGTCGGCGGCCATCACCGGCACGTTGGTCTTGCCCCAGATCACCGCCCCGGCCTGGCGGGCGGCGGCGACCACGGCGGCGTCGTCGGGCTTGCGCCGGCGCAGCGCCTCGATCCCCGACGAGGCGGCCATGCCGATCACGTCGAAGGTGTCCTTGATGGTCATCGGCAGGCCGGTCAGCGGCCCGCCGGCGCCCTTGGCGCGCAGGTCGTCGGCGGCCTTGGCCTGGTCCAGCGCCCGCTCCAGGTCGGCGGCGACGACGGCGTTGAGCCGGGCGTGGGTCTGCTCGTGCCGCGTCAGGGCCAGCTTGAGCAGTTCGACGGCGGAGACCTCCTTGGCCCGGAGCGCCGACAGTTGACCGGTGGCGTCGCGGGCGAGGAGGTCGGCCATCATTTCAGCCCGAGAACATCTTGCATGTCGTAGAGGCCGGGCGGCTGGCCCGCCACCCAGCGGGCGGCCTCGACCGCGCCGCGGGCGAAGAGGCCGCGGTCGCGGGCCGAGTGGCTGAGGGTGAGGATCTCGTCCTCGGCCGCGAAGATCACCGAGTGCTCGCCGATGATGCCGCCGCCGCGGATCACCGAGAAGCCGATCTCGCCGGTCGGGCGCGCGCCGGTGATGCCGTCGCGGACCCGTTGGGCGACGTCGGCCAGGGCGACCTGACGGCCGCGGGCGGCGGCCTCGCCCAGCATCAGGGCGGTGCCGGACGGGGCGTCGACCTTGCGCTTGTGGTGGCTCTCGGTGACCTCGATGTCGTAGGCGTCGGCGTGCAGCGCCTTGGCGGCCTGGGCGACCAGCCCCATCAGCATGTTGACCCCCAGCGAGTAGTTGCCGGCGAAGACGATCGGGATGGACTTCGACGCCGCCTCGATGGCGTCGATCTGTTCGGGCGAGGCGCCGGTCGAGCCGATCACCAGGGCCGGCGCGCCGCGGGCGGCGGCGGCCTGGGCCAGCGCCACCGAAGCGGCCGGGGTGGTGAAGTCGATGACCACCTGCGCCTTCTCCAGCGCCTGATCGAGCGGCACGAGGCCTTCGCCCTCGACGCCCGGGCGCTCGAAGCGGGCGGCTACGCGCACGTCGGCGCGGCCGGAGACGACTGCGGTCACGGCCTGGCCCATGCGGCCGAGCGCGCCGGCCACGGCGATGTCGATGGGGCTGGACAGGGGGAGGACTCCGACACGGCGAAAAACTTGAGCGCGCTAGTCTCCCGTCCTGGCGGTCGCGGTCAAGGCGCCAGCCTGCACGGCTTCTGCACGGCAACGCCTTGGCCCGTGGACGGCGCCTCCCGCAGGGCTGGAAGCGGGCCGGCGATAGCTGGGGTTCCTGCAACCGGAGCCGTTCGCATGACCGCCCGCTCGTTCCGCCTCAAGACCGTGCTGGCCGCCGGCCTGGTCGCCGTCGCCGACCTGCTGCTGTTCGACCACGACATCGGGGCCAATCTCGGGCTGCTGACGCTGGCGGCGCTGGTCGTCGCGGCGTCCGCCCACCCGGAGACCTGGCGCGACCGCCGGGCGCTGGCGGCGTTCGCGGTCGCCGGCGGCTTCGCGCTGCTGCTGATCGACCGGCCGGGGCTGATCGCCTGGTGCATGGCGGTGCTGGCGCTGGGCGTGGCGGTGCTGTCGCCGCGAGCCGATGGGCGCAGCGATGTCGGCGACTGGGCGCTGCGGCTGCTGCGGGCCGGGCTGTGGTCGTTCGCGGCGCCGGCGCTCGACGCTCGCCGGGCCGGCGCGCGGGGCGGACGGCCGGGGGCGGTGCGGCGGGCGCTGGTCGCCGCCGCCTTGCCGGTGATCGGCGGGGCGGTGTTCCTGGGCCTGTTCGTGCTGGCCAATCCGGTGATGGAGGCGGCCCTGGCGGCCTGGCGGCTGCCGCCGCTCTCGCTGCCGCGGCTGCTGTTCTGGGTCTGGATGGCGATGGTCGCCTGGGCGCTGCTGCGGCCGCGCGGGGCGCGGCGGCGGTTCATGCCGGCCTGGCGCAGCCGCGGGCCGGGAACCGCCTCGGCGTCGGTGGTCATGTCGCTGGTGGTGTTCAATGCGCTGTTCGCGCTGCAGAACGCGCTGGACCTGGCGTTCCTGTGGAGCGGCGCGGCGCTGCCGGATGGGGTCAGCTTCGCCGAGTACGCCCATCGCGGCGCGTACCTGCTGATCGTCACGGCGCTGCTGGCCGGGGGGTTCGTGCTGGTGTTCCTGCGGCCGGGCGCGGCGCAGAGCCGGCTGGTGCGCGGGCTGGTGATCGCCTGGGTGGCGCAGAACGTGATGCTGGTGGCCTCGAGCGCCCTGCGAACGATCGACTATGTCGAGGCCTATGGCCTGACCCAGCTGCGGATCTCGGCGCTGATCTGGATGGGGCTGGTCGGGCTCGGCTTGGTGCTGATCTGTGTGCGGCTGGTGCGGGAGAAGAGCGCGAGCTGGAACGTGCGCCATGCGCGAGAGGCGACCGGCGATCCGCGCCATCCGAGCCTGGATCTAGTGCTTCTGCGCGAGCTGGGGCCGGCGGCCCTGGTCCCGCTGAGCGAACTGGCCGCCCGGCCGCTGCCGCCGGCGCTCGCCGCCGAGGTCCAGGCCGCGCAGCGCGAGGCGCAGGCGGAGCTGGCGGCGCGCCAGGCGCACTGGCGCACCTGGACCTGGCGCGGGCAGCGGCGACTGGATGCGGCGGCCGCATTGACGGCGCCCGTGCAAGCCGGAACATGACGCTCATGGCCAAGATCCTGATCGCCGACGACGACCCGCACATCCGCCAGCTGCTGGCCTTCGCCCTGGAGAAGGCCGGCTTCGAGGTGGTCGAGGCCGAGGACGGCGAGGCGGCGCTGGCGAAGGCGGAGACCGCCGCCCCCGACCTGCTGGTGCTCGACCTCAACATGCCGCGGATGAGCGGGCTGGACGTCTGCCGTCAGCTGCGGGCCCGCGGCGAGCTGCCGATCCTAATCCTGTCGTCGCGCGACGAGGAGATCGACCGGGTGCTGGGCATCGAGCTCGGGGCCGACGACTACGTGGTCAAGCCGTTCAGCCCGCGCGAGGTGGTGGCGCGGGTGACGGCGATCCTGCGCCGGGCGCGGCCGGCCCCGACGGCGCCCGCGGGCGGCGGCGAGGTGGCGCGCGGGCGGCTGAGCCTCGACCCCGACGCCTGGCTGGCGCACTGGGACGGTCAGCCGCTGGCCCTGACGGTGACCGAGTTCGGCATCCTGCGGACCCTGGCCGCGGCGCCGGCCAAGGTGTTCACCCGCGATGCGATCATCGACCGGCTGCGCGGGCCGGGCTTTGCGATCACCGACCGCACGGTCGACAGCCACGTGCGCAACCTGCGCGGCAAGTTCGCGGCCCTGGGCGCGCACGACGTGATCGAGACGCGATCCGGCGTCGGCTACCGGCTGGGGGCCTGCCTGGGCCAGGGCGCGTGATCGGGGCCGCCAAGGACTTCGCCAAGCGCCATTGGCCACGGCTGCGGCTGCGGGTGATCCTGTTCGCGGTGCTGTTCTTCGCTGCGGCGATGCCCGGGCTGAGCGCGATCTTCCTGCGGGTCTACGAGAACACCCTGGTGCGCCAGACCGAGGCCGAGCTGGTCGCCCAGGGCGCGGCCATCGCGGCGGCCGCGGCGGTCGGGTGGCCGGGCGCGCCCCCGCCGGTCGCCGCCGGTCCCCCGGCCCAGGGCCGCTACGCGCCCGAGCGGAGCACCATCGACCTGCAGGCCTCGTCGCTGCTGGCCGAGCGGCCGGCCCCGACGCCGAGCGGGCCGCCCGAGGCTGCGGCCGCTGAGACCGCCGCGCGGCTGGGGCCGATGATCGACCAGACCGTGCGCACGACCCTGGCCTCGGTGGTGCTGCTCGACGCGCGCGGCGTGATCGCGCCGGAAGGCGGCTCGCTGGCGGCGCTGCCGGAGGTGCGCTCGGCCCTGGCCGGGGATCCCGACACGGTGCTGCGGCGGGTCGGCGACTATCGCCCGCGCTATTCGCTGGAATGGCTGAGCCGGGCGTCGGGCCTGCGGCTGCATCATGCGCGGCCGATCGAGGTCGACGGCCGGGTGGTCGGGGTGGTGCTGCTGTCGCGCTCGCCGCGGGCGCTGTTCCGCGGCATCTACTAGGACCGCGGCAAGATCGCCATCGGCGTGGTCGGCATCGCCGCCCTGCTGGTGGTGCTGGCGGGCCTGGTCTCGCGCGGGGTGACGCGGCCGATCGAGGAGCTGAGCGCGGCCTCGCGGCAGGTGGCGGCGGGCGGGGTGCAGACCCTGGAGACCCCGACTACGGCGGCGGTCGAGATCCAGTCGCTGTACGAAGACTTCCGGGCGATGTCGGCGGCGATCGAGCGGCGCAGCGGCTATCTGCGCGACTTCGCCGCCTCGGTCAGCCACGAGTTCAAGACCCCGCTGGCCGGGATCAGCGGCGCGGTCGAGCTGCTGCAGGACCACGGCGAGGAGATGAGCCCACAGGAGCGCTCGCGCTTCCTCGGCAATATCGCCGCGGACTCCGCGCGGCTGTCGCAGCTGGTCACCCGGCTGCTGGACCTGGCGCGGGCCGACATGGCGCGGCCGGAGGCGGGGCTGTCGACCGACGCCGGCACGGCGGTGCAGCGGGCCGCGGACGCCATGAACGGCGGCGGCTTTCAGGTGGAGACGCAGGTTCCGCCGGGCCTGCCGTCGGTCGCGGTCCCGGCGGCGACCATCGAGGCGGTGGTCGGGGTGCTGTTGCAGAACAGCCGCCAGGCCGGGGCGCGCCAGGCGATGATCGTGTTGCGCGCAGCCGGCGGCCAGGTGCTGATCGAGGCGGCCGACGACGGGCCGGGGGTCGGCGCGGCCGACGCCGCGCGGCTGTTCGAGCCGTTCTTCACCACACGCCGAGCGGAGGGCGGGACGGGGCTGGGCCTCTCCATCGCCCGCTCGCTGCTGGCCGCCAATGGCGGGACGATCGAGCTGATCGCGAGCGAGGCCGGCGCGCGGTTCGTCGCCACCCTGCCGCGGGCGGCCTGAACGTCTGCACAAAATCTCCTTGGCTTGCGCAGGCCCGGCTGCACGGCGCGCGGCGATGCTCGACGTGCATCACGGAGGAGGATCGAGATGGTCGAGCAGGGCTATGAGGTGGTGATCGAACAGGGCGGCGAGCGCTGGAGCTGGAGCCTGCGCGCCGACGGGGTGGTGGCCGCCAGCGGCCCGGCCGAGAGCGAGCAGACGGCCGAGCGGTCGGGCGCCTTCGCGGCGGCGGCGCTGTCGGCCCTGGCCCGCATCCGCCGCCGGGACCTGGCCCAGGCGGCCGCGCAATAGGCGTCAGGGCGCGCCGCAAAATAGCCTAGCTTGCGCTGGACGAGGTTCGTCGAACCGGAGAGTCCAGTGATGAAGCTGCTGACCGCAATGAGCCTGTGCGCCGCGCTGACGGCCAGCGCGGCGCTGGCCCAGACCCCGATCACGCCGCGCGCCAAGGTCGAGGCGCTGGCCGCGGCGATCGACGCGCAATTCTACGATCCGGCCCGGGCGGGCAAGATCGCCGCCGAGCTGCGCGCCGAGGCCAACAAGGGGACCTACGACAAGCTGACCGACCCGCGCGACTTCGCCGCGGCGATGACCGAGCGGCTGCGGCCGCAGGACGGCCACTTCGCGGTCAACTGGACGCCGCCGGCTCCGGCGAGCGCGGCCGTCGCGCGCGCGCCCAGCGGGCCGCCGCCGTTCCTGTCGCGGCGGGGCGGCTACGGCTTCGTGGCGGTCAGGGTGCTGCCGGGCAATATCGGTTATATCGACATGCGCGGCTTCGCCGATTTCGCGGCCGACGGCGACCAGGCCCCGCGGCAGGCGGCCGACGCGGCCCTGGCTCTGGTCGCCGGGACCGATGCGCTGATCTTCGACCTGCGCGACAACGGCGGCGGCTCGCCGGCCATGGTCGGCTACCTGATCGGCCATTTCGTCCCGGACGGGGCGAAGATTTACAACACCTTCAAGACCCGCGGCGAACCCGACAGCGACGAGGCGCCGAGCGTGCCGATCAAGGGCCAGCGGCGGACGGACGTCCCGCTCTATGTGCTGACCAGCGGGCGCACCGCGTCGGCCGCCGAAAGCTTCGCCTACACCCTGCAGGCGGCCAAGCGGGCGACCGTGGTCGGAGAGCCCTCGGCCGGCGGGGCCAACCCCGGCGGCGGCGCCTCGCTGGGCGACGGGCTCTCGGTGTTCATCTCGTCGGGCACGCCGATCAATCCGATCACCGGCAAGAACTGGGAAGGGACCGGCGTGACGCCCGACGCGGCGGTTCCAGCGGCGCAGGCGCTTGATCAGGCTCAGCAATTGGCGCTCACCAAGCTGGCCGCCGCGCCGCTCGGCGAACCGGTGCTGACCGAGAACCGCTGGGCCCTGGAGGCGCTGTCGCCGCCGCCGCCCATCGCCGCCCAGGCGCTGGCCCGCTACGAGGGCGCCTATGGTCCGTACCAGGCCAAGGTGGTCGACGGGCGGCTGCAGCTGGTCGTCGGCCGGCGGCCGCCGAGCGTGCTGGTCCCGCTCGACGACAAGGGCCTGTTCCATGTCGAAGGGGCGCCCTCGCGGCGCATCCGGTTCGACGAGACGGCCCTCGTCTTCCTGTCTCCGGACGGCTCGCAGACGCGGCAACAACGCCACGGCGCCGCAACGGGAGCAAGCTAGGACAGCGTTCGGCGGTTGTCAGGCCGCGCTGCGGCTCTATAGGTTGGCGCCCTTTCAGTCCAAGCGGGCCCTTAGGGGCCAAGAGGAAACGCCGCGCCTATGAGCGACGCCGAGAAACGCACCTTCACCGACGAGGAAGCGCTGAGCTTCCACAAGCACCCGACCCCCGGGAAGATCGCCATTGCGCCGACCAAGCCGATGGCCACCCAGCGGGACCTGTCGCTTGCCTATTCGCCGGGCGTGGCCGTACCGGTGCTCAAGATCGCGGAAGATCCCGAGACCGCCTACGACTACACCTCCAAGGGCAACCTGGTGGCGGTGATTTCGAACGGCACCGCGATCCTCGGGCTCGGCAACCTCGGGGCCCTGGCCTCGAAGCCGGTGATGGAGGGCAAGAGCGTCCTCTTCAAGCGCTTCGCCGACGTCGACTCCATCGACATCGAAGTCAGCGCCACCGATCCCGACGAGATCATCACGGTGGTCAAGAACATCGGCGTGACCTTCGGCGGCATCAATCTCGAGGACATCAAGGCCCCCGAGTGCTTCCGCATCGAGACCGAGCTGCAGGAGCTGCTCGACATCCCGGTGTTCCACGACGACCAGCACGGCACCGCGATCATCTCGGCCGCCGGCCTGATCAACGCCTGCGCCATCACCGGCCGCGACATCTCGAAGATCAAGGTGGTGCTGAACGGCGCCGGGGCGGCGGGCATCGCCACCCTCGACCTGATCAAGGCCATGGGCGTGTCGCCGGAAAACGCGATCGCCTGCGACTCCAAGGGCGTGATCTATCGCGGCCGACCCAACGACATGAACCAGTGGAAGAGCGCGCACGCCACCGAGACCGACGCGCGCACGCTCAGCGAGGCGCTGGTCGGCGCCGACGTGTTCATCGGCCTGTCGGTCAAGGGCGCGCTGACCGCCGACATGATCAAGGCGATGGCTCCCAAGCCGATCATCTTCGCCATGGCCAACCCCGATCCGGAGATCACCCCGGAAGAGGTCTACGCGGTCCGCTCCGACGCCATCGTCGCCACCGGCCGCTCGGACTATCCCAACCAGGTCAACAACGTCCTGGGCTTCCCCTACATCTTCCGCGGCGCGATGGACGTGCGCGCCCGCCGCGTGAACATGGAAATGAAGATCGCCTGCGCCCGGGCGCTGGCCGAACTGGCTCGCGAGGACGTGCCGGACGAGGTCGCCGCCGCCTATCACGGCACCCAGCTGAAGTTCGGGCCGCAGTACATCATCCCGACCCCGTTCGATCCGCGGCTGCTGTCCTACATCCCGCCGTTCGTCGCCCAGGCGGCGATGGACACTGGCGTGGCGCGCAAGCCGATCGAAGACATGGACGCCTACCGGGACTCGCTGGCCCAGCGCCTCGACCCGACCGCGGCCTTCCTGCAGAAGCTGCAGGGCGCGGTGCTGAAGGCCCCGAACAAGCGCATCGTCTTCGCCGAAGGCGAGGAGCCGACGGTGATCCGCGCGGCGCACGCGTTCGAAGCCGCAGGCCTGGGTCACGCGATCCTGGTCGGCCGCGACGAGCTGGTGAAGGAGAACATGATCGAGGTCGGGCTGGACCCGGCCGAGACCAAGCTCGAGATCATCAACGCCCGCGTCTCGCGCCATAACCCCGAGTTCGTGGACTTCCTCTACGAGCGGCTGTCGCGCCAGGGCTACCTGAAGCGCGACGTGCAGCGCCTGATCAACCAGGACCGCAACTCGTTCGCCGCCTCGATGGTGGCGCTGGGCTATGCCGACGGCATGGTCACCGGCGTGACCCGGTCCTACGACCAGGTGCTGGAAGAGGTGCTGCGGGTGATCGACCCGGCTCCGGACGGGCGGATCATGGGCATGAGCGTGGTGCTGGCCAAGGGCCACACCCTGTTCATCGCCGACACCAACGTCACCGAGATGCCGGAGGCCGAGGAGCTGGTGGAGATCGCCTGCGAGGCGGCCCGCACGGTCAAGTCGCTGGGCTATGTGCCGCGCGTGGCATTCATGTCCTACTCGACCTTCGGCAACCCGATGGGCGTGCGCTCCGAGAAGGTGCGCGACGCGGTGTCGATCCTCGACATGATGGACGTCGACTTCGAGTACGAAGGCGAAATGCCGCCGGAGCTGGCGCTCGACCCCAGCAAGCGGGTCAACTATCCG
Source organism: Phenylobacterium sp. LjRoot97 (assembly GCF_964254345.1). Taxonomy (NCBI): domain Bacteria; kingdom Pseudomonadati; phylum Pseudomonadota; class Alphaproteobacteria; order Caulobacterales; family Caulobacteraceae; genus Phenylobacterium; species Phenylobacterium sp. LjRoot97. The sequence goes on from NZ_CAXUTH020000001.1 coordinate 189,643, forward strand.
TTCATGCGCCTGACCGGCCCGGCCAACGTGCTGATCATGCCGGCCATCCACTCGGCGGCGATCTCGACCCAGCTGGTGCAGTCGCTCGGCGGCGCCACGGTGATCGGGCCGCTGCTGCTGGGCCTGTCGAAGTCGGTGCAGATCGCCCCGCTCTCGGCCTCGGTCTCCCGCGTTCTGCAGATGGCGACCCTGGCCGCCTACGAGCAGGACGCCATCGAGGCGCAAGCGTGAGCCTCGCGCTCAACAGCCTGAACTAACCAGCCGTCCGCTCCTCGGGGTGCGGGCGGCTTGGCCGTCCCACCCCGAACCAACAAGGAGCGCGACCCATGACCGGTCTCAGCATCGGCATCGATTTCGGCACGACCAACACGGTCGTCGCGCTCGCAGGGGCCGACGGGCCGGCGCATCTGGTCAAGTTCCCTGCGCCGGAAAGGGAAATCTTCGCCTTCCGTTCGGCGCTGTCGTTCTACGCCCCGCCGGACCTGCCCAACGACCGCGAGGTCGAGGCCGGGCCGTGGGCCATCGAGGCCTATGTGGAAGACCCGCTGGAGACGCGGTTCATCCAGTCGTTCAAGAGCTTCGCGGCCTCGGAGAGCTTCACCGAGACCCAGATCATCGGCCGCCGCTACCAGTTCGAGGACCTGCTCTCGGCCTTCCTGCTGAAGCTGCGCGAGCACGCCGGCGAGGACCTGGCCGAGCTGCCCAAGCGGGTGATCGTCGGGCGGCCGGTCACCTTCGCCGGCGGCGCGCCGAACGAGGAGCTGGCGCTGGCCCGCTACGAGACCGCGTTCCGGCGGCTCGGGTTCGAGGAGATCCTCTATTCCTACGAGCCGGTCGGGGCGGCGTTCTTCTTCGCCCGCGAACTGCAGCAGGACGCCACCGTGCTGGTCGGCGACTTTGGCGGCGGCACCAGCGACTTCTCGATCATCCGCTTCAGCCGCGAGAACGGCGAGATCCGCTCGACGCCGCTGGGCCGGGCCGGGGTCGGGGTGGCGGGCGACGCCTTCGACTACCGGATCATCGACAATCTGGTCTCGCCGGAGCTGGGCAAGGGCTCGAGCTACAAGTCGTTCGGCAAGATCCTGCCGGTGCCGAACCGCTACTATTCGACCTTCGCGCGCTGGGACCAGCTGGCGCTGATGCGGGCCAGCCGCGACATGCGCGAGATCCGAAAGCTGGTCCGCGAGGCGGTCGAGCCCGAGAAGATCGAGCGGCTGGTTGAGGTGCTGGACGAGAACTACGGCTACCGGCTCTACCGCTCGGTGTCGGCGCTGAAGGAGGCGCTGTCGTCGCAGCAGACCGCGCAGTTCCAGTTCGCGGCCGGCAGCATCGACATCAGCCGCCCGGTCGAACGGGCCGAGTTCGAGGACTGGATCGCGCCGGAACTGCACCTGATCGAGGACGCGGTCGACCGGGCGATGGGCGACGCGGGTCTTAACGCGGGGAGCATCGACCGGGTGTTCCTGACCGGCGGCTCGTCGCTAGTGCCGGCGGTGCGCGACATCTTCTACCGGCGGTTCGACGCGGCGAAGATCGAGAGCGGTTCGGAACTGGAGTCGATCGCCTCGGGCCTGGCGCTGATGGGCCGCGAGCGCGACCTGACGAAGTGGGCGCGCGGGGCTTAGGGTTTCACTCAGATCCTCCCCCTCTTGGGGGAGGTGGCTCGGCGCACAGCGCCGAGACGGAGGGGGACTGCTCTCAATGCAGGAGAGTCAAAGTCCCCCTCAGTCAGCCTGTCGGCCGACAGCTCCCCCAGAGGGGGAGCATCTGCAGTCGCATCACTTCCGCAAGCTCACCGCATCGAGGTCGATGTCCTTGGCCGGGACCAGCTCCAGGTTCGGGCGGCGCTGCTTGAGGCCGGTCTCGAAGGCCTTGGCGTCGCCGGCGACGATGACGCTGACGGTGTCGGGGGCGAGGTTCCTGGCGGCGAAGGTCTGGACCTCGCCGGCCGAGACCGCCTCGACCTTGCCGGTGTAGTCGGCGACTTCGCTGAGCGGCAGGTCGTAGAGCGCGAGGTTTCCGAGGATGCCGGCCAGGCCGTCGGTGGTGGCCAGTTCACGGCCGAAGCCGCCGACCAGCACCGACTTGCGGGCCTTGAGTTCGTCGGCGCTGGTGGGCGCGTCGGCCAGGCGCTTGAGCTCGCCCAGCATCAGGTCGAGCACCTGCGGGGCGGATTCGTTCTTGGTCTGGGCGCTGGCGCGGAACAGGCCGGTGGTGCGCATGGCCGAGAGCCGCGAATTGGCGCCGTAGGATAGGCCGCGCTTGATGCGGATCTCCTGGTTGAGGCGGGCCGAATAGCCGCCGCCGAGCACCGAGTTGGCGACCACGCCCGGATAGTAGGCCGGATCGCCGCGCGAGATCGCGGCCTTGGCGACGGTGACCGCCGCCTGGCCGGTGCCCGGCAGGTCGATGGCGACCGCGCGGGGCGCGGCCTTGGGGGCGACGTCGGCCCGGGCGGGCGCGGGGCCGGCCGGCGCCTTCCAGTCGCCGAACGCGCCTTCGGCCAGCTTGAAGCCCTGCTCGGGGGTGATGTCGCCGGTCAGCACCAGGATGGCGTTGTCGGGCCGGAAGTACTGGCCGTGCAGCTTGGCGAGGTCCTCGGTCTTGAGCTTGGCCAGCGAGGCCGGGGTGCCCGAGGCGACGTGGCCGAAGCTGGTGCCCGAGAAGATCACCGGCGAAGCGGCGAAACCGGCCAACTGGCCCGGCGACTGGTAGGCGACCGAGAGGCCGTCGAGCGCCTGGACGCGCTGGCGCTCCAGCTCCTCGGCCGCGAAGGCCGGGTTCTTCGCCACGTCGGCCATGATCGCCATGGCGGCGGGCAGCTTTTCGGGCATCACGTTGAGGCTGACGGACGAGGACTCCTGGCCGCCGCCGGACGACAGCACCGCGCCCAGCGCCTCGGTTTGGCTGGCGATCTCCTGGGCGCCGCGGGTCTTGGTGCCCTCGGTCAGCATGCCGGCGGTCATGCCCATAGCCCCGGCCAAGCCTTGCGGATCGGCCCAGGCGCCGGCGCGCACGGTCAGCGCGGCCGAGACCAGCGGCAGGTCGGAGGACTTGGCGACGATGACCCGCAGGCCGTTGGCCAGGGTCTTTTCGGCCGGCTTGGGCAGCACCGGTTCGACCGGCGCGGCGACGGGCGGCGGGGCCTGGCGCTGGCCTTCCGGGGCGAGGGCGACGATCGGGCCCGTGTACTTGGCCGAGGCGACGACCGGCGGCTTGGGCGAGGCGTCCTTCTCGCCGGCCGGGCGGGCGCTCTCGGGCTGGTAGAGGATGGTCATGCGGCCGGCGTCGGTCAGGTACTTCTGCGCCACGCGCTGCACGTCGGCGGCGGTCACGGCCTGGAGCTCGGCGAGCTCACGGTTGGCCAGGGCGGCGTCGCCGGCGGTGCGCAGGGCGTAGCCGAGCGCGTAGGCGCGGCCGTCGATGGTCTCGCGCTCGCGCAGCTTGCCGGCGATCAGCTCGTTCTTGGCCTCGGCCAGTTCGGCCTCAGTGGGCGGGGCGTCGCGCAGCTTGGCGACCTCGGCGAGCAGCGCCTTCTGGCCGTCCTCGATCGACTTGCCGCCCGAGAGGATGGCGCCCAGCATCACCAGGCCGGGCTGCTGGGGCAGGGAGGCGTCGGAGAACACCTCGGTGGCGACCTGCTGCTCGTAGACCAGGCTGTTGTAGAGCCGCGAGGACTTGCCGCTGGAGAGGATGGCGTCGAGCACGCTGAGCGCGGGGGCGTCGGGGCTGGCGGCGTCGGGCGCATGCCAGGTCATCAGGATCGCCGGCAGCGGCACGTTGGGGCCGTAGCCCTTGAAGAGGCCGGGCGCGGTGCGCGGCGGCTCCACCGCGGTGACGCGCTGGATCGGCGCGGCGGGGGTCTTCAGGGCGCCGAAGTACTTGTCGACCCAGGCGTCCAGCTCGGCCTGGTCGAAGTTGCCGACCACGATCAGGGCGGCGTTGTCGGGGCGGTAGTAGGCGGCGTGGAAGGCGCGCACGTCGTCGATGGTGGCGGCGTCCAGCTCCTCGATCGAACCGATGCCGGGGCGCTTGTAGGGGTGGGTCTGGTAGCTGGCCTGCGGCAGGTAGAGATAGAACAGCCGGCCATAGGGCTGGCTCAGCACCGACTGGCGCAGCTCCTCCTTCACGACGTCGCGCTCGGACTTGAAGGTCGCCTCGTCGACCACCAGCGAGCCGAGGCGCTGGGCCTCGACCCACAGCAGGCGCTGCAGGTGATTGGCCGGCACGACCTCGTAGTAGTTGGTGAAGTCGTCGTAGGTGGAGGCGTTGTTGAAGCCGCCGACGTCCTCGGTCATGCGGTCGATGGTCTCCGACGGCATGTCGCGCGTGGCCTTGAACATCATGTGTTCGAAGAGGTGCGCGAAGCCGGAGCGGCCGACCGGATCGTCCTTGGAGCCGACGCCGTACCAGACCTGGACGGTGACGTTCGGCGTGGTGCGGTCGACCGAGGAGAACACCTTCATGCCGTTGGCAAGCGTGCGCTCCTTGTAGGCGATGGGCGGAACGGCGTCGGCCGCATATGCGGGAAGGGCGAGGCCCAGGCAGAGGGTGAACGCAAGGGCGGCGTGACGAAGCATACGGACTTCCCGATTGGCGAGCGCCGACCCTAGCACCCGCCTCGAGGTTGGGAAGCTTACGGGATTGTCATGTCAGGCCCGGTTGCTCCCCCGCTGGGGGAGCTGTCAGCCAGTATGGCTGACTGAGGGGGACTTTGACCGAACTGAGAGAAGTCCCCCTCCGTCTCGGCGCGTTGCGCCGATCCACCTCCCCCAGTGGGGGAGGATCTTGGGCGTCTACTCCGCCAGCTTGACCAGCATCTTGCCGGAGTTCTTGCCTTCCATCAGGCCGATGAGCGCGCTGGGGGCGTTGGCGATGCCGTCGAGGATGGTCTCCTGGTACTTGACCTTGCCCTCCTTCAGCCAGCCGGCCATGTCGCGCTGGAAGTCGCCATAGAGGTGCATGAAGTCGGTGCCGACGAAGCCGCGCAGCATCACCCGGGCGTAGATGATGTTCGACAGGTTCGAGACGCTGGAGTGGCCGGAGTTGTAGCCGGAGATGAAGCCGCAGACCGGGATCCGGCCGAGGGTGTTGATGCGGCGCAGGGCGGCCTCGAGATGATCGCCGCCGACATTGTCGAAGTAGACGTCGATGCCCTTCGGCGTGGCCTCTTCGAGCGCCTTGCGGATCGGGGTTTCCTTGTAGTTGATCACCGCGTCGAGCCCGACCTCGTCCTTCAGCCAGGCGGCCTTGTCGGCCGCGCCGGTCGAGCCGACCACGTAGCAGCCCTTGATCTTGGCGATCTGGGCGGCGACCGAGCCGACCGCGCCGGCGGCGGTGGAGACGAACACCTGCTCGCCGTCCTTCAGCGCGCCGATGTGCAGCAGGCCGCCATAGGCGGTGAAGCCGGTCATGCCGAGCGCATGCATGTGGACGGTGAGCGACAGGTCGGGATCGGCGGCGAGCTTGGTCAGGCCCTTGCCGTCGGACGTGAAGAACTCCCGGAAGCCGTTGCGGTTGGAGACCAGGTCGCCGACCGCGAAGTCGGGATTCTTGGACTGCACGACGCGGCCCAGCGCGCCGCCCATCATCGCCACGTTCAGGTCCTGGCCGGCGGTCAGGCGCGGACGCATGGCCGGGTCGACCGACATGTAGAGGTTCTCGACCAGCACCTCGCCGTCGGCGGCGTCGGCGACTTGTGTCTCGATCAGCGCGAAGTCGCCCTGGGCGGGCATGCCGTTCGGGCGGGCGACGAGGTGGATCTCACGGCTTTTGGGCATATGGCCTCCCTGCGTTTTTGAAATGCGCCGGCCCTGAATGCGGATGGGCCGAAGGGAAGTTGTCGCCTGCCGAACGCCGTAAGGCCAGGGCCTTCAAACAAATGTTTCAGTCGGCGGGGAGCGCGTCGCCCCAGTCGAGCCGGCGGGCGACCGAGTAGGCTGGCTTGTCGCGCTTGGCGGCGAAGCGAAGCTCGGCGGTTCCCTGCGGCGTGCAGAGCTTGAGCTCGATCCCCGGCTTGCCGGCGCGCGGCGGGGCGAGCACGCGGGGCGTCGGCTGTTCGGCCGCGACGCCGGGGCGGGCGGCCAGCAGGTAGATGAACTTCTCGTCTTCGAACGGCGTCTCGGCCCCCTTGGCCAGGCGGTGGTCGCGCGAGCGCGCCAAGCGTTGGCTGAAGTGGCACCAGTCGGGGGCGGAAAGCGGGCACGGCGCCTGGTGCGGGCAGGGGGCGAGGATCGCCGCGCCGGCCTCGATCAGGGTCGCGCGGGCCGCGAGGATGCGCTGCCAGCCGGCGGGGGTGCCGGGCTCGACGATCGCCAGGACGCCGAGGGTCGAGGCCCACAGCGCGGCGATGGTGGCGGCCTGCTTGGCTTCCGGGATCTCGGCCAGGGCGTAGCTGGCGACCACAAGGTCGGCGCTGGGCCAGTCGCCCGGGGCGGTGAGGTCGGCGCGGAGGTGCTCGGCGGCCTGCAGCGGCGCCGGGGCGTCCGCGGCCAGGGTCGCGGCGATGTCGAGAAACGCGCGGTTGGAGTCGAGCAGGCTGGCGCGGGCGATCGCGGGCCAGGTCTCCAGCGCCGCCCACCCGGCTCCGCCGGGACCGGCGCCGGCGTCCAGCAGGCTGGCGGGGGCGAAGCCGGGGGCGCGGTCGGACAGTTCGGCGAACACACGGCCGCAGGCGGCGTAGGTCGCCGGCAGCCGGGTCAGCACATAGGCGGTGGCGTCGGCCTCAGAGGCGATCACCGCCGCCGAGCCGCCGCCGGCCCGGTAGCGGGCCGAGATCGCGCCTGCCCGCTGCGCCATGTCCTTGCGCGAGACGCCCTCCATCAGGCGGTCGGCGGCGAGGCGGAGCTGGGGCGGCAGGTCGAAGGACATGGGGGTGGATTAGCGCTCCGCCAGGGAAGCAAGAAGCCAAAAGATGCTCTCGTTCTGGGGGAGCTGTCAGCCGAGGCTGACTGAGGGGGGCTTTGACCGAAGCTGCTGGAGAGCAGTCCCCCTCCGTCTCGATGCTTCGCATCGATCCACCTCCCCCAGCGGGGAGGAATTGATCACTTCCGCGCCATCACCTCACGGCGGAGGGCGGCGAGGGCGTCGGGGATGTCGCGGCGCAGGGCCATGCGGGCGATGGGGGCGGGGATGGCGAACGGGGTCGAGGCGCGGCTCTCGTAGAGCACCCGGGTGCGGGCGCCGCCGTCGAGCGGGATCAGCCGCCACTCGCCGTTCAGGACCTGTAGCTGGCCGCCCTCGCGGTAGAAGCGGATGCGGTGCGGCGGGTCGTATTCGGACCGGAACACGCTGCGCACCGCGGGCAGGATCCCGGCGCGGCTGACATGCTCGCGAACGTCCCAGCGTCCGGCGGGGTCGCGCTCCAGGATGCGGCAACTCTTGAGGCGCTTGACCATGCGCGTCGCCAGGTCGCAGTCGACCACGACCTTCCAGACCGCCTCGGGCGGGGCGTCGATCTCGACGCTGCCGCGGATCTGCCCCGAAGCGCCGCCGGGATCGGCGACCACCTCGACGCGAATGCCGTCGCGGCTCGGGCCGGCGTCAGCCCAAGCCGGCCCAGGTCCGGCCAGGACCAAGGCGACGGCAAGGGCGGCAAGCGCCCGCATGGCGTTCCCTCACAGCGCAGCTTCTCCCCGTGAGGGGTTAACGCCTCAGGAGCCGTGACGGTTCTTGACCAGGTCGTCGACCACGGCCGGATCGGCCAGGGTGGTGGTGTCGCCGAGGTTGCCGAGGTCGTTCTCGGCGATCTTGCGCAGGATGCGGCGCATAATTTTGCCCGAGCGGGTCTTGGGCAGGCCCGGCGCGAACTGCACGACGTCCGGCGCGGCGAACGGACCGATCTCGCGGCGGACCCAGCCCTTGAGCTCGGCCTGCAGGATGTCAGTCGGCGCGACGTCGGCCTTCAGGGTCACGAAGCAGTAGACCCCCTGGCCCTTGACGTCGTGCGGATAGCCGACGACCGCGGCCTCGGCGACGTGCTCGTTGCCGACCAGGGCGCTCTCGATCTCGGCGGTGCCCAGGCGGTGGCCCGAGACGTTGATGACGTCGTCGACCCGGCCGGTGATCCAGTAGTAGCCGTCCTCGTCGCGGCGGCAGCCGTCGCCGGTGAAGTACTTTCCGGCATATGTCGAGAAGTAGGTGTCGAAGAAGCGCTGGTGGTCGCCGTAGACTGTGCGCATCTGGCCCGGCCAGCTATCGGTGATGCAGAGGTTGCCGGAGGTGGCGCCGTCGAGCACCGCGCCCTCGGCGTCGACCAGCTGGAATTTCACGCCCGGCAGCGGCTTGGCGCAGGAGCCGGGCTTGGCGGCGTGGGCCCCCGGCAGCGGCGAGGCCAGGCAGGCGCCGGTCTCGGTCTGCCAGTAGGTGTCGACGATCGGGCAGCGGCCCTCGCCGACCACGCGGTGATACCAGAGCCAAGCTTCCGGATTGATCGGCTCGCCGACCGTGCCCAGCAGGCGCAGCGACTTGCGCGAGGTCCGGGTCACCGGCTCGTCGCCGTCGCGCATCAGGGCGCGGATGGCGGTGGGGGCGGTGTAGAAGATCTCGACCTGGTGCTTGTCGATCACCTCCCAGAAGCGGGAGTTGGTCGGGTAGTTCGGCACGCCCTCGAACATCAGGCTGGTCGCGGCGTTGGCCAGCGGGCCGTAGACGACATAGCTGTGGCCGGTGACCCAGCCCACGTCGGCCGTGCACCAGAACACTTCGCCGGGGCGATAGTCGAACACCAGCTCGTGGGTGTGAGCCGCCCAGGTCAGGTAGCCGCCGGTGGTGTGCAGCACGCCCTTGGGTTTGCCGGTCGAGCCGGAGGTGTAGAGGATGAACAGCGGGTCTTCCGCATTCATCGGCTCGGGCTCGCAGGTGTCGGCGACGTCTTTCTTCAGATCGCCGAAATAGGCGTCGCGGCCGTCGGTCATCGGCACGTCGCCGCCGGTGCGGCGCACGACGATGACGTCCTTGACCTGCGGGCACGAGGCCAGCGCCTCGTCGACGTTACGCTTCAGCGGCACGGTCTTGCCGCCGCGCAGGCCCTCGTCGGCGGTGATGACGATGCGGCTGTCGCAGTCCTGGATGCGGCCGGCGATCGAGTCGGGCGAGAAGCCGCCGAAGATCACCGAGTGCACCGCGCCGATGCGGGCGCAGGCCAGCATGGCCACCGCGGCCTGCGGGATCATCGGCAGGTAGATGGTGACGCGGTCGCCCTTCTTGACGCCCTTGGCCTTGAGCACGTTGGCCATGCGGCAGGTTTCGGCCAGCAGCTCGCGATAGGTGAGGGTCGTGGTCTCGCCGCCGTCGCCTTCCCAGATGATCGCCTTCTGGTCGCCGCGCGTGGCGATGTGGCGGTCCAGGCAGTTGACCGAGACGTTCAGTTCGCCGTCGGCGTACCAGCGGATGCGGAAGTCGTCCTTGTTGAACGAGACGTCCTTTACCTGGGTGAACGGCTTGCTCCAGTCGAGCCGCCCGGCGACCTTGGTCCAGTAGCCGATCGGATCGGCCTCGACCTGCGCCACGGCGGCCTCGTAGCCGGCCGCGTCCATGTGCGTCCGCTCGGCCCAGGCCTTGGGAACCGGAAAGACTTCGCCTTCGCTCACGCCGCGCACTCCCTGTTTTCACGCTTTGCGGGGGAGTTATGCGGAGTGGGGCGGCGGGCGCAACCGCCCAGGGGGTGAAAGTCGGGATCTGGCGTCTTTCGGATGCTCCTTCGTGGCTAGTGTGGGAGCTGGCCTGTGCTGGGTCTCGCCCGCCGTGCGTCGATCCACCTCGCCGGGCGGGCCGGATCTTGTCGGTCGGCGACTTGCCGCAGGGGGCCGGATCGGCGAATGGTCGAGCCTTCCCCCCCAACAACCGGAGCGGCCCAAGACCGATGCGCCTTCCCCTTGCCCTTGTGATCGCCGCGCTCAGCGCGCTTCCCGCCGCGGCGGCCGACGCCGACGGCGCCCGCTGGTGGTCGCACGTCGAGACCCTGGCCGGGCCGCAGTTCGAGGGTCGCCTGACCGGGACGCCGGGCTACGACAAGGCGGCGGCCTATGCGGCGGGGCAGTTCCAGGCGTTCGGGCTGAAGCCGGCCGGGACCGACGGCTACCTGCAGCCGATGAAGTTCACCGTGCAGCGGGTGCTGACCGAGGGCTCCAGCGCCGCGCTGGTCGTGGACGGCCAGGAGCAGCCGCTGCGCATCGGCCCCGACCTGCTGCTGGGCGCGCGCATTCCCCAGCCCAAGGCCATCCAGGCGCCGCTGGTGTTCATCGGCTACGGCCTGCACCTGCCCGAGGTCGGCTATGACGACTTCGCCGGCCAGGACCTGAAGGGCAAGATCGCGGTCTATGTGAACGGCGGGCCGGGCGATATCTCGGCGGCGCTGAAGGCGCACTCGCGCGGCTCGGAGACCTGGCGCGCGGCCCGGGCGGCCGGCGCGGTCGGGCTGATCGCCCTGCCGACGCCCAAGTCGATGGACGTGCCGTGGACGCGGCAGATGGCCAGCGCCGGCCAGCCGGGCATGTATCCGGCCGACGAGGACCTGCGCGAACTGACCGGCGAGGCGTTCTCCGCCAGCTTTAATCCGGCCGAGGCCGAGAAGCTGTTCGCCAAGTCGGGCCATACCTTCGCCGAGGTGCTCGCCCTGGCCGACGCGGCCAAGCCGATCAAGGGCTTTGCGCTGAACATGGACCTGAAGGCGCAGGTCGCCACCGAGGTGGGGCAGGTCGCCTCGGCCAATGTGGTCGCCAAGCTGCCGGGATCGGATCCGAAGCTGAAGGCTGAGCACGTCGTCGTCACCGCCCACCTCGACCATCTGGGTCCGAACACTTCGGGGGTCGGGGCGCCCTACTTCGCCGGCGCGCTGGACAACGCCGCCGGGGTCGCCTCGGTGCTGGAGATCGCCCGCGACATGGCCGCGGCGAAGGTGAAGCCCAAGCGCTCGGTGCTGTTCGTGCTGGTCACCGGCGAAGAGAAGGGGCTGCTGGGCTCGAAGTATTTCGCCGGCAAGCCTAGCGTGCCGCCGGCCTCGGTGGTCGCCAACCTCAACATGGACATGGCGCTGCCGCTCTGGAAATTCGACTCGGTGCTGATCTACGGCATCGACGAGAGCACGATGGGCGACACCGCCAAGGCGGCGGCCAAGGCTGCGAACCTGGAGGTGGTCGCCGACCCCTATCCGGACCGCAACTCGTTCATCCGCTCGGACCAGTACAGCTTCATCCGCGCCGGCATCCCGGCGCTGTCGTTCAAGTTCGGCTTCAAGGCGGACACCGACCGCGCGGCGACCGAGAAGACCTGGCGGGCCGAGCGCTATCACGCCCTGGCCGACGACCTGGCCCAGCCGGTCGAGAAGGCTGAAGCTGTGAAATTCGACGCCTTCCTGGGACAGCTGATCACCGACATCGCCAACGCGCCGGCGACGCCGAAGTGGAAGGACGACAGCTTCTTCAAGCGGTTCGCGGGGTAGGTCCTGTTTAATTCCTCCCCCCTTGGGGGAGGTGGATCGAGGCACAGCATCGAGACGGGGGGACTGCTCTCCAGCAGCTGAGTCAAAGTCCCCCTCAGTCGGCCATGCGGCCGACAGCTCCCCCAGCAGGGGAGCAACTAGGGACGCCCCTCCATCTGCTCCAGCATCCGCTCCAGGGTGGTCAGTTCGTCGGCCTCGCCGGCGGGCTTGTCCCAGCGGATGCGGCTGATGCGCGGGAAGCGCATGGCGACGCCGGACTTGTGGCGGGTCGAGCGCTGCAGGCCTTCGAAGGCGACCTCGAACACCAGGCCCTGGCGGACGTCGGCGCGGACGGCGCGGACCGGGCCGTAGCGGTCGACGGTGTGGTCGCGGACGTACTTGTCGATCTCCTTCAGCTCCTCGTCGGTGAAGCCGAAATAGGCCTTGCCGACCGGGGTCAGGATGCGCGAGCCGTCGACCGCCTGCGTCCAGACCCCGAAGGTGTAGTCGGAGTAGAAGCTCGAGCGCTTGCCGTGGCCGCGCTGGGCGTACATCAGCACCGCGTCGATCAGGAACGGGTCGCGCTTCCACTTGAACCAAGGGCCCTTCGGGCGGCCGGCCTCGTAGACGCTGTCCCAGCGCTTGAGCATCAGGCCCTCGGCGAGGGTCGGGTCGCCCGGCGGCGGCTGTCGGCGCAGGTCCGCGAGCTCCTCCCAGGTCGCGAACGGCTGGATCGGCGAGAGGTCGATGCGGCGGGTCGCGAGGCCGCCGACGAAGGCCTCCAGCCGGGCGCGGCGCTCAGCGAACGGCAGGGCGCGGACGTCCTCGCCGCCGTCCGAGAGCAGGTCGTAGGCGCGGACGCCGGCCGGGAAGTCGGCCAGCATCTTGTCGGTGACGCTCTTGCGGTTCAGCCGCTGCTGCAGGTCGGCGAAGCTGGCCATGCCGCCGTCTTCGCGCAGGACCAGCAGTTCGCCGTCCAGCGCGCCCTCGAAGTCCAGCGCCGCGATCACGTCTGGAAAGGTGCGCGAGATGTCGTCGCCGGTGCGGGTGTAGAGCCGACGCACGCCGCCCTCGCTGACCGCCTGGACGCGGATGCCGTCCCACTTCCATTCGGCGGCATAGTCGTCGGGGTCGAGCTTGCCGAAGTCGACCGCCTCGTCGATCGCCTGGGCCAGCATCACCGGCCGGAAGCGGCCGGGAGCGTCGGCGGTGGGGCGCTCAGAGCGCCCCTCCAGCCAGGCGAACAGGTCGTCGTAGGGCGGGGTCAGCGCGTGCCAGACCTCCTCGACCTCGGCGACCTCGACGGGGCCCATGGCGGCGACGGCGGTCTTGGCGAGGCGGGCGGAGACGCCGATCCGCAGGCCGCCGGTCATCAGCTTGAGCAGCGCCCAGCGGCCGGTGGCGTCGAGGGCGTCGAGCCAGCCCTCGATCAGCCGCTGGACCTCGGCGCGGGAGGCGCCGCGCAGGGCGTCGACCACTTCCGACAGCTCGGGCTCGCGGTTGGCGCCGGGGCGGGCGGGCCACACCAGGGCGACGGTCTCGGCCAGGTCGCCGACATAGTCGTAGGACCAACCGAACAGCACCGGATCCATCCGCGCCTCGACCGCCTTGCGGATGAAGGCCGGCTTGGCGGCGTCGAAGGTCAGGTCGCCGGTCAGGGCGGCGAGCGCCCAACCCCGGTCGGGATCGGGCGCATTGGCGAAGTGGTCGCGCAGCAGGACGAGCTTGGCGTTCCGCGAGGCGGTCAGCGACAGGCGGTCGAGGAGCTCGGCGAAGGCGCGCATGGGATCAGCTTAACGCGCGACGCCGAGCTTGGCCTCAGGCGCGCTTGCGCCGCCAGGGCCACTTCAGCCGCTTGCGCAGCACCCAGAGCAGCAGACCGCCCAGCAGCAGCCAGGGCAGGGTCCAGGCGACGACGTTGATCAGCAGCGCGATGGTGGCCGCGAGGATGCCGAGGAAGTCGCTGAGCGCCTTGCCGATCGGAGACCAGACGCCCTGGGGCGCCAGCACGCCGCCGGATTCGTAGCGGATCGTCACGTCCGAGGTCGCCACCCGCTGGCGCATCATGGCCAGTTCCGACTGCGCGGCGTCGAGTTCGCCCTGGACCTTGGAGAGTTCGCGCTCAAGTTCGACGAGGTCGGCGAGCTTGCCCGGCCGAGAGGCGAGCAGGGCCTGAAGTCGGTCGCGCAGCGTGATCTTGGCGCGGAGCATCGCCTCGGTGTCGACGATCTGGCGCGAGAGGTCCTCGGAGGAAACCTCAGAGCGCACGACCCGTCCGCCGGCGTCCTTGGCGTCGGCGCTCAGTCCCTGGCGGAACTGGGACAGCCAGGGCGGCGCGGCGCGCAGGGTGAGCTCGGCCGACAACTGATCCTGGCCGCGCTCGCTCACCGACGACCCGGTGACCTGACAGAGCGTGGGACCGGCTTTGGCGCAGGCGGCTTCGTGCTTTGCGATGAGCGTGCGGACGCCCTTGGGCGAGGCTTGCAGGCCATAGCCGTAGGAATAGGCGAGCATGGGCGCGCCGGCCGGGACGCTTGGCGTCGCTGGCCTTTCGAGCGCCTGTGGCGCTGCTGCTGCTGCGTCGGCTGCCAGATCTTCGTAATGCTTGGGTTCCGAGGGTTTGCCGCAGCCAGCGAGCAGGACGAGAGCCAGTCCGAGTCCGATCGTCGATCGCATGCGCCGCTCCATCGAGATGTCGCCCCCGACGGTAACGGATCTGTGATCTCCGGCAAGCGGCCTTCACAACCATCGGTGCGGAAATGCGCGCAGCGCTAGTCCTCGGTCTCGTCCTCGTAGCCGACCAGGGCCAGGGCGCGGGCCTTGATCCCGTGCAGATCGGCCCAGCGCATCAGCGCTTCTTCGCGGCCGTGGGTGATCCAGAGCTCGCCGGGACGCAGCTCGTCGACGGTGGCGGTCAACTCGTCCCAGTCGGCATGGTCGGAGATCACCAGCGGCAGCTCGACGCCGCGCTGGCGGGCCCGCGCGCGGACCTGCATCCAGCCCGAGGCGAAGGCCGTGACCGGGTCGGGAAACCGGCGCGACCAGCGGTCGGCCAGGGCGCCGGGCGGGGCGACGATGATCTGGCCGGCGAAGTCTTGCTTGGCGTCCGAGGTGGCCGGGGCCAGCGGGCCCAGCGGCACGCCGTGGCGCTCGTAGAGATGGTTCAGCCGGTCGAGCGCGCCGTGGACGTAGATGGTCTGGTCCCAGCCGGCCTCGCGCAGCAGTCGGATGATCCGCTGGGCTTTGCCGAGCGCATAGGCGCCGACCATGTGGGCGCGCTCGGGGAACTGCTGCACCGAGCGCAGCAGCTTGGCGATCTCGTGGGCGTCGTCGGGATGGCGGAACACCGGCAGGCCGAAGGTGGCCTCGGAGATGAACACGTCGCAGGGGACCGGCTCGAACGGCGGACAGGTCGGGTCGCGGCGGCGCTTGTAGTCGCCGGAGACCACCATGGTCAGGCCCTTCCAGGCGACGACGGCCTGGGCCGAGCCGAGCACGTGGCCGGCCGGGACCAGCGTCACCTGCACCCCGTCGCGGCTGACGCTCTGGCCATAGGGGACGGGCTGCACCGAGCCGGCGAAATCGGCGCCGTAGCGCTCGGCCATGATCGCCAGGGTCTGCGGCGTGGCGATGACCGTGCCGTGGCCGGCGCGGGCGTGGTCGGCATGGCCGTGGGTGATCACCGCGCGCGCCACCGGGGCCACCGGATCGACGAAGAAGTCGCCGGGCGCGCAGTACAGCCCCTCGGGCTTGGGGCACAGCAGGCTTTCGGGCCGGATCATGCCTGGGGATATGGGGTGGCGGCGGGCCGGAGGAACATTACACAGTATTCATATTGTGAAATCGGCGTCATGACCAAGACTTAACGAGTATTCGTCGAAGTCGTTGCCTATACCTCTCTCATCGGGACGCGGACATCGCGGACCACACCAGACCAGAGGGACAACACCATGCGCAACTCTTACGCTTTCAACGGCTTCGCCAACCTCGTTCTCGCCGCCACCCCGCTGATGGCCATCGCCGTCGCGATCCTGACCAAGGCCGCCGGCGTCGCTTAATCGGCAGGTGCGAAGTTGACCTGCCGTCACGTTGACCGATAGGCGGAGGCGCCTCAAAGAACGGGGATGACGATTACCCCGGAGGCCCTTCGCGATGCGGCCCGGCGCATGGTTGAGACCGTGCCGCAGGCCTCCGCCCTCGGCTTCAAGCTGCTTTCCGTAGAGCCCCAGCGCGGCTCCATTCTCACTCCCTGGCGCGAAGAGCTGGTCGGCGATCCCGACACCGGCGTCATCGCGGGCGGAGTGATCACCGCGCTTCTCGATCATGTCTGCGGCCTGGCCGTGACCTCCCGATCGCTGGAAGGCGGATTTCTGTCCACGGCGACCCTGGACCTGCGCATCGACTACATGCGCCCGGCCGCCCCGCGCGCCGACATCATCGCCGACGCCCACTGCTACAAGCTCACCCGCAACATCGCCTTCGTGCGCGCCCACGCCTTCGACGCCGATCCGGAAGATCCGATCGCCACGGCCCAGGCCGCCTTCATCCTGAAACGGGCCGCGCCATGACCCAGCAGGCCGCCGCCCAACGTCTCGAAGAGTTTCTCGGCCGGGTCCCGTACGTCCGGTTCCTCGGCATGCGGGCCGAACTGGCCGGCGACGAGATGACCGCCATCCTGCCGTTCGCGCCGCACCTGATCGGCAACGTGGTGCTGCCGGCCCTGCACGGCGGGGTGATCGGGGCGTTCATGGAAATGACAGCGCTGGCCCAGCTGTCGGTGATCGCCCCCAGCGCCAAGGTCCACAAGACCATCGACATCACCATCGAGTACCTGCGGCCCGGCAAGGCGATGACCATGTACGCCCGCGCCGACGTGCGGAAGGTCGGCCGCCAGATCGCCAACGTCCATGTCGAGGCCTGGCAGGAGGCGCGCGACAAGCCCGCCGCCGCCCTGCGCGGGCACTTCCTGCTGAGCGGGGCGTAGGCGGCTGAACCGCTTAGTTGCTCCCCCTCTGGGGGAGCTGTCAGCCGGATGGCTGACTGAGGGGGATTGCTGACTCAGCAGGCCCCCTCCGTCTCGATGCTGCGCATCGATCCACCTCCCCCAGAAGGGGAGGAATTGAGATCTGTTAGGCCGCCGCCTCGTGATCGTCGCGGCGGTTGCGGGCCGTGTGGATGGCGATGGCGATATCGACCACGGCCACCGCGGCGACCGCGCCGAACGCGACATAGGCGATCTTGCGGCGTGGGTTGTCGCGGCCGATGGCGCGGCCGAGCGCGGCGAGGTCCATGAGGTCGCCGCCGGCCCGCATCCAGAACCACGGGCCGGGCGGCACCGGCGAAAGCAGGCCGGCGCCCGAAGCGATCTCGCGCGCGCCGAAGGCGCTCATCGCCTGGTCGTCGAACTTGAGGCCGAGAAACCGCGTCACCTGGCGCGGCGCGGCGACGGCGGCCACGCCGACCGCCAGGGAGAACAGGCCCAAGGCCCGCTTTGCGACCACCAGATTCATATGCGCCTCCGTACCAGCCTAGGTAGGGAGGACGCGAAAGCGGCGCTTGGGTTCCCCTAGGCCTCGGGCGGCAGGGCCTTCTTCTCGGCGGCGATCTTGTCGAGCTCGTCCTGGGCGGCGGCGGTCGCGGCCGCATCGCCCTTGCGCTTGGCGACGATCAGCTGGCCGGCCGCTTCCATCTCGCGGACCGGCAACAGGTGCGAATTGTCGGCGCGCTTGAACGGCTTGGTCTGGATGCGTTCGAGCACCTTGCGCTGGCGCTCGGCCTCGGGGCCCTCGCCGGTTCCGTAACTGAACATGAAAGCGTCGATCTTGGCCTTCAGCGTCGGGTCGAGATCCTTGCGGCGGACCATCGGGTCTTCGGGAATGGTCGGCGAGGTCCAGATCACGTCGATGCTGGCCATGGTCTTCTTGGCCAGGTCCGTGCCCAGCATCTCCATGCGCTCAATCGAGGCGGTGTTGTTGGTCGCCGCGTCGAGCAGGCCCTGGGCGACCGAGAACAGGTTGGCCTCGTGGTTGGCCGAGCGGACGGTCTTGAAGCAGGCGTTGGGGTCGATCCCTTTGGGCGCGAACAGATAGGTCATCGGCGCCAGGGTTCCAGAGGTCGACTTGGCGTCGCCCATGCCGAAGTTCAGCGTGTGGTCGCATTTCAGCAGCCGGTCGAGGGTGATCCCCGAGCCCTTCTTGACCACGATCACCGCCTGGTAGCCGTCGGGGCCGTTCGGCTTGACCGTGCGGGCGAAGACCTCGCCGTTGGCGCGGCGCACGGCCTCCAGGCCCGAATGGTTGGTGAACCAGCCGACATCGGTCTGCTTGAAGCGCATCGCCTCGATCAGCGAGGTGTAGTTGGTGCCGAAGAACGGCTTCACCGGCACGCCAACCGACTTCTCCATGTCGGCCAGGAACGGACCCCAGTCGTCCATCTGGGTTTGGCGGCCCTCGGTCGACATGATCGAGAAGTTGATCACCTGGGGCGGCGCCTTGGTCTCTTGCTTCTGGCTGCAGCCGGCCAGCGCGAGCGCGGCGGCCAGGGTTAGCGCGAGGCGGCGCGTGAGCATGGAAACTTCCCCCGAAAGAGCGACTGGCCGGGCTTTTGCGCCGGTTCCGTGACAGCTCCGCGACGATGATGAGCGCAAAAGTCTGCTTGAGGCGAGGGCGTACTGGCGTTAGGCCGCGCAGATGTCCGACACCTCGATCCAGAACCCCTCCCTGCGCGGCCTCTCTGCCCAGGCGCGCGAAGCGAAAAGCTGGCCCTTCGAACAGGCCCGCATTCTGCTGGATCGGACGCTCAAACTTCGCCTGTCGGACGCCGAGCGGGACCTGGCCGCCAACCTGATCGCCCAGGGCAAGGCCGACGAGGCGGTGAGCAGCTTCCCGGCGCTGGCGCAGCCGGTGGTGTTCCAGTGCGGGTTCGGGGCCTCGGGCCTGCCGCACATGGGCACGTTCGGTGAAGCGGCGCGCCCGACCATGGTGCGCACGGCGTTCCGCGCCCTGACCGAGGACGCCATCCCGACCAAGCTGATCGTGTTCTCCGACGACATGGACGGCCTGCGGAAGATCCCGGACAACGTGCCCAACCGCGAGATGCTGGAAGAGGACCGCGACAAGCCGGTCTCGGCCGTGCGCGACCCGTTCGGCGAGTACGAGAGCTTCGCGGCCCACAACAACGCCCGCCTGCGCGCCTTCCTCGACGGCTTCGGCTTCGACTATGAATTCATGTCGTCCACGCAGACCTACAAGTCCGGCCGGTTCGACGAGGTGCTGCTGAAGATCTTGGCCCGCTTCGACGCGGTGCAGGGCGTGATGCTGCCGACGCTCGGCGAAGAGCGCCGCGCGACCTATTCGCCGTTCCTGCCGGTCAGCCCGAAGTCGGGCCGGGTGCTGCAGGCGCCGACGGTGAGCCGCGATGTCGAGAAGGGCACCATCACCTTCGCCGACGAGGACGGGACGCTGACCGAGGTCCCGGTCACCGGCGGCCACGTGAAGCTGCAGTGGCGTCCCGACTGGGCCGCGCGCTGGTACGCGCTGGGCGTCGATTTCGAAGCCTCGGGCAAGGACCTGGTCGATTCCGTGCGGGTCTCGAACAAGCTGGTGAAGGTGCTGGGCGGGACCCCGCCGGAGGCCTTCCACTTCGAGCTGTTCATGGACGAGAACAACCAGAAGATCTCCAAGTCCAAGGGCAACGGCCTGACCATGGAGGAATGGCTGCGCTACGGCGCGCCCGAGAGCCTCGCCTACTACATGTACCAGTCGCCGAAGTCGGCCAAGCGGCTCTATTTCGACGTAATCCCGAAGGCGACCGACGAGTACCTCCAGCAGCTGGAGGCGTTCAACAAGGCGCGCGCGACCAGCAATGGCACGGCGATCGACAACCCGGCCTGGCACGTCCACCGGGGCGCGCCGCCGGAGAAGGGCTCGCCGCTGTCATTCTCGCTGCTGCTGAACCTGGTGTCGGCGGCCGACGCTTCGACCAAGGACATCCTCTGGGGCTTCGTCAGCCGCTACATGCCGGGCGCCTCGGCCGAAACCGAGCCGATGCTGGACCGGCTGATCGGCTATGCGATCAACTACTACGAGGACTTCGTGAAGCCCTCGAAGAAGTTCCGCGCGCCCGACGACAAGGAGCGCGCGGCGATGGAGGACCTGCTGGCCCGCTTCAAGGCGCTGCCGGCCGACGCCGACGCCGAGACCATCCAGAACGAGGTGTTCGAGGTCGGCAAGACCGCCGGGTTCGAGCCGCTGCGCGCCTGGTTCCAGGCCCTGTACGAAGTGCTGCTGGGCCAGAGCCAAGGGCCGCGCTTCGGCTCGTTCGCGGCGATCTTCGGCCTGGAGCGGACCATCGCCTTGATCGAGCAGGCGTTGGCCGGGGAACTGGCGGCGGCTTGATGTCCGCTCATCCCGGCGAAAGCCGGGACCCAAGCTGAGCAAGACGGTCAAAGCGCCCAGGTGGTTGAAGCACCGCTTGGGCCCCGGCTTTCGCCGGGGTGAGCGGTGTTTGCTCTACTCCCGCCCCCCGAAATCCCCGTCGCCGATCGGCATGCCGGGCGGGGTCTGCGGCTTCAACTTCGGTTCCGACAGCTCGGCCAGCAGCGTCGGGTCGCCGAGTAGCGCGATCAGGCGCTGGCGGTGGGCGCGGTCGGCGGCGTCGGCGCCGCCCTTGAGCCGCGCTGGCAGGCTCGCCAGGCGCGCGCCGATCGCCGAGCCGACGGCCGGCGAGACCTTGGGGTCGCGCGCCGCATTGGCGAGGTTCAGCACCAGCCGGGTCTGCACCCGCCGGGAAATCTCGCCCAGCCGGCCGGGCGCCGGCGTGAACGCGGCGTCGATCAACTGGTCCAGCATTTCCCCGACGCCGAGTTGGCTCGGATCGCGGCGCTGCTGGTCGACCAGACGGGCCAGGCGGTCGGTGGCCAGCAGGTTGTCGAGCGTCAGGCCGGCGGCGACCTCGGCCGCGACCAGCGGGTCGAACACCGGGCCGCCGGCGGTGGCGAACACCTCGATCACGTACTGGCGGTCCGGGTCGCCCGACTGCGCCGAGGACAGCATCGCCGTCAGGGTCTCGGGCGTGTCGAGCTCCTTCGGGTCGAGGGTGGCCAGCAGGGCCGACAGCGCCGCGCGCTGCTGGGCGGCGGGGACCGGCGGCGAGCTTTCGCGACCGTCGCCGATCACCGCGTAGGCGAAGTCGACGCCGCCGACGAGCTTGCTGGCCGCCTCGAGCTGGTAGCGGTGCAGCAGGTAGATCGGGACGTACTTGCGCTTGAGATTGGCCACCGGCTCGCCGGGCTTCAGCGCGCCGAGGCCGAATTGGCTGAGCGCGACACGGCGCACCTCCATCATGCGGATGAGCTCGGCGGCCGGATCGGGGCCGTCGTCCCACAGGCTGCCCCACGGCTGGGCGGTCCCGAGCGGGCGGGCGTCGACGTCGGTGACGTAGCGCTGGCCCTGGTCGACCGAGGCCTTGACCTTGCGC
Organism: Phenylobacterium sp. LjRoot97; assembly: GCF_964254345.1. Classification (NCBI taxonomy): domain Bacteria; kingdom Pseudomonadati; phylum Pseudomonadota; class Alphaproteobacteria; order Caulobacterales; family Caulobacteraceae; genus Phenylobacterium; species Phenylobacterium sp. LjRoot97. Next base: position 210,539 of record NZ_CAXUTH020000001.1, read on the forward strand.
AGCGCCGGCAGGCCGTCCTCGCCATAGAGCCAGTCGACGGTGAACTTGTCCCAGCCGCCGATGTCCACGCCGTAGGCGTCCGAGAGGTCGATGCGGCCGTCCTTCAGCAGCACCCGCGGGGCCGGATAGTCCATGACGCTGGCCCGGTCCTGGGTCGAGCCGGCGAAGTTGTGCGCAAAGCCGATCGAGTGGCCGACCTCATGTGCCGAGAGCTGGCGGAGGCGGGCGAGCGACACCTGGACGGGATCGTTCGGACCTCCGGTTCCATTGTGGTGCGCGCCGACCAGGCCCTCGAAGATCAGCATGTCCTGGCGCACGCGCAGCGCGCCCAGCAGCACCGAGCCCTTGACGATCTCGCCGGTGCGCGGATCCACCACAGCCTGGCCGTAGGACCAACCGCGGGTGGCGCGGTCGACCCAGTTGATGACGTTGTAGCGGACGTCGAGCGGGTCGGCGCCCTCGGGCAGCACCTTGACCTGGAAGGCGTCCTCGAACCCCGCGGCGTCGAACGCCTGGTTCCACCAGGCCGCGCCCTCGACCAGGGCGCTGCGGATCGGCTCGGGTGCGGCGCGGTCGACATAGAAGACGATCGGCTTCTTGACCGGCGAGCGGGCGGCGGCGGGGTTGGTCTTCTCCAGCCGGAAGCGGTTGGCGTAGCGCTGGACGATCTCGTCCCCAAGCGGGGCGGCGTAGTCGAGCACCATGGTCGAGAACCCGCCGGTGCGCGGGTCGAAGGCGCGCGGCTGGTAGCCGGGTTCGGGCAGCTTCACCAGGCTGTGGCGGACCTCGAAGGTGATCAGCTTGGGATCGGGGGCGATGTTGCGCACCTCCGGTCCCGGCGTGTCGGAGGCGTAGGTCTGGCGGGCCTCGAACTCGAGGTTTTCCGGGAACACCTTCACCGCGCTGGGGTCGGCCAGCGAGAGGTCGGGGACCAGCTTGTAGCCGCTCTCGCCGGCCTGCTTGAGGGCGTCGGCGACGCCGATGCCGTCGCGGGTCAGGAAGCTTGCGATGTCGACGAGGATGCGCCCGTCGGGCGCGGTCTCGATCACCTCGCCGGCCCAGACCGTGGAGACCGAGAACGCCTCGCGGGCCGCGGCCTGTTCGGCGTCGGGCGCGCCGGCGGCGCGGAAGCGATGGTTTTCGAACTCGGCCACCACCTTCCTGCCGATGCGGCGGAAGGCCAGCACCTGGGTGTCGCCGATCCGCGCGCGGTCGAGCCCGACCGGGGCCGAGCCGAGGCCGGTCTTGAGCGCGGTGACATAGAGGAAGCGGCCGCTGACCCCTTGGGCGTCAGGGGCGGGCAACGACAGCAGGATGCGGCCGCGGGCCTTGTCGACATAGACCGGCAGCAGCCCGTCCTGGCGCACGGCGCCGGCGATGGATGCAGCCGGCTTGTCGGCGGGGGCGGCGAAGGCGGTGGGCGAGAGCGCCAGACAGGCTGCGGCCGCGACCGTCGCCAACAAACCAGATCGAACCATGAAAACGCCCCCTTTGCGCGACCAACCTAGGGTCGTTCGATCCGACCGGTCCAGGGCGCGCCTCACCCACGGGTGATCGTTGATCACCTTGACGTAAACGGAAGCACCGCCTTACGGTGTCAATCAATAGAAACGACAGCGTCCAGGGAGGGCGCCGCATGGCCACTGACCTTCGTCGGCCCAATCGCACCTTCACGATCCGCCAGCTTTGCCTGGAGTTCAAATGCACCCCGCGCGCCCTGCGGTTCTATGAGGACAAGGGGCTGATCTCGCCGGCGCGGGACGGGATGAACCGGGTCTATTCCTACAAGGACCGGGCCCGGCTGCAGCTGATCCTGCGCGGCAAGCGGGTGGGGCTGGCGCTCTCCGAAATCGGCGAGATCCTCGACCTCTACGAACTGAACGACGGCGGGGCGGCGCAGAACGCCAAGTCGCTGGTCAAGTTCCGCGAGCGCATCGTCGAGCTGGAAGCCCAGCGCAACGACATCGAGCAGGCGATCGACGAGCTGCGCAAGGGCTGCGACGCGCTGGAGGAGCACCTGAAGGCCACCCGGCCCGATCTGCTGCCGCGAGCGGCCGACTACGACCAGGTGCTGCGCGAGCGGCTGGGCGATCTGGAACACGCCAAGTAATCGCCGATCACGGTTCGCCGTGATCATGCAACCACGATAAACCTTCGGGGCTTTCGACGCGGTCGGGAGCCCCTTTCGCCGTCACCGGCCCGTCATTGGAGCGGACATGCCCTATCAGCCCCCCGTACGCGACCACCTGTTCCTGTTGCGCGACGTGCTGGAGATCGAGAAGTACGCGAACCTGCCGGGCTTCGCCGACGCCTCGATGGACGTGATCACGCAGATCGTCGAGGAGGCCGGCCGCTTCACGGGCGAGGTGCTGGCCCCGCTGAACAGCGTCGGCGACAAGCAGGGCTGCACCTGGGGCTCCGATCACACCGTCAAGACCCCGGCGGGCTTCAAGGAGGCCTACGCCCAGCTGGTCGAGGGCGGCTGGCCGGCGCTGGGCGCCGAGCCGGCCTATGGCGGCCAGGGCCTGCCGCACGTGGTCAACCTGTCGTTCTCGGAGATGAGCTCGTCGGCCAACATGGCCTTCTCGATGTATCCGGGCCTGACCCACGGCGCCTATTCGGCGATCCTGAACGGCGGCTCGGACGCGCAAAAGGACCTCTATCTGCCCAAGCTGGCGAGCGGCCAGTGGGGCGGGACCATGAACCTGACCGAGCCGCATTGCGGCACGGACCTGGGTCTGCTGCGCACCAAGGCGGTCCCGCAGGGCGATGGCTCCTACAAGATCACGGGCGGGAAGATCTGGATTTCTGGCGGCGAGCACGACATGGCCGAGAACATCGTCCACCTGGTGCTGGCCCGGATCGAGGGCGCGCCGGAGGGCACCCGCGGCATCAGCCTGTTCATCGTGCCGAAGTTCATCCCCGACGCCGACGGCAAGCCGGGCGCGCGCAACAGCGTCTATTGCGACGGCCTCGAAGAGAAGATGGGCATCCACGGCAACGCCACCTGCGTGATCCGTCACGAGGAGTCGGTCGGCTGGTTGGTCGGCGAGGAGAACAAGGGCCTCTCGCTGATGTTCGTGATGATGAACGAGGCGCGGATCGGGGTCGGGCTGCAGGGCGTGGCCCAGGCCGAGGCCGCCTACCAGGCCGCGGCGACCTTCGCCAAGGAACGCCTGCAGGGCCGCTCGCTGACCGGGCCGAAGAACCCCGACGGTCCGGCCGACCCGATCATCGTCCACCCGGACGTGCGGCGGATGCTGATGGACTCGCGGGCGCTGATCGAGGGCGGCCGGGCCTTCCTGTTCTGGACCGCGCTGCAGGGCGACCTGGCCCACGCCAGCCCCGACGAGGCGGTGCGCCAGAAGGCCGGCGACTACATGGCGCTGATGACCCCGGTGGTGAAGGGCTTCCTGACCGACAAGGGGCTGCAGGTCTGCTCCAACGCCGTGCAGGTGCATGGCGGCTCGGGCTTCACCGAGCACTTCCCAGTCAGCCAGTACATGCGCGATGTCCGCATCGCCCTGATCTACGAGGGCACCAACGGCGTGCAGGCGCTGGACCTGGTCGGCCGCAAGCTGGCGGCGCAGGGCGGCCGTGCGGTGATGAGCTTCTTCGCCGACGTCGACGCCTTCGTGGAGGCCAACGAGGGCGACAAGGACCTCAAGCCGTTCACCGACGGGCTTTCCAAGGCCAAGGGCGAGCTGCAGGACGCCACCATGTGGCTGATGCAGAACGGGCTGATGAATCCTGACAACGCCGGGGCGGCCTCGACCGACTACATGCACCTCTTCGGGCTGACGGCGCTGGCCTACATGTGGGCGCAGATCGCCAAGACCGTGCAGGGCAAGATCGCGGCCGGCGAAACCGATCCGTTCTACGCCAACAAGCTGGTGGTCGGCCGCTACTACGTCGAGCGCGTGCTGCCGGAGACGGCCGCGCACCTGGTCAAGCTGAAGACCGGCGCCGAGCTGATGATGGCGCTGCCGGCGGAGGCGTTCTGATGGCCGCCTATACGGCCGACGTCGCCTGGAGCCTGCGCGACGGCGAGGACTTCGCGAAAGGCCGCTACAGCCGCGGCCACGTGATCAGCTTCGACGGCGGGCTGATCGTGCCGGCCTCGGCCTCGCCGCATGTGGTCGGCAAGTGGGCGGTTCAGGAGGCGGTCGATCCCGAGGAGATGTTCGTCGCCGCGCTGTCGAACTGCCACATGCTGACCTTCCTGCATAAGGCGCGGCTGGCTGGGTTCGTGGTCACTGCCTATCGCGACCACGCCAGCGGGATCATGGAGGAGATCGCGCCCGGCAAGATGGCGGTCACCAAGGTGACGCTGTCGCCGCAGATCGAGTGGGACGGCGCCGCCCCCGACGCCGAGCAGCTGGCTCACCTGCACCACGAGGCGCACGAGGAGTGCTTTATCGCCAATTCGGTGAAGACCGAAGTGACGGTGGTTTGACGTCACACCGCTCACCCCCGGCGAAAGCCGGGGACCAAGCTGAACGGCAGGACTAGCTCGGCGGGGGCGCCGCTTGGGTCCCGGCTTTCGCCGGGATGAGCGGGTTTTGGGGCCAAGAGCTCGCCCAGCCGATGCTCCAGCGCCGCGGCGTCCTTGAGATCGCATTCCCAGATCGTTTCGACCCGCCAGCCGGCGGCGGTCAGTTCGGCGGCGGTGCGTTGGTCGCGGGCGACGTTGCGGGCGACCTTGGCGGTCCAGTACTCGCGGTTGGCCTTCGGCACGCGTGAGCCGCGCGGGCAGTCGTGGCCGTGCCAGAAGCAGCCGTGCACGAAGATCGCCAGCCGGCGGCCGGGCATGACGATGTCGGGCGAGCCGGGCAGGTCCTTGCGGTTCAGGCGATAGCGGGCGCCGAGCGCGGTCAGCGCCTTGCGCACCTTCAGCTCGGGCGCGGTGTTCTTGCCCTTCACCCGGGCCATCACCGCCGAGCGCTTCTCGGGGGTGAAGACGTCGCTCATGGCCGCAGCGCCTTGGGCGTGCGCCCCAGGCGCAAGGTCCCGGTCAGCACCCGAGCGGCGATCTGGTGGCCGCCCGGGGCCTTGGACATCGGCGTGAAGACGAGGTCGCGCACGAACGGTCCGAGCCAGCCGCTGGACTGGAACATCGGCGTCAGCCAGCGCGACATGAACTGGTAGAGCCCGGCGTGCCGGCGGCGCGAGGCCTGGAAGCCGCGGACCGAGCGCGGGACGTCGTCGCCCAGCCGCTCGGCGAGCTCGACGGCGTCGATGATCCCCATATTGGCGCCCTGGCCGAGCTGCGGGCTGGTGCCGTGGGCGGCGTCGCCGATCAGCACGAAGGGCCCGTCCGACCAGCGACCGACGCGCACGTCGCGATAGCTGGCGCGGGAGAAGACGGCCGGATCCTGGAACTGGTCGATGATCGGCGCGGCCTGCGGCCACATGGCGACCGCGCGTTTGCGCCAGTCGCTGAGGTCGCCGCTCAAGAACCCGTCCATCTGCGTCACCGGCAAGGACCAGAAGAAGCTGACCAGGTCGCCGCCGTCCGGGCCGCGCCCGATCGGCAGCACGCCCATCATGGTCGAGGCGCGATCATAGCGCTGGGAGAGCGACCCGGCGAAGGCGCCGGCGTCGTCGCGGGCGTTGGCCCAAACCGCGCCCCACGGATAGACCGGAGCCTTGGCGTTCGGCCGTAGCTGCGCGCGCAGGCGCGAGGCCGAGCCGTCGGCGACGATCACCAGGTCGAAGGGGCCGTGGCTCTGGCCGGCCGTGTCGATCAGGCGTGCGGCGGAGCGGTGCTCGACGCTCGCCACCTCGACGCCGGTGCGCAGTTCGACGCCTCTGGCCTCCAAGCCCTCATGCAGCACGTCGAACAGTGTCGCGCGGTGCACGCCGACGCCGAACGCGTCCCGCCGCCAGTCGGCGTAGCGCATATCCATGATCAGCCGGCCGCCCAGGTCGCGGCCGTCCAGCCGCTCGACCCGCGCCCCGCGCGCGATCACCTGTTCGGCGAGGCCAAGCTGGCGCAGGGCCGCCAGGCCCGAGGGCTGCAGCAGCAGGCCCGAGCCCAGCGGGCGCGGCTGCTGGAAGGCCTCCAGCAGCGTCACCGCATGACCCTTGCGCGCCAGGGCGCGCGCCGCCGCCATGCCGGCGACGCCGCATCCGACGACTGCGATCCTCAGGGGCTTAGAGCCCTTCGAACAGCGCGGTGGAGAGGTAGCGCTCGGCGAAGCTGGGAATGATCGCCACGATCAGCTTGCCGGCGTATTCGTCGCGCGACGCCAGGTCGAAGGCGGCGGTCAGGGCCGCGCCCGACGAGATGCCGACCGGCAGGCCCTCTTCCTTGGCCACGCGGCGGGCCATGGCGAAGCTGTCGTCGTTCGACACCTGGATGATCTCGTCGATCACGCCGCGGTCGAGGATCGCGGGCACGAAGCCGGCGCCGATGCCCTGGATCTTGTGCGGGGCGGGCTGGCCGCCGGACAGCACGGGCGAGGCCTCGGGCTCGACCGCGACCATCTTCAGGCCAGGCTTGCGGGCCTTCAGCACCTGGCCGATGCCGGTGATGGTGCCGCCGGTGCCGACCCCGGAAATCACCGCGTCGACCTTGCCGTCGGTGTCGTTCCAGATTTCCTCGGCCGTCGAGACCCGGTGGATCAGCGGGTTGGCCTCGTTGTCGAACTGCTGGGGCATGACCGCGCCCGGCGTGGCCTCGACGATTTCCTTGGCGCGGGCGACGGCGCCGGCCATGCCGCGTTCGGCCGGAGTCAGCTCGAGCTTGGCGCCGAGGATCAGCAGCATCTTGCGACGCTCGATCGACATGCTTTCCGGCATGACCAGGGTGATCGGATAGCCCTTGGAGGCGGCGACGAAGGCCAGGGCGATGCCGGTGTTGCCGCTGGTCGGTTCGACGATCGAACCGCCCGGCTTCAGGTTGCCGGTGGCTTCCAGCCACTCGATCATCGCCACGCCGATGCGGTCCTTGACCGAGGCCAGCGGGTTGAAGAACTCCAGCTTGGCGACGACCTCGCCCTTGGGCTTCAGCGCCTTGGTCAGGTTCGGCAGGCGGACCAGCGGGGTGTCGCCGATCAGGTCGATGACGGAGTCGAAGATCTTGCCGCGGCCGGAACGCTTGTAGCGGGCTGCGTCGTAGGTGGAGTCGGCCATGGCTCTCTCGTCGGTTTAGCTGTGCCGCCAACCTAAGCGCCCAGTAGAGATTTGGAAGCGCACTTCTTCTGTTTCGTCGGCCAGCCTGGCTATTCGGCGGCGACGGCCGCCCGTCGGTCGAGCAGCGGTTCGAGGATTTGCTCGGCCAGCCAGCTCACGACCGGGACCACGACCCCGTCGCCGACGACGTGCAGCGCGCCGGTTGCGGCCCGCGGCAGGGCGTAGCCGTCGGGCAGACCCATCAGGCGGGCGCCTTCGCGCGGCGAGACCAGCCGGCTGCGGACCTGGCCGTTCTCGACGACCATCAGGGTCTGGCGCGAAGAGCCGCCGCGCGGGGTGCGCAGGCAGCCGGCCAGGCCGTCGAAGCGGACCTCGGCGCGCTGTACGCGCTGGCCGTCCTCGACCCGCATCCGCCGGAAGACGGCGCCGACCTGGCGGCTGCCCGCGGCGCGGGCGGCCTCGATCTTGGCCCGGTGTTGCGGCGCCATCAGCGCCAGCAGCCGCTCGGTCTTGTCCGGTCCGTGCCAGACGACGGCGTCATCGGGTTCGAGCAGGGCGGCGAGGTCGGTGTTGCGGGCGGCGGGCGCGGCGCCACGCCACCAGATCCAGCGGCGGGCCAGATGCTCGGGCAGCCGGGCGTGAGCCTCGCGCACCGCACGGGTCTGGAACGGGCTGTCGCCGATCAGTCCGGGCGCCGGCGGCTCGCGCGTGGCGACCACGAAGACCCGCGGACGCGACTGCGGGGTGAAGCGGGCGGCGTCGATCTCCAGCGCCCCGAAGGCGTAGCCCTGATCGGCGAGCGCCTGGCAGAGGGCTATAAAGTCCTCGCCGCCGTGCGAGGTGAGCAGGCCGCTGACGTTCTCGATGACGACGGCGCGGGGGGCGGCGTCGTCCAACGCCTGGACCAGCCGCCAGAACCCGAAGAAGGCCGACGAGCGTCCGCCCGCCAGCCCGGCGCGGGCGCCGGCGAGGCTGAAGTCCTGGCAGGGCGAGGAGGCCCAGGCCAGATCGACACGCGGCGGCAGGGCGGCCGGATCGATCGCCCAGACGTCGCCCTCGTGCAGATGGTCTTCGGCATCCGGGAAGTTGGCGCGGTAGGTCGCGGCCTTGAGCCGATCGAAGTCGTTGGCGAACGCGCAGGTCCAGTTGCCGCCAAGGCCGATGCGGGCCATGCCGCCGCCGGCAAAAAACTCGTAGAAGTGGAGAGCCCGACTCATCTGCAGGGAAGTTTAACCGTCATGCGTACGGACGCCATCATACGACGCGCGCTCATCGCCGTAGTCGCCGTTCTGGCGCTGAGCGCCTGCCAACGGCAGGGCGGCGGCGGCGAGCATAGCGACGAGCCGCCGCCCCCGCAGAACCTGTTCGCGGGCGACATCGATGCGGCCGGCATGCGCCCGCCCTGGTCGCTGAAGATCCGCGCCGACAAGCTGACCCTGAATCAAGACGGCCGCGCCCCGGTGGTGGTCGACAATCCCGGCGTGCTGGACGAGGTGGACCGCGCGGTCTGGTCGACGACGGTGGACGGCCAAGCTCTGATCGTCACTCTGCTGGATGAGGGACAGTGCCGGGACGGAACCTCCGACCTGATCTATCCGTATGTGGCCATGGTCACATACGGCGAGACCACCTTGCAGGGCTGCGCCTCACGCCTGCAAGGTCGGACGGCGGACCACTAGCGAAAGGACCCTTCGATGCGCGCTGTCCTCCTGGCGTTCGCCGCCGTATCGCTCGCCGCCTGCCAGCCGCAGGCGCCCGACGGTTCGGTGGCCCAGCCGCCGGCCGATGCGCCCGCGCCGGCGCCCGTCGCGCCCGCCGCGGCTCCGGCTCCACCGCCGGCCGCGGCGCTCCCGGCCGCCTTCCAGGGCGACCTGGACGCGCACGGGACCGAGCCGTTCTGGGCGGTGAGGATCCGCGACAACCAGATCGAGTTCTCGACCCCCGACTCCAACATCGCCTTCCCCAACAAGGGCGCTTCGGCGGTGAACGGCGCGGTGGTCTGGGAGAACGCCGACGGCCCGCGGCCGATCAAGGTCACGCTGCGCGAGCAGGCCGGCTGCTCGGACGGCATGTCGGACCTGGTCTATCCGCTGGCCGCCGAGGTCGCGCTGGGCGGCACGACCTACAAGGGCTGCGCCGTGAAGACCGCGGAACGGCCGCGGGAAGGCCAGTAGCAGGGACGCCGCAGCCCGGCCGAACCGGGCTGCGGCCTGCCGCCGTCAGGCGGTCGGGAAGCCCTTGTCGCGCAGGTAGGCCTTCACGTCGACGTCGCGGCCCATCAGGGTGTGATAGGCGATCGCCGGATCGATCGAGTTGCCGACGCTCATGACGTTGTCGTGCAGCTTCTTGGCCATGGCCTTGTCGTACATGCCGCCCGGCGAGCTCTTGAACGCGTCGACGACATCGAGCGCCAGGGTCTCGGACCACAGGTAGCTGTAGTAGCCGGCCGAGTAGCCGTCCGAGGCGAAGACGTGCCCGAACTGCGGGGTGCGGTGGCGCATGACCACTTCGTGCGGCATGCCGAGCTTGGCCAGTTCGTCGCGCTCGAAGGCGTCGGGATCGATGTCGGCCCCGCCGGCCAGATGCAGCTTCATGTCGATCAGCGCCGAGGACAGGTACTCGGTGACGTCGAAGCCCTGACGGAAGGTCTGGGCCCGCTCGCGCTTGTCGACCAGCGCCTGCGGGATCGGCGCGCCGGTCTTGTAGTGCAGGGCGAACTTGGACAGCACCTGCTTGGTCGGCAGCCAGTGCTCGTTGATCTGGCTCGGGAACTCGACGTAGTCGCGCGGCACGGCGGTGCCGGCCAGCGAAGGATAGTTCACGTCCGAGTTCAGGCCGTGGATGGCGTGACCGAACTCGTGGAACATGGTCTCGGCGTCGTCCCAGGAGATCAGCACCGGCTCGCCGGGCGCGCCCTTCACGAAGTTGGAGTTGTTGGAGACGATCGTCGTGATCGGCTTGTCGAACTTCTCTTGGCGGCGATAGGCGTTCATCCAGGCGCCCGAGCGCTTGCCGGTCCGCGCATAGGGATCGAAGTACCAGAGGCCGATGTGCTGGCCGGCCTTCTTCACTTCCCAGACGCGGATGTCGGGGTGGGCGACGGGGACGTCGGTGATCTGCTCGAACTCGAAGCCGTAGACTTCGCCGGCCGCCCAGAACATGCCCTCGCGCAGCTTCTCCAGCTGCATGTACGGCTTGAGCTCGTTCATATCGAGGTCGTAGCGCGCGGCGCGGACCTTCTCGGCGTAGAAGCGGTAGTCCCAGGGTTCGATCTTGATCCCGGCCCGTTCCTTGTCGGCGATCGCCTGCATCTCGGCGACCTCTTCCTTGACCCGGGCGATGGCCGAGGGCCAGACGCGGGTCATCAGCTCCATGGCCGCTTCCGGCGTCTTGGCCATGGCGTTCTCCAGCCGCCAGTGGGCGTGGGTCGCATAGCCGAGCAGCTGGGCGCGCTCGAAGCGCAGCTTCAGGATCTTCTGGATGTTGGCGTTGTTGTCCTTGGCGTCGCCGTTGTCGCCGCGGCTGTAGTAGGTGCGCCAGACCTTTTCGCGCAGGTCGCGGCGCTTGGAATAGGTCAGGAACGGGTCCATCGACGAGCGGGTGTTGAGGATCGCCCACTCGCCCTTCTTGCCGCGCTCCTCGGCGGCGGCGGCGGCGGCGGCGCGAACGTCGTCGGGGAGGCCGGCCAGCTCGCTCTCGGTGCGCAGGTAGAGGACGTAGTCGGTCTCGTCGGCCAGCAGGTTCTGGCTGAAGCTGGTGAACAGGGCGGCCAGTTCCTGGTTGATCTGGGCCACGCGCTTCTTGTCGGCCGGCGAGAGCTTGGCGCCGGCGCGCACGAAGCGGTTCCAGTAGACCCAGGCTAGGCGCTGCTGCTCGGGGGTCAGCTTGGCGCGGTCGTTGTAGACCGCCTCGATGCGGGCGAAGAGCTTCTCGTTCTGCAGGGTCTCGTCGCTATGGGCGGCGAGCTTGGGGTTCAGCACCTTTTCCTGGGCGCGCAGCTCCGGGGTCGACAGCGTCGAGGACCAGACGCCGCCGAACATGCCGACGCGGTTGATCAGGTCGCCGGAACGCTCCAGCGCCGCGATGGTGTTGTCGAAGTCGGCCGGCGCGGGGTTGGCGGCGATGGCGTCGATTTCGCTCCGCTCGGTCTTCATCGCCAGGTCGTAGGCGGCCGGGAAGTCGGCGACCGCGACCTTGTCGAAGGCGGGCACGCCGCCGAACGGGCCGGTCCATGCGGCGGTCAGGGCGCTGGTCGCGGCGGCGCCTTGCGCGAAGGCGGCGGCGGGCAGGGCCGAGGCGGCGGCGAGCGCGCCGGAGGCGGCAAGGAACGTGCGCCGTTTCATGAGGACTCCAGGATGAATTGGTCGGAAGGCGGCGACCTTAAGGTCAAGCCGCACCAACGTCACATGACACGGTCGTAATGTGACGTCAGGCCGCGTCGAGGACGGCCTGGATCTCCAGGGCGACGGACGCGCCCTCGCGGCTGACGGCCAGCGCCGACTCGTAGGGCCGGCCGCACGCGTTGAGCACCAGGGCGACCACCTGGATGGCGTGCTCGGGGCTGGAAAGACCCATCAGGATGTCGCGCTGGACCATGCGGCTGGCGCCGAACACCAGGGTGCGGACCGCGGCCGGGTCCATGTCGCGGAACTCGCCGCGCGACACGCCCTCATAGAACATCAGGTCGAGATTGGCCTCGAGCACCGGGGTGCGTTCGAGGCGCGAGCCGTCGAGGCGGGCGGTCATCCAGCCCCAGGCCGGGTCGCGGCTGACCGACAGGATGTAGCTGTGCAGGCGGGTGGCCAGGCGCAGCGACACCGACATGCTGGCCGGCAGCCGGGCGTCGAGCACCGCGGTCATCGCCGCGATGATCTTGCGGCTCACCGCCCGCAGCAGGTCCTCGGCGGTCGGGAAGTAATTGTAGAAGGTGCCGCGGGAGACGTCGGCCGCGGCCACGAAGTCCTCGATCGAGCAGGCGTCGGGGCCCTTCTCGCCGATGACCGCGATGGCGGCCTCGAGCAGGCGCTCGCGCGTTTGCGCCTTGCGCTGCTCGGCCGCCGCGGCCCGGGCCTCGAGATTGACCCGCATGGGACGCCGGGGAGTCAGGCGGCCTCGGGCAGGTACTGGCGCACCGCGTTGGCGGCGGCGAGCGACAGGGGATCGCTCTGGCGTTCGAGCACGTCGATCTCGTGTTCCAGGGCGGCGGTGATTTCGCGATGCGCAAGCGGGGAGAGCTCGAGCAGGGCGCGGGTGGTCGCGCGCGACAAGGCGAGCGCGGTGGCGAGGTCGACCTCCACCCCGATCTGCCAGGTCGGCGACGGGGCGTCGGGAGAGGTGGGGGCGCGGGCGGGGAGGGCCATGGCTGCTAGGTTTTCGGGTCCAGGTTGGCGGGCGACGCTGGGGAAAAAGGAATACGCGCGGCCGGCCTGCGTCTCGGGCCGTCCGCTGGGTTTACACACCACACTGCAACGCTTGATTTGACAGATATGTCAGCCTGACAAGATTGTCAATTTGAAATCTCGCAGTTCGGTGAACGCCCACATGGACGGCCGCCGCCGGCCCGGTTACATCCAGGGACATGGCCATTGGCGTCTTCGATTCCGGCGTGGGCGGGCTCTCCGTGCACCGCGCGCTCGTGCAGCGGCTGCCGCAGGCCGACTTCATCTATCTGGGCGACCAGGCCAACGCGCCGTACGGCGGGCGGACCGGCGAGGAGATCGTCGAGCTGACCCGGGCCGGCTGCGAGCAGTTGTTCGAGCTCGGCTGCGATCTGGTCGTGCTGGCCTGCAACACCGCCTCGGCCATCGCGCTGCGGCGGCTGCAGCAGACCTGGCTGCCGGGCTACCGCAAGGCGCTGGGCCGGCCGGTCAACATCCTCGGCATCATCGTCCCGACCATCGAGGCGGCCACCGGCATGCCCTGGGAGCACGAGGCCGAGCGGCGCGGCGACAAGGTCGAAAAACTCGACATCCTGGCGGTGTTCTGCACCCCGGCCACGGCGCGTTCGCGGGTCTATGAGATCGAGATCGACAAGCGCCGCCAGGACGTGGCGGTGTTCGCCGAGCCCTGCCCCGAACTGGCGCGGATGATCGAGAACGGCGCCGGGGCCGTCGAGCTGGCACAGGCGGTCGAGGCGCACGTGGCGGCGGTGACGACCCGGGTCGGCCGCGCTCCGGACCGGGCGATCCTCGGCTGCACCCACTACGAAATCATCGCCGACATCTTCCGCGCCGCCCTGAAGCCGGGGACGCCGTTGATCCACCAGCCGCAGGCGACCGCCGATGCGCTGGAGGCGTACATCGCGAAACATCCGGAGTACCGCACCGGCGAGAGCGCCGGGCGGCGGTTCATCACCACCGGCGAGCCGGGCGCGCAGAACTTGCTGGTTGAGACCTTCTGGGGAGGGCCGCTAAGCTTCGAGAAGGCTTAGAGCGTGACAGCTTCAAGTGGCGGCCGGTTGAAGCGACCGTCACGCTCTAAATACTTGAAGATGGACCCTTTTTGCCCGCATCAGTTAGCTGATGCGGAAAGGGTCCAGGGAGGCCAAGACCATGAAAACGCTAGGGATCGCCGCCGCGCTGCTGCTGGCGGCCGGTTCTGCGCAGGCCGAGGTCGCCGATCAGGGACCGGCCGGATTTCAGGTGCGCCACGTCGTCGAGATCGCCGCGGCGCCGGCCAAGGTCCGCGCCGCGGCGCTGGACATCGGCAGGTGGTGGAACAGCAGCCACACCTATTCCGGCGACGCCAAGAACCTGTCGATCGATGCGGCCGGGTGCTTCTGCGAGAAGCTGCCTGACGGCTTCGTGCGCCACATGACCCTGGCCTATTCCGGGCCCGACGCGCTGCGGCTGGCCGGGGCCCTGGGCCCGTTGGCGACCACCGGGGCGAGCGGGCATCTGGGCCTGGCGTTCGGCAAGACCAGCGATCCGAACAAGACGCAGCTGACCCTGACCTACGACGTCGGCGGCTACGCCAGGGGCGGCCTGGCCCAGACCTGGGCCGCGCCCGTCGACGGCGTGCTCGGCGAGCAGGTCGCGCGGCTCAAGACCTACGTCGAGACCGGCAAGCCGCAGTGACGAATTCCTCTCCCGCTGGGGGAGGTGGATCGGCGCAACGCGCCGAGACGGAGGGGGACTGCTGACTTAGGCAAGCCCCCTCAGTCAGCCCTTCGGCTGACAGCTCCCCCAGTGGGGGAGAAATTTGAGCCTAACCCCGCGCGGCCTTGGTCAGCACCTCGTCGAGGCGTGCGCCCGGCTCGTAGAGGCCAAGGCTGCGAGACGGCGCCGCGCCGGCGCTCTGCTGGGCGTCGGCCATCGGCGCGCCGAGCCGGGTCTCGACCGGGATCACCCCGCTCCAGGCGTTCCAGTCCTCGTCGGCCGCCATGCGGTTGACGCCGCCGTCGCGCTGCTTGGCGCTGGCCTCCTCGATGGTCATCTCGACCAGGCCGATCTGCAGGATCTCGTTGTCGGTCGCCGGGCGCAGTTCGGCCGAGCGCTCGGGATAGAGCCGGTCGATGAACGCCTCCATCGCCGCGCGGCGAGCGGCCAGCCCCTCGATCAGCCGGGCGCGGCCGAAGGCCATCACCGAGCGGTAGTTCATCGAGTGGGCGATGCCGGAACGGGCCAGCACCAGTCCGTCGACGTGGGTCACGGTCACGCAGACCGGCAGGCCGCAGCCCTGGGCCTTCAGCATCCGGCTGGCGGCCGAGCCGTGCCAGTAGAGCTTGCGGCCTTCGCGCCAGTAGGTCGTCGGGGTGACGAACGGCTGGCCGTCGATGACGTAGCCGACGTGGCAGAGCAGGCCGGCGTCGAGGACGGCGAACACCGTCTCCTCGTCATAGGCGGCGCGGTCGGGCTTGCGCCGGGCCCGCGAGCGCGGGGTCTGGGTGAAGCTGCTCATGCGACGGCTCTCCTCTCGGCTCTTGGTCTACCGTGACGGCGGACTGTCGTGGCGATCCAGTATCGTCTATTTGTTCAGACCACTTCGCGCGGAGCACGCTGAATGAGCTGGGCCGACATCTATCCCTGGCGGGGGCCGCAGGCCGGCGAGCCGGTGATCCGCCAGATCTATGACCAGGTCCGTGGAGCGATCGTGCAGAGCGCGCTGAAACCGGGCGAACGGCTGCCGTCCAGCCGCGACTTCGCCCGCCGCCTGGGCGTGGCGCGGGCCTCGGTGGTGGCCGCCTACGACCTGCTGCTCGCCGAGGGGTATGCGGTCGGGCGGCCGGGATCGGGCACCTACGTCTCAGGCGATCTTTCCGGCGTCGCCGAGCTGAAGCCGACGCCGCCGGGCGCACAAGAACCGTCGTTGCTGCCCCCGCGGGTCCGCGAACTGGACGAGGCGGCGCTGCCGACGCCGCAGCCCGAGCAGCGGCTGTTCACGTCGGGGCGCACCTTGCTGGACGCCCGCGCCCTGGACGCCTGGTCGCGTTCGACCCGGCGGGCGCTGCGCCACCTCGACCCGGTTCACTTCGGCTATTCCGATCCGCGCGGCGACCGCGCTCTGCGCGCGGCGATCAGCGACTACCTGCGGGCCGCACGCGGGGTGATCTGCGAACCCGACCAGGTGATTGTCACGGCAGGGGCGCAGCACGCGGTCGACATCGCCGCCCGCGTGCTGCTCAAGGACGGCGACAAGGTGTGGATGGAGGATCCGGGCTACCCGGCCACCCGCCACGCACTGGCGGCGATGGGGGCCGACATCTTTCATGCGTCGGTCGACCGCCATGGGATCGTCGTCGCCGCCGGGGTCGAGGCGGCCCCCGACGCCCGCGTGGCCTTCGTCACCCCCTCGCACCAGTATCCGCTCGGCATGACGCTCTCGATGGGCCGGCGCATGGAGCTGCTGGCCTGGGCGCGGGCGGCCGGCGCCTGGATCGTCGAGGACGACTACGCCTCGGAGTTCCGCTACTCGGGCCCGGCGCTGGAATCGCTGCAGGGCCTCGATGGCGGCGAGCGGGTGATCTATGTCGGCACGCTCAACAAGGCGCTCTTTCCGGGGCTGCGCATGGGCTACATGGTCGCCCCCAAGCCGCTGGCCGCGGCCCTGGCCAACGCCCGCCAGCTGATGGACCGCCAGCCGCCGACCCTGACCCAGGCGATCGTCCTGGACTTCTTCCGCGAGGGCCATTTCGCCGCCCACATCCGCCGCCGGCGGCTGGCCTACAAGGCGCAACGCGACGCGCTGGCCGGCGCCCTGCAGGACCAGCTCGGTCACCTGCTGGACGTCGACGTGCCTGACCAGGGCATGACCCTGATCGCCTATCTGAAGGGGAACGGCTCGGACCTCGAAGTCGAGGCGGCAGCCGCAGCGGGCGGGGTCAGCGTGCGGGCGATCAGCCGGCTCTATCGCCAGGCGCCGCCGCGCCAGGGCCTGATGCTGGGCTTCTCGGGCTTCCCGGAGCGGATGATGGCGCCCGGCGTGGCGCGGCTGGCGCGAGCGCTGGAGGTCTAGGCCTTCCGCGCTTTGCGGGCCTTGCGCGCCGCGACTGTGGCGGCGTTTTCCGCCAGCCGCTCGGTCACCAGCTGTCGTACGAGGTCGTCGGGGATCGGACGTTCGGGGGTGAAGCGGATCGTGCCGGTGCTGGTGCTGAAGTCCTTCAGCGCCTCGGCGTGGGCTTCGATCAGGGCCGGGTGCAGGGCGTAGAGCGCGCAGTGCGCCTTCGCCGCCGCGAACGCGACCAGCATGCCGTCCTGCTTGAAGGTCGGGATCTGGTAGCTGATCAGCTCCTGCGCATCCGGCGCGGCCGAGCGGATGACTTCCCGCAGGTGCTGCAGTGCGGCGCGCTGGTCGGCCGGCACGCGGGCCAGATAGGCGTCGATGGTGGCGGGCTTCTCGGCCATGGGATCCTTCCTGCACGCACCTGCGTCCCAGAATGACGATCCTGCAGCGCGCCCGCCGACAGGCCGATCAGCGGAAAATGTTCAGCGCCGCATACTGCAGCAGCATGATGGTCTTGGCGTCGGCGATCTCGCCGCTCTCGATCATCGCCATGGCTTGGTCGAACGGCAGCTCCAGGACGCCGATCTCCTCGCCCTCGCTTTCCAGCCCGCCGCCGTCGCCGACCCGCATGGCGGCGTCGTATTCGGCGACGAAGAAGTGCAGCTTCTCGGTCACCGAGCCAGGGCTCATGAAGCACTCGAAGATCTTGCGGATCTCGCCGAGCCGGTAGCCGGTCTCCTCCTCGACCTCGGCGCGGATGCGCTCCTCCGGCGAGGCGTCGTCGAGCAGGCCGGCGGCCGCCTCGATCAGCAGATCGTCATGCCCGTTCACATAGGCCGGATAGCGGAACTGCCGGGTCAGGACGACGGTGCGGGCGGCGAGGTTGTAGGGCAGCAGCGCCGCGCCGTTGCCGCGGTCGTAGGTCTCGCGGCTCTGGGTCTGCCAGCTGCCGTCGGCCCGCCGCCAGTCGAAGGTCGTGGCCTTCAGCACATACCAGTTGTCGGACAGCAGGCGCACGTCGCGCACCCGGATGCGATCTGACACGGACATGGCGCGCCTCCTCGATGGAGGCGGCATTCGGAAACGATTCCGCCCGCCTGGCTATGGGC
Organism: Phenylobacterium sp. LjRoot97; assembly: GCF_964254345.1. NCBI lineage: Bacteria > Pseudomonadati > Pseudomonadota > Alphaproteobacteria > Caulobacterales > Caulobacteraceae > Phenylobacterium > Phenylobacterium sp. LjRoot97. The sequence continues at coordinate 228,226 of NZ_CAXUTH020000001.1, forward strand.
CGGGCGGGCGGAAAGGACGTCCGTCGATGTGGGGGCGTCAGGCGGCCGAGGCGGCCTCGGCGGCGACCACGCGGCTGACCGCGTTGACCACCGCGCCGATGCGCAGGGCGGCCTGGATCGAGGTGTTCGGCATGCCGTGCTTCTTCAGCTCCGACTCGTGGGCGTCCAGGCACATGCCGCAGCCGTTGATGGCCGAGACCGCGGTCGACCACAGCTCGAAGTCGACCTTGTCGACGCCGGGGTTGGCCAGGATGTTCATCCGCAGCTTGGCCGGCAGGGTCTTGTACTCGGGGTTCGAGAGCAGGTGCAGCGAGCGATAGTAGACGTTGTTCATGCCCATGATCGCCGCGGCGGCCTTGGCCGCGGTCGCAGCTTCCGGCGAGAGGCCGGCGGCGGCGGCGGCGGCGTCGACCGCCTTGATCACCGCCGGCGTGCCCACGGCGTGGGCCGAGGCGACGAAGGCGCCCCACTTCTGCTGGTCGGTGAGCAGGGTCTCGTTGGCCAGGCTCGACAGATTGAGGCTGAGGTCCTTGGCGTAGGCGGGCAGCGTCTCGCGCAGGGCGTCGAGCGACATGGCGTTCTCCAAACTTTAGGCGTGCAAAGGCGTCCGCCAGTCTCGGCGACGCTTACGCCTGGATAAAGAAGAAAGAGGCGCCCGGGCGGCGCGGGGAGGAGCGCACGCCCGGGCGTTCAAGACAGCGTGGGGCGGATCTTGCGACCCGCCCTGGCGCTGGAGGCCTTTAGGCCGCCAGGGTCTCGCCGCCGACCGCGCGGTTGCACGGGCAGAGTTCGTCGGTTTGCAGCGCGTCGAGGACGCGCAGGGTGTCGGCCGGAGCGCGGCCCACGTTCAGGTTGGTCACGTAGACGTGCTGCACGACGTTGTGCGGGTCGACCACGAAGGTGGCGCGCAGCGCGACGCCCTCGTCTTCGTTCAGCACGCCGAGGGCGCGGGCGAACTTGCCGCTGTTGTCGGCGAAGTTCCAGATGGCCAGGCTGTTCAGGTCCGGATGCTCACGACGCCAGCCGAGCTTGGAGTGCTCGTTGTCGGTCGAGCCGCCGAGGACGACGGTGTCGCGCTCTTCGAACTGCGAGTTCAGACGGGCGAACTCGGCGATTTCGGTCGGGCAAACGAAGGTGAAGTCCTTCGGGTAGAAGAAGATGACCTTCCACTTGCCGGGGAACGATTCGTTGGTGACGGTCTCGAAGGCGCTTTCGCCGTTTTCTTCGTGACGGTTGAACTTCGGCTTCACGCCGACGACCTTGAATTCCGGAAGCTTTTCACCAACGCCGAGCATCGATCTCTCCAAATGAAATGAACTGGTCGGCCGAAGCCGTGGCGTGGAGATAGTGCTGCAGCGCACAAAAGGCCAATCGATAGTTTCTGGCTTTCGGATAGATATTTCCTATCTTGGGCCTATGAACCTCCCGACCCTGCGACAGCTCCAGTACCTCAAGCTCCTGGCCGAGCACGGCTCCTTCGGCCGCGCCGCCGACGCCGCCCACGTCACCCAGCCCACCCTGTCGGCCGGCGTGCAGGAACTGGAGAAGATCCTCGGCGGCCCGGTGGTCGACCGCGCGCGCTCGGGGGTGATCCTGACCGCGGTCGGCGAGGTGGCGCTGGGCAAGGCCACCACCATCCTCAACGAGGCCGAGGAGCTGGTGCAGTCGGCCCGCAACGCCGGCCAGCCGCTGACCGGCCGCTTCCGGCTGGGGGTGATCCCCACCGTCGCCCCGTTCCTGCTGCCGCGGGCGCTGCCGCTGCTGCGCACGCGCTTCCCGAAGCTGCGGCTCTATCTGCGCGAGGACCTGACCCACCGACTGATCGCGCTGCTGAAGGCCGGCCAGCTGGATGCGGCGCTGATCGCCTTGCCCTACGACATGAGCGGCCTGGCCCATGCTCACGTGTCCGACGACGAGTTGCTGGCCGCCCTGCCGCGCAGCCACCCGCTCGCCAGCGAGGCGGCGGCCCCGCCCTCGGCCCTGGAGAGCGACGACCTGATCCTGCTGGAGGACGGGCACTGCCTGCGCGACCACGCCCTGGCCGCCTGCGGGCTGCGGCCGCCGCGCGCCACCGGCGAGGAGGAAGCCTTCGCCGCGACCTCGCTGCCGACCCTGGTGCAGATGGTCGGTTCGGGCCTGGGCGTCACCTTCCTGCCGGCGATGGCGGTCGCCGCGGGCCTGACCGAGGCGGCGGACGTGGCGGTGATGCCGCTCGAGGCCGACCATCCGAGCCGCGAGATCGTCGTCGCCTGGCGTTCGGGCTCCAGCCGGGCGGCCGAAGGGCGGCTGCTGGCCGAGACCCTGCGCACCTGACGATCCAAAAAACATCTTAGATATATCTTGAATTCCGATCCGCCTTCGATATATCTGCGATTACGACATATCTAAATAGGATCGAAAATGCATCGACATCATCATTGGAAGGCTCATCGCGAGCATCGGGGCCGCGGGCCCTTCGGCGGCGGCGGCTTCGGCCGCGGCGGCGAACACTGGGGCGGTCGCGATCGCGGCGGCCCGCGTATCGGCCGGCTGCTGGAGCACGGCGACCTGCGCTTCGTCATCCTGGCGCTGCTCAAGGACAAGCCGAGCCACGGCTACGAACTGATCCGCGCCCTCGAAGAGCGCACCGGCGGGTCGTATCGGCCGAGCCCCGGGGTGATCTATCCGACCCTCAGCCTGCTGGAAGACGAGGGCTTCGCCCGCCCGACCGGCGCCGAGGGCGGCCGCAAGGCCTTCGAGATCACCGAGACCGGCCTGGAAGCGCTGGAGCGGAACAAGCCGGCGGTGGACGCGGTTTTCGCTCGGCTGGACGAAGCGGCGGAATCCTCGCCGCGCTCCTCGCCCCGCGTGGCCCGGGCCATGCAGAACCTGGCCATGGCCCTGCGGGTCAAGCTGTCGGGCGAAAAGCCGACCGACGCCCAGATGGACGCGATCGTCGCGGCCATCGACGACGCGGTCGCCAAGATCGAGAAGGCCTGACCATGGAGGCCGTCATGAAATCGAGCGCCACCGTTCCGACCGCCCACGCCGGCCGCTACATGGTGCAGCTCTGCAAGCACTTCGGTCACAAGGTCCCGGCCGAGTGGAACGACCACGAGGGCAAGATCACCTTCGAGATGGGCGAGGCGGCGCTGCGGGCGGCGCCTGAGACCCTGATGATGGTCGCCCGGGCCGGGGATTCCGACAGCCTGGCGCGACTGGAGACGGTGATGGACAGCCACCTCAAGCGCTTCGCCTTCCGCGAACCCGACATGGCCGTGGAGTGGCGGCGCGGCGCGTGAGCTGCTGACGCCAAAGATCCTCCCCTCGTGGGGGAGGTGGCTCGCCGCGCAGCGGCGAGACGGAGGGGGACCGCTCTCACTGTCGTGAGTCGAAGTCCCCCTCAGTCAGCCTGAGGCTGACAGCTCCCCCAGAAGGGGAGCATCCATCCCCTAGTTGATCCCCAGCGCCGTCTTCACCGTACGCCAGTCGACCAGCTTGAAGTTCTGGCGGGCGCGCGGCCCGGTGGTCTCGCCGTCGGTGTCGGCGTCGTCCTGCACCACGATCAGACCCTCGGGGAAGGCGCCGACCGGGCCGCCCAGGGCGGCGATGCCGTCGGTGCCGGTGACCGCGTCGACCCCATTGCCCGGAACCACCGAGAAGCGACCGGCATAGGTCGGCTCGCTGCCGTCCACCCGCCACACCGCAAAGGCGCTGTCGCCCTGGCTGGAGGCCAGCAGGTAGGTCTTGCCGGCGTCGCGCAGCAGGCTCAGGCCCTCGACGTCCGGCTTGAGGATGTCGCTGGGGGCGGGCGCGAAATGGCTGCGGGCCCCGCCGCTGGCGGGATCGAGGCTGTAGCGCCAGATGCCCTTGGCCTCTTCGGCCACGTAGAGCACGCCGGCGACGTCGTCGACGACGCAGCCTTCCGACTGCGAGCCGACCGCGAAGCTGCGGGTCAGCGTCACCGCCGGCTTGCCGCCCTGGTCGGCGACCGTGAACTGGGCGACGTCGCCGTCCTTGCCGACCATCACCGCGACCATCTGGCCGCCCGCCTTGCCCATGCAGAAGCCGTAGGGCTCGCTGACCTTGACCGGGGTGCGGCCCCAGGGCGTCACCACCAGGCTGTCGGGGTCGAGCAGGTAGAAGGTGATGGAGCCCCGGCGGTCGCTGGCGCCGACCAGCACCTGCGACTTGCCGTTCACGACGAAGCCGTCGCGCAGGTCGACATTGTTCAGCGGACCCTCAGGCAGGTACTGCAGGTCCTTGCCGGCCAGGTCGTAGACGTAGAGCCCGGCCTTCTTGTCGGTGCCGAAGATCGCGCCGCGCGAGGGATCGCGCGGATCGGCCCAGATTTCCGGATCGTCGGCGGCGTCGCGGGCGGTGGTGCCGACCGCCGCGGTCTCACCCGCGGCGACCACCGGCGTGCCGGTTCCCAGGGTCATGCCGGCAGAGTCGGAGACGCTCTCCGAGTCGATGGCGGCGCACCCCACGGCGAGGGATGAAATTGCGACCACTGTCACAAAACCGAAAATATTCTGCTTAAAAACCGTCACTAGCCCCGCTCCGCGTGCAAGATATATCCCCTGCGCTGCAAATCATGCTGCGCGGGGCCGGTCAACCGCCTCGCCTGTCGGGGGACCCCATGACGCGACTTTCTCTACTCGCCTGCGCGGCGATGGCTCCGCTTGCGCTCGCCACGCCCGCCCTGGCCGACGACGCGGCCGACGCCACGCCGGTTTCGGAACTGATCGTCACCGGCGAGATCGCCTTCCGCGACCGTACCGAGACGGTCGCGCCGGCCCTGTCCTATGGGCTGGAGTACTTCCAGCGCTTCGAACCGCTGACCGCCGGCGACGCCATGAAGCGCGTGCCGAGCGTCGCCTTCCTGTCCGACATCCTGGAGAGCGACGGGGCGCGGCTGCGCGGCCTCGATCCCGGCTACACCCAGATCCTGATCAACGGCGAGCGGGTGCCGGGCGCTGGCCTCGACCGTTCGTTCTTCGTCGACCGCATCCCGGCCGAACTGATCGAGCGCATCGAGGTGGTGCGCTCAGCCAGCGCCAACCGCAGCGGCGACGCCGTGGCCGGCGCCCTGAACATCGTGCTGCGCGACGCCCAGACCTTCGACGGCGGCTATCTGCGCGCCGGCGCGATCCTGCTCGACGATGGCCGGGTGCGCGAAACCCTCGGCGGCGTGTGGTCGGGCGAGGTCGGCCCCGGCCGGCTGCTGGTCGGCGCCAGCGTCCAGGGCCGCCGCAATCCGAAGATCAAGCAGAGCTGGCGCTACGACGAGCCCGGCGGAACGCTCGATAACATCGAACTGCAGACCGACACCCGCAACGGCACGGACTATTCGTTCAACGCCGCCTACGAGGTCCCGGTGGCCGGCGGCGACCTGGAGCTGTCGGGCCTGTTCGTGCGCACCGACCGCTTCGCCGACGAGGACTCGCTGGAATATGTCGCCGGCCGCGTGCGCCCGGTCGACCTCTCGGTCACCAATGACAACAACGTCGACATCACCACCGACAACTGGTCGCTGAACGGCAAGTTCACGCGCGAGATGTTCGGCGGCAAGACCCGCTTCAAGGCGGGTTACGCGCTGTTCGACGACCGGCAGGACGAGATCGAGGAGGAGTACGAATACCTCCGCGACTCCAACCCCTATCCCGACGACGACCGCTTCACCGGCGACCTCACCAAGTCGCGGCTGAAGGACAAGGAGCTGTCGCTGGCGGTCGAGCACGAGCGCGACCTCGGCTTTGCGACGGTCGAATTCGGCGTGCAGTTCGTCGACAAGAACCGCGACACCGACATCGTCACCGACCGCAACCGGGTGACCATTCCCAATCCGCCGGCCGCGCGGCCGACGCTGCCGGGCGAGTACGGCCCGTTCCTGCCGGTCCCGGGCGGGGTCAACAAGATCGAGGAAACCCGGATCGATCCCTACCTGATGTTCTCCGGCGGCCAGGACTCCCTGAAGTGGGAAGCGGGCCTGCGCTACGAGACGACCAGCAGCAAGATCACCGACGAAACCGCGCCGGCCGCCGACCGCAGCGTCGAGAAGGACTACCAGTTCCTGCTGCCCTCGGCGCACATCCGCTACAGCCTGTCGGAAGACGACCGGATCAACGCCTCGGTGGCGCGCACCGTGCGCCGGCCGGGCTTTGGCCAGATCTCGCCGGCCGTGCTGCTGGCCGAGATGGGCGACAACGACTTCGTCGGCAACCCGGACCTGAAGCCGGAGACCGCCTGGGGTCTCGACCTCGGGTATGAGCGCCGGATCGGGACCCGCGGCGTCGCCGGGGTCAACGTCTTTTATCGCAAGGTCTCTGACCTGATCGAAACGGCCAACACCGGGATCGAGGGCAGCGAGGGCGAGGACACCTTCCTGCTCACCGCCCGCAACGCCGGCGATGGTTCGGTCTGGGGCGTCGAGCTCGACCTCTCGACCCCGCTGACCATGTTCGGGATGGAGCACACCGGCGTGTTCCTCAACTACTCCTGGCTCGACAGCGATATCGACGACGACTTCGGCTCGCGCCGGTTCAACGATCAGTCGAAGTACGTGTTCAACGTCGGCTTCATCCAGGACCTGCCGACCTGGGGCGCGGCGTTCGGGGCCACCTACCGCAAGCAGGGCGACGCCTTCGGCCGCATCGTCGGCGAGGAGGTCACCACCAGCTACGGCGCCGATCTCGAGGTGTTCGTCGAGAAGCGCTTCGGCCAGAACTTCGTGCTGCGCCTGACCGGCTCGAACCTGCTGGACGCCAAGAAGGACGAGACCTTTAACAAGTTCACGACTCTCGAGGACCAGCTGAACCGCGACTTCGACGAGTACGAGGTCGAGAGCGAGAAGGCCGGCCCGGTCTTCCAGCTGGTGGGCCGCTACGCGTTCTAGGACGCCGTCAATTGCTCCCCCTCTGGGGGAGCTCCCGGCCGGAAGGCCGGGTGAGGGGGCTGCTGACTCTGCAGGCCCCCTCCGTCGCGCTACGCGCGCCACCTCCCCCAGCGGGGGAGGAATTGGCCGTCTTTAGTCCATCAGCTTCTGGGCCAGGTACACGTAGTGCCGGGCCCAGCGCTTGGCGTTCATCTCCGGGTCGGCGTCGTTCGAGTGCCCCCCGAAGGTGTTCTCGAAATAGAGGTAGGGGTAGCCGAGAGCCTCCATCTTGGCGGCGAACTTGCGGGCGTGGCCGGGGTGCACCCGGTCGTCGCGCGTGTTCGTGGTCACGTACGGCTCGGGATATTTCTGGCCAGGCTTCAGGTTCAGGTAGCCGTCGTACTTGGCGATGAAGGCGTGGTCCTCGGGCACGTCCGGGTTCCCGTACTCGCCGACCCACGAGGCCCCGGCCGAGAGCTTGTGGTAGCGCAGCATGTCGACCAGCGGGCTCTCGACCACCACGGCGTTCCACAGCTCCGGATGCTGGGTCAGCGAGACGGTGGTCAGCACCCCGCCGTTCGAGCGGCCGTAGATGCCCAGCCGGCGCGGCGAGGTGATCTTGCGCGCCTCCAGGTCGCGGGCCACCGCGGCGAAGTCGTCGAAGGCCAGCTGGCGCTTCTCGCGCAGCACCGACTGGTGCCAGGCCGGACCGAACTCGCCGCCGCCGCGGATGTTGGCGATGACATAGGCGCCGCCGCGCTCCAGCCAGATCTTGCCCATCTCCGGGATGTAGATCGGCGGCTTGGCGACTTCGAAGCCGCCGTAGCCGTACATGATGGTCGGGATCGACCCGTCCAGCTTGGCGGCCTTCGGGCGGACCACGAAGTAGGGGATCTTGGTCCCGTCGGAGGAGGTCGCCCAGAACTGGTCGACCTGGTCCCTGCTGGCGTCGAACCGGGCCGGCAGCGACTTGAGCTTCTGCGCCTTGCCGGTGGCGCCGTCGGCCAGCCACAGGCTCGACGGGGTCAGGAAGCCTTCGGCCCCGACGAACAGCTGATCGTCCTTGCCGGAGGTGGAGATGATCGACAGCGTCTCGCCCTTGGGCAGGGCCAGGCGACGGACGGTCCACTTGCCGGCCTTCAGGTCGTAGATGTCGACCGCGCCCTTCACGTCCTCCAGCAGCTCGACCGCCAGCAGGCCCTTGGTGTCGGTGACGGTCTGGATCGCCTGGCGCGGACCGGGCTGGAAGACCAGCGCCGGCTTGGCGGTCAGGTCCTTGGGGTCGTAGGCGATCAGCGCCCCGTTTCCGAAGCCGTTCCAGGCCTCCTGCAGGGTGAAGATCATCCGCCCGTCCACATAGGCCTGGAACTGGGCCTTTTTCGGCAGAGCGACGGGGGTCAGATGACCGTCGACATAAAGCGAGTAGTCGGACTCGAAGAAGGTCAGGCCGCGCTGGATCAGCACCCCGTCGGTCCTGCCGCCCTCGCCGCGCAGCACGCTGGCGTTGGCCCAGACGTCGGACTTTTCACCGCGGAAGATCTCGGTGGCCTCGCCGGTGCGCTTGAGGATCTTGACCACGTTGGCGTAGCCCGAGGCGGTGACCTCGCCGGGCGTCCATTCGCGCCAGGCGACCAGGGTGTCGCGGTCGATCCACTCGGCGCCCTGCTTGCCCTCGGGCGAGCGGAAGCCGCCCTCGACGAAGGTCTTGGTCCTGGTGTCGAACTCGCGCAGCTCGACCGCGTCGCCGCCGCCGTTCGACAGCCGCACCAGGCAGATGCTCTCGTCCGGCTTCAGGCAGGTCGCGCCCTTCCAGAACCAGTTGCGGCCTTCGTCCTTGGCCAGCTTGTCGACGTCCAGCACGACGTCCCAGGCCGGGGCGGCGGTGCGATAGGACGCCAGGCTGGCGTGACGCCAGACGCCGTGGGTGTTGGCCGCGTCCTGCCAGAAGTTGTCGACGCCGCCGGCCCGGAAGACGGGCTTGGGGATGCGGTCGGTGGCGGTGAAGATCGCGCGGCCTTCGGTGAGGAAGGTCTGGTAGCGGGCGTCGCCCTCCAGCCGCGCCAGGGTCTTGGCGTTCTGGGCCTCGACCCAGGCCATCGCCCGGGGGCTGTCGATGTCTTCGAGCCAGATGAATGGGTCGGCGGGTTGGGCGAACGCGGCGGCCGGCGCGGTGAGGAGAGCGCCGAAAAGCGCTGCTGTAACAAGCTTCATGGCCGTTACGCTTAGCGGGGCAGGCTGGGCTTGTCGCGTGCAAGGTGATCGCAGCTCGCCTATATAGCCCCGGCCATGAGCCGTCCGTTCCTGAAGATGAACGGGCTCGGCAACGACTTCGTCGTGGTCGAGGCCCGCACCGCCCCCTTCGCGCCCACCGCGGCGGAGGTGCGCGCGATCGCCGATCGCCAGTCCGGCGTCGGCTGCGATCAGCTGGTTTCTATAGAGCCGTCGGCGAAAGCTGACGCTCGCGTGCGGTTCTGGAACGCCGACGGTGACGAGGTCGGGGCCTGCGGCAACGCCAGCCGCTGCGTCGGCTGGCTGCTGATGGAGGCCTCCGGCGCCGACCAGGCGGTGATCGAAACCCAGGGCGGCCTGCTGACCGCGACCCGCGCCGGCGACAAGATCGTCAGCGTCGACATGGGCGAGCCGGGCCTCGACTGGCGGCAGATCCCGCTGGAAGAAGAGATGGATACCCGCGGCATAGAGCTGCAGGTCGGCCCGATCGACGATCCGATCCTGCACACGCCGGGCTGCGTCTCGATGGGCAATCCGCACGTGGTGTTCTTCGTGCCGGACGCCGAGACCGCGCCCGTCACCCAGGTCGGCCCGATGATCGAACATCACCGGCTGTTCCCCGAGGGGGTCAATGTCGGCTTCGCCCAGATCGTCGCCCGCGATCGCATCCGGCTGAAGGTCTGGGAACGCGGCGCGGGCCTGACCAAGGCTTGCGGCACCGGCGCCTGCGCGGCGCTGGTCGCCTCGTTCCGCCGCGGCCTGGTCGACCGCAAGGCGACCCTGGTGCTGGACGGCGGCGAACTGGTCATCGAGTGGCGCGAGAGCGACGGCCATGTGATCATGACCGGGCCCGCCCAGGTCGATTTCACCGGAACCCTGCCGTGAGCCATGACGCGCCCGAGGGCGACTTCGCGGTCGTCCACCGCAAGGCCGAGCCCGGCGGCGTCGACATCGTCACCTTCGGCTGCCGCCTCAACGCCTATGAGAGCGAGGTCATCCGCGCGCGCGCCGCCGAGGACGGGCTGAAGGACGCCATCGTCTTCAACACCTGCGCGGTGACCAACGAGGCCGTGCGCCAGGCGCGCCAGGCGATCCGCAAGGCCCGGCGCGAGAACCCAGGCGCCAAGCTGATCGTCACCGGCTGCGCAGCGCAGATCGATCCGGCCGCCTTCGCGGCGATGGACGAGGTCGACCTGGTGCTCGGCAACGCCGAGAAGTCACAGGCCGGCGCCTATGCCGACCAGGTCCCGGAGGGCAAGGTCCGCGTCAACGACATCATGAGCGTGCGCGAGACCGCCGGTCACCTGATCGACGGCCTGAAGGATCGCGCCCGCGCCTATGTCGAGGTCCAGAACGGCTGCGACCATCGCTGCACCTTCTGCATCATCCCGTACGGCCGCGGAAACTCGCGCTCGGCCCCGGCCGGCGAGGTGGTCGAACAGGTCCGCAAGCTGGCCGCCCAGGGCTATCAGGAAGTGGTGCTGACCGGCGTCGACGTGACCAGCTGGGGCGCCGACTTGCCGGGCCAGCCGACCCTCGGCCAGCTGGTCGCGCGGATCCTGAAGCTGGTCCCGGACCTGCCGCGGCTGCGACTGTCGTCGATCGACGCGGCCGAGATCGATCCGGACCTGATGCGGGTGCTGGCCGAGGACCGCCGGCTGATGCCCTACCTGCACCTGTCGCTGCAGGCCGGCGACGACATGATCCTCAAGCGCATGAAGCGCCGTCACAATCGCACCGACGCGCTGAAGCTGGTCGCGGATGTGCGCGCGGTTCGCCCGGACGTCGCCTTCGGCGCCGACCTGATCGCCGGCTTCCCGACCGAAACCGACGAGATGTTCGAGAACACGCTGCGCCTGGTCGAGGAGGCCGAGCTCTCGTTCCTGCACGTCTTTCCGTTCAGCCCGCGCCCCGGCACCCCGGCGGCGCGGATGCCGCAGCTGCAGCGGCCGGTGATCAAGGCGCGCGCCGCGCGCCTGCGCGCGGCGGGCGAGGCGGCGCTGGTCCGCCACCTGGATCGTCAGGTCGGCCGCACCTTGCTGGGGCTGGTCGAACGCCCGGGCGTGGCGCGGGCAGAGGACTTCACCGAGATTGCCTTCGAAGGCGAGGCGAGCGTCGGGTCGGTGGCGGCGTTGGCCGTCCACGGCCACGACGGCGGCAAGGCGCTGGCGCGGGTTTCCTAGGCCGTCAGGTCGTTCCGCGCCCCGGGAAGGCTGGCAGCGTCCATCCGTAGTGGATGGCGCCGGCCCGTACCGCGAACGCTGCGGCGAAGCCGAGCAGGCCGGTCCAGACGTCGCGTAGGCCCAGCGTGTCCAGCACCACATAGACCGCCGCCCCGATCAGGGCGCAGGTGACATAGATCTCGCGCCGCAGCAGCACCGAGGGCTCGCCCGCCAGCACGTCGCGGATGATGCCGCCGAAGCAAGCGGTCAGCACGCCCATCACCAGGGCCGAGAAGGGCGGCGCGCCCAGCGACAGCGCCTTGGCCGCGCCGATCACGCTGTAGGCGGCCATGCCCAGGGCGTCGAACCACAGCAGCACCTTCATCCGCGCGCTGCCGGTGCCGAAGATCCAGACCGCGCCCGCCGCGGCCAGGCAGACGATCAGGTAGTCCGGGCGACCGACCCAGAACACCGGGGCGTCCAGCAGCAGGTCGCGCAGTGTCCCGCCGCCGACCCCGGTGACCGCCGCGAAGAATGCGAAGGTGACGATGTCATGCTTGCGCTGGGCCGCCGCCAGCGCCCCGGTGGCGCCGAACACGGCGACGGCGGCGTAGTCGAACCAGGCGAAGGCTGTGGCGAGCGCGTCCATGGCTTCATCCTCTATCGCGCAACCCTTTGACGAGCTAGAAGCGGCCCATGACCGAACCGAAGAAGGGCTGGTTCCAACGTCTGACCGCCGGGCTGTCACGCTCGTCGAAGCAGATGACGGAACAGGTGGTCTCCACCTTCACCAAGCAGCCGCTGGACCAAGCCAAGCTCGACGAGCTAGAAGAGATGCTGATCGAGGCCGATCTCGGCCCGCACTCGGCTGCGCGCATCACCCAGCGCTTCGCCGAGGAGAAGTTCGGCAAGAGCGTCGACGAGCAAGAGATCAAGGAAGCCCTGGCCGAAGCCATCGGCGCCGAGCTGGAAAGCCGCGAGGGTGAGTTCACGCCGCTGACCGGGCCGCGCCCGTACGTGGTCATGTTCATCGGCGTCAACGGCTCGGGCAAGACCACGACCCTCGGCAAGATCGCCGCCGACCTCGTCGGCCGCGGGGCCAAGGTGCTGGTCGTCGCCGGCGACACGTTCCGCGCCGCTGCGGTCGAGCAGCTGAAGGTCTGGGCCGAACGCTCGGGCGCCGATTTCATGTCGCGGCCCACGGGCTCGGACGCGGCGGGCCTGGCCTTCGACGCCATCGAGCGCGCCAAGGCCGAGAACTACGACGTCGTGCTGATCGACACCGCCGGCCGTCTGCAGAACAAGCAGGGCCTGATGGACGAGCTGCTCAAGGTCATCCGGGTGGTCAAGAAGGTCGAGCCCGAGGCTCCGCACGAGACGCTGCTGGTGCTGGACGCCACGGTCGGCCGCAACGCGCTGGCCCAGGAAAACATCTTCGGCAACCAGATCGGGGTGTCGGGCATCGTCATGACCAAACTGGACGGCACGGCACGCGGCGGCGTGCTGGTGCCGGTGGCCCAGGCGTCCGACAGCCCCATCAAACTCATCGGCGTCGGCGAGGGGATCGACGATCTCCAGCCGTTCAAGGCGCGCGCCTTCGCCCGCACCCTGGTGGGACTCGACGAGGCATGAAGCTTTCCCCCAACGCACGCAGGTGGGTCCGCGGCGTCGTCGACTACGGCGGCCTGGTCGCGTTCCTGATCGGCTTCTTCCTGAACCGCGGCGGCGGCATGACCTCGCAGGAGGCGCTGGTCCAGGCGACCTGGTGGCTGGTCGGCGGATCGGTCCTCGGCCTGGTCGTCGGGTTCGTGTTCGAGAAGCGCATCGCCCCCTTCCCGCTGATCGCCGGCGGCGCGGCCCTGGTGTTCGGCGGCCTGACCCTGTTCTTCCACGACGTGCGCTTCGTGAAGCTGAAGCCGACGGTGATGAACACCCTGTTCGGCGTGGCGCTGCTGGGCGGGCTGATCCTGCGCAAGAACCCGCTGAAGCTGCTGCTGGGCGACGCCGTGAAGATGCCGGACGAGGGCTGGCGCAAGCTGACCCTGAACTACGGCCTGTTCTTCCTGGCGCTGGCGGCGTTGAACGAGTTCGTCTGGCGCACCCAGCCCGACGACGTCTGGGTGGTGTTCCGCTTCCCGGGCCTGCTGATCCTCACCGTGCTGTTCGGGTTCGCCCAGGTGCCGCTGATGATGAAGTACGCCAAGACCGACGAGCCGCCGCCGCCCCACGTCGAATAGCTTTCGGCGCCCCTGGCGCCGGCGCCGTCCACTGACCATGTGTCGTCAAATCGACACCGTACGCCGGTAGCGTCCAGGCGTGTCGACAGGCGGGGGTGGAACCGGATGGCCAAGTCGAAGTCCCAGGACAAGAAGAAGGGCCTGCCGGCCCTCGAGAAGTCGCCCAGTCATCTGCTGCACCGGGCGTTGCAGCTGGCCCTCGACATCTATGGTGACGAGCAGGGCGAGGGCGGCGTCACTCAGCGGCAATATGCGGTGCTGGCTGCGGTCGAGGCCTATGAGGGTCTGACCCAGACCGATCTGGTGCGGACCACCGGCATCGATCGCTCGACCCTGGCCGACATGGTCGCGCGGATGATCGTCAAGGGCCTGCTGGAGCGCCAGCGCTCGACCGCCGACGCCCGCGCCAACGCGGTCAGCCTGACCCAAGCTGGACGCCTGGCCCTGGCCGAGGCCAAGCCGAAGATGGCGGCGGCGGATGCGCGATTGCTGCGGCTGCTGTCGACCGCCAAGCGCGAGGCGCTGACGACGGGACTGCGCGAGCTGATCCGCGCCGCCGACGAGGCGGCCGCAGCGCCGGTGCCGATCGCCGCGCCGGCCAAGAAATCCAAGGCGGACAAGGCCGAGAAGCCGAAGAAGGCCAAGGCCGACAAGGCCGACAAGTCCAAGAAGAAGAAGCTCAAGAAGGCGGCCTAGCCGCGCTTCAGACCCGGATGTCCAGGATCGAGCCCGGACGCAGGATTCTCTGCGGCGGGTCGGCCGGCAGCGAGGCGGGCATGCGTTGCGCCGGCGCGGCCGGCGCCTGGGGCTGGCCTTGCACCTGCGGCTGCGCCTGAGCGGCCGTCGGACGCCCCATCGCCGCGGCGAAGAACGCCTGCTGGGCGCTGTTGCGCGTCGGCGCCGTCGGTTGGGCCTGCGGCTGGGGCGTCGGGAAGATCGGCGGGCGGATCGTGCTCACGGGCGGCGCAACTATGGTTAACGGAACCTTGGCGAGGTTTCGTTGCGCCGCCTCAAGGATTGGTTAACGCGGGGCCTTGGCCAACAGCTCGCGCGCTTTTTCCGGGGTGAGCGGCCCGGTGTGCTTGGCCAGGATCGTGCCGCCGGGGCCGACCAGATAGGTCTCGGGCACGCCGGTGACGCCGAGGTCGATGCCGGCGCGGCCGTCGCGGTCGACCAGGCGCTCGGAATAGGGGTCGCCGAGCCGGCCGATGAAGGCCTTGGTGTTCTCCGGCGCGTCCTTGTAGGCCACGCCGACGATGCGCACGCCCTGCTTCTTCAGGTCGACCAGCACCGGGTGCTCGATCTCGCAAGGAGCGCACCACGAGGCGAAGATATTGACCAGCACCGGGGCCGGCTGGGCGGCGTCGTGCAGGCGGACCGGCCGGCCGGTGTCGAGCGTCGGCAGGGTCAGGTCGGGCAGCGGCTTGCCGACCAGGGCGTCGGGCTGAACCTGGGGATCGCGCTTGAGCGAATAGAGGCCGAACAGCAGGCCGAGCGCCAGCAGCGCGGCCAGCGGCAGGAAGGCGAGGGTGCGGTTCACTTGCCGTCCTGCTGCTCGGCGCGACGGCGCCAGGTGCGCGACTGGCGCAGGGTGAAGACGATCATGCCGATGAAGACGAGCGCCGTCAGGCCGTAGGCCGGCCACACGTAGATCGCGTACTTTCCGGCGTCGAGATCGAGCATCGGATTAACCCCTCGCCGCGCGAAGGGCGGCGGCTTCGGCTCGGCGGCGCCAGACCTGGGCGCGGATGCCGACCAGCCACAGCGAGCCGAAGGCCGACATGTAGGCCAGGCCCATCAGCAGCAGCGGCCACAAATAGTCGTTGGTCATGGCCGGGCCGTCGGCGCGGAACACCGAGGCGCCCTGGTGGAGGGTGTTCCACCAGTCGACCGAGAACTTGATCACCGGCAGGTTCACTGCGCCGACCAGCGCCAGGATCGCGCAGGCGCGGGCCGCCTTGGTCTCGTCATCCAGCGACGCGCGCAACGCCATGTAGGCGAGGTAGACCAGGAACAGCACCAGCACCGAGGTCATCCGGGCGTCCCACTGCCACCACGTGCCCCACATCGGCCGACCCCAGAGCGAGCCGGTGAACAGCGCCATGAAGGTGAAGGCCGCGCCCAGCGGGGCCGCGGCGCGGGCCGCCGCGTCGGCCAGGGCGTGGCGGAAGACCAGGGCCAGGAAGCTCGCTGTCGCCAGGCAGGCGTAGACGAACATGCTCATCCAGGAGGCCGGCACGTGGATGAACATCAGCCGGACGGTGTCGCCCTGCTGGTAGTCTTCCGGCGCGGTGAAGCCGAGCCAGAGGCCGGCCAGCGCCAGGACGACGGCGATGGCGCCGAACATCGGCGCGGCCCAGCGGGAAAAGGCCATGAACCGCTCGGGATTCGACAGAAAGGCCGGCGCCGGGATCATGCCTGCGGCTTAGCGTCGGGCGACCCTTGCTGCAAGCGGCGCGTGCGCAAAGCCTGGCCGCGGGGCGACAGCCGGTAGCCGACCTCAAGGCTCTCGGTCAGGCCAAGCGCCTTCAGCTTGCGCACGTCGGTCTTGAAGGCCAACGTCTCGCGGCCGAGCCGGGCGGCGAGGTCGGGCGCACGCACGCCGGGATGGGCGGCGATCAGGTCCAGCACCGCGCCCGTCCACGGGCCGCGGGCGTCGAGCCGGGCCAAGCGCGTCTCGATCTCGTCGAGCGCGGCCTCCGAGACATCGAGCCGCAGGGCGCGGCGCGGATCCTCGCCGATCAGGCGGAAAGCGATGCGGTGGATGGGGGCCTCGCCCTCGAGCGCGGCCAGGGCCTGCGTCGCCGATGCGTAGCCGGCGCGGACCGCGTCGGCGTCGCTGAGAGCGTCCGGCGCGACGATCGCGATCTCGTCGATCGCCAGCACCCCGACCGGCGTGGTCAGGGTCCCGCCGGCCTTGACGGTCGGCTTGCGCCACCGACGGAAGGCCAGGTCGACCTTGCCTTCCGCGATGGCCGCCAGGACGGGCGCCTTGAACAGCATCGCCCGTCCCTTTTAGCACGAGAGCGGCCTAGCCGCGCTGCGGTCCGTGGCCGCCGCGGCCGCCCTTGCCCATCCCCTCCTTGCCGGGGCCGCGCGGGGCGAGCGTGTCGAACGCCTTCTGCTGGGCGGGGCTCAGCTGGGCGTAGAACCTCTTGGTCGCCGCCGCGCGCTGGTCGAAGCGGGCTAGGCGTTCGGTCATCCGCGTCCGCTGGGCGTCGAGCCGCTGGGGCGTGGTCATCTGGGCCATGGCGGCGCGATCGCCTGGCGCGGGCCGAGCGCCCGGCTTGCGAGCGTCGAGGAACGCCTTGAGCGCCGGCTCCTGGTCGGGCCGCAACTGCAGCGCCGCGCGCAGGTGCTCGGCGCGGCGGGCGGCCATCGCCTCCGGGTCCGCACGGCGCCACTCGCCGCGGCCGTCGCGCGGCTGGCCGGGCGCGGCGGCGGGCGGCGGTTGCTGGGCGACGCTGGCGGAGGCCATCAGGCCGGTCAGCAGGACGCCGCCGAGCGCGACGGGCGCGAGTTTCTTGAAGGTCATAGGTCAAATGCTCCGATTGCCGCCCCTCTGACCCTTCAACGGCGCGGTTGGTGAAGTCCGTCGCGGCCGCACGGCTTTTCGTCGACAATGCTGCAAGCGGTTCTGCTGGTTCGATTACACGCCGCGTGGCTTTCGGGGGCTCGGCCCCAGCGCAACATGGAGAAGGAACTCATGCGCAAGCTTTTCGCGGGCCTGGCGGCGACCTGCGTCCTGGCCGGCGGTCCGGCCCTGGCGGCGGACCTGGACGAGGTCGCGGTGCGCAAGATCGAGGCGACCGCCTATGACTATGTCGACGGCCAGCTCGAAGGCGACGCCGACCGCGTCGCACGCTCGCTGCATCCGGATCTCGCCAAGCGGGCTGTGAAGCCGACGCCGGACGAGGCGCTGGGCCTGCGCCGGATGAGCAAGGAGGAACTCGTCGACCTCACCCGCCGCGGGGTGCTGAAGACGCCGCGCGAGCAGTGGAGCCGCTCGGTCAAGGTGCTCGACATCGCCGGCGACGTCGCCGTCGCCCGGGTCGAAACGCCCTGGTTCGTCGACTACTTCCACCTGGGCCGGTTCGGGGATCGCTGGGTGATCGTCAACGCCATGTGGCAGCCCAAGCCGCAGCCGGCCGTCACCGACTAGGCTAGCTCAACGCATTGCGGCAGGCCGCGGCCATGGCGATCGGCCCCAGCGCCACGGCGGCGGCGGCATAGGCGGCCAGCAGCGCAAAGCCCGCCTTCCACGGCAGGCCGCCGGTGAAGGCGTCCAGCGCGCCGCCGCCGAAGATCACCGGCGGCACGAACAGCGGCAGCACGATCACCGCGGTCAGCAGTCCGCCGCGCCGCGCGCCCAGGCTCAGGGCCGCGCCGATGCCGCCGACGAAGGCGAAGGCCAGCCCGCCCATCAGCGCGCAGGCGAAGATCAGCGGCGCCAGGTGCGGCTTGGCGCCCAGCGCGATGGCCGCCACCGGCGCGGCGAAGGCCAGCGGCGCGGCGGTGGCCAGCCACTGTCCCAGGCACTTGATCGCGCAGGCGATCTCCAGCGGCACGGATGACAGAGTCAGCAGGTCCAGCGCGCCGTCCTCGTAGTCGCGCTCGAAGAGCCGGTCGAGCGAGAGCAGCGCGGCGAGCGCCAGCGCCACCCAGGCCGCCCCGGGCGCGACCGCCGCCAGCCGCGCCGGCTCGGGCCCCGTGGCCAGCGGCAACAGGGTGGCGACCCCGCCATAGAAGGCCAGCGAAACCATCGGACCGCCGCCGCGGCCCCAGGCCAGGGCCGCCTCGCGCGACAACAACGCCATGGCGCGGCTCATGGCGCGATCTCCCCGATCTCGACGGCGAGCGTCGGGATCGGCAGCGGGTCGTGCACGGCCGCGACGATCAGCCCGCCGCCGGCCAGGTGCTCGCGCATGATCTCGCCGAAGCGGGCCCGCCAGTCGGCGTCGAGCGGGCTCAGCGGTTCGTCGAGCAGCCACAGCGACCGCGGTGCGGCCAGCAGCCGGGCCAGCGACAGCCGCCGGCGCTGGCCGGCCGACAGCCGCCGCACCTCCAGGTCCAGCAGCCGGCTCAGTTCCAGCCGGGCGGCGGCCTCGCGCGCGGCCGATTCGCCCGCTCCGTTCCAGCGCGCCCAGAACGCCAGTTCCTCCCAGGCGGTGCGCGCGGGCTTCTGGCCGTCTTGGTGGCCGGCCAGATGAATGTGCTCGGCGCGGGCGTCGACGGGGTCCAGCGACCCGAACCGGATCGCGCCGGCTTCCAGCGGCACGAGGCCGGCGATGGCGCGCAGCAGGCTGGTCTTGCCGGCCCCGTTGCGGCCGACCAGCGCGGCGGCCGAGCCGGCGGGCAGGTCGACGCTAAGTCCCGAAAACAAAAGCCTTCCGCCGCGCTGGAGCGCCAGATTCTCGATCGCCAGCGCCTCGATCACGCGCGGGCTCCTTGCGGGTGATTCTCAGGTAGCGAGGAAATCCCCCGCCCTGCATGGACGGTTAGGAAATCAGGGTCTATGACGCGCGCGGCCGTCGCCACCTTGGGGGGCGTACGCGGCGCTGGGACGAACGCTGTGTGTCCGCCCCGAAAAGCGCGCGATCCCCGAAGTGGTCCAAGAGCGGCCGAGAACAGAGGAAGGATCCCTGATATGGCGTCTAACGACAGCCTGAAGACCCGCCGCGAACTGGTCGTCGGCGACAAGACCTACGTCTACTACAGCCTTCGCGCCGCAGAGGAAGCCGGTCTTTCGAACGTGGCGCGCCTGCCCGTCTCGATGAAGGTCCTCCTCGAGAACCTGCTGCGCAATGAAGACGGCACCACCGTCGGCGCCGACGACCTGAAGGCCCTGGCCGCCTGGATCGACAACAAGGGCGCCGTCGAGCACGAGATCAGCTTCCGTCCCGCCCGCGTGCTGATGCAGGACTTCACCGGCGTTCCGGCCGTCGTCGACCTGGCCGCCATGCGCGACGCCATGACCAGCCTCGGCGCCGATCCGGAGAAGATCAATCCGCTGAACCCCGTCGACCTGGTCATCGACCACTCGGTCATGGTCGACCACTTCGGCACCGCCAAGGCCTTCGGCGAGAACGTCGAGCGCGAGTATGAGCGCAACATCGAGCGCTACCGCTTCCTGCGCTGGGGCTCTTCGGCCTTCAACAACTTCCGCGTCGTGCCGCCCGGCACCGGCATCTGCCACCAGGTGAACCTCGAGTACCTGGCCCAGACCGTGTGGCTGAACGAAGAGGACGGCGCCTCGGTCGCCTATCCGGACACCGTCGTCGGCACCGACTCGCACACCACCATGATCAACGGCCTGGCCGTCCTGGGCTGGGGCGTCGGCGGCATTGAAGCCGAGGCGGCCATGCTCGGCCAGCCGATCCCGATGCTGATCCCGGAAGTCATCGGCTTCAAGCTGACCGGCAACCTGCCGGACGGCGCGACCGCGACCGATCTGGTGCTGACCGTCACCCAGATGCTCCGCAAGAAGGGCGTGGTCGGCAAGTTCGTCGAATTCTTCGGCCCGGGCCTGGCCAACCTGACCCTGGAAGACCAGGCGACGATCGCCAACATGGCTCCGGAATATGGCGCCACCTGCGGCTTCTTCCCGGTCACCAAGGCGACCATCGACTATCTGCGCGCCACCGGCCGTGACGCCGCCCGCGCCGATCTGGTCGAGGCCTACGCCAAGGAACAGGGCATGTGGGTCGAGGTCGGCGACGCCGACCCGGTCTTCACCGACACCCTGGAACTCGACCTCGGCGCCGTGCTGCCCTCGCTGGCCGGTCCGAAGCGCCCGCAGGACCGCGTGCTGCTCTCCGACGCCGCCTCCGAGTTCAAGGCCGCCCTGGCCAAGGACTTCGGCAAGAACGGCGAAGAGCCCCGCGCTCCGGTGGCCGGCGAGAAGTTCGACGTCGGCAACGGCGACGTCGTGATCGCCGCCATCACCTCCTGCACCAACACCTCGAACCCGTCGGTGCTGATCGCCGCCGGCCTGGTGGCCAAGAAGGCCGTCGAAAAGGGCCTGAAGGTGAAGCCGTGGGTGAAGACCTCGCTGGCGCCCGGCTCGCAGGTCGTGACCGACTACCTGAAGGCCGCCGGCCTGACGAAGTCGCTCGACGCGCTCGGCTTCAACCTGGTCGGCTACGGCTGCACCACCTGCATCGGCAACTCGGGCCCGCTGCCGGAAGCCATCGCCGAAGCGATCAACGCCAACGACCTGGTCGCCTGCTCGGTGCTTTCGGGCAACCGTAACTTCGAAGGCCGCGTGAACCAGGACGTCCGCGCCAACTACCTGGCCTCGCCGCCGCTGGTGGTCGCCTACGCCCTGGCCGGCAACATGAACATCGACCTGGCCACCGAGTCGCTCGGCGAAGGCAAGGACGGCAATCCGGTGTTCCTGAAGGACATCTGGCCGACCTCGGAAGAGATCGCCACCCTGCAGCGCAAGCACGTCACCCAGAAGATGTTCGCGACCCGCTACGCGGACGTGTTCAAGGGCGACAAGAACTGGCAGGGCATCAAGGTGTCGGGCGGCCAGACCTACGCCTGGGACATGGGTTCGACCTACGTGCAGAACCCGCCGTACTTCCAGAACATGAAGATGGAGCCGGAGCCGGTCACCGACATCGTCGAAGCCCGCATCCTCGGCGTGTTCGGCGACTCGATCACCACCGACCACATCAGCCCGGCGGGTTCGATCAAGGCGACCTCGCCGGCCGGCGTCTATCTGCGTGAACGCCAAGTGCCCGCCACGGAGTTCAACTCCTACGGCGCGCGCCGCGGCAACCACGAGATCATGATGCGCGGCACCTTCGCCAACATCCGGATCCGCAACAAGATCACCCCGGAAATCGAAGGCGGCGTGACCAAGCACTTCCCGTCGGGCGACGTGATGGCGATCTACGACGCGGCCATGCGCTACCAGGCCGAAGGCCGTCCGGCGGTCGTCTTCGCCGGCAAGGAATACGGCACCGGCTCGTCGCGCGACTGGGCGGCCAAGGGCACCAAGCTGCTGGGCGTCCGTGCGGTCATCGCCGAAAGCTTCGAGCGTATTCACCGCTCGAACCTGGTCGGCATGGGCGTGCTGCCGCTGCAGTTCACCCAGGACGGCTGGCAGAAGCTCGGCCTGACCGGCGAGGAGATCGTGACCATCCGCGGTCTCACCGAGCTGGCCCCCCGCAAGCAACTGACCGTCGAGATGTACCGTCCGTCGGACGGCCGCATCGCCCGCTTCCCGGTTCGCTGCCGCATCGATACCCCGACCGAGCTTGAGTACTTCAAGAACGGCGGCGTGCTGAACTACGTGCTGCGCAACCTGGCCGGCGGTTCGGCGGCCTAAAGTCTTGGTTTGCCTCTCTCACGCTGAGGGGTAGATCATCGCGTTCGAGGGGGTCTGCCGCCCGTGCAGGCCCCCTCTTTCGTTTCCGCGACGCTGCAAGCTGGTCACGCCTTGTTGAAATCCAAAGCTCAGGGAAGTCCGCTTAATTGCGCCACGATGCGTAAGGCCGCGCTTTTCAGCCTCTTCCTCTGCGCCACCCCGCTCGCCGCGGCCGCCAAGCCGCCGGTGGTCGTCGAGCTGTTCACCGCCCAGGGGTGCGCCTCCTGCGGCGAGGCGAACGCCAACTTGGCCAAGATGGCCCAGCGCGACGGCGTGCTCGCCCTGACCTTCCCGGTCGACTACTGGGACTATCTCGGTTGGTCCGACACCTTCGCCAAGCCCGAGTTCGCCGCCCGCCAGAAGGCCTATGTGGCGCGGCTTGAACTGCGCGAGCCCTACACGCCCCAGGTCGTCGTCGACGGGCGGGCCCAGGCTGGTGGACTGCAAAACGACAAGGTCGAGCGCCTGGTGTCCCAGGCCGCCAAGGGCCCGCACGATCCGCCGGACATGGCCTTCATCGGCCCGCGCCGGGTCGACGTCGGTTCCGGCAGGGTCCCGCGCGGCGGCGCTGAGGTCTGGTTGGTGCGCTATGACCCGCGTGAGCAGGACGTGGTGGTCAAGAAGGGCGACAACCGCGGCCAGACCGTCGTCCATCGCAACGTGGTGCGCGAGATCAAGCGGCTGGGCCCGTGGCGCGGCCGCCCGACCGCCTATCGCCTCCCGGCGGCCGAGGATGGCTTGGCGAGCGCCGTGCTGGTGCAGGGCGCCGAAGGCGGCGGCATCATCGCCGTCGCCCTCAAAGACTGATTTTCCTGGATCCAGACGCAAACAAGCCCGCGCGGGAGGGGGGGAGGATCCGCGCGGGCTCGCATTGGGGTGGTGCTCAATGAAGTAGCGTCGGCTGACCGAAGCCCACGATCCAGGGGGGCTGGGGGGGCTGTTCAGGATCCGGGACCAGCGGGTCTCCGATCAACCGACGATGTCACTATCGAAGGCGGATCAGGCGCGCGAACGACCGAAATAAGGTCTTTCCGTGGCGCAAGATTACGGTTGTTTTAGATTGGCGGGCGGCGTGTCGGCCACGCAACGAGCTGCCGTTCACTGAGCATTTGTCGGCGGCTGGAAATTGGGGCACGCTCTAGGGCGATGGCGCTTGATCCGCAACAGCAGCCTCGGACCGTTCAGGTCTTTTTCGAGCGACGCGAGCTCGACCGCCTTCTCGCCCTCTATGGACGCATGGTCGCCGCCGGTGAATGGCGCGACTACGGAATCGGGGTCCTGGCCGACGCCTGCGTGTTCTCGGTCTTCCGGCGGACCTCGGAGGCCCCGCTCTACCGCATCGAGAAGCGGCCGGCCCTGGCCCGCCGCCAAGGCGCCTGGGCCGTTATCGGCCAGGGCGGCATGATCCTGCGCCGCGGCCATGAGCTGGAGCAGGTGCTGCGGTTCTTCGACAAGGGCCGCTTCAAGGTCGTCGACTAGCCGACTTCATCCCATAGCGTGGACGCAAACAAAAACCCCGGCGGTTTCCCGCCGGGGCTCGAAGTCGTTGTTCGCTGTCAGCGCTTAGCGGCGGTCGCCGAAGATGCTGAGCAGGAATTGGAACAGGTTGATGAAGTTCAGATACAGGCTCAGCGCGCCGTAGTTGGTGGCCACGGCCTGGGCCGTCTGGTCGCCGCCCATTTCGTAGTAGCTCATCTTCAGGCGCTGGGTGTCGTAGGCGATCAGGCCCGCGAAGATCAGCACGCCGGCGACGCTGATGATGAAGGCCATCATGCCGTTCGCCAGGAACATGTTGACGATGCTGGCGACCACCAGGCCGATCAGGCCGATGATCAGGAAGCTGCCGAGACCGGTCAGGTCCTTCTTCGTCGTATAGCCGAACAGCGACAGGCCGCCGAACGCCGCCGCGGTGATCAGGAACGTCGAGAAGATCGAGGCGCCCGTATAGACGAAGGTCAGGACGCCGAGGCCCGCGCCGATCAGCGCGACGATGGTCCAGTAATAGATGCCCGACGAGCGCGGCGTGACGTTCTTCATGGCGAAGGCGCCGAAGAGGATCACAGCCAGCGGCGCGAAAGCCACGATCATGCCGAGCAGGGTGTAGCCGACCTTGCCCGACGGCGAGACGCTGAACATCAGGTCGCGCACCGGCGGGAACGAGCCGGTCACGAACGCCAGAGCGGCGGAGAGCAGGAGACCCAGCGCTACCTTGTTGTAGACGCCGAGCATGAAGCTGCGCAGACCCGCGTCCACCGACATGTCGGCGCGATCTGCGGGGATCGAGCGCGCGTAGCCGCGGTTATAGTCGCTCATAGGGATGTTGGCCCTTCTAGGAAGCGCCCCTAGCGGACGCCGCTCAAATATCGTGGTCCAATGGCGTCCATGCAAGGCTGGGTCGATTACGATTGCGTCAGAACGTCAGCACCTTAGGTAGTCATCCATGATCCGCCTGTTCGCCGCGCTCGCCATTCCCGAGGACATCGCGCAGGAGCTGGTCGTCCGCCAGGACCGTTTGCCGGGCGCGCGCTGGCGGCCGCCGGAGGCGCTTCACATCACCCTGCGGTTCGTCGGCGACGTGGCTGAGAACGTGGCCGCCGACCTTGATGCAGAGCTTACCACCGTGGGTGGCGGACCGCTCGAGTTGTCCCTGCAAGGGGTGGGGGCTTTCGGCGAGGGGGCCGACATCCACGCGGTCTGGGCCGGGGTCGAGGAGAACGAGGCCCTGCGCCATCTGGCCCGATCCTGCGAGGTTGCCGCCCGCCGGGCCGGCCTCAAGCCCGACACCCGCACCTACAAGCCGCACGTCACCCTGGCCTATCTGCGCCGGCCCAATCCGGCCGACGTCGCCAAGTGGATCCAGGAGAACAACCTGCTGCGCACCGAGCCGTTCCGGGTGACCAGCTTCGGCCTCTATTCCAGCTGGCAGTCGGACCAGGGCTCCTGGTACCGGGCCGAACGCGAGTACCCGCTCTACTGAGCTAGGCCTCGACGGCGTGGTCCTTGAGCACGCCCAGCGGCACGATGGCCAGGGTCTCCTCGTGGGTCGCCTCCAGCACCACCTGGGGCGCGGCCCCGGCGTCCAACGCCTCCTTCCAGCGCGGCGCGCACAGGCACCAGCGGTCGCCGGGCTTCAGCCCTGCGAAGCCGTACTCGGGCATCGGGGTCGACAGGTCGTTGCCGACCATCTTCGAATAGGCGAGGAACTCGACGGTCATCACCGCGCAGACCGTGTGCAGGCCCAGGTCGTGCGGCCCGGTCTCACAGCAGCCGTTGCGGAAGAACCCGGTCACGGGATCGAGCGAGCAGGCGAGCAGCTCGCCCCCCAACACGTTTCTGGCGCCGGCGTCGTAGCGGGTGGTCATGGCGCCATCCTAACCCTTATGACTGGGCCTTCGCCATCCTGCCTGGAGCCCGCCGACCTTGAACGTCGCCCGCCCGCGCCGCAGCGCCCTCTACATGCCCGCCGCTAACGCCCGGGCGATCGAAAAGGCCCGCGAGCTGCCCTGCGACGTGGTGATCCTCGACCTTGAGGACGCGGTCGCCCCCGACGCCAAGGACATCGCCCGCGAGCAGGCGGTCGCCGCGGTTCGCGCCGGCGGCTTCGGCCGCCGCGAGGTGGTGATCCGGGTCAACGGCCTGGACACTCCCTGGGGGCTGGAGGATCTGGCCGCCGCCATCGACGCGCGGCCCGACGCGATCCTGGTCCCGAAGGTCTCGAGCGCCCATGACGTGCGGGCCTATGGCGCGGCCGAGGCCGGCGGAGTGCCGCTGTGGGCCATGGTCGAGACCTGCGCGTCGCTGTTCGCGCTGGGCGACATAGCTGGGGCCGAAGGGCTGGCCGCGCTGGTGGTCGGGACCAACGACCTGGCCAAGGAGATGCGCTGCCGGCTCACCGTCGGGCGCGCCGCCCTGGCCGGGCCGCTGTCGCTGATCGTCGCCGCCGGCCGCGCCCACGGCCTGGCGGTGCTGGACGGCGTCTTCAACGAGATCGAGGACGACGCCGGCCTGGCGGCGCAGTGCGAGCAGGGGCTGGAGTTCGGCTTCGACGGCAAGACCCTGATCCATCCGCGCCAGGTCGAGGCGGCGAACGCCGCCTTCAGTCCGTCGACCGACGAGGTCGCATGGTCGCGGGTCGTGGTCGCAGCCTTCGATTCGCCGGAAAACGCCGTTAAGGGTGTTCTTAAAGTCGAGGGGCGCATGGTTGAGCGGTTGCACTTGGCCCAGGCGCGGCGAGTGATCGCCGTGGCCGAGGCCATCGCCGCGGCGTGAGGCGTGATTTGAACCAATTTCTGAGGTCTGCGATCGGGCTCCTGGCCCTGACGGCCGCGTCGGCGGCCCAGGCGCAGGACGTCGTCGATCCGATCGGCTCCATCCTGGATCAGGTCGACGAGGAGACCGCCGAGTCGCTCGGCGCGCCGCCGCCGGCCCCGCCGGCGCCGACCGCCGCGCCCGCCTATCCCTACGCGCCGCCCGCGCCCGAGCGGCCTGCCGTCGTCAGCCTACCGCCGACCTATACGCCGCCTCCGCCGCCGGCCCCGCGCCGGCCGCTGCTCAGCGCCCCGGTCACCATCGACGAGTACGACAAGACCCCGGAGGGGCCGCTCAACGCCGTCGAGCGCAGCTATGAGAGCCGGCTGCGCTCGTCCTTCGCCTCGGCCCAGGGGATGCAGGGGCCGATGGACGGCGCCTGGGTGCTGCGGGCGCGTTCGGGCGAGACGCTCTATTCGTTCCTGCTGGTCGACAAGGGCGGCGGAACCCTGGAAGGCGCCTGGCGCGATCCGCGTCGGCGCGGCACGCCCGAGGCGTCCGGCTTCCTGGTCGACATCCAGCGCGTCGGCGCCCAGGTCAGCGCCAGCTTCTATCCGCGGCCGGGCGGCGGGATCGCGACCCTGATGCTCAATCCGGGGCCGGGCGGCGAATGGTCGGGCGATCTGCTGGAAGGTCGCGACCGCACCGCCGTCACCCTGCGCCGCAATTAGGCGAGACCGAGCGCCGCCTTCGCCGCCGCCGCCGCGCGCGCCAGCTCGTCCTGGCCGTAGGGCGCGGCGGGGCTGTGGCCCCAGACCGGGCCGGGCCAGGCCGGATCGCCGACCCGGCGGCCGATCACGTGGACGTGCAGTTGCGGCGTCACGTTGCCCAGCGCGCCGACATTCAGCTTGTCGACCACGAAGCCCAGCGCCCGCACCGCACGGCCGGCGGCGAGGATCTCGTCGGTGAGGATCGCCAGGTCCTCGCGCGCCAGGTCCTCAAGCTCGCGCATCGCCGCGCGGCGAGGGATCAGCACGATCCAGGGATAGCGGTTGTCGTCCTGCAGCCGCGCATGACTGAGGGCGAGGTCGCCGAGGGCGTGGGAGGTGGCGACGAAGGCCGGATCGATCTCGAACATGACCTCGGCTTGGTAGCGCCGGAGCAGCGGGGAGTCACTTGCGCTTGCCGCAAAGCCCTTGCGGGTCTAGAGCGCGTGCGAATTTCGCACTGCAAACACGGGACAGTTCCATGACCACGAAGAAGCCGATCCGCGTCGCTGTCACCGGCGCCGCCGGCAATATCGGTTACGCCCTCCTTTTCCGCATCGCCTCGGGCGAGATGCTGGGCAAGGACCAGCCGGTCATCCTGCAACTGCTCGAAATCCCGACCGAGGGCGCGCAGAAGGCCCTGAAGGGCGTGGCCATGGAACTGGAAGACTGCGCCTTCCCGCTGCTGGCCGACATGGTCCTGACCGACGACGCCAACGTCGCGTTTAAAGATGCAAACTGGAACCTGCTGGTCGGCTCCAAGCCGCGCGGTCCGGGCATGGAGCGCGCCGACCTGCTGAAGGACAACGGCAAGATCTTCATCGCCCAGGGCAAGGCCATCGACGCCGTCGCCGCTGACGACGCCCGCGTCGCCGTGGTCGGCAACCCCTGCAACACCAACGTCATGATCGCCGCGGCCCAGGCCAAGCGCCTGACCGCCGACCGCTTCACCGCCATGGTGCGCCTCGACGAGAACCGCGGCCGCGCCCAGCTGGCCAAGAAGGCCGGCGTGTCGATCAACGACGTCAGCGACCTCTACATCTACGGCAACCACTCGCCGACCATGTTCGCCGACTTCACCCACGCCAAGATCGGCGGCAAGCCGGCCGCCGAGGTCATCGGCGACGAAGCCTGGCTGAAGAACGACTACCTGCCGGCGGTCGGCAAGCGCGGCGCGGCGATCATCGAGGCCCGCGGCCTGTCCTCGGCCGCCTCGGCCGCCAACGCCCTGATCGACCACGTCCGCGACCTGACCACGGTCGGCGCGGTGCACTCGGTCGCCGTCAACAGCGAGGGCCGCTACGGCTTCGCCGAAGGCGTCTGGGCCGGCATGCCGGTGAAGACCACCGCCACCGGTTACGACGTGATCACGTCCTACGAAATGGACGACTTCGCCAAGTCGAAGATCGCCCTGACCAACGACGAGCTGGTCGGCGAGCGCGACACCGTGAAGGACCTGCTGGCCTAAGCCAGACGACCAGATCCATCGAAGGGCCGGCCCGCAACCGCGGCGCCGGCCTTTTTCGTGCGCGCTATCTGCCGCTGAGGCGTGCGCGGCCGGCGGCGATGGCCTCCAGCTCGCCGATGCGGCGGTCATAGGCGGCGGCGACGTCGCGCGGCGAGCGCAATGCCGCCTCCTCGCGATAGGCCAGCCAGTCGTCCTGGTCCTCGCGCAGCGCCTCAACCGGCGCGCCCGAGCGCTCGGCCCGGCGGTAGGCGCGCGCCATGTGGCGGTCGGCGGCGGCCAGCACGGCGTCGGTGCAGACCATCTCCTCGGCCAGCGAGGCGGCGTTGCGGCAGTCGAAGCTCGGCCGCTCGGCGCCCCAGGTCGGATCGGGCGCGACCGGCGGTTCCGGCGCCCACGGCGCTTGCGGCGCGCGCGGCGGGGCCGGGGCGGGACGCGGAACCTGCGCGATGGGGGCGGGCGGCGGCTCCGGCGCCAGGCCGGGCGGCGGTTCGACCATGTCCGGCGGCAGGGTTTCCAGCGGCGGGGCGGGCGGCGGCGGCGGCGCCGGCGGCAGCTCGGCCATTGCGATGTCCAACTGCCGCTCCGGTTGGGCGGCCGGCGCGGCGGCGGGCGCCATCGGCGTGCGCGCGGCCAGGTCGGTGATCAGCTGCGGACGCGCGGCCAGGCCAAGCCCGATCCCGAGCACGCCGGCCAGCGCCAACCCGGCCAGCACCGCCTTGCCGCCGAGCCGTCGGCGCGGCGGCCGCGGCGGCTCGCGCGGCTCCAGGGTCAGGGGCGGTTCGCCATCGAAGCTCATGACCCCACCCTACGCGCGCGTGCTGAACGCGGGCTGAACCGCTGGCGCGGCGGTCCGAACCGGTGAAAAATCGCCGCCATGAGCCTTGGACCCACCCTCGAAACCGCCCGCCTGATCCTGCGCCCGACCTCCGGCGAGGACTTCGAACCCTGGGCCGCCTTTTCCGCGGACGAGGAAGCTTCGCGCTTTCTCGGCGGCCCGCAGCCGCGCGAGACGGCTTGGCGCATGATGTGCACCATGGCCGGGTCCTGGGTGGTGCGCGGGTTCGGCATGTTCTCGGTGATCGAGAAGGAAAGCGGCCGCTGGGTCGGGCGGCTCGGCCCCTGGCAGCCCGAGGGCTGGCCGGGCACCGAGGTCGGCTGGGGCGTGGCGCGCGAATTCTGGGGCAAGGGCTACGCGCCCGAAGGCGCGACCGCGGCGATCGACTGGGCGTTCGACCATCTGGGCTGGACTGAGGTCATCCACTGCATCGACCCGGGCAACGTCAATTCCCAGGGCGTGGCGCGGAAACTCGGCTCCTCGATCCTGCGCCACGCGATGCTGCCGCCGCCGCTCAGCGAGAGCGTCGATGTCT
Organism: Phenylobacterium sp. LjRoot97; assembly: GCF_964254345.1. Lineage (NCBI taxonomy): Bacteria > Pseudomonadati > Pseudomonadota > Alphaproteobacteria > Caulobacterales > Caulobacteraceae > Phenylobacterium > Phenylobacterium sp. LjRoot97. The sequence goes on from NZ_CAXUTH020000001.1 coordinate 257,940, forward strand.
GGGGTCAGACCCGCGAGCAGTGGCGCGCGCGGCTGTCCTAGTCCTTTGGTTCAGTCATCCATGCCCTGAGGTTATGGGTCAGATCCAGCCGTGCTCGCGCAGGCGCCGGGCGTAGGTGCGGCTGACCGGGACTTCAGAGCCGTCCTTCAGCGTCAGGGTGGCGCGCCCGTCGCCGCGGCGGGCCTCGGCGATCGCGCCCCGCGCGACCCACCACGAGCGGTGCACCTGGGCGCCCTCGATCCCCTCCAGCTCAGCGACGGCGTCGCTCAGCCGCATCAGGATCAGGTCCTGGCCCTGCGAGGTGTGCAGCCGCAGGTAATGGTCCTCGGACTCCACCGCCCAGATCTCGGCGCCGCGCAGCTTGGCCGGCAGCCGCTCGAGGAAGCGGGGCGGCGCAGGCGCGGCGGAGGTCGGTGCGGCCGCGGCCTGGCGACGCCCGGCCAGCACGTTCACGGCGGTGATCATCAGCGTGACCAGGGCGACGCTGACGAACAGCGAGGCCAGCGCCCGGAGCGGGATGGGCGCGTGCAGCAGCCGCCCGTTGACCAGCCAGACCAGTCCGGTCAGCGGCCCTGCGATCACCAGCGCATAGAGAATGGTGCGCAGCCAGGGGTTCGACGCCGCGGCCCGGGCCGGGAAGACGAGCCGCAGGATCACCCCGCCCCACACCGTCCCGATGGTCAGCATGCCGGCCCAGTAGGCCAGACGTACGCCGAGCGGCGTCTGGCTCATGCCGAAGGCGCCGGAGACCGCCAGGAACACCGCCGCGGCCGCGGCGATGGCGATGCCGCGCCGCCATCCGGCGACCCCGCCCATGGGGCCGTATTCGAACCACTTCGCCTTCACTGAGCGCATGCGCAGGAGAAAACACGATTGGGTCCGATGTGGAAGCGCGGCGCTGGCGCGTCCTTATGGTCGAGCGATTGTTGTGATTGGTCTTTCTTCGATGACGCAGGCGTCAGGATTGTATACAGTAGGCGAAAATACGCGGTTTTGTTGGGGCCTCGCGGTTGCCACATTGAGCGGTGGCGCCTATAACCCCGGCCGTCCGCCGAGCCCGGCGGGTTTCCCGATCACGCGTTACGCGGCCTCATGAACATCCACGAGCATCAAGCCAAGTCCGTCCTCTCCGAGTTCGGCGTGGCGGTCCCGCGCGGCTATGCCGCCTTCTCCGTCGACGAAGCGGTCAAGGCCGCCCAGGACCTCGGTGGTCCGGTCTTCGTCGTGAAGTCCCAGATCCACGCTGGCGGCCGCGGCAAGGGCCGCTTTGAAGGCCTCGGTCCCGACTCCAAGGGCGGTGTCCGCGTCGTCAAGTCGGTCGACGAGGTCAAGGCCAACGCCGAGGAAATGCTCGGCCGCGTGCTGGTGACCCACCAGACGGGCCCCAAGGGCAAGCAGGTGAACCGCCTCTACATCGAGGAAGGCGCCGCGATCGCCAAGGAATTCTACCTGTCGCTGCTGGTCGACCGCGAAACGAGCCGGGTCTCGGTCGTGGCCTCCACCGAAGGCGGCATGGACATCGAGGAGGTCGCTCACTCGACCCCCGAGAAGATCGTCACCTTCTCCATCGACCCGGCCACCGGCGTCTTCCCGCACCACGCCCGCGCGCTGTCCAAGGCGCTGGGCCTGACGGGCGGCCTGGCCAAGGAAGCGGCCACGCTTCTCTCGCAGCTCTACACGGCGTTCCTCGCCAAGGACATGAGCATGCTGGAGATCAACCCGCTGATCGTGACCGGCGACGACCATCTGCGCGTCCTCGACGCCAAGGTCAGCTTCGACTCCAACGCGCTGTTCCGCCATCCGGACATCGTCGCCCTGCGCGACGAGAGCGAAGAGGACCCGAAGGAGATCGAAGCCTCGAAGTTCGACCTCAGCTACATTGCCCTCGACGGCGAGATCGGCTGCATGGTCAACGGCGCGGGCCTGGCCATGGCCACCATGGACATCATCAAGCTCTACGGCGCTGAGCCGGCGAACTTCCTGGACGTCGGCGGCGGCGCTGACGAGCCCAAGGTGACGGCGGCCTTCAAGATCATCATGGCCGACCCGAACGTGAAGGGCATCCTGGTCAACATCTTCGGCGGCATCGCCCGCTGCGACATCCTCGCCAACGGCGTGGTCAACGCGGTGAAGCAGGTCGGCCTGAACGTCCCGCTGGTGGTGCGCCTCGAAGGCACCAACGCCGAGCTGGGCAAGAAGATCATCAACGAAAGCGGTCTGAACGTGATCGCGGCGAACGACCTTTCGGACGGCGCTGAGAAGATTGTCAAAGCCGTGCGGGAGGCGAACTGATGTCCATCCTCATCGGTAAAGAGACGCGCGTCATCTGCCAGGGCATCACCGGCGCCCAGGGCACCTTCCACTCCGAGCAGGCCATCGCCTACGGCACCAAGATGGTCGGCGGCGTGACCCCCGGCAAAGGCGGCCAGACGCATATCGGCCTGCCGGTGTTCGACACCGTGGCCGAGGCGGTCAAGCAGACCGGCGCCGACGCCAGCGCGATCTACGTCCCGCCGCCCTTCGCGGCCGACTCGATCCTGGAAGCCATCGACGCCGAAGTCCCGCTGATCATCTGCATCACCGAGGGCATCCCGGTGACCGACATGATCAAGGTCAAGAAGGCCCTGGCCGGCTCGAAGTCGCGCCTGATCGGCCCGAACTGCCCGGGCGTCCTGACGCCTGACCAGTGCAAGATCGGCATCATGCCGGGCAACATCTTCAAGAAGGGCTCGGTCGGCGTGGTTTCGCGCTCCGGCACCCTGACCTACGAAGCCGTGTTCCAGACCACCAACGTCGGCCTCGGCCAATCGACGGCGGTCGGCATCGGCGGCGACCCGGTCAAGGGCACCGAGTTCATCGACATGCTCGACCTGTTCCTCAAGGACCCGGAAACCGAGTCGATCATCATGATCGGCGAAATCGGCGGTTCGGCTGAAGAAGACGCGGCCGAGTTCATCAAAAATTCGCCCATCAAGAAGCCTATGGTCGGCTTCATCGCGGGCCGTACGGCGCCTCCGGGCCGCCGCATGGGCCACGCCGGCGCGATCATCTCCGGCGGCAAGGGCGGTGCGGAAGACAAGATCGCAGCGATGGAGGCCGCGGGCATCCGCGTCTCGCCGTCGCCGGCGGCTCTGGGCGAAACACTTCTTCAGGTGCTGAAAGGCGCCTGACGGCGAGCCGGGCGCCTGGAAGGCGCCCGGCGACAACCTAAGTAGTATGGGCGGTCCGCGCTCGGCTCCTTCTTCCTGAAGTCCGCGCGACGGACCCCGGGAAACAGGCGAAATGGCGGACGACGGCAGTCTGATCAACGAGGTGCTCGCGGAGACCTCTTTCCTCTACGGCGGCAACGCCGCATTCGTGGAGGACCTCTACGCGAAATGGGCGGCGAACCCCGCCTCGGTCGACGCCTCCTGGCAGGCCTTCTTCTCTTCACTGAACGATCGCGCCGAAGAGGTTAAGGCCGCGGCCGGCAAGCGCTCCTGGACCAAGCCCGGCGCGCCCGCGGCCCGTCCCGACTGGCTCTCGGCCATCGACGGCCTCTGGCCGGCGGTCGAGGCCAAGGTCGGCGCGAAGGTCGCCGAACGGGCGGCGCCCAGCGCCTCGCCGGAATCGGTCCGCGCCGCCACCCTCGACTCCCTGCGTGCGATCATGATGATCCGCGCCTACCGGATGCGCGGCCACCTGCGCGCCAACCTCGACCCGCTGGGCATCACGGTGCCGGACGGCGACGCCTCCGAGCTCGACCCGGCGACCTACGGCTTCACCGAGGCCGACTTCGACCGCCCGATCTTCCTCGACTTCGTGCTCGGCCTCGAGACCGGCACGATCCGCGAGATCCTGGCGATCCTGAAGCGCACCTACTGCGGCGACATCGGCGTCCAGTACATGCACATCTCCGACCCGGCCCAGAAGGCCTGGCTGCAGGAGCGCATCGAGGGTCGCGACAAGGAGATCCACTTCACCAAGGAGGGCAAGGTCGCCATCCTTAAGAAGCTGATCGAGGCCGAAGGCTTCGAACGCTTCCTGCACAAGCGCTACCCCGGCACCAAGCGCTTTGGCCTGGACGGCGGCGAAGCCATGGTCCCGGCCATGGAGCAGATCATCAAGCGCGGCGGCGCGCTGGGCGTGCGCGACATCGTGCTGGGCATGCCGCACCGCGGCCGCCTGAACGTGCTGGCCGCCGTCATGGCCAAGCCGTACCACGTGATCTTCCACGAGTTCCAAGGCGGCTCGTCGGTGCCTTCGGACATCGAGGGTTCGGGCGACGTGAAGTATCACATGGGCGCCTCGTCGGACCGCGCGTTCGACGGCAACAACGTCCACCTGTCGCTGACCGCCAACCCTTCGCACCTGGAGATCGTCAACCCGGTCGTCCTGGGCAAGGCGCGCGCCAAGCAGGCCTTCACCCTGCGTGATGCGCCCGAGAGCGGCCGCGGCCACGTGCTGCCCCTGCTGCTGCACGGCGACGCGGCCTTCGCCGGCCAGGGCGTGGTGGCCGAGTGCTTCGCGATTTCGGGCACCAAGGGCTACCGCACCGGCGGCACCATCCACTTCATCGTCAACAACCAGATCGGGTTCACGACGGCGCCGCAGTACAGCCGCTCCTCGCCCTATCCGTCGGACGTGGCGCTGATGGTCGAGGCGCCGATCTTCCACGTGAACGGCGATGATCCGGAAGCCGTGACCTACGTCGCCAAGGTGGCCACTGAGTTCCGCCAGCAGTTCGGCAAGGACGTCGTCATCGACATGTTCTGCTACCGGCGGTTCGGTCACAACGAGGGCGACGACCCGACGATGACCTCGCCCTTGATGTACGCCAAGATCAAGGACCACCCGCCGACCCGCGAGCTCTACGCTCGCAAGCTGGTCGCCGAGGGCGTCGCCACCCAGGACGAGGTCGCCGGCTGGGTGACCGAGTTCGAGGACTTCCTCGACAAGGAATTCGAGGCCGGCAAGACCTACAAGGCCAACAAGGCCGACTGGCTCGACGGCAAGTGGGCCGGCTTGGCGCTGCCGGAGGGCGATGATCGCCGCGGCGACACCAGCGTGCCGATGCAGAAGCTGGTCGACCTTGGCCAGAAGATCACCGCCATCCCCGAGCGCCTGGACGTCCACAAGACCGTCCGCCGCGCGATCGAGAACCGCCGCGCCGCCATCGAGGCGGGCGAGGGGCTCGACTGGGCGACCGGCGAGCATCTGGCCTTCGCCAGCCTGCTGGACGAAGGCTTCCCGGTCCGTCTGGCCGGCCAGGACAGCGTGCGCGGCACCTTCGTGCAGCGCCACACCGACCTGATCGACCAGAAGACCGAGGAGCACTACACCCCGCTGTCGCACCTGCGTCCGGGCCAGGCTCACTTCGAGGTCATCGACTCGGCGCTGTCGGAAGAGGCGGTGCTGGGCTTCGAGTACGGCTTCTCGCTGGCCGACCCCAAGACGCTGACCCTGTGGGAAGCCCAGTTCGGCGACTTCGCCAACGGGGCTCAGGTGGTCATCGACCAGTTCATCTCGTCGGGCGAACGCAAGTGGCTGCGGATGAGCGGCCTCGTGATGCTGCTGCCGCACGGCTACGAGGGCCAGGGCCCCGAGCACTCCTCGGCCCGCCTTGAGCGCTTCCTCCAGCTCTGCGCGGAAGACAACCTACAAGTCGTCAACTGCTCGACCCCGGCCAACTACTTCCACGCCCTGCGCCGTCAGCAGCGCCGCGAGTTCCGCAAGCCGCTGATCGTCATGACGCCGAAGTCGCTGCTGCGGCACAAGAAGGCGACCTCGACGATGGCCGATCTGGCCGAGGGCTCGTCCTTCCACCGCGTGCTGGCCGACGACGCCGAGCGCGGCGTGGGCACCTCGGTCAAGCTCGCCTCGCCGGACAAGATCCGCCGCGTCGTGCTGTGCTCGGGCAAGGTCTATTACGACCTGCTCGACGCCCGCGAAGAGAAGGGCGTCGACGACGTCTACATCATGCGCCTCGAGCAGTTCTATCCGTGGCCGGTGAAGTCGCTGTCGACCGAGCTGTCGCGCTTCCCGAACGCCGAGCTGGTCTGGTGTCAGGAAGAGCCGAAGAACATGGGCGGCTGGACCTTCGTCGACCCGTGGCTGGAGCTCACCCTCGAGCGCCTCAAGGTCAAGGCCAAGCGCGCCCGCTACGTCGGTCGTCCGGCCTCGGCCTCGACCGCCGCGGGCCTGATGAGCCGCCACATGCGCGAACTGCAGAACTTCCTCGCGGACGCCTTCGCCTAAGGCGTCCCGCGACTTCCAAGTAAAAGAACAGAGCGAAGAGAGACAGGTACTTCCAATGGCCGACATCATGACCCCCGCCCTGGGCGAGTCCGTCACCGAGGCGACGGTCGCGCGCTGGACGAAGAAGGCGGGCGACGCCGTTCGGAAGGACGAGATCCTGGTCGAACTCGAAACCGACAAGGTGAGCCTCGAGGTCGCCGCCCCTGCGGACGGCGTGCTCGAGTTCATCGCCGCCGAAGAAGGCGCGACCGTCGAGCCCGGCGCCGTGCTCGGCCGCCTGGCCGAAGGCGCCGTGGCTGCGGCTCCGGCCGCCGCCCCGGCTCCGAAGGCCGAAGCACCGAAGCCGGCGCCGGCCGCTGCTCCGGCTCCCGCGCCGGCCGCGGCGCCCGCCGCCGCCGCGCCGCTGGCCCCGTCGGCCCAGCGCATCGTCGCTGAAAACAACCTCGACGCCGGCGCCATCGCCGGGTCGGGCAAGGCCGGACGCGTAACCAAGGGCGACGCCCTGGCCGCTCTGGAAGCCCGCGCCGCCGCCCCGGCCGCGCCCGCGGCCCCGGCCGCGCCGCGCGAGATCCATGAGCGTGAAGAGCGGGTCCGCATGACCCGCCTGCGCCAGACCATCGCCCGCCGCCTGAAGGAAGCCCAGAACGCCGCGGCCATGCTCACGACCTTCAACGAGGTCGACATGAGCGCGGTCATGGCCCTGCGCAACCAGTACAAGGACGGCTTCGAGAAGAGCCATGGCGTGAAGCTCGGCTTCATGAGCTTCTTCGTGAAGGCGGTGATCCACGGCCTGAAGCACGTGCCGGACGTCAACGCCGAGATCGACGGCACCGACGTCATCTACAAGAACCACTACGACATCGGCGTCGCCGTCGGCACCGAGAAGGGCCTGGTGGTTCCGGTGCTGCGTGACGCCGACGCGCTGTCGCTGTCGGGCATCGAAAAGGGCATCGGCGCGCTGGGCAAGAAGGCCCGCGACGGCCAGCTCGCCCTGGAAGACCTGCAAGGCGGCACGTTCACGATCTCGAACGGCGGCGTCTACGGCTCGCTGATGTCGACCCCGATCCTCAACGCCCCGCAGTCGGGCATCCTGGGCATGCACAAGATCCAGGAACGCCCGATGGCCGTGAACGGCCAGGTGGTGATCCGTCCGATGATGTACCTGGCGCTCAGCTACGATCACCGCATCGTCGACGGCCAGGGCGCGGTGACCTTCCTGGTCAAGGTCAAGGAAGCCATCGAAGACCCGCAGCGCCTGCTGCTGGACGTCTAAGCTCCGCCGAGCTGAGTAGATCGCATTTCATGGCGGCGGGGCTTCACGCCTCGCCGTTTTGCTAAGGACTGGATAGAGCAATGGCTCAATACGACGTCATCATCATCGGCGGCGGCCCCGGCGGCTACAACGCCGGCATCCGCGCGGGCCAGCTGGGCCTGAAGGTCGCCGTGGTGGAGAAGCGCACGACGCTCGGCGGCACCTGCCTCAATGTCGGCTGCATGCCGTCCAAGGCGCTGCTGCACGCCTCGGAGCTCTACGAGGCCGCCGGCGGCGAGTTCGCCACCCTCGGCATCGAGGTGAAGCCCAAGCTGAACCTCGTGCAGATGATGAAGCAGAAGGCCGACTCGGTGACCGCCCTGACCAAGGGCATCGAGTTCCTGTTCAAGAAGAACAAGGTCGAGTGGATCAAGGGCGCCGGCAAGATCGCCGGCCCGGGCAAGGTCGAGGTCACCGCCGAGGACGGCTCGGTCACCGCCCTGGAAGCCAAGAACATCGTCATCGCCACCGGCTCGGAGCCGACCCCGCTGCCGGGCGTGACCATCGACCAGGAGCGCATCGTCGACTCCACCGGCGCCCTGTCGCTGCCGGAAGTCCCCAAGAGCCTGATCGTCATCGGCGCCGGCATCATCGGCCTCGAGCTCGGCTCGGTCTGGCGCCGCCTGGGCTCGAAGGTGACCGTCGTCGAGTTCCTCGACCGTATCACGCCCGGCATGGACGCCGAGACCGCCAAGACCTTCCAGCGCTCGCTGACCAAGCAGGGCGTGGAGTTCAAGCTGGGCGCCAAGGTCACCGCCGCGACCGCCTCGAAGAAGGGCGTCTCGCTGACCGTCGAGCCGGTGGCCGGCGGCGCGGCCGAGACCCTGGAAGCCGAGTACGTGCTGGTCGCCATCGGCCGGCGTCCCTACACCGAGGGCCTCGGCCTGGAGAACGTCGGGATCACCCCGGACAAGCGCGGCTTCATCGAAACCGACCACTTCAAGACCTCGGCCCCGGGCGTCTGGGCGATCGGCGACGCCATCCACGGCCCGATGCTGGCCCATAAGGCCGAGGAAGACTCGGTCGCCTGCATCGAGATCATCGCCGGCAAGTACGGCCACGTGGACTATAACCTGGTCCCCAGCGTCGTTTACACCTACCCGGAAGTGGCCTGGGTCGGTCAGACCGAGGAGCAGCTGAAGGAGGCGGGCGTCGCCTACAAGGTCGGCAAGTTCCCGTTCAGCGCCAACAGCCGCGCCAAGATCAACCATGAGACCGAAGGCTTCGCCAAGGTCCTGGCCGACGCCAAGACCGACGAGATCCTCGGCGTCCACATCGTCGGCCCGCAGGCCGGCGAGATGATCGGCGAATACTGCGTGGCCATGGCCTTCAAGGCCGCCAGCGAGGACATCGCCCGCGTCTGCCACCCGCACCCGACCCGCTCGGAAGCCGGCCGTCAGGCCGCCATGGGCGTCGAAGGCTGGACGATGCAAGCCTGATGGACGTGAGGCGCGCGCAGGCCGACGAGATCGCGGCCTGCGCGGCGCTTTACGAGCGCGTGCTGCGCGAGACCTTCACCTGGGTCCCGGCCGAGCAGCACCAGGCCGCCGACTTCCTGTCCCACGCGGAGCAGGAGGAGGTCTACCTGGCCAGCGAGGGCGACCGCCTGTTGGGCATCGCCGCCCTCTTTCGACCGAGCAGCTTCCTGCATTCGCTCTATGTCGAGACCCGCGGCGCCGGCGTCGGCAAGGCGCTGCTCGACCACGTGGCCGCGGTCGCCGACGGGCCGCTGTCGCTGAAATGCCAGTCGCCGAACCTGCGCGCCCAGAGCTTCTACCTGCGCGAGGGCTTCCGCATCGTCGATGTCGGCCGCGACGCCGGGGCCGAGTTCACCTGGTTGCGGATGAGCCGCTGACCCCGATTTAATTTCGGCCCGTCACGATCGGGGCGTAGATTCTCCGAAACAGAGGAGGATCGAGATGGCCGCTTCCCTGCTTCTGACCGCCCTGGCGGCGACCACGCTGTCCGCGCCGCCCGCCCCATCCTGCCCCAAGGAGGCGACCTTGCAGGCCGCCGACCCCGCGCGCCCTGCGGCGGCGCTGCGGCCCCAGGACCGCCGCGGCCCAGCCGGGGCCCAGACCCTGGCCAGCCTGCCGCCGGCCGGCATGCACCTGACCGTCATGCGCTCGGTCGACGGCTGCGCGATCTCGACCCAAGTCCGCGAGAACGTCCAGGGCGACGGCCGCTTCGCCAAGCCGCGGTAGCGATCACACGAGCGTTCCTCTCCCCCGTCGGGAGAGAGGCTAGGTGAGGGGGCCTCTGCGCCGCCGTCTCCGCCACGGTTGGCCGGAGTGCGCCGCTCCGCGCCGCTGACCCCTCACCCGACCTCTCCCCTCGGGCGGGGAGAGGAGCATGGGAATCGGGCTTTCCTGGCTAAGCAGCCGAGCCGACCCCCGCCGCCAGCGTCTCCTTGAACGGCGTCGTCGGCCGCCCGATCAGCCTGCTCAGCTCATGCCCGTCGTCGAACAGCGCGCCCTGCGCCGCCTTGGCGTCGCTCTCGGCCAGCATCTCGGCCACCGCCGCCGGCAGGCCCGCGCCCTTCAGCGCCGCGGCGTATTCGGCCTCGGGCAGGTCGGTGTAGGTCACCGGCTTGCCGGCGATCTCCGCGAGCGCCTGCGCGAACTGCGCCAGGGTGAAGGCCGCATCGCCGGCCAGCTCATAGGTCCTGGTCGCCGCCTCGCCGGTCAGCACCTTCGCCGCCGCGGCGGCGTAGTCGGCGCGGCTGGCGCCGGAGATCTTCCCGCCGCCGGCGCTGCCCAGCAGCGTCCCGTGCGCCAGCGACGCCGGTGCGGCCTGCACATAGTTCTCGGTGTACCAGCCGTTGCGGAGCAGCGCGTAGGTCAAGCCGCTGGCCTGCAGCGCCGCCTCCGTCGCCCGGTGCTCGATCGCCAGGCCCAGCGGGCTCGTATCGGCGCGCAGGATGCTGGTGTAGGCGACGAAGCTCACCCCGGCCGCCTTGGCCGCGTCGATCACCGCCTGGTGCTGCGCCGCGCGTTTGCCGACCTCGCTCGACGAGATCAGCAGCAGCCGCTCGACCCCGGTCAGCGCCGACGCCAGGGCCTGCGGCGCGTCATAGTCGAAGGCGCGGACCTGCACCCCGCGCGCGGCGAGGTCGGCCAGCTTGGCCGGATCGCGGGCCAGGGCGACGATCTGGCCGGGCGGGACGGTCTCCAGCAGGGCGTCGAGCGCGAGGCGGCCGAGTTGGCCCGTGGCTCCGGTAATGGCGTACATGGCTGTCCCTCATTCTTGGGATTGAAGTTGCAGCCGGGCATCTAGGTTCCTAACTTCCTTTTCGTAAGTACGTACACGGGAGTAAGTATGGACGCGCCCATTCGTCTGGCGGATCGCATGCAGCGTGGCGACGTGTTCGCGCCGCGCTGTCCTTCGCGTGCGATCCTCAAGCACGTGACCAGCACCTGGGGCGTGCTGGTGCTGATCGCCCTGCGCGGCGGCACGCTGCGGTTCAGCGAGCTGCGCCGCAAGGTGGCCGGGGTCAGCGAACGGATGCTGGCCCAGACGCTGCAGCAGCTGGAGGGCGACGGCTTGCTGGTCCGGCGCAGCTTTCCGGTCGTGCCGCCGCACGTGGAGTACAGCCTGACCGAGTTCGGCCAGGAGGCCGCCCAGCACGTCGAGGCGCTCGCCGACTGGATCGAGGAGCGCCTGCCGGAGCTGGCCAAGAGCTCGCCGAGCTAAGACCTAGTCCGTGATCGTCCGGCGCTGCGGGCCGACCATCAGCCCCTCGATGCGCGAGCCTTCAAGCTTCAGCACCGGGCGCAGGCGATGGAAGAGGCGGGCGTAGTTGTAGAACGGCACGCTGGGCCACAGGTGGTGCATCAGGTGCAGGTTCTGCTGCAGCAGCAGGAAGGTTCCGCCCGGCCACAGGCTGATGCGCGTGTTCAGGTAGCGCTCGGTCTGGTCGAACGGGTGGTGCGGCAGCCACTGGAAGAAGATGTTCAGCGCCAGGATGCCGATCCGCGTCGGCAGGAACCACAGCATCAGCCACTCGGCGACGTGGCCCGTCGCAACAGCGGCGACCAGCAGCGCCCAGGTGAACAGGGTCACCGCGCTGACCTGGGCGATCTCGCCGGGACTCAGGATCGTACCCAGCCGCTTGTAGCGCTCGGCGTTGATGAAGCGCAGCGCGCCCATCGGGATCAACGACATCGGGACCATGATCGCCCACTTGCGCAGCAGCTGGAGGAAGGTGCCCTTCACCGAGATGTCGGGATCGCGCTCTGTGTTGGTGTGCGAGTGATGCAGCACGTGGGTGCGCTGCAGGGCCGGCCAGCCCGAGCCCATGCCCAGCGAACCGATCCAGCCGACCACGGTGTTGATCCAGTGCAGGCTCTTCGGCGCGGCGACCACGTTGCCGTGGATGGACTCGTGGACCAGCGTGTAGTGCGCGTAGGAGATCGCCGCCAGGACCGGCGTGCAGGCCCACAGCGGCCATGCACCGATGAAGCCCAGGACGATCACCGCCATCAGCGACGCGGGCAGGGCGAGCGCCAGGAACAGGGTCGGCCACGCCACCGCCGGCGACAGTTCCTGCGCGATCCGTCGCTCGTCGGCATGTGAAATCCCGATCGCCGCGCGCAGCGCCTTGGGGTCGTGAGCACCGTCGGCCATGGCCGTTCCTCCATCCCACTGCCTGGGGGTTGGCGGCGACGATAGCGACTTTGAAAATCAAAGCGACTCGAAAATGACGCATGCGTCACGTTTTTCCGCGTGAGTGAATCCGTGTCGCTTTGATTTTCATGGTATCTCACGGGCGGCCGCATCCGCCGCGGCCCCGCAAGGAGGCGGGAAGGTCTGCCATGAGCGTTCCGGAGTCCGACTACGGCGACGACACCCTGTGTCCGGTGGCCCATTCCACGGGCCTCGTCGGCGACCGATGGTCGATCCTCATCGTGCGCGAGTTGCTGATGGGTCAGAGCCGCTTCCAGGACCTGCAGGCCCAGACCGGGGCTTCCAGCCAGATGCTCGCCGCCCGACTCAAGCGCCTCGAAGCCAACGGCGTCGTGGAACGCCAGGCCTATTCCGAGCGTCCGCCGCGGTTCGAATACCGGCTGACCCAGAAGGGCCGCGACCTGATGCCGGTGATCCTGGCGCTGCGGACCTGGGGCGAGCAGTGGTGCAAGCCGGTCGCCGGCGGCCCGGCGACCCAGATGTTCCACCGCGCCTGCGGGACGGAGCTTGAACTGAACGGTCGCTGCCCGGCCTGCAAGGTCCTGGTCGACTGGCCCGACATGCGTGGCCAGCCCAGTCAGGCCTGGGCCGACGAGCGCCGCCGCCGCGCCGCCGACTTCGCCGAGCAGCGCAAGGCTTAGAGCGGGCGCCTACGGCCGGCGGATCTCGAAATAGGTCTTGGCGTCCCGCGTGAACCCGACGCCTTCGTAGAACCGCAGGGTGGACTCCCGGCGCGACCCGGTCGCCAGCAGCACCTTGTAGCAGTCGGCCCTCCAGGCCTTGTCCAGCGCCGCCTCCAGCACCGCGCGGCCCAGCCCGCGGCGGCGATGGCCCTCGTCGGTCACCACGTTCTCGATCACGCCGTAGGGACGCGCGCCGCGCGACAGGTTGGGCACGATCGCCAGCGTGCAGGAGGCCACCAGCCGGCCCTCGATCTGCACAACGAACGGCGTCGTCAGGCCTGAGCCCAGCAGCGCCGCCCACACCGGCTCGGCCGCGGCGAGATCGAGCACGGGATCGCCTGGATTGAGCTGGCGATAGAGCGCCAGCACCTCGGCCAGATCGTCAGTCGTCGCGGGGCGGGGCTCGGCCATACGGCGACGCTAGCTTGCCGGAACCGCGGGGCGCAACGCTTGCGGCTCGAGCAGGATCTTTCCGCGCCGCCCCGGCCGCGCCTGGTGCGCCAGGGCGTCCTGAAACTGGTCCAACGGGTAGCGCGCCTCGACCCGTGTCTCCGCCAGACCGCGACGGACGTCTTCGAACGCTTGGTCCATGGCCTTCAGGAGGACGGCTCGCGGCGCCGAGTGCACCCAGCTTCGCAGCCAGAACAGGCGCAGGTCGCCGTCGATTCTCGATCCAAGGTCGGCGGGAAGCGGCGCGCCCGACAGCAGACCGTAGTGAATGAACGCCCCGCCGGGCCTCACCGCCAACGCCAGGGCGACGCCGCTCGCGCCGCCGACGGCGTCGAACGCCGCGTCCAGGCGGGGAAGCGTCTCGCCGTCGAGCCGCACGTCGTCGGCCGGCTCGCCGGCCAGCGACATCTCGGCCTGGCGCGAGCGGACCACCGCCACCGTCCGCAGGCCCGCCCCCCGCGCCATGCGCAGCAGCATCCGACCGGTCGCCGAGTTAGCGGCGTTGACGCCGACCACCGCTCCGGCGCTCACGGCGGCGGACGACAGCATCATCCGCGCCGTCAGCGGGTTGATATAGGCGGTGGCGGCCTGATCGTCGGTGAGGTCGTCGGGGACCGGGATGCACCAGTCGTCCGATGTGGCCTTGAAGGTCTGCCAACCGCCGGCCGAGCCGATCATCAGCACCCGCTGCCCCACGGACAGCGTTGTCGCCTCGCCGGCCTGTTCGACGACGCCGAGCGCCTCGAACCCCGGGATGAATGGCAGGGAGGTTCGATGCGGATAGGCGCCCGAGATCGTGACCAGATCCGACGGGTTGATGGGACTGGCCAGCAGCCGCGCCACCACTCCGTCCGGCGGCGCCAGGGGTCTGGCGGCCGGTTCGCAGACGAGAACGTCGGCGGGGTCGCCGAAGCGGTGGGCGATGACGCGGAACATGGCGGGTCTACTACCGCGTCGACGGCCCGCGGTCGCGGCGTCCGTCTCAGGCGTGCGGATGGGCCTTGGCGTAGGCGCTGAGCAGCGACGCCGCATCGACCTCGGTGTAGCGCTGGGTGGTCGATAGCGAGGCGTGGCCCAGCAGTTCCTGGATCGAGCGCAGATCGGCGCCGGCGCCCAGCAGATGGGTGGCGAACGAGTGGCGCAGGGCGTGCGGGGTGGCGCTGTCGGGCAGGCCGAGGCGGCCACGCAGGCCCTGAACCGTCGCCTGCACGTGGCGCGGGCTTAAGGGGCCGCCGCGCTTGGCGCGGAACAGCGGCTCATGGGGCTCCAGCACGAACGGCAGGTCGGCGACATAGGCGTCGATCGCCTGCCGGACCGCCGGCAGCACCGGCACCATCCGGGTCTTGCCGCCCTTGCCGAGGATGCGCAGCGTTTCGGGGACCGGCGCGTCCGAGCGCTTCAGCGACAGCGCCTCTGAGATCCGCAGGCCGCAGCCATAGAGCAGGGTCAGCACCGCCTGGTCGCGGCTGACCTCCCAGTCGTCGCGGTCGGGATCGAAGGCCGGTTCGGCGATCAGCCCGACGGCCTGATCCTCGCTGACCGGCCGTGGCGCCGAAGGGACGACGCGTGGGCCGCGCACCAGGGCGATGGCGGCGTTGGGAGTGTCCAGCCGCCGGTCGAGGAACTTGTGGAAGGTCCGGATCGCCGACAGCGCCTGCGACAGCGAGCGCGGCGACAGCGGCTGGTCGCCCTGGCGCAGATGCGCCAGCCAGGCGCGGATCTCGCTGGGGACCAGGGTCCCCATGTCGGCCAGGCTGAGGGCCTCGCCGCGATGGCGTTCGAGAAAACTGATGTAGCGGCCGCCGGCGAAGGCGTAGGCCTCGACCGTGCGCGGCGAGGCGCGGCGCTCCTTGGCCAGATGCTCCAGCCATTGGGCGAGCGCCTGGCGGGCGGAGGTCACAGGACTGGCCACCGCTCCGCGGTCCGTTCGACCACGCGAGCGAGGAAGGCGACCAGTTCAGCGCCCATGTCTTCGGTGAAGCCGTGCTCGTCGGACGATCCGAAGGCCAGCAGGCCTTCGCGCGACGGCTCCCAGATCGCCATGCGGACCATGGCCATCGAGCGGACCTGCGGCGCACGCTCGCCGAACAGCCCAAGCGCGACGGGCTCGAAACCCATCAGCGCCACCCGGTCGTGGCCGATGATCATGTCGATCTGGCCTTCGACCAGCATCCGCCAGCCGGCCGGGGTGCGCTCGGGACCTTCCAGGGCGACTACGCCGCTGACCAAGCCGAAGCGCAGCTGCGCCAGCTCGTCGACCCGGCGGGCGAGGTCGGCGTGGTTGCGCGATTCCAGCATGTCGACGACCGCGCCATGGGTCTGGGCCTGGGCGGCGAAGTTGGCGCGGGCGGTGGCTTCCAGGTGCTTGCGGGCGCTGGACTCGCGCTTGTGCGCCTCGTGCACTCGGGCCAGCGCCGCCGGCCCGAAGTCGATCACATTGCCGGCGTCGGCGCGCAGGCCGAGCTCGGCCAGCAGCGCCTGATCGCCGCGCAGGAAGTCGGGATTGTCGGCCAGGAAGGCGCGAACCTCGCGGGGCTCGAGACCATGTTCCTTAGCCTTCGCCCCGCTTTCCATATGCCGCCCCCAGCGTTCTACAGGATGGACTGGCCCGTCTTGGCCCAGTCGCTGAGGAATTGTTCAAGACCCTTTTCGGTTAACGGGTGCTTGAAGAGGTCGGCGAAGGTGGTGGGCGGAATGGTCGCGCAGTCGGCGCCGGCTAGGGCCGCGGCGGTCACGTGGGCCGGGGTGCGGATCGAGGCGGCGAGGATCTCGGTGTCGAAGCCGTAGTTGTCGTAGATCGCCCGGATTTCCTGGATCAGGCCCATGCCTTCGGCGCCGTAGTCGTCCAGGCGGCCGATGAACGGCGAGATGTAGCTGGCGCCGGCCTTGGCGGCGAGCAGCGCCTGGGCGGCGGAGAAGCACAGGGTGACGTTGGTGTGGATGCCCTGCACCGCGAACTCCGACGTCGCGATCAGGCCGTTGCGGGTCAGCGGCAGCTTGACGACCACGTTCGGGGCGATCGCGGCCAGCTTGACGCCCTCGGCCAGCATGCCCTCGACCTCGGTCGCGGCGACTTCGGCGCTGACCGGGCCCTCGACGAGCTCGCAAATCTCGGCGATCACCTCCAGCATGGGGCGGCCGGACTTGGCGATCAGGGTCGGGTTGGTGGTCACCCCGTCCACCAGGCCGGTGGCGGTGAGCTCCTTGAGCAGGCCGATGTCGGTGGTGTCGAGGAAGAGCTGCATGGGTGACCTTCTGGCGCGGGGTTTCGCGGGCTCTTTACCGTTTGCAGCCGCGTGCGGCCAGCCTATCTGGACGGGGCCATGAGCCGCATCGCCTCCGTTCTGCTTCCCATGCCCCTGCCCGAGGCGTTCGACTACGCCGAGCCGGAAGGGATGGAGCTTGTCGTCGGCGACCAGGTCGCCGCGCCGCTCGGCCCGCGGCTGCTGCGCGGCGTCGTCGTCGCCCTGCGCGAGGGCGCCGGCGGCAACCGGCCGCTCAAGCCCCTGGACAGCAAGCTCGATTCCCCGCCGCTGCCGCCTGGCGCGATCGAGTTCGTGCAGTGGGCGGCGCGCTATTCGGTCGACGCGCCGGGCCAGCCGCTGGCCATCGCCATCCGCGGCGCCCGCGCGCCCAAGGCCAAGCCCGAGAAGGTGCTGGAGGCCACCGGCGTCCTGCCGGCCCGCTCGACCCCCGCCCGGCTCAAGGTGCTGGAGGCCGCCGCGGCCGGCCCGCAGGCGCCGGCCGATCTGGCCCGCGCCGCCGGGGTCTCGGCCGGCGTCGTGAAAGGTCTGGTCGACGAGGGCGCGCTGGCCCTGCGGCTGATCGAGGCGCAGGCCGGCTTTCCTGAACCCGACCTCGCCCGCGCCGGCCATCCGCTGAACCCCAGCCAGGCCGCCGCCGCCGAGGCGCTGGTCGACATGGTCGGCGAGGGCGGCTTCAACGTGGCGCTGCTCGACGGCGTCACCGGCTCGGGCAAGACCGAGGTCTATCTGGAGGCGGTCGCCGCCGCGCTGGCCCGCGACCCGGCCGCCCAGGTGCTGGTCATGCTGCCCGAGATCGCCCTGACCCAGGCCGTGATCGCCCGGTTCGTGGAGCGCTTCGGGGTGAAACCGGCCGAATGGCACTCCGACGTCGCCCCGCCGATGCGGCGGCGGACCTGGGACGCGGTCGCCACCGGCCAGGCCCGCATCGTCATCGGCGCCCGCTCGGCCCTGTTCCTGCCGTTCACCCGCCTGTCGCTGATCGTCGTCGATGAGGAGCACGACGGCTCCTACAAGCAGGACGAGGGCTTCATCTACCAGGCCCGCGACCTCTCGGTGATGCGCGGCAAGATCGAGGGCGCCGCAGTGATCCTCGCCTCGGCGACGCCGTCGCTGGAGACCCTGCGCAACGCCGAGACCGGCCGCTACCGCTGGCTGAGGCTGACCAGCCGCCACGGGACCGCGCAGCTGCCCGACATCACCCTGATCGACCTCAAGGCGACGCCGCCGCCGCCCGGCCGCTGGCTCTCGCCGCCGCTCGTCGACGCCATGGGCCAGACCCTGGCGGCCGGCGAGCAGACCCTGCTGTTCCTCAACCGCCGCGGCTACGCCCCGCTGGTGCTCTGCAAGGCCTGCGGCGAGAAGCTGACCTCGCCGGACACCGATAGCTGGCTGGTCGAGCACCGCTACTCCGGCCGCCTGGTCTGTCACCTGACAGGCTTTTCGATGGTCAAGCCCGACAAGTGCCCGCACTGCGGGGCCAAGGACAGCCTGACCTCGATCGGCCCGGGCGTGGAGCGGGTGGAGGAGGAGGCCCGCCACCTGTTCCCCGACGCCCGCATCGCCGTCTTCTCGTCCGACACCGTCTGGGACGCCAAGGAGGCGCGCCGGCTGGTCGATTCCATGGCCGACGGCGAGATCGACATTCTGGTGGCGACCCAGGCCGCCGCCAAGGGCCACAACTTCCCGAAGCTGACCCTGGTGGGGGTGGTCGACGCCGACCTTGGCCTGCGCGGCGGCGACCTGCGCGCGGCCGAGCGCACCTACCAGCTGCTGGCCCAGGCCACCGGCCGCGCCGGGCGCCGCGACCGTCCCGGCCGCGCGCTCTTGCAGACCTACGCCCCCGAGCACTCGGTGATGCAGGCGCTGAAGGCCCAGGACCGCGACGCCTTCGTCGAGGCGGAGATGGCCGAGCGCGAGATCATGAAGCTGCCGCCGTTCGGGCGGCTGGGGGCGATCGTGGTCTCCGGACCCGACGCCGCGGCGCTGGAGGCCTTCGCCCGCGAGATGGCCAAGGTTGCGCCCAACGCCGAGGGGGTCGAGGTCTACGGCCCGGCCGACGCGCCGCTCAGCCTGGTGCGCGGCCGCCGGCGCAAGCGCTTCCTGGTCCGCGCTGACCGCAATGTCGACCTCTCGGCCTACCTCGCCACCTGGCGCGCGCGCGTGCGGCCGCCCGGCGCGATCCGGGTGGCCATCGACGTCGATCCGTACAGTTTTCTTTGAATGAAGATCCTCCCCTCTTGGGGGAGGTGGCTCGCTGCGCAGCAGCGAGACGGAGGGGGACCGCTCTCAAGGAGCTTCAAAGTCCCCCTCAGTCCGCCCTATGGCGGACAGCTCCCCCAGCGGGGGAGCAGCCGTCTTTCCGTCAGTGCTTGGTCGCGTCCTGACCCAGCGCTTCGCGCTTCTTGGCGGCGTTGCGGCTCCACATGTTGAGCCCCTCGACCAGGGCCGAGAACGCCATCGCCGCGTAGATGTAGCCCTTCGGCACGTGCACGCCGAAGCCGTCGGCGATCAGCACGGTGCCGATCATCAGCAGGAAGCCCAGGGCCAGCATCACCACGGTCGGGTTGTTGTTGATGAAGTTGGCCAGCGGGTCGGCGGCCAGCAGCATCACGGTCACCGCCACGATCACCGCGATGACCATGACCGGCAGGTGCTCGGTCATGCCGACGGCGGTCAGGATCGAGTCGATCGAGAACACCAGGTCGAGCAGGATGATCTGGAAGATGGCGGCGCCGAAGTTCTTGGCGACCTCCTTCTTGGCGTCGAACACGTCATTGTTCGGGGTCGGATCGACGGTGTGGTGGATCTCGGTCGTCGCCTTCCAGACCAGGAACAGGCCGCCGGCGATCAGGATCAGGTCGCGCCACGAGAACGCCAGCTCCCAGGCCGGCTTGCCGTGTTCGTCCAGGGCCCCGTGCCAGGGCAGTTCGAACACCGGCGCGGTCAGGCCGACGATGAAGGCCAGGGTCGAGAGCAGGACCAGGCGCATGATCAGCGCCAGGCTGATGCCGATGCGGCGGGCCTTGGTGCGGTGTTCCGGAGGCAGCTTGTTCGAGAGGATGGAGATGAAGATGAGGTTGTCGATGCCAAGGACCACCTCCATGACGATGAGCGTGATCAGCGCCGCCCACACGGCCGGATCAGCAGCTAGGGTCATAAGGGTGTCCATCGAGGTCCTCTCGGTTATGTGGAAATTCTATCGAGCCAACCGCGTCAGATAAGGTGGAGTTTCAGCGCCGCAAGCGGGTCACCGTCTCAACAAAGCTCGATTTCAGCCGCGCCAGCGCCTCAGGCCCCTCGGCGTGGCCGGCCCAGACCACCCCGTAGTTCAGCGCGCCGTTGATCATCACCGCCAGGGTTTCGGGGTCGCCCTCCAGGCCGCCCTCGGCGACCGCGGCCGCCACGCCCTCGATCAGCAGGCCAAAGCCGTGCCGGCGGTCCATCTCGTTCCAGGCCTCCCAGCCCAGCACGCTGGGGGCGTCGAGGATTAGGATCCGGCGCACCTGCGGGGCGGCCATGAAATCGAGAAAGCCCAGGCAGCCGGCCACCAGCCCGTCGAACGCCGAGCCCTGCGCGTCGGCGTCGGCTTCGATCATCTGCTCGGCCTCGGCGTGCAGGTCCTCGCAAACCGCGGCGAACAGCGCCTGCTTGTCGGCGAAGTGATGATAGAGCGCGCCGCGCGTGACCCCGGCGGCGGCCAGGATCGCCTCCGTGCTGGTCGCGCCATAGCCCTGGGCGGCGAACAGCTCGCGCGCCGCCGTCACCAGCCGCGTCCGCGTCGCCGCCGCCCGCTCCGCCTTCACGCCCATCGAACGATTCCCGTTTGACATACAGACAGTCTGTATCTTAACTCGCGTCTCAGGCCGATCAAGGGATGGACGCCATGAAGTTCGTCGACCGCTACCCGATCATCGTCACGCCCAGGCTCGCCGACTGCCGCGACTTCTGGACCGCCTACCTGGGCTTCGACGTCGTCTTCGAGGCCGACTGGTTCGTCCTGCTGGCCGCCGACGGCGCGACCCTGGCCTTCATGCACCCGAACCATCCGTCGTCGCCGCCGGGACCGGAGAGCTTCTCCGGCAAAGGCATGTGCTTCGAACTGCAGGTCGAGGACGCCACCCTGGCCTATGAGGAGTTCCGCGGCCGCGGTCTGCGGGTCGACTACGCCCTGGCCCAGGAGCCGTTCGGCCAGCTGCGCTTCGGCTTCTTCGATCCCTCCGGCCTCTGGGTCGACGTTGTCGAACAGATCGAGCCGGTCGAAGGCTTCTGGGACCGCTACATGACCGCCGCGGCGTAGCCCACGGCGTTATCCGGGCTTCCGCATCTGGACCGCTCCCTCGCCCCCTTGGGGGAGAGGGGTGGGGTGAGGGGGACTGCTGACTCAGCAATGCGCCGCTCCGCGTCGTACGACCCCCCACCTGACCTCTCGCCTCAGGCGGGGAGAGGAGCCGGCGTTGCAACCGTCCAAAAGCAGGTCCTCCCCTCCTGGGGGAGGTGGATCGGAGGTCCCCCAGGAGGGGAGCAATGGGACGCCGCGCGCAATCGCTTGTCCCGTAACCGAATGGTCAGGCTTGCCGGCGTAGTGTCCCCGCCGGGGCTCGCCTGGTGCGCGAATTGCACTCGCCCCTGACGTTGCGCCGAGAACGGCGCCGGAACGGGACGAAGCCGCCTATGAACGACGCCTCGAACATCCGCCAGCTCACCTCCTTGCGGTTCTTCGCCGCCTTCTGGGTGGTGCTGTTCCACTACTGGCCGAAGCTCGATTTCGACGCGGCGATCCCGCTCTTCGTGCAGAAGGGCTATCTCGGGGTCGAGCTGTTCTTCGTCCTCTCCGGCTTCATCCTCTGCCACGTCTACCGGACCAGCCTGGAGGAGGGGCGCTTCCGCTACGGATCGTTCCTCTGGAACCGGCTCGCGCGGGTCTATCCGCTGCACCTGGCCACCCTGGTCGGCATGATCGTCCTGGCGCTTGGCGCCCAGGCCGCGGGCTTTGGCATCGACTCGAACATCCTCTCCTGGGAATCGCTGCCGGCGAACCTGCTGCTGCTCCAGGCCTGGGGCCTGGCCCCGCAGGCGGCGTTCAACCATCCGTCCTGGTCGATCTCGGCCGAGTGGTTCGCCTATCTGTCGTTCCCGCTGTTCGCCTGGGGCGCGCTGGCGCTGAAGGACCGGCCGTTGATCGCCCTTGGCTTGGCGATCGGCTTCCTCGCCGGTCTCTATGCCGCTTTCCAGCATTTCGCCGGCTTTCCGCTGACCCAGGCGACCATCCAGTGGGGCGCTTTGCGAATTGTTCCCTGCTTCGCCTACGGCTGTGCGCTGCACGCCCTGTGGCGCGCGCGGCCCTCGGAGAATCGTCGCAACGCCTTGAGCGGCGCGCTCGTTTCGACCGTCGCGGTGCTCATTCTGGCGGCGATCGCCGCTCCTGATGCCGTAATTGTGACCGCGCTCGGCGCCGTGATCTTCTTCCTCGCGCGAATGGCGCAAACGGGCTCTGAAACATTTGGTAACGCGAAGCTCGTTTATCTGGGGGAGATCAGCTACTCCGTCTACATGGTCTGTGTTCCGTGGAAGATAGTATTCGTGAACGCAGCCTCGAAAGTATTTGAGCTCAACGACGAGCGCCTGCCTCTTTGGCTGTGGTTAGTTTTCCTGGGTGGAGTCGTTCCACTGGCCGCCGCGTCCTATCATCTTATCGAAAAGCCGGCTCGGGCCCGCATGAAGCTGTGGGCGGACGCGTGGGAGGCTCGGCGACCTTCTACCGCAGGCGCGTAAAGACTCTTTTCATCGCGGCGTGAGATGGTTACCCCTTACGCTGTTCGCGTGGGGGAGTACCCGTAACATGCTTAAACGCCCGAGGGCCGTGATCGGCTCCCTGGCCGCCGCGGCGGTTATGTTTTTCGCCCCCATCTCGGGTGCGATGGCCGACACCTATTGGCAGTGCGTTCCGTTCGCGCGGCTGATTTCGGGCGTGCAGATCTATGGCGACGCCTGGACCTGGTGGCGTCAGGCGGTCGGCAAGTACGAAACCGGCTTCAGCCCCAAGGCGGGCGCGGTCCTCTGCTTCAAGCCCACCGGCAAGATGCGTCTCGGCCACGTCGCCGTGGTCAGCCAGGTGCTGACCGACCGCGTGATTCAGATCACCCACGCCAACTGGTCGCGCATCGGCGGCACCCGTGGACAGATCGAAAAGGACGTCACCGTCATCGACGTCTCGCCGGCCGGCGACTGGTCGCAGGTCAAGGTCTGGTACGATCCCGTGCGTGACCTCGGCTCGTCGACCTATCCGACTCACGGCTTCATCTATCAGGACGCCAACGCCCTGCGCATGGCGAGCAACAAGCTCAACGGCGCGCAGAACACCGCGCTCGCCGTGGCCCAGGGCGCGGCCAACCAGGTCGCCTCGGTCGTCCGTCCGGGCGCCGGCCCGCTGCAGATGCTGAGCCAGGCCGCCGACTCCACCGACCGGATCGCCGCCCTCATCCAGGCTGCGACCCAGATGACCCCGCCGGCCGAGTCCAACTGACCGGCCGGGCGTTGACGCCCACCCCCCGACGTTTCAGATGGGGCTCCATCCCGCGCGGAGAGCTCCATGCTGAACCTGCTTCGTCGCTCCGGGCGGGGACTTGCGCCTGAGACCATCGGCGAAGGCTGGCGGCCCGGCGAAGACATCATCTGGATCGACCTGGTCTCGCCGTCTCCTGAGGAGGAGCGCGCCGTCGAGCAGGCCTACGGCGTCGACCTTCCGACCCGCGAAGAGACCGCTCACGTCGAGCCGTCCTCGCGCCTCTACCAGGAAGACGGCGCGACCTTCCTGACCGCCACCCTGCTGGCCCGCGCCGACGAGCCGCACCCGGTCGCGACGCCGGTGACCTTCGTGCTGCTGGCCGACGTGCTGATCACCATCCGCTACGAGCCGCTGAAGGCGTTCTCGATCTTCTCCCAGCGCTGCGCCAAGCTCCCGGTCGGCGACGGCGGCGAGGCGGCGCTGGAACTGCTCGACGCCATCGTTGAGCGCTGCGCCGAGGTGCTCGAGCAGCAGTCGTCGCGGGTTCACGAAACCTCGGTGGCGATCTTCAACCGCCCGCCCAGCACCGCCTTCGGGCCGTTGCTCACCGACCTCTCGCGCGCGCAGTCGATCACCTCGATGGCCCGCAAGAGCCTGGTCTCGCTCAGCCGCCTGGCCAGTTTCGCGGCCCTGGCCCCGGAATTCCAGAAGCGGGAGGCCCGCCGCAGCCACCTGACGTCGATCCAGCACGACATCCAGGCCCTGACCGAGCACTCCAGCTTCACCTCCGGCCACATCTCCTTTCTGCTCGATGCGGCGCTCGGCCTGATCAACATCGAGCAAAACAGCATCATCAAGTTCTTCTCTGTGGTTGCAGTCGTCTTCCTGCCGCCGACGCTAGTCGCATCTATATATGGAATGAACTTCGACGTGATGCCCGAACTCCACTGGATGTTTGGGTATCCATTGGCTGTTCTGCTTATGGTTATCACGGGAGTTACCCCGTTTATCTGGTTCAAGAAGAAAGGTTGGCTGTAGATCGCCGACCGGCGTTAGATGTCGCCACGGTGAAGTCACAATTGTGCAACCGTTCCTTAAGCGCGATGTCTGATCCTGAGGGCCTCGTTCCTCAAACCGGTCCACATGTCCGCAGTCGCCAACCTTCATCGGCCGCTGGATCCCCAGGCGCTTCGGCAAACCCTGGAGGCCCATCGTCGCTACCTCGCCCACCGCACCGGCGGGCGGCGGGCGAATCTGGCCTATGCGGATCTCTCGGGCCTGAAGCTCGAGGGTCTTGACCTCAGCGACGCCGACCTCACCGGCGCGCGGCTGTCGGGCGCCATGCTGGCTGGCGTGAAACTCGACCGGGCGATCCTGTTCGGAGCGGACCTGCGGGATGCGAACCTGCGCAAGGCCAGCCTCTCCAAGGCCGACCTGCGCGGCGCCTCTCTGCGCGGCGCGAACCTGACCGGCGCCAATCTGGCCGGCTGCGACCTGCGCGAAGGGCGCATCGCCCTGCAGGACCGCACCGAGGGCTTCCGCTATCTCGACCACGCCGGCGGCCCGGGCGAGCTCAATTTCGCGGTGCTGGCCGGCGCCGATCTCACCGGCGCCCAGATGACCGGGGCTTCGGCCCTGGCCACCGATTTCACTGACGCCAACCTGACCGACGCCCAACTGGGCGGGGCGCGCCTGATCAAGGCCAAGCTCGATGGAGCCAACTTGACCGGGGCCCAGGTGGCGGGCGCCGACCTCTCCGGCGCCTCGCTGCGGCGCGCCATCCTCATTCGCGTGGATTTCAGTTTCGCCACCGTCGAGGGGGCCGACCTTTCCGACGTGCTGCGCGCGCCGCCGGCGGTGGTCTATATCGACGAGCGCCCGCTCAGCCAGGTGCTGGCCGCGCACGAAGCCTTTTGCGAGAGCGGCGGCCGCGCCGGCGCCGCGGCCCGGCTGGCCGACGTCGACTTCCGCCCCGTCGTCACGCTCAAGCGTCGCAAGCTCAGCGGCCTGGTCGCGCCGGGCTCAGTGCTGTTCGGGATGAATCTCGAGGGCGTCGAGCTGCAAGGCGCGGATCTGTCGCGCTGCGACCTGCGTGGGGCCAATCTGCGCATGGCCGACCTGCGGGGCGCGCGTTTGATCGACGCCCAGCTGACCCGCGCCGACCTGCGCGGCGCGATCCTCGGGCCGCTGGAGATCGGCCAGGGCCGCTTCGTCCGCGCCGACCTCTCGGGCGCCAACCTGCGCCAGGCCGACCTGCGCCGCGCCTTCGCGCTGCGCGCCCGCTTCGTGGAAGCCGACCTTTCCGACGCCAAGCTCGACGGCTGCGTGCTCACCGACGCCGAGCTGGACGGGTAAGGTCGTCAGTTGCTCCCCCGCAGGGGAGCTGTCAGCCGCATGGCTGACTGAGGGGGATTGCTGACTTAGCAGACCCCCTCCGTCTCGGCGCTGCGCGCCGATCCACCTCCCCCGAATGGGGAGGAATTCCCCTACATCCCGTGCTTCAGCGGCTGCAGCCCCTGCCACACCGGCTCGCGCTTCTCCGACTTGGCCGCGAACGCCTCGCCCATGTGCGGGCCCGAGAACATCCCGGTCTGCCAGACGGCGATGTAGTCGAGGCCGTCCTGGATGGTGTGGTCGCGGGCGTAGTTGATCATGACCTTCGAGCCGGTGACCGCCAGCGGGGCCTTGCTGGCGATCTCGTGGGCGGTGGCCAGGGCGTGGGCGACGCACGCCTCGTGGGTCGGCAGCACCTCGTTGACCCAGCCGATCTCCTTGGCCTTGGCGGCCGGCATGCGGCGGCCGGTATAGGCCATCTCGCGCACCCAGCCCTCGGGGATCAGCTTGCACAGCCGCGGGAAGGTCCCGACGTCGGCGGTCATGCCGATGTTGATCTCCTGGATGCAGAAGAACGCGTCGGCGCTGGCGTAGCGGATGTCGCAGGCGCTGGTCATGTCGACCGCCCCGCCGATGCAGCCGCCCTGGATGGCGACGATCACCGGGATGCGCGCGGCGTCCAGGCAGCCGAAGCAGTCCTGCAGCCACAGGATATGATGGCGCTGCTGCTCGGCGTTGATGTGGCGGTCCTGGTTCTGGTTGGCCGAGGACGAGCCGCCGCCGCCGAACACCGCCAGGTCCATGCCGGCGCTGAAGTGCTTGCCGGTCGAGGAGATCACGATCGCCCGGGCGCGGGCGTTGTGGTCGATGTCCTTCACGATCACCGGCAGCTCGTTCCAGAACTCGCGGATCATCGAGTTCATCGCCTCGGGGCGCTTGAGCTGGATGTGGGCGACGTGGCCGTCGAGGCTGACGTCGAAACAGGTCCACTCGGTCGAAAAGGCGTCGGTCATCGGCTGCTCCCTGAATTGTCGCGCAGTCATATCGCGCGCGACGTCAGGGAAGGGGAGTGGTTTTCCCTCCCCTTCATGGGGAGGGAGCGCCCTCAGCCGTAGCGCATCTTGCCGAGCGCGCTGGCGACGTCGGTCAGCAGTTGCGAGGGCTTCAGGCCGCCCTTCCACTTCTCGAAGGCCATGACGTTCTCGATGCGGGCGTCGACGAAGGCGGCGGCCGCGTCGCGGCCCGACGACAGCCGGATCGCCAGCGCGCTGGCCAGGATGCCCGAGAGGATCGCGCGCTTGGAGTAGTGGTTCTCGTCGGTGGCCGTGTCGCCGGCCCAACGCCACAGCTGATCGGCGCTCTCCCACAGCAGACGCAGCGCTAGCGGCAGGTGTATCGGCAGGGCGAGGAAACCTGCCCAACGCCGGACGGCGGCCTCGTCCTGGGCCGCGATGTCGATCCGGGTCATCGCCGCGGTGCGGATGCGCTCGCGGATCTTCAGGCCTTCGGGGGCGGGCAGGGCGGCCAGGGTCAGGGCGTCGTGTCGCTTGCCCAGCAAGGCGGCGAGATCCCTGGGGCCGTGCGGCAGCAGCAGCTCGACGTCGGCGTCCGACAGCCCCGCGGCGGCGCCGGCCGCCTTCACCGTCGGCCAGGTCCAGCCGCGATCGGCTGCAATCTGCAAGGCGGCGTCGAGAACCTGCCGTTCGGCGTCCTGCGCCCAATCGTCTATATTGGCCATGCGCGGCATCTTAGCGGCGGTTTTTCCGCCTGTCCGCCGTGGACATCGCCGCCGGGTTCTGATATCTCGCCGCGCTCAACCCGAAGGGCCTTCGCTCGACGGGTCGCAAGGCTTTTATCCGTTCGCCGCCGCCTGATGTCAGGAAGGCCGAGCGGGAACGGGTGATAGGAGAGAGACCTCTGGTTCAGATTTTCGTCCGCGACAACAACGTCGATCAGGCCCTCAAGGCGCTGAAGAAGAAGATGCAGCGCGAAGGCTCGTTCCGCGAAATGAAGCGGCACGTGCACTATGAAAAGCCGAGCGAAAAGCGCGCTCGCCAAAAGGCCGAAGCCGTGCGCCGCGCGCGCAAGCTGGCCCGCAAGCGCGCTCAACGCGAAGGCCTGATCGCCGCGCCGAAGAAGCCGAGCCGGTAAGAAATTAAGGCTTTATGCCTAAGTGTGGGGGGCCGCGCGGGAGACTGCGCGGCCCTTTGCATGTCTGGATCCGGGCCCGGTCAAGCTCGTTCAACGAACCGCGATATTCGGTCGCGCGGCACGAGGCTTGCTAGTGCCCCTGGCCACTCCCACCTACAGTGGGATTTGAGAGACACTTTTCACGAAGGCGCGTCATGAACCTGCGTAATCTCGCCATCTGGGGCGTCATCGTCGTCGTCCTGATCGGCCTCTACAGCATGATGACCGGCGGCAGTCAGGCGGCTGGCGCTTCGGGCCAGATCTCCTACTCGCAGCTGCTGAGCAAGGTGAACTCGGGCGAGGTCAAGGCCGCGACGTTCCGCGGCACCGCGATCGAGATCAAGGATGCGGGCGGCAAGTCCTACACCGCGCTGACCCCGAACAATCAGGACGACCTGATCAAGCGGCTGGAATCCGGCGGCGCCGACATCAGCGTGAAGTCGGCCGGCGGCGGTCTGCTGGGCCTGTTCCTGAACAGCCTGCCGATCCTGCTGCTGATCGGCGTCTGGATCTTCTTCATGCGTCAGATGCAGGGCGGCGCCCGCGGCGCCATGGGCTTTGGCAAGTCCAAGGCCAAGATGCTGACCGAGAACAAGAACCGCGTCACCTTCGACGACGTCGCCGGCGTCGACGAGGCCAAGGAAGAACTGACGGAAATCGTCGACTTCCTGAAGGACCCGCAGAAGTTCCAGCGCCTGGGCGGCAAGATCCCGAAGGGCGCCCTGATGGTCGGCCCTCCCGGCACCGGCAAGACGCTGCTGGGTCGCGCCGTCGCGGGCGAAGCCGGCGTGCCGTTCTTCTACATCTCCGGCTCGGACTTCGTTGAAATGTTCGTCGGCGTCGGCGCCAGCCGCGTGCGCGACATGTTCGAGCAGGCCAAGAAGAACAGCCCCTGCATCATCTTCATCGACGAAATCGACGCCGTCGGCCGTCACCGCGGCGCCGGCCTGGGCGGCGGCAACGACGAGCGCGAGCAGACCCTCAACCAGCTGCTGGTCGAGATGGACGGCTTCGACCCGTCGGAAGCGATCATCGTCATCGCCTCGACCAACCGTCCCGATGTTCTGGACCCGGCCCTGCTGCGTCCGGGCCGCTTCGACCGCCAGGTCGTCGTCCCGAATCCGGACATCGGCGGTCGCGAGCGCATCCTGCGCGTCCATATGAAGAATGTGCCGCTGGCGGCCGACGTCGAGGTCAAGACCATCGCTCGCGGCACCCCGGGCTTCTCCGGCGCCGACCTGGCCAACCTGGTCAACGAAGCCGCCCTGATGGCCGCGCGCAAGAACCGCCGCATGGTCACCCAGCGCGACTTCGAGGACGCCAAGGACAAGGTCATGATGGGCGCCGAGCGCAAGTCCATGGCCATGACCGAGGACGAAAAGCGCCTGACCGCGTACCACGAAGGCGGCCACGCCCTGATCGCCCTGAACGTCCCGGCCACCGACCCGGTGCACAAGGCCACCATCATCCCGCGCGGCCGCGCCCTGGGCATGGTCATGCAGCTGCCGGAACGCGACCAGCTGTCGATGTCCTACGAGCAGATGACCTCGCGCCTGGCCATCCTGATGGGCGGCCGGATGGCCGAGGAGATCATCTTCGGCAAGGACAAGATCACCTCGGGCGCTTCGTCCGACATCGATCAGGCGACCAAGCTGGCCCGCGCCATGGTCACCAAGTGGGGCTTCTCCGACAAGCTCGGCGTCGTCTCGTACGGTGAGAACCAGGACGAGGTGTTCCTCGGTCACTCGGTGTCGCGCACCCAGTCGGTTTCGGAAGAGACCGCCAACCTGATCGACGCCGAAGTGAAGCGTCTGGTCCAGGGCGGCTTCGACGAGGCCCGCCGGATCCTGACCGAGAAGCTCGATGACCTGCACACCCTGGCCAAGGCTCTGCTTGAGTACGAGACCCTGACCGGCGACGAGATCATCAACGCGCTGAAGGGCGTCCCGCCCGTCCGCGACGACGCCGACTCCAAGCGGCCCACGGGCCCGTCGGTGGCGGTGCCGATCTCGCCGCGGCCCGAACCGGCCTAAAGGTCGACCAGACCTAGCGAACTTGACGCCCTCCCGGC
Organism: Phenylobacterium sp. LjRoot97; assembly: GCF_964254345.1. Lineage (NCBI taxonomy): Bacteria > Pseudomonadati > Pseudomonadota > Alphaproteobacteria > Caulobacterales > Caulobacteraceae > Phenylobacterium > Phenylobacterium sp. LjRoot97. The sequence goes on from NZ_CAXUTH020000001.1 coordinate 287,674, forward strand.
CCCGCGCCAGGAGGGCGTCTTGCTGTCTGCGCTTAGAGGAGGTTCGCCCATTCCCGGTTCGGTGAAGGTCATGGGGATCGTCAACGTCACGCCCGACAGCTTCTCGGACGGCGGCCGCTTCCTCGATCCTGACGCTGCCCTGACTCACGCGCGGCGACTGATCGCCGAAGGCGCCGACATTCTCGACATCGGCGCAGAGTCCACCCGCCCCGGCTCCGAGCCGGTATCCGCCGAAGACGAGATCGCCCGCGCCGTGCCGCTGATCGCGGCGATCCGGGCCGAGAGCCCGGTCGCCATCTCGATCGACACCATGAAGCCGCAGGTCGCCCGCGCCGCGGTCGAGGCGGGCGCCAACATCTGGAACGACGTGGCGGCCCTCCGCTATGCGCCGGACGGGCCGCAGGTCGCCGCCGAGCTGGGCTGCGATCTGGTGCTCATGCACATGCGTGGCGAGCCGCGCACGATGCAGGCCGATCCGCAGTACGACGACGTTGTCGGTGAGGTCTGTGAGTTCCTGGCCGAGCGCGCCGCTGCGGCGATGGCCGCTGGGGTGGCGCGCGAGAAGATCTGGCTCGATCCCGGGGTCGGCTTCGGCAAGCGGCCCGAGCACAACCTGGCGCTCATCGCCCGCCTGGACGCGGTGGCGGCCCTGGGTTTCCCGGTGCTGCTGGGCGTCAGCCGCAAGCGGTTCATCGCCGCGCTCGACCCGGCCGCCGGCGCGGCCCTGGACGGACGCTTGGCGGGCTCGCTGGCCGCCGCCCTGGCTGGCGTCGCGCGCGGGGCTGAAGTCTTGCGGGTGCACGACGTCGCCGAGACCGTACAGGCGCTGAGAGTGTGGGACGCGGTGGCCGCCGCCCGCTAGCCGCGGCCGACGAACGGCATCTTGGTCGCCATCACGGTCATGAACTGGACATTCGCGTCCAGCGGCAGGCCCGCCATGAACACCACGGCGTCGGCGACGGCCTTGACGTCCATCAGCGGCTCGGGCGCGAACGAGCCGTCGGCCTGCGGCACGCCCTTGGCCATCGCCAGGGTCATCTCGGTGGCGGCGTTGCCGATGTCGATCTGACCGCAGGCGATGTCGTAGGCGCGGCCTTCGAGCGAGGCCGAACGGGTCAGGCCGGTGATCGCATGCTTGGTGGCGGTATAGGCGACCGAGAAGGGCCGTGGCGCGTGGGCCGAGATCGAGCCGTTGTTGATGATCCGCCCGCCGCGGGGCTCCTGGGCCTTCATGAGCCGAAACGCCGCGCGCGTGCAGAGGAAGGCGCCCGTCAGGTTGGCGTCGACCACTCGCCGCCAGGCGTCCAGAGACAGATCCTCCAGCCGCCCCCCGGCCGAGACGCCGGCGTTGTTGAACAGCACGTCCAGCCGTCCGAACCGCGCCTGCGCCGCTCCGAACGCAGCGTCGACAGCGGCCTCGTCGGCGATGTCCGCCGCCTGGATCAGCGCCTCGCCAGGCAGGGCGGCGGCGGTTTCTTCCAGCTTGTCGGCGCGGCGGCCGACGAGGACGAGCGAATAGCCGGCTTCTGCGAGAGCGATCGCGCTGGCGCGTCCGATCCCCGATCCGGCCCCGGTGACGAGGGCGACTTTCATGGCTGGCAGGTTAGCAGCGGGCCGGGCGCAAGCGCCACAGTGGACGACCGCGCAAATCCCGATGCATTCGCCGCCCGCTCGCGCTACCTCCAGTCCATGAGCGAGACCTTGGGCCGAGTGCTGATCATCGCAGGTTCGGATTCCGGCGGCGGCGCCGGGATCCAGGCCGACATCAAGACGGTCACCATGCTGGGCGCCTATGCGGCGACGGCGATCACGGCGGTGACCGTGCAGAACACCCTGGGCGTCACGGGCGTTCACCCGATCCCGGTCGAGGTGGTCGAGGCCCAGGCCCGGGCGGTGCTGGACGACATCGGCGCCGATGCGATCAAGACCGGCATGCTCGGCGATGTGGCGATGGTCGAGACTGTCGCGCGGATCCTCGACAGCACGGCCGCCCCGGCGGTGATCGATCCGGTCATGGTGGCCAAGGGCGGTTCGAACCTGCTGGCGCCCGAGGCGGTGGACGCGGTGCGCAGCCTGATGATCCCGCGCGCGGCGTTGCTGACCCCCAATGCGCCCGAGGCCGAGGCCCTGACCAGCCTGGCGGTCGAGAGCCTGGACGACCAGCGCCGGGTCGGCGAGGCGCTGCTGAAGCTCGGCGCCCGCGCGGTGCTGATGAAGGGCGGCCACGTGCCGGGCGAGACCGTCACCGACGTGCTGCTGACGCCGCAGGGCGAGACGACCTACGAGGGCGAGCGGATCCACACCCGCCACACCCACGGCACCGGCTGCACCCTGGCCTCGGCCTGCGCCGCCGGCCTCTCGCAGGGCCTGCCGCTGACCGAGGCGGTGGCTCGCGCCTGGGCCTATGTGCACGAGGCGATGCGCGCTGCGCCCGGCCTCGGCGGCGGCCATGGTCCGCTGGATCACGCCTGGGCGCTGCGGGGCGGCAAATGAGCGTGGATCTTGCGGGGCGGCTCGAGGCTATCGTCCGCTCCACCCCCAGCCTGATGCACGTGCTGACGACGGTGCGGGGCTTGAACCTGCCCGACTGGCTGGTGTTCTCGGGCGCGGTCTATCAGCCGGTGCTGAACCACCTGACCGGCCGCGATCCCGACTACGGGATCAAGGACTACGACCTCGGCTACTTCGATGCGTCCGACACCTCCTACGAGGCCGAAGACGTGGTGATCCGGCAGGTGGCCGCCGCCTTCGAGCCGCCGTTCCAGGAGATGGTCGAGGTCCGCAACCAGGCCCGCGTGCACCTCTGGTTCGAACAGAAATTCGGCGAGTCGTACGAGCCGCTGAGCTCCAGCACCCAGGCGCTGTCGCGGTTCACGTCGACGGTGTTCGCTGTGGGGGTGCGGCTGGAAGACGACGGCCGGCTGACTGTCCACGCCCCGTTCGGGCTGGAGGACCTGTTCGCGATGCGCCTGCGGCCGAACCCGAGCCGCAGGACCGGCGGCTTCCTGCGCACCGCCCAGGCCGCTCAGCGCCGCTGGCCGGAACTGTCGATCCTGGACGGCTGAAGCGCGAAGGCGCGAAAAAGGGGCGGCCTCGCGGCCGCCCCTTCCCGGTGTCTCAAGCCCTCGCCTTAGCGGCGATAGTCGGGGCCGTAGCCGTAGCCATAGCGGCGGTCGTCGCGATCTATGCGGCGGGCCAGCTGATCGTAGCGGCGGTCAAGATCCTGGCGCTCCCACTGGCTCAAGCCGTCGCGGCTGTAGCGCCAGGCCAGACGTTCGGTATTGCTCACCTCGCGGCGCAGCCAGCCGGCGGCGCCCGAGTTCAGCGAGCCGGTGCCCTCGGCGCGGTCGATGCGCCACATCAGGCGGTCGGCGCGGTTGTTGTCGAAGCGCTGAGTGCGATCATAGCGGTCGGGGCCGCCGTACGGCTGGGCCGCGGCGGGAACGGCGGCGGCAGCCAGGGCGGAAGCCGCAGTCAGGGCCAGAACGAGCTTTTTCATGACGGTCCTCCTTGGACATCCGCGTCGCGGGGAAGCGACGTTGATGGGCAAAAGACCATGGGCGACCTGAAACGGGTCTGAGGCCGTCGTTGTCTGTCGTTCAGCTTGATTAGGGGCGGGTCAGGCCGCGGCGACGGCGCTGCTGGCGTTGGCGCCGGCAGCGGCGGCCTCGGTCAGAGCCCGGCTGATCGCTTCGTAGAGCTTGGCGATCTCGATCGGCTTGGCGACGTGGCCGTCCATGCCGGCCGCCAGGTACTCTTCGACCTGATGCGACAAGGCGTTAGCGGTCAGAGCGATGATCGGGGTGCGCAGGCGGCCGGCCTCGCGCTCGGCGGCGCGGATGGCGCGGGCGGAATCGATGCCGTCCATGACCGGCATCTGGATGTCCATCAGGATCAGGTCGTAGGACCCGTCGCGCCAGGCTTCGAACGCCAGACGGCCGTTGGCGACGATATCGATGTCGATGCCCAGCGAGCCCATGACCGCGGCCAGCACCTGCTGGTTGGTCGGGTTGTCTTCGGCGGCCAGCAGGCGCAGCGCGCCCTCGTCGGTTTCCTCGGTCGCCACCGGCGCGGCGATGGTCTCGCAGGCCAGCTCGCCGCGCTCCAGCGGCAGCTCGACGGTGAACACCGAGCCTTGGCCCTCGCGGCTCTCGACGCTGATCACGCCGCCCATCATCTGGATCAGCTCGCGGCAGATGGCGAGACCAAGGCCCGTGCCGCCGAAGCGGCGGGTGGCGGAGTTGTCGGCCTGGGTGAACTTCTCGAACAGCCCGGCCTGTTTTTCGGTGGCGATGCCGACGCCGCTGTCGCGAACCACCAGGCGCAGCACGCCCGACGGGCCGACGTCGAAGCGGGCGCTGACTTCGCCTTGCAGGGTGAACTTGACGGCGTTGGAGAGCAGGTTGCCGACGATCTGGCGGATACGGTCGGCGTCGCCGCGCCAGGCGCCGCGGGCGTCCTCGGCCACCTCGACCTTGAAGTCGAGGCCCTTGCCCTGGGCGATCACCGAGAACGAGTCGCGGGTCGGGGCGACGGCCGCTTCCAGGTCGAAGTCGTCGACCAGCAGCGTCAGCTTGCCGGCCTCGATCTTGGAGAGGTCGAGCACGTCGTTGAGCACGGCCAGCAGCAGGCCGCCCGACTGACGGATGACGTCCAGACGCTCGCGCTGCACCTGGGTCAGGTCGCCCATCGACATGACTTCGGCCATGGCCAGCACGCCGTTCAGCGGCGTGCGGATCTCGTGGCTCATATTGGCCAGGAACTGCGACTTCAGCACGTTGGCGGCGTTGGCCGCGTCGCGCGCCTCGACCAGTTCGCGCAGGGTCCGTTGCAGCGCTTGCTCGCGCTCGTCGAGCTTCGCCAATAAGTGGTTGAAGCTGTCGGTCAGGCTGCGGAACAGGGCGTCGTCGGCCTCAACCTCGACGGGCGCGAAGCGTCCGCTGGCGGCGACATCGTGCATCGCTTCGGAAAGCTTGAGCACGGGCGCGATCACCCGAGAGGCGAGTCCGCGCGCGAGGAACAGCGCAACGCCGACGCCGCCGAACAGCAGCGCCAGGGTCAGGGCGACGAACTGCGGCAGCAGGGCCGTGAAGGCGGGGGTCTCGAAGGTCAGGCTGAGTTCGCCGACCGCCCGGCCCTCCGCCATCAGCGGAGTGGTGATGACTTCGAAGGACTCCGAGGTCAGCGGCGTCGGACGGGCGAACCGCGCGACCGTGCCGCCGGATTGATCCTTGAGAACCGCCAGGGTGACGCTGCCGTCGCTGCCGAGCGTAGCAATGGAGAGCTTTGCCCCGTCGCGGTCTCCGGCCGCGAGGGCAGGGGCGGCGGCGCGCGCCACGACGTCCGACAGAGCGCGGTGGGCCTGGTGGTTCTGCTCGCGGGCGACGGCCCACTGCTGGAGCATGAAGGTCAGGCACGCGGCCACCAGGACGACCACGGTCGTGATCAGAGCCACCCCCGCCACGCGTGCGTGGAAGGTCATCTGGGGCCGAGAAACGGTGGTGCGAGGCTGGTCAGTCATGGAGCCCGGGCTTCATCCGAGCTCCCGATTTAGGCGAATTCTCCTAACGGTTCGCTTCCAGAAGGCTCGCGCGGGGCGCGAACTGTGGCGCCAAAGCCACGATCACAACCGTCGAGCGATAAAATCGTGGTTAATGGAACATGAATCTCCTAGGTGGAATTTAACCTCCGGTTTACCTTGACGGAGTTGGTTAATTTCCTCGGAGGGGTTCCCCATGGAAAAGGCGTTTGTCGCGCAGCGTGTCGCGACCAAGTTGTTCTCGACGGAAGCGGCGGTTGACCAAGCCATGGTCGAAGCCACCGAACTGCTGGCCGATCTGCTGAAGGCCCGTTCGGAAGTTAACGCCTCGCTCGTCTTCGCTGACGAAGTGCAGGTGAAGATGGTGGAAGCCATCAAGGCCCTGGGAGAAGCCCGGAGCGCCATGGTCGGTGCGCACAACGAGCTGGCGGAAGCCCAGCTGCGCCTCGGCATCCGCACCAAGCTCGGCTACATGGACAAGCCGGCGATGCGTAAGCGCGAAACCGTGACGGCGATGCGCGAAGTCGGCTAAGCCGATTTGGTTGCAATAGATTAACTGGTGCTGCGCCCCTAATGCGAGTTAGGGGCGCTGTGCTATGCCGACATCACCGATCGTTCTTGGCCTGATCGCCCTCACCTTGGGCATCTCGCTGCTGGCCCTCTGGAAGGGCACCTTCGCCGAACGGGTCGGCGGCGCCATCGTGGGCGCCAATGTCGTGCTGTCGATCCTCAGCGGTCTGCTGTTGCCGGACTCGGCCCAGGCGCTCGCACGGCTCACCCTCGACGGCCTCACCGCCATCGGTCTGCTGATCATCACGGTCAGCTTCGCCAGTTTCTGGCTCGGCGGCGTTATGCTGCTCTATGCGGTGCAGTTCAGCCTGCACGCGTTCTACATCGTCACCTCGCGCCCGGTCGACGTCATGTACATCTGGATCAACAATCTGAATTTCCTGGGAATTAGCGCCTGCCTGCTGGCCGGGGCAGTGGTCGGTCTGCTGCAGCGCCGGCGCCGGGCCGTCTAGCGACCGCAAAGGTTCCCGCGACGAGCGTCCGAAAACTTTTGCTTGCGCTGCGCCGCGATCCGGAGTTTCTCCGCCGCGGGCCACACCCCCCCAACGGGGTGCTGCTCATCTGTAAGGATGGGAGACATCGATATGACGACCCTCGCCAAGCCGGCCATGCGTCCGGCTCGCCCCGAGTTTTCTTCCGGCCCCTGCGCCAAGCGCCCCGGCTGGACCCCCGAAAATCTCCAGAACGCCGTGCTCGGCCGCTCGCACCGCTCGAAGCTGGGCAAGACGCGCCTGCAGGATGCGATCGAACGCACCCGCCAGGTGCTGGAGGTTCCGGACGAGTTCCTGATCGGCATCGTGCCCGGATCGGACACCGGCGCCGTGGAAATGGCGATGTGGTCGATGCTCGGCCCCAAGCCGGTCCAGCTGCTGGCCTTCGAGAGCTTCGGCAAGGATTGGGTCACCGACGTGACCAAGCAGCTGAAGCTGCCGGCCGAGGTCCTGGACGCGCCCTACGGCGAGCTGCCGGACCTGACCAAGGTCCGCAAGGACGCCGACTTGGTCTTCACCTGGAACGGCACCACCTCGGGCGTCCGCGTCCCGAGCGCCGACTTCATCGCCGCCGACCGTGAAGGCATCACGATCTGCGACGCCACCAGCGCCGCCTTCGCCCAGGACCTCGACTGGGCCAAGCTCGATGTCGTGACCTTCTCCTGGCAGAAGGCGCTGGGCGGCGAAGGCGCGCACGGGATCCTGATCCTGTCGCCGCGCGCCGTGGCCCGCTTGGAAAGCTACACCCCGGCCTGGCCGATGCCGAAGCTGTTCCGCATGACCAAGGCCGGCAAGCTGGCCAAGGACATCTTCGAAGGCGCGACGATCAACACGCCCTCGATGCTCTGCGTGGAAGACGCCATCGACGCCCTGAAGTGGGGCGCCCAGATCGGCGGCCTGACCGAGATGCAACGCCGCGCCGACGCCAACCTCGCGGCCCTGGCCGCCTGGGTCGAAAAGACCGACTGGGTGGACTTCCTGGCCGCCGACCCGGTGACCCGGTCGAACACCTCGGTCTGCCTGAAGGTGGTCGACGCCCGCGTCGCCGCCCTGGCGGACTACGCCCAGGCCGACTTCGCCAAGAAGCTGGCCTCGGTGCTCGAAAAGGAGGGCGCGGCCCTCGACATCGGCGGCTACCGCGACGCCCCGGCCGGCCTGCGCATCTGGTGCGGCGCCACGGTCGAGACCTCGGACATCGAGGCCCTGACCCCGTGGCTCGACTGGGCGTTCGCCACCACCCTCGAGCAGCTGCAAGCCGCCTAAGGCCTTCCCGCGTCTTCGCGACTTCACGCCCGTAAACCGCGTGGAGCCGAGGACGCCTACCCCCATTCCTGCAAGGAAACTCCCATGCCCCGCGTCCTTATCGCCGACAAGCTGAGCCCGGCCGCCATCGACATCTTCAAGCAGCGCGGCGTCGACGCCGACGTGAAGACCGGCCTGTCGAAAGAAGAACTGCTCAAGATCATCAACGATTATGACGGCCTGGCCGTCCGCTCGGCCACCAAGGCCGACAAGGACGTCATCGCCGCCGCCGGCAACCTGAAGGTCATCGGCCGCGCCGGCATCGGCGTCGACAACGTCGACATTCCCGCCGCGACCTCCAAGGGGATCGTGGTGATGAACACCCCGTTCGGCAACTCGATCACCACCGCCGAGCACGCCATCGCCATGATGTTCGCCCTGGCTCGCCAGCTGCCCGCCGCCGACGTCTCGACCCAGGCCGGCAAGTGGGAAAAGAACCGCTTCATGGGCGTGGAGCTGTACGCCAAGACCCTCGGCCTGATCGGCGCCGGCAACATCGGCGGCATCGTCGCCGACCGCGCCAACGGCCTGAAGATGAAGGTCGTCGCCTACGACCCCTTCCTGTCGGCTGAACGCGCCGTCGAGATCGGCGTCGAGAAGGTCGAGCTGGAAGAGCTGCTGGCCCGCGCCGACGTCATCACCCTGCACACCCCGCTGACCGACAAGACCCGCAACATCCTGTCGGCCGAGAACCTGGCCAAGACCAAGAAGGGCGTGCTGATCGTCAACTGCGCCCGCGGCGGCCTGGTCGACGAAGCGGCCCTGCGCAAGGGCCTGGACGACGGCCACATCGGCGGCGCGGCCTTCGACGTGTTCGTCGAGGAGCCGGCCAAGGACAACGTGCTGTTCGGCGCCGAGAACTTCATCGCCACGCCGCACCTGGGCGCTTCGACCATGGAAGCCCAGGAGAACGTCGCCCTGCAGGTCGCCGAGCAGATGAGCGACTACCTGCTCACCGGCGCGGTCTCCAACGCCCTGAACAGCCCGTCGGTCACCGCCGACGAAGCCCCGAAGCTGAAGCCCTTCGTGGCCCTGGCCGAGCGCCTCGGCGCCTTCGCCGGCCAGATGGTCGACGTCGAGGTCAAGGCCGTGGACATCGCCTACGAGGGCGAAGTCGCCAACCTCAACACCCGACCGCTGACCGCCGCGGCGCTGGCCGGCGCCATGCGCCCGATGCTGGCCGAGGTGAACATGGTCTCGGCCCCGGCCGTGGCCAAGGATCGCGGCATCACCGTCTCGGAGAGCAAGCAGGACGATTCGCCGATCTTCGACAGCCTGGTGCGGATCACCGTCACCACGGCGCTCGGCAAGCGCTCGTTCGCCGGCACCGTGATCGCCGGCGCGCCGCGCGTCGTCGAGGTCAAGGGCATGGACCTGGACGCCCCGTTCGCCCCGACCATGCTCTACGTGAACAACCTCGATAAGCCGGGCTTCATCGGCGCGCTCGGCGCGCTGCTGGCCGAGGCGCAGGTCAACATCGCGACCTTCAACCTCGGCCGCGTCTCGGCCGGGGAAGACGCCATCGCCCTGGTCGGCGTCGACCAGGATCCGGGCGACACGCTGATCGAGAAGATCCGCGCCCTGCCGCACGTCAAGGAAGCGCGCACTCTGCGCTTCTGATCTGTCGCAGGCCGCGCCGCCTTGCCGGGCGGCGCGGCCTCGCGCACCATCGGCCTCCCAAGGTTCAGCAAGCTGATCGGGAGCCGCCGTGAGCCGTGAAAAATACACCCGTCCGCTCGCCGACGGCCGGCGCGGCCTCTGGTGGACCGACCGGCTGTGGGCGCTGAGCGCCGGCCTGCCGGTCGAGCAGGTGAAGCTTGCCGAGATCGGCGAGTTCGAGGTCGATTGCTGGTTCCAGGAGCGTCACGTGCCCAGCGTCCGCAAGGTCGCCGAGCATGCGCGGCGGATCTTCGACGCCGACCTGGCCTATCCGGTGATCCTCTGCGCCGAAGGCCGGCTGATGGATGGCGGGCACCGCCTGGCCAAGGCCTGGATGGAGGGGCGCGAGGACATCCCCGCCGTCCGTTTCCTGTCGACGCCCGATCCGGACGAGATTCTCTAGCCGCCGGACAGCGCCCCGAAGATCAGCACCTCGTCGGCGTCGCTCACCGCCTGGCCGATGTCCTTGGCGCGGTCGCCGTTGCGGAAGATCCGCATGTGGCGGCGGATGCGGTCCTGCTCGTCGATCACCCGGAATTTCAGGCCTGGAAAGCGCCGGTCGAGGTCGTCGAGCACCTGCGCGATGCTGCCGCCTTCCGCCGCCAGCCGGCTGGCGCCTTCGGTATAGGAGGTCAGCTGCGAGGGGATGAACACCTGAACCATCAGAGCGGCGCCGCGACCACGGAATAGATTTCCGGCAGGTGCCGGGCGATCGGCCGCCAGCCTTCCCCCTCGTCGTCGCTCATCCAGACCTCGCCGTTGGTGGCGCCCAGATAGAGCCCGACCGGATCATTGGCGTCGGCGCAGAAGGCCTGCCGCTTGACCGTGAACCAGCCCTGCTCGGTGGGAAAGCCGGCGTCGTGGCGTCGCCAGCTCCGGCCGGCGTCGGACGTGCGGTAGACTGCTGGCCGTCCGCCGGGACTGGTGCGCGGCCAGACCTCGGTGCCGTCCATTGGAAACACCCAGGCGCTGTCGGCGTCGCGCGGGTGCGGCACGATGGTGAAGCCGATGTCGCCGATCTCCTGGGGCATGGCCTGGCCGATCCTGTCCCAGCGCTCGGCCGGGCGATCGAGACGGTAGATGCCGCAATGGTTCTGCTGCCAGATGCGGTCGGGCATGGTCGGGGCCAGGGCGATGTAGTGGGCGTCCTGGCCGTACTCCGGATAGGGGTCGGGGAAGAAGTTGGCTTCGACGCCCTGGTTCAGCGGCTTCCAACTCGCCGCCTGATCCAGGCTTTCGAACACGCCGCCGGTCGAGGTGGCGATGTACATGTGGCGCGCATCGCGCGGATCGATCTGGATCTGGTTGAGCAGCGCGCCGTCGGGCGTGCCGCCGTCGGCCGGACACCAGTCCCAGTATTGCGGATGGTCGTTGAAGCCGGCGACGCCGTCCCAGGTCGCTCCGCCGTCGGTGCTGCGGAACAGGCCGGGCGGCGAGGCGCCGGCCCACCAGACGCCCGGCTCGCTGGCGTGACCCGGTTCCAGCCAGAATGCATGGTCGACCGAGCGCGCTGCTCCTTCGCCCTCGACCTTGGGAAAGGCGGGCGGCCGCTGCGCCTCCGTCCAGGTGCGCCCCTCGTCCGTGGAGCGGAAGATCGTCGGGCCGAGATGGCCGGTCGAGGCGGCCATCAGCAGGGTCTTTCGGTCGCGCGGGTCGAGCACCAGGTGGTTGACGATGTGGCCCAGGAAGATCGGCCCCTGCACCGACCACGTCTGGCGTGCGGCGTCGCTGCGATAGATCCAGGCGCCCTTGCGGGTGCCGACGAGAAGCTGAACTGCGGCCGACATCTGGACCTCCCGTTCGTCTCTTTGCAGCGAGCATAGCACCGGCTTGGGGCCTACGGCGCCACCGGGAGGTGCTTGACTCTCTCGCTGCCGAAACTAGAACAAAAGTAGAACTTCGGAGAACGAAAAAGCCATGTCCGGTTTTCGCGACAGCCGCCTGGCGGCTCTCAAGGCGAAGATCGCCGCCCTCGAGGCGGGCGGACGGGCGGACTCCGAATCCTTGCCGTTCGGGGCGGGCGCGATCGACGCCTGCCTGCCGGGCGGCGGGCTGCCGCTGGGCCAGTGGCACGAGTTGCGCGGGGCCGGGATGGAGACCGAGCTCGGCGCCTGCCCGGCCGCCTTCGCCGCCCTGACCGCCGCGCCGCTGGCCCGCCGCGGACAGGCGGTGTGGATTCTGCGGCGCGACGATCTCTTCGCCCCTGGCCTGGTCGGGCTCGGCTTTCCAGCCGAACGACTGATCCAGGTCTGCGCCCGCGACGAGGACGAGGCTCTGGCGGTGGCCGAGGACGCTTTGTCGACCCTCGGCGTGGCCGCCGTCTTCGCCGAGGTGGAGGGGGTGGACCTGACCGCCGGGCGGCGCCTGCAGCTGGCCTGCGAGAAACACGGGGCCACCGGATTGATGATCCGTCGCCGGCCCTATGGCGGGCAGGCGCGCAAGGAGACGGCGGGCTCGGCCGCCGCCACCCGCTGGAAGATCACGCCTGCGCCCAGCGAACCTGGGCCGGGAGAATTCGGCCTGGGGCCGCCGCGCTGGCGGGTCGAACTGGAACGCTGCCGGGGCGGGCGGACCGGCGCGTGGCTGATGGAAGCCGAGGCCGCATACACCTGGGAGGCCGAGAATGGCCCGCATCCTCTGCGCCTGGTCGCCGAACTGGGCGATCGCCAACTGGCGCCGGCGGAACCCCTCCGACTCTCCGCCTGAGCCCTTCGCCCTGGTCGAAACCGTCAAGGGCGCGCGCCGGCTGGCGGCGGCGGACAAGGCCGCCCGGACGCTCGGCCTGTTTCCTGGACAGAAGGCGACCGACGCCATGGCGCTGGTCCCCGATCTGGTCGTCGCCGAGAGCGAGCCGGAGGCTGACGCCGCGGCCCTGACGGCCCTGGCCGACTGGTCGGTGCGCTATTCGCCGGCAGTGGCCGAAGATGCCCCGGACGGCCTCTTCCTCGACATCAGCGGCGTCGCCCATCTGTGGGGCGGCGAAGCGCAGCTGCTCGCCGACTATCGCGCGCGGCTAGGGGGCAACGGGATCTTCGTGCGTGGCGCGGTCGCCGACACGCCTGGTGCGGCCTGGGCGCTGGCCCACTACGGCCAGGGGGCGGAGATCATCGCCCTGCCGAATGGCCAGGCCGACCTGCTCGCCTATCTGCCGCCGGCCGCCCTGCGGCTGGAGCCGGCGGCGGCGGCCCAGATGGAACGGCTGGGCCTGCGGCTGCTGCTGCAGATTCTGGGCCTGCCGCGCGCGCCGCTGGCCCGCCGGTTCGGCCAGCAGACCCTGGTGCGGATCGACCAGGCCATGGGCCGCGCGGAGGAGGCGCTGAGCTTCCGCCGCCCGCCGCATCCCTGGTTCGCAAGGCTGGCCTTCTTCGAGCCGATCAGCGCCCTGGAGGACCTGCAGCGGGTGACCCGCGACGTCGCCGCCAAGCTGTGCGCGCGCCTGGAACAGGAGGGGCGGGGCGCACGCCGCTTCCGCCTGGTCTTCCACCGCCTCGACGGGCGGGCCTTGCCGCTGGAGATCGGGATGGCGCTGGCCGCCCGCGACCCGGCCCGGATCGCCAAGCTGCTGGCGCCCAAGCTGGAGACCATCGACCCCGGCTTCGGGATCGACGTGGTCACGCTCGAGGCCGAGGCGGTGGAGGCGGTGTCCGGCCGTCAGGTCCGCCTGGACGCCCGCGCCGAGCCGGCGATCGAGGAGGGGCTGGGGCCGCTGGTCGATCGTCTGAGCAACCGCCTGGGCGGCGAACGGGTCTGGAAGACCGCGCCCGTGCAGAGCCACGTGCCGGAGCTGTCGGCGCGCCCGGCGGCGCCGCTGGCCGCCGTCCCGCCGCGGGCCTGGAGCCCGGAGGCGCCGCGGCCGCTGCGGCTGTTCCGCCAGCCCGAGCCGCTGGACCTGGTCATGGCCCTGACCCCCGACGACCCGCCGCGGCAATTCCAATGGCGCAAGCGCCTGCACCGGGTGGCCCGGGCCGAAGGGCCCGAGCGCATCGGCGAGGAATGGTGGCGCGGCGACATCGACGACGTCAGCGTCCGCCACGTCCGCGACTACTACCGGGTCGAGGACCAGGACGGCGCGCGGTTCTGGGTCTATCGCGAGGGCCTCTACGAAGACGGCGTCCCGGCCCGCTGGTGGCTGCACGGGGTGTTCGGATGACCCGTTACGCCGAGCTCCAGGCCGCCACCAATTTCTCGTTCCTGCGCGGCGCCTCCCATCCCTGGGAGCTGGTTTCCGCCGCCGGCATGCTGGGGATGCAGGCGATCGGGATCACCGACCGCAACTCCCTGGCCGGGGTGGTGCGGGCCTGGACGCAGATGCGTTCGATGAAGGACACGCCCTTTGCGGTGAAGGCCCTGACCGGCTGCCGGCTGGACTTCGTGGACGGGACGCCGTCGCTGCTCTGCTATCCCTCCGACCGCGAGGCCTATGGCCGTCTGACCCGGCTGCTGACGCTGGGCCAACTGCGGGCGGAGAAGGGCGGCTGCGAGCTGCGATGGGGCGATTTCGCCGACCATGCCCAGGGCCAGCTGGTGCTGATCGTGCCGCCGGAGCGCCTGGACGACGCGTTCGAGCGCCAGGTCGTCCAGATCGGCGGCGACCTGCGCGGCGACGTCTGGCTGGCGGCCGCCCGCGACTATGGCCCGCGCGACCTGCAGCGGATTTCGCGGCTGGCGGCGCTGGCCGAACGCGCCGGCGCGCCGATGGTCGCCACCAACGACGTCCTCTACCACGCCGCCGAACGCCGTCCGCTGCAGGACGTGCTGACCTGCATTCGCGAGACCTGCACCATCCACGAGGCGGGGCTGCGGCTGGCCGCCAACGCCGAGCGGCACCTGAAGTCGCCGGCCGAGATGGGGCGACTGTTCGCGCGCTATCCCGGCGCGGTCGAACGCAGCCTGGAGATCGTCGAACGGATTGAGTTCGACCTCTCCCAGCTCAGCTACGAATATCCGGACGAACCGGTGCCGCCGGGCAAGACCGCGATCCAGCACCTGCGCGATCTGACCTGGGAAGGCGCCCAGTGGCGGTTCGACAAGGGCATGGGCGACAAGGAGCGCCGCACCCTCGAGCACGAGCTCGCCCTCATCGAGAAGCTCGGCTTCGCCAACTATTTCCTGACCGTGCACGACATCGTCGCCTGGGCGCGCAGCCAGGACATCCTCTGCCAGGGTCGTGGCTCGGCGGCCAATTCCTGCGTCTGCTTCTGCCTGGGGGTCACGGCGGTCGATCCGACCAAGGACGACCAGGACCTGCTGTTCTCGCGGTTCATCTCCGAAAAGCGCGGCGAGCCGCCGGACATCGACGTCGACTTCGAGCACGCCCGCCGCGAAGAGGTGATGCAGTACGTCTATCGCCGCTATGGCCGCGACCGCGCCGCCATCGTCGCGACCGTCATCCATTACCGGCCGCGCATGGCGATCCGCCAGGTCGGCAAGGCGCTGGGCCTGACCGAGGACGTCACCGCCGCGCTGGCCGGCACCATCTGGGGCAGCTGGGGCGAGGAGGTGCCCGACAGCTATATCGTCCAGGCAGGGCTCGATCCGACCAATCGCGAGATCCGCCGCGCGGTGAGCTTGGCGACCCAGTTGCTGAAGTTCCCGCGTCACCTGTCGCAGCACGTCGGCGGTTATGTGCTGACCCAGCGGCGGCTGGACGAGACCGTGCCGATCGGCAACGCGGCCATGAAGGACCGCACCTTCATCGAGTGGGACAAGGACGACATCGACGCGCTCGGCCTGATGAAGGTCGACGTGCTGGCGCTGGGCATGCTGACCGCGCTGAAGAAAAGCTTCGACATGATCCCGCCCGAGGACGTGGGACGGCCGATCACCGATATCGCCCACATCCCGCAGGAGGTCCCGGAGGTCTACGAGATGCTGAGTCGGGCGGACTCGGTCGGGGTCTTCCAGGTCGAGAGCCGGGCGCAGATGTCGATGCTGCCGCGGCTGAAGCCTAGGAAGTTCTACGACCTGGTCATCGAGGTGGCGATCGTCCGCCCCGGCCCGATCCAGGGCGACATGGTCCATCCCTACCTCAAGCGCCGCGATGGAATCGAACCGGTCGACTATCCGCGGCCGGGCCTGGAGCATCCGCAGGACGAACTAGAAAACATTCTCGGCAAGACCCTGGGCGTGCCGCTGTTCCAGGAACAGGCGATGCGCATCGCCATCGAGGCGGCCAAGTTTTCGGAGAACGACGCCGACGGCCTACGCCGGTCGATGGCCACCTTCCGCAATCTCGGCAGCGTCGGCGAGTACGAGACCAAGTTCCTGGAGGGCATGAAGAGCCGCGGCTACGACCCGGCCTTCGTCGAACGCTGCTTCAAGCAGATCGAGGGCTTCGGCTCCTATGGCTTTCCGGAAAGCCACGCGATCAGCTTCGCGCTGCTGGTCTACGCCTCGGCCTGGGTGAAGTGGCGCTGGCCGGACGCCTTCCTGGCCTCGCTGCTGAACAGCCAGCCGATGGGGTTCTACCAGCCCGCCCAGCTGGTCCGCGACGCACGCGAACACGACGTCGAGGTGCGCGGCCCCGACGTGCTGGCCAGCGACTGGGACTGCACCCTGGAACCGGCGACCCGGGAGGGTCGCCTGCGGGCGGTGCGGCTGGGCCTGCGCCAGATCAAGGGGTTCAGCGACGATGAGGCCAAGCGGCTGGTCGCCGCACGGGCTGAGGGCGTGCGCAGCGTCGAGGGCTTTGCGGTCCGCGCCGGGCTGTCGCGCCGCTCACTGGAGCTGCTGGCCGAGGCCGACGCCTTCGCCTGCCTGGGCCTGTCCCGCCGCCAGGCGCTGTGGGCGGTGAAGGGGCTGGCAGATGAATCCAGCAGCCTGAAGACCGCGCCGCTGCTGGCCGCCATGGGGGTCAAGGAGCATCAGGTCGAACTGCCGCTGATGAGCCCGTCGCACGAGGTCGAGGAAGACTACCGCACCACCAGCCTGTCGCTACGCGCCCATCCGATCAGCTTCTTCCGTGAAAGCCTGGGCAGCCTCGGCGCGGTCCGGGCGGCGGACCTGAAAAACCTCCGCGATCGCAAGCTGGTCTCGATCGGCGGGCTGGTGCTGGTGCGCCAGCGGCCGGGCACCGCCAAGGGCGTGACCTTCCTGACCCTGGAGGACGAGACCGGGGTCGCCAACATCGTGGTCTGGCAGGACGCCTTCGCGGCCAATCGGCGGCTGGTGATGACCTCGTCGTTCATGGTGGTGCACGGCCAGATCCAGAGCGAGAGCAACGTCATCCACGTGGTCGCCCGCCGGTTCACCGACCTGTCGCACCGCCTGGCCGAGCTGAAGGACGAGGACGGGCCGGCGCCGCAGATCCGCAACCGGGTGACCGGCGGCCTGATCCGCAGCCGCGACTTCCACTAGGCCTTGACCACGGGGCGGCATGGCCGAATTCTCCGGCGCCGCTCAGGGGGGAACGCCATGCTGCGTTGGGGTGCGATCGTCTTCGGAAGCCTGGCTTTGGCCGGCGCGGCCCAGGCCGCCGACGGGCCGAAGGTCAAGGTCGAGAGCGGGATGCTGGTCGGCGCCCAGACCGACCGCGCCAAGATCTTCCGCAACGTGCCCTACGCCGCGCCGCCGGTCGGAGAGCTGCGCTGGGCGGCGCCGAAGAAGCCGCTGGCCTGGAACGGCGAACGCGACGCCACCGCCAACGGCCCATCCTGTCCCCAGAAGATGAACGCCGACGGCGCCCCCAACGAAGGCAGCGCCAATGGGCCGACGAGCGAGGACTGCCTGCAGCTCAACGTCTTCGCGCCGCTGGAGGCCAAGAAGGCGCCGGTCATGGTCTGGCTGCATGGCGGCGGCCACAAGACCGGGGCCGGCTGGATCTATGACGGCCAGAACTTCGCCCGCGACGGCGTCGTGCTGGTGGCGATCAACTACCGGCTCGGGCCGCTCGGCTACTTCGCCCATCCGGCGCTCGGAAAGGACCAGGGCGGCAACTACGGGCTGATGGACCAGGTCGCGGCCCTGCAGTGGGTCAAGCGCAACATCGCCGCCTTCGGGGGCGACCCCGGCAACGTCACCATCTTCGGGGAAAGCGCCGGCGGCGCGAGCACCCTGGCCCTGCTCGCCGCGCCGGCCGCCAAGGGCCTGTTCCACAAGGCCGCGGTGCAATCCGGCGGCGGCTGGAGCCCACCCGAGACCTTAACGCAGAAGCAGGCCGAGGGCGTGGCCCTGGCCGGCAAGCTCGGCGCGAGCGACCTGGCGCAGCTGCGGGCGCTGCCGGCGCAGACCCTGGCCGACGAAGGCGCCGGCGGCGACTACGGCCCGTTCGTCGACGGCCGCCTGCTCAAGGAGACGCCCGCCCAGGCCTTCGCAGCCGGACGCGAGGCGGACGTGCCGCTGATCATCGGGGCCAATTCCGGCGAGGATTCGCTGCTCGGCCGCCGGCTGCCCAACGCCTCCACCATGGCCGCCGAGATACCCGCATCGGTGAAGGCGGCCTATCCTGACGAGGCGGCGAAGGGCGACGAGGCCTTGGTCCGCGCCGCGTTCGGCGACCGCTACATGGTCGGGCCGGCCCGCTGGCTGGCGGGCCAGGCGGCGGGCGGCAAGCCGGCCTGGCTCTACCATTTCAGCTATGTCGGCTCGCGTTTCCGGCCGATGGGCGTGACCACCGCCGCGCACGCCGCCGAGATCCAGTACGTGTTCGAGTACTGGGGCCGGCGCACGCCGCTGAGCATGGTGGCGGCCGACGACCGGGCCATGGCCGACCTGATGCACGGCTGCTGGGTCGCCTTCGCCAAGACCGGCGCGCCCAAGTGCGCCATCGCCTGGCCGGCCTATGCCGCCGCGCGCGACGAGCTCGTCGAATTCGGGGCGACGAGCGGCGTGCGGACCGGCTTTCGCAAGCGCCAGCTCGACGCGCAGGAGCAGGTCGCGCTGCCAAGCCTGGCCGTGCCGGAGAACTGAATCGCCAAGCTCGGCGTTCTGAGACTCTGGCCGCAGGGGAGTCTTGGAACATGGCCGCGCGTCCGACATGGCAGGGCTATCTGCGCCTGTCGCTGGTGAGTTGCCCGGTGGCGCTCTACACGGCGACATCGCGCAGCGCCGACGTCTCCTTCAACATGCTGCACAAGGAGACGCACAACCGCATCCGCATGATCCCCACAGACCCGGAAACCGGGCCGGTCGATCGCGCCGATATCGTCAAGGGATACGAGATCGAGAAGGGCCGCTACGTCGTTGTCACCGACGAGGAGATCAAGAACGTGCGGCTGGAAACGACCCGCACCATCGACATCGAGCGGTTCGTCGATGCGGCCGAAATCGACCGGCTTTACTGGAACGACCCCTACTTCCTGACCCCCGACGGCGATCTGGCGGCCGAGGCGTTCGGGGTGATCCGCGAGGCGATGGAGGGGGCCGGCAAGCTGGCGCTCGCCCGGGTGGTCATGCACCAGCGCGAACGGCTGATGGCGCTGGAGCCGCGCGACCAGGGGATCGTCGCCTACACCATGCGCAACAACAAGGAAGTGAAGGATCCGGCCGAGTTCTTCGACCGCATTCCCGACGTGAAGGCCGACCCCAAGATGGTCGCCATCGCCGAGAAGATCATCGAGCAGCTGGAAGGCGCCTTCGATCCGAGCGAGTTCAACGACCGCTACGAGGACGCGCTGCGCAAGCTGATCGCCGACAAGGAAGCCCACCACGGCGTCGTCTCGAAGCTCGAGGAGCCGAAGGAGGCCGAGGTCATCGACCTCATGGAAGCCTTGCGCCGCAGCCTCGGGGAGGGCGGGCCGCGACGCAAGACCGAGCCGCGCGGGGCCGCCAAGAAGAGCGCCCCGCGCAAGACGCCCGCCCGGAAGCGGGCGTCCTGACGGCGATTACTGGAACATCCCCACGATGACCGAGGCGATGACGCCGGTGGCGGCCGCGGTCAGGATCACGTCGTTGTCGACACGGGTGTAGTAGTAGCCGCGGGGCGGCGGGGGCAGGCGGTAGTAGTTGTAGTTGCTGATCCGATAGCGGTCGGCGCGATAGGCCGGCGGCAGGCGGTCGCCGCGGTTCCAATGACGATACTGGTAACCCGGCGGGCGGTGATAGGCGCTGGCCCGGTACTTACGCTCGGCCTTGCGAATGTCGCGGTCATACTTGCGCTCGGCCTTGTCCATGCGCTTGTCGTAGTGGCGCTCGGCGTGGTCGCGGCGGTCGTCGCCGCGGTACGGCTGAGCGGAGGCGACGCCCGCGCTGGCCAGGACCGACAGGGCGACGGCGGCGGTCAGAAACTTCCTCATAAGCTCTCTCCTATCGAACTGAGAGCCATCATGAGGCGGCGAGCTTGAGCCTGACCTGAACCGTACTGTTCGGCTGCGGTTCATCTTGGCGGCGAAGCTGTGGCCGATGTTTCAGCCCAGACGCTTGATTGCGGTTTCCAGCGGCCGCTCGCCGTCGGCGTAGTCGGCCCAGGCGTTGGTCTTGGCCAGCAGCGCCGGAGCGGTGCGGACCGTATAGCGCCGCGGATCGAGCCCGGCGCGGACTTGGCTCCAGGTCAGCGGAAACGACACGGTCGCCCCGTCGCGCGCCCGCGGCGACAGCGGCGCGACCGCCGTCGAAAGCCGGTCGTTGCGCAGATAGTCGAGGAAGATCCGCCCCTGCCGGACCTTCTTGGCCATGTTGGCCACATAGCGATCGGGCTCGTCCGCGGCCATCTGCTCGCAGAGTTTCTTGGCGAACGCCTTGGCGGTCGGCCAGTCCAGTTCGCCCTTGGGCGGGGCCAGCGGAGTGACCACGTGCAGGCCCTTGCCGCCGGTGGTCTTGCAGAACGCGATGAGGCCCAGGTCCTCCAACCGGTCTCGCACGTCGCGGGCGGCGGCCACCACGGTGTCGAAGTCTACGTCAGGGCCCGGATCGAGGTCCAAGATCAGCCGGCCGGGCGTCTCCGGCGCGTGCGGTCGGCAGTTCCACGGGTGGTATTCGGCCGCCCCGATCTGGGCCAAGGCGGCCAGCGCCTCGATGCGGTCGACCTGCAGATAAGCGGCGTGATCGCCGAACACCTCGACCTGCGACAGCAGCGGCGAAGCGCCCTTGCCGGCGTGGCGCTGAAAGAACTGCTCGCCGCCCAGGCCGTCGGGAACGCGGATGATCGAGCAGGGCCGTCCCTCGATGTGCGGCATCATCCACGCGCCGACCGCTTCCAGATATTGGGCGAGGTCGAGTTTGGTGACCGGCGCGTCGCTGTCGGCGGAGTTCGGCCACAGCGCCTTGTCGGGGCTGGAGATGGTCACGCCCATCACGCTCGGATCGCCCATGCGCTTCCTCGGCGGGTCAGGTTTGGGTGGGGGAGCGGTCTCGGCCTCGACCTCGCCGGCCGGCTTGTCCTCGCGCAGGCCCTTGAAGGCGCCCTGCCGCACCGCGCCGCTGTCGGTGTAGCCGGCGAACTCGATTTCGGCGACCAGTTCGGGCCGCGCCCAGTTGATGTCGCCTTCCTTGCGTGGGGCCCCGGGGCCGCTGAAAGGGCTCTTGGCGGCCGCCACCGCTTCCAGTCGCGGCAGAACGCGACTGACCACGGCGCTGCTGAAGCCCGTGCCGACCCGGCCCGCATAGACCAGCGCGCCGTCCTGGTAGCGACCGACCAGCAGCGAGCGCAGGCGGCCCTTCTCGCCGGTCCAGCCGCCGATCACCACCTCGTCGCCGGGACGCAGCTTGGCCTTGCTCCAGGTGTCGCTGCGGCCTGAGCGATAGGGTGCGTTCAGCCGCTTTGAGACGATGCCTTCCAGCTCGAGCCGCTGGGCCGAGCGCCAGACCGCTTCGCCGGACGCATCGAAGTGCTCGACATAGCGGATGGCGTCATCGCGCCCCTCGATCAGCGCCTTGAGCCGGGTCTTTCGCTCGCTGAGCGGCGCTTCGCGCAGGTCCTCGCCGGCTTCGAACAGCAGGTCAAAGGCGTAGTAGATCAACTCGTCGCTGCGTCCGTCCGACAGCGCCGCCTGCAGGGCGGCGAAACTGAGGTCACCGTTGTCGTCCAAAGCGACGGCCTCGCCGTCGAGGATGCAGTCCGGGAGATCGGCGGCCGCGTCGGCGACCGCTTGGAAACGCTCGGTCCAATCCAGCCCTTTGCGCGTGCGCAGCCGGGCCTCGCCCGCCGCGACGCGCAGCTGCATGCGGTAGCCGTCGAACTTGACCTCATGTGCCCAGCCCGAGCCGTTCGGCGGCTTGTCTTGCGACCGGCAGAGCTGCGGTTCGATGAAGTCGGGCATCGTCGCGGCTTTGCTTTTCGCCCGACGTGGCGCCGGCTTGGCCGCCGCGGGAGCGGGGCCGGAGGCTGCGCCGCGCGGCTTGCTCTGCCACACGTCGTCGGCGCGGCCCTGACGGGCGGTCATGAACGGGCTCGGCGCCTTGCCCTTGCCGGCGGTGATCTGCGCCATCTCCCGGCCCGAGGCGACCGAAGTGTCATTGTCCTTGAGCAGGGCGTCGTCGTCGCCTTCGCGGGCGAACTGGTCGCGATGTTTGATCAGCAGCCAGTTGTTGCGCTCACCGCCGTCGCGATCGCGCTTCATCCGCACCAGCACGAAGCCGCCATGTAGGCGCTCGCCTTCCAGGACGATCTTCAGGTCGCCCTTTTCGAGGCCGGCATGGACGTCGGTCCCCGGCTCGGGCGCCCAGAAGCCGCGGTCCCAAAGCATGACCGTGCCGCCGCCGTACTGACCCTTGGGGATAGCGCCTTCGAAATCGCCGTAGTCGAGCGGATGGTCCTCGACCTCGACCGCCAGCCTACGTTCGTGGGGGTCGAGGGAGGGGCCCTTGGTCACCGCCCAGGACTTGAAGACCCCGTCCAGTTCCAGCCGGAAGTCGTAGTGCAGCCGGGTCGCCGCGTGCTTCTGGATCACGTAGCGCAGGTGCTTGGCTGGCTTCACCTTCGCCCGACCGCTCGGCTCCGCCGTCTGGGTGAAGTCCCGCATGGACTGATAGCGGGCGAGCTTGTTCGCCATAGAAGGGTCCCTCGGCCGTCCGCGCGCGGTCGGACTCGCGCGTGGCGGCGAGCGCGTTCACGAACGCGTCCCGCCAGGCGGTGACGTCTTCCCGCTGGACGTTGTCGAAGAGAGCGCGCCAGCGCTCGATTCGCTCCATCAGGTCCATGGACAGCGCCCTGTGCAGCGCCTCGGCGATCTCCTCGGGGCTGTTGGGATTGACGATCAGCGCGCTCTTCAGCTGGTTCGCCGCGCCGGCGAAACGCGAGAGCACGAGCACCCCTGGGTCGGCCGGATCCTGTGCGGCGACGAACTCCTTGGCCACGAGGTTCATGCCGTCGCGCAGCGGCGTCACCAGCGCCACCTTGGCGGCGCGGTAGATGCCGGCCAGTTCGTCGCGGCGGTAGTTGCGGTTCACGTAGCGGACCGGGTTCCAGTCGATGTCCGCATACTCGCCGTTGATACGGCCGGAGAGGGCGTCGAGGCGGGCGCGGATCTCCTGATAGGCCTCGACGCTTTCGCGACTGAGCGGCGCGATCTGCAGGAACAGCACCTCGCGGCGCAGCTCCGGGTAGGTGGCCAGCAGGCGCTCGAAGCCGAGGAACCGCTCCTCCACGCCCTTGGAGTAGTCGAGCCGATCAACGCCGATGACCATTTTCCGGAACGCCGTGTGGGCGGCCATGACGTCGAACGTGCGCCGGGCGATCGTGCTTTCGCTGAGCTCTGCGAAGTCTTGCGCGTCGATGCCGATCGGGAATGCGCCGACCCGCACACTGCGGCCGAAGGCGCGCAGCTGGCCCTCGCCGGTGACGACCCCGCGCGCTT
The DNA here is from genome assembly GCF_964254345.1 of Phenylobacterium sp. LjRoot97. Lineage (NCBI taxonomy): Bacteria > Pseudomonadati > Pseudomonadota > Alphaproteobacteria > Caulobacterales > Caulobacteraceae > Phenylobacterium > Phenylobacterium sp. LjRoot97. The sequence goes on from NZ_CAXUTH020000001.1 coordinate 310,965, forward strand.
CGTTGAGCACGTACTCCTCGAACGCCTGGCGGTACTCCGGGGTCTGGAACCCGACCAGATCGTAGGCGAACAGCGCCTCCACCAGCTGGCGGTGCCGCGGCAGGGTGATCAGCAGCTGATGGGCCGGCCAGGGGATGTGCAGGAAGAAGCCGATCCGGTTCTTGATGCCGAGTTCGCGCAGTTCGCGGGCCAGCGGGATCAGGTGGTAGTCGTGCACCCAGATCAGGTCGTCGGGCTCGATGAGCGGAGCCAGGGTCTCGGCGAAGCGCCGGTTGACCCGTTGGTAGCCTTCGTCGAACGAGCGGTCGTAGGCGGTCAGGTCCTGGCGGTAGTGGAACAGCGGCCACAGCGTCTTGTTGGCGTAGCCGTTGTAGTACTCGTTGAGGTCGGCCTCCTCGAGGTCGACGGTGGCGACGGTCACGCCGTCGACGCGTTGCAGGTTGAGCTGGCCGGTGAACTCCGGCGCGGTCTTGCCGCTCCAGCCGAACCACAGGCCGGAGTATTCGCGCAGCGCCGCGGCCAGGGCCATGGCCAGGCCGCCGACCGTTTCCTCGCCCTTGCCGGCCGGCGGCGTGACGCGATTGGAGACGACGATCAGGCGGCTCATGCGGCGCCCTCCAGCCAGGACAGCGCCTCCTCGACGCCGTCCATGCGGTAGATGGCGGTGGTGCGCCGCTGCGGCCCGACGAGCACGCCATAGCCGCCGAGTTGGCGCACTGCGAAGAAGCCGTGCTCGTCGGTCAGGTCATCGCCCAGGAAGACCGGCTGAGCGCCCTTGAACGGGTGCTCGGCCATGAAGGCGCGGATGGCGTCGCCCTTGCTGGCGCCGGGCGTGCGCAGTTCCACGACCATGTCGCCGGGTTGCAGCGTCAGGCCGGTGATCGTCGCGATCCGCTCGGCCAGGTCGATCGCCTCCTGGCCGCGATCGGGCGCCAGCCGATAGTGCAGGGTCAGGCTGAGCGTTTTGTCCTCGATCAGCAGCCGCGGGTCGCCGGCGGCGAAATCTTTCAGGGAGGCGCGAGCCGAGGCCAGGCCCGGATGCGGCGGCGCTTCGCCGACCACGCCGCGGGCGTCACGGCGTACGAGCCCGTGGATCGCCGCTGCGCAGGCCACGCGACCTTCAAGGATGCGGTCGATGTCGTCCAGCGAGCGGCCGCTGACCACCGCCAGCCGCCCCTGCATGCGGGTCGCCAACCGGCTCAGCAGATCGTTGCGCCGCCGGTCCGGACCGACGTCCTCGGGGCGCTTGGCGATCGGGGCCAGCGTTCCGTCGAGGTCCAGGAACAGGGCTGCGCCTTCCAGCGCCAGCCGGGTCGGAGGCCGTTCAAGGCCGATGCTCAGTTCGTCGATACTCATACGCGCCTTTGCCCCGCAGCCGAACGACAAACGCCCGACCGGGCGGTTCGATCCGGCGCCGCCACGGCGCAAATCTTCCGCCGGAAGGAGAGGGGTCCGTCAGAAGGGCTTGACGTCGCACGTGCGAACGCCGCTATGCGCACACGATAACGTTTACTCGCGAAAAGGTGACAGCAGATGGCCGAGCAGCCCCTGGCCGACGTTATCGTGCTCTTCGGCGGGACGGGCGACCTCGCCCAGAAAATGCTGTTCCCGTCGCTGTATAATCTGGATGCGGACGGTTTCCTCAGCGAGCGCTTCGGGATCATCGCCACGGCGCGCGCCGACATCACCCGCGAGGCCTTCGTAACCCAGATCAAGGAGGCCGTCTCGGCCCGGGTCGGCGGCGGGGGACTGGACGACAAGACCTGGGCGCGGTTCGAAAAGCGCCTGCAGTACGTCGGGGCCGACGCGACCACTCCGGACGGCGCGGCGGGGCTGAAGGCGGCGCTCGGCGACGCCAAGACGCCGATCTACTACCTGGCCCTGTCGCCCAGCATCTATGGCCGCGTCTGCGCGGCCCTGGCGGGGGCGGGCATGGCCGGGCCGGGGACCCGGATCGTGCTCGAGAAGCCGATCGGCCGCGACCTGGAGAGCTCGAAGGTCATCAACGGCGCGGTGGCCGCGGTCTTCCCGGAGGAGAGCATCTTCCGGATCGACCACTACCTCGGCAAGGAGACGGTGCAGAACCTGCTGGCGCTGCGCTTCGCCAACACCCTGTTCGAGCCGCTCTGGAACAACCTGACCATCGACCACGTGCAGATCACCGTGGCCGAGACCGAGGGCGTCGGCGACCGTTGGCCCTACTACGACGAGTACGGCGCGCTGCGCGACATGGTGCAGAACCATATGCTGCAGCTGCTCTGCCTGGTGGCGATGGAGCCGCCGTCGGACATGGAGCCGGACAGCGTTCGCAACGAGAAGGTCAAGGTGCTGCGCTCGCTGCGCCCGGTCACCCGCGCCGACGTGCAGACCGTCAGCGTCCGCGGCCAGTACACGCCGGGCGTCACCTCCGGCGCGGCGGTCGACGGCTACGAGGCTGAGCGCGGCCAGCCGACCGGCACGGAAACCTTCGTGGCGCTGCGCGCCGACATCGACAACTGGCGCTGGGCCGGCGTGCCGTTCTTCCTGCGCACCGGCAAGCGGCTGCCCGAGCGGCGCACCCAGATCGCCATCCAGTTCAAGCCGGTGCCGCACTCGATCTTCGAGGGCGCGGCCAAGGCGGACATGGCGGCCAACCGCCTGGTCATCGACCTGCAGCCGGACGAGGACATCGAACTGCTGCTGATGAACAAGGCGCCGGGGCTGTCGGAGCGCGGCATGCGCCTGCAGTCGCTGCCGCTGTCGCTGTCGCTGGCCAAGGCCTATTCGGGGCCCAATTCGCGCCGCCGGATCGCCTATGAGCGGTTGATTCTCGACGTGATCCAGAACAACAGCACGCTGTTCGTCCGCCGCGACGAGGTCGAACGCGCCTGGGAGTGGATCGACGGCGTGGCCGACGCCTGGCGGGAGTCTTCGATGGCGCCCAAACCGTACGCCGCAGGCAGCTGGGGGCCGGCCGGCGCCTTCGCCCTGATCGAGCGCTCGGGCCGGGCCTGGTACGACTAGTCCAGGTCGATCCTGAAGCGGCGGCGCTCGCCGCTCTCGCAGTCGGTCAGCTCGACCTCGTCCTCGTGGACGAGATCGGCGAATTCCAGGGCTGCGTCCTCGAAGCTGGCGCCGACGATCTCATAGGTCGCGCCGCCGGCGGCGCGGGCTTCGTAGCGGTGCAGGGTCTGCGTGGCATGGAACATGGGGCCGCCCTTTCAGCGTGTCCCCATAAGGAATCCATGATTCGCCAAAAGGATTCATCGGACAGACGCCCACGGCCGCGACAACATTGTCGCACAGTTGATCAGCCCGACCAGCGAGTAGGTCTGCGGGTAGTTGCCCCAGAGCTCGGCGCCGTCGAAGGCGATGTCCTCTGACAGCAGGCCCGCGGCGGTGCGGCGCTCCAGCATCTCCTCGAACAGCTGACGCGCCTCTTCGGAACGGCCGGAGAGATGCAGCGCCTCGATGAGCCAGAAGGTGCAGAAATTGAACGCCGTCTTGGGTTCCCCGAAGTCGTCGGGGATCGCATAGCGGAGCATGTAGGGCCCGCGGCGAAGGCCCTTTTCGACCGCGGCGATGGTCGCGGCCATGCGCGGGTCGTCGGGGCTGACGAAGCGGACGTCGACCAGCTGCAGCAGACTGGCGTCCAGTTCGTCGCCCTCGAAGGTGGCGGCGAAGCGGCCGAGCTTGGGGTTCCAGGCGCGGGTCTCGATGGTCTTGCGGATCTCCGCCGCGCGGGCGTTCCAGTGATCGGCGCGGTCGGCCAGGCCGAGCTTGCGGGCCGCATTGCCTAGCCGGTCGCAGGCCGCCCAGCACATGACCGCCGAGTAGGTGTGGATGCTCTCGCGGCCGCGGAACTCCCAGAGACTGGCGTCGGGCTTGTCGTGCATCTCGTAGGCGCGGTCGCCGACACGCTCAAGGGCCTTGAAATCCTCAGCGTTCGCCGGCCGCAGCAGGCGTTCGTCGAAGAAGGCCTGCACGGTGGACAGGATAATTTGTCCGTACACGTCGTGTTGCAGATGCTCGTGGGCCTGGTTGCCGATGCGCACCGGTCCCATGCCGCGATAGCCGGGCAGGTGCTCGGCGAAATGCTCGGTCAGGGCCGGCTCCATGCCGACGCCGTAGAGCGGCTGCACGTGGCCGCCAGCGGTGCGGTCGACGAGATTGCGCAGATAGCCGAGATAGTTCTCGAGCATGTCGGCCGCGCCCAGGCGGTTCAGGGCCTGGACCACGTAGTACGCGTCTCGCAGCCAGCAGTAGCGGTAGTCCCAGTTGCGGCCGCTCTCGGCGTGCTCGGGGATCGAGGTGGTCAGGGCCGCGACGATGGCTCCCGTCTCCTCGTGCGCGCAGAGCTTGAGTGTGATGGCGGCGCGGATCACCGCCTCCTGCCACTCGAGCGGGACGGCCAGGTTGCGCACCCAGCCGCGCCAGTAGGACGTGGTCTCGCCCAGCATCCGCTCGCAGGTGGCGGCGAGGTCCGCGTCGAAGCCTTCGTCCGGGCCAAGGAACATCGATACCGGCTGTTCCAGGCGGAACAACCGCTCGCCGGTGATGTGCGAAACCGGGGCGTCGGTGGTCAGCCGCAGGGTGGTCTCGCCGCCGACGAAGCGGATGTGATTGGAGCCTGTCGTGTGGTCGGCGGGCCGTTCGCCCCAGTTGACCATGGGCCGCACGCGGATGCGGATCTTGGGTGTTCCGACCAGCGGGCGCACCAGGCGGATAATGGCAAGGGGCCGATAAATCCTGCCGAACTGCCGATAGCGGGGGCAGAAGTCGATGATCTGGACCATCGCCCCGTCGGCGTCGGTGACCTCGGTGCAGACCACCGGGGTGTTGCGCAGATAGCTCTGGGCGACGTGCACCTGGTTCTCGACCTGGATGTCCCAAAACCCGTGCGCGTCTGGGTTTGCGTCGGGTTCCTCGCCGAGCAGGGTGCAGAACATGGGGTCGCCGTCGACGCGGGGGGCGCAGGCCCACACCAGTCGTCCGGCACGGTCGATGAGGCCGCTGGCCGCGCAGTTGCCGATCGGGAAGAGGTCGAGAGTCTGGGTCATTCGTCAGGAATTCGCGAAGCGCCTCCAGGTTCTTGCCGATTGTGCAGGTCGGGCGTTCTCGAATCGACCTCGATCGGGGAAAGACTCCCTTCGCCTGCCGGTTGGGCCATAGTGCGGCCCGACCCGATGACGCCGATGGAGGCCAGATGATCCGCGACCGCCGCGCCCGTATCGTCGCGACGCTCGGCCCGGCCAGCCGCGAGGCCGGCAAGGTCGTCCAGCTGGCGCTGGCCGGGGCCGACGTGTTCCGCGTGAACTTCAGCCACGGCACGCACGACGACCACGCCAGGACCATCGCCAACGTCCGCGCCGCCGAGGCCGCTGTCGGGCGTCCGCTGGCTGTGCTGGCCGACCTGCAGGGCCCGAAGATTCGGCTGGGCGAGTTCGCCGACCGCAGCGTGCGGCTGAAGGCCGGCCAGGACTTCCGGCTCGACGTCTCCGACGAGCCGGGCGACGCCAGCCGCGTCGGCGTGCCGCTGGCCGAAGTGTTCAGCGTGCTGCGGCCCGGCTCGGACATCCTGCTCGACGACGGCAAGGTGCGGCTGCGGGTGCGCCGCAACGGCCCGGGTTTCGCCGAGACCGAGGTGCTGTCGGGCGATACCCTCTCTAACCACAAGGGCCTGAACCTGCCCGGCCACGCCATCCCGGTGCCGGCCCTGACCGCCAAGGACCGCGAGGACCTGGCCTTCGCCCTGCAGCAGAACGTCGACTGGGTGGCGCTCAGCTTCGTGCAACGCGCCTCGGACATGGCCGAGCTGCGCCAGATCGTGCAGGGCCGCGCGGCGGTGCTGGCCAAGATCGAGAAGCCGGCGGCGATCGAGGCGCTCGACGAGATCCTCGACCTCTGCGACGGGGTGATGGTGGCCCGCGGGGACCTGGGGGTGGAGCTGAACCCCGAGGACGTGCCGGTGGTGCAGAAGTCGCTGGTCCGCGCCGCGCGCACCCGCGGCATTCCGGTGATCATCGCCACGCAGATGCTCGAGTCGATGATCCATGCCCCGAGCCCGACCCGGGCCGAAGCCTCCGACGTCGCCGGCGCGGTTTACGAGGGCGCCGATGCGGTGATGCTGTCGGCCGAGACGGCGGCGGGCGAGTATCCGGTCGAGGCGGTGACGATCATGAACCGCATCCTGACGAGGGTGGAGCAGGATCCGCGCTGGCCCGAACTGATGCGCGCTGAGTATCCGGTCGAGGACGCCGACGCCGACGCCCTGGTCGCGGCGGCCAGCCGGGCGGCCGAGACCGCCTCGACCGCCTGCATCGCGGCCTTCACCACCACCGGCCGCACGGCCCTGCGGCTGGCGCGCGAGCGGCCGTTGCAGCCGACCCTGGCGCTGACGCCCAACCTGCACGCCGCGCGGATGCTGGCCCTGGTCTGGGGCGTCGAGGCGCGCGTGGTGGCGCAGGTCGACGACGCCGAGGAGCTGGCCAAGCTGGCCGTCGATCAGGCGCTGGCCGCCGAACTGGCCCGGCCCAACCAGCGGGTGATCATCCTGGCCGGTCTGCCGATGGGCTCGCCCGGCGCGGCCAACATCCTGCGTATCGCCCACGCGCCGCGCCGCTAGCGCACGCGAACCGGGAAGCCGGTGTGGCTGCGGCCCTGGACGTCGACACGGCGGCCCGTGCGCTCGAACAGCAGGTCGACCTTTTCGTCGCCGACCCTCAGGCCGTCGATCTCCAGGCGGTCGATGCCGATCGGCAACCGCGGATCGGCCACGCGGATCTCGCGGTTCCAGCCGTCGACCGAGACGCCGAGAACCGACTGCAGCATCATGAACACCGAACCGGCGGCCCAGGCCTGGGGCAGGCAGGCGACCGGATAGGCGACGGGCGGCTCGCCGGCCATGCGCGGGAAGCCGCAGAACAGCTCGGGCAACCGCATCTCGAAACTGATCGCGGTCTCGAATAGGCCCGAAGTCAGCGACGCGACGCCGTCGCGTTCGCCATAGCGCGACAGGCCCATGGCGCAGACCGCGGTGTCGTGCGGCCAGACCGAGCCGTTGTGGTAGCTCATCGGGTTGTAGCGCGGCTCGCCGGTGGCCAGGGTGCGCAGGCCCCAGCCGGTGTCGAACGCCGCCGACATCAACCGCTCGGCGACCTTGCGCGCCCGCTCGGGACTGGGCAGGCCCGAGAACAGCAGGTGGCCCGGGTTGCTGCTCAATACGCGGCAGAGGTCGCCTTTGCCGTCGATGGCGATGCCGTAGAAGTCGTGCTCGTCCATCCAGAACCGCCGCTCGACCGCCTCGCGGATCTGTTCGGCGCGGGCGGCCCAGCGGGCGGCGTTGTCCTGATCGCCGCGATGGTGGGCGAGCTTGGCCATCGCCCGATAGGCGGCGAAGGCGTAGCCCTGCACCTCGACGAGGGCGATAGGGCCGTCGGGAAACCGGCCGTCGGCGTGGAAGACGCTGTCCTCGCTGTCCTTCCAGCCCTGGTTGGCGAGGCCTGAATCCTTGCCGCGCTTGTAGTCGATCAGGCCGTCGCCGTCGGAATCGCCGAACCGCTCGATCCAGCGAACGGCCGCGATGAGCGCGGGCCAGAGGTCGTCGATCAGCACCAGGTCGCCGGTCCGCTCGGCGTAGGCGCCCGCCAGGGCGACGAACAGCGGCGTGGTGTCGACCCCGCCGTAGTAGCGGGCGAACGGCACCTCGCCCAAGGCCGGCATCTCGCCCTTGCGGGTCTCGTGCATGATCTTGCCGGGCGCGGAGTCGCGGAAGGCCGACACCTCCTCGGCCTGGTGGGCGGCAAGGTAGGTCAGCACGCCGCGCGCCAGCGACGGTTCGAACCACAGGATCTGCCAGGCGGTGATGATCGCATCGCGGCCGAAGGCGGTCGAGAACCAGGGGATGCCGGCATATGGATAGGGGCCGGTCTCCATGCGGGTGGTCAGCAGCGCCAGGTCGGCGCGCGACTTCTCCAGCCACTCATTGAACAGCCGCCCCGAGCTCTTGATGCGGGCGCCGTGGCGGCGGCGGGCGCGCATGTCCCAGCGCGCGCGGGCCGCGGCGTAGCGGTAGCGGTGGCGGTCGGGGGGCGGGGCGCTGGAGGCCCCGATCTCCATGTAGAGCTCCAGCCGGCCCTCGGGCTGCAGCGAGTACATGTAGTCGGCGCGCGTGCCGCTGATGCGGGCCGGCGGGTCGGAGAACGAGACCAGGCTGGTGCGCTCGACGCCGTCCAGGCCTTCGTAGCGGAACCGCACGCTGCGGCCGTCGACGTTGGGCGGATGCAGCCGCCCGCGCCGCTCGCGCCGCATGCCGCGGACCTCGAACATGTCGCGGAAGTCGGCCCCGAACTCAACCGAGAGGGGGATCAGCACCACGTCGCGGCTGTAGTTGACGCAGCAGATGCGCTCATAAAGCCGCTCCTCCCACAGGAAGCGCTTTCGCTCGACATGCAGCACGCCGGGCGGTCCGACCGGTCCCCCGGGATAGGGCAGGGCCTGGTTGGCGCCGTGCGAGGTGAAGAACACGTTGTCCTGGGCGATGGCGGCCGACAGCAGCGACGGCGGCCGCCCGCCCAGCAGCAGGCGGAAATGCGAGAGGATGCGGGTGTCGTTGTGAAACAGCCCGTCGCCCGCGCCGATGATGTCGCCGAAGGCGTCGGCCACCACGAAGGTGTCCTTGTCCTTGAGCGCGAACAGCCGGTGCGGAACTCTCGGTTCGCCCGTCTCACCCGTTTCGACCGGCGCATCGGGGGCCGGCGCGAGATCGTCCATGAGCCCTACCTCAGGCGTTCGCCGCCAGAGCGACGCCGCGTTCGGGGCGAGCGCCGGCCAGGCGGGCGTAGAGGTCGAGATAGCGCCTGGCCATGGCCACGCTCGAGAAACGCTCGTCAAATCTGCGCCGCACGTCGCGGCGGTTCAAGTTCGGGATCCTGCTGATGGCTTCGAGCGCCTCATCTTCGCTGGAGACGATGAATCCGGTCAGTCCGTCGTCGATCACCTCGGGCACCGAACCGCAGCCGTAGGCGATCACCGGCGTGCCGCAGGCCATGGCCTCGATCATCACCAGGCCGAAGGGTTCGGGCCAGTCGATCGGGAACAGCAGCGCCCTGGCGTTGCCGAGGAAGGCCGACTTCTCGTCGTCGCCGATTTCGCCCACGAACTCGATCAGCTTCTGGCCGATCAGCAGGGGTTCGATCTTGTCCTGGAAGTAGCGCAGGTCGGCGTCGTCGACCTTGGCGGCGATCTTCAGCGGCAGGCCGGCGCGCTTGGCCAGGGCGATCGCCCGGTCGGGACGCTTCTCCGGAGATATCCGTCCGAGAAAGGCCAGGTACTGCCCCGGTTCGAACCGGGGCCGGTAGAGGTCGGCCTGCATGCCGTGGTGCACGGTGCCGGCCCAGTTGGCGAAGGCGATCGGCTTGCGCTGGGCGTCGGAGATCGAGACCAGGGGGAACTGCTGCCAGCGCCAGTAGACGCCGGGCAGGTCCTTGAGGTCGAGCCGGCCGTGCAGGGTGGTCAGGGTCTTCTCGGCCACGTCCTCGAAGAACGGGAAGTGGATCATGTCGGTGTGGAAGTGGATGAGGTCGAACTCGTGGGCGCGGCGGCGCACGTCCCAGAGCATCGACATGTGGGCGGCCAGGTCGGACTTCAGCTGCACCGGATCGAGCCGGATCGCCTGGTCGCGGACCTTGACCAGCTGGGCCTTGGTCTGGGCCTCGGCGCTGGCGAACAGGGTGACCTGATGGCCGAGATCAGAGAGGGCGTCGGTCAGGTGGGCGACCACCCGCTCGGTTCCACCGTAGAAGCGGGGCGGTACGGCCTCATAAAGCGGTGGAACTTGAGCGATCCTCATCACGCGGGCTCCTGGTTGTGGGTGGGCGGCTGGCGTCTGGACGCGCCGTGCGGCCGCAGAGGAAGTTCGCGACCGACCGGTCTGGTTCCGAATCAGCCGGTGCTTTTCCGCGCCCCGCGGCGTGAATCGGTGGCGCGTTCGTCGCAGTGCTGCGTTATGGGCGGGACATGATCGAGAGCTACGCAACCTCGGCCGAGCTGGCCGCCGCCGCCGCCGCCGCCACGACGCAGGCCCTGGAGGCGGCCCTGGCCGAGCGTGGAGCGGCCAGCCTGGTCGGCACCGGCGGGCGCTCGCCGGCGCCGGTCTACGATCTGCTAGCCCAGGCCGAGCTCGACTGGAGCCGTATCGCCGTCACGCTGTCGGACGACCGCTTCGTGTCAGCGGAGTCTCCGGACTCCAATGAGCGGCTGGTGCGCGAGCGGCTGCTGACCGGATCGGCCGCCGCAGCGCGCTTCGTGCCGATCAGCACGGCCGCGGACAGCGTCGAAGCCGCCGCGGGCAAGGTGGAGGCTGACGTGCGCGCCATGGCGCCCTATGACGTCATGCTTCTGGGGATGGGCGAGGACGGACACGTCGCTTCGCTGATACCCGGATCGCCTGTGCTGGATCTGGGCATGGATCCGCGCGGACCGCGCTTCTGCCTGGGAATTCCCGCCGGGGTCGGCTCGCCGCCGATCGCGCGGGTGACCATGACCATGCCGGCTCTCCTGCAAGCTCGGCTGATCCTGGTGCTCATCTCCGGGGCCAAGAAGCGTGACATCGTGGAGAAGGGGAACGGTCTGCCCGTGCACGCGCTGCTCAGGCAAGCTAAAGCGCCCGTGCGCGTTCTCTGGACCCCTTGAAAAGTCGGAGCCAGTCATGCCTGTCGCGTTGCACCCCGTCACCGCCGCCGTCACCGCCCGCATCGTCGAGCGCAGCCGCCAGTCCCGCACGGACTATCTGAAACGGATGGAGGCGGCGCAGCACGACGGCCCGGGCCGGGCCAAGCTGTCCTGCGCCAACTGGGCCCACGCCTTCGCCGCCGAGCCGGACGGCGTGAAGCAGCGGATGCGCAACCCGACCGCGCCGAACATCGCCATCGTCTCGGCCTATAACGACATGCTCAGCGCGCACCAGCCGCTGGAGCGCTACCCGGCGATCATCAAGGCGGCGGCGGAAGAGGTCGGCGGCACCGCCCAGTACGCCGGCGGCGTGCCGGCCATGTGCGACGGGGTCACCCAGGGCCGCCCGGGCATGGAGCTGTCGCTGTTCTCGCGGGACGTCATCGCCATGTCGACGGGCGTGGCGCTGACCCACGACGCCTTCGACGGCGCGCTGATGCTGGGGGTCTGCGACAAGATCGTGCCCGGGCTGGTGATCGGGGCGCTGGCCTTCGGCCACCTGCCGACCATCTTCGTGCCGGCCGGGCCGATGACCTCGGGCCTGTCGAACGCCGAGAAGGCCCGCGTGCGCGGCCTGTTCGCCGAGGGCAAGGCGACCCGCGACGAGCTGCTCGACAGCGAGATGAAGTCCTATCACGGGCCGGGCACCTGCACCTTCTACGGCACCGCCAACTCCAACCAGATGATGATGGAGATGATGGGCCTGCACCTGCCGGGCTCGGCCTTCATCCACCCGAACACGCCGCTGCGCGACGCCCTGGTCGCCGCCGCGCCCAAGCGGGCGATCGAGATCGGCCACGGGACCAACGCCTATACGCCGATGGCCCAGGTCGTCGACGAGAAGGCGATCGTCAACGCCGTCGCCGGCCTGCTGGCGACCGGCGGCTCGACCAACCACACCCTGCACATCGTCGCCATGGCGCGGGCGGCGGGCATCATCATCGACTGGTCGGACTTCGACGAGCTTTCCAAGGTCACGCCGCTGCTGGCGCGGGTCTATCCGAACGGCAGCGAGGATGTGAACGCCTTCCATGCGGCCGGGGGCATGGCCTTCGTGGTGCGCGAGCTGCTCGACGCCGGCCTGGCGCACGAGGACGTGGTCACGGTCGCCGGCCAGGGCCTGCGCCACTATCAGAACGAGCCGTTCCTGGAGGACGGCAAGGTGGTCTGGCGCGAAGGCGCCAGGGAGAGCCTGAACCGCGACATCCTGCGGCCGGCGTCCGACCCGTTCCAGCCCGAGGGCGGCATGCGGCTGCTGACCGGGCCGCTCGGCCGGGCGGTGATCAAGACCTCGGCGGTCAAGGACGAGAACCTGGTGGTCGAGGCCCCGGCCGTCGTGTTCGAGGACCAGGAGGATCTGCTGGAGGCGCACAAGCGCGGCGAGCTGAACCGCGACTTCATCGCCGTGGTCCGCTTCCAGGGCCCGAGCGCCAACGGCATGCCCGAGCTGCACAGCCTGACGCCGGTGCTGGGCGTGCTGCAGGACAAGGGCTTCAAGGTGGCGCTGGTCACCGACGGGCGTATGAGCGGCGCGTCGGGCAAGGTGCCGGCCGCCATCCACGTCAGCCCGGAAGCCGCCCATGGCGGCCCGCTGTCGCAGGTGCGCGAGGGCGACATCATCCGGCTGGACGCGCACGCCGGAACGTTGGAGATCAAGCTTGACCCTGAGCAGTTCGCGGGGCGGGAGAAGTTGAGCGTCGCCCAGCCCGGATTCGGCTATGGCCGTGAGTTGTTCGGCTGGATGCGCCGGGCGGCCGCGCCGGCCGAGCAGGGCGGCGGGGCGCTATTCGGAGACGTTGCGTGAAGACCATCTATTCCGGCCTGGTCGGAGACATCGGCGGCACCAACGCGCGTCTGGCCGTGGTCGATTCCACGGGCCGGATCCGCAATCCCAAGACCTATCCCGCCGCCGAGTACGGATCGCTGACCGAGGTGATCGGCGAGTACCTGGAGACCACGGTCGGCCGCCAGAAGGTGCACACCGCGGCGATCGCCGTGGCCGGCCCGGTGGTCGACGGCGAGATCGAGTTCACCAACCTCGACTGGCGGGTCTCGGAGGGCGAGCTGATCGGCACCTTCGAGTTCCACTCGGCCAGGCTGATCAACGACTTCGCGGCCCAGGCGCTGGCCGCGCCGGTGCTCGATCCCGACGATCTGAAGACCATCGGCCCGGCGATGCGCGGAGCCGAGGGCGCGCCGATCCTGGTGCTGGGCGCCGGCACCGGCTTCGGCGTCTCGATGGTGGTGCGCACCGACCGCGGCGACATCGCCGTGCCCTGCGAGGGCGGCCATGCCGGCTTTGCGCCCTATGACGGCGTCGAGGCGGCGATCTGGGCCTCGCTGCGCCGGACCTATGGCCGGGTCTCTATCGAACGGATCCTGTCCGGTCCGGGTCTGTATGCGCTTTATCGCGGCCTGGCCGACGTGCGCGGGGTGCCGGCCGAGCTCAAGGACGAGAAAGAGGTGCTGGGGGCCGGCCAGAAGGGCGGCGACCTACTGGCCGAGGAGACCCTCGATCGGTTCTGCGAGATCCTTGGCTCGGTCGCCGGCGACATCGCCCTGACCTGCGGCGCGCGCGGCGGAGTCTATGTCTCGGGCGGCATCGCGCCGCGGCTGGCCGACCGGCTGGCGGCGGGCGGCTTCCGCCGTCGGTTCGAGGACAAGGGCCGGCTGTCGGACTACACCCGCGACATCCCCACCTATCTGATCGTCCACCCCTATGCGGCGCTGGTCGGCGCCGCCCGCGTGCTCGAGCAACTGGAAGGAAGCCCGCTGTGACCCTCGCCGAGACCCTGAAGCTCGCTCCGGTGGTGCCCGTCCTGATCATCGAGGACGCCGCCCAGGCCGTGCCGCTGGCCAAGGCTTTGGTGGCGGGCGGGCTCTATGCGCTGGAGGTGACGCTGCGCACGCCGGCGGCGCTCGAATGCATCCGCCGCATCGCCGGCGAGGTCGAGGGCGCCGTGGTCGGGGCCGGCACCATCACCACCGCCCAGGCGCGGCAGTCGGCGGCCGACGCCGGCGCGAAGTTCGGGGTCAGCCCCGGCCTGATCGACGGCGAAGGCGTCGACGGGGCCCTGCCGCTGCTGCCGGGGATCGCCACGGCCAGCGAGCTGATGCGCGGCATGCGCGCCGGCTTCACCCACTTCAAGCTGTTCCCGGCCAATGTGGTCGGCGGCGTCGGGGCGCTGAAGGCGTTCGCCAGCCCGTTCCCGCAGGCGAGCTTCTGCCCGACCGGCGGCGTCGACGCCAAGAACGCGCCCGACTACCTGGCCCTACCCAACGTGATCTGCGTCGGCGGCAGCTGGGTCGCCCCGGCCGACGCGGTGCGCGCCGGCGACTGGGGCAAGATCACCGAGCTGGCGAAGGCCGCTTCGGCGTTGGGGAAATAAGCAGCCCAGTTCCCTCGCCCCTTGGGGAGAGGGTCAGGGTGAGGGGGCTGCTGATCCAGCAGGCCCTCTCAGTCGTCTCTACCGACCCTTGAACACGCCCGGGCGGCGTTCCTGCACCGCGCGGACGCCTTCGGCGAAGTCCTCAGTGGCGCGCAGGATCGTTTGTTCCGAGTGCTCGTGGGCGGTCTGGGCGCGGACCGCGGCGGCGAGGTCGCCGCGCAGGGTCTTGCGGGTGGCGATCACCGCCAGCGGCGCGTTCTCGGCGATCTCGGCGGCCAGCGCCTGGGCGGCGGGCAGCAGCTCGTGCAGCGGCACGATCTCGTCGGCCAGGCCCCAGGCCACGGCTTCCTCGCCCTTGATGCGGCGGCCGGTCAGGAACATCAGGTTCGCGCGCTGCACGCCGATCAGGCGGGGCAGGGTGTGGGTCAGGCCAAAGCCCGGGTGGAAGCCGAGCTTCACGAAGTTGGCCGAGAACCGCGCCTCGGGCGCGACCACCCGGAAGTCGGCGACCAGCGCCAGGCCAAGGCCCGCGCCGACCGCCGCGCCCTGGACGGCGGCGATGATCGGGGTCTCGACCGCGAACAGCCGCACGGCCTGCTCGTAGAGGCTGTCGATGCCGCTCATGCCGGTGCCGCCGATACCGGTCGGCGAGACCAGGTCGGCGCCGGCGCAGAACGCCCGGCCGGCGGAGGCCAGCACCACGGCGCGGATGTTGTTGTCGCGGTCCATCGCCTCGAGCGCGTCGGCGAGGTCGCGCATCAGATCGACCGAGACGTGGTTGTTCTCCGGCCGGTCGATGACGATGGTCGCCACGTGGCCGTCGGTGGTGAGGGTCAGGTGGTCGCCGTAGGCCGTCTTCATCGTCTCGATCCCATCAGGTTGCGGGCCACCACCCATTTGTGGACTTCGGTGGGGCCGTCGTAGATTCGCATGGTGCGCAGGCGGCTGGCCATCAGCTGCAACGGCAGCTCCTTGGTCATGCCCATGGCGCCGAATGTCTGCATCGCGCGGTCGACGACCTCCCAGGCCATCTCGGTCGCGTAGCCCTTGATCATCGAGATTTCCACCCGCACGTCGCGGCCCTGGTCGAGCTTCCAGGCGCAGTCGTAGGTCATCAGCCGGGCGGCGTGGATGCGGGTGGCGGCGTCGGCCACCCACCACTGGATCGCCTGACGTTCGCTGAGCGGCAGGCCGAAGGTCTTCCGCTGCGGGGCGTACTCGCAGATCATGTCCAGCGCCCGCTGGGCCATGCCGATCGACCACGAGGCCATCTCGATGCGCCGGGTGCCCAGCCGCAGCTGCATGGGGGCGAAGCCGGCGCCTTCCTCGCCGAGCAGCTTCCAGCCCTCGACCCGGCAGTCCTCCAGCGCCACCTCGTAGGTCGCCTGGCCGCCGATCATCGGGATCTTGCGCAGCACGTTGAAGCCGGGCGTGCCCTTGTCGACCAGGAAGGCCGACATGCCGCCGCGCGCGCCCTTCTCCTTGTCGGTCACCGCCATCAGGATGGTGAAATCGGCTTCCTCGGCCCGGGTGATCCAAATTTTCCGACCGTTGATCACCCAGTCGTCGCCGTCGCGGTCTGCGCGGGTCAGCATGCCGGCCGGGTCGGCCCCGGCGCCAGGCTCAGAGATGCCGATGGCGCTGATCGTCTGGCCGGCGACGTAGGGGGCGAGATAGGCCTCGCGCTGGCGCTCGTTCACGGTCGCCGCCAGCATCCGCAGGTTTGGACTGTCCGGCGGCAGGGTGTAGGGCGTGATGGTCTTGCCCAGCTCCTCATTGACCCCGACCATGGCCACCGCCGGCAGGTCGACGCCGCCGACGTCCTCGGGCGCGTCCAGGCCCCAGAGGCCGAGCGACTTGGAGACTTCGTCGAGCCGGGCGTTCTCGGCCGCGCCGATGCCCAGGCCCTTGCCGTCCGCCTCGCGGGCCAGCACCCCGGCCTCCAGCGGCATCAGCTCGTCCTGCACGAAGCGGGCGACCAGCTCCTTGAGCATCCTGTGTTCGTCGGAAAGCGCGAAGTCCACTAGCCCTCCCCCGCGTCAATGCGCGATGTTCGACCCCGATCATAGCGAGGCGGTGTGCAGAGGGGAGGCCTGACGTGGCGGAAGTAAAGCAGCTGGCGAACGAAGCCACGGGGCCGCTGAAGGGGATCAGGATCCTCGATCTGACCAGCGTCGTGTTCGGCGCCTATGCGACCCAGATGCTGGGCGACCAGGGCGCCGAGGTGATCAAGCTGGAAGACCCCGGCTCGGGCCGCGGGACCGGCGGCGACATCATGCGCTGGCCCGGCCACACGCCGAAGGACTGGCCGCGCGACCTGGGGCCGATCTTCCTGACCATCAACCGCAACAAGCGCTCGGTCTCGTTCAACCTCGCCGACCCGAAGTCGCGCCGCAGCCTGGAAGCGCTGATCAAGAGCTGCGACGTGTTCGCCACCTCGATCCGCTACGAGGGGCTCAAGCGGCTGGGCCTGTCCTACGAGGAGGTCAAGGCGCTGCGGCCGGACGTGGTCTATGTGCACGCCGCCGGCTACGGCTCGGAAGGGCCCTATGCGGGCGAGCCGGCCTATGACGACCTGATCCAGTCGGCCTCGGGCCTGGCCGACGTGCTGCCGCGCACCGACGGAAATCCGACCCCGCGGATCCTGCCGAGCCTGGTGGCCGACAAGGTCTCGGGCCTGTTCATGTGCCAGGCGATCACGGCGGGCCTGCTCAGCCGCGAGCGCACCGGCGAGGGCCAGTTCATCGAGGTGCCGATGCTGGAGTGCGTGACCAGCTTCAACCTGGTCGAGCACCTCTACGACCACGCCTTCGATCCGCCGACCGGCCAGTGGGGCTATCAGCGGGTGGTCAATCCGCACCGCAAGCCGTTCCAGACCAAGGACGGCTACATCGGCCTGCTGCCCTATACCGACAAGCAGTGGGACGTCTTCTTCGACGTCGCCGGCTGGGGCGACACCTTCGGCAAGGACCCGCGCTTCCAGGGCCTGGAGCGCGGCAAGAACATTCACGACCTCTACGCCCTGGTCGAGACGGTGACGGTGACCAAGACCACCGACGAGTGGCTGGACCTGCTCAAGCCGCTGTCGATCCCGGTGACCCGGACCAACCGGCTGGACGACCTGCCGGACGACCCGCACCTGAAGGCGGTCGGCTTCTTCGAGAAGTACGATCACCCGCAGGCCGGGACCTATGTGGCGATGAAGCCGCCGGTGAAGTTCACTGGAACTCCATCGAACATCCGTAGGCATCCGCCGCGACTGGGCGAGCACACCGACGAGGTGCTGGCGGAGGTGTCGCAGGAGGCCTGATGCGCATTGCGGTGGTGGGCAGTTCGGGCTCGGGCAAATCGACCCTGGCCAGGCGACTGGCTGCGCGCCTGGCCCTGCCGCATGTCGAGCTGGACGCCATCAACTGGCAGGCCGGCTGGAGAGACCTCAACAGCCACGATCCCGACGAGTTCGTCCGCCGGGTCGCCGAGGCGGTCGGTCAGGACGCCTGGGTCAGCGACGGAAACTACGGCAAGGTCCGCGACCTGGTCTGGAGCCGGGCAACGCACCTGGTGTGGCTCGACTACGAGCGCAGCGTGATCATGCCGCGGGTGATCAGGCGCTCGGTGCTGCGGGCGATCGACCGCACCGAGCTGTGGCCCGGCACCGGCAACCGCGAGGACTGGCGAATGTGGTTTTCCAAGGAGCACCCGATCCGCTGGGCCTGGGACACCTGGGCGCGGCGACGGGCGGAGTACGGCGGGCGCATCGAGGACCCGCGCTTTGCGCACCTGCAGGTGCATCGCCTGCGCCATCCGCGCGAGGCGGAGGGGCTGGCGGAGCGGCTCTAAATTCCTCCCCCCCTGGGGGAGGGGGACCGCGAAGCGGTGGAGGGGGCTGACGCCGCAAACCCCCTCAGTCCGCTCCGCGGACAGCTCCCCCAGTGGGGCGCAACTGATCGGTGCTAGACCGGCGAGAACACCGGGACCGGCGGGCCGTTCTCAGTGGGCTGGAACTTCACCTTGACCTTCTGGCCGATCGAGAGCCCGTCGGGCGCCACGTCGACGAAGTTGGTCAGCACGGCGGGACCTTCGTTCAGGGTCACGTAGCCGATGGCGTAGGGGCCGGACGGCGAGCGGTGCATGACGCTGTAGCTGTAGATTACGCCTTCGCCCGGGCTCTCCTTCCACTCGGTCTTGTCCGAGAAGCAGAACGGGCAGAGCGCGCGCGGGTACCAGTGGTCCTCACCGCAGTCGTTGCAGTGCTTGATGAGGAACTTGCCCTCGGCGGCCGCATCCCAGAAGGGCTTGCTTTCGATGGTCACGGCCGGGGCCGGGATCTGCCGGGTCATGAGCGCCGGGCGGTCTTGGACGTCGGTCATGCTTAGGCCTCCCGTTCCATGATGAGGGTCGCCGCGCCGTGGCGCGTGCCGAGCGAGCCGCCCGTGCCGTGGGCCAGGGCGATGTCGCAGTTGGGGACCTGGACCTTGGGGTGGGCTTCGCCGCGGAGCTGACGCACCGCTTCGATGACCTTGGTGATGCCGCCGCGGTTGGTCGGGTGGTTGTTGCAGAGTCCGCCGCCGTCGGTGTTGAACGGCAGCTTGCCGACGCCCGAGATCAGGTTGCCGTCGGCGACGAACTTGCCGCCCTGGCCCTTCTCGCAGAAGCCGAGGTCCTCGAGCTGCATCAGCACCGTGATGGTGAAGCTGTCGTAGATCGAGGCGTACTTGATATCGGACGGCTTCACGCCGGCCTCGCCGAAGGCGATCGGGCCGGACCAGACGGCGCCCGAGTGGGTCAGGTCGAGACCGCGGCCGCCCATCGGGCCCTTAGGGGCCTCGCCGGCGCCCATCACCTTGACCTTCGGACGGTTCAGGCTCTTGGCGACTTCCGGGCTGGTGACGATCAGCGCGCCGCCGCCGTCGGTGACGACGCAGCAGTCCAGCAGGTGCAGCGGGTCGGAGATCATCCGCGAATTGACGACCTGCTCGACGGTCACCACGTCCTTCAGGAAGGCGTGTTCGTTGTACTGGGCGTGGTGGCTGGCGGCGACCTTGATCCAGGCGAGCTGCTCAGAGGTGGTGCCGTACTCGTACATGTGGCGCATGGCGCACATGCCGTAGGTGTTGTGGGTCGAGCCGCCGTAGATGTTCTCGTAGCCGGCCTCGGGCGGGCCGTCGGTCAGCTGGCCGGGCTTGCCCGCGCCGCCGCCGAAGAACTTGTTCTGGCGCGGACGGCCGGCGAGCGTCACCAGGGCGACCGAGCACTTGCCCTCGGCGATCGCCTGGGCCGCGTGGCCGACGTGCAGCAGGTAGGACGAGCCGCCGGTCTCGGTGGAGTCCATGTGGCGGACGTTGCGCAGGCCCATGTAGTCGACCATCGACATGGCGCCGAAGCCGGGGGCGTCGCCGGCGCAGAAATAGCCGTCGATGTCGTCCTTGGTGAGACCCGCGTCCTCGAGCGCGCCCTTGGCGCATTCGGCGTGGAGTTGCGGGGTGGACTTGTCGGGCGCGTCGCGGAGCGGATGCTCGTACGCCCCCATGATGTAGGCCTTGCCTTTTATGCTCATGCGTTTCCCCGGAAGTTATCTTTGAAGAATGGGATGTGGCTTATCGCGGTGCAGCATGGACGGCAACCGCTGCTGCGTTGCGGTGAATAGGATGGCCTCGCCCCATCAAGGGGAGAGGGTCGGGTGAGGGGAGGCGCCGCATGGCGGCGCTCTGATCACGCCGGCGAGACGCACGGCGGGACCCTCACCCTAGCCCTCTCCCGCGGGCGAGAGAGGGAACTTCAGCGCTAGGCCGGCTGCTTCATGGCGGCCAGGCGTTCGTCGCGCAGGGCGGTGCGGCGGACCTTGCCGGCGTCGTCGCGCAGCGGCTCGTCGACGAACTCGTAGCTCCGCGGCTGCTTGTAGGTGACCAGCCTGGCCGCCAGGTGCGCGCGCAGCGAGGCCTCGTCGCGCGAGCCCTTGGTCTGGACGATGGCGTGGATCTTGTTGCCGAGGTCGTCGTCCGGGAAGCCGATCACCGCGCAGGACTGCACCTCGGGGTGCTCTTCCAGCGCCGCCTCGATCTCGGCCGGATAGACGTTGGAGCCGCCGACCAGGATCATGTCGGTGCGGCGGTCGGCGAGGTAGAGATAGCCGTCCTCGTCGAACCAGCCGATGTCGCCCAGGCTCTCCCAGCCGCCTTCCAGCACCTTGGCCGTGGCGCCGATGTACTTGTAGGAGGGCGGCGCGCCTTCGGGCCGGCGCATGTAGATCTCGCCGACCTCGCGCGGGGGCAGGAACGAGCCGTCCTCGCCGACCGCGACCATCTCGCCGACCGTCACCTTGCCGACCGAGCCGCGGTGCTCGAGCCATTCGGCGCCCGAGATGGTGGTCACCGCCTGGGCCTCGGTGCCGGCGTAGAGCTCCATCACCGTCTCAGGACCGACCCAGTGGATGAAGGCCTCCTTCAGCCAGGCCGGGCAGGGCGCGGCCAGGTGCCAGAGGGTCTCGAGCGAGGAGAGGTCGTACTTGGCGCGGACCTCCTCGGGCAGGTGCCAGATGCGGTTCATCATGGTCGGCACGAGGTAGATCCAGGTGGCCTTGTTGCGCTGGATCTCGGCCAGGGTGGCCTCGGCCTCGAAGCGCGGCATCAGCACCATGTGGCAGCCGACGCTGAAGGCCGACATCATCATGCCGAAGCCGGCGTTGTGGTAGAGCGGGGCCGGCAGCAGGGCGACGGACGACGGCTTCAGCCGCCAGCCGCCGACTTCCGGGGTCTCCTTGGCGGTGACGCCGGGCTGGCCCGACAGGATCAGCTTCGGGCGGCCGGTGGAGCCGCCGCTGGTCGGGGCCTTGGAGACCGGCGCGGTCTGGTCGGGCAAGTCGCTGTCGTCGTCCGACAGCGCCAGCAGGTCGGGGATCGACAGCAGCGGCCGGTCGATCTGGTGCTCGAACTGGGCGATGACCACGGGCGTGTTCGCCAGCTCCATGATCGCTTCGAGCTCGCCCTTGGGCAGGCGGAAGGAGATTGGCTGCGGCGTCGCGCCCAGTTTCCAGATCGCCCAGCAGGCGACGGCGAAGTCGGTGGAGTTGGGCAGGCCCAGGGTGACGAGGTCGCCGAACTTGACGCCCTTGGCGGCCAGGCCGCGGGCGGCGCGGTTCGAGAGCTTGTGGAACTGCTCGTAGGTCAGCGTGACGTCGCCGCAGGTCACGGCGGGCGCGTTCGGCTTGAGCTCGGCCAGCTGCTTCAGCTTGGCGCCGAGCGAAATCATCTCATCGGACATGGCTTGGTTTCCGTCCCCTGGAAATGGATCGGGCTCTGACGGCCCGTTGATCGAAGAATGGCGCGCCGCCGGAATGCGATGGCGGACGACGACAGTTTCCTTTGGGGAAGGCGTGTGACGCAAGCGCCGATTGCGGCCGTCGCCGTTTCGGGCTTTAGGGTTTCGTACAAGTGTTTGAGAGGGAGACGTCCATGTCCGTGGAAGAACTGCTCACCCAGGAATTCGGCACGCTGGCCGACGTGATCCGCGCGCAGGCTGCGGAGCTGGGCGGCAAGGCGGCGCTGGTCGACGCCAAGCGGACGATCTCCTACGCTGAGCTGGACGAGCTGATGGACCGCATCGCCGTGGCGCTGCAGCGCGACGGGGTCGGCAAGGCCGAGGTGGCGGCGATCTGCGCGACGACGAGCGCCGAGTATGGCGCGAGCTTCTTCGGGATCCTGCGGGCCGGGGCGATCGTGGCCCCGCTGGCGCCGTCCTCGACGCCCGAGAGCCTGGTGATGATGCTCAACGACTCGGGGGCGAAGGTGTTCTTCCTGGACGCTGGCGTCGCCAAGCAGCTGGAAGGCGTGGCGGGTCAGATCACCGCCAAACGCGTGGCGCTGGACGGCTCGGACGCTGGCGTGGCGTTCGAAGACTGGCTGGCCCCGAAGGGCTCCAAGCCCGCGCCGGTCGAGGTCGATCCCGACCAGGGCTTCAACATCATCTACTCGTCGGGCACCACCGGCGCGCCGAAGGGCATCGTCCAGCCGCACCGCATGCGCTGGGGCCAGATCCGCCGCGGGGTCTATCCGGCCCAGTCGGTGACGATGATCTCGACGCCGCTCTACTCGAACACGACGCTGGTCTCGTACCTGCCGACGATCTCCAACGGCGGCACGGCGGTGCTGATGCCGAAGTTCGACGCCGAGCAGTTCCTGAAGCTGTCGCAGCAGCACCGCGCCACCCACGCCATGCTGGTGCCGGTGCAGTACCGCCGGCTGATGGAGCGGCCCGACTTCGACAGCTACGACCTATCGTCCTACGTGATGAAGTTCTCGACCTCCGCGCCGTTCTCGCCGGAGATCAAGGCCGACGTGCTCAAGCGCTGGCCGGGCGGGCTGATCGAGTACTACGGCATGACCGAGGGCGGCGGCTCCTGCGGCCTGCTGGCCCACGAGCATCCCGACAAGCTGCACACGGTCGGCCGGCCGCTGCCGGGCCACGACATCCGCCTGATCGGCGAGGACGGGGTCGAGGTCCCGCAAGGCGAGATCGGCGAGGTCGTCGGCCGCTCGGGCGCGATGATGGTCGGCTACCACAACCAGCCGGGCAAGACGTCGGAGGCCGAGTGGTACAGCCCCGAGGGCCTGCGCTACATCCGCACCGGCGACGTCGGCCGCTTCGACGAGGACGGCTTCCTGACGCTCATGGACCGCAAGAAGGACATGATCATCTCGGGCGGCTTCAACATCTATCCGAGCGACCTCGAGGCCGAGATCGTCCAGCACGAGGCGGTGCTGGAAGCGGCCGTGGTCGGCGTGCTCTCCGACAAGTGGGGCGAGACGCCGGTGGCGTTCGTGGCGCTGAAGCCCGGCCAGAGCGTCGAGGCCGAGACCCTGCGCGAATGGGTCAACGCCAAGCTCGGCAAGACCCAGCGGCTCGCCGACCTGATCCTGGTCGAGGGCCTGCCGCGCAGCCACATCGGCAAGGTGCTCAAGCGCGAACTGCGCGACGACTACAAGGGAAAGGCCACCGCATGAGCCAGATCTCGGTCGCCGACCTCTGCGACGAACATGAGGGGACCATCGAGGTCTGCGAGACCCAGTTCCGCGACCTCGGCGGCAAGACCGCCTTCTCCGGGCCGATCCGCACGGTGCGCTGCCACGAGGACAACTCGCTGGTGAAGGCGACCCTGGCCGAACCCGGCGAGGGCTGCGTGCTGGTGGTCGACGGCGGCGGCTCGCTGCATCGGGCATTGGTCGGCGACATGCTGGCCGCCGACGGGGTGAAGAACGGCTGGTCCGGCGTCGTGGTGTTCGGGGCGGTGCGCGACGCGGTGGTGCTCGGCACGCTGGACATCGGGATCAAGGCGCTGGGGACCAATCCGATGCGCAGCGTCAAGCGCGGCGAGGGCGTGGTCGACACCCCGGTCGCGTTCGGCGGCGTGGTCTTCCTGCCCGGCGACATGCTCTACGCCGACGAGGACGGCGTGGCGGTGCTGCCGGCCGCCGACGAGGACGACGAGTAAGCCGATGGCCGACGCCTTCACCAACCTTGGCGGCGACACGCCCGATGATCTCAACGCCATGCAGCAGGGTTTCCTGCCGGGCGAGCTGGGCTTGGAGGTGCTGGAGGCCCGCCAGGGCTATCTGCGCAGCCAGGTGAAGGTCGAGCAGAAGCACATGGCGCCGAACGGCTTCATGCACGCGGCCAGCGTCATCGCGCTGCTGGATTCGGCCGCCGGCTACGGCTGCCGGATCTCGCTGCCCGAAGGCGCGGTCGGCTTCACGACCATTGAATTGAAAAGCAATTTCCTCGGAACGGCCCAGGCCGGCGAGGTGGTGACCTGCGAAGCCAAGCTGGTCCACGGCGGACGCATGACCCAGGTCTGGGACGCCACGGCGACCCATGCCGGGACCGGCAAGGCGATCGCGCTTTTCCGCTGCACGCAGATGATTCTCCACCCGCGTTGAAAGATCGCAAAACGCCCGCTTGATCTCGGCAGGCCGGATGAGTAGGTTCCGCGCCTCGCGCTCAGCGGGTTCTCCTTATTCGAGGCCCGAACGACGTCTCCGGAGAGGTGGCTGAGTGGTCGAAAGCACCGCACTCGAAATGCGGCGTACCTTTACGGGTACCGTGGGTTCGAATCCCACCCTCTCCGCCATATCCCTGAAAATCTGAGACGTCCCGCCTTCCCGCGCGAAGGCTCGGGGCATTAATCGACGGCCGAAAACCGCTGCTGACAAACCGCTGTCAGCAGCCGCGCGTTCTGTTGGCGCAAACCAATGGAGCCGACCATGTCCGACCTCGTTTTCTACACCAACCCCATGTCGCGCGGCCGCATCATCCGCTGGATGCTCGAGGAGGTCGGCCAGCCCTACGAGACCAAGGTCCTGCAGTGGGAGACCGGCGCGGCGAAGGGCGCCGACTATCTGGCGATCAATCCCATGGGCAAGGTGCCGGCGATCGTCCACGACGGGGTGGTGGTCACCGAATGCGCCGCGATCTGCGCCTACCTCGCCGACGCGTTCCCCGAGGCGGGCCTGGCGCCGCCCCCCGGCAGCCGGCTGCGCGGTCCCTATTATCGCTGGCTGTTCTTCGGGGCCGGGCCGATCGAGCAGGCCGTGGCCGCCAAGATGATGAACCTGGAGCCGTCGGTCGAGCAGCGCACGTCGCTGGGCTATGGCTGCATGGAGGACGTGCTGGCGGCCATCGAGGGCGCGGTCGAGAACCGCGCGTACCTGGTGGGCGACAGCTTCACCGCCGCCGACCTCTACCTGGCCTCGCACCTGTCCTGGGGCATGAACTTCGGGACGCTCGAAAAGCGGCCGGCGTTCGAGGCCTATGCCGAGCGTCACCTGCAGCGTCCGGCCGCGCTGCGCGCCGACGAGATCGACAACGCGCTGATGGCCGAGGTCGCGCAGCCGGCGTCCTGACAGGCGGCGGATGGCCCGGTTTCCGGGCCATCCGCCCGTGCGTCCCCTCGGGATAACCCCGATAGACCGCTCAGGGGGCGGCCCGCACTCTCGCGCCTGACAGCCACCAGTCAGGGCGAGACACATGGCCAAGCTGCCGACCACCGGGCCGACCCGGCCACCGCGGGTGAAGAATCCGCCGCTGCCGCCGCTGCCGGACGTCAGCGGCCTCGACGCCGACGGCGCGTCCGTCACCTATTCCACGCACCGCACCAAGCTCTCGACCCATCGGACCGATCTGTCGGAGCACCGGACCGACCTGTCCGAGTTTCGAACCGACCTGTCGACCGAGCGCACCGAGATGTCGATGCGGCGGACCGGGATGTCGTTCCAGCGCACGCGGATGAGCGACGACCGCACGCTGATGTCGGTGATCCGCACGTCGCTGTCGCTGATCGGGTTCGGCTTTACGATCTATCAGGCGTTCCAGAAGCTGCGCGACGCCGGGGCCATCGCCAGCGCCGCGGCGCCGCGGAACTTCGGCATCGCCCTGGTCAGCCTGGGCATCCTGATGCTGATCATCGGCATGGCGCGGCACGTGCAGTTCATGCGCGAGCTGAACGCCACCCGCGGCGCCATGGCCAAGCAGGGCCTGATCTTCGCCGAAAGCACCTTCCCGGTGTCGTCGACCTTCTGGATTGCGGTGGCCCTGCTGGTGCTCGGCTTCGCCGCGATCATCAGCATGGTCTTCAGGATCGCGGTGTTCGGTTAGCTAGCGCGACATCCAGGGCTTGGACTTGGACGAGGAGCGCGCGGCCGCGGCCTGCTCGCGCTGGAAGCGCCCGCCGCGCGGCGGTTTCGGCCGCGCCTCGATCGCGGCGGTCTTCAGGCGCAGCGCCCGCTGGATCGGGGTCTCGTTCGGCGGCTCGTCGGGATTGTCGGTCATGAGCCGATCCTAGCGGCTGAAGCGCAAGGTGCAAAACCACGAACGCTTGCCTTCGCCGCCGTTCGCCGGGCACACACCGGCCATGAAGCAAGTCATCGTCGTCAACGAGGCGCTGGGCCTGCCGCCCGGCAAGATGGCCGCCCAGGTCGCGCATGCGGCGGTGGGCGGGCTGCTGAACGCCCCGCGCGAGCAGCAGAGCGGTTGGCTGCAGGCCGGCATGCCCAAGGTGGTGCTGCGCTGCGGCTCGGAAGAGGAGCTGTTCGACCTGGCGCGTCAGGCCGAGGCGGCCGGGCTGCCGGTGATGCTGATCCGCGACGCCGGCCGCACGGTCGTCGCCTCCGGTACGCCGACCTGCGTCGGCATCGGCCCCGACGAGATCGCCAAGATCGACGCCGTGACCGGCGCGCTCAAGTTGATGAGGTAGCACGATGGTCTATTCGACCAAGCAGGGCAGCGGGGTGCTGGGCACCCAGGAACAGCCGATCGAGGCGGTGACCTTCGAGGCCACCATCGAGCACGCCCAGAACTCGATCCTGTCGTTCATCGCCAAGATCCGCACCCGCAGCGGCCGCAGCCTGGCCGAGCTGAAGGGCCAGAACCTGGTGCTGCAGATCGACGACGGCCCAGCCCTGGGGGTGGTGATCGTCCACGTCGAGGACGGCGGCGACGAGGCGGTGCTCAACCTCTCACCTCGATGACCTGAAGGCGGCGTTCGCGCCTCTCCCTGACTGCGGCTTGCTGACTTGCAAAAACGAACTTATGGTCCGGGCCAGGGAGAGACGCACATGCAGACCGAAGATGTCCTGGCCTTCGCCGACCGGTTCATTGGCGCGATCGAGCGCGGCGACGTGGAGGCGGTCCGGGCTTGCTACGCGCCTGACGCCAAGATCTGGCACAACAACGACCGGGTGGAGCAGACCGTCGAGCAGAACCTGAAGGTGCTGGGCTGGTTCATGCGCAAGATGAGCGACCGCAAGTACCGGATCGTGCGGCGCGAGGCGCTGTCGGACGGCTTCCTGCAGCAGCACGTGCTGGAGGGGAAGCTGCCGGATGGGCGGGACTTCTCGATGTCGGCCTGCTGCGTGATCCGCATGCAGGACGGGGTGATCAGCCGGCTCGACGAGTACATCGACTCGGCCGAGGCAGCAGTGCTGAGCGAGGTCCGCTGATGGCGTTGGTGCGGGGGGCGCTGGCCGGCATGGCCGCGCTGGTGCTGGGCGGAGCGGCGCAGGCCGCGCCGCCGTTTCCGGACGCCCAAGCCACCGATCCGGTCGCCCTGGGCTGGATGGTCGGCTCGCCGCCGCCGGCCGAGCGGACCATCCGCTTCGAGGACGGCAGCTTCCTGAAGTTCCCGCAGCTGCGCTGGACCTTCTCGCACTGGCGCGAGCTGTTTCCGACGGCGGTGGTCTGGCGCGGGCCCGGGCCGGTCAGCGCCTTGCCGCGGGCGGAACGCGACGACCTCGACGCGGTCAGCTTCACGCCGCTGGGCGGCGGCGCGCCGATGACCTGGGGCCAGTCGCTGGCGGCCAACTACACCGACGGCATCCTGGTGATGCATCGGGGCAAGGTGGTCTACGAGCGCTACTTCGGGGCGCTGAAGCCGGAGGGCACGCACATCGCCCACTCGGTGACCAAGTCGTTCGTCGGCACGATCGCGGCGATGCTGGTCGCCGAGGGCAAGCTCGACCCCGACGCCCTGGTGACCCGCTACATTCCGGAATTGAAGGACAGCGCCTTCGGCGACGCGACCGTGCGCCAGGTCCTGGATATGACCACCGGGCTCGAATACTCCGAGGTCTATACCGATCCGAAGTCGCCGGCCTGGGACTTCGTGCGCGCGGTCGGGCTGCTGCCGCGGCCGGCCGGCTACAGCGGTCCGACCACCAGCTACGACTATCTGAAGACCCTGAAGAAGGCCGGCGAGCACGGCCAGGCCTTCGCCTACAAGTCGGTCAACACCGAGGTGGTCGGCTGGCTGGTGCAGCGCGCCGGCGGCAAGCCGCTGGCCCAGCAGCTCAGCGAGCGGTTCTGGACGCCGCTGGGCATGGAACAGGACGCCTACCTGCAGGTCGATTCCGTCGGCGCCGGCTATGCGGCGGGCGGGCTGAACCTGGCGCTGCGCGACCTGGCCCGGTTCTGCGAGATGATGCGCCAGGACGGCCGCTTCAATGGCCGCCAGGTCGTGCCCGCGGCGGTGGTCGCCGAGATCTCGGGCGGGGCGAAACGCGAGGACTTCGCCAAGGCCGGCTACGCGACCTTGCCCGGCTGGAGCTATCACGACCAGTGGTGGGTCTCGCACAACGACCACGGCGCCTACATGGCGCGCGGGGTCAACGGCCAGGCCTGCTATGTCGACCCGAAGGCCGAGGTGTCGATCGTGCGCTTGGCCTCGCACCCGCAGTCGAGCAACGTCTATCTCGATCCGCTGTCGCTGCCGGCCTACCACGCGCTGGCCCAGCACCTGATGCGGACGCCCTGATCCGGGCGCCCGCACCGGGGCGGCGCTAGATCGGCGCGGGCTCGGCGCCGGCCGCCGGCCCCGCGGCCGTGCGGCCGATCACCCGGCTGGCGAAGGCCGGCAGCACCACCAGGGTCAGCAGGGTGGCGGTGATCAGGCCGCCGATCACCACCGTGGCCAGCGGCTTCTGCACCTCGGCCCCGGCGCCGCTGGCCAGCGCCATCGGCATGAAGCCGAGCACCGCGACCAGGGCGGTGGTGAGCACCGCCCGCAGGCGGGCCATGGAGCCCTCTACCGCCGCCTCGCGCGGGTCCATGTCGGCCTCGATGCGCTCGCGGATCGCCTGGATCAGCACCAGCCCGTTCAGGGTCGCGACCCCGGAGACGGCGATGAACCCGACCGCGGCCGAGACCGAGAACGGCATCCCCCGCAACAGCAGCGACAGCGCCCCGCCGACCAGGGCCAGCGGTACGCAGGCGAAGACCAGTCCCGCCTGGGCGGCCGAGCCGAGCGCGAAGTAGAGCAGCACCGCGATGGTGGCGAACACCACCGGCACGACGATCGCCAGCCGCGCTTCGGCCCGCTGGAGGTTCTCGAACTGGCCGCCCCAGTCGATCCAGGCGCCGGCCGGCAGCTTCACTTCGTCGGCGACGGCCGAGCGGGCGTCGGCGACGAAGCCGCCCAGGTCGCGGCCGCGGACATTGGCCTGGACCACGATGCGCCGCTTGCCGTTCTCGCGGCTTATCTGGTTCGGACCCTCGCCCTCCTGGAACTGAATGACCGAGCCGAGCGGCACCATCACCGCCCCGTCGTTCACCGCCAGCGGCGTCTGGGCGACGACGGCGAGGTCGTTGCGGGCCTCCTCCGGCAGGCGGACCATCACGTCGAAGCGGCGGTCGCCCTCGTAGACACGGCCGGCGGTGCGGCCGGCCAGCGCGATCTGGACGGCGTCGGCGGCGTCGGCGGCATGGACGCCGTGGAGGGCGGCGGCCGAGCGGTCGACCTGGGCGGTCATCATCGGCAGGCCGGAGACCTGCTCGACCTTGACGTCGGCCGCGCCCTTCACCCCGCGCAACACCGTGGCGATCTTCTCGGCCGTGGCCTCCATCTCGTTGAAGTCGTCGCCATAGACCTTGACCGCCACGTCCGAGCGGACGCCGGAGATCAGCTCGTTGAAGCGCATCTGGATCGGCTGGGTGAACTCGTAGGCGTTGCCGATCTGGCCCTCCGCGACCTTCTCGATCTTGGCCAAGACGTCGGCCTTGCTGAGGCTGCGGTCAGGCCAGTCCTTGCGATCCTTGAGGATCACGAAGGTGTCGGAGATGCTCGGCGGCATCGGGTCGGTGGCGACCTCGGCGGTGCCGGTCTTGGAGAAGACGTTCTCGATCTCGGGGATCTTGATCAGCGCCTTTTCCAGCCGGGCCTGCATCTCGAGCGACTGTTCGAGCGAAGCGCTGGGCACGCGCAGGGCCTGGACCAGCACGTCCTTCTCGTCGAGCGTCGGGATGAATTCGCGGCCCAGCAGGCTGAACACCACGATCCCGAGCAGCACCATGCCGCCGGCCCCCAGGGCGACGCGCCGCGGATGGGCGACGGCCTTGCGGACGAGCGGCTCCAGCCGCCTGCGGACCAGCGTTTCGGCCTTGGACTGGTGCTCGCGCTCGGGCGGCTTGATGAACAGGGCGGCCAGCGCCGGGACCAGGGTGAAGGTCAGGATGAAGGCCCCGGCCAGAGCCAGCATCACCGTTGCGGCCATCGGGTGGAACATCTTGCCCTCGACGCCCTCAAGCGCCAGCAGCGGGGCGTAGACCAACAGGATGATCGCCTGGCCGTAGGCCGCGGGGCGGACCATCTGGCGGGCGGCCGCGACCGCTTCGGCCATCCGCTCGGCCTTGGTCAGGTCGCGACCCTCCGCCTGGCGGCGCAGGGTCAGCCGGCGCAGGGTGTTCTCGACGACCACGACGGCCCCATCGACCAGCAGGCCGAAATCCAGGGCTCCCAGGCTCATCAGGTTTCCGGAGACCCCGAACCTGTTCATGCCGATGACGCCGAACAGGAAGGCCAGCGGGATGACCAGGGCGGTGATGATCGCCGCGCGCACGTTCCCGAGCAGCAGGAACAGCACGACGATGACCAGCAGCGCGCCCTCGGCCAGGCTGGTGCGCACGGTGGAGATCGTGCGGTCGACGAGCGCGGTGCGGTCGAGCACCGGCGTCGCCTCGACCCCCGGCGGCAGCGAGGCCTTGATCTGGTCCAGCCGCTTGCCGACCGCGTGGGCGACGGTGCGGCTGTTCTCGCCGGCCAGCATCAGGGCGGTGCCGATCACCACCTCCTCGCCATGCTGCTGGGCCGCGCCCAGGCGGGCGGCCTGGCCGATCTCGACGGTGGCGACGTCGGAGACGCGGACCACCAGGCCGTTGTGGTTCTTGATCGGGGCGGCGGCCAGGTCCTCGGCCGAGCGCACGCGGGCGTCGGCGCGGACCACGAAGGCTTCGCCTCCGCGCGAGACATAGCCGGCGCCGGCGACGGTGTTGGCGTGCTCGACCGCCTCGACCACCTCGTTGAGGCCGACGCCGTAGGCGGTCATGCGGGCGGGATCGGGTCGCACCGCGTACTTCTTGACGTAGCCGCCGATGACGTCGATCCCGGCGACCCCGGGGACGGTCTTCAGCTGCGGCGTGATGATCCAGTCCTGGACGGTGCGCAGGTAGGTCGCCTTGGCCATCTCGGTGGTCAGCCGCTCGCCCTCGGGGGTGAGGTAGGACCCGTCCGGCTGCGGGCCCGGCTGGCCGGGCTTGACGCCCTTGGCCGGGGCCATCTTCACCGTCCACATCATCACTTCGCCGAGGCCGGTGGTGATCGGGGCCAGGGCCGGCTCGGCGCCGGGCGGCAGCTCGTCGCGCGCGCCCTGCAGGCGTTCGGTGACTTGGTTGCGGGCGAAGTAGACGTCGGTCTGGTCGGTGAAGACGGCGGTGATCTGCGAGAAGCCGTTGCGGCTGATCGAGCGGGTCTCGATCAGGCCCGGAATGCCGGTCAGCGCGGTTTCCAGCGGGTAGGTGACCCGCTGCTCGATCTCCTCGGGCGACAGGGCGGGGGCGACGGTGGTCACCTGCACCTGGCGATTGGTGATGTCGGGCACCGCGTCGATCGGCAGGCGGAACAGCTCGACCGCGCCGTAGGCGGCGATGGCCAGCGCGATCAGGATGACCGCGAAGCGGTGGCGCACGGAGAGCGCCACGATCTTGTTCAGCATGGCGGCCCCCTAGTGTCCGTGCTCGGCTTCGCCCTTGGCGAGCTCGGCCTTGAGGACGAAGGCGCCGCGGCCGGCGACGCGCTCGTCGCCCTTCA
Organism: Phenylobacterium sp. LjRoot97; assembly: GCF_964254345.1. Lineage (NCBI taxonomy): Bacteria > Pseudomonadati > Pseudomonadota > Alphaproteobacteria > Caulobacterales > Caulobacteraceae > Phenylobacterium > Phenylobacterium sp. LjRoot97. Next base: position 342,690 of record NZ_CAXUTH020000001.1, read on the forward strand.
GCCCGGCGACGATCTGGGTCTGCCCGCCGCCGGAGCGGCCGGCGGTGACCGAGCGGGCGCGGAAGCCGTCCCTCTCGACGACGAACACGACCTGGCGGCCTTCGACCGTCTGCACGGCCTCGGACGGCACGCTGGGCAGGCCCTTGCCGTCGGCCGGGACCTGGGCGCTGACCGCCGCGCCGGGCGTGAGCGCGCCGGAAGTCGGGCGGGCGCGGACAATGGCCGCGCCGGTGGCGAGCTGCGAGAGCGGGGCGATGCCGACGATCTGGGCGGACGCTTCGCGGCCGTCCGGTCCGATCAGCTTCAGCGGGGCGCCGACCGCGAGCTTGGCGGCCGAGTCGGCGGGGACGTTGAACACCACCTCGAGGCGTTCGGGGTTGGAGACCTCGGCGACCGGCGCGCCCTGGGCGACGAAGCCGCCGGGAGCGACCTGGACGCTGGTGACCAGCCCGGCGATCGGGCTGCGCAGGGTGGCCTGGCCGCCGGCGCCGGGCGAGCCGGAGGCGGCGGCGCGGGCCTGGGCTGCGGCGGCCTGGGCGCTGGCGCGGACCGAGGCGGCGCGGGCGGCTTCCCAGTCCTGCTGGGCGGTGACGCCGGCCTTTAGCAGCCGCTCCTCGCGGGCAAGGGCGGCGCGGGCGGCCCCGGCCTCTGCCGATGCGGCGGCGGCTTCGGCGCGGACGCTGGCGCCGTCGGCGCTGCGGATCACGACCACCCCGCCGCCGGCGGTGACCTGGGCGCCGGGCGAGAGCAGGACGCGTTCGACGACGCCCGAGACCGGAGCAGCGACCACGGCGCGGGCGTCGGGCGCAGCCTCGACGCGGCCGGTCAGGCGGATGTCGGAACCACCGCCGCGGCCGACGGTGACGACGGCGACGCCGGCGGCGGCGGCCCGGTCGGCGGGCAGGGCGATGAAGCCTTCCTCACCGCCCTTTTCTTCGGCGTGGCCCTCCTCACCATGAGCTTCCTCGCCGTGTGCGTCGGCCGGGGCGGCGCGGAACGTGGCCAGGCCGTAGCCGGCGGCAAGGGCGGCGGCGATCGCCACGCCGGTGAGCAGGTTTCGTTTGCTGAGCAGCATCATCACGCTCCGAAAGGGGTCTTGCCGGCCAGGCGCGCGGCCTCGGCCAGGGCGCGGACGCGGGCCAGGCGGGCCTCCAGCGTCTGCAGGCGCGCGGCGGCCAGGGCGCGGCGTGCGGCGGTGAGTTCGAGCAGCGGCAGGCGGCCGGCCTCATAGCCGATCCGCGCCAGCCGGTAGGCCTCGGCGGCCGCGGCTTCGCCGGCGGCTGCGGCGCTGGCCTGGGCGCCTGCGCTGCGGGCCTGGGAGCGGGCCGCGGCCATGTCGGCGGCGGCGTCGAGCCGCGCCTGGGCCAACCTCGCCTCGGCCGCGGTCAGCTCGGCGCGGGCGGCGGCCGTGGCGCCGCGGTTGCGGTCAAACAATGGCAACGGCAGCGCGGCGCCGGCGACCATGGCCGTGGAGTCGTCGCCGGCGAAGCGGCGCACGCCGGCCGAGACGGTGAGGTCGGGACGGGACTGCAGTTGCTCGACCCGGACCTTGGCCGCAGCGCTGTCGCGTTCGGCCTGGGCGGCCAGAACCGCCGGAGTGTCGGCGGGCGCAGCGTCGATGGCGGCGTCGGCCGACAGCAGGCTGGAGGTGAGGGAGTCGAACGCCTCGGCCGATCCGGCCTGGGCCGACAGGCGGCCGAAGGCGGCGTCGCGGGCGGCCAGGGCCTGGTCGAGCCCGGCCTGGGCGGCTTGGGCGTCGGCTTTGGCCTGCAGGCCGCGCAGGCGCGCTTCCTTGCCGGCTTCGACGAGCAGGTCGGCGGCGCGGGCGTCGCTCTGGGCGGCGTCCAGCAGTTCTCGGGCTTGGCCCGTGCGCAGCTCGGCGGCCTCAGCCTCGGCGTAGCCGACCGCCAGGGCGGCGGCGTAGTCGGCCCGGGCCTGGGCGTCGTGGGCGCGGGCCAGATCGAGATCCCTCCGCGCGCCGTCGATGCGCGCGCCGCGCTTGCCGCCGAGCTCAAGGGTCTGGCTGAGCGACAGCGTGGTCTCGGCGGAGTCGAGGCCCTGCATCGGGCCCTTGCCCGCGAAGTTCTCGACGTCGAGCGACAGCTCGGGATTGCGCCAGGCGCCGGCCTGGTCGAGGCGGCCCTGGGCGGCGGCGACCTGGGCCTGGCTTTCAGCGCGGCGCGGCGCCTGGGCGGACTGGGCCAGCAGGTCCTGGAAGGGAGGGGCGGGCGCGGCCAGGGTCGGGCCGGCGCACGCCAGGCCGCCCACGGCCAACAGGGCCGCCAGACGGGCGTGATGGGGAGGCATTGGGATCTCCGGAAACGGACAGGACGGAAGCGCGCGTCGGCGCGCGAAGCCGTCAGGCCGCGGGAGGTCGGGTCGGAGGCGCAGAGCTCAGGGTCGTGTGGTCGGCGTCGTCGGCCGGACGTCGCCGGCCTTTCGTGCCGGCGTGGGCGTCGAGTTCGGTGATGGCCAACACCGGCGGGGCGACATGGCCGGCGCAATGGGTGGCGCAGTGGGCGCCCGGCGCATGATGGGCGGCGTCGGGGTCGCCGTCGCCGGCGTGGTGGGCGCTGGCCGAGGCCGGAGCGGCGAGGTCGGCGAGCGGTTCGGCATGGCTGGGCCCGGACAGCGTCACGAACAGCAGGATCGCCAGCAGGGCGAGCATCGCCCCGGCGCCTCGCCAGTCGTCCATGAGCCGTCGCCCGATCATGGTGCAGCCTGTGCATCCTACAGCGGCTGTAGAAGCAAGTGCTATTTGCGAGGCGGTCCATGACGCTTGGGGGGCTTCCCAGCGCGAGCGTTCTGGCGCCTCTTGTCGGCGAACGAATGTGACGTTGGGGGGATGTGTATGCGTGCGTTGATGACGGCGGCCGCCATGGCCGGTCTGCTGTGTTCGGCTGCGCCGGCGGCGCTGGCCCAGGGGGTTCCGGCCGGCAAGGTGGCGGGCCTGAAGGCGCAGGCCGCCGCCGGGGTCGAGAGCCGGGCCAAGCTGGCCCAGCAGATGAACGACCAGATCTTCTCCTACGGCGAGCTGGCCTTCCAGGAGGTGGAGACCTCGAAGTACGTCACCGGCGTGCTGGAGAAGAACGGCTTCACCATCCAGCGCGGCGTCGCTGGCCTGCCGACCGGCTGGACCGCGACCTGGACGCATGGCGTGGGCGGCCCGGTCATCGTGCTGGGCAGCGACATCGACGGCATCCCGAAAGCCTCGCAGAAGCCGGGCGTGCCCTGGCACGAGCCGCTGGTCGAGGGCGCGCCGGGCCATGGCGAAGGCCACAACTCCGGCCAGGCGCTGAACGTCGTCGCCGCTCTGGCGGTCAAGGACCTGATGGAGAAGCAGAATATCGCCGGCACGCTGATGCTGTGGCCGGGCGTCGCCGAGGAGCTGCTGGGCGGCAAGGCCTACATGGTTCGCGACGGGGTGTTCAAAGGCGCCGACGTGGCGATCTTCACCCATGTCGGCTCGAACCTGGCGACCGCCTGGGGCGCGACATCGGGCACCGGCCTGGTGTCGGTGGAGTACAATTTCCACGGCGCGTCGGCGCACTCGGCCGGAGCGCCGTGGCGCGGGCGCAGCGCGCTGGACGCCGTCGAGCTGATGAACATGGGCTGGAACATGCGCCGCGAGCATCTGCGGCCCGAGCAGCGTTCGCATTACGTGATCACCGACGGCGGCGACCAGCCCAACGTCGTGCCGTCCAAGGCCACGGTCTGGTACTACTTCCGCGAACAAACCTTCGACGGCATCAAGAAGAGCTTCGAGATCGGCGACACCATCGCCGAGGCCGCGGCCAAGATGACCGACACCACCATGGAGCGCCGAGTGCTGGGCACGGCCGCGCCGCGCCACTTCAACCGACCGCTGGCGGAAGCCGCCAAGGCCAATATCGACAAGGTCGGGCTGCCGAAGTGGACGCCCGAGGAGCAGACCTTCGCCAAGGCGGTGCAGAAGAACCTCGGCTCCAAGGAGAAGGGGCTGGCGACCGAGCTCGACAAGATGGCGCCGCCGGCCGAGAAGCCCGAGAGCGGCGGGTCGGACGACATCGGCGACATCTCCTGGACGCTGCCGACCATCACCGTGGTCTATCCGTCGAACATCCCCGACCTGCCTGGGCACCACTGGTCGAACGCGATCTCGATGGCCACGCCGATCGCCCACAAGGGCGTGGTCGCCGGTTCCAAGGTGGTGGCGATGACCATGGTCGACGTGCTGACCAAGCCGGAGCTGCGCCGCCAGGCCAAGGACTACTTCGTCAACGTCCAGACCAAGGACCAGAAGTACGTTCCGATGATCGGCCCGGACGACAAGCCGCCGATCGAGATCAACACCGATGTCATGGCCAAGTTCAGGCCGCAGATGGCGCCGTTCTACTACGACGCCGAGCGCTACCCGACATATCTCGACCAGCTCGGGATCAAGTGGCCGCCGACCGAACTGACGCCGCCGAAAGGCACGCGCGTCGACTGACGCAGAGGCCGCGGCTCATTTTCGCCATGAGCCGTGGCCAGCCTCCGCCTCCGTAACAGGAGGACCCGTATGCGTCTGACCAGCCTCATCCTCGCCGCCGCCGCCCTTGCGGGCTCGACCGGCATGGCCTTCGCCGCCGAAGGCCGCTTCATCCACCCGGCCGACACCAGCAAGGACGACCGGATCGATAAGACCGAGTGGGTGGCCTACAAGCTTCCCGCCGACGAGTTCGCCAAGGCGGACAAGGACAAGAACGGCAAGATCGACGGCCCCGAGTTCGTCGCCTGGGACACCGCCTACAAGGCCGCCCACCAGGGTCACTAGCCGGCCAGGGCCTGCTCCAGGTCGGCGATCAGGTCGCCGGCGTCCTCGATCCCGACCGACAGGCGGATCAGGCCGTCGGCGATGCCGATCCGGGCCCGAGTCTCGGCCGGGATCGAGGCGTGGGTCATGATCGCCGGATGCTCGATCAGGCTCTCCACCCCGCCCAGGCTTTCGGCGAGCGTGAACAGTCGGGTGCGTTCCAGCATCCGCACCGTGCCGGCGAGGTCGCGGTCCAGCACCGCCGAGATCATCCCACCGAAGCCGCCGCTCATCTGGCGCCGAGCTAGCTCGTGCTGCGGATGGCTCTCCAGCCCCGGATAGATGACCTTGGCGACGTCGCGCCGGCCTTCCAGCCAGCGGGCGATGGCCATGCCGTTCTCGCAGTGGCGCTGCATGCGCAGGGCCAGGGTCTTCACCCCGCGCAGGGCCAGGAACGAGTCGAACGGCGAGGACACCGCCCCGACCGCGTTCTGCAGGAAGCCGACCTGGTCGGCGAGCTCCTTGTTCTGGCCGACCACCAGGGCGCCGCCGACGATGTCGGAATGGCCTGAGACATACTTGGTGGTCGAGTGCATGACCGCGTCGAAGCCGAATTCCAGCGGCCGCTGCACGTAGGGGCTGGCGAAGGTGTTATCGGCGGCGGTCAGCAGGCCGCGCCGTCTGCCGAGTTGCGCGAGCGCTTCCAGGTCGGCCAGCCGCAGCAGCGGATTGGTCGGGGTCTCGACCCAAAGCAGTTTGGTGTTGGGCCTGATCGCCGCCTCGACGGCGGCCAGGTCGCTCATGTCGACGAAGCTGAACTCCAGGCCGGCGGTGCGCTTGCGGACCTTGTCGAACAGCCGGAACGAGCCGCCGTAGAGATCCTCGCTGGCGATCACGTGCGAGCCGGCGTCGAGGACCTCCAGGAAGGTCGAGATCGCCGCCAGGCCGGAGGCGAAGGCGTAGCCGCGCGTTCCGCTCTCCAGGTCGGCGATGGCCCGCTCGAAGGCGAAGCGGGTGGGGTTCTGGCTGCGGGAATACTCGAAGCCCTTGTGCTCGCCCGGGCTGGTCTGGGCGTAGGTCGAGGTCGCATAGATCGGCGGCATCACCGCCCCGGTGGTCGGGTCGACGGACTGGCCGCCGTGGATCACCCGCGTGGAAAACTCCAAGCGGTTCTTTCCGGTGTTGTCCTGGGTCACGCAGCCCGCCGCAGATAGTTGATGAGGTCGATGCGGGTGATCAGCCCGACGAATTCGCGACCATCCAGAACGATGGCCACCTGATCCTTCTCGAAGACTGGGAGCAGGGCGTCGAGCGGCGCGTCAGCCTGCAGGGTGTCGAGCTTGGCGGTCATGGCCGTCGCCACCGGTTGGGAGAACCGCTTGTCGGGCTTGGAGTCCTCGATGGCCTCCAGGAGGTCGCTCTCGTCGATCAGCCCGATCAGCCGGCCGTCGTCGAGCACCGGCAGCTGGCTGACGTCGGCCTGGCGCATGCGGTTGTAGGCGGTCAGCAAGGTGTCTTCAGGACCGACGACGACGGCGCCGCCGTTGTTGGCCGAGCGGACGATGAGGTCGCGAAGGTCGCCGTGCAGGCTGCGCTGGGCCAGCCCCTGCTCGGCCAGCCAGCTGTCGTTGTAGACCTTCGACAGGTACTTGGCGCCGGTGTCGCAGACCAGGGTGACGACCCGCTGGGGCTCGGTCTGTTCCCGGCAGTAGCGCAGGGCGCCGGCCAGCAGCGTGCCGGAGGAGGAGCCGCCCAGCACCCCGGCCTTGGCGAGCATCAGCCGCGCGGCGGCGATGCTCTCGGCGTCGGGAATGGTGTAGGCGCGCGACACCAGCGACAGGTCGCAGTTGTCGGGCACGAAGTCCTCGCCGATGCCCTCGACCACCCAGGAGCCGGGTTCGATGGTTTCGCCGGTGTTGACCAGCGGCGCGAGGATCGAACCCTCGGGATCGGCCAGCACCATCCTGGTCTTCGGCGAGGCCTTGGCGAAGAAACGGCCCAGGCCGGTGAGGGTGCCGCCCGAGCCGACGCCGACGACCATGGCGTCGAGGTCGCCCTCCATCTGCGCCAGGATCTCCGGGCCGGTGGTGGTCTCGTGCGCCTTCGGATTGGCCGGGTTGGCGAACTGGTTGATGTAGATCGCGCCCGGGATGTCGGCGGCCAGTCGCTGGGCCATGTCCTGGTAGTATTCGGGGTGGCCCTTGCCGACGTCGGAGCGGGTGATGCGCACGTCGACGCCGAGCGCCCGCAGGTGCTGGATCTTCTCGCGGCTCATCTTGTCAGGCACGACCAGCAGGATCTTGTAGCCCTTCAAGACGCCGACCTGGGCCAGGCCCAGTCCGGTGTTGCCGGCGGTGGCTTCGACGATGGTCCCGCCCGGCGCCAGCGAGCCGTCCGCCTCTGCGGCCTCGATCATCGAGCGGGCGATGCGGTCCTTGATCGAGCCGCCGGGGTTGGCGCTCTCAAGCTTCACGAACAACCGGCAGGGGCCGGTGTCGAAGCCGATCAGCTCGAGCATCGGCGTGTCGCCGATCAGTTCGAGGGCCGAGCTGGCGGGCGGCGCAAGCTTGCGCGGGTCTGCGGTCATGAACGGCTCCTGGAGGCCTTTCAGCAGAAACGCCCGGAGGTCGATTTCCGCGCCATGCCCTGAAGCATATGGGCGATTTTCCTGCGTCGCCTAGATGCGGGCGGAGCGTTCGTCGCCGCTGCGCCGGCCAATGGCGAAAACGATCCCCGGTCGCGGCGAAGCTGGCGCTTCGCAGCGAGGGCCCGCGGCGCTAAAGCGGGCCATGGCCAAGACCACCCCCGCCACCCTCGCGCTCGACAAGGCCAAGATCGCCTACGAGCTGCACGCCTACGACTACGATCCCGACGCGCCGCGGGTCGGGCTGCAGGCGGCGGAGAGTCTCGGGGTCGATCCCGCCCAGGTGCTCAAGACCTTGATGACCTTGGTCGACGGCAAGCCGGTCTGCGCGGTGCTGGCCTCGGACCAGGAGGTGGCGATGAAGAAGCTCGCCGCGGCGGTGGGCGGCAAGTCCGCACAGATGATGAAGCCCGCCGACGCCGAGCGCGTCACCGGCTATCGGGTCGGCGGGGTCAGCCCGTTCGGCCAGAAGCGGCCGGTCCCGACGGTGATCGACGAGGCCGCGCTCGACCATGAGAAGGTGTTCGTCAATGGCGGCCAGCGCGGGTTGCAGGTGCGGCTGGCGCCGTCTGACCTTTTGGTCGCACTACCAGCCAAGGTAGCGGTCCTGACTTGATTGTCGTTGCGTAATGCCGCGGATAGGGCCTTAAGTTAGCGTCGATAACTTTGGTCGACGGGGAGTGCGGCCTTTCGTAGTGCGTCGGGCCGCCGCAATGTTTGCGATGAGATGGGCGTCATGACGGCGGTGAGCCTCGAGCGGCGGCGCACCTATCACGTGGGGAATGTCCGCGGACAACTTCTGGCGGCAGCGCGTGAGATTCTGCAGGAGAGCGGGCGCGCCGGCCTGTCGCTGCGCGCCATCGCCGATCGCGCCGGCGTAGCGCCGGGCACGGTCTATTATCACTACGCCGACAAGGCCGCCCTGCTGGCGGGTCTGGCGGTCGACGGCTTCCGCCAGCTCTCGGACGCCATGCGGGCCGCCTACGAGTCGCATGGGCACGAGGGCGGGCTGCGCTCGACCGGAGGGGCCTATCTGAGCTTCCTGCGCCAGAAGCCCGAGCTCTATGTCCTGATGTACGAGGCGCTCGACGCCGGCCGGCGCGAGGACGTGGCGGCCGCCGAGGCCGAGGCCTGCGCCATCTCGCGCGCGGCCATCATCGCCGACTTCGAAGAACAGCATTCGACCGACCTCGCGGGCAAGATCGCCGACGCGATCTGGGCCTGGGGACGCGGCATCGCGGCGATGGCGCTGTCGCGCGGCACGCCCGGCCAGGGCCCTGAAGACGAGACGATGGAATCGGCCGTGCGCGGGCTCGAGGCGCTGATTTCCGGGCCGGTGAGGGCGCCGTAGCGTCAGCTCGCCGTAGAGGCGAGCTCGACCCATGTGTTTGAATAACCAGTATCTTTTGCCGCATTGCACATTCGTGCGGCTGACGCGGCGCGGCCCTTACGCCACAAGGGCTGACGAAAGTTCGGCGGTGGCGCTTTTCCCTCTATTCGAACGCCGTTCGAGACACCCAGCCTAGCAATATTAAGCACTCGCGACGGGCGGCTAAACGCCCGCGTCTGGCTGGGAGGTAACACATGTTTCAACCGCTGCGTCTGCGCAGTCTCTTCATCATGGGCGCGTCCGTCGCGGCCATGTCCGCCGCCACTCAGGCCGCGGCCCAAGACGCCTTCACCATCGAGGAACTGGTCGTCACCGCTGAAAAGCGGGAGCAGAGCCTGCAGGACGTGCCGGTTGCGGTGACCGCCTACACCTCGGAAAAGCGCGACCTCATGGGCGTCGCCACCGTCGAGGATCTGGCCCGCGTCACGCCGAGCGTCGCCTACACCAACAACGACCGTCTCTCGATCCGGGGCTTCGGCCGCCTGACCAACGCGATCGGCACCGACCCGTCGGTGGCGCTCTACTCGGACGGCATCTTCTCGAACTCGATGGCCGACTCGTCGACGCCGTCGCTGTTCATCGAGCGGACCGAAATCCTGCGCGGCCCGCAGGGCACCCTCTACGGCCGTAACTCGATCGGCGGCGCGCTGAACATCATCGGCAAGCGTCCGAGCGACGAGTTCCAAGGCGAAGTCCGCGGCGCGGTCGGCAACTACGGCTCGTGGCGCACCGACGCCCTGGTCACCGGTCCGATCACCGACGGCCTGCGCTTCCTGCTCGGCGGCTCGGTCGAGCGCCGCGACGAAGGCTTCATCGAGAACATCGGCCCCGGCGGCGACACCAGCGCCCTGAAGCGCTATCTGGTCGAAGCCCAGCTCGAAGCCGACCTCGGCGAGAACATCACCGCCCGTCTGCGCTATACGAAGTTCGACTGGGACGACAGCTACGGCGTCGGCAACATCCACGAAGCGGTCATCACGCCCTACGACACCCGCTCGCCGACCGGCCTGGAAAACAGCGCACTCTACTACAACCCGACCTTCGGCTACACCGGGGTCAATCCGTCCATCAACGATCCCTACAAGATCAACATGGACCAGACGATGGAGGGCAAGCTCTCCAACCACAATCGTCTGCACTTCGACCTGACCTGGGATCTCGGCGGCGCGACGCTGAAGTACCTGGCCGGCTATCAGGCCTACACCTACAACACCAACGGCGATGAAGACCGTTCGTCCCGCCAGGGCCTGTTCAGCATCCCGACCGCGACCCCGTTCGGCGCCTACACCGCGACCAACGTCTCGCCGAACGAGCGCTTCTTCTACACCGAGAAGCAGAAGTGGTGGTCGAACGAGATCAACCTGTCGTCCAACTCGGACGGCCCGCTGCACTGGATCGTCGGTCTCTACCAGTACCATCAAGAGTACTCGCAGCCGCAGGGCCTGCGCGTGCTCGGCGATGCCGCGATGCAGGCGCCGCTGAGCCTGGCCACCGGCCGTCCGGCCGCGCCGAACCCGAACGGCAACTACCTGTTCGTCGACGGCAGCCTGGAAGTGAACTCCTACGCGGCGTTCGGCCAGATCGACTACGAGTTCGCCGAGAACTGGACCCTGACCGCCGGCCTCCGCTACTCGGTCGACGAAAAGTCCGGGACCGACTTCGCGCGCTACGTCTCGCGTAGCCCGACGACGACCACCCTGCTGCAGCAGTTCGCCGGCATCCCGGCGGCGGTCGGCCAGGGCATCGCGCTCGACTTCACCACCTTCGTGGTCTGCGGCGGCGCCACGCTCGCCTCCTGCACCGCCCTGCCGCAATACGCCAACCTGCGTGAAGCCCAAGGCGGCGGTCTGATCCGCGACCTCAAGGCCGACTACGACGCCTGGACCGGCACGCTCGGCGTCCAGTGGCAGCCGGACGGCGACACCAACGCCTACGCCCGCTACAGCCGCGGCTACAAGTCGGGCGGCTGGCTCGCCTCGAACGGCCTGACCCCGGTGCCGTACGCCGATCCGGAGTACGTCAACAACTACGAGGTCGGTCTGAAGAAGACGATCGGTGGTCGCTTCCAGCTGAACTCGGCGATCTTCTACGCCGACTACCAAGGCTTCCAGGCGCCGCTGCGGGTCGTGATCAGCGGCTCGACCACCGGCACCCAGTTCCTGAACCTCGACGCCCGCAACTGGGGTGTCGAACTGGAAGGCCAGTGGGCGCCGATCGACAACCTGATGCTCTTCGCCAGCTACGCGTACATCAACGCGGAAGTGACGAACGGCTGCTGCTTCGTCGACGTCAACGACCCGACCGCCTCCAAGGCCGGCGCCAAGCCGGTCGGCGGCACGGCCGCGGCCCGGACGCAGAACCTGGAAGGCAACCGCCTGCCGATGACGCCGGAGAACAAGCTCAACCTCGGCGCCAACTACACCTTCAACTTCGACGCCGGCAGCCTGACCCTCGGTGGCACCTACACCTACACCGACGACATGCAGACCGCCGTGTTCGGCCAAGACAACTACACCGCCCCGGCGAACGAGATCGTCGACTTCCGGGCGCTGTGGAAGGACGGCCAGGACCGCTTCACCGTCATCGGCTACGTGAAGAACGCCTTCGACGAGGTGGCCTATCAGAGCTCCACCCCGACCAGCCTCACCCCGCTCGGCGACTACCGCCGCACCGTGAAGCTGAACTTCCCGCGCACCTACGGCGTGGAATTCCAGTACCGCTTCTAAGGGCCGTCAGGCTCCGGAACGGCAAGGCGCTGCGGGAGACCGCAGCGCCTTTGTCGTTTCAAGCGTGGCCGCCGCCTTGAATCGGCGCCAATCTCGCAGCATTAGCCATAAGGTCCCGCTCGCAGAACGATGGTCGGCGGGGCTCCTCGGGGGAGTGAGCGCCATGCTGGTTCGGTTGATCGCCTTGTCCGCCGCCGCAGCCCTGGCTGTGGCGCCCTCGAGCGCCGCCGCGGCCGGCGGCCGGTTCACCGCCGAGATGGAAGCCTTCGCCGCGCAGGACAAGGCCGCGCCGCAGCCGCCCTGCAAGATCGTGTTCACGGGATCCTCGACGATCAGGCTCTGGACCAATCTCAGTCAGGACATGGGCTCGATCCCGGTGATCAACCGCGGCTTCGGCGGGGCGGAGATCTCGGACGTCAACGCCCACTTCGACCAGGTCGTCGGACGCTACCGGCCACGGGCCGTGGTGTTCTACGCCGGCGAGAACGACCTGAACGCCGGCGAGTCTCGGGACTCGGTGGCCGAGGACTTCGGTCGGTTCATGAAGCTGAAGAGCGATAAGCTCGGCGCCTCGACGCCGGTCTACTTCATCTCGCTGAAGCCGTCGCAGGCGCGTGAGCGCCAGATCCTCGACCAGAGCGCCGTCAACGCCAAGATCAAGGCGCAGATGAAGGGCCGCAAGGACTTTGTCTACATCGACGTCGTGCCGCCGATGATGGGCGCCGACGGCCATCCCAAAGACCTGTTCGTCTCCGACGGGCTGCATATGAACAGCGCCGGCTACGCGATCTGGACCAAGGCCGTGCGGCCGGTGATGGAACGCGAAATGAAGGCGGACCGGCCTGCGTGCCGCAGTTCTGCATCCGCCAAGCCCTGACGGCCGCCTAGAGCGACGAGCGCAGCATCCAGACGTGCTTCTCGTGCGCGGTCAGCCGGTCGGAGATCAGGCTGGCGCTGACCTCGTCGCCCGCCTGCTGGGCCAGGGGCAGGATCGCATAGAGCGTGCCGACCAGGGTCTCCTGGCTGGCGATCAGGTCCTTCAGCATCTCCTCGGCGCCCTTGGACGGATCGCCGTCCTTGATCGAGGACAGGTTGCCGAACGCGCCATAACCCTGCGGGGCGAGCTCGCCCAGCGCGCGGATGCGCTCGGCCACCTCGTCGATGGCGGTCCACATCTCGGAGTACTGGGCCATGAACAGCGTATGCAGCTGCGAGAAGTTCGGGCCGCGAACGTTCCAGTGGTAGCCGTGGGTCTTCAGGTAGACGGCGTAGGTGTCGGCCAGCAGCTTGGCCAGACCTTCGGCGACCGCCTTGCGGTCCTTGGCGGTGGGTCCGGTGTTGGTCATCGGTGTTACCTCTCCTCTAGGCTTCTACGGCGGCTGGGCTCGGCGCGCCGATCCGCGCCCAGACGCGTTCGTGGATCGCGAAGGCGATCGTCTGGAAGACCGGCTCGATCATCCCGATGGCCAGCGCCGCCCGCCAGTCGCGGGTCAGGACATAGGCGACGGTGATCGCCACCGTCAGGTGCATCACGCTGTAGCTCAGGGTTTTCTTGGCGGTGCGCATGATATGTGCCTTATTGCGAGTTGTTCGCAATATATCGCGGATCGGCCTTATGAAAAGTCTTCCCTCAATCACAAAATCTTATCGAAGGCGCCGGGGGCTTATGGCCGCCTCCCACGCGTTTGCCTGCGACGCCGGAGCGTGGTGTCCTGGCCGCCAGTCAGTTTGGAGTACGGTATGAGCGGCGAGGACCTGAAGGTCGTGAACAACGAGGCGGCGGGCCGCTTCGAGGTGCGGCTGGGCGACGAGGTCGCCTTTGCGGAGTACCGGCTGCTGGCCACGGGCGTGCTGTTCCCCCACACCGAGGTGCCGCCGGCTTTCGAGGGCCAGGGGGTGGGCGGCGCGCTGGTCCGCACGGCGATGGAGTTCGTGCGCCAGCGGGGCGAGCTGGTGATCCCGGTCTGCCCCTTCGTCTCGGCATACATCCAGCGCCATCCGGAGTATCACGACCTGGTGCACCCGGGTTACCGGGCCGCGCTCAAGATCTGAAAGTCGCCTTGGGGGGAGACGCTTGAAGTCCATCGCCTATCTGGCCGCCGCCGGCGGCCTGCTGCTGGCCGCGTGCGCGCCGCCCGCCGGACCGCCCGCCGACCCGGCCGCGCTCGCCCCCGCCGACCCCCGACTGGCCCAGCTCTATGCCGACAGCTGCAAAGCCTGCCACGTCGTCGCCGACTCCGGCGCGCCGCTGGTGCATGACGCCAAGGCCTGGGCGCCGCGCTGGAAGCAGGGCGAGGACGTGCTGCTCGACCACGTGGTGCAGGGCTACAAGGCGATGCCAGCGCTGGGCCAATGCGCGGCCTGCACGCCCGACGACTTCAAGGCCCTGACCCGCTTCATGGCCGGCCAGGAGGGCAAGTCGTGATCTCGCGCCGCACCGTCCTGCTGGCCGGGTCGGCCGGGGTGCTCGCCGCCGCCGGGGGCGGGGTCTATCTCGCCGCCCGCGACAAGCCCGAGCCGGCGGCTCCGCCCAGCATGGACGCGGACAAGCATCTGCTGTGGCGCAACTGGTCGGGGACCGAGCACGCCTATCCGGCCGTGCGCAGCGCGCCGAAGACCGAGGCCGAGGTCGTCCAGGTCCTGCAGACGTCGGTCGCGCCGGTGCGGGTCGTGGGGGCCGGGCACTCGTTCACAGGTCTGGTTCCGACCTCCGGCACGCTGATGACCCTCGACGGCCTGGCCGGGATCGAGCGCTGGGAGGGCGACCAGCCGGTGGTCCGCGCCGGCATGCGGCTGGGCGCGCTGGGGCCGGCCCTGGCCGAGCGCGGCCGGGCGATGGCCAACCTGCCCGACATCAACAAGCAGTCGCTGGGCGGCTGCCTGGGCACCGCCACCCACGGCACGGGGGCCACGATCAAGGCGATCCATGGCGACGTCGTCGCCCTGCGGCTCGCGACGGCGACGGGCGAGCTAATCGACTGCGACGCGACCCGGAACGCGGACGTCTTCAACGCAGCGCGGGTGTCGCTGGGGGCGCTGGGGGTGATCACCCAGGTCCGGCTGGCGACCAGCGCCAACCGCCGCCTGCACCGCAAGGTGTTCGTCGAGCCCTTCGAAGACACTCTGGCCAAGGCCGAGGAGCGCTGGGCCCGGCATCGCAACTACGAGTTCTTCGCCGTTCCGTTCACCGACCTGGCGGCCAACGTCACCCACGACGAGACCGATGCGCCGGCGATCCCGCGCGGGCCGGACACCGACACGGCCCTGCTCGAGGTGCTCAAGCAACTGCGCAACCTGACCCGGTTCTCGACCCCGCTGCGCAAGACCGCCGCCAAGGCGTTGCTCGGTTCGGCCAAGCCGGAGGAGGCGATCGACGAGGGCTGGAAGCTGCTCTCCACCGAGCGGCCGGTGCGCTTCAACGAGATGGAATTCCACATCCCGGTGGAGAACCATCTGACCGCGCTGAAGGAGGTGATGGCGACGATCGAGGCCAAGCGGCCCGACGTCTTCTTCCCGATCGAAGTCCGCCGCATCGCCGCCGACGACGCCTGGCTCTCACCGTTCCAGGGCGGGCCGCGCGGTTCGATCGCCGTGCACTGCCACTACAAGGACGCCTACGACTTCCTGTTCGACCTGATCCAGCCGATCTTCCTGAAGTACGGCGGGCGGCCGCATTGGGGCAAGCTGCACAGCCTGAAGGCGCGCGAGCTGGCGCTGCTCTATCCGAACTGGAACGACTTCCTGGCGGCGCGCGCGCGGCTGGACCCGCAGGGCCGGCTGCTGAACCCCTACCTCAAGTCGCTGCTGGGGGTCTGACCAGGGCGCTAGGGCCGCTGAGGGCGAGGGCATGGAAGCGCTCGCCCATCAGCCGATAGCCCTCGGTGTTGGGGTGCAGGTCGTCGGGCAGCAGGTGCGCATCGGCCGCGCCGAACAGCGACAGACCGTCGAGATAGCGAACCTGCGCATCGCCGGCCGCGATCCGGGCGGCGACGACGTCCTGCAGCAGCTCACGCATCCGGATCAGCGACGGGCCGCCGCCCGGGCTCACGTCCTCGCGGCCGGGCGAGTAGATCGGCGAGACGATCGCGATCGGGGTCATCGGGTGCTTTTCGCGGATGATCGAGATCATCGCGTGGGCGGAATCTAGGAACGGCCGTTCCTTGAGCTGGCCGTCGGCGTGGACGTTGATCCCGAGCTTCAGGACGATGGCGTCGGCGCGGGCGTCGCGGATGATCCGGGCGGCCTGGCCCGAGAGCAGGCAGGAGCCGGCCCAGCCGAGGTTTTGGTGGTCGAGGCCGGCCAGGCCCGCGGCCACGGCCGGCCAGCCGGCGCTGGCGCCTTCGGCCTCCAGGCAGTGGGTGATCGAGCTGCCGTGGAACAGCACGCGGGGGCGGCCGTCGGCGACCGGAACCGCGCCGGCGCCGTCGTCCAGCTCCAGCCCGGTGATCGAGACGGTGGCGGCCTGGGGCAGCCACAGCTCCAGCGTCTTTTCGCCGGCTGGAAGGCCTGCGAACGTCAGGTTAAAGGCCTCGTCGCCCACAAAGGCGCCGTTCTCCAGGTCGATGGTCGCGCCGCCCTGCGCCCAGGCGCGGGCATGGAAGACGCCGTCGACGAAGAGGTCGTAGGCGCCGCGCCGCTCGCCGCCGACCGGCTGGTCCAGCAGCCGCTGGGCGCCGCTGAGGCAGATGCGGGTCGACGTGGTCCGTAGGCGGATGCGGCAGGCGGTGGCGCAGGAGCCGACCCAGCGGTTGAAGGCGTCGTAGAAGCCGAGCTCGGCGACCGGCAGGCGCAGCGGCTGCAGCGAGTCCTTGCGGCGGCGCAGATCCACGTGGCCGTCCAGCAGCGGCGCGATCTCGTCTGGTCCCAGCGTCTTCATGCGCGTTCCCCCTGTTGCGTCCTGCTTAGGCTGGATGGCGCCGGGGCGAAAGCGCCGTCAGTTGCGGTTCAGCGTCAGCGGCGCGTCGGGATCGGTCGGGATCGGCGTCCCCGGCCGCGGGGTGATCGGCGGCTCGGCCGGGGCGGGCGACAGCGGGGTCAGCACCAGCGGCGGCGGGGCGGGGGCCGGAGCCGGCACGTTGAGCACCGGGGCGGGCGTCTCGGCGGCGGCCTTCGGGGCTGCGGCCTTCGGCGCGGGCGCCTTCGCGGCCGGAGCCGTTGGCGCCGGGGCCGGCGCGGCGGCGGCTTTCGGGGCCGGGTTTACGGCGGCCGGCGGCTGGACCTCGGCTGGCGCGGGCGCGGCTGGTTCCGCCGTCGACGGCGTCGGGGCGGCCTCCGGGACGGTCGGCGTCGCGGCTTCGATCGGCGGCGCAGGCGCCGGGGCCGGCGGCTCGTCCTCGCGCATCAGCAGGAAGGCGACGGCGCTGGCGGCGGCCACCGCCACGGCGCCGCCGACGATCAGCGGCAGCGGCGAGCGTTTTTGAGCCGACGCCCGAGGCGGCGCGGCGAGGGTCAGATCGGGTTCGACCTGCGGGGCGGGGGCGGGACGGGGCGCCGCGGCGGCCGCGGCGGGGAGCGGTGTCGGACGCGGGGCCGATTGCGGCGGGCCAGCGGTGCTGGAGCCGCTGGCGAGCGGTCCGGCGGCCACGGGCCCGCGAGCGGCCGGAGCCTGCGGGACAGGCGCGCGGACCGGCGGCTGGCCAATCGGCGTCACGAAGGCGGGACGCGGTCCCTGGGTCGGCTGCTGGCCCGTCGCCGGCTGGGCGGGCGCACGCGGCACCAGCGAGCCGCCGGCGAGAATGCCGCCCTGCGGCGCGACGCTAGGCCGGGCCGTCGGCGCCTGCACCGCCGGACGCGGGGCGGGACGGGGGTCTGGCGCGGGCTCGGGCGCAGGCTGCGGCGCGACCTGCTGGGGTTCGTCGGCCGACTGGCCCGGCGTCAGCGCATAGCCGAACGGCGCCGCTCCCTTCGCCCGGCCCCAGGGGCTGGATCGGATGAACGGGTTGTCGTTCTGGTCGCGCTCGGACATCTGGCTCTCCCGCGCCGTCGCGGCGCGCGCGGTAATTTAGCTCGGACTGAGACAGATGTGGGGCGGGAAATCGCTCAGCGCTGCGCCGTGCGGATCGGCCGCACGGAGTCCGTCGCGCATCCCGCCGGCTCGAGCATGGCGTGCTGAGCCAGGCAGTAGATGTCCTCGTAATAGGGGCCGGCGGCGGCCAGGCACTGATAGAGGTTGAGCTTGGCCACCCGCACGCACATGCCGCTGCGCGGCTCGCTCATCAGCGCCCCGGCGCGCCCGCTCTCGCCCAGCACGGTCAGCGCTGCGACGGCGAGGCCGCGCGAAACCATCGGGCTGGGCGGCCCGCCGCGTTTGCCGCCCTGCGACAGGGTCGAGTAGAGCTGCGCCTGGTCGCCGCCGGCCGGCCGATAGCCGGCGCTCGAGATCTGCTTGACCCGGGTCAGCCGCGCCTTGGCGTCGGGCACGAACACCTTGGCCCAGGCCTGGCGCTGGACGTCGTAGGACGCCTTCTTCACGCGCTTGCCGCTGGCCTCGAGGGCTTCGCCTTGGCGATAGAGCGCTGCGCTCGCACGGGCGGCCCCGGCGTCGGCGCCTGGCAGGCTGGCGGCGAGATCGGGGCGCGCGGCCAGCCGGGCCGCCAGTCCCTTGCCGGACTTGTCCTGGGCGGCCTTGCGCACCCCGGCGACGAACTTCGGCTCCTGCAGGGCGGCGAGCGCCGCATAGGCGATCATGCCAGCCTCGAGCTGCTTGGGCTCATAGCCCGAGCCGATGCGCAGACCCTCGCTCACGGCGGCAGGATTGGCGAACGTGGCGTCGATGCCGCGGGCGTTGCGCATGAAGCTCTCGAAGGCCGCGGCCTGACTCTCCAGCCGCCGGTCGACCTGGGCGGTTGGCGCGGGCCCCTTGCCGCCGCCCTTGGGCGCGGGCGTGCTCGCGCATGCGGCCAGCACCAGCAGCGTCGCAGCGGCCGCCAGACCGCGCTTCAAACCCTTGTCCATATCGGACCCCTCCAAACCAAAGAGGCCCACCCCGTGCGCGGAACTCCACTCCGTTAGGGTTGAGGAAGGGTTGCTGAGCTTGACCGTCGGCCTGCGTCCGGAGGCCGCAGCGCGCCTGGACTCCGCCCGACGTCCAGCGCAGGCTGGCGAAAACACAAAAGGGAGCGCCGCCGTGTCCGAGACCCTCGCCGCAGACTTGTCGGAGGCGTCGGCCGGCGCGCTCGCCGCGGCCTTGGCCGCTGGCCAGGCCAGCGCGCTGGAGCTGTGCGAGGCGGCG
Source organism: Phenylobacterium sp. LjRoot97 (assembly GCF_964254345.1). Taxonomy (NCBI): domain Bacteria; kingdom Pseudomonadati; phylum Pseudomonadota; class Alphaproteobacteria; order Caulobacterales; family Caulobacteraceae; genus Phenylobacterium; species Phenylobacterium sp. LjRoot97. The sequence goes on from NZ_CAXUTH020000001.1 coordinate 361,455, forward strand.
ATCGCCCGCATCGAAGCCCGCGACGGGCCGATCAACGCCGTGGTGGTCCGCGACTTCGACCGCGCCCGGGCGGCCGCCCGGGCCGCCGACGCAGCGCTGGCGCGCGGCGAGCGCGGGCCGTTGCTGGGCGTGCCGATGACGGTCAAGGAATCCCACAACGTCGCCGGCCTGCCGACCACCTGGGGGTTCGAGGCGGCCAAGGGCTGGACCGCGCCGGAGGACTCGGTCGGCGTGGCGCGGTTGAAGGCCGCCGGCGCGATCATTCTCGGCAAGACCAACATCCCGGTCAGCCTCGCCGACTGGCAGAGCGTCAATCCGATCTATGGGCGCACGCGCAATCCCTGGAACCTGGAGCGCACGGCCGGCGGATCGTCCGGCGGCGCTGCGGCGGCGGTGGCCGCCGGGATGGTGCCGCTGGAGATGGGCACGGACATCGGCGGCTCGATCCGCGTGCCGGCCGCCTTCTGCGGCGTCTACGGCCACAAGCCGAGCTACGGGATCGTCCCGCAGCGCGGTCACGCGCCGCCCGGGCTGGACGGCCTCGACGTGCCCCTGGCGGTGGTCGGACCGCTGGCGCGCACCGCTGGGGACCTGGAGCTGGCGCTCGACGTGCTGGCCGGTCCACTGGACGAAGAGGCGGTGGGCCATCGGCTGGAGCTGCCGGCGGCGCGCCATTCACGGCTGGGCGATTATCGCGTGCTGGTGCTGGACGCCCATCCGGCCGCGGCCACTGACGCGGCGATCGTGGCCGCCCTGGGGGAACTGGCCGCCAAGCTGGAACGGGCCGGGGCGAGCGTCGCACGCAGCAGCGAGCTGCTGCCCGACCTGGCCCAAGGCCACGAGCTCTATCGCGGTCTGCTGACCACGGCGATGTCGCGCGGCGGCCCGCCCCAGGCCAAGCCGATGAGCGCGCACGAGTGGATGAACCTGCAGGACGCCCAGCTCGTCGTCCGCCGGGCGTGGGGGCGTCTGTTCGAAGCCTTCGACGTGGTGCTGGCGCCGGCGCACGGCTCGCTGGCCTACCCGCACGACGACAGCGATCCGGGCGCCCGGACGCTGATGCTGAACGGCGCGGCGACGCCCTATTTCGACCAGGTGGCCTGGCCGGGCATCGCCACGCTCGCCCATCTGCCGGCCACCGCCGCACCCGTAGGGATGAGCGACGGCGGCCTGCCGATCGGCGTGCAGATCATCGGGCCGTACCTCGAGGATCGTACGCCGATCGCATTCGCCGGCCTGCTAGAGCAGGCCTTCGGCGGCTATCGCGCGCCGGGCTAGGACGAGAGCATGTCGCCGAGGCTGGGGCCTTCGGAATCGGCCGGCGGCGTGAACAGCAGCTTGTCGATGCGGCGGTCGTCCATGTCGATGACCTCGACGCGGAAGCCGGCGATCTCGAACACGTCGCCCTCGGCGGGGAGGCGGCCGATCTCGTGCAGCACCAGGCCGGCGGCGGTGTGGAACTGGCTGGTCTCGGTGAAGTCGGCGCCCAGGGCCTTGGCCAGGTCATCGACTTCGGCGCGGCCGTCGACCAGATAGCTGCCGTCCTCGCGCTTGAGGATCGCCTCCGACGTCGCCGTGTCGTGCTCCTCGTCGAAGTCGCCGGCGATCATTTCCAGCAGGTCGGTCGGGGTGACGACGCCTTCGAGGGCGCCGAACTCGTCGACCACCAGCGCCATGTGCAGCGGCGTCTGCTTGAGCAGTTCCAGCGCCCGCAGCAGCGAGGTGGTTTCGACCAGGTAGATCGGGGTGGCCATCAGCGCCGAGACGTCGGGCTTCTTGCCGTCCAGCATGACGTCCAGGACGTCCTTCTTGTGAATCACGCCGACCGGCTCCTCGACGTCGGCGCCCTCGGTCACGACGATGCGCGAGTACGGGCAGGCGCGGATGTCGGCCATCTGCTGCTCGTAGGTGTCAGACAGCGAGATCCAGTAGATGTCGCGGCGCGGGGTCATGGCCACGCGCACCTGGCGGTCGCCGAGGCGCAGCACCTCGCCGATCATCGCCTGTTCTTCGGGCTCGATCAGGCCGGCGCTCGTGCCTTCGGCCAGGACGGTCTCGACCTCCTCGTGGGTGATCTGCTCGCCCTTCTCGTCCTTGATGCCCAGCAGGCGCAGCACGCCGACAGTGGAGGCGGTCAGCAAGGTGACGAACGGGCCCATCAGCCTGGCCAGCAGCGACAGCGGCCGGGCGACCAGCGAGGCGATGGTTTCAGGGAACACCATGGCGAAGCGCTTGGGCACCAGTTCGCCGACGATCAGCGACAGATAGGTGATGACCACGACCACCACGGCGGTCGAGATCAGCTCCGAATAGTCATGCAGCGCCGGAATGGTCTCCAGCATGTGGTCGAGCTCGCCGGCGATGGTCGCCTGGCCGTAGGCGCCCGACAGAATGCCGATGAGGGTGATGCCGACCTGAACGGCGGCGAGGAAGCGCGTGGGGTTTTCCGAGAGCCGGAGGGCGGCGGCGGCGCCCTTGTCCCCGCGGTCGGCGCGGGCCTGCAGTTTAGCTCGTCGGGAGGAAACGACCGCCAGTTCGGACATGGCGAATAGGCCGTTCAGCACCAACAGGAGGAGCACGACGGCCGAGGCGAAGAGGATCATTTAAGGGTTGGGTCCAGGCGAGGCCCTCTGGGGGCCCCGCAGCACCCTACCTTGAATAGGCCGCTCGCGCGATATTCCCGCCACGGGATGACACGCCCGTGTCCTGCTGTGGCGGTCTGCCCGGCCTCAGGCCGCGGCGCCGACCAGGCGACGACGCCGGATCATCGTGCCGACCAGGCCGAAGCCGAGGATCATCATCGCCCAGGTCGCCGGTTCCGGCACGGCCGAGCCGATGGTCAGGCCGCCGTTGTAGCCGTTGAGGTGCACCTGGCCGCGCTGGTCCAGCTTGCCGACCACGATCGAGCCTTCCAGGTGGTTGTTGTTGGTGGCGTAGGCGCCGGGGGCCAGGACCGTGCCGTAGAAGGCGGTCTTGAAGTTCAGGTTCACCGCCGGGCTCTTCGGGTTGTAGGCCAGCTCGTGGAAGTTCCAGATCACGTTCTGGCCGAGGTTCGCCGACGAGTTGATGAAGTTCTTCGCCAGGGTCGCCGACGTGCCGCCGACATTGACGATGATGGTCTCGAAGCCGCCGGTCAGGAACTGCAGCTGGCCGGCGTCCTTGAAGACGTCGGCGTTGGCGAAGCTGAACACCGCGATCTTGCCGGTCGAGGTCGGCTCGAACTTCATCAGGTTGCTCTGCGGGAAGGTCACGGAGTCGGTCGGGGTCAGGCCCGCGAGGTAGGCCGACAGGTCGGTCACGCCCATGGCGTAGTCGCTGGCCAGCACCTGCAGACCGGCCGAGAAGCCGGGCAGGCCCTGGTTGGTCTTCACGGTCGCGCCGTTGCCGTTCACGCCCGAAGCGGCGCCGCCGACCGTGATCGTGCTGCCCTTCGAACCGTTGATGCCGCTAGCCGAGCCGCCGATGGTGATGTCCTGCGGGGCCGAGCCGTTCAGGTTCCAGCCGCCGGAGACGCTGCCGCCTACCAGGGCGCCCGAACCGTTGTGGAGGTTCTTCGAACCGCTCGACGAGCCGACCACGGTCAGGCCCGGCGCGTTGGTGGCGGACGGCAGCGGGGTCTTGCCGCCGCTGTACTTGTAGTAGTCCGAGCCGCCCGAGAGGTTGCCGCCGACGAAGGCGCGGCCCTCGACGCTCGACGTCGAGTTGAGGTCGCTCAACACATAGAGATTGTACTCGCGCAGCACCTGCAGGCCGACGTTAGGGTCGGCGGCGGCGGGCGTGGCCACCGCGACGGCGGCGAGGAGCGGAAGGGCGAGCTTGCGGAACTGCGTGATCACGGGCGTGTACCGAACTGGGATGTTGCGCTGCGACATAGTCGATCTGAATGCTGCAATGCAACAACGGCGCCATCACGAGTTGTGTCAAAAGTGACGCAGCGTTCACGAAAAAGGGCCGCCCTGGCGGACGGCCCTTCCCGGTAGTCAATCGGCGTCGGGATCTTAGAAGATCTCGAACAGGCCCGCGGCTCCCCACCGAAATCGCCGAAGCGATTTCGGCGACTCCCTAGTGATGGGCGCGGCTTTCCGCCCTCTTAGAAGATTTCGAAGAGGCCGGCCGCGCCCATGCCGCCGCCGACGCACATGGTGACGACGCCCCACTTGGCGCCGCGACGCTTGCCTTCGTGCAGGACGTGGCCGGTGCAGCGGGCGCCGGTCATGCCGTAGGGGTGGCCGATCGAGATCGAGCCGCCCGAGACGTTGAGCTTCTCGTGCGGGATGCCCAGCTTGTCACGGCAGTACAGGACCTGGCTGGCGAAGGCTTCGTTCAGCTCCCACAGGTCGATGTCGTCGATGGTCAGGCCGTTGCGCTCGAGCAGCTTCGGGATCGCGAAGACCGGGCCGATGCCCATTTCTTCCGGACCGCAGCCGGCCACGGCCATGCCGCGGTAGGCGCCGAGCGGGGTCAGGCCGCGCTTTTCGGCTTCCTTGCGTTCCATCATCAGCACGGCGGCCGAGCCGTCCGACAGCTGGCTGGCGTTGCCGGCGGTGATGAACTTGCCTTCCGGGGCGTAGCGGCCGCCCTTGAACACCGGCTGCAGCTTCTGCAGGTCGGCCAGGGTGGTCTGCGGGCGGTTGCCCTCGTCCATGGAGATGGTGATCTCCTTGTCCGCGGTCTCGCCGGTCTCCTTGTTGACCAGGACCTTCATGATCGTGGTCATCGGCGCGATCTCGGCCGTGAAGCGGCCTTCCGACTGGGCCTGGGCGGTGCGCTGCTGCGATTGCAGGGCGTACTCGTCCTGGACTTCGCGGCTGACGCCGTAGCGCTCGGCGACGACTTCGGCGGTCTCGATCATCGAGGTGGCCAGGGCCGGGACGTTCTGGGCCAGCCAGGGATCGCCGGTCATGAAGCGGTTCATCTTGTCGTTCTGGACGAGCGAGATGGACTCCACGCCGCCGCCGATGGCGATCGGGGCGCCGTCGTTGATGATGTACTTGGCGGCGGTGGCGATCGCCATCAGGCCCGACGAGCACTGACGGTCGAGGGTCATGCCCGACACGGTCACCGGCAGGCCGGCGCGCAGGGCGGCCTGGCGAGCGATGTTGTTGCCGGTGGTGCCTTGTTCGAGCGCGCAGCCGAAGACCACGTCGTCGATCTCGGCCGGGTCGATGCCCGCGCGCTCGACGGCGGCGGCGATCGAATGGCCGGCGAGGGTCGCGCCGTAGGTGTTGTTGAAGGCGCCGCGATAGGCCTTGCCGATCGGGGTGCGGGCGGTGGAGACGATGACGGCTTCACGCATTGAAAAGCATCCTAACGAGTTGGGAGGGTAGTCCTGCTCACCCCCGGCCCTTGCGAGCCGGGGGCGGTCTTTGGAGGTCGGTCGCCTTAGAGGTCGGCGAACTTCTTGTTTTCAGCGACAAGCTTTTCCAGGAGCGCGGCCGGCTTGAACTGGTCGCCCATGGTGGCTTGGAATTCCTTCATCTTGGCGAGCACCTTGGCCGGACCGACCTGGTCGCCGTAGTGCATCGGGCCGCCGCGATAGACCGGCCAGCCGTAGCCGTTCTGCCAGACCACATCGACGTCGCTGGCGCGGATGGCCTTGCCTTCTTCGAGGATCTTCACGCCCTCGTTGATCATCGGGAAGATGCAGCGCTCAAGGATCTCCTCGTCGCTGATCTTGCGCGGGTTGGCGCCCGACTTGACGATGAAGTCGTTGATCACCTTCTCGGTGAACGGGCTCGGCTTGGCGACGCGGTTCTCGTCGTAGTCGTAGTAGCCGGCGCCGGTCTTCTGGCCGCGGCGGTCGGCTTCGCAGAGCACGTCGCGGATGCTTTCGCCCTTCGACTTTTCCTTCACCCAGCCGATGTCCAGGCCGGCCAGGTCGCTCATCGCGAACGGACCCATCGGGAAGCCGAAGTCGTAGAGCACGCGGTCGATGTCCCAGGGCATCGCCCCTTCCATCACCAGCTTCTGGGCTTCGCGTTGGCGCGCGCCGAGGATGCGGTTGCCGACGAAGCCGGGGCAGACGCCGACCAGAACGGCGACCTTGCCGATCTGCTTGGCCAGCTTCATCGAGGTGGCGATCACCTCGTTGGAGGTGTGGTCGGCGCGGACGATCTCCAGCAGCTTCATCACGTTGGCCGGCGAGAAGAAGTGCAGGCCGATGACGCTTTCCGGACGCTTGGTGACCGAGGCGATCTCGTCGATGTCCAGGCCCGAGGTGTTGGTGGCCAGGATCGCGCCGGGCTTACAGATGGCGTCGAGCTTGGTGAAGATGTCCTTCTTGATGTCCATGCGCTCGAAGACGGCTTCGATCACCAGGTCGACGTCGTTGAAGCTGTCTTCCATCGACAGCGAGCCGGTGATCAGGCCCACGCGCTGCTCGACCTGCTCGGCGGTGATGCCGCCGCGCGAAGCGGTGCGCTCGTAGTTCTTGCGGATGGTGGCCAGGCCGCGGTCCAGCGGCTCCTGCTTCTGCTCGACGATCACCACCGGGATGCCGGCGTTGGCGAAGTTCATGGCGATGCCGCCGCCCATGGTGCCGGCGCCGATGATGCCGACTTTCTTGATCGGGATCAGGGCGGTGTCGTCCGGCACGTCCGGGATCTTCTGGGCGGTGCGCTCGGCGAAGAACGAGTAGCGCTGGGCGGCCGACTGCGGGCCGGTCATCAGCTCCATGAACAGCTTGCGCTCGGTCGCCAGGCCTTCTTCGAACGGCTGGTTCACGGCCGCTTCGATGGTCTGGATGTTGTACTCGGGAGCCAGGAAGCCGCGGAACTTGCGGGCGTTGGCCTTGCGGAAATCGGCGAAGATCTCGGGCTTGCCGCGGGCGGCCTCGACCTTCTCGTTCTGGTCGCGGATCTTGCGCAGCGGGCGGCCTTCGGCGACCACCTTCTTGGCGAAGGCGATGGCGCCTTCCTTCAGCTTGCCTTCTTCGACCAGCTCGTCGACCAGGCCGCCGGCCAGGGCTTCCTTGGCGGGCACGTGGCGGCCGCTGGTCATCATTTCCAGGGCGCGTTCGGGACCGACCACGCGCGGCAGGCGCTGGGTGCCGCCGGCGCCCGGCAGCAGGCCGAGGGCGACTTCCGGCAGGCCGAGCTTGGCCGACGGAACGGCGACGCGGTAGTGGGCGCAGAGAGCGACCTCGAGGCCGCCGCCGAGGCAGGTGCCGTGGATCGCGGCGACCACCGGCTTGGGCGAGTCTTCGATCTGAGCCTGGACTTCGGGCAGGCCCGGGCCGGCCATGGCGCCGCCGAACTCGGTGATGTCGGCGCCGGCGATGAAGGTGCGGCCTTCGCAGATCAGCACGATCGACTTGGCGGCGTCGTTGGCGTTGGCCGCCTTGAAGGCCTCGAACAGGCCCTCGCGGACCTTGGCCGACAGCGCGTTCACCGGCGGAGAGTTGAGCGTGATCACCGCGACGTCGCCGTCGAGCGTGAGGTCGGTCACCGAATTGATCTCGGCCATGTGGCGCATCCTCGATTGTTGGAGAGGGACGGCTCGTGGCGTGGCCGCCCTTGGATTCAAACGGTTGTTTACAGGCCCGGCTTGGCCGGCGCGAGTCAAAAATCCGTAGGGTTTTCGAGCGCCGAACGTGGGTCTATCAGGCCTTAAGGACATCACCTTAGGGGAAGCAAGACATGGCTCAGGGACTGTTTTCGCTGGAGGGCCGCGTCGCCCTCGTCACCGGCGGTTCGCGCGGCATCGGCAAGATGATCGCCAAGGGTTTCCTCGATGCGGGCGCGGCCCGCGTCTACATCTCCTCGCGCAAGCCGGCCGCCTGCGACGAGACCGCCGCCGAGCTCGGCGAGCGCTGCATCTCGCTGCCGCAGGACGTCTCGACGGTGGAGGGCTGCAAAGCGCTCGCCAAGCGGCTGACCGACGCCGAACCGAAGCTCGACATCCTGGTCAACAACGCTGGCGCCGCCTGGGGCGCGCCCTTCGACGAATTCCCGGAGAGCGGCTGGGACAAGGTCGTCGACCTGAACCTGAAGTCGCCGTTCTTCCTGACCCAGGCGCTGCACGGCGCGCTGAAGGCGGCCGCGAGCCATGAGCAGCCGGCCAAGGTCATCAACATCTGCTCGATCGACGGCATCCGCCTGAACCCGCAGGAGACCTATTCCTACCATGCGAGCAAGTCGGGCCTGATCTACCTGACCCGCCGCATCGCCGCCGAGCTGATCAAGGACTCGATCAACGTCACCGGCATCGCGCCCGGCGCCTTCGCCTCCGAGATGAACCGCGTGGCCCGCGACCAGGGCGACGAGATCGCCAAGCGCATCCCTTCGCGCCGCATCGGCCGCGACGAGGACATGGCCGCGGCTGCGATCTACCTGGCCAGCCGCGCGGGCGACTACGTGGTCGGCGAGACCATCGCCGTCGACGGCGGGGTGGCGCTGGCGACCACCGGCGGCCTCTAGGCTTTGGTGTAAACTTCCGACAGACGGCCACGCTTTCGACGGTTTTGCGTTATGACCTGCTGGAGAGAAGCAGGCGTCGCGTTTGACCGAGTCCGAAACTAACCCGCCGTCACGGGCGGCCCGGCGTCGATGGCGCCGGGTCCATACGGCCGTGGCCGCTGGCGTGATCGTGGCCGTGGTGGTCGGCGGCACGGTCTATCTGACCCGCCGCGCGATCGCCCGCGAGCTGCTGGTCGGCTGGCTGGAATCGCGCGGCGTGCCGGCCGACGTCGAGTTCCGCGAATTCGAGTTCGGCGGCTTCACGGCACGGGTCCGCGCCGGTCCAGAGAAGGATCCCGACGTCTCGGTCGAGCGGGTCGAGGTCCGCTACGGCTTCACCGGATTCTGGTCGGGCGATGCGCCCGGCGTGCGGGTCACCTCGGTCAAGCTCTACCGCCCGGTAGTCAAGGGCGCGTTCCGAAACGGCAAGCTGAAGCTCGGCACGCTCGACCCGCTGATCGAAGAGTTCACCAGCCAGCCGCCGCAACCACAGGGGCCGCAGCCGCGGGTCGAGATCCACCGCGGGGTGGTGCGGCTCGACACCGACTACGGCCTGCTGAAGGCCAGCGCCAACGCGCGGCTGGCCGACGGGCGGCTGATGTCGCTGGATGCGCAGCTCGACCCCGTGGCGCTCAAGGGGCGCGGCGTCGCTGCGCGGCTGGGCGAGGTCAGCCTCAAGATGGCGACCACCCGCGGGCGCGTGGACGTGCTGTTGCTGGCTCCGGTCCAGAATCTGGAGGCGCAAGGCCTCAAGGCGCAGGACGGCCGCGTGCGGCTGTCGGTCCAGGGCCCCTATCCCGACACGGTCCGCAAGCGCGGCGAGGGCCGCCTGATGGCGCGGCTCGAGGCCTCGGCCGCCCGAGCGGCGCTTGGCCAGGACAGCCTGGACGAGCTGCGGCTGGTCGCCAATTTCGACGGCGCGACGCGGGGCTGGATCGAGACCCTGGTGCTGGAGGGCGACGGCGACCTGGAGGTCGGCGCGCGCGGCGGCAAGGTGGCCGGGTTCAGCCTGGCCGGCCTCAAGGGCGAGGCGTCGCTGGGCGACGTGCGCTGGACGCGGTCGGCCGGCGACGTGGTCTCCGGCGAGATCAGCAGCCGCTTCTCGGCCGACCAGGCGCGCGGCGGCGACCTGCGTCTCACCGACGCCCGCGGCGAGCTCGGCGGACTGGCCGCCTTCGACGGCAAGCGCGTGGATCTGGCCCTGCGCGGGGCGCTGACGTCGCGCGGCGGCTGGTCGGGCCTGGGGCCGGTCAACGCGAGCGATCCGGCCGAGACCGCGGCGCTCAAGCGGGCCCTGGCCGACTTCCAGCTGACCGCCAACTCGATCGCGCTCAACGCCTCGCGCGAGGGCGTGTCGGTGGGTCTTGGCCAACCGGCGGTGGTGCGCACCGCCAGCGGCGGCGAGCTCAAGCTTCACCGGGCGTCGGGCGGACCGATCTATGTGAACGGCGGCGGCGGCTTCGACGTGCTGGTCCGCGGCGGCGGCTTGCCGGAGGCGACGCTCGCCGTGTCGCGCTATCGCCTGACCGACGACGGGATCGTCGCCACGGCGGCGCTGCAGGCCAAGGGCGGCTTCGCCCCGGTCAGCGCCGCCAGCATCGACGCGGCCGGCGAGGTGCGCATGGCGGGCGGCGCTGTCGACTTCGTCGCGGCGCGCTGCGTGGCCCTTGTCGCCGGCCATGTCGAGCTCGGCGACAGCGACCTCGAGCAGGCGAGCGGGGAGCTCTGTCCCAGCGCCGGCGCGCCGCTGATCAGTCTGCGGGGCGGGACCTGGCGGCTGCGCGGCCAGGCCAAGGGCGTCGCGGCCGAACTGCCGTTCCTCGAAGCGCGGGTCTCGCAGGCGGTGGGGACGATCGATCTCTCCGGCGCGGGCGCGGCGATCAATGGCCAGGTCGCCGTCACGGCTGTCCGGCTGGACGACACCGCCGCCGAGACCCGCTTCAATCCTGTGCGGGCCAGCGGCCAGGCGCGGGCCCGCAATGGCGGCTGGTTGGCCGATTTCGCGCTCGCCGATCTGGCCGGGCGGCGGCTGGCGACGGGCGACCTGCGGCACGGCGCCGACGGGCGCGGGGTGCTGGCCTTCGACACCAGCATGCTGACGTTCGAGGACGGCGGGCTGCAGCCGGTCGGGCTCTCGCCGCTGGCCGCCATCGTCGCTTCGCCGGCCAACGGCCGGGCGCAGTTCGCGGGCGAGATCGCCTGGTCGCCGGGCGCTTCGACCAGTCATGGGGCGCTGAACGTCGAGCGCATGGACTTCGTCAGCCCGATGGGGCCGGTGCAGGGCCTGACCGGGCGCGCGGAGTTCGACAGCCTGATCCCGCTGACCGCCGCCCCGGGCCAGGTGCTGAAGGCGGAGTCGATCAACACCCTGGTGCCGCTGACCGACGTCGACGTGCTGTTCGGCCTGGAGGCGGACGCGGTCACCGTCGGCGGGGCGCGGCTGGCGATGGGCGGGGGGACGTTGTCGTTCGAGCCGTTCAGGGTGCCGTTCGATCTCAGCCAGCCCTGGAGCGGGGTGCTCGACATCGAGGGCGTGCAGGTGAAGGAACTGGTCGAGGCCTCGCCGTTCGGCGACCGCGTCGACCTCGAGGCGAAGCTGACCGGCAAGGTGCCGTTCGAGGTGCGTCCCGAGGGCGTGCGGGTCAAGGCCGGGAGCCTGCGGGCCATCGAGCCGGGCCGCCTGTCGATCCTGCGCGAGGCGCTGGTGCCGGTGGCGGCGCAGGGCGGCGAGGTGGTCGGGGCGGCCGTCGAAGGCGCGCCGACCGTGCCGGTCGCGCCCGCCGCCACGGAGACCGGCGAGATCAACGCATTCAGCGAGTTCGCCTACCAGGCGATGGAGTACCTCGCCTTCGACACTCTCGACGCCGAGGTCAACAGCCTGGAGAACGGGCGGCTGGGCGTGCTCATGCATCTGAAGGGCGAGCACACGCCGCCCAAGAAGCAGGAGATCCGGCTGACCCTGATGGACCTGATCCGCCGTGACTTCCTGAACCGGTCGCTGCCGCTGCCGTCGGGGACCAAGGTCGACTTGACCCTCGACACCAGCCTGAACCTCGATCAGATCCTGAAGGACTTCGGCGAGTACCAGGCGTTGCGCGGTTCACAGGCCGTTCAGCCGGAATGATCCACCTTGGCTGTGAATTTGGAGACGACCATATGATGAGAACCTTGCCAGCCGTGGCGGTTCTGGCCGGAGCGGCCCTCACCAGCGCCTGCACGCCGACCGTGCGCGTCGAGGTGGCGCCGATTTCGATCTACGCCAAGCTGGACGCCGACGTCCGGCTGCGCCTGGACGACGACGTCAAGGCGCTGATCAAGCAGAACCCGAACCTGTTCTAAGGGGATAGATCATGACCTATCGCAATCTGATGGCGCCCGTCGCCGCCGTGGTCGCCACCCTCACCCTGGCCGGTGCGGCCCATGCCGATCCGGCCGCCGCCAAGGCCGCCGTCGACGCCGCCAAGGCGCAGGGCGTCGTGGGTGAGCAAGCCGACGGCTTCCTCGGCTTCGTCAACTCCGGCGCGGCCAGCGCCGACGTCCGCGCCGCCGTGGCCGAGATCAACGCCGGCCGCCGCCAGCTCTACGCCCAGGCCGCCACCCAGAACGGCGTCAGCCCGACTGCCGCGGGCGCCTCGGCGTTCCGCACCGTGGTCCAGGGCAAGCTGCGCCCGGGCGACTTCTACCAGGACGCCGGCGGCGCCTGGGTCAAGAAGTAGGCCTCGGGCCGAACCCAACGCGAAAGGGCGTCCCGCGAGGGACGCCCTTTTTCGTTGGCTGATGGTTCTGGCGGTGATCGGGGCAGGGAAGCGACCGAATACAAGCTTCCCCGCCCGTCACCCTATCCGCCCCCCTTTCGGAGGTTCTGGATGCTGTATCCGCGGCGGCTCAAGCGCTGCGGCAAGACCTCAAAAAAGTGAGCCCGCCCCACCCCGAAAGATCGGGCGGGCTCAAGGAGAGACAACTGGAAGCCCCGTGACCCTTAAGCCGGCAGTACGAGCTGTTCGGACGCGATGGCGAAGCGCATGGTGGCCTGGCTGCGGGTCTCTTCGGACACCTTCGCCCAAGCCTGCTTGGCTTCGTCGCGGCTCTCGTACGGCCCCAGCACCTGGGGCGCGCCGTTCTTCAGTTTGGTGAAGGCGAGGCAGCTGTACTCCCCGCCGACAACCCAGAACCGTTCCTTGGTCATGGTCTCTTGCTCCCCCGGCTCGCGCCGGAACTGAGTCTTGTGAAAACCGATTTCGCCCGGCCTGTCAGTTTTACAAGCCGTCGATCGAACCTAGCCGTTGGCGGGGCGGGGGCGAAGGGGCCGCGGTGTGCAACAAGGCTCACTTGTCACAGCGATACCTTGTAAAGGGTGTAAATCTGTGACAATCCGACAGCATGGCAGTGACCACCACCGACCGGAAGCTGTTCCTCGGCGCGCGCCTCAAGCGCCTACGCCGCGACCTGGGTCTCACCCAGACCCGGATGGCCGAGGATCTCGGGGTCTCGCCCAGCTATCTCAACCTGCTCGAACGCAACCAGCGGCCGGTCACCGCCCAGGTGCTGCTGCGGCTGGCCGAGGCCTATGACCTCGATCTCAAGAGCCTGGCGACCGACCCCGAGGACGGCGGCGCCACCGGCCTGTCGGAGGTGTTCTCCGACCAGATGTTCCGCGACCTCGGCGTCGCCCGCCACGAGATCGCCGAGGTGGCCGAGAGCGCGCCGGGCGTATCGGAAGCGATCGTCCGCCTCTACCGCGCCTATCTCGATCAGCGCCGGCTCACCGACCTGGGCGCCATCGGCCGCCCGGAGGAGGGATCGAGCGGTCCGGCGGTGCTGCCCTCGGACTGGGTGCGCGACTTCTTCCAGGCCCAGAAGAACTACTTCGCCGAGCTGGAGGAGGCGGCCGACGCGCTGACCGCCGACCTCGCCTGCGAACCGCTCGACTTCGCGATCTCCGCGCGCGAGCGGCTGGCGGGGCGGCACGGCATCTCGGTGCGGGTGGTGCCGGTCGAGGTGCTGCCGGAGTCGGTCCGCCGCTACGACCACCACCGTAAGCGGCTGTTCCTGTCCGAGGCGCTGACCGCCGAGGGCCGCGCCTTCGCCCAGGCCTATCAGCTGGCGATCCTCGAATACGGCCCGCTGCTCGACGCGCTGGTCGAGCGTTCGGGGCCGCCGGACCGTTCGACCCGCGGCCTGCTGAAGGTGTCGCTGACCAACTACCTGGCCGCGGCGGTGATGATGCCCTACGCGGCCTTCCACGAGGCGGCCGAGCGCAGCGCCTACGACATCGAGCTGATCCGCGCCCGCTTCGGGGTGTCGTTCGAGCAGGCCTGCCACCGGCTGACCACCCTGGCGCGGCCCGGCGCGCGCGGCGTGCCGTTCTTCATGCTGCGGGTGGATTCGGCCGGCAACATCTCCAAGCGCTTCGCCGGCTCGACCTTTCCGTTCTCGCGCTTCGGCGGCACCTGTCCGCGCTGGAACATCCACGCCAGCTTCCGCACGCCCGGCCGCATCGCGACCCAGATCGTCGAGACGCCGGACGGCCAGCGCTACTTCACCCTGTCGCGGACGGTCAGCCGCTTCGCCACGCCCTATGCGGCCGGCGACACCGAACTGGCGATCGGCATGGGCTGCGAGCTGAAGTTCGCCGAGCGGCTGGTCTATTCGCGCGGCATCGACCTGCGCGATCCGGTCGCCACCGCCATCGGCCCAGCCTGCCGGATCTGCGAGCGGCCGGCCTGCCCGCAGCGCGCGGCCGAGCCGATCAACCGTACACTGATGGTCGACGACTTCACGAAGTCGATCTCGCCGTACCCGTTCGCGTCAGGCTGACGCCTTGCGCGGCAAGGGGCTTGCGATAGAGAAGGGGGCAGGGGCGGTTCAAGGCGTGCCAGGGGCTCGGATGGCGGAACGTAAGGGCGTGCGGGCGACGGATCGCTTCCGAAAGAAGCGCGACGCGATCCTTGACGCCTCCACCGTCCTCTTGAACCAGCGCGGCGTGAAGGGCCTGACCCTGGCCGACGCCGCCGCCGCGGTCGGCCTGTCGACCACCAGCGTCACCTACTATTTCAAGCGCAAGGACGACCTGGCCGCGGCCTGCATGATGCGCGGCATCACCTGGCTGCAGGAGGCGGCCGAGACCGCGGTCGCCGAGCCGACCCCGGCCGATCGGCTGCACAAGCTGCTGGAGCTCTATTTTGAGCGCGTGCGGCGGATGGCGATCGGCGAGGGGCCGCCGATGCCGACCCTGGCCGACGTGCGGGCGCTGAAGGACCCGCACCGTGCCCAGGTGATCGAGGCCTTCGCCAAGGTGTTCCGCAAGGTCCGCACCCTGTTCGAGGCGCCGGAGCTGGCCTGGCTCAACCGCGGCCGCCGCACCGCCCGCACCCACATGCTGCTGGCCCAGCTGTTCTGGTCGGGCGCCTGGCTGCACAAGTACGATCCGGAGGACTACGGCCGGGTGCGCGAGCGGGTGTTCGACATCCTGGTCGGCGGCCTGGCTGTCGAGGGGGCGGGCTGGGCGCCGGCGCCGGTGCCGCTGGCTGAGCTGGCGGCGAGCGAGGGCGCGGAGATGAGCCGCGAGACCTTCCTGCTGGCGGCGACGCGGCTGATCAACTCGCGCGGCTATCGCGGCGCGTCGGTGAACAAGATCTCCGAGGCGCTGAACGTCACCAAGGGCTCGTTCTATCACCACAACGACGCCAAGGACGACCTGGTGGTCGCCTGCTTCGACCGCACCTTCGAGGTCATGCGCCGGGTGCAGCGGCTGGCCATGGCGCTGGAAGGCGACCAGTGGCTGAGAATCTCCAGCGCTTCGGCGGCGCTGGCCGAGTTCCAGCTGTCGCAGTACGGCCCGCTGCTGCGGGTCTCGGCGCTCTCGGCCCTGCCCGAAGAGATCCGCATCGAGCAGGTCGCGCACTCCGACCGGGTGTCAGACCGCTTCGCCTCGATGATCTCGGACGGCATCGTCGAAGGCTCGATCCGCCCGGTCGACGCGGCCATCGCCGCCCAGATGCTGAACGCCACCCTGAACGCCGGCTCGGAGCTGACCTTCTGGCTGCCGGATGTCACCCAGAAGGCGGCGCCGGCGGTGTTCGCCCGCCCGCAGCTGATGGGGATCTTCGCGCGCTAGGCGCGCAGCGCCACGACGTTGGAGCCCTGCGTGGCCCGCGCGGCCTTCTCGGCCCAGACCTGCTCGACCACGTGCAGCAGCCGCTCGGCGGTGATCGGCTTGGTCACGTGGCCGTCGGCGCCGGCCCGCGCCGAGGCGTCGGCATGTTCGGGCATGGCGTTGGCGGTCAGGGTGTAGATCGGGGTGCGGCGGCCTTCGCGCGCCTCGCGGCGGCGGATCGCCGAGATCGCGGTCAGCCCGTCCATCACCGGCATCTGCATGTCCATCAGGATCAGGTCGAAGGCGCTGCGGGCGGCCTCGTCCACCGCCTCCGCCCCGTTCTCGACCGAGATCAGTTCAACGCCCGCCGCGCCCAGGATCAGTTCCACCACCCGGCGATTGGTCGGGTGGTCCTCGGCCAGCAGCACTCGCATGGCGTCGAGCTCGGCCTCCTCGGCGACCGCGTCCTCGTGCTCCCCCCACATCTCGACCGCCCCGTGGCGACGCGGCAGCTCCAGGGTCAGGACGAAGGTCGCGCCCTTGCCGGCCACGGCGCTGGCGCTCAGTTCGCCGCCCATCGCCTCGGCCAGCGAGCGCGAGATGGCGAGGCCCAGGCCCGTGCCCCCGTACTCGCGGGTGATCGAGCCGTCGGCCTGCTGAAAGCGCCCGAACAGCCGCTGGCGTGTGGCCTCGTCGAAGCCGATGCCGGTGTCGGCGACGGTGAACGCCAGGTGGGTGGTGGTCTCGTCGCGACGGGCGGCGACGGTCAGCCGAACCTCGCCCTCGGACGTGAACTTGATGGCGTTGCCGAGCAGGTTGGTCAGGATCTGGCGGATGCGCGGGCCGTCGCCCTCGAACGCGCCCTGGGCGTAGGGCTCGATCTCGACCATCAGCTCCAGGCCTTTGGCCTGGGCGGTGGCCTCGAACAGCGCCGCGCAGGCGCTCACCGAGGTCGTCATGTCGAACGGCTCGGGCCGGATCTCGATGCGGCCGGCCTCGATCCGCGCCAGATCGAGGATGTCGGTCAGCAGCGCTTCCAGCGTCTGGGCCGAGGTTTCGATCAGGTCGACCATATCGGCCTGATGCTGGTTGAGCGGCGTCTTGGCCAGCGCGCCGGCGATGCCCATCACCCCGTTCAGCGGCGTGCGGATCTCGTGGCTCATATTGGCGAGAAACTCGCTCTTGGCCTTGTTCGCGGCCTCCGCCTCGCCGGCGTACTTCACCAGGTCGCGCTGGGCGTGGTGGCGCGAGCACTCGTTCGAGGCGATGGCGGCCAGGTCGATCAGATAGCTCGCCAACTCGCTGTCGTAGGCGTGCGGGCCGCGGCTGGCGACGCAGACCACGCCGATCGGCTGGCCGTCGGCCAGGCGGATCGGGGCGCCCGCGTAGAAGCGCACGGCCTCGGGCCCGACGACGTGCGGATGGCCGCAGAACCGGGCGTCGGACAGGGCGTCGGCGACCCACAGCAACTGGTCCTCGCCGACCACGACCTCCGAGAACGACTGGTCCTGGCAGATCTGCTCGTCGGTCCAGCTGGGCCCGACGCTGGCGTGCCAGGTGCGCTCGGCCCCGACCATCACCACGTCGCCCAGGTCCAGCCGGGCGAAGGCGCGCGCCAGGCGGCCGATCCGCTCGAAGGTCGGCTTCAGCTCGTCCAGATCAAGCGTGGCGATGGCGGCCAGCCGCGCAGCCTCGGCCTGTGAGGCCGATACAGGCTTGGACATGTTGATCCCCCGGGCCGCGTCCTTGCGCCCACGATCGGGCGGCGCGGTTAAGTTTCCGTCTTTTTCCGAACGCCGTTCGGCAACCTTTGGTCGATCAGTTGTGGAAAACTGTCAAGCGTGGGGATTTTTTGCAGCGATGGCGTCGGGCGTGGCGAAAACCGACCCTCCGGCGCGGCGGGGCGGCTTCCGCCTATAGAAGCTTGATCTCGCGCAAACGTTCCTTGAGGAACTCGTCGGCGGTGATCGGGGCCGGGCTGCGGTCGGGATGCTCGGGGGTGATGCAACCTGGCAGGGTGCGGATTTCGTAGTCCGGGTTGAAATGCAGGAAGAACGGCGTGGAGTAGCGGGCGAAGCCGCGGCGCTCCGGCGCCGGATTGACCACCCGGTGGGTCGTCGAGGGCAGCACGTGGTTGGACAGCCGTTGCAGCATGTCGCCGATGTTGCAGACGACGGAGCCGGGCGGCGGGTTGATCGCCAGCCACTGGCCGTCGCGGTCCAGGACTTCCAGGCCGGCCTCCTCGGCCCCCAGCAGCAGGGTGATGACGTTGATGTCCTCGTGCGCGCCGGCGCGGATGTTGGGCCCGTCCTTCGGCACCGGCGGATAGTGCAGCAGCCGCAGGATCGAGTTGCCGAAGTTCACGGTCGGACCAAAGAACTGTCGGTCCAGCTTCAGATAGACGGCGATGGCTTCCAGCACCTGACGGCCCATGCCGTCCAGCGCATTGAACAGCCAGGCGATCTCGCTGTGGAACTCGGGAACCTCGGCCGGCCAGACATTGTCGGGCATGAAGTCGCGGAACGGATGGCCGGGCGGCAGGTCGCGGCCCATGTGCCAGAATTCCTTGAGGTCGAAGTGCTTGGCGTCCTTGGCCGTCTCGATGCCGAACGGCGTGTAGCCGCGCTGGCCGCCAACCCCGACGACATAGGCGCGCTTGACCTCTTCGGGCAGGGCGAAGAAGGCCTTGGTGGCGGCTAGCGCCGCCTCGATCCGGGCCTGCGGCAGGTCGTGGTCGGAGATCACCGCGAACCCGTAGCGCGCGAACGAACCGCCCAGATCGTGGGAAAAGCCGTCGAAGTCGCCGTCGAAACGCTTGAACGAAACCGGCTTGATTGTCTCTGTCGTCACGTTTGAACCTTCGTCCCGGCTCGCGGGAACCTTGACCGTAGCGCTCGCGTTCGCACCTGAGTTTCACGATCGAGGAGATCGCTTATGCGCAAACTGACCGCCCTCGGGGCTTGTATCCTGGGGGCAGGCGCGCTTGCCGCCTGCACCACCACCGACCCCTACACCGGACAGGTCGTCCGCAACAACTCCGGCACCGGCGCGATCGCCGGCGCGCTGGGCGGGGCGGCGCTGGGCTATCTGACCAACACCAATCGCAGCGAGCAGGGCCGCAAGAATGCGCTGATCGGGGCCGGCATCGGCGCGCTCGCCGGGGCCGGCGTCGGCAACTACATGGACCGCCAGCAGGCCGAACTGCGCCGCGAACTGGCCGGCAGCGGCGTCGAGGTTCAGCGCCAGGGCGACAACATCGTCCTGCAGATGCCCAGCGACGTGACCTTCGGCTTCGACCGCTCGGACATCCAGCCGCAGTTCTACGGCGCCCTCGACGACGTGGCGCGCAGCCTGAACAACTATCCGCAGACCCTGGTCGACGTGATCGGCCACGCCGACTCCACCGGCCGCGCCGACTACAACCAGACGCTCTCCGAGCGCCGCGCCCTGTCGGTCGCCGACTACCTGACCGGACGTGGCGGCGTGCTGCGCGACCGCCTCTATGTCGAGGGCCGCGGGTCGAGCCAGCCGATCGCCGACAACTCGACCGACGCCGGCCGGGCCAAGAACCGCCGCGTCGAGATCGTGCTGCGGCCCTATACGGGCTGACCGGGCGCGGGCCTGCCCCTTCGCCGGGCAGGCCCGCCTCTCGCGCCGCTCCGGCGGCGGCCCCCGTTGCGCCGGGGGGGCTTTTGACACCACATACGCGCGAGAGCCTCCCCGCTCGGAGGGGCGGCGAAGCGTATTGGAGCGTCGATGGCGGCAGAAGCTGCGGGGATGAATCTTGGGCACGCTGTCGCCTTGCTGGCGGCCGGCGTCGTGGCCGTGCCCCTGTTCCGCAAGCTGGGGCTGGGATCGGTGCTCGGCTACCTGGCCGCCGGCCTGGTGATCGGTCCGTTCGGGCTCAAGCTGTTCGCCGATCCTGAAGCGATCCTGCACGTCGCCGAGCTCGGCGTGGTGCTGTTCCTGTTCCTGATCGGGCTGGAGATGCGGCCCAGCAAGCTGTGGAGCCTGCGCGGCGAGATCTTCGGTCTCGGCGCGGCCCAGGTGCTGGTCTGCTGCGTGCTGCTCTCCGGCGTCGCCATCCTTGGCGGGTTGCCGCCGGCCGCGGCGGTGATCGGGGCCAGCGGCTTCGTGCTCTCCTCCACCGCCGTAATCATGAAAATGCTCGACGAGCGCGGCGAGACCTCGACCGAGGCCGGCCAACGCGCGGTCTCGATCCTGCTGCTTGAAGATTTGGCCGTGGTGCCGCTGCTGGCGCTGGTGGTCGTGCTCGGCTCGATGAGCGGCGGGGCGGTCGAGAGCGGCCGTCCGGTCTGGCTCGGCCTGCTGATCGGCCTCGGCTGCATCGCCGTGGTGATCGCGGCCGGCCGCTGGCTGCTGAACCCGTTCTTCCAGATCCTGGCCCGCACCGGCGCGCGCGAGATCATGACCGCCGCCGCGCTGCTGGTGGTCCTGGGCACCGCGCTGTTCATGCAGTGGGGCGGACTGTCGATGGCCATGGGCGCGTTCCTGGCCGGGGTGCTGCTGTCGGAATCGACCTTCCGCTTCCAGCTCGAGGCCGACATCGAGCCGTTCCGCGGCATCCTGCTGGGCCTGTTCTTCCTCAGCGTCGGCATGTCGCTCGACCTGTCGGTGGTGGCCGCGGAGTGGGGCCTGATCGTGCTGGGCGTCCTGGCCTTCATGATCGTCAAGGCGGCCGGCATCTACGGCGTCGCGCGGCTGTTCAAGGCCGGCAACACCGAGGCGATCCAGCGCGCGGCGCTGTTCGCCCAAGGCGGGGAGTTCGCCTTCGTGCTCTATGCCGCGGCCGTCGCCGCCGGGGTCATGGACGGGCGCACCAGCGCGGCGATGACCGCCATCGTGATCATGTCCATGGCGCTGACCCCGCTGGTGGTGATCGTGCTGAACCGGGTGCTGCCGCCGCCCAAGGAATCCATGGACGGGGTCGAGCTGGCCGCCAACCTCGAAGGCCGCGTGCTGATGATCGGTTTCGGCCGCTTCGCCCAGGTGGTCAGCCAGCCGCTGCTGGCCCGCGGCATGGAGGTCTCGCTGATCGAGACCGACGTCGAGATGATCCGCGCCGCCGGCACCTTCGGCTTCAAGGTCTATTACGGTGACGGCACCCGGCTCGACGTGCTGCGCGCTTCGGGCGCGACCAATGCCGAGGCGATCCTGGTCTGCGTCGACAAGCCCGAGGTCGCCGACAAGATCGTCGAGCTGGTCAAGGCCGAGTTCCCGCTGGCCAAGCTGTTCGTCCGGGCGTTCGACCGCGGCCACTCGCTGCGGCTGATCAAGGCCGGCGTCGACTACCAGATCCGCGAGACCTTCGAGTCCGCCCTGGCGTTCGGCAAGAACGTCCTCATCGAAATGGGCGTCGACGAGGTCGAGGCCGCCGAGATCACCCGCGACGTCCGCCGCCGCGACACCGAGCGGCTGGAGCTGCAGGTCGCCGGCGGTCTCGCCGAGGGCCGCTGGCTGATGCGCGGCAACACGCAGACCCCGACGCCGGAGCCGTTCTCCCGTCCCCGCAAGGAGGGCGAGGCCGGCAACCAGGAGGCGGCCGACGTGCTGAAGAAGTCGCCCAAGGCCCTCGCTGAGTAATTCTTCGCCATCTGATGAATTTTTTCACCTGACCCTGTTCTCAACGACGCGCTGGCAGCTTAAAGGGGCCTCATGGCTGGAAAGACCCGCAACGACGCCGTGGACGCCCTCGCCGGGCTGCTCTTTGACGGCATGACCATCATGGCCGGGGGCTTCGGCCTCTGCGGCATCCCCGAGAACCTGATCGGCGCGATCGAGGAATCCGGCGTCAAAAACCTGACGGTGGTGTCCAACAATTGCGGGATCGACGGCTTCGGCCTCGGCGTCCTGCTCGAGAGCGGCCAGATCAAGAAGATGATCTCGTCCTATGTCGGCGAGAACAAGCTGTTCGAGCAGCTCTACCTGTCGGGCGCGCTGGAGCTGGAATTCAATCCGCAGGGCACCCTGGCCGAGCGCATCCGCGCCGGCGGCGCCGGCATCCCCGCCTTCTTCACCAAGACCGGCGTCGGCACCCTGGTGGCCGAGGGCAAGGAAGTCCGCGACTTCGACGGCGAGACCTATGTGATGGAGCGCGGCCTTACCGCCGACCTCTCGATCGTCAAGGCCCACACCGGCGACGCCGAGGGCAACCTCGTCTATCGAAAGACCGCCCGGAACTTCAATCCGATGATGGCCACGGCCGGCAAGGTCACGGTCGCCGAGGTCGAGAACCTCGTGCCGATCGGCTCGATCGACAAGGACCACATCCACACCCCCGGCATCTTCGTCGACCGCATCGTCAAGGGCGCGGTCTACGAGAAGCGCATCGAGCGCGTGACCACGCGTCCCCGCGAAGAGAAGGCGAGCGCGTAAGATGGCCTGGACCCGTGACGAGATGGCCGCCCGCGCCGCCAAGGAACTGCGCGACGGCTTCTATGTGAACCTGGGCATCGGCATCCCGACCCTGGTCGCCAACTACATTCCCGACGGCATGCACGTGACGCTGCAGAGCGAGAACGGCATGCTCGGCATGGGCCCCTTCCCCTATGAGGGCGAGGAAGACGCCGACCTGATCAACGCCGGCAAGCAGACCATCACCGAGCTGCCGAGCTCGTCCTACTTCTCCAGCGCCGACTCGTTCGCGATGATCCGCGGCGGCCATATCGCCCTGTCGATCCTGGGCGGCATGCAGGTGGCGGCGAACGGCGACCTGGCCAACTGGATGGTGCCCGGCAAGATGGTCAAGGGCATGGGCGGGGCCATGGACCTGGTGGCGGGCGTCAAGCGCGTCGTCGTGGTCATGGACCACTGCGAGAAGTCGGGCGCGCCTAAGCTGCTGACGGAATGCAGCCTGCCGCTGACCGGCGCCGGCGTCGTCGACCTGCTGATCACCGAACTCGGCGTGTTCGAGATCAACCGCGGCAAGACCCCGGTGAAGCTCATCGAGCTGGCGCCCGGCGTCACGCTCGACGAAGTGAAGGCCAAGACCGAGGCGGCCTTCGAGGTCGCGGTCTAGGGCGCATCCGGCGGGGCGGTCGGCGCGTATTTCTACTGTCTGCGGCCCATCGGCCGCGCCAGGATGGAATGCGATGAAGCTGTTTCGCGCCGCCGCGGTGGCGGCGATCGCCACCCTTTCGCTCGCCGAGGTCTCCGAGGCCGCGGCCCTGAAGACCGCCGTCTTCGCCGGCGGCTGCTTCTGGTCGACCGAGAAGGCGATGGAGGGTCTGCCCGGCGTGACCAGCGCCGTCTCCGGCTATGCCGGCGGCGCCATGCCGAACCCCACCTACCAGAACCATCGCGGTCATCTCGAAGCGGTGAAGGTCACCTACGACCCGGCCAAGATCAGCTATGCCAAGCTGGTCGACGGCTTCTTCCACCACATCGACCCGACCGACGCCGGCGGCCAGATCTGCGACCGCGGGCCGTCCTACACGACCGCGGTGTTCGTGGCGGACAGCACCGAGACCGCAACCGCCCAGGCGGTGAAGGCGCAGGTCGCCAAGACCCTCGGCAAGCCGGTCGCCACCCGCATCTTGACCGGCGGCAAGTTCTGGCCGGCCGAGGCCTATCACCAGGACTACGCCAAGAAGAATCCCGTCAACTACGAGGCCTATAGCATCGGCTGCGGCCGCGATCGGGCGCTCAAGGCTGTTTGGGGATCGGCTTACCGGTGATCGGATCGCGGGGGGCCGGCGCAAAGCCCTCGGCGATGAACAGCTCGGCCTTGCGCTTGCGTTTGCGGTCCAGCCAGATGCTGACGATCTCCTCGTCCGAGGTGGCGCGGAAGTCGGCCTTCATCTCGTCCAGGAACACCTGCTCCAGGCTGACCGCCAGCACCCGCTTGCCCTCGGCTGCAGCCAGCGGGGCGACCGTCTCGGCCTGGTTCTGCGGATGCGCCTCGCGCACCCACATCTTCAGCGGCGGCTCGCCGTTCTGGCCGAAGTACTCGCGGCCGTAGTAGGCGGCGGCGTTGAACAGGAAGCGGTCGTTGACGGCGATGGCGCTCAGCGTACCGGGCGGCTCGCGCATGGCGCGGTTGGCGATGGACTCGGTCATCTGCTCCCAGCCCTTGGCGCGCTTGAACGCGTTCGACAGCCCCACGCGGTCGGCGAAGCCGGTGTTGAGCACGCAGGCCAGGAACACCGCCGCCACCGCACCCTGCAGCGCCAGCGCCGCGATCAGCCACCCGCGGGCGCGCCAGCGCAGCAGCCAGGCGGCGACCACGATCACGCCGGGAACGTAGCCGGCCCCCGACCAGTTGGCGTTGGCGCGGCTGATGAACGCCTGGCCGGTGACGATCAGGATGGCCGGCAGCGCGAAGCACAGCAGCAGCACGTCGGCCGGCTGCAGTCGGCGGCGGAAGGCCAGCACCGCTGCGCCGCCCAGCAGCACCGCGAATGGGATCGGCCCGAACACCCCGAACTGCGAGGCCAGGAAGTCGCCGAGCTCGGTGAGGTTGAATAGCTGGTGTCCGCTCCAGTTGGCGTTCGCTGCGGTGTGTTGGACGGTCGAGAAGCCGTGCGCCGCGTTCCAAATCAGGTTGGGGGCCAGGATCGCCAGCAGCGCGGCGAGGGCCGCGAGCGCCGAGGTCAGAGTCCAGATCCGGCGGGCGTCGGGCGACAACGCCAGGTGCAGGGCCAGGCCGATCAGTCCGTACACCGCTGCGTACTTGGAGAGGAACGCCAGGCCCAGCGCCGCGCCGAAGCCGGCGGCCAGCCACAGCCGGCGGCGCGTGTCGCCGGCGGGCATCTCGACATAGGCCAGCAGCGCCATGGCCAGGAACATCAGCAGCGGGGCGTCGGTGGCGGCGACCAGCGAGGACAACTGCACCGCCGGCATCAGCAGATAGAGCACCGCGGCGGCGAAGCCGGTGGTCGAATCGTAGAGCCGCCGGCCGATCGCGAACACGCAGAAGGTGGTCACAGCGTGCAGCAGCGGCGCTGAGAACCGGACCCAGGGCTCGGCGTCGCCGCCGATCGAGGTCGTCGCCCAGATCAGCCACGCCACCATCGGTGGTTTGGAATAGTAGCCCCAGTCGAGGGTGCGCGACCAAAGCCAGTACTGGGCTTCGTCGGGATAGAGTTCCAGCGGGGTGGCGAACAGCGCGACCATGCGCACGGCGGTCAGCGCCAGGGTGATCATCAGCACCGCCCGCCAATGGCGTTCGATTCCGTGCGCTGACAGTGGGTTGCTGGCCAAGGTCGCCTCATGGGTCGCGAATGGGCGGAAATTTGCGCGGCCCGGCGTGTCTGTAAAGCGACAGGCGCCGGGTTATTTGGCGTCCGTCACGTCAAGTGACCAAGCCGTCACGATTCCGTCACCCACGGGCGAATTTTCCCGGCTATAGGGACCACCAGGAGTGGGGGGCCTGGACCCTGCGTTCATCCCATTCCCGATGATTAGGGGATCTCAATGCGAATGATGAATAGGCTCGCCGGCGGCGCGGCGCTGACCGCGCTCGTGTGCGCCATGTCCAGCGCGGTGTACGCGCAGGAAACCACTGGCTCGGTGCGTGGTCAGATTACGGACGAAAACGGCGCGGGCGTGGCCGGCGCGACGGTTACGGTGACTCACGTCCCGACCGGCGCCACCTCGACCTCGGTCACCGGCGCCGACGGTTACTTCTCGGCGCGGGGCCTGCGGGTCGGCGGTCCGTACCGCATCGTCGCCACTGCGACGGATTTCGAACGCAGCCAGGCGACTCTGCAGAGCATCGGCGTCGGCGACCCGGCGAACGTCCAGCTCGACATGTTCCGCGCGGGCTCCGCGGCGGTCGAAGAGCTGGTGGTGACCGGCGCGCTGGCCGCGCCGAGCCAGGGCGGCCCGTCGACGAACTTCTCGGCCGCGGCGATCGAATCGCTGCCGTCGATCAGCCGCGACATCAAGGACTTCGCCCGTCTCGACCCGTTCGCGACCATCGACGTCTCGAACCAGGACGCGCTGTCCTTCGCGGGCACCAACACCCGCTTCAACCAGCTGACCGTCAACGGCGTCCGCCAGAACGACGACTTCGGCCTGAACGGCAACGGCTATCCGACGCAGCGTTCGCCCTTCCCGCTGGACGCGGTCGGCGCGGTCAATGTCTCGATCGCGCCCTACAGCCCGATCAACAACGGCTTCACCGGCGGCCAGATCAACGCCGTGCTGAAGTCGGGCGGCAACGATTTCTCGGGCTCGCTTTGGGGTGAGAAGACCGGTCGCGACTTCCAGGGCGACACCATCCGCGGCAAGCCGGCCGGCTCGGCCTTCGAGGAAAAGACCTGGGGCTTCTCGCTCGGCGGTCCGATCATCAAGGACAGGCTGTTCTTCTTCGCGGCCTACGAAAAATTCGACGGCGAACTGGGCTTCGACGAGGGGCCGGTCGGCTCCGGCGCCTCGGTGATCATTCCGCGCATCACGACGGGCGCGGTCGACCAGTTCCAGGCCGACACTCAGCGCATCTATGGCTACGACCCCGGCAACTTCCTGTCCGGCGCCTTCCCGGTCGAGGACGAGAAGAAGCTCGTCAAGATCGACTGGAACATCGCCGACAACCACCGCGCCGAGTTCACCTGGCAGAGCACGTCGGGCAATTCGCTGAACGGCTCGGTCACCTCGACCTTCGCCCAGGGCAACAGCGTCACCCAGCCGCGGATCGGCCTGGAGACCAACGACTACAACAAGATCGAGGAGCTGACGGTCTATACCGCCCAGCTGAACTCGCAGTGGACGGACGCTTTCTCCACCGAGCTGCGCGTCTCGCGCAAGGAAACCGACACCCAGCAGCTGCCGCTCGGCGGCCTGAGCGTCGGCCAGGTCGACGTCACCGTGAACGACATGCCGGGCGTCCTGCCGGGCGCGGGCAACGCCCAGTTCCGCTACGGCGCCGACATCAACCGTCACGACAACTATCTGAACGTGAAGGTCGACACGGTCGAGGCGATCGCCCGCTACCACTACGGCATCCATGACTTCATGGCCGGCGTGCGCAGCGAGCAAGTCGACATGTTCAACGTGTTCGTCGCCAACTCGCTCGGCAGCTACACCTTCTCGAGCTACGCCAACTACCTGAACAAGATCGCGTCAGGCTTCACCCTGACCGGCGGCGTAGATCCGAACGGCGGCACGGTTCCGGCGACCCTCGGCACCGCCCGTCTCGGCGCGGCCACCTTCGGTTATCGCCTGACCAGCGCCTACGCCGAAGATCGCATCCAGATCCTGCCGAACCTCGACGTCCTGGCCGGCTTCCGAATCGACTCGTACTCGATGGACGACATGCCGACCTACAACTCGGCGTTCGAGTCGCGGAACGGCTTCTCCAACCAGCAGAACCTCGACGGCAAGTTCGTCGTGCTGCCGCGGGCGTCGTTCAACTGGTCTCCGACCGATCGTCTGCGCGTCTCCGGCGGCTTTGGTGGCTTCTCGTCGACCGGCCTGAACGTCTGGGTGTCGAACGCCTTCTCGAACAACGGCGTCAACCAGGTCAACGCCAGTTGCACCGGCGCCAACCTGACTAACGTCGATATCACCAAAGCCCCCAACGGCTGCGTCTTTGTCCCGCGCGGCGGCAATACCAACGTCGTCAGCCCGTCGTTCCAGATCCCCGTGACCTGGAAGGGCAATCTGTCGGTCGGCTACGAGTTCGACCTCGGCCGCTTCGGCGACGGCTGGCTGGTCCAGGCCGACTACGTGCGGATGTCGAACCAGAACGCGCTGTACTGGACAGACCTGCGGGCCAAGCAGATCGGCACCGCGCCGGACGGTCGCCCGGTCTACGGTCGCAACACGATCGGCGACACCACCGGCAACTCGTACGACCTGATGCTGGCCAACACCGACAAGGGCGGCTCGGAATCCTACGCGATCACCATCGCCAAGGAGTGGAACGAAGGCTTCCTGGAAGGTCTGGGCGGCAAGTTCATCTACACCCACACCGACTCGACCGACGCCAACCCGATGACCAGCTCGATCGCTCAGTCGAGCTACACCCGGTTCGCCTCGTCGGACGTCCAGAACCCGCCGGCGGCGCGCTCGGACTACGAGATCCGCGAGCGCTTTGCGTTCGACGTTTCGTACGCCCGCAAGTTCTTCGGCGACAACCAGACCTCGATCCGCATGTTCGCGCAAAGCCGCACGGGTCTGCCGTTCAGCTACACCTTCGCGAACAGCGCCACGAGCGGCTTTGACAACGACTTCGGCAACTCGGTTTCGAGCTTCTCGGGTCGCCAGGCCTCGTCGAACGCCCTGCTCTATGTGCCGGCGGCGGCGGGCGGCCAGGTCACCGCGACCTCGGACCCGCGCGTCAACTACGCGGCCGGCTTCGACGTGGCGGCGTTCAACGCTTTCCTGCAGCAGTCGGGCCTGATCGGCTACGCGGGCAAGATCGTGCCGCGGAACGCCTACAACAATCCGGACGTGACCACGGTCGACCTGCGCATCAGCCAGGAACTGCCGGCGTTCTTCCCGAACGGCGCCAAGCTCGAGGTCTACATGGACATCGAGAACCTCGGGAACCTGCTCAACGACGAGTGGGGCATCGTCGAGCAGTACGACTTCTACCGCGGCGTGCCGGTGGTGAATGTCCAGTGCGGAGCGGGCGCTGCCGGCGCCTGCGCGGCTCCGGGCGCGACCTACACCTACTCGGGCACGGGCGTCGGCGGCGCCTTCCAGCAGCCGGTGAAGCCGTTCCTGCGCAGCGAGAACTCGCTGTGGCAGATCAAGATCGGCGCGAAGTACAAGTTCTAAGGCTTCGGGCTTAGAGCCAGATCGGAAGGGGCGGCTCGGCGACGGGCCGCCCTTTTTCTATGCGACGCTTGACGGGGGGGCCGCGCCCGCCCATCTGCGCGCGTTCACTAGATGAAGGCAGCCATGACCGTTCTCGTTCCCGCCGAATGGGCTCCGCACCGCGCCATGTGGCTGGGCTTCCCCAGCCATGACGAGGGCCTCTGGGAGGAATACCTCGCCGACGCTCAGCAGGAGGTCGCCGCGCTGGCCCGCGCCCTGGCCGGCCCGGGCGGGGAACGCGTGCGCCTGATGACCGGCAGCGACGAGGGCGAGGCCGCCGCCCGCCGGATGCTCGGCGACGTCGCCGGAATCGAGATCGTGCCCGGCCGCTTCGGCGACGTCTGGCTGCGCGACACCGGGCCGATCTTCGCCAAGAAGGGCGGCGCCGACGTCGCCCAGGGCTTCCGCTTCAACGGCTGGGGCGGCAAGTACGACTTCCCGCACGACGACGAGGTCGCCGGCCAGATCGCCGCCGCGTCGGGCGTGACGCTGAACCAGCACGACTTCATCCTGGAGGGCGGCGCGGTCGACCACGACGGCGCCGGCACGGTGCTGACCACCGGCCAGTGCGTGCTCAATCCCAATCGCAACGCCGGCTGGACGCAGGCTGCCGCGGAGGCGGCGTTCGCCCAGGCGTTCGGCGCGACCAAGACCATCTGGCTGGGCGAGGGTCTGGCCAACGACCATACCGACGGCCACGTCGACAATCTCGCCCGCTTCGTCGCGCCCGGCGTGGCGGTCTGCCCGATCGGCTTCGGTCGCGGCGACGTGAACCTCGAGGCCTATGACGACGCCGCGCGGCGCCTGGCCGAGGCCACCGACGCCGAGGGCCGCAAGCTGAAGGTCGTGCGGGTTCCTTCGCCCGGCTGGATCGAGGGCGTCGAGGGCAAGGCCGCGCCGGCCAGCCACATGAACTTCATCATCGCCAACGGCGCGGTGATCATGCCGACCTACGGCGAGGGCCAGGCCGCCGACCTGGCGCTGCAGGCGCTGGAAAGCGTGTTCCCCGACCGCAAGGTCATCGGCCTGCCGTCCACCGCCGTCCTCACGGGCGGCGGATCCTTCCACTGCATCACTCAGCAGGAGCCCGCCTGATGGCCCGCACGATCAACGTCGCCGCGATCCAGACCTCCTACGGCATGGACATGGCGGCCAACATCGAGAAGACCAAGGCCTTCATCCGTGAGGCGGCCGCCAAGGGCGCCCAGGTGATCCTGCCGTCGGAGCTGTTCCAGGGCCCGTACTTCTGCGTCACCCAGGAAGAGCACTGGTTCGCGGGCGCCTACCCGTGGCGCGAGCATCCCTGTGTCACCGAGCTGGCTCCGCTGGCGGCGGAGCTCGGCGTCGTGATCCCGGTCTCGATCTTCGAGCGCGAAGGCCCGCACTACTTCAACAGCCTGGTGATGATCGACGCCGACGGCTCGCTGATGGGCGTCTACCGCAAGAGCCACATCCCGGACGGCCCCGGCTACCAGGAGAAGTACTACTTCCGACCGGGCGACACCGGCTTCAAGGTCTGGGACACCCGCTTCGGCAAGATCGGCGTCGGCATCTGCTGGGACCAATGGTACCCCGAGTGCGCCCGCGCCATGGCCCTGCTGGGCGCCGAGATCCTGCTCTATCCGACCGCCATCGGGTCCGAGCCGCACGACCCGACCCTGGACACCGCCCTGCCGTGGCGGCGCGCCATGCAGGGGCATGCGGTCTCCAACGTCATCCCCGTGGTCGGCGCCAACCGCATCGGCTTCGAGCCCTGGGACGGCTATCCGACCGGCGGCCAGGCCTTCTACGGCTCGTCCTTCATCGCCGACCATCGCGGCGACCTGGTTTCCGAGCTGGGGTCGGAGGAGGGCATCGTCCAGGCGACCTTCGATCTGGATTTCCTGGCCACCCACCGCGCCGCCTGGGGCTTCTTCCGCGACCGCCGCACCGATCTCTACGGCGCCCTGGCCGGTCCGCGCCCCGTCTAGCGACGCCGCGTCTGGATCATGTAACCTCGGGCGCATGATCCAGACCGAGCGCCTGATCCTTCGCGCCTACCGCGAAGAGGACCGAGCCGATTTCGCCGCCCTGAACGGCGATCCGCAGGTCGGCGCGTGGCTGGGCGGAACGCTCGACCGCGCCGGCAGCGACGCGCTGCTCGACCGGTTCAACGCCCAGATCGCCGAGCATGGCTGGGGGCCTTGGGCGGTGGAGCGCAAATCCGACGGCCGGCTCATCGGCATGACCGGCCTGGCCTGCGTCAACGAGGCCCTGCCGGTGAGCCCAGCGACCGAGATCGAATGGCGGCTCATTCCGGCGGCGTGGGGGCAGGGTTACGCCAGCGAGGCGGCCCGGGCAGTGCTCGACTGGGCGTTCGCCAACCTCGACCAGGACGAGTTCCTCGCCTTCACCGCCGACACCAACCTGGCCTCGCAGGGCGTGATGCGGAAGATCGGCATGGTCGCCGATCCGGCCCGCGACTTTGATCATCCCAACCTGGCGGCGGACCATCCGCTGAACCGTCACGTCGTCTACGTGGCCCGCCGGTGAGGCTCGAGACCGAGCGTCTGGTCCTGCGCCAGTGGCGCGAGGAGGACCTGGAGCCGTTCGCGGCGATGTCCCGCGATCCGGAGGTCATGCGCTGGCTGGGCGGGGTGCTGACCCGCGAACGCGCCCGCGCCTACATGCAGCGCGCCCACGACGCCTTCGCCCGGCTCGGCATGGGCCGCTATGCGATCGAGCGGCGGTCGGACGGCGCCTTCGTCGGTTCCTGCGGTCTGATGCCGTCGTTCGAGGAGCTGCCGGTCCCGCCGTTCATCGACATGGGATGGCGGCTGAGCCGGCAGGCCTGGGGCCACGGCTATGCGACCGAGGCCGCCGCCGCGGTGCTGCAGGACGGCTTCACCCGCCTGGACCTGCCCGAGATCGACGCCATCACCGCGGCGATCAACCTGCGCTCGCGCGGGGTGATGGAGCGGCTCGGCATGGCTTACGACGCGGAGCTGAGCGACTTTCCCGGCCCCGGGCATGCCGAGGACGATCCGATGCGTCCGACCGTCCTCTATCGGGCGCTGCGACCCTAGGCGGCGCAGCCACCCGGCGCGGTCTTGGCGCGGGCGATCTCGCCGCGGGCCTTCTTCATGTCGGCCTGGAACTGCGGATCGCCGTGCAGCCGCGCGACCATGGCGCTGGCCAGGGTGCGGCCGGCCTCGATGTCGCTGGCGTAGTGCACGCCGCAGATGATTCGGCTCTCGCCGATCTGCTTGCCGACGCCCAGCATGTCGTCGGCCTTGGCCGGGGCCAGCTCGGCCAGGATCAGCGCCCAGGCCCAGCCCGTCATCGAGTGCCCGGAGGGGTAGGAGGCGTTGGTCTTCATCCAGTCCTCGCGCGGGATGCAGATCGGCTTGTCGTCGCCGATCATCGGGCGCGGGCGGTCATAGTGGTCCTTGGCCGGCTTGCCGATCGTGCGCACGTCGAGTTCGACGCGGTGCATGATCTTCAGCGCGGTCGGGGTCTGCTTCTCGTCGATCGAGACGCCCAGCTTGCAGGCGTACTGCTTCAGCGCCCCGCCGCCCCACAGGTCGTTCTCGACGATTGCCTGCTTCCAGCGCGGCGAACCTGCCAGGGCGCGGGTCTCTTCGTAGCGGGCGCGGTCGGCCTGGCCGGTCAGGCTCTGCGGCGCCGGCGGCGGTCCGAGCAGGGCCGCGCCATTGAGGTCGCCCTCGGCGAGATAGCCGGTCAGGTCGGTGGGCAGCGGATTGAGCGGCGCGGCCAGGCTCTCGTCCACGGGCGGCGCGTCGGCGGTCTTGGTGGCGGCGCAGGCCGCGAGGCCGGCGGCCAGGGCCAGGCCGGCGACAATGCTGAAGCTACGGGTCATGGCGACCCTCTAGCGATATTTTCCTCCCCTGCGAAGCGGGGGAGGGGGGCCGCCCGAAGGGGGGGGAGGGGGCTGAGCCGCTAGCTTAGAGCCAGTCTCGCCCCCTCCACCGGCTTCGCCGGTCCCCCTCCCCCATCAATGGGGGAGGAAATCCCTACCGCAGGACCGTCAGGCCGTTCTTGATGACGGTGGCGTTGCGGGCCTTAACCCGGGCTTCGAACGAGATGTTCTTGCCGTCCTTCCAGATGTCCACGGTGATGGTGTCGCCGGGGATCACCGGGGCCGAGAAGCGGGCCTGGTGCGAGTAGATCTGGTCGGGATCGAAGTTCACGACTTCCTGCAGGATCGCGCGGCAGGTGATGCCGTAGGTGCACAGGCCGTGCAGGATCGGCTTGTCGAAGCCGGCCTTCTTGGCGACGTCCGGATCGGAGTGCAGCGGGTTGCGGTCGCCGTTCAGCCGATAGAGCAGGGCCTGGTCGTCGCGGGTGTCGAAGTCGACCGAGATGTCCGGCGCGCGGGTCGGCACCACGTGCGGTTCGGGCGCGCCTTCCGACGGGCCGCCGAAGCCGCCGTCGCCGCGGGCGAAGGTGGAGCTGGTCAGGGTGGCGACCTTTTCGCCCTTGTCGTCCGTCCAGACGGTTTCGTTGAGGATCACCGCGCCCTTGCCCGGGCCCTTGTCATAGGCGCCGACGGTGCGGCCCTGGGCGGTGTAGGTGCCCGTGGCGCTCAGCGGCTTGTGCAGTTCGACCTTCTGCTCGCCATGCACGACCATCAGGAAGTTGATCTGGCTGGGGCGGTGGCCGGCCGGCATCTCCGGAGCCGGGCCCGCTGCGCCGCGCATGCTGGCGGCCAGCACGGTGGCGGCGGTCGGAATCACCTTGAGGTTCTTTTCGTAGACGAAGGCCAGCTCCGTCTCGTTCATCTGGTCGCGGCCCATGCCGACGCCCAGGGCGTAGAGCATCACGTCTTTGTCGCCGTAGGAGAAAGTCCGCGGCGCAGTCTTCTGGTCGAGAATGTCGGGATAAAAGATCGGCAAAATATATCCTCCGGTATGTGGCCTTGGCGGCCTTATCGAATGAGGCGAATTGAAGCGGTTCGGCCCGGCGGAGGCAAGCGGCCTGCGTGCAGGTTTGCGGGCGCCTGTCCGATCAGGTAGAAGCGGCGACTTCGCCCGAGACGGCGCACCAAGCCAAAACAACCGCCCGCTCGCGCAACCCCATCATCGCCCAGGATCATCGAAGGTATTTCATGGCGAACGAAACCCCGACCGGCATGGGTCAGATCACCGGCAACGTGCTTTTCTATTCGACGCCGGAGCCGCTCTCCATCGACCTGCACAGCGGCCTGGGCGTGAAGAGCCTGCCGGGCCCGTTCACCTTCGCCAAAGAAGGTCATGCGGTTCCGCTGACGGTCACCGAGTTCGGCGTCTCGTCGCTCTGCGGCCCGATCATCTTCGTCGGCGACGACAAGATTCCGCTGGCGGTCATGGGCCTGAACCTCGGCCAGAACATGTTCCTGCAGGACAACGGCCTGTTCGAGCCGGGCGTCTACGTCCCGGCCTACATCCGCCGCTATCCGTTCGTCTTCGCCACCGACAACAACGCCGGCCAGATGGTGCTCTGCATCGACCGTTCGGCCGAGTTCATCGTCGATAAGGCCGAAGCCGACATGCTGTTCTTCGACGCCGACGGCAAGCCGACCGAGTACACGCAGAACTGCATCAACTTCTGCAACGACTACGAGATGGAGCGCCAGCGCACCCAGAGCTTCGTCGAGCTGCTGAAGGGCCTGGACCTGTTCGAGACCAAGAAGGCGCTCTTCACCCCGACCAATCCGGACGGCAGCGCCGGCCCGCAGCAGACCATCGCTGAATACTTCGGCGTCTCGGAAGAGAAGCTGAACGC
Source organism: Phenylobacterium sp. LjRoot97 (assembly GCF_964254345.1). Classification (NCBI taxonomy): domain Bacteria; kingdom Pseudomonadati; phylum Pseudomonadota; class Alphaproteobacteria; order Caulobacterales; family Caulobacteraceae; genus Phenylobacterium; species Phenylobacterium sp. LjRoot97. The sequence continues at coordinate 395,556 of NZ_CAXUTH020000001.1, forward strand.
CCTGCCGCACGACAAGTTCATCGAGCTGCGCGACAACGGCGCCCTGGCCCAGATCTACGCCCATCTGGTGTCGCTGGCCGGTTGGGATCGCCTGATCGCGCTGGCCATGGCCCGTGCGCCGCAGGTTCCGGTCCCCGCCAACGCCTAAGGCGCAGGCAAGGCTGAACATCAGAACGGCGGGCCGCGAGGCCCGCCGTTTTCGTTTGGCCTATCGGGCGAAGACGCTGCGGGTCAGGCAGGAGAAGACCAGCCGCCCGTCTTCGTCGAGCAGGTCGTGCTGCGCGATGATGATGCCCTTGCCGTCGCCGACCGGGTCCTTGCCCATCACCGTCATGCGGCCGCGCAGGATCTCGCCGGCCGGCGGGTTGCGCGCCCAGCGCAGGGCGTCGACGCCGAGGCGTTTGGTCTGCGGCCACTCCAGGGCCGAGGCGGCGTCCAGCCGGCACCACAGCGCATAGACCATGGCGTCCGGCGCGCCGCGTTCGGTCGGCCAGCCCGGCGCGAAGGCGGCGATGAAGGCTTCGAGCGCGGCAGGCTCGACCGGGATCTCTCCCAACGAAACCACCTGACCCATTTCGATGTCATCAAATGACGCGGGCACGGTACGCACTCCAGTTCCGGGAAAACGCTGATTCGCCGATCATCGCGCCTGACGATGACAAGTCGAGCTTTTGTGATGGCCCGGGCGGGCCTATGAGGCGGTGATGTCGAGCGGGTGGCTGATCGGAGTGATGATCGAACTGGCGGGGGAGCCTGCGCCCGTGCGCCACTTCTTCGCGGTCGCCCACGAGGACCGCAACAAGGCCGAGTGGACCGCCATCGACCGGGCCATGCTGATCGGCGGCGTCGCGACCAGTCCGGTGAAGGGGCTGGAGCCGGTCCATGTCATCGGTCCGCTGGCCCCGCGCACGGTCAAGACGCTGGCCCTGAAACCCGGCGAAGTGCGGCCGCTCGGCTGGAAATGGCCGCGCCGCTGGCTGGCCCTGGCCGAATAGGCCGGTCGCGACGTCAGCGTCGCTTTGCGCGCGCGCCTTGGCGGGCCATATAGCGGGACGTACCTGAACGGGATGACCGGATGACGCGCCTTCTTGCGAAGCTCCTGGCGGCTTTCACCCTCGTCTGGGCGCTTCCTGCGGCGGCCCAGCCGGTGGACACCGGCCACTTGGTCGCCGAGCTTGTGGCCCGCGATCAGTCGATCGCCCCGGGCGCGACCACCTACGTCGCCCTGCGCCAGAAGATCGACAAGGGCTGGCACACCTACTGGCGCAATTCCGGCGACAGCGGCGAGGCGACGCGCATCGCCTGGACCCTGCCGGGCGGCTGGACCGCCGGCGAGATCGTCTGGCCGGCGCCGACGCGCCAGCCGACCGGGCCGCTGATGAACTACGGCTACAAGGACGAGGTGCTGCTGCCGGTGCCGATCACCGCGCCGGCGACCGCCAAGCCGGGCGAGACCGTCACCCTCAAGGCCCATGCCTCGTTCCTCGTCTGCGAGGAGATCTGCGTCCCCGAGGACGCCGAGCTGACCCTGTCGCTGCCCGTCGCCGAAGGCCTGGCCGAGCCGAACCCCGAGTGGAGCGGCCCGATCGCCAAGGCGCTCGCCAATGCGCCCGCCCCGGCGGGCCTCAACGCCGCCTTCGCCAAGCAGGGGCCGATGCTGGCCCTGGCGATCACCGGCGAGGCCCTGAAGGGCATGGACCTCTCCGACGCCTACTTTTTCCCCTTCGACTCCACGGTCATCGACCACGCCAAGCCGCAGGCCATCGAGCGCGGTCCCGACGGCCTGACCCTGGCGCTGACGCCCGGCTACGCCTTCCAGCAGCCGCAGACCCCAAGCGCCATGACTGGGGTGCTGACCGTCGGCGGAAAGTCCTACGAGATCTCGGCCGCCGAGGGCGCGCTGCCGGCCGGCGCCGCCGGCCTCGGCCCGCCCGCCAAGGCCAGCGGCGGCGCGTCCGGTTCGCTCGGTCTGCCGCTGGCCGCCGCCTTCGCCTTTCTCGGAGGGCTGATCCTCAACCTGATGCCCTGCGTCTTCCCGATCCTGGCGATGAAGGCGGCCTCGCTGGCCGGCCACGCCCATGAGCGCCGCGCCGCCCAGGGGCAGGGGTTGGCCTTCCTGGTCGGCGTGCTGGCGACTTTCCTGGCCCTGGCCCTGGCGCTGATCGCCGTGCGCGCGGGCGGCGCCGCGGTCGGCTGGGGCTTCCAGCTGCAGTCGCCGCCGGTGGTGGCCGGCCTGGCCCTGCTGATGCTGGCCGTAGCGCTGAACCTGTCGGGCGTGTTCGAGGTCGGATCCTCGCTGCAGGGCGTCGGCACGGGACTGGCCGGCAAACGCGGCCTGGCCGGCGCCTTCTTCACGGGCGCACTGGCTGTGGTGGTCGCTGCGCCCTGCACCGCCCCGTTCATGGCCCCGGCGCTGGGCTGGGCCCTGACCCAGAGCGCGCCGGCGGCGCTGACCGTGTTCCTGGCGCTGGGTCTCGGTTTCGCCGCGCCGTTCGCGCTGGCGGCCTTCATCCCCGGCCTGTTGTCGCGCCTGCCCAAGCCGGGGCCCTGGATGGACGGCTTCAAGAAGCTGCTGGCCTTCCCGATGTATGGCGCGGCGGCCTGGCTGGTCTGGGTGCTGACCCTGCAGGCCGGCGACACCGCCCTGGCGCGGATCTTCATGGCCGCGATCGTGCTGGCGCTGGGCGCCTGGCTGCTGGGCGTCGCCCAGCGCCGCCACGCCAATGGCGCTTCGGTGATCGCGCCCGCGGCCGTCGGCGGGGTGCTGGCGCTGGTCGCGGCGCTGGCGGCGGTCTGGCCGAACTACGGCGAGCCGGGCTCCGCGGTCGCTGCGTCCGGCGGCGGCGGCAAGGCCGACGTTCCCTACGAAGCCTATTCGCCCGAGAAGCTCGCCGCCGCCCAGGCGGCCGGCAAGCCGGTGTTCGTCAACTTCACCGCCGCCTGGTGCGTGACCTGCCAGGTCAACGAACGCGTCGCCCTGACCAGCCAGTCGGTCGCCGACGCCTTCAAGGACACCGGCGCTGTCTACCTGAAGGCGGACTGGACACGAAAAGATGCAGAGATCGAGGCCGAACTCGCCAAACACGGGCGCGCCGGGGTTCCGCTCTACCTCGTGTATGGCGCCAAGGGCGGCGACGGCGTTATCCTGCCGCAGATCCTCACCGAAGGCCTCGTCGTCCGGGCTCTGAAGGACGCGCAAGGCCGCTGACCCCCCAGGAGGCGCCCATGCTCAGCCGTTCGATTCTCTTCGCCGCCGCCATCGCCCTGGCGGCGCCGGCCGCCTACGCCGCGCCGGTCGTCGGTCAGGCCGCCCCGGCCTTCACCGTCAAGGACGCCGCCGGCAAGACCCGCTCGCTGGCCGAGTTCAAGGGCAAGACCGTGGTCATGGAATGGACCAACGACGGCTGCCCCTACGTCCAGAAGCACTACAAGTCCGGGAACATGCAGGGCCTGCAGAAGGGCGCGGCCAAGGACGGCGTCGTCTGGCTGACCCTGATCTCGTCGGCGCCCGGCAAGCAGGGCTATGTCGAGGGCGCGCAGGCCAAGGGCTGGAAGGCGACCAACAGCGCCGGCTCGACGGCCCTGCTGCTCGACCCCTCCGGTCAGGTCGGCCGCGCCTACGAGGCCAAGACCACGCCGCACATGTACATCGTCGATAAGACCGGCAAGCTCGCCTACATGGGCGGCATCGACGACAAGCCGACCGCCGATCCGGCCAGCCTCAAGGGCGCCAAGAACTACGTGACGGCGGCGTTGTCGGACATCAAGGCCGGCCGCGCAGTGTCGACGGCGGTCAGCAAGCCCTACGGCTGCACGATCAAGTACTCGGAATAGCCGCCTAGACCGGCGCCTGCGGCGGCGCGGTGATCACCTCGACATTGTCGTTGAGCAGATAGCCCATGTCGGCGATCGCCATGTCGCGGTCCGCGCCGCTCTTGGCCTCCTCGAGCGCCTTGAGCTTCAGCGGCAGGTCCTCGGAGATGCCGCGCAGGATGCACTTCAGGTCGCCGTCCAGATTGCGCTCGGCGAGGATCCGGTGGGCCTGCATGTCGAGCGCGGCTAGCTCGCCGACCTTGGTCTTGAACCCCGCGCCGATCGGGGCGCTGGTGCCCTTGAACGCCTCGACCTCGGCCTTCAGCGCGCCGGCCCGCTGCACGATGTCGGCGAACAAAGGCTCGATGGCGGCCGCCGGCGGCGGCGTCGCGGCGGCGCCGGCTCCAGCCGGGGCGGCGGCGAGCCAGAGAGCCGAAAGCATGGCGGCGGCGCTGCAGGACATCGGGCGGGACCTTCCTCGAATCGCCCAAGACAGGCCGGGCGCCTTTTGCTAACGGCGATACCGTAAACGCCCCGCTACCATCTCAAGAAGGGTACCGCATGACCGACCTCGCCGCCGCCTGGACCACGCTGGAAACCGCCGCCCAGACCGCCCGCGAGCGTCGCATCGCCGACCTGTTCAAAGCCGAACCCGATCGCCTGGACCGCCTCAGCGTCGAGACGCCGGAACTGCTGCTCGACCTCTCCAAGCAGCCCTGGTCGCTGGTCGAGGCCGACGCCGCGCTCGCGCTGGCCCACGCCGGCGGGATCGAGGCGGCGCGCGATCGCCAGTTCGCCGGCGAGGCGGTGAATCCCTCCGAGGATCGGGCCGCCCTGCACATGGCGCTGCGCGCGGCCAAGGGGGCGGCCTTCGCAGCCAAGGGCGAGGCGGTCTCGGCCGAGGTCGACGCCACCCGCGAGGCGATGGCCGCCATCGCCCGCGCCGTCCGCTCGGGCGAGAAGCGCGGCGCGACCGGCCGGCCCTTCAGCGCCATCGTTCACATCGGCATCGGCGGCTCCGACTTCGGCCCGCGCCTGGTCTGGGAAGCGCTGCGGCCGCTTTCGCCGCAGATCGAGCTGCGCTTCGCGGCCAATGTCGATCCGGCCGACATGGCCCTGGCGCTCGACGGGCTCGACCCGGCCCGCACCCTGGTCGTCGTCGTCTCCAAGACCTTCACCACCCAGGAGACCATCGCCAACGCCACGGTCGCCCGCGCCTGGCTGCGCGCGGCGCTCGGTCAGGCCGGCGACGCCCACCTGCTCGCCGTCTCGGCCGCGCCCGCCGTGGCCCAGGCCTTCGGCGTCCCGGCCGACCAGATCTTCGGCTTCCGCGACTGGGTCGGCGGCCGCTACTCGGTGTGGTCGGCGGTCGGGCTGTCGTGCGTCATCGCGCTCGGCCCCGACGCGTTCGAGGAGCTACTGGCCGGCGCGCGGTCTATGGACGACCACTTCCGCAGCGCGCCGCTGGAGGCCAACGCGCCGGTGCTGCTGGCCCTGGCCCACATCTTCAACCGCAACGGCCTTGGCCGCTCGATCCGAGCCGTCGTGCCCTACGCCCAGCGCCTGCGGCTGCTGCCCAACTTCCTCCAGCAGCTGGAGATGGAATCCAACGGCAAACAGGCCGGGATCGACGGCAAGCCGGTCGCCCGCGCCACCGCCGCGGCGGTGTTCGGGGACGCCGGCACCAACGTCCAGCACGCCTTCTTCCAGCTGATGCACCAGGGGACGGACATCATCCCGCTGGACATCATCGCCGTCGCCCGGGCGAGCGAGGGAGAGCCGTCGAACCAGACCAAGCTGCTGGCCAACGCCGTCGCCCAGGCAGAGGCGCTGATGGTCGGCAAGCCGGAAAGCGAGGTCCGCACCGAACTGGCCGCCCAGGGCATGGCCCCGGCCGCCATCGACGTGCTGGCGCCGCAGAAGACCTTCCACGGGAACCGGCCCTCCAGCTTCATCCTGCTGGACCGTCTGACGCCGCGGGCGCTCGGCGCGCTGATCGCGCTCTACGAGCACAAGACCTTCGTCGAAGGCGTGCTCTGGCGGATCAACAGCTTCGACCAGTGGGGCGTGGAGCTGGGCAAGACGCTGGCCACCCGCATCCTCGGCGAACTGGAAGGCGGCGCGCGCGGCGCGCATGATCCGTCCACCGAGCGGCTGGTGAGCCGGCTCAAGGCCTAAGAAACAAAACGAGGGGAGGCCCGTATGCGTGACCTGACTGGAAAGACCGCCTTTATCACCGGCGGGGCCAGCGGCCTTGGCCTGGCCATGGCCCACGCCTTCGGCGGCGCCGGGATGAACGTCATGCTGGCCGACATCGAGGAGGCGCCGCTGAAGGCCGCCGTCGCCGATCTCGAAGCCCGCCAGGTGCGCACCGGCAGCGTCATCTGCGACGTCGGCGACCGCGCCGCGGTGGTCGCCGCGGCCCAGGCGACGGTGGACGCCTTCGGCAAGGTGCATGTGGTCTGCAACAACGCCGGGGTCGGCGCCGGCGGCCCGATCGGCGAGGTGAAGCCCGCCGACTGGGATTGGATCGTCGCGGTCAACCTGATGGGCGTGGTCTACGGCATGGAGGCTTTCCTGCCGCATGTCCGCGCGCACGGGGAGGGCGGCTGCTTCGTCAACACCGCCTCGATGGCCGGGATGATCTCGGTGCCGGGCATGGAGCCCTACACCGCCACCAAGTACGCCGTGGTCGGCATGTCCGAGGGCTGGGCCGGCCAGCTGGCGCCCGAGAACATCAACGTCGCCGTGCTCTGCCCCGGCTTCGTGAAGACCAAGATCAACCAGTCGGCCCGCACGCGGCAGGCGCAGTATGGCGGGCCTGTCCCCAACAATCCGGTGGTCGGTCAGTCCAACGTCGACAACGGCATCGATCCGGAGTTCGTCGGTCGCCGGGTGCTTGAGGCCGTCCAGAACGACGAGCGCTACATCTTCACCCATCCGGACATGCGCGGCCTGGTGCAGGGCCGTTTCGCCCGGATCATGGCCGGCTTCGACGCCGCCGACGCCAGTCCGGCGCTGGACGGCCTGGAGTACGCCACCCCCACGCTCGGCTAGTCCGCATCAAGGGCGCCTTCCGGGGCTTTCGATTCACGCCTTGCATTTAACCGATGAGTTAATTAACTTGTCAGTTAAATGAAAACGACATCCGACCCGCTCAGCACCACCTTCCAGGCCCTGGCCGATCCGACCCGGCGCGCGATCCTGGCGCGCCTCGCCTTGGGCGAGGCCTCCGTCTCCGATCTCGCCGAGCCGTTCGAGATCAGCCTGCCGGCGGTCTCGCGCCACCTGAAGGTGCTCGAACAGGCCGGCCTCGTCTCACGGACGCGCGAAGCCCAATGGCGGCCCTGTCAGTTGAATGCGGGACCGCTCAAGCAGGCCGCCGGCTGGATCGACCATTACCGCCGGTTCTGGGACGCCAGCTTCGAGCGGATGGACGAGTACCTCGCCGAGCTCCAGGCCAAGGAGGCACAGGACAATGACCGCGACTGACGCCACAGTCCTTCAGGACGACGAACTGCTGATCGAGCGCATCTTCGACGCGCCGCCGAACCTGGTCTTCAAGGTCTGGACCACGCCCGAACACCTGATGCGCTGGTGGGGGCCCAAGGACTTCACCACAGTCGCGTTCGACCAGGACTTCCGGGTCGGCGGCGGCTACCGCGCCGGCATCCGTGAGGCGTCGGGGGCCGAGCACTGGATGGCCGGGACCTACAGCGAGATCGTCGACGGCGAGAAGATCGTCATGAGCTTCCGCTGGGAGGACGGCGCCTTCGACGTCGACAACACCATCACGGTCACGTTCGCCCGCCTGGCCGGCGGACGCACCCTGTTCCGCTTCCATCAGGCGCCCTTCGCCACGGTCGAAGCTCGCGATTCCCACACCGGCGGCTGGAGTTCACTGGTCGACAAGCTGGTCGCCTATCTCGCCACGGAGGATGCACGATGATCGAGGTTTCCGCCTTCAAGTGGGTTCCGCCCTTCGCCCGCGGCCTGGTCCGCGACCTGCGCGTCCGCTGGGCGCTGGAGGAGGCCGGCGTGCCCTACTGCGCCCGGCTGATCGACTTCGACGACCGCGAGACCGCCGCCTATCGGGCGCTGCAGCCGTTCGGCCAGGTCCCCGCCTATCACGACGGCGAGCTGTCGATGTTCGAGAGCGGGGCGATCGTCCTGCACATCGCCGCCCGTTCTCCGGCCCTGATGCCCGCCGATGCGGACGGTCAGGCCCGGGCGACCACCTGGCTGTTCGCCGCCCTAAACTCGATCGAGCCGCCGATCCAGAACCTGGCCGAGCTCGACCTCTTCAACGCCGACCAGGAGTGGGCCCGTCTGCGGCGGCCCGCGGTCGAGGCCTTCGTGCGCCAGCGGCTGGGCGAGCTCGCCGCCAATCTGGGCGACAAGGACTATCTGGAGGCGGACGGCTTCACGGCCGGCGACCTGATGATGGTCACGGTGCTGCGCAACCTGCGCCACACCGACATCCTGGCGGCGTTCCCAAACCTGGTCGCCTATCAGGGCCGCTGCGAAGCGCGGCCGGCCTTCCAGACGGCGCTGGCGGCCCAACTGGGCGACTTCGTCGAGCTGGAACCGGCCTGAGCCGTCCGGACTCGCCATCTTCACACTTTGCGTCTAAGACCCGGGTCGCAATGACCCGGGTTTCGCACCATCACGGCCATCACCATCCGACCGCACGCGCGGGATCGGCCTGGGATCGCATGGCCTAAAAGCGACCCCGCCCGAGCCTCCCGCACCAGCGGATGGGGCTCAGGGCATCCCAGCTCCATCCGTCGAACATCTCCTTCCAAAGGACCCGACGAATGGACATCTCCACTTCCCAAACCCAGCCGCGCCTTGCCGCGCGCGCTGCGACCCGCTAGGCGAGCGCCATGACCGACGCTCCCCGCCCCGAGGCCCGCGCCCCGCGCGGATTCAACGACCGCCGCGCCCGTGACCTGGCCGCTGAGCGCCAGATCCTGGCCAAGGTCTCCGCCGTCTACGAACGCTACGGCTTCGAGGCCTTCGACACCGGGGCCTTCGAGTACGCCGACGCCCTGGGCAAGTTCCTGCCCGACGCCGACCGTCCGAACGAGGGCGTCTTCGCCCTCCAGGACGACGACGAGCAGTGGATGGCCCTGCGCTACGACCTGACCGCGCCGCTGGCGCGGTTCGTGGCCGAGACCAAGGAAGGCCTGCCCAAGCCGTTCCGCCGCTACGCCTTCGGTCCGGTCTGGCGCAACGAGAAGCCCGGCCCCGGCCGCTTCCGCGAATTCATCCAGTGCGACGCCGACACCGTCGGCTCGGCCCGGCCCGAAGCCGACGCCGAGATCATCGCCATGGCGGTCGAGGGCCTGGAGGCCGCCGGCCTGCCGGCCGGCTCGGCGGTCATCAAGATCAACAACCGCAAGCTCCTCAACGGCCTGCTGACCACGGCCGGCGTCCAGAACGACGTCCAGAAGCTGGCGGTGCTGCGCGCCGTCGACAAGCTCGACCGTCTGGGGCCGGAGGGCGTCCGTCTGCTGCTGGGCGAAGGCCGCAAGGACGAGTCCGGCGACTTCACCAAGGGCGCCGGCCTGAACGCCGCCGGCGCTGAAGCGGTGCTGGCCTTCGTCGGCGCGGGCCTGAGCGGCCGCGCCGAGACCCTCGACCAGATCGCCAACATCATCGGCGGTTCGGCCGAGGGCGACGCCGGCCTCGCCGAACTTGCCGCCATCGACAAGGCGCTGACCAGCCTCGGCGTCGGCGTCGAGCGGGCCGCCTTCGATCCCTCGATCGTGCGCGGCCTGGAGTACTACACCGGTGCGGTGTTCGAGGCTGAACTCCTGCTCAAGACCAAGGACGAGAAGGGCCGCGGCATCCGCTTCGGCTCGATCGGCGGCGGCGGACGCTACGACGACCTCGTCGCCCGCTTCACCGGCGAGCAGGTGCCGGCGACTGGCTTCTCGTTCGGCGTCTCGCGCCTGGTCTCGGCGCTGCGCGCCGCCGGCCGCGATCTCGGCGACGCCGTCCGCGGTCCGGTGGTGGTCATCGCCTTCACCCCCGACGACATGGCCCACTACTTCTCGGTGGTCGGCGAGCTGCGCAGCGCCGGCATCCCGGCCGAGGTCTATCTCGGCTCGGCCGGCATGAAGGCCCAGATGAAGTACGCCGACCGCCGCATGGCGCCGGCCGCGATCATGCTGGGCGGCGACGAGATCGCCGCCGGCAAGGTCACTATCAAGGATCTCGACCTCGGCCGCGCGCTGTCCTCGGGCGTCGCCGACAACGCCGAGTGGCGCGAGCAGCGTCCGGGCCAGCAGACCATCGACCGTTCCGACCTGGTCGCGGCGGTGCGCAAGATCATCGAGGCCGGCCAGTGAGCGCCGAACCCGCCGTTCCCGCCGAGCCGCTGGCCGCGATCCGCGCGCCGTTCCTCGACCAGGCCGCCGAGGTCGTCGATGCGCCGATCCTGCAGCCGCTCGGCCTGTTGCTCGAGCTGGCCGGCGAGGCCATGCGCCCGCGGCTGTTCGTCGTGCAGTCGGAGGGCGGGCAGGAGACCTGCCTGCGTCCCGACTTCACTGTCCCGGTGGTGCGCCAGCACCTCGAAAGCGGCCGCTCCTCCGGCCGCTATTTTTATGAGGGCAAGGCGTTCCGCGCCTCGCCCGAGCCTGGACGCCCCGACGAGTTCCGCCAGATCGGCCTGGAAAGCTTCGACGGCGTCGAGGCTTCGGTGGTTCAGGCCGACGCCGAGATCGCGGCCCTGGCCTGGCGTTCGGCCCTGGCCGGCGGGCGCAGCGATCTCTCGCTGTGGCTCGGCGACATCGCGCTCTTCGCCGCCTTCGTCGACACCCTGGGCCTGGCCGCGCCGCTGGCCGCGCGCGTGAAGCGGGTCGCCGCCCGCCCGCGGCTGCTGGCCGCCGAGCTCGCCCGCGCCGAACGCGCCGCAGAGGCCCCGGCCGACGACGGCAAGCTGGCCGGCCTGCTGTCGGGTCTGTCGGAAGCCGAGGCCGCCACCGTGCTGGAAGAGGTCTGGGCCCTGGCCGGGATCGATCCGGTCGGCGGCCGCGGCCCGGCCGAGATCGCCCAGCGGCTGATCCGCCGCGCCCAGGCGGCCCAGGCCCCGGCCCTGACCGGCGACCAGGCTGACCGCATTCGCCGCTTCCTGGCCATCGAGGACGCGCCGTCTGCGGCGTTCGACGCGGTGGCCGACATCGCCGGCAAGGGCGCGCTCGACGCCCAGCTGGCCGCCTGGGCTGAACGGCTGGCGCTTCTGCACGCCGCGGGCGTGCCGACTGAGGCGATCCGCTTCTCCACCGCCCTCGGCCACGCCTTCGACTATTACGACGGCCTGACCTTCGAGATCCGCTCGGCCGCGCTCGACCCCGAGCGCAGCATCGCCGTCGGCGGGCGCTATGACAGCCTGCCCTCGCGGTTGGGCGGAACGGCCGACGTGCGGGCCGTGGGATGCGTGGTCCGGCCCTGGCGGGCCTGGGCGGGAGGCGAGTCGTGAGCGAACCCCTTATCCTCGCCGTCCCGTCGAAGGGCCGCCTGAAGGAACAGGTCGAGGCCTGGCTCGGCGATTGCGGACTGAAACTGTCCGTGGCCGGCGGATCGCGCGGCTACATGGCCGAGCTCAAGGGCGTGCCCGGCATCCAGGTGCGGCTGCTGTCGGCCGGCGACATCGCCGAGGCGCTGGATCTCGGCGAGGTTCATCTGGGCGTCACTGGCGAGGACCTGCTGCGCGAGCGCGGCGGCGACGTCGACGCCCGGGTGCTGCTGCTGCGCGCGCTCGGCTTCGGCCGCGCCGACCTGGTCGTCGCCGTGCCCAAGAGCTGGATCGACGTCGAGACCATGGCCGACCTCGAGGAAGTGGGCCACGACCTGCTCGCCCGCTCGGGACGGCGCATGCGGGTGGCGACCAAGTACCTGGTCCAGACCCGCGCCTTCTTCGCGCGGCACGGCGTCGCTGACTACCGGATCACCGAATCCGGCGGCGCGACCGAAGGAGCGCCGGCGGCGGGCTCGGCCGAACTGGTGGTCGACATCACCACGACGGGCGCGACCCTGGTCGCCAACGGCCTGAAGGTGCTCGGCGATGGGGTGATCCTCAAGAGCCAGGCCCATCTGACCGCGTCGCTGCGAGCATCCTGGAGCCAAGATCAACTTGCGGCGGCCGAGCGGCTGCTGCGGGTGATCGAGGCGCGCGCCGCCGCCCACGACAGCGCCACCCTGATCTGGCCATCCGATCCGCGAGAGACCCCCGTGGTCGAAGCTCTCGTGCAAAGCGGCGCCAGCCGTCGCCCGAACGGCTTGCTGGTTCCGGCCGGCAAAGTGGCGGAGGCCTCGCTGGCGCTGGCCGGGGCCGGAATCGGCCCGGTCACCGCGTCGCGTCCGGACTTCGTCTATGACGTGGGTTGTGCGTCGAGCGACGAACTACGCAGGCGGGTGCAGTTTTGACGATACCGTCAAAAAGAATCCCGCAAATCACCCAAAAAGTCCCGCTCGCGCAAATCTGATCGATATTTCGCGGGGACTTCGATTTCGGCGCATTGACTCGGGTCAGAAATTACCGTTTTCTCAGTCCTGCGAGAGACATGACGGCCACCAAGTCCGACAGTCTCCGGCGTTTCGGGGAGGAAACGCCCGCTCTATAAGAGCGACTGCTCAAAATAAGGCCCGCTGCGATTATCCCCCGCAGCGGGCCAAATTTTTGCCCGACGAAACTTTTGACTCAAATGTCAAAAATGCCGAGGCCCAAAGAAAAGGCGGCGTCCCGCGGGGAGCGCCGCCCTTCCAGGTCGAACTAGGCGCGGCCTACCAGATCCGCACCCGGTCGCCCGGCGACAGATACATGCCGTCGCCCTGCTTCACACCGAACGCCTCGTAGAACGCGTCGATGTTCTTCACCGGCACGTCGACGCGGTACTTCGGCGGCGAGTGCGGGTCCGAGACCAGCTGCTGGCGCATCATGTCGTCACGGTACTTGCCGCGCCACACCTGCGCCCAGCCGAGGAACACGCGCTGGTCGCCGCTCACGCCTTCGAGCACCGGCGAGGGCTGGCCGTTCAGCGACAGCCGATAGGCGTCCAGCGCCACCAGCAGCCCGCCCAGGTCGGCGATGTTCTCGCCCATGGTCAGCTCGCCGTTGATATGCGCGCCGGGCAGCACCTCGACCGCAGAGTACTGGGCGCCGAACTTCTTGGCCTGGGCGTCGAACTTGGCGGCGTCCTCGGCCGTCCACCAGTCGGTCAGCTTGCCGTCGCCGTCCGACTTGCGGCCCTGGTCGTCGAAGCCGTGGGTGATCTCGTGGCCGATCACGCCGCCGATGGCGCCGTAGTTCACCGCCGGGTCGCCGTCAGGATCGAAGAACGGCGGCTGCAGGATCGCGGCCGGGAAGGCGATCTCGTTCTTGGTCGACAGGTAGTAGGCGTTGATGGTGGCCGGGGTCATCAGCCACTCGTCCTTGTCGACCGGACCGCCCAGGCGCGCGACACGGTAGTCCCAGTCGAAGGCGCTGGCCCGCTTGACGTTGCCGTAGAGGTCGCCGTCCTTGACCTCCAGAGCCGAGTAGTCGCGCCACTTGTCCGGATAGCCGATCTTGGCGCCGAACTTCGACAGCTTCTCCAGGGCCTTGGCCTTGGTGTCGGGGCCCATCCACTCGAGCTTCTCGATGCGGCCCTTCATGGCGATTTTGACGTTGGCGACCAGCGTCTCCATCTTCGCCTTGCTCTCCGGCGGGAAGTAGGCCGCGACATAGAGCTTGCCCAGCGGGTCGCCGACATTGTTGTCGGTCGCCGCCACCGCGCGCTTCCAGCGCGGACGCTGCTCGGGCTGGCCCGACAGAGTCTTGTTGCGGAACTCGAAGCTGGCCTGGACGAAGTCCTTGGACAGGTACGGCGCGGCCTGGTCGACCAGGTGGAACGCCGACCACGCCTTCAGCGTCTCCATCGACGTGTCGGCGAAGATCTTGGCGATCTTCGGGAAGGCGGTGTTCTGGGCGACGATCACCCGGTCGACCTGCCCAAGCTTGGCGCCCTTCAGGTACGCGGCCCAGTCGAAGCCCGGGGCGTACTTCGCAAGCTCGGCGACGGTGTAGGGGTTGTAGGTCTTGTCGTCGTCGCGGCTCTCGGCCCGGGTCCACGAGGCCTCGGCGATCTGCGTCTCCAGGGCGACGATCGCCGCGGCGTGCTCGGCGGGCTTGTCCCAGCCGGCCAGGCTCAGCTGCTTGGCGACGTAGGCCTGGTAGGCGGCCTTCTGGGTCTTGAAGCGGTCGGCCAGGTAATAGTCGCGGTCGGGCATGCCCAGGCCGCCCTGGTTCACATAGACCGTGTACCGATCAGGCGCCTTGGCGTCGTCGTGGATGTAGGTGCCGAAGAACGCGCCGCCGAACTGGCGCATGGTCGCGCCCATAAGTTCGGAGAGCTCGGCCTTGGTCTTGATCTTGCGGATGACGGCCAGGTCGCCGGCCAGCGGCTTGGCGCCCAGGGCCTCGACCGCGGCCTCGTCCATGTAGCTGCGGTAGAAGGCGCCGACCTGGGCTTCCCCGCCGGTCGCGGCGGTGTTGCCGGCCGCCTTCTCGGCGACCGCGCGCATGCGCTGCTGCGACAGGTCCTGCAGGGCGTCGAAGGCGCCGAAGCGCGAACGGTCGGCGGGGATCTCGAGCTTCTTCAGGTACGTGCCGTTGGCGTACTCGAAGAAGTCGTGCGACGGCGCGACCGAGGTGTCGCGGCCGGCCATGTCAAAGCCCCAGGGGCCCATCCGGGGCGCCTTGGAAAGGTCGGGCAGGTTGTCCGCCAGCGCCGGGGCCGAAACGCAAAGAAGGGCCGCAGCGGAAGCCGCGCCCAGCCACAGGGTCTTCATCGGTGATTTCGAGCCTTGTCTTGCAAAGAGGGCGCGACCGTGGACCGGCCGCGCCCTCTGAAGCACGTTACTTTTTTGTTACGTTAGGCGTCCGTCGCCAGGGCGGCGATCGCCTGAGCTTTCAGCGCCTTGTAGTCCAGCTTGCCGTTCGGGGCGCGGGCCGGGCCAGCACCAGCTCGCGCGGGGCCTTGTAGTCGGCCAGCAGGCCCTTCACGTGGGCCGACAGGTCGGCCAGGGTCGGCAGGTTGTCGCCGCCGAAGTCCACGATCGCGCCGATACGCTCGCCGAAGCGCGGGTCGGGCAGGCCGACCACGGCCGCGTCGCGCACGCCCGGGAAGCGCTTCAGGGCTTCCTCGACCTCTTCCGGGAAGACCTTCTCGCCGCCGGTGTTGATCACCTGCGAGCCGCGGCCCAGCAGGGTGATCGAGCCGTCCGCCTCGACGGTCGCCCAGTCGCCCGGGACGCTCCAGCGGCGGTCTTCGAAGGTGCGGAAGGTCTTGGCCGACTTTTCCTCGTCCTTGTAGTAGCCGATCGGCGTGTGGCCGCCGACGGCGACCAGGCCGCGCACGCCCGAGCCGGCCTCGACCCGCACGCCGTCCTCGGTGAACACCGCCGCGTTGGGGCCGGTCACGAACTTGGCGGTGCCGGTGGCCTGGCCCGCGCCCGAGGTCGAGGACGCCAGGCCGAGGGCTTCGGACGAACCGAGGCTGTCCATCAGCATCACGTTCGGCAGGTGCTTGAGCAGGCCCTGCTTGTTCTCCAGGCCCCACATCGCGCCCGACGAGGCGATGCGCTTCAGTGACGGCATGGCCCAGCGGCCCGGATTGGCGTCCAGGGTCTCCAGCATCGGCGCGGCGAAGGCCGGGCCGACGATGATCAGGCCGGAGGCTTCCAGGCGCTCGACTTCGTCGAACAGCACCGCCGGGTCGAACTTGCGGCCGGTCAGGGTGGCGACGGCGCCGCCGCCGATCAGGGTGCCGAACGAGATGAACTGGCCGGTGGCGTGCATCAGCGGGGCGACCGGGATGGTGATGTTCAGCGGCGCGCCCGAGGCGTCGACCGCCTTGGCCCGCTGGCCAGCTTCCGCGACGGTTTCCAGCGGACCCAGGCCCAGCAGCAGGTTGGCCCCGCCGCCCAGCGCCTTGAACAGGTCCTCCTGGCGCCACATCACGCCCTTGGGCATGCCGGTGGTGCCGCCGGTGTACATGATCAGCAGGTCGTCGGCGGTGCGGCCCCAGGGGGCTTCGAAGCGGTCGGCGCCGCCGGCGACGATGGCGTCGTAGTCCGCCGCCCATTCGGGGACCGGATGGCCGGCTTCCGGCACGGCGATCCAGATCTTCACCTTGGGCAGGCGGCCGCGCACCTTGTCGGCCATCTCGGCGAACGAGGCGTGGAACACCACGGCCTCTGCGTCGGCGTTGTCGAACAGGTAGGTCAGTTCGTCGCCGCCGTAGCGATAGTTGGTGTTGAACGGCGCCAGGCCGGCCTTGAAGGCGGCGTAGTAGCTCTCGAGATACTCCGGCCCATTATAGAGATAGGCCGCAACCTTCGACTGCTGCGAAAGGCCGGCGTCGACCATGGCCTTGGCCAGGGCGTTGGCGCGGCGGTCGAATTCACGCCAGCTCAGGCGGCGCTCGCCATGGATGAGGGCGGGGCGGTTGGGGGTCGCGTCGGCGACGGACTCCCAGAGGTTGGCGTAATTCCAAACCAAGGACGATCCTCCATTCTTAAAATATGGAGGGCATAGACGACGCGGGGGGCGGCGCTGTCAACGCCGCCCATTGGTCATCGCGCGGCCTTGCTGCGTAACGGCTCAGTGATGCTGGTGAGCGTCGGCCGCGGGCGTCTTGGCTGGAGCCGCGCCCGGGGCGCCGGCGGCGACCTGGAACTCGACTTTCAACTTCGCGCCGCTCTTGAACACCAGGGTCGCGGGGACCTTGTCGCCGAGCTTGGTCGCCTTGGTCAGGCCCAGGAACATCACGTGATAGCCGCCCGGGGCGAAGGCCACCTGCTTGCCGGGCGGAATGGCGACGCCGGCGTCCTGGCGCTCCATCTTCATCACGCCGCCGGCGGTCGAGGTGCGGTGCACCTCGGTCTTGCGCGCGGCGGCGGTCTCGACCGCGACCAGCGTGTCGGCGGCCGCGCCGCGGTTGACGATGGTCAGGAAGCCGCCGCCGTTGCCGTTGGCCGCCGCCGGCCGGCTCCACGGATCGACGACTTCGAGCGTCCCGAGGCGGTAGCTCGCCGCCTGGGCGGCGGTGGAGAGGGTCAGGGCCGCGGCGGCCGCGGCGATGATCGCAAGGTGTCGCATGGGGGCGTCCTCTAGTGCTGATGGGTTTCGGCCGCAGCGGCCTTGGGCGTGACGACGAGCGCGGGCGCCGGGTGGCTGGCCCGCTCGCCCGGCGCGGGGATCTCCGTCCATTGGCTCTCGTCGGCGCCGCAGGACTGCACGGTCGGGAAATAGAGCGTCGCGGGCTGGTCGGGCAGTTTGAACAGCACCGCGAACTCGTCGAACTGGTCGGCCGGCAGCTCGCCGCGCCAGGTGACGGCGGCGACCTTGCCGTCCTGGCGCTCGATCTCCAGCGTCCAGCCCGGCTTGGGCTGCGGCCGGGCCGAGGCCATCTCGGCGGGGATCTCGATCCGCAGCGCCGTGGTCGCCGCTTCGCCGCAGCCATGCCCGACCCGGAAGACGACCGCCTGATAGGCGCCGGCGCTTGCGCGGCCCGGATCGGCCGCCACATGCGCGGCGGCGGTCGAGGGCAGGGCGGCGATCAGCGCCGCGCTCAACATCGTCGCGACTTTCCTCCCCTGCGTAGCGGGGGAGGGGGACCGCCCGAAGGGGGGTGGAGGGGGCGAGCCGCCTGCGCCGAGCCCGGTCGCGCCCCCTCCACCGGCTGCGCCGGTCCCCCTCCCCCATGCATGGGGGAGGAAGTCGAGAATCCTCAGAACGCCCACGTCACGCCTCCGAACACCGAGCGGCCTTCGCCGGGAAAGAACACCGCCTTGGAGACGCTCGGCAGCCGCGCGTCGGTGATGGCGCTGAAGTTCGAGACATAGCGCTCGTCGGCCAGGTTGCGCGCCTCGACGAAGATGTTGATCCCGTCCGGCCCGCGCCAGCCGCCGCCCAGCGACCAGACCGCATAGGACGGGGCCTTCATGGTGTTGGCGTAGTCGACATAGGTGTCGGTGATCGACCATTCGACCGAGGGGGCGATGAACCAACCGCTGGCATGATCGTAGCGCAGTTCGGCCCGGTAGAGATGCTCGGGCACGACCGGCAGACGGTTGTCGCCATAGACGCCGTCGCCGTCGAAGCGGAAGTCGGACCAGGCGTAGGTCTGGCGCAGCCGGACGCTTCCGACGCGCCAGTCGAGCCCTGCTTCCAGGCCCTGGTGGATCGTCGGCCCGGCGTTGAAGGTGGCGGCCGGGATGCTCGGCGACACCACGAAGTTCAGCAGCTCGTTCTCCAGTTCGGCCCGATAGAGGGCGACGTCCCAGGAAATGGCGCCTCGCCGGCCGCGGGTCCCGACCTCGGCGGTCCAGGCCTCCTGCGCCTTCAACGGTGCGAAGCCGACGAACGGTCCCGTCTGCACAAGGGCGCTGAAGTTCGGGGGCTCCACCGACTTGGTCAGGTTGGCGAAGGCCTGGGCGCCGTCCTCGGCCTGCCACAGCACGCCGATCCGCGGGGCGAACCACTCGTAGGTGATGTTGCGGTCGGCGCTGTGGTTCAGGTTGTTGCGGAACTGCCGGTTGGCCGAGCCGAGCGAGCCGCCGCCGACCAGCGCCAGCTGGTCGGTGACGAACACGCGCCCCTCGGCGAACACGTCCAGGGCGCGGGCGTTCTGGCGGCTGTCGGCCCGCTTCTCGCCCTTCGACGACTTCAGGTTCACCCATTGCAGCGCGTCGAGGTCGCCAAGCCTGGCCGAGGCGCCGACGAACAGGTCGGCCCGGCGGCCGCCCAGTTCGCCCTCGACGTCCAGCCGCCCGAAGGCGCCCCAGTTGCGGCTCTCCTGGTCGATGACCTGGAAGATCGGGTGGTCGAGGTCCTTCCAGCTTGCATAGACGCCGCCTTCGAACACGGCGTTGTCGTCGAGCCGCCAGCGGGTCTGCAGCGTGCCGCGGACGCTGCGCATGTTGCGCTGATACTCGTTGGCGAGGTTGCCGGCCGCGGCCTTGCGCGGTGTGTTCAGCGCTTGGTCCAGTTCGACGGCGCCGGGGATTTCCTGGTCGACATTGTGGCCCGACAGGATGAAGCGCAGCTCGCGGTCCTCGCCGAAGCTGCGGCCGATGTTCAGCGAGACGTGCTGGGCTGTCTGGTCGCTCTGCTCGCGCCAGCCGTTGGCCGAGATCGCGGTTGCGGCCGCGAACATGTCCCACTCGCCCCACTGGCGGGCGACCTCGCCGTGGCCGCGGATCGTGCGGTACGACCCGCCGTCCAGCCGCAGCATGTTCCGCGCGCCGGCGTCCTTGCCGGTCGGCGTCACCAGGTTGATCGCCCCGCCCAGCAGCGCGCCGCCGAAGCGCAGGGCGTTGCCGCCCTTGTAGACCTCGGTGAAGCGGGCGATCAGCGGGTCGATCTGCTGGAAGTCGCCATAGCCGTCGGCCTCGTTGAACGGCACGCCGTCCTGGGCCAGCAGCGTGCCGCGGTTGTGGTTGGGATTGCCGATCCCCGAGCCGCGGATCGAGAGCCTGGTGTCGTCGCCCCACTTCTTCTGGGCGTAGACGCCGGGCACGTCGCGCAGGGTTTCGGCCAGCCCCTGGGCGTAGCGATCGCGGTAGGCTTCGGCCGAGATGACCGCCACCGCGCCGGGGGTTTCGGACAGCCGGCGCCGCGCGTCGGCGACGACCGGCGGATCCTCGGGATCGGGATTGGCGGTGACGATCACCGCGTCGACCAGCGGCCCGGCCTCGTCGGCGTGGGCCAAGGCAGGCAGCGAAAGGGCAGGCAGCGAAAGGGCGGTGGCGGCGAGCAGCAGCGCGCGCGGCGAGGCGCGCAGGAAAGCGAACATGTCTGGTGGTGTCCCTGGACGTACGAGAAAGGCCGCAGGCGCGCGGGGCGCTGCGGTCGGCTTAGGCTCAGACGTTCAGGGAAGGGGGGCCTTGGCCGGGCGGGCGCGGCGGCGCGCGGGCGCGGGGCTGCAGGGTCGGCGCAGGCGCGGCGTGGCGCACGACGACGGCGGCGTAGGCGACCGGCGCGACCGCCAGTTCGGGGGTGACGACGACCGCCATGCTGGCGGCCAGGCAGTCGTGACAGGGCAGGCCGGCGAAGCCGCTTTTGCGCTCCTGGCCGTCGGCGCCGATGACCACCGTCTTGGCCCCGGTCTCGGTGCAGAGCTCGACGCGGACGGTGGAAAGCGATTCGGCGGCCATGGCCGCACCCGGCAGCAAAGCCTGCGCGAACAGGGCCAGCAGGGCCGCCAGGACCCCCAGGCTCGCCCGCGTCGCGCGCTTTTTTCGGCCGAAGTGCATGGGCGGGCGTCTTAAGGGCTGCCCGACGGGTTACGCAAGAGGCGTCGACACCCCATAGTGGCGCTCATCACAGAAGGAGCGCGCATGGAAGGTCACGTTTCGCCCGGCGAATATAAGGACGTCGTTCTCTTTCTCGCCACCGCCGGCGTGATCGTGCCTTTGTTCCGCCGCTGGCGGATCAGCCCTATCCTCGGCTTCCTCGGGGCGGGCGTCGTGCTTGGCCCTTTCGGCCTGGGCGCCCTTAGCGGCGCCTTCCCTTGGCTTAGCTACTTCACCATCGCCAATGCGGGCGAGATCGCCCAGCTCGCCGAGTTCGGCGTCGTCTTTCTGCTGTTCATGATCGGGCTGGAGCTGTCGTGGGAGCGTCTGCGGCTGATGCGGCGCTGGGTCTTCGGCATGGGCGCGCTGCAGGTGACGCTCTGCCTGGCGGCCATCGCGCTGGCCGGCATGACGCTCGGCCTCGACATCGCGCCGGCCGTGGCCATCGGCGCCGCCCTGGCGCTGTCCTCCACCGCCGTGGTCATGCAGATCCTGACCGAGCACAAGCGCCAGCACTCGCCGGCCGGCCGCGCGACCTTCTCGGTGCTGCTGTTCCAGGACCTGGCGGTGGCCCCGATCCTGGTCACCCTGGCGATCCTTGGCCGAGGCGGCGACGGCGAGGCGTTCTCGCCGCGGCTGCTGCTGGCCTTCGCGCCCGCCGCGCTGGGGGTGATGATCCTCGTCGCGTTCGGCCGGTTGCTGCTGCGCCCGATGCTCAAGTCCGTGGCCCGGGCCAAGAGCGAAGAGCTGTTCATGGCCGCCTGCCTGCTGGTGGTCATCGGCGCCGGGCTGGTCAGCGCGCTTACCGGCCTGTCGATGGCGCTGGGCGCCTTCATCGCCGGCCTGCTGCTGGCCGAGACCGAGTACCGGCACGAGGTCGAGGTCACCATCGAGCCGTTCAAGGGCCTGCTGCTCGGCCTCTTCTTCCTCTCCGTCGGCATCGGGCTGGACCTGTCGCTGCTGGCCGCCCAGCCCTGGGCGATCCTCGGCATGTCGGTGGGCGTCGTGGCGCTCAACGCCACGGTGGTGTTCGGGCTCGGACGGCTGTTCGGCCTGCCCTGGCGCGGGGCGCTCGAGGCCGGCCTGCTGCTCGCCGGCGGCGGCGAGTTCGCCTACGTCATCCTCTCGGCCGCGATGGGCGACGGCATCGTCCCGCGGCCGCTGGGTCAGATGGTGCTGGTCTCCTCGACCATCTCGATGATGTGCATCCCGCTGCTGGCCGCGCTGGGCCTGAAGCTGGGCGGCCGCAAGACCGGCGGCCAGGGGCTGTCGGCCGAGCCGGTCGCCCCGCCGGCCGCCGATCCGGCCGGGGCCGAAGCGCCCAAGGTGCTGGTCGTCGGCTATGGGCGGGTCGGCAAGCTGGTCGGCGACATGCTGCACCGGCACGACATCGCCTGGGTGGCGGCCGAGCGCGATCCCAAGCTGGTCGAGGCTGCGCGCCACGCGGGGGAGGCGATCTACTTCGGCGACGCCTCGCGCCAGGAGTTCCTGCGTCGCTGCGGGCTGGAGACCGCGCCGGCCCTGGTGGTGACCATGGATTCGCCCGAGGGCGTGGAGGCGATCGTCGCCACCGCGCGGGCCATGCGTCCCGACCTGACCATCGTCGCGCGGGCCCGCGACGCGCGCCAGGCCCAGCGGCTCTACGAGCTGGGCGCCACCGACGCGGTGCCCGAGACGGTTGAAGCTAGTTTACAATTGTCGGAGGCGGTTCTGGTTGAGATCGGTGTGCCAATGGGACTAATCATCGCATCGATCCACGAGCGGCGGGACGAGTTCCGCAAGGCGCTCAACCGGCCCGAGGCCCTGGGGGGAAGAGTCCGTCGCTACCGACGCGCGCAAGAAAACTGACGGCGCCGGCGGAACTAAGCCGTAGGGGGGACGTTGTCCGCTCGAACCGGAGACGGTATTCGCGTCTTAGGCGAAGGGGGAGTGACCAGTCAGACAATTGAGACCTTGCCTGGGGTACGCGGATGTTCGCGTGCCGAGCGGACTGGACGGTCCCGGTGAGTGCGCTCATAGTTCAAGAGAATCAACCGGCTTCAGTCGGATCGCGCGCGCGCTGGGTAGCGCGCCTGCATTTCCGAACTGAATCGGATAACGAGAATTCGGCGTCGCGGTGGAGCCCAGGGCACATCGTTGGCGACCGAACGAGGGACGTGTCCCTCGCCCCGAAGTTGATCGCCGAGGGGAAGAATGTGTAACGTCCTGGGGTTGGATTTGAGAGGCGCCACGAATTGGCGAAGGTGTTGCTCCGGCGACACTTTCGTAATGGTTGGCCCTTGATATAACAGCGCTGGGTCATTTGGCCGCAGCAGAGGGCAAGAGAGGGCTCTGAATATGAAATTCAAACTCCTAGCGGGGGCCGCCCTGGCTGCGGTGTTCGCCGCATCGGGTGCTTCGGCGCAAGAAGTTGGTTGGTACGGCGCTGTCGACCTCGGCTACCACTGGCCGGACGGTATCGACGGTGAATCGTCGAACAACTCGGCTGGCGGCTCGCCCTACAACTGGACCTTTAACCAGGAAGAGGATTGGACCGGCTTTGCTCGTCTCGGCTACCAGCTGAACGAACATTGGCGCGTCGAACTCGAAGGCGGCTACCGTCCGGGCGACATCGAGTCGATCCGCGGTGGTTCGAACAATTCGATCCTCGGCCTCTGCACCCCGGGCGTGGTCCGCTCGGCCGCCGCTCCGAACTGCGGCTCGGCCTCGGGTGACGTCACGTCGTGGACCCTGATGGGTAACGTGATCTATGACATCGCCCCCGGCGCGGTCATCAATCCGTTCGTCGGCGCCGGTATCGGTATCAACCACGTGAAGGTCGACACCGTCGGCCAGTTCTCGTCGGTGACCGGTGCGTTCAGCGCGACCAACCCGTCGATCCAGAACCTGAGCATCGACGACGACGACACCGCCCTGGCCTGGCAGCTGATCGCTGGTCTGGCCTGGCGCGCGACCGATCGTCTGAACGTGGACCTGACCTACCGCTACCTGGGCGGCACGGACCTCGACTTCGCGTCGACCGGTTCGCACGCTCTGCAGCCGGGCGTCTTCACGGGCGAATACACGGACCAATCGGTGACCGTCGGCCTGCGCTACTCGTTCGCGCCGCCGCCGCCCCCGCCGCCGCCTCCGCCGCCCCCGCCGCCGCCTCCCCCGCCGCCGCCGCCTCCGCCGCCGCCTCCGCCGGCGTATGAGGCCAAGCAATTCATCGTCTACTTCCCGTTCGATCAGTACGTGCTGACGCCGGAAGCCCAGACGGTGATCCAGGAAGCTGCGACCTACGCGACCAGCGGCAACGCGACTCGCCTGATCGTGGTCGGCCACACCGACACCTCGGGTTCGGCTGCGTACAACGTCCGCCTGTCGGAACGTCGTGCCAAGGCCACCGCCGACGCCCTCGTGGGCCTGGGCGTGAACCAAGCCGCGCTGCAAGTGGACTGGAAGGGCGAAACCCAACTCGCCGTCCCGACCGCCGACGGCGTGAAGGAACCGCTGAACCGCCGCTCGACGATCGACATCAACTTCTAAGTCGATCTCGGCGATCAGCCGAACTAGCGGAGAGCCCGGCCGAAAGGCCGGGCTCTTTTGCTTTTGGGGCCGCAGCCTTCACCGACGTGCGGCGTTGTCAGAGCTCCACCGCAGCGGGTGGGGCAGGTGGCGACGATGACGCTCGACCAGGGACTGGCCTTCGGGCTCATCGCGCTGACGATCGGCGCCTTCATCTGGGGCCGCTTCCGCTATGACGTCGTCGCCGTCTGCGCGCTGCTGGCCGGCGTGGCGATCGGCGTGGTGCCGGCCAAGAGCGCCTTCGACGGCTTCTCCAACGACATCACGGTGATCATCGCCGCGGCCCTGGTGGTCAGCGCCGCCTTCGCCAAGTCCGGCATCGTCGAGGCGGTCCTGCGGCCGCTGATCCCGAAACTGAAGACCGAACGCAGCCAGGTGCCGGTGCTGACCGCCGCTGTGACCCTGCTGTCGACCGCCACCAAGAACGTCGGGGCGCTGGCGATCCTGATGCCGGTGGCGTTGCAGCTGTCGCGCCGCACCGGCTCCTCGCCCTCGCGGCTGCTGATGCCGATGGCGTTCGGGGCCATGCTCGGCGGCATCGTCACCCTGGTCGGCACCGCGCCGAATATCATCGTCTCGCAGGTGCGCGAGGAGCTGCTCGGCAAGCCGTTCGGCATGTACGACTACACCCCCGTCGGCCTGGCGCTGGCGGTGATCGGCTTCGTGTTCCTGGCCTTCGCCTATCGGATCCTGCCCAAGGACCGCGCCCCGGCCGTGAACCTCGAGGAGGCGCTGGCCGCCAACGCCTACATCACCGAGGTCGAGGCCCCGGACGACTGGTCGCTGGCCGGCGCCCGCATCGGCGAACTGCACGAGCTGGCAGCGGGCGAGGCGCGGGTGATGATGCTGCTCAGTGGCGGGCGCCGGCGGGCGCGCCCGCATCCGAACACCAAGGTCCGCCCGGGCGACGTGCTGCTGTTGCAGGGCGAGCCCCAGGCGCTCGACGAGCTGATCAACCGCGGCAAGCTGCGGCTGACCCGTTCCGACCGCCCGGTCGCCATGGAGGAGCCGACCGACGAGGCGCGGGTCGTCGAGGCGGTGGTCGGCGGCGAATCCGAGCTGATCGGCCGCTCGGCCCAGCAGTCGGACCTCTACGGCCTGCACGGCGTGAACCTGCTTGCGGTCAGCCGCTCGGGCTTCGATCTCAAGCAGAGCCCCAGCCGCATCCGCCTGCGCGCGGGCGACATCGTGGTGCTGCAGGGCGGCGAACGCACCCTGCCCACGGCCCTGGCGGCGCTCGGTCTGCTGCCGCTGGCCGAGCGCGAGGTGCGGCTCGGCGGCATCCGCCACGCGGTCGCTCCGGCCGTGATCCTGGCCGCGGCCATGGTGCTGGTCGCCTTCCAGGTGGTTCCGGTGGCCATCGCCTTCTTCGGCGCGGCGGTGGCGATGATCGTCGTCGGCGCCCTGCGCATGCGTGAGGCCTACGCCGCCGTCGACGGGCCGCTGATCGTGCTGATCGCCGCGATGATCCCGGTGTCGGAGGCGATCTCGACCACCGGCGGGGCCGAACTGATCGGCGGCTGGCTGTCGAGCGTCTTCCGCGGCCAGTCGCCGATGATCGCACTGGTATCGATCATGGCCGTGGCCATGGCCGCCACGCCGTTCCTGAACAACGCCGCCACCGTGCTGATCGTCGCCCCGGTCGGGGCCAGCATGGCGCGGCAGCTGGGCCTCAATCCCGACCCGTTCCTGATGGCGGTCGCGGTCGGCGCGGCGTCCGACTTCCTCACCCCCATCGGCCACCAGTGCAACACTCTGGTGATGGGGCCGGGCGGCTATCGGTTCGCCGATTATCCGCGGCTCGGCGCGCCCCTGACCCTGCTGGTGCTGGTCCTGGGCGCGCCGCTGATCGCCTGGTTCTGGCCGCTGACCGCCGGCTAGCTGGCGATCAGGATCCAGACGCCGATCGCCGCGAAGCAGGCCGCCGCCGCCCAGCGGATGTACTTGAGCGGCAGGCGCGTGGCCGCGGCCTCGCCGATCAGCACCGCCGGGACGTTGGCGATCATCATGCCGAGCGTGGTGCCGGCCGCGACCACCAGCACCTGGTGGAACTTCGCCGCCAGGGCGACGGTCGCCACCTGGGTCTTGTCGCCCATCTCCACGAAGAAGAACGCCACCAGGGTGGTCAGGAACACGCCGGCCCGGTCCTTGGGCTTGTCGCTTTCCTCGAACTTGTCGGGAATCAGCGCCCAGACGCCGAAGCCGATGAAGGCCAGGCCCAGCACCCACTTCATCCAGGGGCCGTTGAGCAGCGAAGCGGCCGCGACCCCGACCCAGGCGGCCAGGGCGTGGTTGGCGATGGTGGCGACGAGGATGCCGAGGATGATCGGCGCGGGCTTGCGGAACCGCGCGGCCAGCAACAGGGCCAGCAACTGGGTCTTGTCGCCGATTTCGGCGACGGCCACGAGGCCGGTGGAGACGAGGAAGGCTTCCATGGAGAACAGGCGTCCGGGCGGGGTCGAGACATACCAATGGCCTTCCGCGCCGCCGACCCCGCATGGACCGACGCACGAAAGCCAAAGGTCTCGCCAAGCGCCTGGCCGCCGAAACGACTCAGGTCTTTGCCGAACACGCCATGCCCCGGACCAATCGATCCTCGGCAAGTTTGTTGACGCGTCCCCCGCTGGAGTTACGGGCGGCTACTCCCCAGTGACGGCGTGTGGATAGGGTGGTGGTCGGCGGTGGGCAAGTGCGAACGACTCGCGATTGAATCGCCCCCAGTTTTCACAGTCTCGTGAGCGGAGGCTTTGTCCGGGCGCGGAGCGCCTGTGGAAAACTCAAGCCCGCCAAGCCCTGGCCGCAAAGGTAAATGCAGCGTTAACGAAATTCTCGTGGGGATGACCGCTCCAGACCGTTGACGAGTCATTAGCCTTCATGGCCCCATATGGAGCGTATCGGGGGCGGGGCAGCCACTAGATATAGCGGTGAATACGGCCGGGCGGTGTCCCGGAGGCAAAGCGTCTGATAGTTATGGGTTTTGGGGCATGAGCAGCGGCGAAGCGGTGATGCGGACGGTTTCGGAAGCGACCCAGACGGCCCCGGATCGGGCTGAACGGCCTGCGCTCCAGCTCGTCCGGAAGGTCGAGGTCGATCGCTCGCGCGACGCCCTGCTGACCGAGTTCGGCAAGACGACCCTCGAAGACCGCTACCTGCTGGCCGGCGAAAGCTACCAGGACATGTTCGCCCGCGTCGCGACGGCCTACGCCGACGACGCCGAGCACGCCCAGCGGGTCTACGACTACATCTCGAACCTCTGGTTCATGCCGGCCACCCCGGTGCTCTCGAACGGCGGCGCCGGTCGCGGCCTGCCGATCTCCTGCTTCCTGAACGCGGTCGGCGATTCGCTCGACGGCATCCAGAGCGTCTGGAACGAGAACGTCGCCCTGGCTTCCAACGGCGGCGGCATCGGCACCTACTGGGGCGGCGTCCGCTCCATCGGCGAGAAGGTCAAGGGCGCGGGCCAGACCAGCGGCATCATCCCCTTCATCCGCGTGATGGACTCGCTGACCCTGGCGATCAGCCAAGGCTCGCTGCGCCGCGGTTCGGCCGCGGTCTATCTCGACATCCACCACCCGGAGATCGAGGAGTTCCTCGAGATCCGCAAGCCGTCGGGCGACTTCAACCGCAAGTCCCTGAACCTGCACCACGGCATCAACATCACCGACGAGTTCATGGAGGCGGTCCGCGAGGGCGCCATGTTCGGCCTGCGTTCGCCGAAGAACCAGGAAGTCCTGCGTGAGGTCGACGCCCGCTCGCTGTGGCAGAAGATCCTCGAGATCCGCCTGCAGACCGGCGAGCCCTACCTGATCTTCTCCGACACCGTGAACCGCTCGATGCCGCAGCATCAGCGCGATCTCGGCCTGTCGGTGCGCCAGTCGAACCTGTGCTCGGAGATCATGCTCCACACCGGCACCGACCACCTGGGCCACGAGCGGACCGCCGTCTGCTGCCTCTCCTCGGTCAACGCCGAGAAGTTCATGGAATGGCGCGACCACCCGACCTTCATCGAGGACGTCATGCGCTTCCTCGACAACGTGCTCGAGGACTTCATCCGCAGCGCGCCGCCGGAAATGGCCAACGCGGTCTACGCCGCCCAGCGCGAGCGCTCGGTGGGCCTGGGCCTGATGGGCTTCCACTCGTTCCTGCAGATGCAGAACGTGCCGTTCGAGAGCGCCCTGGCCAAGAGCTGGAACATGCGCCTGTTCAAGCACCTGCGCCGCCAGTGCGACGCGGCCTCGCGCAAGCTGGCCGCCGAGCGCGGCGCCTGCCCGGACGCGGCCGAAAAGGGCGTGATGGAGCGCTTCAGCCACAAGCTGGCCATCGCCCCGACCGCCTCGATCTCGATCATCTGCGGCGGCACCTCGGCCGGCATCGAGCCGATCCCGGCCAACATCTACACCCACAAGACCCTGTCGGGTTCGTTCGCGGTGAAGAACCCCTACCTGGAGCGCCTGCTCGACGAGAAGGCCAAGAACACCGCCGGCGTCTGGGACTCGATCCTGGAGAACGAAGGCTCGGTCCAGCACCTCGACTTCCTGAGCCAGGACGAGAAGGACGTCTACAAGACCGCCTTCGAACTGGACCAGCGCTGGGTCATCGAACTGGCCGCCGACCGCACCCCGGACATCTGCCAGTCGCAATCGGTCAACGTCTTCCTGCCGGGCGACGTCGACAAGTGGGACCTGCACATGCTGCACTGGCAGGCCTGGGAGCGCGGCTGCAAGTCGCTCTACTACCTGCGCTCCAAGTCGGTGCAGCGCGCCGCCCACGCCGGCGGCGAGGGCGCGGCCATGATCATCGACGCGCCGTCCGAGCGCACCGATTACGAAGAGTGCCTGGCCTGCCAATAGGCGCTGTCTTCTAACCGCCGCCCTGCGGCGACGGACAAATTCAGAGACTGAAGTCGAGGGGCGCCTGCGCCCCTCGATGTCTGTTCGGGCGACGCCTGAGCTACGCCGTCGACCGCCGGCGGCGCGCACAAATTGCGCGCATTCTCCCGATTCCGTCCAGATTGGCGCATTTGCGCGCCTGTGACCGCGCCACCTCAGGTGTAAACCCGATGTGACGCAGGGCAGAGGAACGGATTTCCCGTTGGCGTCATTCCACCATCATGGAAGGGTGCTTGTTGAGCCGCACGCTCAACGATGCGGTATGGGAGGTGCGAGGATGAGGCTGTTGGCTGGGCTGGCCATCGCCTTGAGTTTTGGCGCTGCGACGGGGGCCGCTGCGCAATCACCGAGGCTTGCGGACGCCACGGAACTGAAGGACGCGGCTTTCGCGCCGGACAAGGCGCCGAAGATCCGACAGGACGACTTCTCGAACATGGTCGAGCGCGAGCAATTCGCCGCCGACGGCGCCCCGGTCCGCTGGGCCACCAACAACTTCCAACTCGGCAAGACGGAGCGCGGCTCGGTCGACAACCTGCGGCTCAGCGTCGGCGGCGCGGTGCGCTCGCCCAGCGGCCTGCCGGCCAACATCGATCCGCGCGCCGCCCAGTTCGACGCCGACGCCTACGAGGTGGCGGTCACCCGCGACTGGGCGCCCGTGCGTATGCGGGCCGGCGAGCTCGACGTCGCCGTCACCCCGCACACCGGTGTCGGCCTCTCCAACAGCGGCGGCCAGGCTGAGGCCGGCGCTACCCTGACCGTCGCCCAGAAGCGCGACGGCGAGGTCGAGGACCGCCTCAATGATCTCGGCGTCCGTGACGGCAAGGCCTATGGCGATCAGGGGCGCTGGTATCTGTTCGCCGCCGCCAGCGGCCGTGCGGTGGGCCTCAACGTGCTGCGCAACGGCAACAGCTGGGACGGCCAGGGCTTCACCACCGATCCGTCCAGCGCCCTGGTCGGCGACGCCCATGTCGGGGTCGCCTATCGCAAGGGCGCGCTGCAGACCTCGTTCGGCTACATCCACCGCGAGGTGAAGGGCGAGCACATGGTCTTCGGCCAGGAGACCAAGGAAGACTCGGTGCTGGCCTTCACCTTCTCGATCAAACCGCAGAAGTGACGCAGCCGAGCGGAGAGCGTCAGCCCTCCCATGCGCCTTCGAACGGCATGCGCTGCGCCCAGAAGCCGGCCAGCCGCGGCTCGGCGTCGACCCGGCGGACCACCGCGCTCATCTTCGGCGCGACCTGGTAGAAGACCTTCCGCCGCGGCGTCCAGCGCGACATCACCGCCACATAGAGGTCGAGCGCGCTTAGGGTCTCGCCGAGGATGTAGCCGCCGGGCGTCACCTGCTCGTCCATCATCCGCCAGCAATCGGCGATCCGCTGGGCGGTCCGCTCGCTGATCACCTGCTCGGCCGCGGCGTCGGCCGCCAGCCGGCTCGGGTCGTCGCGCACCCAGAACATCGAATAGACCTGGGCCGGCAGGTAGATCATCCAGCGCAGGAACTGCGCCCGCTCGGCGGCGTCGATCGCCGGCGCCAGCCCGGCCTGCGGATGGCGGTCGGCCAGATGGATCAGGATCGCCGCGCTCTCGGTCAGCAGTTCGCCGTCCGGCGTGATCAGCGCCGGCACCTGGCGCAGGCGGTTGACCTGGCCCACGGCGTCGGCCGCGGCCGTGCTCGCCCAGGGCGCGTTCTCGACCACCCGGTAGGGCAGGCCCAGCAAGGTCAGCGTGGCTTCGACGGGGACCGATCCCGATCCGGCCGCCCCGTGGACGACATATTCAGCGCTCATCGTTCATCCCCGTGTTTCACAACATCTTGGGTGTGATGTGATGACCCAACCACAAGATATGCCTTCCGCTGGCCCCCGAACGGCGCCTAGATAAGCTCCAACACCAGCCGTCAGATTCGAAAGCCGCACCCGTGACCGCGACGTCCGCTCAGCCCGGCCTGCTTACTCCGTCCTTCGCCTACAAGCCGTTCCGCTATCCGTGGGCCTACGACTTCTGGAAGAAGCAGCAGCAGGTCCACTGGATGCCCGAAGAGGTGCCGCTGGGCGAAGACCTCAAGGACTGGGCGGCCAAGCTCAACGACAAGGAGCGCAACCTCCTCACCCAGATCTTCCGGTTCTTCACCCAATCGGACGTCGAGGTGAACGACAACTACATGGAGCGTTACAGCCGCGTCTTCAAACCCACCGAGGTGAAGATGATGCTGGCCTCGTTCTCCAACATGGAGACGATCCACATCGCGGCCTACGCCCTGCTGCTCGAAACCATCGGCATGCCCGATAGCGAGTTCACGGCGTTCCTGGACTACCAGGAGATGCGCGACAAGCACGACTACATGCAGAAGTTCGGCGTCGACACGAACGCCGACATCGCCCGCACGCTCGCCATGTTCGGCGGCTTCACCGAGGGCCTGCAGCTGTTCGCCAGCTTCGCGATGCTGCTGAACTTCCCGCGCCACAACAAGATGAAGGGCATGGGCCAGATCGTCTCGTGGTCGGTGCGCGACGAGAGCCTGCACTGCGAAGGCATCATCAAGCTCTACCACGCGTTCAACAAGGAGACCGGCGCGGTCACCAAGAGCGTCGGCGACGACATCATCGATTGCTGCAAGACCGTCGTCGGTCTCGAAGACGCCTTCATCGACCTGGCGTTCAACGCCGGCGAGGTCCAGGGCATGACCCCGGAAGACATCAAGCAGTATATCCGCTTCATCGCCGACTGGCGCCTGCGCCAGCTGCAGCTGCCGGAAGTCTACGGCGTGAAGGAAAACCCGCTGCCCTGGCTGCAGTCGATGCTCTCGGGCGTCGAGCACGCCAACTTCTTCGAGGCCCGCTCGACCGAGTACTCGAAGGCCGCGACCAAGGGCCAGTGGCACGGCGCCGAGGGCGTCTGGACGTCGTTCGACAACATGCTCGCCAAGCGCAGCGAAGCGGCCGAGTAAGCCGCAGTTAATTCCTCCCCCTCTGGGGGAGGTGGCGTCCCGAAGGGACGACGGAGGGGACTGCTGAGTCAGCACGCCCCCTCAGTCAGCCATCCGGCTGACAGCTCCCCCAAAGGGGGAGCAATTGGTTGCGCTATCCCCGCACCGCGTCCACGAACCACCAGTCCCGCATCACCCCGTCGAAGCCGCCGCCCTGGCCGGCGGTGAACTCCAGCGCCGCCCAGTCGCCGGCCGCGCCATAGGCGGCCCGCAGGCTCTGCTCGCTCGGGAAGTTGTAGTAGCGGCCCAGGCTGTCGCGCCCGCCGCCGTCGCCGGCCTTGAACCCGGCGTTGAACCGCCCGCCCGGCTTCAGCGCCCGGTGGATGCGACCGAGCACGTCGGCCAACCCGTCCTCCGGCACATGCAGCAGGCAGGCGTTAGCCCAGACGCCGTCATAGGCGCCGACGTCGTCCAGCTCCTCGAACCGCATCACCCGCACGGGACGGCCGAGACGCGCCTGCGCCTGCGCCGCCAGGCCGGCCGAGCCGTCGGTGGGCGTCACCTCGAACCCGGCGGCGATCATCAGCTCGGCGTCCTGTCCGCCGCCGCAGCCCAGCTCCAGGATGCGCGCCCGCGGCCGCATCTGCTCGAGAAAGGCCTGCAGCCTCGCCGGCGCGCCGCGCTTGCGCCCCGCATAGGCGGCCGCCTCGCGATCGTAGAAGGCCAGGGTGTCCTCGTCGTGCATCTGGGCCATGGCCGTCCTCCCCTAAGGTCTGGCCTCCACCTCCCACCGCGTTCATTGTCGCGTCAACGCAAGAACGAGGGGAAACGCCATGTCCAAGCTTGTCGAGACGTCCGACGCCGGCCACGTCCGCACCATCCGCCTGAACCGTCCGGAGAAGAAGAACGCGCTCTCCCAGCAGCTCGCCTGGGGCGTGATCGAGGCGGTGGACGCTGC
Source organism: Phenylobacterium sp. LjRoot97 (assembly GCF_964254345.1). NCBI lineage: Bacteria > Pseudomonadati > Pseudomonadota > Alphaproteobacteria > Caulobacterales > Caulobacteraceae > Phenylobacterium > Phenylobacterium sp. LjRoot97. The sequence continues at coordinate 428,053 of NZ_CAXUTH020000001.1, forward strand.
CGCCCGCGACGACAACGTCTGGGTCGTGGCGCTAACCGGCTCGGGCGACGCCTTCTGCGCCGGGCTCGATCTGACGGGCTCGGAGCCCTATCACCCGGACTCTGAAATGACCGCCCAGCTGGACGACATCAGCTGGGTCGGCCAGTTCGTGCTCGCCCTGCGCAAGCGTTGCGACAAGCCGGTGGTCGGCGGGATCAACGGCGTGGCGGTCGGCGCAGGCCTTGGCCTCGCCATGGCGACGGACGTGCGGCTGGTCGCCTCCAGCGCGCGGCTGATGGCCGGCTACACCCGTATCGGCGGCTCGCCGGACGCCGGCCTGACCATCACCCTGCCGCAGGTCATGGGCTACGAGCGCGCCATGCGCTTCATGATGGAGAACCGCACCGTCGTCGGGGCCGAGGCCCTGCAGTGGGGCATGGCCGGCGAGGCGGTCGACGACGCCAATTTCCACGCCCGTCTGGCCGAGTACTGCGCTCAGCTCTGCGAGTGGTCGCCGATCACCCTGCGGTTGCTCAAGCGCGGCATCGTGAAGTCGTACGAGTCGATCGATATGGAGCAGCAGCTCCGCTACGAGGTCTCCAACATCGGCCGCGCCTTCCGCAGCGAGGACGGCCAGGAGGCCCGCCGCGCCTTCCTCGAGAAGCGCAAGCCGGTGTTCCAGGGCCGCTGATCGCGCTGCGAGGGCGCCTAGGGGCCCAACGACGGCGACGACCTCTACGGAGGTCCTAGCTGTTCCAGGGACCGCCCTGCGGCCTGCGCGGCTCGGTGGTCGGCACCGCGGTCGCGCCGCCGCCCCAGCGGCTTCCGCCGCTGACGATCGGGTCCTGCTGGCGCGGCGGCGCGCCGCGGCCGCCGACCATCTTCATCAGCGCCGCGACGCGGTTGCCGGTGGCCGGGTGGGTCGAGAACAGGTTGTCCGCCCCGCGGCCCGCCAGCGGGTTGATGATGAACATCTGGCCGGTGGCCGGATTGCGCTCGGCGGTGACGTTGACGATGCCGTGGGCGTAGGCCTCGATCTTCTGCAGCGCGCTGGCCAGGGCCTGCGGGTCGCCGCTGATCTCGGCGCCGTGCTTGTCGGCCTCGTACTCGCGGCCGCGGCTGATCGCCATCTGCACCAGGGCCGCGGCCATCGGGGCCAGCACCATCAGTGCGATGGTGCCGATGATCCCGCCCGGACGCTCGCGGTCGTTGCCGCCGAAGAACAGCGCGAAGTTGGCCAGCGACGAGATCGCCCCGGCCAGGGTCGCGGTGATGGTCATGGTCAGGGTGTCGCGGTTCTTCACGTGCGCCAGCTCGTGGGCCATCACCCCGCGGATCTCGCGGCGGTCCAGCATGCGCAACAGGCCGACGGTGGCGGCCACCGCGGCGTGTTCGGGATCGCGGCCGGTCGCAAACGCGTTCGGCTGCTCGGTCTCCATCACATAGACCTTCGGGCGCGGCATGTTGGCCCTGTCGGCCAGCTCGTAGACGTCGTTGACGTAGTTGCGCAGCAGCGGATCGGAGGTGCTCACGTCGACTTCGCGCGCGCCGTACATGCGCAGCACGATCTTGTCGGAGTTCCAGTAGCTGAAGAAGTTCATCGCCACGCCGAGGGCGAGCGCGATGGCCATGCCGGTCGGTCCGCCGATCAGGTAGCCGATACCGACGAACAGGGCGGTCATGCCCGCCAGCAACATGAAGGTGCGAAGGTGGTTGTGCATGGGCGCGGATATGGGGGCGCAGAGGGCGGCTGCGCAAGGCGTAGCCGCCCTCTCGCCGTCCGATTTCGTCAGGCCTGGATGAAGGCCAGCAGGTCCGGATTGACGATCTCCGGATGGGTCGTGCACATGCCGTGCGGCAGGCCCGGATAGACCTTCAGCTCGCCCTTCTTCAGCAGCTTGATCGAGAGCAGGGCGGAATCGGCGATCGGCACGATCTGGTCGTCGTCGCCGTGCATGACCAGCACCGGGACCTCGATCGCGCGCAGGTCGTCGGTGAAGTCGGTCTCCGAGAACGCCTTGATGCACTCGTAGTGGGCGTTGGCCGCGCCCATCATCCCCTGGCGCCACCAGTTGTCGATGACGCCTTCCGAGACCTTCGCGCCTGGACGGTTGAAACCGTAGAACGGCCCGGCCGGAATATCGTGGAAGAACTGCGCCCGGTTCGCGACCAGGCCGGCGCGGAAGCCGTCGAACACCTCGATCGGCAGGCCGCCGGGGTTCTTGTCCGACTTGACCATGATCGGCGGCACCGCCCCGATCAGCACCGCCTTGCCGACCCGGCCGCCGCCGCCGTGGCGGGCGACATAGCGGGCGACCTCGCCGCCGCCGGTCGAGTGGCCGATGTGCACGGCGTCCTTCAGGTCCAGGTGCGCGGCCAGCGCCGCCATGTCGGCGGCGTAGGTGTCCATCTCGTGCCCGCCCGAGGTCTGGGTCGAGCGCCCGTGCCCGCGGCGGTCGTGGGCGATCACGCGGAAGCCCTTGGCCAGGAAGAACATCATCTGCGCGTCCCAGTCGTCGGCGCTCAGCGGCCAGCCGTGGTGGAACACGATGGGGCGTCCCGCGCCCCAGTCCTTGTAGAAGATCTCGGCGCCGTCGGTGGTGGTGATGGTCGGCATCGTCCCTGCTCCGCTGTTGATCGCCGTCGCGCCGGGCGCGGCGCGGGGCATCTCGCGGGGCGGGGAGAGGTTTGTCGAGTCGGGCCGGCGCCCTAGCCGGGCGCTTGCGCCGATTGCCTAGAAGGCGGCCGTGCGCAGGGTCGCGGCGGCGGCCATGATCCGGTCGGTGGGCGCCTCGGCGCCGGCGGCCTGCTCGCGCATCAGCGCCTCGCAGGCGTCGCCCGGCATCGGGCGGGCGAACAGATAGCCCTGCATGCGGTCGGCGCCGGCGGCGCGCAGGAAGATGGCCTGGGCCTCGTCCTCGACCCCCTCGGCGACGATGCGGGCGTCCAGCGACTTGGCGGCCCCGAGCATGGCGCGGACCAGCTTGGAGACCCGCGGGTCGCGACCAACCCCGCCGATCAGCGACTGATCCAGCTTCACGGTGTGAATGGGCAGCTGCAGCAGCGCGCGCAGGTTCGAATAGCCGGTGCCGAAGTCGTCCAGCGCGATGCGTACCCCGCGCGAGGCCAGCCGCTCGATGTGTCGGCGCGCCAGGCTCAGGTCGTGCACCAGGAAGGTCTCGGTGATCTCGACGGTCAGCGCCGTGGCCGGCAGGTCGGTGTCGGCCAGGCGGGCGATCAGCTTGCGCGAGAAGGCCGGGTCCAGCAGCTCGCGCTGCGAGACGTTGCACGAGATCGTGTCGATCATGCCCTCGGCCACCCAGGGGGCGGCGCGCTGGCACGCGGACTGGAAGATTGCGCCGTCCAGTTCGCCGATCAGGCCCAGTTCCTCGGCCAGCGGTACGAACACGCCCGGCGGGATCATGCCGCGCTCGGCGTGGTTCCAGCGGGCCAGCACCTCGGCGGCGATGATGCGGCCGTCGGCGGCGTTCACCACCGGCTGGAACCAGGGGACGATGTCGCCGGCCGGGATCGCGCGGCGCAGCTCGGTCTCCAGGCTGTTGCGCGCCTCGGTGGCCTTGCGCAGGTCCTCGTCGAAGGCCGCCCAGCGGCTGCCGCCTGCGGTCTTGGCGCGGTAGAGCGCGATGTCGGCGAACCGCTGCAGGTCGGCCGCGTCGGCGGCGTCGGTCGGATAGACCGCCAGCCCGACCGAGGCGCCCGGCGCGATCGCCCGGCCATAGATGGTGTGGGTCTGGGTCAGCGACGAGGTCAGCTCGGCGGCCCGCGCCGCGGCGTCCGCGCCGGCGGCGATCACTGCGAACTCGTCGCCGCCCAGGCGAGAGACCACGTCGCCCTCGCGGGCGTCGGCCTTCAGCCGGCGGCCGATCTCGACCAGCAGCTGGTCGCCGGCGTCATGGCCGAGGCTGTCGTTGAGGTTCTTGAAGCGGTCGAGGTCGATGACAAACAGCGCCGCCGGCTCGCCGCTGCGCTGGGCTTCCTCCAGCCGCCCGACCAGGGCGGCGGTGAAGGCGCCGCGGTTCAGCAGCCCGGTCAGGCTGTCGGTCCGCGCCAGGTGCATGGTCAGCGCGCGCTCGGTCTCCAGTTCCTCGATGCGCGCGGCCAGGCTCGCCGAGACCTGGCGCAACTCCTGCCGCGCCTCGATCAGCAGCGCCTCGGCGTCGCGCGCCGCGGGTTCGATGGGTTGACCGAAGGGGTTCACGGCGGTTCAGGCCCCCGGACGCCGTCCGCGCGGGCCCATGGAATCCGCCCTGGATCCCACAAACTCCGTCCAGACGATGCCCTTCATGCCGCCCCCTTCCGCATGCCCTGAAAAATCAGGGTTACGCGTAATATGCGGCAATCCTGGAATCGTCCGTTAACGGGCGCCCGGAAAGGGCGCCCGTCAGGGGACTTTAGGCGCGGGCTGTTTCGCTCTCGCCGGGTTCCTCGATCTGGTTCTCCCACTTGGCGACCACTGCGGCGGCCACCGAGTTGCCGACCACGTTGGTGGCGCTGCGGCCCATGTCGAGCAGGTGGTCGACGCCGAGGATCAGCAGCAGGCCGGCCTCCGGCAGGTCGAAGTAGGTGAGGGTGGCGGCGATGACCACCAGCGAGGCGCGCGGCACCCCGGCCATGCCCTTCGAGGTCACCATCAGCAGCAGCAGCATGGTGATCTGCTGGCCGATGGTCAGTTCGATGCCGTAGGCCTGGGCGATGAACAGCACCGCGAAGGTGCAGTACATCATCGAGCCGTCGAGGTTGAACGAGTAGCCCAGCGGCAGCACGAAGCTGGAGATCCGGCGCGACAGGCCGAATTTCTGCAGTTCTTCCAGGGTACGCGGATAGGCCGCTTCCGACGAGGCGGTGGCGAAGGCCAGCAGCGCCGGCTGGCGGATCGCGCCCAGCAGTTGCAGCGCGCGCTTGCCGACGATCAGGATCGCCGCGAGGCTCAGCAGGCCCCACAGCACGCCGAGCGAGGCGTAGAAGCCCAGCACGAACTTGGCGTAGTCGACCAGCACGCCCAGGCCCTGGGTCGAGATGGTCGCCGCCAGCGCCGCGAAGATCGCCAGCGGCGCGGTCTTCATGACGTAGCCGGTGACCTTCAGCATGATGTTGGCGATCTGGTCGACCAGGGCGGTGACGGCCGGAGCCTTGTCGTCCAGCGCCGCGACGGCGGTGCCGACGAACACGGAGAACACCACGATCTGCAGGATCTCGTTGTTGGCCATCGCCTCGACGATCGACTTCGGCACCAGGTGGGTGACGAATTCCTTGAGGGTCAGCTTGCTGGCGTCGACCGCGCCGGCGGCGTGGCCTGCGCTGTCGACCAGGCCCATGCCGACGCCCGGCTGGATCAGGTGCACCATCAGCAGGCCGATGGTCAGCGAGACGATCGAGGCGGTGATGAACCAGGCCATCGTCTTGACGCCGACCCGGCCGATGGAGGCGGCGTCTTCCATGTGGGCGATGCCCGCGACCAGGGTCGAGAACACCAGCGGGGCGATGATCATCTTGATCAGCCGCAGGAACACGTCGGTGATGATGGTCAGGTTTTCAGCGACGGACTTGGCCTGTTCCGGGCTCAGGCCCTGGTTCACGCCCCAGCCGACAAGGACCCCGAGCACCATCGCCCCAACAATGAAGGCGGTGAAAAGTCTGTTCATGGCGGGTCCCCCAGCATCACTAGAGCTGGCCTTGTGGCCGACAAAAGGGGCTTTCGTCCATAGCTTTGCAAAAGCGTGAAAGAGACGTCTCGCAACCTGTACAAGAGCAGGCTAAACTGACCCATGTTCAACGAAGAGAAAGCAGCCGCCATCGTCGAGCGGCTTAATACCGAATATCAGACGACCGTCGAAGCTCTGCGGAGCGCCTTGAAAACCTTCCTGGCCGGCGGTCCTCCGCCCAGCCCCGCGTCCCGCGCCGAAGGAATTTTCGCCTATCCGGAACTGCGGCTGACCTGGCCTCCGGGCCACAGCTATCCGCGCCTGTCGCGCGCCTACGCCCGCCTGTCGCAGCCCGGCGACTACTCGGTGACGGTGACCCGGCCGGACCTCTACCGCGACTATTTGACCGAGCAGATCAGCCTGCTGATGGCTGACTTCGACGTCACCATCGAGGTCGGGCGCTCGCGCCAGGAGATGCCGTTCCCATACGTGCTGGACGGCGCCGTCGACCTGGCCATGGCCGACATCGGCTCGGCCCAGATCGCCCGCCACTTCCCGACCACCGAGCTGGCCCACATCGGCGACGAGATCGCCGACGGCTTCTGGGACGCCAGCCTGGAGCCAACCCGACCGCTGGCCCTGTTCGACGGCCTGCGCACCGACTTCTCGCTGGCGCGGCTGGCGCACTACACCGGCACCCCGGCCGAGCACGTGCAGCCCTACATCCTGTTCACCAACTACCATCGCTACGTGGACGAGTTCGTGCGCTGGGGCTGCCAGCAGATCCGCGAGGGCCATTACGATGCGCTCAGCGCCGCCGGCCGCGTGCTGGTCACCGCCGAAACCGAGAACCCCGAGCAGGTGATCGCCGACGGCGCCTGGCGGCGGCACCAGATGCCGGCCTACCACCTGATGGCCAAGGGCAAGCGCGGCCTGACCCTGGTCAACATCGGCGTCGGCCCGTCCAACGCCAAGACCATCACCGACCACCTGGCGGTGCTGCGCCCGCAGGCCTGGCTGATGATCGGCCACTGCGGCGGGCTGCGCGGCTCGCAGACCATCGGCGACTACGTCCTGGCCCACGCCTATCTGCGCGACGATCACGTGCTGGACGACGTGCTGCCGCCGGAGATCCCGATCCCGCCGATCGCCGAGATCCAGGTGGCGATGAACCGCGCCGCCGAGAACGTCACCGGCGAGAGCGGCGAGATGCTCAAGCGCCGGCTGCGCACGGGCACGGTGGTGACCACCGACGACCGCAACTGGGAGCTCCGCTTCTCGTCCTCGTCGCTGCGGTTCAATCAATCGCGGGCGGTGGCTATCGACATGGAAAGCGCCACCATTGCGGCCCAGGGCTACCGCTTCCGGGTGCCTTACGGGACGCTGCTCTGCGTGTCGGACAAGCCGCTGCACGGCGAGATCAAGCTGCCGGGCCAGGCCAACGCCTTCTACGAACGCGCCATCGGCCAGCACCTGCAGATCGGCATCGCCACCATGGACCTGCTGCGCGACGAGGGCTCCCGCGTCCACTCGCGCAAGCTGCGCAGCTTCGACGAGCCGCCGTTCCGCTAGGATGCGGCGGCAGCGCCGGCGGCAGGCGGTTTCGCCATCTGTCGCCGGCGCCACGACGCTCGAACCGCGAGCAGGACCCAAGGCAGCATGATGACGTTGAGCGTTGTCTGGCCCATGGCATAGCCGAGCAGTCGGCGGCTAAAGAAGATCTCGAACAGATACCAACCCAACACGATCAGGCTCGGCCATATCGTGCGGCCATGCAGAATGGCGTAGTAGGCGAGGATGGCGGCCAGTGTGAGCAAGCTGTGGATCGCCAAGCGTGACAGGTTGGGTTCGAGCATCCCCGCCACCGCATAAGCGCCGTGCACGGCAACCAGCGAGAGGACGCTAATTGCTCCCCCCTCGACGCCGTCGCGAATGCTCCGCGCCGTCTTCATGGGTGAAAGGGCGGCGGCGATCGCCGCTCCCGGCGCGTTCGATTGGGCTTGGTACCGCTGCCAAAAGCTATGGCGCGGACCTTCGGCCAAGTCGAGCAGCGGCTTTGGGCCCAGTGTCGGTGTCGGCGGCTGGTCTTCAGTCGACATGCCCCATGAACACGTTTGCGCTGCTTCGATTTCGTTAAACCAGCGCCGGCGCAGCCCCGCGGGCGGTCTTCCTCCCCCGCTTTGCAGGGGAGGAAAAACTCTAGAACTTCGTCCGCAGGCCGACCGCGAAGTTGCGGCCGCGCAGCGGCGCGACGTCGGTGATGAACGAGGCGTGGTTCAGCGCCTTCTCGTCCAGCAGGTTGGTCCCGCGCACGAACACCTGGCTGGCGAAGGCGCCGGCCGCGAAGTCGTAGGCCAGCGTGCCGTTGACCATGTCGTAGCCCGGGGTCTTGGTCTCGAACTGCGCGATCCGGTCCTGCTCGAAGACCCGCACGTATTCCAGGTTCCCCGACCAGTCGCCGCGGGCGAAGTCGCCCCGCACGCCCAGTCGTCCGGCCGGAATGCGCGGCAGGTCGCCGCCGTCGTCGTCGAACTCCGCCCGCACATAGTCGCCGAACACCGCCGCCGAGAGGCCCGGCGCAAAGGCGTGGCGCACCTCGGCCTCGACCCCGGTGAAGGTCGCGTCGGCCTGGCTGTAGCGGATCAGCCGGAAGTCCTCGAACTGGTCCAGCGTGCGGGCGAAGATGTAGCCGTCATAGGCGTAGCGGTAGGCGCTGGCCGAGAAGGTCGTCGCCCCGCCGGTCTTCTTCAGGCCGAGCTCGACCGAGTTGGCGGTCTCGACGTCCAGCGTCGCGGTCCCGATCTCGTAGGTGTTGGTCGCCAGGTGGACGCCGCGGGCGTACATCTCCTGGGCGCTCGGCGCGCGTTGCGAGCGGGCGACCGACAGGCTGAGCGCATAGTCGGGCGCAAACCGCCAGGTCGCCGCCGCCGAGGCCGAGAACGGGCTGTGGTCGGTGTCGACGCGGCCCTGGGCGCGGGCGTCCTGCCACTCCTGGCGCAAGGCCCCTTCGAACCGCCAGTCGCCGAGCTCCAGCTCCTCAAGCACAAAGATCGCCGAGTTGGTGGTGCGGCTCTTGGGAATGAACGACTCCGCCCCGACCGCCGCGAAATCGCTGCGCGCGGTCTGCACTCCGATCACCCCGCGCAGGGCGCCGATCGGCGCGTGCTGCGCCTCGATCCGCGCGTCATAGCCCTTGTTGGTGAAGGTGGTCGCCACCACGCCGTCGTCGATCTCGTCGTGGGCGTAGTCGGTGTAGCCGCCGCGCAGGCGGATGCGCTCGATCCCGGCGACCGGGTCGCGCAGCTCGCCGCGCACGTCGACCCGCTTGCTCTTCAGCTCGACGATCGGCGCGCCGTGCTCGTCGCCCTCGCCATGTTCGTGCTCGTGGTCATGGTCGTGGCCGCCGCAGTGCAGGCTCGAGCCGTGCGGGTGGCAGTCCTCGTATTCGTGGCTGTGGCCGGGCAGGCCGTAGGTGCTGCGCTGGTCGGTATAGGCCGCGCCCAGATAGCCGCGGCTGCCGACCCACGAGAGGCCGAGCGTCGCGGTGCGGCTGCGGTTGAACGAGCCGTCCAGCGTGTCCTCCGGCCAGTCCGGAACCTCGTAGTCGTCGGCCTTGCGGCCGGCCGCCTCCAGGCGGATCGCGAAGTTTCCGGTCCCGCCGGTCACCCCGACCACGCCGGCGCGCTCGTTGTCGGCCGAGCCGAGCCGCACCTCGGCGACGCCCTCGAAGCCGTCGTCGGGAAGGGCGGTCGGGATCTTCTTGTCGATCAGGTTGACCGCCCCGCCGATCGCCCCGCCGCCATAGAGCAGGGCGCTCGGCCCGCGCAGGATCTCGATGCCGTCCAGCAGCAGCGGCTCGCCGGAGACGGCGTGATCGGGCGAGACCTCCGAAGCGTCCATCAGCGCCGAGCCGTCGGTCAGCACCTTCACCCGAGGCGCGGTCTGGCCGCGGATCACCGGCCGGCTGGCCCCGCCGCCGAAGGTGTCGGAGTTCACCCCCGGCAGGCCGGTCAGCGTCTCGCCCAGCGTCGACTGCCGGCGATGGTCGAGGTCCTCGCCGCGCACCACCGCCACGCTCGAGATCACGTCCTTGGCCGAGCGGCCCAGCGGGTCGCCGGTGACCACGATCTCGCCGACCTCGGTTCCGGGGCCGGACTGGTCGGCCCAGGCCGCGGTGGCGCTCACCGCCGACAGGCTGGCGGCGGCGAGTAGGACAGTTCGAAGTTGCATTTTACGGGACCCCGGCTCATGACTGAAGGGTCGCTCATTATGTTATAACGTAACACTCATCAAGATGCTCTCGGCCACGCTTCCCAAAACCTCGGCGCTCTTCCGTCATATCGAACAGCTGCAGGGCGACGCGCCGTGGGGCGCGTTCCTCGACGCCGGGACCGGCGTGAACTCGGCGCTGTGGTCGACGGCGCTTCCCACCGAGCGCTGGTGCGCGGTCACCGGCTCGCCCGGCCATGCCGCCCAGGTCCAGGACCGGGCCGGCGGCGCCTTCCGCGCCCAGGACCGCCTGATCGTCGGCAACTGGACCGACCCGGAGCTGCTGGCGGGCGAGGGATTCGACACCGTGCTGGCCGACTATCTGGTCGGCGCGATCGAGGGCTTCTCGCCCTATTTCCAGTCGCAGCTGTTCGCGCGGCTGCGGCCGCTGGTGAAACGGCGGATCTATGTGGTCGGGCTCGATCCCTACGTCGTCGGCGAAGCGGAAACGCCGGCCGCCCAGGCCGTGCGCGACATCGGCCGGCTGCGCGACGCCGTGCTGCTGCTCGCCGGGGAAACGCCCTACCGCGAGTATCCGGCCGAGTGGGTGATCAACGCCCTGCAGGCGTCCGGCTACCGCGTGCTGTCGGCCCGCCGGTTCGCCAATCGCTATCGCGAAGCCTGGGTGAACGGGCAGCTCGACATGGCGACGCGCCGCCTCGTCAAGCTGCCCGACTCCGCCCTCGCCGCAGCCATGGGGCTGATGATCGAGGCAATGCGGGGGAGCAGCCTCGATCTATGCCTGCGGCACGGCGGTCTCGCTCACGGCCATGATTATGTGATTGCGGCCGAGGCGTCCGCCTGAGGGGCGGGAGTTTCTCCGAGGGGGGTGTTTCCTCCCGTCGCGACATGCATCTGTCAGCGAAATCAGCGTTTCACGGAATTCTATCGGACGATAGCTTTTTGTCTGTCGTGCGACAGGTTTTCACCCCACTTTGGGGCGCGCCGCTTCTGGGGGAGAATGGGCGATGACCTCGGCCAGACCCGATCCGCGACCCGCCGGCTACCGCAAGGGCGACGAGACCCGCGCCCGCATGCTCGAGGTCGCCGCCAACCTCTTCGGCCAGCATGGCTTCGCGGCCGTCACCACCCGCCAGATCGTGGAGGAGACCGAGGCCAGCCTCCCGACGCTCAACTACTATTTCGGCGACAAGAACGGGCTCTACATGGCCTGCGCTGAAGAGATCGCGCTGCGTTACGAGGCCGCGCTCGGCGAGGTCGCCCGCCAGGCGCTGGCGGCGATGCAGGCGCCGATGACCCCGCAGGACGCCCGCGCCGCGCTCAAGGCGTTCTACCGCGGGCTGATCGACTTCATGCTGGCCGACGAGGACACCAGCAGCTGGGCGCTGTTCATCCACCGCGAGATCGCGGTGCCGGGCCCCGCGCACGAACTGCTCTACTCGCGACTCTGGGCGCCGGGCATGGAGCTCTCGGCGGCGCTGATCGCCCGCGCCATGGGCCATCCGCGGACCAACACCGAGGCCAAGGTCCGCGCGATCCTGCTGTCGTCCAGCCTCACCGCCTTCCAGGCCGGGCGCGGCGTCTATGCCCGCATGCTCGGCGAGGGGCTGTCCCTGCGCCAGCAATCCGACGTCGTCGCCCGGGTGATCGAGGGCGAGATCGAGCGCCTGGGGGCCTAGAGCGAGTCCAGCAGCGCGGCGGCCGCACGGCTTGGCCGGCGGTCGGGGTGGCGGACCAGGTCGAACGGCCGCGGCGGCAGTTCTGGTCCCACGGCGACCAGCGCGCCGCTGGCGATGAGCGGCCGCGCCGCCAGTTCCGACACCGCCGCCAGCAGCCCGCCCTGCGCTACCGCCGCCAGGATCGCCTCGTTCGAGGCCAGCACCAGCGCGCAGGGCAGGGCGTCGGGATCGACCCCCAGGCCGCGCAGCGCCTGCTCGAACTCCGAGCGCGTTCCTGACCCGGCCTCGCGCCGCGCCCAGCGGTGCTCGGTCAGCGCCGAGAGCTCGAAATCCCTGCGTCTCGCCAGCGGATGGTCGGGCGTCGCCACCATCGCCAGCCGGTCGGCGCCCACCTGCCGCCGCTCCAGCAGCGGCGCCTCCACCGCGCCCTCGACGAAGCCGAGCTCCACGGCCCCGTTCAGCACCGCCTCGGTGACCTGGGCGGTGTTGCCGATCGCCAGGTGCAGCTCGACGCCAGGGTGCTCGCGCCCGAACGCCGCCAGCCGCGGCGGCAGCCAGTACGCCCCCACCGTCTGGCTGGCGAAGATGTCGATCCGCCCGCGCTTCAGGCCGGCCAGGTCGTCCAGCAGCCGGCCGGCGTCGGCGGCGCGGGCCAGCACCGCGCGGGCCTCGGGCAGGAAGGCGCGGCCCGCCTCGCTCAGCGCCAGCCCGCGGCCGACCCGGTCGAACAGCCGGGTGTCGTGCCGGGCCTCCAGCGCCGCGATCGCCGCAGAGGCCGCCGACTGGGTGATGTTCAACGCCTGCGCCGCGCGCGTCATGTGCTGGCGCTCGGCCACCGCCACGAAGATCCGAAGCTGCTCAAGGGTCATGCCCATATGATCGAAATTTCAGATTGAAATGGCAACAACAATGCGTTGGATCGATTGAATGGATCGGCGGACAAGGCGGCATGTCGATCGCCATCCGCGCCCGTCTCCCCGGCGTCCTGCTCTGCGCTCTGCTCGGTCTCGCCGCTGTCGGCCTGCAGGGCCTTGAGGTCCAGCTGACCGGCCGCGCCTGGCTGGAGGCGCTGGTGCTCGCCATCCTGCTCGGGGCTGCGGTCCGCACCCTCTGGGCGCCGGGGCCGCTGTGGACCGGCGGCATCGAGTTCAGCGCCCGCACCCTGCTCGAACTGGCGGTCGCCCTGCTCGGTCTCGGCGTCAGCGCCGCCAGCCTCGCCGCGGTCGGCCCCGCCATGCTGGCCGGGATCGCCCTGGTCGTCGCGCTCTCGGTGGCCGGCGGCTACGCCATCGCCCGGGCCTTCGGCCTGCCGCGCCGCATGTCGGTGCTGATCGCCGCCGGCAACTCGATCTGCGGCAACTCGGCGATCGCCGCGGTCGCCCCGGTCATCGGCGCGGAGCCGGACGACGTCGCCTCGGCCATCGCCTTCACCGCGGTGCTCGGCGTCGGCGTGGTGCTGGCCGTCCCGGCGCTGGCGGTGCTGCTCGGGCTCTCGCCGCTGGCCGCCGGCGCCTTCGCGGGCCTCACCGTCTACGCCGTGCCCCAGGTGCTGGCCGCCGCCGCGCCGGCCGGGGCCGCGGCCGTGCAGGTCGGGGCGCTGGTCAAGCTGACCCGCGTGGTCGCGCTGGGCCCGGTCTGCCTGGCGCTCGGCCTCTTGTCGCGTGGCGGTGCGCGCGCCGATCTCGGCCGTCTGGTCCCCTGGTTCGTCGTCGCCTTCCTGGCGCTCGCCGCCCTCCGAGCCGCCGGCCTCGCGCCGCCGGCCGCGATCCATGCCGCCGGCCAGGCCTCCATCTGGCTGACGATCGCCGCCATGGCCGCGCTCGGCCTCGGGACCGACGTGCGCGCCCTGCTGCGGGCCGGGCCGCGGGTCATCGCCGCGGCCAGCCTGTCGCTGCTGCTGCTGGGGGCCCTGGCGATCGGACTGCTCATGCTGCTGGGCTGGGCCTGAGGCGTCGCGCCCTCTCGAAATCGTCGCCTGGAAGCGCTAAATCCCGCGCCATGACGACGATCAAATTCGAAGCCATCGACAACTTCCGCGACTTCGGCGGCTACGGCACCGCCTGCGGCCGCGGCGTGAAGGCCGGCCGCCTGTTCCGCTCGGCCAACCACGCCTACGCCACCGAGGGCGACCTGGCCGGCCTGCGCGACCTCGGGGTCGGGGTGATCGTCGACCTGCGCCGCCGCCGCGAGCGCGAGCGCGAACCCTCCCGCCGCTGGGAAGGCTTCGCCGGCGCGGTGATCGAGAACGACATCGACGGTCCCGAACACGACTGGGCAGACGCCCTGAAGGCCGCGCCCAGCGTCAACGCCGACTGGTTCTTCAAGGACAGCCTCGAGTTCTACCGCGCCGCGCCGCACGCCGAGCGGATGGTCGACCTGTTCAGGCGCTACTTCCGGGCCCTGGCCGAAACCGAGGGCGCGGTGGTCGTCCACTGCGCGGCCGGCAAGGACCGCACCGGCATGATCTGCGCCCTGACCCACCACATCGCCGGGGTGCACCGCGACGACACCATGACCGACTACCTGGCCACCAACGACGCCGCCGCCATCGACAAGCGCGTCGAGTTCCTCGGCCCCTGGATCCGCGACCTGACCGGCGTCACCGTCGACGACGCGGGCCTGCGCCAGGCGGTCAGCGTCCACGAGGCGTTCCTGGCCGAAGCCTTCAAGGTGATGACCGACCGCCACGGCTCGGTCGACAACTACTTGGCCGACGCGCTCGGCGTCGACACCGCCCTGCGCGACGCCATCGCCGCCCGCATCCTGCGCTGAGCCCCTAATTCCTCCCCTCTTGGGGGAGGTGGATCGCTGCGCAGCAGCGAGACGGAGGGGGACTTCTCTCAGCGGCCGCGCGTCAAAGTCCCCCCCCAGTCCGCCATAGCGGACAGCTCCCCCAGCGGGGGGGCATCGTGCTCAGCGCGCATCCCTGGGCTGACATCGCCGCCCCGATCCCCTAAGCGTCCCCGCAACCAACAAAGACGGGGACCAGTCATGCAGAGCTTCCAGCCGCCTCGGCGCATCCTGATGGGGCCCGGCCCCTCCGACGTCAGCCCCCGCGTACTGTCGGCCCTGGCCCGTCCGACCATCGGCCACCTGGACCCGCAGTTCCAGGAGCTGATGGAAGAGATCAAGGGCGCGCTGGCCCGGCTGTTCAATGCGCCTGACCATGCCTGCGTCCCGCTGCCCGCGCCCGGCACCGCCGGCATGGAAGCGGCGATCATGAACCTGCTGGAGCCGGGCGACCGCGCCGTCATCGCCATCAACGGCGCCTTCGGCGGCCGCATGGCCGACATGGCCGACCGCGCCGGCGCCGAGGTGGTGAAGGTCGAGTTCGAGTGGGGCAAGCCGGTCGATCCGGCCGCCGTGGAGGAAGCCCTCAAGGCCGCCCCGACCAAGGTCTTCGCCTTCGTCCACGCCGAGACCTCGACCGGCGCGCGCAGCGACGCCGCCACCCTTTGCGGCCTGGCCCGCAAGTACGGCGCGCTCTCCATCGTCGACTGCGTGACCTCGCTCGGCGGGATCACCGTCGACGTCGCCGCCTGGGACGCCGACGCCGTCTATTCGGGCACCCAGAAGTGCCTCTCGGCCCCTCCCGGCCTGTCGCCGATCGCGCTCTCGAAGCGCGCCCAGGAAGCCATCTCCGGCCGCAAGACCAAGGTCCGCAACTGGCTCTGCGACTTCAACCTGCTGATGAGCTACTGGGGCGGCGACGGCGGGCGCACCTATCACCACACCGCGCCGATCAACGCCCTCTACGGCCTGCACGAGAGCCTGGTCGCGCTGTTCGAGGAAGGCCAGCAGGCCGTGCTCGTCCGTCACGCCCGCACCCATGAGGCGCTCGCCGCCGGCGTCGAGGCCCTGGGCCTGAAGTTCCTGGTCGCCGAGAAGGACCGCCTGCCGCAGCTCAACGCGGTGATCGTCCCCGACGGCGTCGACGAGGCCGCCGTGCGCGCCTACGTGCTCGACAAGTGGGACCTGGAAATCGGCGCCGGCCTCGGCCCGCTGAAGGGCAAGGTCTGGCGCATCGGCCTGATGGGCGCCTCGGCGACCCCGTGGCACGTCCGCCTGTGCCTCAACGCCCTCTCCGAAGCGCTCCAGGCTCAGGGCTTCAACGCCGACGCCAAGGCCGGCCTCGCCGCCGCCGAAGCCAAGCTGGGCTAAATTTTCCTCCCTCGCGAAGCGGGGGAGGGGGACCGCGCGAAGCGTGGTGGAGGGGGCGGGCCGCAAGCTTATCGCCGGCCGCCGCCCCCTCCACCGGCTGCGCCGGTCCCCCTCCCCCATCTCGATGGGGGAGGAAAAACCGTCCCTAGATGCTCGCCTGAATCCGGTAGAGCCGCTCATAGGCGCCGCCGGCCGCGATCAGCTGCTCGTGGCTGCCCTGTTCGGCCACGCCCTGGTCGGTCAGCACCAGGATGCGGTCGGCGTTCCTGACCGTCGACAGCCGGTGGGCGATGACCAGGGTCGTGCGGTTCCGGGCCAGCTCGCCCAGCGCCTGCTGCACCGCCTTTTCGCTCTCGTTGTCGAGGGCGCTGGTCGCCTCGTCGAAGATCAGGATCGGGGCGTCCTTCAGAAACGCGCGGGCGATGGTCAGCCGCTGCTTCTGCCCGCCTGACAGCTTCACCCCGCGCTGGCCGATGTCGGTGTCGTAGCCGTTCGGCAGCGCGCTGATGAAGTCGTGGGCGTTGGCCCGCCGGGCGGCTTCGACGATCGCCTCGTCGCTCGCGTCCGGCCGCCCGTAGCGCAGGTTCTCGGCGACGCTGCCGGCGAACAGGTAGACGTCCTGCTGCACCACCGCGACGTTGCGCCGGAGCGAGCTCAGCGTCAGGTCGCGCACGTCCATCTCGTCCACCTCGACGGCGCCGGCGCTCGGCTCGTAGAACCGCGGGATCAGCGAGCACAGCGTCGTCTTGCCGACTCCCGAGGTGCCGACCAGCGCCACGAACTCGCCCGGCCGCACGTCGAGCGTGACGTTCCGCAGCACGTGCGGGCCGTCCTCCTCGTAGCGGAAGCTGACATCCCGGAACGCGATGGCCCCGCGCGGCCGATCCAGCACGGTCGCGCCGGGCCGGTCGGCGACCTCCGGCGCGGTCTCCAGGATCTCCATCATCCGCGTGAACCCGGTGTAGCCCTGCTGCCAGAGCCGCACGAAGTTCGCCAGCCGCTGCACCGGGTCGATCAGCACCGCCACACACAGCAGGAAGGTCAGCATGTCGGCGATGCTGAGCTGCGCCTGCTGCACCCGGATCGCGCCGGCCACGATGACCACCACGGTGATCAGCTGGGCGAACGTGGTGGTTCCGACCGAGAAGTAGGCCTCGCTCTTGTAGCCGGCCCGCCGGGTGTCGAGGAACTTGAGGTTCTCCGCCTCGAACCGCCGGTTCTCGACGTCCTCGTTGGCGAAGGACTTCACCACCCGGATCCCGGCCAGCGAGTCCTCGACCCGTTCGTTGATCGCTCCGACCTGCCGTTTGGACTGGGTCAGGGCGATGTTCATGCGGCCGCTGAAGTGCAGGGCGTACATCACCGCGAACGGAATGATCGCCACGATCATCAAGGTCAGCGGCACGTCGAGATAGGCGAGGATCGCGATCGCCCCGGCGAACTTCAACACCGCGATCGCCAGGTCTTCGGGACCGTGGTGATAGAGCTCGCCCAGCATGAACAGGTCGTTGGTGATCCGGCTCATCAACTGCCCGACCCGCGTCTGGTCGTAGAAGCGGAAGGGCAGGGTCTGGCAGTGCTCGAACAGCTCCTTGCGAAGCGCGCTCTCCATCTTCGCGCCCATCACATGGCCCTGGTAGTCGACGAACAGCGTCGCCAGCACCTGCACCGCCAGCAGGCCCAGCATGAGCCCGCCGACCGCGTAGATCTGGTTCAGCGCCACCGACGCCTCGCCAGCCGCGCCGAGTTGGCGGGCGACGTAGTTGGCGCACAGCGGCAGGAACAGCGCCGTCGCCGAGACGAGCACTGCACAGGCCAGGTCCGCCACAAGCAGCGGAATGTGCGGCCGATAGTAGGAAACGAATTTCAGCGCCCGGGCGCGGGCCTGGGCCGAAAGTCCGGCGCTCGGCCGGAAGGTGAGGGGGTTATGACGCGCGTCTGCGGTCGCCCTCGGGGTTCGTGATTGCATGAGCCGTCATGTCCTGTTGCGAGGAATTTCCTTTCTGGCTGGACACGAACGTTCTCATTTCACTCTCCCTGCGCCGGCCCGTTGGGTGGGCCGTTGTCGACGCGCGGACTATGCCGCCGCATGGCGGCTCGGGCAACGTCGTTATCTGCGCGCCATGCCGCTTTTTCGATTCCCAAGGCCGCGCCGGGGCGTAACGTGCCCGCCAAGTCCGCCGCCATGAGCGGGCGTCCGGGAGACTGCCTTGAGCACAGTTGAAGCCAGCGGGGCCGGCGCTGTCGATCTGCCGATCGACGCCGAAGTCATGGGCGACGGCCGCCTCAACCGCGGCGGGGTCGCCTGGTCGCTGTTCGAGGGCGCCCGCAATCCCTACGTCATCCTGATCACCATCTACATCTTCATGCCCTACGTCGCGGGCGTGATGGTCGGCGACCCGGTGCGCGGCCAGGAGGTGATCTCGCAGTGGAGCCAGTACGCCGGCTGGGCGGTGATGCTGACCGCGCCGCTGCTCGGCGCCTCCATCGACCAGCTCGGGCCCCGCAAGGGCTGGCTGGCCCTGATCGTCGGCCTGATGGTCCCGATGATGATCGCGCTCTGGTGGGCCAAGCCGGACCAGAGCGGCCTGACCGTCACCATGATCATGCTGCTGACCACGGCCATCGGCCTGCTGTTCGCGTTCAGCGAGGTGCTGCACAATTCGCTGCTGGTGCGGGCCGCCGGCCTCAACGGCGCGCACAAGGCCTCGGGCCTGGCCCTGGCGCTCGGCAACTTCACCTCGGTGGTGGCGCTGGCCTTCATCGCCTGGGCCTTCGCCCTACCGGGCAAGGTCGACTGGGCCTGGGTGCCCAAAGCGCCGCTGTTCGGCCTCGACCCGGCCAGCCATGAGCCGGAGCGGGTGGTCGCCCTGATGGCCGGGGCGATCTTCGCATTCGGCGCCCTGCCGTTGTTCCTGTTCACGCCCGACGCGCCGAAGACCGGCATTCCGATGCTGACCGCCTTCAGGAACGGCGCGGTCCAGCTGGTGCGGATGGTCGCCACCGTGCGTCGCTACAAGGACGCGGCGATCTACCTGGTCAGTCGGATGTTCTACGTCGACGGCATGAACGCGATCCTGATCTACGCCGGGCTCTACGCCATCGGGGTGATGAAGTGGGGCGCGCTCGAGATGCTGATGTACGGCATCGTGCTCTCGATCCTGGCGGTGTTCGGCGGCTTCGTCGGCCGCTGGCTGGACGCCGGCCTCGGCCCCAAGGGCGCGGTGCGGGTCGAGATCTTCATGTCGCTGCTCGGCATCATCGCCATGCTGGGCATGGCGCCCGACAAGATCCTCTACTTCTGGGCCTTCGACGCGGCCGCGCACCCGCCGATGTGGGACGGGCCGGTGTTCCGCACCCTGCCGGAATGGATCTTCATCCTGATCGGCTTCTCCAACGCCGTGTTCATCACCGCCCAGTACGCCTCCAGCCGCACGATGCTGACGCGGATCACCCCGCCCGATCAGACCGGAGCCTTCTTCGGGGTCTACGCGCTGTCGGGCGTCGCCACCGGCTGGCTCGGCCCGATGATGGTCAACTGGGGCACCAAGGCGACCCACAGCCAGCAGGGCGGCTTCGCCATGGTCACCATCCTGCTGGCCATCGGCTTCGTCGGCCTGCTGTTCGTGCGTGGAGGCGGCCGCCGCATCTGACTTTCCCTGTCGGCCGCGCGGCGCTAAGGCCCGGGTCATGACCTGCGTCGCCCAGCTTGCCGCACCCTGGCGCGAACCGGCCGAGGTGCTCAGCGCCTTCGCCGACGAACCCTGGGCGCTGGGCCTCGTCACCGGTGGCGTCGGCGCGCGCTGGTCCTATGTCGCCCGCGCCCCGGCCGCGACCCTCACCCATCGCGCCGACGAGGCCGGCGATCCGTTCGCCCGCTTGCGCGATCTGCTGGGCCCGCCCGCCCCGGCGTCGGCGGAAGGCCCGCCGTTCCAGGGCGGGGTCGTCGGGCTCGCCGCCTACGAACTCGGCGATCATGTCGAGCCGCTGGGCCTGGCCCGCCAGGACGCGTGGCCCGATCTCGCCGCCGCCCGCTACGACGCGCTGCTGGCCTTCGATCACGAGGCCCACGTCGTGGTCGCCGTCGGCCGTGCTGGCGATCACGCCGCCGCCGGGGCCCTCGCCCGCGAGGCGCTCGGCTGGATGGACGCCGCCCCGCTCGCGCCCCGCGCCGGCGTGCTGGCCGGCCCGCTGCAGGCGGGCGATCCCGCCGCCTACGAAGCCGCGGTCGCCGAGGTCGTCGCCCGCATCCGGGCCGGCGAGATCTTCCAGGCCAACATCGCCCGCGCCTGGACCGGCGCCCTGGCGCCCGGCGCGCAGCCGTTCGACCTCTTCGCCCGGTTGCTGGAGCAGAGCGCCGCGCCGTTCGCCGCCTATCTGCGCCTGCCGGGCCTGGCGCTGGTCTCCAACTCGCCCGAGCGCTTCCTGCAGGTCCGCGAGCGCGCGGCGCAGACCAAGCCGATCAAGGGCACCCGCCCGCGCGGGGCCGATCCCGCCGCCGACGCCGCCCTCGCCGCCGAACTGCTGGCCAGCGACAAGGACCGGGCCGAGAACCTGATGATCGTCGACCTGATGCGCAACGACCTGGCCCGCGTCTGCACGCCCGGCAGCGTCAAGGTCCCCAGCCTCTGGGCGCTGGAGAGCTTCGCCAACGTCCACCACCTGGTCTCCACGGTCACCGGCCGCCTCTCCGAGGGCCGCGACGCCCTCGACCTGCTGGCCGCCGCCTTTCCGCCCGGCTCGATCACCGGCGCGCCCAAGGTCCAGGCAATGAAGGTGATCGCCGAACTCGAGACGCCGCGCGGCCCCTATTGCGGCTCGCTGTTCTGGGCCGGCGCCGACGGGGCTTTCGATTCCAGCGTGCTGATCCGCACCGCCGCCTGCGTCGAGACCGCCGGCGGCTGGCGGGTGGAGGCGCGGGCCGGGGCCGGCATCGTCGAGGGCAGCGATCCCCGCGCCGAACGGCTCGAGACCGAAGCCAAGATCGCCGCCCTCGTCAAAGCGCTCACGGAGGCGCCCTGCGCATGATCCCCCTCGACGACCGCGGCCTGCTGCTGGGCGATGGCCTCTTCGAAACCCTGCTGGCGGAGAACGGCGTCCTCGTCGCGCCGCAGCCGCATCTCGACCGCATGGCCGCCGGCTGCGCGAGCCTCGGCCTGCCGCCGCTCGATCGCACCGCCGCCGCGCAGGCCATGGCCCAGGCCCTGGCCGGACTGGACGCGCCCCGCGCCGCGGTGCGTCTCACGCTCACCGCCGGCTCCGGCGGCCGGGGGCTCGACCGGCCCGAGACGCCGCAGGTCCGGGTGTTCGCCACAGCGGCTCCAGCGCCCATGCCGCAGCAACCGGCCGACCTCATCACCAGCACCGTGCGCCGCAACGATCTCTCGCCGGTCTCGCGGCTGAAGACGCTCTCCTATCTCGACAACGTGCTGGCCAGGGCGCAGGCGCGCGACGCCGGCGTGGATGAGGCGCTGCTGCTCAACACCCGCGGCGACGTGGCCTGCGCAAGCGCGGCCAATGTCTTCTGGCTGTGGGGCGGGCGGCTCTACACGCCGCGGCTCGACTGCGGGGTGCTGGCCGGGACCATGCGCGCGCGGGTGATCGCCTTGGCGCAAGGGCAGGGGCTGGCGGTGGTCGAGACCCGCTCGGGCGTCGCCGAACTGGCTCGCGCCGACGCGGCCTTCCTGACCAACGCCCTGGTCGGCGTACGCCAGGTGCGCTCGCTGGACGGCTTTTCGTGGGAGCCCTCGCCCCTGGTCGAGGCGCTGGCCGCCGCCGTCAGGGGTTGAGCGTGATCGGAACCCCGGCGCGCGGCGCCAGGTCCATCTTGTGCCGGAAGGTAAAGCTGCCCGGCAGCATTTGCTGGAACGGGGTGCGGTAGGTGTAGACGGTCTCGGCGCGCAGCACCGCGGTGTTCGGCGTGCGCATCGATGCGGCGACAGTCGAGACGTTGGTGGCCGCGATGGTCTTGCCGTTGTCGCGCGTCCACTTCTGGACCGGCGCGCCGCTGGCGTTGATCTCGATGCTCGTCACCCGGATCGCCAGCTGGTCGGTCGCGAACGGTTTCATGATCGCCGTGCTGGCGTTGAAGATGTTGTTCACGTCGGCCGTCGTGACCTGGGCCTGCTGGGTCACCAGGTCGCCGACGGCGGTGGTGACGGCGCTGGCGCGGCGATTGGCCAGCAGCGCCTGCGTCGCCTCGACCATGCCGAAGTAGAGCGCCAGCACGATCGGCACGATGAAGGCGAACTCGACCGCGGCCGAGCCGCGCCGATCGCCGATCAGGTCCTGCTTCACGAGCATTGCGTGCGGTTCCCGAGGGGGCGGAGCGCCGGGTTGAACGGCTCGTTGCGGAACAGCCGGGTGGAGCTGATCATCCGGCCGCCCTCAAAGTTCTTGAACAGCGGCCGAAGCAACGGCGTGACGATCGGCCATTTGAAGTAGGTGGTGACCACCACGATGTCTTCCGGGTTGCCGGCGCACCAGTCGGTGTTCTGCGGATCGAAGGTGGTGGGGTCGCGCGGCGGTTGCGCGCCGGCGTCGGCGAAGGTGGCGAAGCTGCGGGCTTCGACGAACAGCGGATTAGGGTCGGGCTTGCCTGCCTCGGGCTCCTGCAGCGAGCACATTTTCTCCAGCCAGCTCATGTTGACGCAGACCAGCTGGCGGAAGCCCTGCTGGTTGACGGGCGCCTTGCTCTGGCCGCTCTGGAACTGGCCGGTGCGGATGTTGCGGGCGGCGAAGTCGGTGGCGGTGTCCAGGGTCGCCGAGACCAGCAGGATCATCGCCAGCTCCAACACCCCGAACAGCAGCATCATCAGCGGCATGGCGATGAGGGCGAACTCCACCGCCGTCGCGCCGCGGCGCGAGCGGACGAACCGCCGGATGACGGTGCGGAGCTGGGTTGCAGAGCGCGGCATGGCGTCTCCAGGGAGCGTGACCGCCGGAGACTAGCCAAGTCTGGCTAACTGGAGGTTTAAGGCTTAGCTGAATCGCCGTCCTTGTCGCCGGCGCGCTCGCAACCGCCGGCGCAGGCGTACTCCGAAACCTTCGGGCCGCGGATCACCGACACCCGGCCCTCGCTGGGGGCGGCGACCACCACCTGTCGCTCGAGCACTGTGCGGCCCAGCTGGTCGATGACCACCAAGTTGGTGACCCCATAGCCGCGGCCGCTGATCACCGCCTTGCCGGAATCGATCACCGCCACGTCGGCGATGGCCGGATTGCCGATCAGCACGTCGCGGGCGCCGCGCGGCAGGGTCAGCGGGGTGCTCTGGTCGATCGGAACCACCAGCGACGGCGCGGCCTGGGCGGCCCCCGCCAGGGCGGTCAGGGCGAGCGTCAGGGACAGGATCGAGCGGCGCATGGGCGTTTCCGGCATGAAGGCGTCGAGCGAAGACTCGATTGGAATGGTCAATAAAGCCTGAACTTCCGACCCCTCGCGTGCGCGAGAATCATTATGTCGAAACGCGAAAATCGCCCCATTTCGCACCCATGGTTAATCGATATTTACAGTAAACGCAAGTAAATCATAGGTAAACCGGCGTTTATACATGACTGTTTACTGGCAATTAAGCCAAGTGCGCGAAAGTCATCCTGCGTTTCGGGGCGAGCAGACCAAAAAGGTTTGATGCCTCAACAATCTGCTCGCTAAACAAAAGGAGATCGAGCATGTCGAAGTTCGTTTCGCGCTTCCTGAAGGACGAATCTGGCGCCACCGCCATCGAGTACGGCCTGATTGCGGCTCTCATCGCCGTGGCCCTGGTCACCGCCATGGGCTTCCTGGGCTCGGGCCTGACGAATTCGTTCGAAGGCATCCAGAAGACTCTGGAAGGCAAGTAAGCCTCACCGGCGACCGCGGCGGCGAAAGCCGCCGCGGTTACGTCGCTCTGATGGCGTTCCGCGCATGGCCTGCCGGGAGGGTTTCGGGATGAGAAAGTTTCTCAAGCGGTTCAGCGTCCACCAGTCGGGCGCCACTGCTATCGAGTACGCCCTGATGGCCGCGCTCATCAGCGTCGTCCTGGTCGCCGCCCTCGGGCCGTTGACCACCGCGCTGACGGGAGCTCTACAGACCGTCGCCAACGCCTTCCCCCAGTCGCTTCCCTAGGGAACTGGCCGGGATCGATAAGAAAAGGGCCGCTCTCGCAGCGGCCCTTTTTCTTTTTCAATCATCCATTCACGGCTGACCGCGCAGAGTGCCGGTGAACAAAAGTTCCGGACCGATCCAGAAATGATCACGCTCCTCCAGGCCGCGCTGCTGCTCTTCTTCCCGGTGCTGGTGATCGTCGGCGCGCTGCGCGACCTGACCAGCTTCACCATCCCCAACTGGATCTCGGGCGTCTTGATCATCGCCTTCTTCCCGGCGGCGCTGCTGCTCGGGCTGACCCCGATGTCCATCGGGGCGCACCTGCTCGTCGGCCTCGGCGCTCTGGCGGTCGGCATCGCCATGTTCGCCCTGCGCTGGATCGGCGGCGGCGACGCCAAGCTGTTCGCGGCCGCAGCCCTCTGGCTGGGCGCGCCGGCGGCGCTCACCTATGTGGTGATGACCGGCCTGGCCGGCGGGGCCCTGGCGCTGGCCTTGATCAGCCTGCGCTCGCCGATCCTGCGGCCCTACGTGCTCAGCGGCCCGGCTTGGTTCGGACGGCTGGCCGATCCGGAGGAAGCGGTGCCCTACGGCGTGGCGATTGCGGCCGGGGCCCTGGCGGCCTTCGCGGCCTCGCCGCTGATGCAGGCTTGGCCTGGTTTCTAACCGTGGCTTTAGGCCGCGTTAACCATGGGCCGCGCAAACAGACCCTGCCGGCAAAACGCCGGTCGACCGAATCGCGTGCGCCCGCGGACCGCGGCGCACCCGCCTGACACCCGCTTGCGCGGAGCCTTGAGCACCGACCATGGGTCCTGCCCGTATCGCCTTGCTGGCCGTCGCCGCGATCGCCGCCATCGGGCTGGCCTTCATCGTGCGCGGCATGGTCACGCCCAAGCGGCCGGAAGCGGTCGCCGCCGCCCCGCCGCCGCAACCCGTCGTCCAGGTGCTGATCGCCAAGCGTGAACTGCCGATCGGCACCCGCCTGACCCCGGCCGATCTCGGCTGGCAGCCCTGGCCCGCCGACGCGCTGAACGCGGCGTTCGTCACCGACGGAGCGGCTCCGGCGCTGCCCGCCAAGATGCCGGACAAGGCGGTCCAGAAGGCGGCTCGCGTCGCCAACGACATGGTCATGCCGCAAGGCCCGATGCAGGCCTTCGATGGCGCCATCGTCAAGGAAGCCCTGGCCGCGGGCGAACCGGTGGTGGCCCGCAAGGTGGTCCGCGCCGGTCAGAGCGGCTTCATGGCCGTGGTGCTGCAGCCGGGCATGCGGGCCATGGCGGTTCCGATCAACGCCGAGACCGCCGCCGGCGGCTTCATCCTGCCGGGCGACCGGGTCGACGTGCTGCAAAGCCGCAGCGATTCGAGCAGCGGCTCCAAGACGATGCTGACCGAGGTGCTGATGCGCAACGTCCGCGTCCTGGCCATCGACCAGAACATCGAGCCGGCCAAGGACGCCCGCACCATCGTCGGCGGCGTCGCCACCATCGAAATCCCCGCCGCAGACGTCGAGATCATCGCCCGCGGCAAGGCCCAGGGCGAGATGCAGCTCGCGCTTCGCTCCTATGCCGATATCGGCGGCGCGCCGGGACGCGGCGTCGCCAGCCGCGCTTCCGCCCAGGGCGTGCGCGTGTTCCGCGCCGGGCAGGTCTCCGAGGTCGCCAATCCATGACGCTGCGCCGCACCCTTATCGCGCTCGCCGCCTTCGCCGCCGCCCTCGCGCCGGGCGCGGCCTTCGCCCAGGTTTCTGAAGCGGCCGCCCCGGCGATGGCGGCGGGCCTCGCCGCCCAGTCGGCGGTGGTCCGGGTCAATCTCACCGGCGGGACCGCGTCCCAGGCGCTGAACCTGCCGACCGGCAAGTCGGCGATCATCGAGCTGCCGGTCGATGTCCGCGACGTCCTGGTGACCAACCCCGGCGTCGCCGACGCCATGCTGCGCTCGCCGCGGCGGATCTTCATCTTGGGCCTCAAGAGCGGCACCACCGACGCCGTGTTCTTTGACTCGGCCGGCCGCCGCATCCTGGCGCTCGACATCCGCGTCGACCAGGACCCGACCGCGGTCGCCCAGACCATCAACCGCATCGTGCCGGGCGCCCGCGTCCAGGTCGATTCGATGAACGAGAGCCTGATCCTCTCGGGCCAGGTGCCGAACCTGGCCGACGCCGACAAGGCGCTGCAGATCGCCCGCGCCGCGGTCGCCAAGCCTGAGCTGGTGATCAACATGCTCGGCGTCGCCGGCAAGGATCAGGTGATGCTCAAGGTGCGCATCGTCGAGATGCAGCGCAACGTCATCAAGCAGCTGGGCTTCAACCTCAACACCGTGCTCGGCCAGCTGGGCGAGACCCAGTACAAGTTCGGCACCGTCGCCGGCTTCGGCATCAACGGCTCGCTGCTCGGTGGCATCACCGGCGGCTGGCAGACCAACACCACCAAGCAGCCGGTCATGCAGTTCCCCTGTTCGTTCGACCCGAGCAAGATGTGCGATGTCGTGGTCCGCGACGCGACCCAGGCCTCGAACTGGAACACCGCGACCCTCAAGGACACCGCCGGCAGCCCAGGGCTCAACTCGGGCGAGGCGACCATCAAGGCGTTCGAACGAGTCGGCCTCGTCCGCACCCTGGCCGAGCCGAACCTGAGCGCCGTCTCCGGCGAGTCGGCCAAGTTCCTGGCCGGCGGTGAATTCCCGATCCCGGTCGCGCAGGACAAGGACGGCGGCGTCACCGTCGAGTTCAAGCCCTTCGGCGTCGGCCTGGGCTTCACCCCGGTGGTGCTGTCCTCCGGCCGTATCGCCCTGAAGGTCTCGACCGAAGTCTCGGAACTGACCAGCCAGGGCGCGTTCTCCCTCACCACGCCGGGGACCAGCGCCGCCCTGACCATTCCGGCTCTGACCGTGCGTCGCGCCGAGACCGCCGTCGAACTGCCGTCGGGCGGCTCGATGATGATCGCCGGCCTGTTGCAGGAAAAGACCAAGCAGAACATCGACAGCCTGCCAGGCATGACCACCCTGCCGGTGCTCGGCGCCCTGTTCCGTTCGCGCGACTACCTGGCCGGCGAGACCGAGCTGGTGATCCTGGTGACGCCCTACATCGTCGAGGCCGTGAGCCCCGGCCGCATGCAGACGCCGGTCGACGGCCTGCAGATCGCCGACGACCCGTCCACCGTGCTGATGGGCTCGCTGATCAAGGCCTACAACGCCAATCCCCAGGCGCAATCGGGGCGCAGCTACCAGGGGCCGCACGGCTACGTGATCGAATGAGCGCACTTCGCCTTTCCGTCCTGTTGTTCGCCGGCGCCGCGCTGAGCGCCTGCGCCAGCGTCCCGCTGCCGGCGCCCGAGCCGACCCGCGCCGAGACCGCCCGCACCCCGACCGAGCTCTGGGCCCCCGAGGTCCGGCCGCAGGCGCAGGAGATCTATCTGGCCGTCCACGCCCAGGGCCTGTCCTCGACCCAACAGGATGCCTTGGCCGGGTTCGCCGGCGATTGGCGTTTGGGCTCGCGCGGCCCGATCACCCTGCGCGCGCCGGTGGGCGGGCCCGACGCGGCGATGGTTTCGCGCGCGACCGAGGGCGCCCGCGCCATGCTGGCGAGCTACGGCGCCGAGGTTCGCGTGCAAGGCTATGAGGCCAAGGGCGACGCCGCCGCGCCGCTGATCGTCGGCCGCGAGAGCTACACGGTCTCCATCCCGACCTGCGGTCAGCAGTGGGACAACATCTCTAAGTCGGCGACCAACCAGGTTCAGTCGCAATTCGGCTGCTCGGTCACCGCCAACATGGCCGCCCAGATCGCCAATCCGGCCGATCTTCTGGGGCCCTCGGCGCTCGACCCGGCCGACGCCCAGCGCCGCGCCGTGGTGCTCGACAAGTACCGCAAGGGCGAGATCACAGCCTCGGCCCGCGACAGTCAGGCGACCGGAGCGGTGTCGCAGGTGGTGAAGTAATGAAGCCGCAACAGGGTCACGATCCCTTCGATCTCGACTTCGACGCCGACGACGAGTTCGCCCCCGCCCAGGACGAATCCTGGCGCGAGAGCCCGCCGGCTGCGGCGGCCGATCCGTTCGGCGACCCGTTCGCCGACTTGCCGCCGGTGCGCGAGAGCGCCCGCGCCGACGCGCTGCTGGAAGCCGCCGAGGACGACTTCGGCGACGCCCCGGCCGTGCCGCCGCTGCCGCCTGAGCGGACGCCCGCCAATCCGGTGCACGACATGATCGCCGGGGCCGAGGCGGCCTTCGGCGAGGCCAGCCTGCCGCGCATCACCGTCCACATCTATTGCGCCAACCCGGAGACCGCCGAGTTCGCGTCGGTCGCCGCCGCCGATCGGCGGATGGAGCGCGGCGTCGTCGCCGTGCGCATGGGCGGCCTGTCCGCCGCGGTCGAGGCCTATCAGAACGAAGCCACGCCCTCGCTGGTGATGGTCGAAAGCGCCGATCCGGCTTCGGTGCTGCTGGCTCAGCTGGACCGTCTGGCCGAGGTCTGCGATCCGGGCACCAAGGTGGTGGTCATCGGCTCGGCCAACGACATCGCCCTCTATCGCGAGCTGATGCGCCGTGGGGTGTCGGAGTATCTGGTCCCGCCGCTCAATCCGCTGCTGCTGGTGCGCACCGCCACCAGCCTCTACGCCGATCCCTCGGCGCCGTTCATCGGCCGCCAGATCGCCTTCTGCGGCGCCAAGGGCGGGGCAGGGGTCTCGACGCTCGCCCACAACGTCGCCCACTCGATCAGCGAACGGCTGCAGACCGGCGCGGTGCTGGTCGACCTCGACCTGCCGTTCGGCACCGCCGGCCTCGACTTCAACCAGGACCCGCTGCAGGGCGTCGCCGACGCGCTCGGCCAGCCGGACCGCCTCGACCCGGTGCTGATGGACCGGATGATGGCCCGCTGCTCGGACCGCCTGTCGCTGTTCGCCGCCCCGGCGACGCTCGACAGCGACTACGACATCTCGGCCGAGGCGTTCGAAGAGGTCACCCAGAAGATCCGCAGCGCCGCGCCCTTCGTGGTCCTCGACCTGCCGCACGTCTGGAACGCCTGGAAGCGCAAGATCCTGCTGTCGTCCGACGATCTGGTGATCGTCGCCACGCCGGACCTCGCCTCGCTGCGCAACGCCAAGAACATCGTCGACCTGGTGCGTCGCGCCCGGCCCAACGACGCCCCGCCGCGACTGGTGCTCAATCAGGTCGGCGTGCCCGGCC
Organism: Phenylobacterium sp. LjRoot97; assembly: GCF_964254345.1. Classification (NCBI taxonomy): domain Bacteria; kingdom Pseudomonadati; phylum Pseudomonadota; class Alphaproteobacteria; order Caulobacterales; family Caulobacteraceae; genus Phenylobacterium; species Phenylobacterium sp. LjRoot97. Next base: position 457,025 of record NZ_CAXUTH020000001.1, read on the forward strand.
GCCCCGAGATCCCGGTCAAGGACTTCGGCGAGGCGCTCGACCTCACCCCGGCGCTCTGCCTGCCGTTCGATCCCAAGCTGTTCGGCCAGGCCGCCAACAACGGCCAGATGATCAGCGAGGTCGGCCCGAAGTCGAAGTCCGCCGAGGGCCTCGACCAGCTGGCCCAGCAGATCGCCCGGCGCGAGCCGCCGCAGGTCCAGAAGTCCTCGCTGCTCTCCAGCCTGTTCAAGAAGAAGTAGATGTTCGGCAAGCGCCCCACAGAAGGCGGGTCGCAGGCGCCGCGTCAGGCGCCGCCTCCCGCAGCCGAAGGTCCGGCGATCGCCACGCGGCCGCAGCGCATCGAGCCGACCGCCGCGCCGAGCGCGCCGGTCCAGACGCCGCCGCCGGCCGAGCGCGCCGCCAAGCCGGCGACCGGTCCCAAGCAGACGCTGGGCTTCGAGCAGCTGCGCGCCGCCCAGGGGCCAGCCCCCACGACCCAGGTCGTGCGCGAGCAGAGCGACTACTACCACGCCACCAAGACCACGATCTTCAACGCCCTGATCAACACGATCGACCTGGCGCAGCTCGCCCAGCTCGACGCCAAGCAGGCGGCCGAGGAGATCCGCGACATCGTCGCCGAGCTGGTGGCGATCAAGAACGTCTCGATGTCGGTGGCCGAGCAGGACACCCTCGTCCAGGACATCATCAACGACGTCCTCGGCTATGGGCCGCTGGAGCCGCTGCTGTCGCGCGACGACATCGCCGACATCATGGTCAACGGCGCCGGGCGGGTGTTCATCGAAGTCGCCGGCCGCGTGCAGCTGACCAATGTCCGCTTCCGCGACAACACCCAGCTGATGAACATCTGCCAGCGGATCGTCAGCCAGGTCGGCCGCCGGGTCGACGAAAGCTCGCCGATCTGCGACGCGCGCCTGCCCGACGGCAGCCGCGTCAACGTCATCGCCCCGCCCTTGGCGCTGGATGGTCCGACCCTGACCATCCGGAAGTTCAAGAAGGACAAGCTGACGATGAAGAACTTGGTGGAGTACGCCTCCATCAGCCCGGAAGGGGCGCGGGTTCTCGGGGTCATCGGCGCCTGCCGATGCAACCTGGTCATCTCGGGCGGCACCGGCTCGGGCAAGACCACCCTGCTCAACACCCTGACCGCCTTCATCGACCCGTCCGAGCGGGTCATCACCTGTGAAGACGCCGCCGAGCTGCAGCTGCAGCAGCCGCACGTCGTGCGCCTGGAGACCCGGCCCCCGAACCTTGAGGGCCAGGGCCAGATCACCATGCGCGACCTGGTCAAGAACTGCCTGCGGATGCGTCCGGAACGGATCATCGTCGGCGAAGTCCGCGGCCCGGAGGCCTTCGACCTCCTTCAGGCCATGAACACCGGCCACGACGGCTCGATGGGCACGCTCCACGCCAACTCGCCGCGCGAGGCGATCAGCCGGATGGAGTCGATGATCACCATGGGCGGCTACGGCCTGCCCTCGAAGACCATCCGCGAGATGATCGTCGGCTCGGTCGACGTGATCATCCAGGCCGCGCGTCTGCGCGACGGCTCGCGCCGCATCACCCACATCACCGAGGTGGTCGGGCTGGAAGGCGACGTGATCATCACCCAGGACCTGTTCGTCTACGAGATCACCGGCGACGACGCCGACGGCAAGGTCCTCGGCCGCCACCGTTCCACCGGCATCGCCCGGCCGCGCTTCTGGGACCGGGCCCGCTACTACGGCCTGGAGCGCGAGCTCGCCGAAGCGCTCGACGCGGCGGAATAGCCGATGCTGCTGACGCTGCTGATCGCGGTTCTCGGGTTCGTCGCCATCGCCGGCGTCGGCCTGGCCCTGGCCGGCGGCTCGACCGCCGACGCCAAGACCCTGAAGCGCGCCCAGGCCCTGGTCGGCGGCGACGAGGTGCGCGAGGCCAATCGCCGCCGCCCGGCCGCCACCGCCCAGGAACAGCGCCGCAAGCAGCTCCTCAAGACCCTCAAGGACCAGGACCGCGAGCAGAAGAAGGCGCTGCTCAGCATCTCCTCCAAGCTGCGCCAGGCGGGCCTGGGCATGAAGGTCAGCACCTTCTGGATGATCAGCGCCGGGCTCGCGATCGTGGTGCTGCTGGTCGTCTGGGCGTTCAGCAAGATGCCGCTCGCCGCCTTCGGCCTGGCCTTCGCCGCGGGCCTGGGCCTGCCGCGCTGGGTGGTCGGGGCCATCGCCAAGTCGCGGATCAAGAAGTTCACCGAGGCCTTCCCCGACGCCATGGACATCGTCGTGCGCGGCATCAAGTCCGGCCTGCCCGTGCACGACAGCCTGCGGGTCATCGGCAAGGAGGCGCCTGAGCCGCTGGCCAGCCAGTTCAACCGCCTGGTCGAGAGCATCGGCATGGGCATGACCATCGACCAGGCGCTGGACAAGATGCACGCCGAGATGCCGACGCCGGAGGTGCGGTTCTTCGCGATCGTGCTGGCCATCCAGGCCAAGACCGGCGGCAACCTGGCCGAAGCGCTCGGCAACCTCTCGACCGTCATCCGCTCGCGCAAGCTGATGCGCGAAAAGGTCAAGGCGCTGTCGGCCGAAGCCGTCGCCTCGGCGGCGATCATCGGCTGTCTGCCGCCCGCCGTGGCGATCCTGATCTTCATCACCGCGCCGGACTACATGGGCCCGCTGTTCACCGACCCGCGCGGCCGCGTGATGCTGATGATCGGCGCCTTCTGGATGTCGCTCGGGGTGCTCTCGATGCGCAAGATGATCAACTTCAGGCTCTGACGGCATGGTCGAGGCGCTCACCAACCCGGCCAACCTGCTGACGCTCTTCGTGGCGGTGGTCTGCTTTGCGACCATCGTCACCATCGCCATGCCGATGATGGACCGCCGCAATCTCGAGGCGCGGCTGAAATCGGTGTCGACCCGCCGCGAGGAGCTGCGCCGCAAGTCGCGCGAGGCCCTGGCAGGGTCCCGCGGCCAGAACAGCCTGCGCCACGTCGACGAGGGCCTCTACAAGAAGGTCGTCGAGCGGCTGCAGCTCTCGCGCCTGCTCGAGGACCCGCAGGTGGTCGACAAGCTGGCCCAGGCCGGCTTCCGCGGCCCGCGGCCGGTCTCCACCTTCTACTTCTTCCGGTTCATCCTGCCGTTCGTGTTCTTCATCGTGGTCGGGGCCTACCTGTTCCTGGTCAACGATTTCGGCCTGCCGCCGATGACCCGCTTCTTCTTCGCGGTGGTCGGCCTGACCGCCGGCTACTACGCGCCGAACGTGTTCATCAGCAACGTCGCCACCAAGCGCCGCGACTCGATCATCGGCGCCTGGCCCGACGCCCTGGACCTGCTGCTGATCTGCGTCGAGAGCGGCATGTCGATCGAGGCGGCGATCCAGAAGGTCAGCCAGGAGATCGGCGGCAACTCGATCGAGCTGGCCGAGGAGCTGACCCTGCTCACCGCCGAGATCTCGTATCTGCCCGAGCGGCGCATGGCCTATGAGGGCCTGGCCCGGCGGACCAACCATCCGGGCATCAAGTCGGTGACCACCGCCATGATCCAGGCCGAGCGCTACGGCACGCCGCTCGGCGCGGCGCTGCGGGTCATGGCCAAGGAAAACCGCGAGATGCGCATCGCCGCGGCCGAGAAGAAGGCCGCCCAGCTGCCGGCCAAGCTGACGATCCCGATGATCGTCTTCTTCCTGCCGGTGCTGTTCATCGTCATCCTCGGCCCGGCCGCGCTCAAGGTCAGCGACCTGATGCGGGCCGGCGCGGCCGGGGGCTGACGGCGCCCTGGCCAACACCGGGCCGGCCGACTAGACCTTCGCCGGTGAACGCCGCCCCGATCCCTCCGCCGCCGACCCGTCCGCACGAGGACGAGTGCTGCCGGCGCGGCTGCGATCCCTGCATCTTCGACTATTACGAGCGCGCCCTCGACCGATGGAGCGAGCGGGTCCGCAAGCTGGGCGCCGATCCCGACGCCATTCTCAAGGACCTCTCGCCGCCCTCGCCGTGATCGCGGCCTAGCCTTCGGGGTGCAGGCCGGGCGCTTCCTGGCCGGTGCGAGCGACATATTCCGTATAGCCGCCGCCGTACTGGTGGACCCCCTGCGGCGTCAGCTCCAGCACGCGGTTCGACAGCGCGCCCAGGAAATGGCGGTCGTGCGAGACGAACAGCATGGTGCCCTCGAAGTCGGCCAGCGCCGCGACCAGCATCTCCTTGGTCGCCATGTCGAGGTGGTTGGTCGGCTCATCGAGCACCAGCAGGTTCGGCGGATCGAACAGCATCTTGGCCATGACCAGCCGCGCCTTCTCGCCGCCGGACAGGACCCGGCAGGGCTTTTCGACGTCGTCGCCCGAGAACCCGAAGCACCCCGCCAGGGTGCGCAGCGCGCCCTGGCCGGCCTGCGGGAACGAGCCGTCCAGCGACTCGAAGATCGTCTCTTCGCCGTCCAGCAGGTCCATGGAGTGCTGCGCGAAGTAGCCCATCTTGACGCTGGCGCCGACGTTGACCGTGCCCTGGTCGGGCGCCGTGGCCCCGGCCACCAGTTTCAGCAGCGTCGACTTGCCGGCCCCGTTGGCGCCCAGCACGCACCAGCGCTCCTTGCGGCGCACCAGGAAGTCGAGGCCTTCGTAGATCGGCTGGGCGCCGTAGCCCTTGTGGATGTTGCGCAGGGCGACCACGTCGTCGCCCGACCGCGGCGGGCTGCGGAACTCGAACTGGACGCTCTGGCGGCGGCGCGGCGGCTCGACGCGTTCGATCTTGTCGAGCTTCTTCACCCGGCTCTGCACCTGGGCGGCGTGGCTGGCGCGCGCCTTGAACTTCTCGATGAACTTGATTTCCTTGGCCAGCATGGCCTGCTGGCGCTCGTACTGCGCCTGGCGCTGCTGCTCGGTGAGCGCGCGCTGCTGGTCGTAGAAGTCGAGATCGCCCGAATAGGTGATGAGCGAGCCGGCGTCGATCTCGACCACCTTGCCGATGATGCGGTTCATGAAGGCGCGGTCGTGCGAGGTCATCAGCAGCGCGCCGTCGTAGCCCTTGAGGAAGGCCTCCAGCCAGATCAGGCTTTCCAGGTCGAGGTGGTTGCTGGGTTCGTCCAGCAGCATGCCGTCGGGCCGCATCAGCAGGATGCGGGCCAGCGCCACGCGCATCTTCCAGCCGCCGGACAGCAGCCCGACGTCGCCGTCCATCCGCTCCTGGCTGAAGCTCAGCCCCGCCAGCACCTCGCGCGCCCGGGCTTCCAGCGCATAGCCGTCCAGGTCCTGGAAGCGCTCCTGCACTTCGCCATAGCGTTCGATGATCGCGTCCATCTCGTCGGCCTGGTCCGGGTCGACCATCGCCGCCTCGAGCTTGGCCATTTCGGCGGCCAGCGCGCTGACCGGGCCGACGCCGTCCATCACCGCGGCGACCGCGCTCTGGCCCGACATCTCGCCGACGTCCTGGCTGAAATAGCCGATGGTCATGCCGGCATCGACGGCGACCTGTCCGTCGTCTGGCAGCTCCTGGCCGGTCATCATGCGGAACAGCGTCGTCTTGCCGGCCCCGTTCGGACCGACCAGCCCGACCTTCTCGCCCTTCTGGACGCCCATCGAGGCTTCGATGAACAGGAGTTGGTGGCCGTTTTGCTTGGTGATGTTGTCGAGGCGGATCATGGGGCGCCTGCTAGCGCGGGCGAGGAAGGAACGCCAGTCCTCTGCAGCCGGAAGCACGGCCCTGCTTCGATCTGAAGCGTTCGCGCGGGGTCGCTAAGGCCCATACCCGATTGTAGGCGGCCGTCGCGCACAACAACCTTGCCGGATGGGCGATGACTTATCGGACATTGAGGCCGGGGCCGCGCGGGCGACCACCATGCTTCCCCGCGAGTTCGTCGAAGGCCTCTCGGAGAGCTTCCTTCAGTTCGACGCGGACTGGCTGTGCATCGACTGCAACGCCGCCGCCGTCAGCTTCCTGCAGAGACCGCGCAGCCAGATCGTCGGCCGGGTCCTGTGGAGCTTTCCCCGAATCTCGAAAGGCAGCCCCTTCGCCGTCGTCTGTCGTCGCGTGCGCGAGACCCAGGCGCCGGAGGAGGCCGAGGCCGCCTTTCCCCTGCGCGGTCAGCGGCGGTTGTTGCTGATCCAGGTCTTCCCCTTGTGCGGCGGGGTCGGCGCGGTGTGGCGCGACATCACCGAAGTCCGCGCGGCCGAACGCCGGCTGGCCGAAAGCGAGCGTCACTTTCGGGCCTTGGCGCTCGACATGCCGGCCGCGGCGTGGGCGAGCCGCGCGGACGGCGGCCTCACCTTCATCAACCAGGCCATGGTCGACACCCTGGGGCGAAGCCGGGAAGACCTGCTGGACCAGGGCTGGCTGAAAGCGGTGGACGCCGAGGACCATGACCAGCTCATGGCGTCCTTGCGCGAGGCGCGCGAGGCCGCCAGTCCCTTTGACGTCGAGGGCCGATTTCGCCACGCCGACGGCGGGCTGCGCATCGTTCACCTTCACGGCCGTCCGCGTTTCGACGACGGCCGGTTCGCCGGCCACATCGGAACCGCCGAGGACGTCACCGCGCGGCGCAGGTTCGAACAGCGCCAGGCGCTGCTGATCGGCGAGCTCAACCACCGGGTCAAGAACACCCTGGCGACCGTGCAATCGGTGGTGACCCAGACCTTGAAGGAGGTGGACGCAGAGCGCGAGGCCGCCATCAACGGGCGGCTGATGGCGCTGTCGGCCGCCCACGACGTCCTCACCCGGCAGGCTTGGGAGGGCTGCTATCTCCACGAGATCGTCGCCACCGCCGTGAACCCCTACGCGGACGCAAACCGCGTGGAGGCGCGAGGCCCGCCGATCTGGGTGGCGACCAGCGCCGCCGTGGCGCTGTCGATGGCCCTGCATGAACTCGCCACTAACGCCACGAAACACGGTGCGCTCTCGGTTCCCGAGGGGCGCGTCGTCGTCCATTGGACCGCGGACGACGGCCAAGGGTCAGAGGTGGAGTGGCGCGAATTCGGCGGCCCGCCGATCGCTCCGCCGACGCGAGCCGGGTTCGGGTCGCGGCTGCTCGGCCGGGGCCTGGCGGGGGAGCTGGGCGCGCCGGCCGACCTCGACTACCGGCCCGAAGGGCTCGTCTGCCGCTTCAGGGTGCACGCCGAGACGCCCGCCGCGAGTTGGGCGGGCGTACCCCTGCCTACGCCGCCAGCGGACCGCCGGCTATCGTGATGCGGTGCATCAGCCGGTGGTGGCCCTGATAGTCGTTCATCGCCTGGTGCCAGGTGGCGCGGTTGTCCCAGATCGCCATCGAGCCGGGCTTCCATGCGAACCGGTGCACGAATTCCGGCTTCACCGCGTGCTGGTAGAGATAGGCCAGCAGGGCGCGGCTCTCGTCGCGGTTCCAGCCCTCGAAGCCCAGGGTGAAGGCCGGATTCACGTACAGCGCCTTGCGGCCGCTGCCGGGGTGGGTGATCACCACCGGGTGCACGGCGCTGGGGGTGTCGGTCTTGCCGGCCAGGTGCGCCTGGTCGGTCTTTCCGTAGACCCCGTCCATTCCGTAGATGTGCTCGGAGGCGTGGACCGCGCGCAGGCCGGCCAGCGTCGCCTTCAGCCCGTCCGACAGCGCTTCATAGGCCGCGTACATGTCGGCGAACATGGTGTCGCCGCCGCTCGGCGGGGTGTCGATGGCCAGCAGCACCGAGCCCATGGCCGGCTCGAGGTCATAGCTGTGGTCGGTATGCCAGCCGCCGCCGATGTTGGTGGTCTGGGCCTCGGTTTTCTCGACCTTGGCGATCTGCGGGTACTTCTCCGACGGCGGGAAGTAGCGGTTGACCACGATCGGCCCGATCTGCTCGGCGAAGGCGATGTGCTGCTCGGGGGTCAGGTGCTGGCCGTGCAGGAACGCAACGCCGCGGCGGAAGACCGTCTCGCGGATCAGGTCGATGTCGGCGGCGCTGGCGGCCGGCAGGCTGACATTGGCGATCTCGGCGCCGCAGCCTTCGAGTTCACGGACGATGGCGGTCATGTCGGTCGCCTCCCTGGCGATTGTCTTTCGGGTGAGCCTAGGAACGGCGCTCGCGCAAGATTGTCACCAAGGTTACAGTCTTGGCATGACCGACGACCGTCGCCTGGCCCTCGAGGTCCTCCACGCCGCCGGCTGGCTCGCGCCCTATGGGCCGGGGCTGGCCGACGCGCTGCTGGCGGAAGGTCAGCTGGCGCGGCTGGGCGCCGGGCGCTGGGCCCAGGCCGAGGGTGACGAAGAGACCGGCTTGCTGGTCGTGATCGAGGGCGCGGTCGATCTCTATTGTCAGGCGCCCGGCGACCGCGAGGTGCGCTTCAGCCAGGCCGGACCCGGCGGCGCGCTCGGCCAGAGCGTCGCCTTCGGCGGCGGCCCGCGGATCGTCACCGCCGTCTGCGCCCAGCCCAGCCTGTTGCTGCGGGTCTCCGACGCCGGGCTCGAGCGCATCGCCCGCACCCGGCCCGAGATCTGGCGCGCGCTCGCCGCGCTCGTCTATCTGCAGCTGCGCGGCGCCGTGCGCCAGGCCGCCGAGGCCGTCGCCCTGCCGCCGCGCCAGCGGCTGGCCTCGCGGCTGCTGGTGCTGGCCCGCAGCCGCCGCGGCCCGCCGCGGCTGGCGCTGAGCCAGCAGGCCCTGGCCGAGATGGTCGGGCTCAGCCGTAAGACCGTGAACGGCCTGCTCGTCGAGTTCGCCCGCGAGCGCCTGATCGGCCTCGACTACGGCGCGGTCGAGGTGCTCGACCTGCGCCGTCTCGAGCGGGTGGCCGAGAGCTAGAGCGTGATCAGCGACTGGTGCGTCCCGAACCCGGCCATCGCCCCGGCGGCCGAGGCCAGCGTGCCGTTGTGCATCTGCATCGCCAGGTCGCCGGCCGCATAGACGCCGGCCACGCTGGTCTGCTGCTTGTCGTCGACCCGCACATAGGGCCCGGTCATGCCGTCCTCGAAGGCGCAGCCCAGCTGCGCGGCCAGCGGGCTGGCCGGGCTGGTGCGCGGGGCGACGAACAGGCCGGCGAGGGGGATCTCGCGACCGTCGGCCAGCCGCGCCGCCGACAGCCGCGGCGCCTCGCCGACCAGTTGGGCGATGGGCGTGGCCTCGATGGCGACGCCGCGAGCGGCCAGCTTCGCCGCCGTCTGCGCGTCCGGCGCCGGCCCGCCCTGCAGGAAGAGCGTCGTGGGGCCCCACTCGGCGATCAGCCCGGCCTTCAACGCCAGCGCCGGGTCGCCGCCCAGCAAGCCCAGCGGCCCGCGGTCCATCTCGTAGCCGTGGCAGTAGGGACAGTGCAGCACGCTGGTCCCCCAGCGCTCGGCGACGCCGGGCAGGTCGGGCAGGGCGTCGCGCACGCCGGTGGCCAGGATCAGCCGCCGCGCCGCCAGCTCGACCTCGTCGTCCAACTCGACCCGGAAGGCGTCGATCTCGCCCCAGGCGCGGGTCGCCAGGCCGTCGGCGAACTCGACGCTCGGATAGGCGCTGAGCTGCGTCAGTCCCGTGCGCATGATCGTCGCCGGCGCGACGCCGTCCTGTCCCAGGAAGCCGTGCGCGGCCTGCGCGAAGCGGTTGCGCGGCGCCCCGGCGTCGATCACCAGCAGCTTGCGCCGGGCCCGCGCCAGCTGCATCGCCGCCGATAAGCCCGCAAAGCTCGCCCCCACCACGATCGCGTCGTACATCGTCCATCTCCGTATTCGATACTTTCGAAGTTACGGATATGGGCGGGAGGATCGATTCCGCAACTGGTCTTGTTACGAATGTGCGCAGGGGCCATATCTGCGCCATGCGCACCGACAGCCGACTTTCGCGAATGCTGCACGCCCTGATCCACATGGACCGGCTGGGCGGCAAGGCCACCTCAGAGCAGCTGGCGGCGATGCTGGCGACCAATCCGGTGGTCGTGCGCCGCACCATGGCCGGCCTGCGCCGCGACGGGCTGGTGGCTTCGGAGCCGGGGCAGGGCGGCGGCTGGGCGCTGGCCCGGCCGCTCGACGACATCACCCTGATGGATATCTACCGGGCCCTGGACGAGCCGACGCTGTTCGCCATCGGCCAGTCGCAGGACCATCCCGAGTGCCTGGTCGAACAGGCGGTCAATGGCGCGCTGGAGGGAACCCTTCAGCAAGCCCGCGAGCTGATTTCCGCGCGGTTCGCGGCCGTCACCCTCGGGGATCTCTCCCGCGATTTCGACGACCGCTTCGCCGCGGGCCACGGGGCGTGACAGCTTCAAGTGGTCGCCGGTTGAAGCGGCCGTCACGCCCCAAAGATCGTTCTTAGCGGAACTCCAGCCCTTCGAACTGGCCCGACGTCCGCCAGCCGTCGATGTACTGGAAGTAGGCGCTGGCCCCGGCCGGATAGCCGACGTTCAGCTTCGCCGCCGGGCCCGGGTCCTTGCCCTCGTTGTTGTAGTAGCCGGGCGTGCAGTCCGGCGCGCCCATCATCCGGCCCATGCCGCTCAGCATCAGAGCGACCCAGGCGTCCTGCGCCTCCTGGCTGACCTCGACCTCGCGGAACCCGCCGTCCAGCGCGTGCTTGATGGTCACGGCGATGGTGCGGCCGGAGTCGGTCAGGTTGTGCGGAATGTTCGAGATCAGGTTCGCGCCCTGGGTCGGCTGCACGAAGAAGGCGTTCGGGAAGCCGCGCACGTGGATCCCGTGCTTGGACTTGATGCCCTCGCCCCAGGCCTCCGACAGCGTCAGGCCGTCGCGCCCCACGACCTCGAAGCCCGAGCGGCGCTTGTAGTCGGTGCCGACCTCGAAGCCCGAGGCGTAGATGATGCAGTCGACCTCGTACTCTTCGCCGCCGACCACGAAGCCGTTCTCGGTGATCGCCTCGACGCCCTGGCCGTCGGTGTCGATCAGCACCGTCCCCGGGGTGTTGAACGCCTGCAGATAGGCGTCGTGGAAGCAGGGCCGCTTGCAGAGCTGGCGATACCAGGCCTTGAGCTTCTCGGCCGTCTCGCCGTCCTGCACGATGCTCTCGGCCCGCGCGCGGATCTCCTCCATCTTCTCGAAGTCGGAGTCCTCATAGGCGGCCAGCATCTTCAGCGGCGTGCGGTCTTCCGGCGCCAGCTGCATGATCTTGGCGCGGATGCGGCGCGACAGGTCCGTCCAGCCGTCCATCACCAGGTCCTCGTCGGCGTTGCCGCCGGCCTGGTTGGCGGTGAAGTTCTCCAGCCAGCGCTGCTGCCAGCCCGGCGTCGCGATGCCCGCGAACCACTCCGGATCGATCGGCGCATTGGCCCGCACGTCCACCGAGGACGGCGTGCGCTGCACGACGTAGAGCTCCTTGCAGGCCTTGGCCAGGTGCGGCACGGCCTGCACGCTGGTCGCGCCGGTGCCGATGATCGCCACCCGCTTGTCGGCCAGCTTCTCCATCAGCGCCCCGCCGGGATCGCCGCCGGTGTAGTCGTAGTCCCAGCGGCTGGTGTGGAAGGCGTGGCCCTTGAAGCCTTCGATGCCGGGAATGCCGGGCAGCTTGGGCACGTGCAGCGGGCCGGTGCCCAGGCCGATGAAGCTGGCGGTGAAGGCGTCGCCGCGGTTGGTCGAGATCACCCAGCGCGAGTTCGCCTCGTCCCAGGCGATGTCGGTCACCTCGGTGTGGAAGAGGGCGTTCTCATAGAGGCCGTACTGCTTCCCGATCCGCTGGCACTGGGCCAGGATTTCCGGCGCATGGGCGTACTTCTCGGTCGGCATGTGACCGGTTTCTTCCAGCAGCGGCATGTAGATCATCGAGGCGGTGTCGCACTGCGCGCCCGGATAGCGGTTCCAGTACCAGGTGCCGCCGAAGTCGCCGCCCTTCTCGACGATGCGCACGTCGGTGACGCCCTGCTCGACCAGCCGCGCCCCGGTCACCAGCCCGGCGAAACCGCCGCCGACGAAGGCGAAGGTCACGTGGTCGGTCTTCGGCTCGCGCTCCACCACGGGGGTATAGGGGTCCTGCGCGTAGTGGGCGAAGCGGCCGGTCAGCTGCTGGTACTGATCGTTGCCGTCAGTCCGCAGCCGCTTGTCGCGCTCGGCGATGTACTTCGCCAGCAGCGCCTGCTTGTCGATCTGGCGCTTGGCGGGCGCGTCGGTGACGGCGGTCATGCGGAATTCCCCAACTTGATCAATCTATTGCCACGTAATCGGCCGCCCGGACAAAGCCGCGCGGCCGCGGATCGCGGCTCGTTATTTTTCGAACTTACAGTATGTTATCGGCGTTCTGCAATCGCCTAGCGCCAGCCGCGCCGGCGTAATCGATGTCAGAACGCCAGCACCGCCTGGACCATCGGCACCCAGGCGGTCAGGCCGGCCGTGTAGGGGGTGAACACCCCGCCATAGGGCGTATCGACCACGCGCATCACCTCGGCGGTCAGCCACATGCGCTCGGTCGGCACGAAGTACCACTTCACCCCGACTCCGGCCTCCCAGGAGTCGCGGAACTCGCCGAACACCATCGAGCCGCGGCCGTAGGCCATCACCTTCTTGGGCACGATGAACGCCGCCCCCGACAGCTCGAAGCCGTGGTCGAACATGCTGTCGATCGGCATCGGCCCGTCGGCCTTGAAGTCGTCGATCCAGCGGAAATAGTACTGCCCGTTCAGCGACCAGCCGTACTTCTTGAGGCCGAGGTCGATGGCCCACATGCGGTAGGTGGCGTTGTCCACCGTCACCCCGGGGGCGAACGCCCCGGTGGCGAAGGTCAGCACCCCGTCCGAATTGTGCATCGAGGTGTTCTCGGGGCTCGACTGGTCGAGGTCCGAGAACCGGTCTTCCCGCGCCCAGGTGAACGAAGTGCCCAGCCGCATGCGCAGGTTCGGCGAGGCGTAGTAGTCGTCGTACATGTTGCGCGACTTGCCGGGCGGTCCGTATTCGCCCAGCGGCTCCCACCACAGGCTGCCCGACGCCATCAGGTTCTCGTCGATCTTGGCCGCCGAGATGTTCAGCGTGTTCAGGCCGTTGCCCACGAAGGCCAGGTAATGCAGGTCCTTGGTGATGTCGCCGTTGGCCCAGATCCCCTGCGTGAATCCGGGGCGGAAGAAGTTGTCGGCCATGGTCCGGTCGGTCGACTGGAAGAACGGGAAGGTGTTCACCAGCGAGCGGCTGCCGGGCACGCCGGTGTAGCCGCCGGTCAGGGTGAAGGCCTTGTTGAACTGCCAGCCGATGTTGCCGGCGATGACGATCGAGTTCGACCCGGCCGAGGTCCAGACCGTCGAGCTGTAGCGCAGCCGCGGATCGAAGATGTAGCCGCCGAGGATGAACATCGTGCGGTTGACGGTGATGTCGTTGCGCAGGTTGACCGCGCGATCGACCCCCAGGTGATCCGTGAAGGTCTCGTCGCCCGATGTGGTGTTCAGATATCGGACCTGGGAATTGATGTTGTACTTCAGCAGGAAGGGAACGTCGGCGTCCGGCGGCGTCTGCCAGATGACGATGCCGTCCTGATAGCGCTCGGCCAGCTTCTCGCCCATCGATCCGGTCGAGGACTTCACCGCCAGCGGCGGGGCGAGCGCGGCCTGCGCGGGCGGCGCGGCGGTGGGCGGCGGGGCCGCCGCGCTCTGGCTGTTCAGCTGCTGCTGCAGCCGGCCGAGCGTCGCGGTCAGCGCCTGCTGCTGCTCCTGCATGGCGCGCAGCTGCGCCTGCAGCGCGTTGACCTGCTGCTCCAGCTCGGCGGTGGTGGCGGGCCGGTCCTGCGCCTGGGCGGCGCTCGCGAACGCGGCGGCGAGCGCGCCGGCCGCGATCACTCGCCGGACTGATGCCCCCGGCCCCACCGGCGCCTCAGCAGAGCACGAGCGAGACCGCCAGGCCGCCTTCGGAGGTCTCCTTGTACTTGGAGTTCATCTCCTTGGCGGTCAGGGCCAGCGCGTCGACCGTCGAGTCGAAGTCCACGCGGCGGTTGGCGGGGACCTCGTTCTTGGCGATCAGGTAGCCGGTCCAGGCCTTCACCGCCCCGAAGGCGCAGCGCTCGATGCAGGGGATCTGCACGAACCCGGCCACCGGATCGCAGGTCATGCCCAGGTGGTGCTCCAGCGCGCCCTCGGCGGCGTTCGCCGCCACCTGCGGGCTGTCGCCATAGGCCTGGGCGATCGCCGCCGCGCCCATGGCCGAGGCGACGCCGATCTCGGCCTGGCAGCCGCCCTCGGCCGCCGACAGGGTGGCGTTGTGCTTGCAGAGATAGCCGACGACCGCGCCGGCCAGCAGCGCCTCGCGCAGCTTCTCCTTCGACATCTTCGCCCCGTTCGGGCCCAGCGAGTAGATGACCGCCGGCAGCACCCCGGCCGATCCGCCGGTCGGGGCGGTGATCACCAGGTGGCCGCGGGCGTTCTCTTCGGAGCCGGCCAGCGCATAGGCCGAGACCAGGCCGATGGCGCGCCGCGCCTCGCCCTCCTGCTTCTGGGCGCTCTCATAGACGTCGTGCGCCTTGGTCTTCAGCTTGATCGGTCCGGGCAGGGTCGAGGTCGGCGCCGCCAGGCCGGTCTTCACCGTCGCGTCCATGGCCCCGAGGATCTTGTCGAGGAAGGCGTCGATCTCGGCGTCGCTCTTGCCGGAGATCGCGGTCTCGTTGGCGCGCGCCAGCTGCGCGATCGAGATCTTGTCGCGGTTGCAGTACTCGATGACCTGGCTGATCCGCTCGTACGGATACTTGGGCGGGTTCTTCTTCGGCGGCTCGTAGCCCTTCCACTCGATGAAGCCGCCGCCGACCGAATAGTACTCCTGCTCCAGCAGCACCTTGTCGCCGGCCATCAGCTTGGCGGTCATGGTGTTGGGGTGGTGGAAGTCGCCCTTGGTCGCGTCGTAGACGATGTTCTTCAGCGAGACCGGGATCTCCTTGTTCCCGAGCTTGACCTTGAAGGTCTGGTTCGGATCGGCGGCCAGGCTGTCGAGGAAGGCCGGATCGACCGTCGCCGGCTCCTTGCCGATCAGCCCGGCCAGCGCCGCGCGCTCGGTGCCGTGGCCCTTGCCGGTGGCGCTCAGGCTGCCGAACAGGTTCACCTGCAGGGCCGTCGCCTGGGCCAGCTGGTCCGGCGGCAGCTTGGCGGCCCGCTGATAGAAGTCATAGGTGATCCGCATCGGCCCGATGGTGTGCGACGACGAGGGGCCGGGGCCGACCTTGTAGAACTCGTCCACCAGGGTCATCACCGGACCCTTGGACTTCTTCACCACGTCCAGGCTCGGATCGAGCTTCACCGAGTCCTGCGGCGAGGTCGCCGGCGTCTGCGCATAGGCCGCGATCGGCCGCCCGGTCAGGGTGGCGATGGCCGCGGCCATGGCGCTGCGCACCATGAACGCACGACGATCCGAGCCGGCGGGCGGCTCGCTCCTATCCAATTGCGGAACGGGATTGTCTTGGACGAGATCTTCACTGGCCATCACCCTGCGCCTCTTGAAGAAATCAGGAAGCTGGAGGATGCGGCCGAAAGTTCGAGCTTAGCATAGGGTGAAGTGCGTAGGCGCCCCCCGCGTTTCCCCTAAGGACTCGGTGCCTGGGGTCTTGCGCGGGAAGATGCAGGTTGGCGATTGTTATGAATTCAGAGATGGAGGCGCGGCGGGGAATACATTTTCACTCCGGTTCGCCAGCGCGGCTCGCGCGTCGTCATCCCCCCATTGCCTTCCCCGCCGCCAGGCGCCCAAACTCGCCGCTCCACAACCAGGAGTCCTGGCATGAAGGCTGTCCGCTTCATCGAGTCCGGTCGTCCGCCTGAGATCGTCGATATCGCGAAGCCCGTGCCCGGTCCCGGCCAGGTGCTGGTGCGGATGGGCGGGGCAGGGGTCTGCCACTCCGATCTGCACGTGCTCGAGCATGGGCTCGGCGGGCTTGGGCCCTTCACCCTCGGCCACGAGAACGCCGGCTGGATCGAACAGCTGGGCGAGGGCGTCAGCGGCTGGAAGGAGGGCGATCCCGTCGCCGTCTACGGCCCCTGGGGCTGCGGCCAGTGCAAGACCTGCCAGAGTTCCGCCGAGAACTATTGCGAGCGCCACGCCACCATCCCCAGCTACGGCGGCGGGCTCGGCTCCGACGGCGGCATGGCCGAGTTCATGATCGTCCCCTCGGCGCGGCTGCTGGTGCCGCTGGGCGGGCTCGACCCGCTGGCCGCCGCCCCGCTCAGCGACGCGGCCCTGACCCCCTATCACGCCATCAAGACGGCGCTGCCGCTGCTGACCCCCGACGCCACGGTGCTGGTGCTCGGGGTCGGCGGCCTTGGCCACATGGCCGTGCAGATCCTCCAGGCCCTGACCAGCGCCAAGGTGATCGCCGGCGACATCGACGACGCGAAGCTCGCCCACGCCCGCAAGCTCGGCGTCCAGCACACGGTCAACACCCGTAACGGGGACCTGGCGGCCGAGGAGATCTCCGACCTCGCCGGCCAGCGCGGGATCACCGTGGCCCTCGACTTCGTCGGGGCGCAGCCGACCATCGACCTCTGCGCGCGCACGGTCGGGCGGGCCAGCCGCCTGACCATCGTCGGCCTGGCCGGCGGCGTGCTCAGCTATTCGGCCAACAACCCGCCCTACGGCACGCAGGTCAGCGTCCCCTACTGGGGCTCGCGCACCGAGCTGATGGAGGTGATCGCCCTGGCGCAGTCCGGCGCCATCAAGGCCGACATCGAAACCTTCGCCCTCGACCAGGCGGTCGACGTCTACCAGCGCCTGCGCGAGGGCAAGATCCACGGCCGGGCGGTGCTGCGGCCCTGACGGGCCTCGCGGGGGGTGTTCCCGCATTCCGGATGACACCCCCCCCTAGTGCGCCGCCGCTCAGTGAGGAAACCGCCCTCGCACCAGCTGCAGCCGCACGGGTTGCCCGTCCAGCGCCTTGGCCGTCCAGGCGGCGCTGACGTCCCGCGGGGCCGGGGTGCAATAGACGATCGGGGCCGGGAACGGGCGCAGCTGGCGCAGGCAGACCTCGCCGCCCCTCAGGCTCCAGCGTCCGCTGGAGCGCTGGCCGCGCCGGCCGCTGGCGCTATAGGCGCCGTCTTCGTCGAACCAGATGTGCTGGGTCTTGCCGTCTGGAAAGGTCGAGACGACGGTGTTGCCGAACGCCGCCTCGATCGGCGGCGCGGCCCAGGCCATGCTTGAGACCTGGCCGGCGGCCAGCGCGAAAGCCAGGACGGGCGGCGCCGCGATTCGCATGGCGCCAGGATGCTCGCCGCCTGTGTCGGGCTGGCGACAATCGGGCGTCACGGCGATGACGCGCGCCGGCTACTGATGGATGGTGCGGTCGCCGCGCTCCTGGTCGCTGTTGAGACGCTCGACGAATTCGTCCGCCAGGAAGGCCGACAGCCCGACCAGCCGCACGCGATTGAGGATTACGATCATCCCGGTCCAGCGATCGAACACCGTCCAGCCGGCGTCGTCCCGGCGGGCTTCATACTGGAGGGTCATCGTTCGCCCCGGTTTGAGGTGGCGCGCCCTGGCCGCAGGGCGTAGCGTTCCGGGCATGGAAACGCCCGCTGACATTCGGCGACGCTGGTCGTACCTCCGCGGATTGCTCATCGAGCAGCTCTCGCGCTTCGAAGACGGGACCTACCAGATCATGTCCGACAGCAAGGACGTGAGCGTCGAGACGATCTACCAGCTGCGAGACGCGATCAGGGACTTCGACGACCTCATCGCCGCCAGCGAAACCCGCTCTCCACCCGAGGGGTGACGTGTCTGGAACGCCGGGGCGGCCGGCCGCCAGGCATTCGACACGGGGGCTATTCGTCATTTGCGGGCTGCACGCCGACGCCGCGCAGAGCTCGCGGATCTGGCGCTTGAGTTGCGGTCCTTCGATCTGATTCACGCTGAAGCCTTCGACGCGAAGACGGTCGACGACGGCCCCCAACCCCGAAAACTCCCCGGTTCGGGCGAGTTGAAACGCACGTTCTAGTGGTGTCGGTCGAAAATCCATGAAGTATAAACCCGTGAAAACTGGAATAGTTGCCGCTACTTTGTGATGTCCTCACGTTTTAGATAAATCACAATTTTTGTTTCGAGGCGGCAAAATTCGGCGTACCGTGCGTTTCGGTGAACTTAAGACTGAAATTTTACTGAATTCGGGAAGCTTTTGGCTGCACCGGGAAGCTCCCAATCAAAGCCGGAGCCGACGATGAAGCTCTACATGATCTATCCCGCCAAACCCGATGGCGTGTCTGCGAGTTTCGAGGCGATCTATTGTTCCAGCGACGCCCGCGCTAGGCGGCGAGCGTCGGCGGTGCTCAGCCAACACGACAGCGCGACCAGGGTCTCGGTGTGGCAGGGCGATCGATTGGTGTCGCCCAGAGGGCAGCGCTCGCGGCTATGTGCAGGCGCAGCGCGATGAAACTCTATCCGGGCGGCGCCCTCGCCGACAGTCGCGCCAATCACCAATGGCTGAAGCGCCAGAACGCGCAGGCGGCGGCGCTGGCGGGCAGGACGCCCGACCCGTCACAACCGATGTCTCGTCCGTGCCCGCGCGCGGCCGAAGAGGTCCGGCCATGACTCCGCTCGTTTCGCGACTTCCTCTCAACTCGATCATCCAATTGAGGAAGTGGCTTCGCACCGCAGCGCCCTACGAGATTGAACAGCTGCTCCTGGAAATCGAATTCTGGCCGCCGGATGGGCGGGAGACCCTCATCGCGATCATCGAGGAAGAGGGCCCCACGTCGCACTGACCCTGCGCGCCGCGCCCTACGGCGTCTGCCGCAGGCTCTCCCACGAGCGGGCGCTCGGCGCGCCGCCGCTGGCGGCGGGGGCGCGGGCGCTGCGCAGCCAGGCGAGGTTGTTCTCGACCATTTCCGGCGGCAGATCCTGGCGGGCCAGGCGCTCGGCCTCGTCGATGCGGCCCGACAGTCCGACCACCAGGGCCAGGTTCTGGCGCACGGCGATCGGCGCGTCGGGGCGGGCGGCGGCCTGGCGCAGGGTCGCCTCGGCCTGGGCCGTGTCGCCGCGCGCGGCGTAGTACATGCCGAGGTTGCCCAGCGCGACCGGGTTGTCCGGCGCCAGCGCCAGCGCCTGGCGGTGCGCGGCCAGCGCCTCGTCGAAACGGCTGGCCTGCTCGTAGGCGACGCCCAGCAGCGAGGGGATGCGCCAGTCGCGCGGGGCCAGCGCCTGCGCCTGCCGCGCCGGCTCGATGGCGTAGAAGCCCTGGCCGCGGCCGACCTGGCTGCGGGCCGCTTCGAGCAGCGCCTCGACATTGTTCGGGGCGACGATCAGCGTGCGCTCGGTCGCCTGCAGCGCGTCGCCGTAATTGCCCATCTGGCGCAGCGCCTGGGCGAGCTTGATCCCGGCGTCGACGTCGTTCGGGTCGAGTTCGGTCTCGTGCGCCCAGAAGGCGGCGCGGGCCAGCGGGTCCAGCCGCGCGATCTGGGCGCGCTCCTGGGCGCTGGCCTTGCGCGGGGCCGGCGCGGCGGCGGCCGGCGCCTTGTCCGCGGGCGCGGCCTTGTCGGCGCTCTTGCCGAACGGCAGGGCCAGGGCCGGGCTGGCGCCCAGGGTGAGGGCGAGGGCGGTTGCGGCGAGGGCCGACATGCGACACATGGAATGACGGGCTCCGGTGAGTGCGCCAAGCATCCCCCCGCCCGCTTAAAGGAAGCGTTAAGCATAATTTCCGCCGCCCGGCGGGGCAGGAGAGCGCCATGACCGAAGTCGTCGTCGACCACGCCGAGGGCGCCGTCTTTCCCGTCCACGCCCTGCGCGACAGCGAGCTGGCGGGCTTCCTCGAGGGCCGCCAGGCCTTCGTGAAGGCGTTCGCCGAACTGTCGGAGTTCAAGGCCAAGGCCGGCCAGGTGCTGGTCGTGCCCGACACCGCCGGCGGCATCGACCGGGTGCTGCTGGGCCTCGGCGCGGCGGGAGACGCCCAAGGCTTCCGCGTCCTGGCGGCCAGGCTGCCGGCCGGCGACTACCGCATCGCCTCGGCCCCGGCCGAGATCGCCCCCGATCAGATCGCCCTGGCCTTTGCGCTCGGGAGCTACCGCTTCGACCGCTACAAGAAGAAGGGCGAGAAGCGTCCGCGCCTGGTGGCGGCCGAGGGCGTCGACGTCGCGCAGGTGCGCAGCATCGCCCACGCCTGCGCCCTGGCCCGCGACATGGTCAACACCCCGGCCAGCGACATGGGCCCGCTGCAGATCGAGACCATCGCCCGCGAGATCGCCGAGCAGTACGGCGCGGGCATCACCGTGGTCACCGGCGAGGGCCTGCTTGAGGCGAACTATCCGGCCGTCCACGCCGTCGGCCGCGCCGCCGTGCCCGAGCGTGCGCCGCGGATGATCGAGATCAGCTGGGGCCAGGAGGGCGCGCCGCTGGTCGCCCTGGTCGGCAAGGGCGTGGTGTTCGACACCGGCGGCCTCGACATCAAGCCGTCGGCCGGCATGCGCAACATGAAGAAGGACATGGGCGGCGCCGCTCACGCCCTGGCGCTCGGCCGGATGGTGATGGCCGCGGGTCTGCCGGTGCGGCTGGCGATCCTGCTGCCGGTGGTCGAGAACGCGATCTCCGGCGACGCCATGCGGCCGGGCGACGTGCTGGGCAGCCGCAAGGGCCTGACCATCGAGGTCGGCAACACCGACGCCGAGGGCCGCCTGATCCTGGCCGACGCCCTGACCCGCGCCGCCGAGCTGGAGCCGGCCCTGACCATCGACTTGGCGACCCTGACCGGCGCGGCGCGCATGGCGCTCGGCCCGCAGCTGCCGCCCTACTACACCGATGACGAGGAGCTGGCCGGCCAGATTGAGGCCGCCGCCGCCGCGGTCGCCGACCCGCTGTGGCGGATGCCGCTGTGGAAGGGCTATGTCGACTCGCTCGATAGCGACGTCGCCGACCTGAAGAACGACTCCGACGCCTGGGCCCAGGCCGGCTCGGTCACCGCGGCCCTCTTCCTGCAGAAGTTCGCGCCGAGCGGGCCGTGGGTGCACCTGGACATCTTCGCCTGGAACCCGCGCGGCCGGCCGGGCTGGCCCTCGGGCGGCGAGGCCCAGTCGATCCGCGCCCTCTATGCGATGCTCGCGGGCCGCTTTTCGTGAGCTTCGATCCGCGCGTGACGCTGGCCCGCGGCGACCTCGCCGCGCGCGAGCTGGAGGCTATCGTCGCTGCCGATCGTTATGCCGATAGGCGCCGGCATATATGCGCGAAACCTGCCGCTGGGATCCTGCGCTCGGCCGACGCCGGCGCCGAGCAGGTCGACCAACTCCTTTGCGGAGAAGGGTTTGACGTCCTCGACGAGGCCGGCGGCTACGCCTGGGGCCAGGCCCGGCGCGATGGTTATGTCGGGTTTGTGGAATTATCGGCGCTGAAACCTGCCGATAGGGCGCCGAATATGAAGCTATCGGCGCTGCGGACCTACGCCTTCGAGGCGCCCAGCATCAAGTCGCGGGCGCTCGGCCCGTACTCTCTCGGCAGCTTGCTGGACGTCGAAGAGCGCGACGGCCGCTTCGCCCGCGTGGCCGGGATCGGCTGGTTCGTGGGGGATCACCTGGCGCCGGTCGGGGTCTTCGAGACCGATCCGGCCGCCGTGGCCCTGCGCTACGTCGGGACGCCATACCTCTGGGGCGGGCGTGAGAGCCTCGGCCTCGATTGCTCGGGCCTTACGCTGCAAGCCTTTGGGGCCTGCGGCGTGGCCTTGCCGCGCGACACCGACCAGCAGGCGCAGGGCGGGGTGGCGGTGGCCGAGGGCGCGCTGGCGCGCGGCGATCTGGTGTTCTGGAAGGGCCACGTGGCCATGATGCTGGACGGCGAGACCATCGTGCACGCCAACGCGCACCATATGGCCACAGCAATCGAGCCCTTGTCGGTGACAAGGGCTCGCTACGTCGCGGCGGGGGTGGGCGAACCCACCGCTTTCCGCCGTTATTAGAAAGGCTTAGTGCGCGGCGGCCGGAGCAGCCGGGGCCGCCGCGGCGGGAGCCGCAGCCGCCGGAGCGGCAGCCGCGTCGGCGGCCGGGGCCGCAGCAGCGTCCGCCGCCGGAGCCGCAGCGGCGGCCGGAGCCGGCGCCGGGAACGGCAGGTTGGAACCCTGGGTGTTCAGATAGGCCAGCAGGTTGATGCGGTCCTCGGCCTTCTTCAGGCCGACGAAGGTCATCTTGGTGCCCGACAGGTGCTTCTGCGGCGCCTTGAGGAATTCCGAAGTCTCTTCGAAGGTCCAGACGCCGTGGGTGCCGTGTTCGATCATGGCCGGCGAGTAGGCGAAGCCGGCGTGCTGGCCCGACTTCTTGCCGAGGATGCCATGAAGATTGGGGCCGGTGCCGTTCGGACCGCCCGCTTCGATGGTGTGGCAGGACTTGCACTTGGCGAAGACCGCTTCGCCCGCCTTGATGTCGGCGGTCGGCAGGACGGTGCCCCAGTCGATCGGCGCTTCGGCGGTGGCGCCGCCGGCGCCCGCTTCCTCGGCGACCTCGATCGCGTAGCCCGGCTTTTCGACCGGATGGGGCGCGAACACGCCCGACGAAATTTCACGCAGGCCGACAATGGCCAAGCCGGTCGCAAGCACGGCGCCCGCGACTTTATTGAACGTCAGGTCGCTCATAGTCTCTAAATCGGCCCTCTCAACGGCCAGCCAAAGCGGGCTGGCGTCAGCACGGGAATCCCCGCCCCTTATTGCGCCCGGCTCTCTTACACGCTACCGCCGCCCGCGCAACCAGCCAGTTGGTCGCTTCCGGGTGTCATGAAACCGATCATCCTTATTCCTGCACGCATGGCGGCCACTCGGCTGCCGGGAAAGCCCCTCGCAGATATCGAGGGTCTCCCAATGATCGTCCGTGTCCTGCGTCAGGCCCAGGCGGCCGGCGTCGGGCCCGTGGCGGTCGCAGCCGGCGACGCCGAGATCGTCGAGGCGGTGAAGGCCGCGGGCGGGCAGGCGGTGCTGACCGATCCCGACCTCCCGTCCGGCTCGGACCGCATCCTGGCGGCGTTGAACACCCTGGACCCGGCCGGCGCGCATGACGTGGTCATCAATCTGCAGGG
Source organism: Phenylobacterium sp. LjRoot97 (assembly GCF_964254345.1). Classification (NCBI taxonomy): domain Bacteria; kingdom Pseudomonadati; phylum Pseudomonadota; class Alphaproteobacteria; order Caulobacterales; family Caulobacteraceae; genus Phenylobacterium; species Phenylobacterium sp. LjRoot97. The sequence goes on from NZ_CAXUTH020000001.1 coordinate 479,836, forward strand.
CGACATCCCGTTCGTGGCGCCGGCCGTGGTCGAGGCGGCGGCCCGGCTGCTGGCCGAGCAGCCGAGCTGCGACATCTCCACGGTGATGGTCGCCGAGGCCGACGTCGCCGAGCGCAGCAATCCCGACATCCCCAAGGTCGTCGCGGCCATGGCGCCCGACGGCCGCAGCGCCCGGGCGCTCTATTTCACCCGCTCGGTGCTCTACGGCGACGCGCCCGTGTGGCTGCACCACGGGGTCTACGGCTACCGCCGCCAGGCGCTGGAGCGCTTCTGCGCCGCCCCGCCGTCGCCGCTGGAGATCCGCGAGCGCCTGGAGCAGCTGCGCGCCCTGGAGATGGGGATGTCCATCTGGGCCGCGGTGATCGACGAAGCCCCGATCTCGGTCGACAACCCCGCCGACCTTGAGAAAGCCCGCCAGTACGCAAGGGACCACGCATGACCAAGGGACGCATCGCCTTCCAGGGCGAGCTCGGCGCCAACAGCCACGAGGCCTGCGTCGCGGCGTTTCCGGACATGGAGCCGGTCCCCCACGCCTCGTTCGAGGAGGCGTTCGACGCGGTGAAGCTGGGCGACTGCCAGTTGGGCATGATCCCGGTCGAGAACTCGATCGCCGGCCGCGTCGCCGACGTGCACCACCTGCTGCCGTCGTCGGGCCTGAAGATCATCGGCGAGCGGTTCAAGCCGATCCACTTCCAGCTGATGGTCAACCGCGGCGTGAAGCTCGAGGACGTCAAGACCGTCTCGTCGATGCCGATCGCGCTGGGCCAATGCCGCAAGTCCTTGCGCCGCATGGGCCTGAAGACCGAGCCGGTGGGCGACACGGCGCTGGCCGCCAAGCTGCTGTCGGAGCATCCCGACCCGACCCGCGGCGCGGTCTCGCCGGCCCTGGCCGCCGAGCTCTACGGCCTCGACATCGTCGCCCGCGACATCGAGGACGAGCACAACAACACCACGCGCTTCCTGGTGATGACGGCCGACAAGACCCCGCCGCCGCCGCCGTTCACCACCCCCTGCGTGACCAGCTTCATCTTCCGGGTCCGCAACCTCCCGGCCGCGCTCTACAAGGCGCTGGGCGGGTTTGCGACCAACGGCGTCAACATGACCAAGCTCGAGAGCTACATGGAGAACGGCGCCTTCACTGCGACCTTCTTCTACGCCGAGGTCGACGGCCGGCCCGAGGACCGCGGCCTGGCCCTGGCGTTCGACGAGCTGAAGTTCTTCTCGGAACGCTTCGAGATCCTCGGCGTCTATCCGGCCGACCCCTTCCGTTCGCGAGCCGGCTGATGAACACGATCGAGATCGACGCCAGCCGCTGCTGGAACCGCAAGGAATTCGCCAAGCTCCTGCAGGAGACCATCCAGGCGCTGCCAGGCCACGGCTCCAGCGTCGAGTCCTTCGTGGATTCGATGGTGTTCGGCACCATGAGCGAATTGTCGCCGCCCTATCGCATCGTCGTGCTCGGCGACCTACGCCCCGAAGTCCGCGCCTTTGCGGCCGATCTCTCGAACGCCATCGGCCAGGCGCGGCTGGAGCGCCGCACCCGCCGCGGCGACGACGTCGAGGTCAGCCTGAAGGTCGGCGCCTAGGCGGCTCGCGCGAAGCGTTCCTCGGCCGCGGCGACCATGGCGCGGTAGCTCGGCAGACCGCGGATCGAATCGAGGTCCGGGTCCAGTTCGGCGTGACGCAGCCAACTCACCGACATCCTGGCGAAGACCGATCCCAGCAGATCGAGCGCCATGTCGATGTCCTTGAGGTACAGCACCGCGCCGCACGCGAAATTGTAGCGCATGCGCAGGTTATCGGGATCGATCAGCAGCGCTCGGCGGATCAGGTCGCGGGCCTGATCGGGCTTGCCCAGCACCGCCAGCGCGCTGGCGCCGCAGCCGATGGCGGCGCCGTCGACATGATCCTGGGCCAGGGCCTCCTCGGCGCGGGCCAACGCCATTCGAGCCGCCCGTTGCGCCCCTTCGAGGTCGCCGACGGCCGAATAGCAGGACATCAGCAGCCCGGGGTCGCTGCGGGAGGTCTCGGGCAGCAGAACCGCCTTTTCCCAGTGCCGGATCGCATCGCGGAACCGGTGAGCCTTGTAGTAGAGCCGCGCAGCCTCGGAATTGGCCGCCCAGGACTCCGGGTCGAGCGCGAGCGCGAGGTCCGCGCGGGCGAAGGCCTCCTCGTCTTGCCCCTGTTCGGACAGGTGTCGGGCCATCACCGCATGCGCCTCAGCCAGGTTCCCGTCGAGCTCAAGGGCCCTCTGGATGGCGGTCAGCCCGCTCTCGCCGGCCCGCCCGTAGTTGAAGTGCAGCAGGGTCTGGGCCACCCCGAGCAAGGTCCAGGCGCGGGCGTAGCTGGCGTCGATCTCTATCGCGCCCTGGCAGATCCGTTCGATGGCTTCCAGCGCGCGGGTGTCGCCGCCGCAGCCGGGAACATAGTAGCGGCGGGCCAGCAGATAGAGGTTGTAGGCCTCCAGGTTGGTGGTGCCGCGGTGCTCGATGGCCCGCTTTTCCTCGGGCAGAAGCTTGAGCTTCAGCGCCGCGACGATGGCCTGCGAGATTTCGTCTTGAAGGGCGAAGATGTCCTTGAGATCGCGGTCGAAGCGTTCGGCCCAGACATGCCCTCCGCTGGCCGCGTCGATCAGCTGAGCGGTGATCCGCACCCGTCCCCCCGACTTGCGGACGCTGCCTTCCAGGACATGGCCGACATGCAGCTGGCGCGCGATCTGAGGGATGTCCGGGTTCTTGCCTTTGAAAGCGAAGCTGCTGGTGCGGGCGACGACGAACAGCGACGACACCTTGCTGAGGTCGGTGATGATGTCCTCGCTGATGCCGTCGCTGAAGTAGTCCTGCTGCAGGTCGTCGCTCATGTTGGCGAAGGGCAGGACGCAGATCGAACTGCGCGCGGCCTGCGATGGGCGGGGGGAGGGGCGAGCGTCCCGATACGTCAGCCGATAGCCGACCTTGGTGATGGTCTGGACGTCGAAGGCGCCGCCACCGGCCCAGTCGGCCAGACGCCGCAGGCGACCGATGACTCGGTCGATGGCGTCTTCGCCGACGATCAGGCCGGACCAGCAGGACCTCAGCAGGTCGTCTCGGGACAGGATCTGGCCTTCCGCGCGCACCAGGGCCACCAGCACCTGCATCACGCGCGGCTGCAGGAATTCCTCGCGGCCATCCTCGTGCGCCACCCGACGCAAGGCGGGATCGATCTGCAGGGGGCCGAGGGCGAGGGGGAGCTCCTGGGCCAGCCGAATCTGGCTGACGGCTTGCCCGTCCGCCTCGCCGTTGCGCCTGTTGGGCGCCGCGGCGTCCTCGAAGTCCGATGCGCTCATGGGACGAGCCCTGATTTCGCGTACGGGCAAACTAGCAGTCGGGGGAGCGGCTCGCCATACACCCTCGGGCGAGTCGGCCACCCTTAGGTTCAGTGGCGCATGGCCAGCATGGTGTGGCTTTGCTCCTGTCCGCTGTTCAAGGCGGCGACCACGGGATTGCCCAGCCGCGTCACGGTGCGGTCGACGGTCGAACGCACGCAGGCCTGGTGCAGCGCCATGCGGTCGAGGCTGGTGACCTGCGATTCGCGACCGCAAACTTCGGCGGCGGCGTTGTTGATCCGCTGCAGGGCGATCGTGGCGCCGGCCTCGCGGTTGATGTTCAGATCGCCGTACGGCACCGCGACGGACACAGTCTGGTCGGGGTTCTCGACTGGCTGCGCGGCGTGGGCGGCGCTGGACAGGCCAAGCGCGGCGGCGGCGACAAGCAGGGTCTTGGCAAGCATGGGAGGAGTCCTTTCGGGCCTGCTCGCCCGGTGCGGCTTGCACCAGGCGGGCTCAAACAGACGCCGCTCGGCCCGCTCCCGACAGGACCAAGACCCGATCTTCCCCCGACGAAATCCCGATCTATTCGCTCTCGGCCCAGGTCTTCAGCAGCTGGTGGGCGATGGCCATGGCTCCGGGCGCGAACGTACCTTCGACCTTGCCGGCCAGCACGTCGCGGGCCTCGGCCTTGGTGAACCAACGCACTTCCGACAGCTCGGTCTGGTCGGGCGTCGCCTCGTCGCTGGCCACCTGGGCGATCAGTCCGATCATCAGCGACGACGGATAGGGCCAGGGCTGGGTCGAGTGGTACTCGACCGACAGCGTCTTCAGGCCGGCCTCTTCCTCGAGTTCGCGGGCGCAGGCCTCCTCGATCGATTCGCCGGGCTCCAGGAAACCGGCCAGGGCCGAGAACATCCCCTTGGGCCAGATCTCCTGGCGGCCGAGCATGCAGCGGTCGCCGTGCACGGCCAGCATGATCACCACCGGGTCGGTGCGCGGGAAGTGCTCGGCCTTGCAGGATGGGCAGGCGCGCTTCCAGCCGCCGTCGACGACGTCGGTGTGCTCGCCGCAGGACGAGCAGTGGCGGTGGCGCCGCCGCCATTCGAACATCGACTTGGCGGTGGCCATGATCGCCGCATCGGTCGCGGGCAGCCGCAGGGCCATGGCCCGCAGGTCCTCGAATCGCCCCATCCCGGCCAGCGGCCCATCGGCTGGGTCGTGGCCGCCCTCCAGGTCGACGGCGAAGACCGCGGTCTCCTGCCAGAGGCCCAGGAACAGCAGGCGCTCAGCCCCGCCCGACAGGTCCTCGGCCATGCGCGAGGGCAGGTAGGCGATCTGCACGCCGCCGTCGGCCGTCGACTCGACGAACGGCTGGCCGTTCCAGAGCGCGATGGCCAGCGAGTCCTGCGCGAGAAGTTTTTCGGTCAGCCAGGAAACGTCGCCGCGCCTTTCGCTGGCGCGGTTCAACGGGTTGCCGGCGAAGGTGTTTTGATGGGCTGAAAGCGGCATGGGCGGAGTTGTAGCTGCGCTGGCGCTTGCGCGCGAGCGCCAAGGTCGCGATATAGGGGGCGGAGATCGGCGACGGGCGGACGCCTCGCCAACCTGGTCAGGTCCGGAAGGAAGCAGCCACAACGAGTTTCGCTCCGGGTCGTCGTTCGGTCTCCACCCAGCCCCACAAGGCTCAAGCCTCCATCCTCGGGCGCCAATGGCAGAAGACGACGAACCCGAGATCCTAGAGCGCGATCCCAATACGAGCGACATGTTCGGCGCGCCTGCGGCGCCGCCGCCTGCGCCGCCGGCCGAGGAATCGGCCGCCTACACCGTCATCGCCCGGAAGTACCGCCCGCGGACCTTCGATGATCTCTACGGCCAGGAAGCGATGGTGCGCACGCTGCGCAACGCCTTCGCCAGCGGCCGGATCGCCCATGCGTTCATGCTGACCGGGGTCCGCGGGGTCGGGAAGACCACCACCGCGCGCCTGTTGGCCCGCGCTCTCAACTACGACACCGACGCCGTCCACGAGCCCAGCCTGGACCTGCGCGAGGAGGGCCGGCACTGCCGCGCCATCATCGAGGGCCGGCACATGGACGTGCTGGAACTCGACGCTGCCAGCCGCACCGGCGTCAACGATATGCGCGAGCTGCTGGACGGCGTGCGCTACGCCCCCGTCGAGGCCCGCTACAAGGTCTACATCATCGACGAGGTGCACATGCTCTCGACAGGGGCGTTCAATGCGCTCCTGAAGACCCTCGAAGAGCCGCCGCCCCACGCCAAGTTCATCTTCGCGACCACCGAGATCCGCAAGGTGCCGGTGACGATCCTGTCGCGTTGCCAGCGCTTCGACCTGCGCCGCGTCGAGCCGGACGTGATCGTCAAGAACCTCGAGATGATCGCCGAGAAGGAAGGCGCGCGGGTCGAGGCCGAGGGCATGCTGCTGATCGCGCGCGCGGCCGAGGGCTCGATGCGCGACGCCCAGTCGATGCTGGATCAGGCGATCGTCCAGGCCGAGGCCGGCCAGACCGTAGCCGCCGCCGCGATCCGCGACATGCTGGGTCTGGCCGACCGCGCCCAGACCATCAGCCTGTTCGAGCAGGTCATGCGCGGCCAAGCCGGCCCGGCGGTGGAGACCTTCCGCGGCCTCTATAATTTCGGCGCCGAGCCCGGCCAGGTGATGCTGGACCTGATGGACCACACCCACGGCGCGTCGGTGGCCAAGGCGATCGGTCCGCAGGCCCTGACCCTGCCCAAGGAGCAGGCCGCGCGGCTGGCGGCGGTCGGCGCCTCGGTGCCGGCCGGGAATCTCTCGCGCATCTGGCAGATGCTGCTGAAGGCCCACGAAGAGGTGCGTCGCGCGCCTGACGCGGCCGCGGCCTGCGACATGGCGCTGATCCGCCTGGCCTATGCCGCCGACCTGCCGGGCCCCGAGGAGGCGCTCAAGCGCCTGGCGGCCGGCGACCAGCTCCCGAGCGGGCCCGCGCCCGGCGGCGGCGGGGGCGGCGGTGGTGGCGGCGGGGGCGGCGGTGGTGGCGGCGGCGTGGCCGCGATGGGCGGCGGCGGGGTGACCGCCCAAGCCCGGGTGATGGCCGCTCCGCAGGAGCAGGCCGACGCCGTCCCGACCCTGAATTCGTTCGCCGACGTGCTGAACCTGATCAAGGCCAAGCGCGACATCGTCCTGCAGCTGGACGTCGAGCGCTTCGTGCGTCCGATCAGCTTCCGTCAGGGGGCGATCGAGTACGAACCCGTGCCGGGCGGGCCGAACAACCTGGCTCAACGCCTCGTGGGGCGGTTGAAGGAATGGACCGGCCAGCCGTGGCTGATCGCCGCGCGCGGGGGCGGCGGAACCGAGAGCGCCTGGGAACGGCAGAAGCGCGAGGCGCTGGAAGTCCGCGCCGAGATCGAGTCCGATCCCTTCGTGCTGTCGGTGATGCAGGCCTTCCCGGGAACTGAGATCGTCGGCGTGCGCAACCTGCCGCAGCCCGATGTCGCGCCGCCGATCGAGGGCGCGGAAGACGACGAAGACGAAGAGTGAGATTGCGATGAAAGACCTCGGCTCCATCATGAAGCAGGCTCAGGCCATGCAGCAGAAGCTGGCCGACGCCCAGGCGCGCATCGCCGAAATCGTGGTCGACGGCACCTCCGGCGGCGGCATGGTCAAGGTGACCCTGAAGGGCACGGGCGAGATGGCCGGCGTCGAGCTCGACGAGAGCCTGCTGGCCCCCGGCGAGGGCGAGGTGATCTCGGACCTGATCGTGGCCGCCCATGCCGACGCCAAGCGCAAGCTCGACGCCCAGCAGTCGGAGCTGATGCGCGAGGCCGCCGGCCCGTTGGCGGCCATGGGCCTGCCGGGCATGCCGAAGTTCTAGCTAGAGCCGGAGCTCCAGCCGGGTCACCTGATTGGTGCGGTCTTCCAGTTCCTGCACGCTCGTCCCGATCTCGACGAAGCCCTGACGAATCCAGAAGCGGCGGGCCGCAGGGTTCTGTTCCTGGACGATCAGCCGGATCGTCCAGCCGCCCTGAGCGACGATCCAATCCCGCAGCGCCGCGACGATTTTCGAGCCCAGTTCCTGTCCGCGGGCCTCGGGCGCGATGAGCAGCAGCCCCAGATACCAGGCGTGCGGATCGGGGAAGTCCCGCAGCAGGTCGATCGCCGCGGTCAGCCCCGCCTCCGTCCAGATCCCGATCACGAGCTTGTCGCGCAGCGCGTGGTCGGGCGGAACCTCGACCAGCAGGTCGGCGGCCGCGTCCGCATGGGGCGGCGAACCGGTGACCAACACCTCGAAGTCGGCGCAGCGTTCGAGCAGTTCCTGCAACTCGGGAACGGCGCTGCCCGAGATCAGGGCGACTTGGGCGCCCTCGACCTGCGGAAGATCAGAAATGACCATGGCGAGCGCTCCCCTCGACATCTAGATGGGTAGTCCCGACAATCTGCATGACCGCGCCACTGTTGAATCGCCGCCAGGGTGGCGCACACCGCACCTCTCGCCTAGCCAGGAGCTGACTTGGCCGCCTCCGCCGGACCTGAAATCGAGCGTCTGATCTCGTTGCTCTCCAAGCTGCCGGGACTGGGGCCGCGCTCTGCCCGTCGCGCGGCGCTGGCGCTGCTGAAGCGGCGCGACCAGCTGCTGCTGCCGCTGTCCGACGCGTTGTCGACGGCGGCCGAACGAGTGAAAACCTGCGGCGTCTGCGGATCGCTCGACACCCAGGATCCCTGCGCGATCTGCGCCGACCCGCAACGCGACGCCGCGCTGATCTGCGTGGTCGAGGAGGTCGGGGCGCTGTGGGCCATGGAGCGGGCCGCCGCCTTCCGCGGCCGCTACCACGTGCTGGGCGGGCTGCTGTCGGCGCTCGACGGGGTCGGTCCCGAAGCGCTGCGTATAGGCCCGCTGGTGACGCGGGCGTCGGAGACCGGCGTGCGCGAGGTCATCCTGGCGTTGCCGGCGACGGTCGATGGCCAGACCACCGCCCATTACCTGGCGGAGCGGCTGGAGGGGGCCGGGGTCAGCGTCACCATGCTGGCGCGCGGGGTGCCGGTGGGCGGCGAACTCGACTGGCTCGACGACGGCACCATCAACCAGGCCATGCGCGCGCGCCGGCCCGCCTAAGGCTATTTCAGGCCGGACCAGTCCATGGCGCCGAGCGCGGCGATCACCTCGTCGAGGTCGGCCTTGAGCCGTTTGAAGCCCTTGGTCGGCTCCAGCGTGCCCTCGTTCAGATAGATCCCGCGGTTGATCTCGATCTGCAGGGCGTGAGTGCGCCGGTTCGGGCGGCCATAGTGCTCGGTGGTGTAGCCGCCGGCATAGGGCGCGTTGCGGGCCACCTTGTAGCCGCGGGCCTCGAGCTCCTGTTCGACCTTCTGGGTCACCTGGCTCGCGCAGGAGGCGCCGAAACGGTCGCCCAGCACCATGTCGCACGGCCCGTCGCGGGCTCCGGCCTTGGCGGCGGCGGCCGGCATCGAATGCCAGTCGATCAGGATCGCATAGCCGTGGGCGGCGTGGGCTTCGCCCAGCAGGCGCGCCAGGGCCTGGTGATAGGGCGCGTGCACGCCGTCGATGCGGCGACGGGCCTCGGCGAAGGTCAGCTTGCGGGTGTAGATCTCCTGGCCCTCGGAGACCACGCGGGCGATCGCGCCGAGCCCGGCGGCGACGCGGGCGGTGCGGGCGCGGGCGAAGTCCGGCAGTTCGTCGGCGAACATCGCCTGGTCGAGTTCGAAGGCCTCACGGTTCACGTCGATATAGGCCCGGGCCAGATTGGCGCAGATCAACGCCGCGCCCTGGCTCGGACCAGAGCCGATCAGTTCGTCGACGAAGGCGTCTTCCGAGCGGCGGATGGCCAGCGAATCCAGCGCGGCGGCCGCCATCATGTCGTCAGGATAGAGCCGGCCTGAATGGGGCGAAGCGAACACCAGCGGGGTCGGCGCGGGCGCGCCGTCGGGCGCTGCGCGGCGCACCTCGAAGGGCGCGAGCGCCGGCGCGGAACGGTCGGCGGCGAGGGGCTCCCAGGCGTTCATCGCCGCCATATGACGGTGCGTCTTCGCGTGGGTCAAACAGATCGCGCCGCCACGCCTTCAGGGCCTTCGGTTCATCGGCGATTTACGTCTGCGCAGCTACTGTGGAGCCTTACGACTACGCACCTGCGAGCTACCCATGCCCCGAATTCTCCTCGCCGAAGACGATGACTCGTTGCGCGGCTTCCTGTCCCGCGCGCTGGAACGGGCCGGCTACGAGGTGACCTCCTGCGCCGACGGCGAGGAAGCCGCCGCCGTGCTCGACCAGGACTGGGACCTGCTGCTGACCGACATCGTCATGCCGGGCATGGACGGGATCGAAGTCGCGCGCCTGGCCGCGGCCCGCCATCCAGGCCTTCGCATCATGTTCATCACCGGCTTCGCCGCCGTGGCCCTGGCCGCGGGCGAGAGCGCGCCTCCGGGCGCCAAGGTGCTGTCCAAGCCGATTCACCTGCGTGAGATCGTCTCCGAGGTCGAGCGGATGATGGCCGCCGCATAAGGCTGTGAAAATGCGGTCGAGGGCGCTTGCACAAGCCCGTCCTCGCCGCTATACCGCCGCCTCCCGTTCCCGAAAGGGAGCCGACTTGGTTCGGACGTGTAGCTCAGCGGGAGAGCACCTCGTTGACATCGAGGGGGTCACAGGTTCAATCCCTGTCACGTCCACCATTCTCCTTACAAGCTGGTTCCAAGCCCTCGCAGCCTGACCTCTGCGTGCGAACGCCTGCCTGCGCTCAGAAGCGGTAGGCCGCGCGCAGGCCCAGGCTGTCGGCCCCGTCGTGGGTGTCGCTGCCGAACTGGCCGTTGCTCCAATGCTGGCCCTCGAACTCCACCGCCCACCGCTCGGTGAGGCGATAGCCGACCGCGAAGGTGGCGTGGAACACCCACCGCTTGTCGAACTCGATGAACTCGTCGCGGGCCGCCTTGCGCCGCAGGTTTTCGTCATGCGGTACGCCCTCCTGCGGGCGCGGCAGGTAGAGTGAGCCGTCGTGCACCGCCACGCCGGCTCCCAGGTCGAGATAGGTGCGTTCCCGCTCGAAGCGCCAGATCAGCCCGCCCTGCGCGTAGTTGGTGTAGCCGTCCAGGCTGATCTGGGTGCTCACGAACGGCCGCGGCGTCCCGATCACCTTCAAGGCCTTCGCCGGCGGGAACAGGTACTCGACGATCACCGAGGCGCCTTCCTCGGGCCCGTGCGGGGCGTACCCTGCGCCGACCCGGAGTTCATGGGCCTGCGCGTGGCCGCCAGCAGCCAGCGCCGCCGCCACCACCACCAACCATGTGTATCGAGGGAGAGCCGCCCGCTTCATGCGGCCAGTTAAGCGGGGCTGCCCACCCCCGCCTATGGGGCGAAACCCGGAGGTGTGGGTCAGGCCTTGAGGCGCTCCCATGACGCCACGTCAGGGGTGCGCTTTTGATCATCTTCGTCAAAAAGCCTTGTCGAACAACGGTGTTGCGATTTGAACGCAGTTCGAATGCATTGTTGCGGTTCTGCAAAATTCACCTAGCGCGGCGGCCTCGAACTCGCATCTCATCCTCAGACCCACGGACGACCATCGCGTCAGATCGAAACCGGCGTCCGTCGAGGGGGAGGAAAATGATGTTGAAGAGCAGGTATCTCTGCGGCGGCTCAGTCATGGCCGTTGCTCTGGCCCTCGGCGGCCAGGCCTTTGCCCAACAAGCCAGCACCGTCGAGGAGGTGGTGGTCACCGGGTCCTTCATTCGCGGCACGCCCGAGGACGCGGCTCTGCCCGTGGACGTAATCGGCGCCGACGACCTGGCCAAGCAGGGTTCGCCCACGACGGTCGAGCTTCTGAAGGCGCTGCCGGTCTCCAGCGGGGTGCTGGGGGACACCAACCAGTTCGACCCGCGGGCCCAGGGCTCGGAAGGCTCGGGCTCGGTCAACCTGCGGGGCCTCGGGGCCCAGCGCACCCTGGTGCTGATCAACGGGCACCGCATGGCCGCGAACCCGTTCGGCCAGGCCGGGGCGGGCATCGTCGACACCAACATCATCCCGTCGGCCGCAGTCGGCCGGATCGAGGTGCTGAAGGACGGCGCGGCCGCGACCTACGGCTCGGACGCCATCGCCGGCGTCGTGAACTTCATCACCCGCAAGGATTTCAACGGCCTGGAGCTGAACGGCAGCTATCGCTACGTCGATGGTTCGGACGGCGACTATGACGGCAGCATTATCTTCGGCCACACCTGGGAGAACGGCAACGTCCTGCTGAGCGCCGGCTACCAGCACCGCTCGGAGCTGCCGACCACCGAACGCGACTGGGCGAGCCAGTCCTACTTCAACAACCCTGAAGGCGGCTGGTCGGCCGGCAACGCCGTCGCCCCGTTCCTTCCGGTGACCAATCTGCCGAGCGGAGCGTTTACGCCGGCTGCCGGCTTTGCGCTCGACAACGGCTGCGCCTCGCTGGGCGGGGTGGTGCAGGGCGGCGCGCTGCCGGCCTGCTTCTTCAACTTCATTCCCTACGACAATCTCGTCGAGAACGAAGACCGCTTCCAGCTCTACGGGGAAGCCAACGCCGACCTGGGCGACAACGCCCAGCTGCATGTCGAAGTCTTCTACTCGGAGACCGACGTGCCGGAGTGGAAGACCTCGCCGTCGTACCTGGCCCTGCAGACCTCGACGGCCGCCACCAACCCGACCGTCGGCCAGCTGCCGGCCTCAGTGCTGGCCGGCTACTTCGTCCCGGCCAGCAACCCCGGCTTCATCGCCTATCGTAACGCCAATCCGACCCAGATCCCGGCCTTCGCGACCGGCGTCCACATCCCCGGCGTGCGCTACCGGCCGCTGTCGTTCGGCGGCAACCCGGCGTTCGACTACGGGCCGTCGGAAGGCCGTCGCCACTATGACGCCTTCCGCGTCAGCGGCGGCATCAAGGGCCAGTTCAACGACGCCGTCGGCTACGACTTCGCCCTGACCTACGGCCAGGAAACCGGGGTGCGGACCGGCTACGACACGGTGGTGTCGCGCTTCCAGCTGGCCCTGCGCGGCTACGGCTCGCTGAACAACGGCACGGCCGGCGGCTGTACGGCGGCCGAGACCAACAACTTCACCACCAACGCCGGCAACACTGCGCTCGGCTGCTACTATTTCAACCCGTTCTCCAACGCGATCGCCAACAACACGATCACCGGCCAGACCAACCCGAACTTCAACGCCTCGCTCGCCAACAATCCGGAGCTGGTGCGCTGGTTCTTCCAGGAGGTCTCGACCAAGCAGACCTCGAAGCTGTTCGTCGCGGACGCGGTGTTCAACGGCGAACTGGGCTGGGAACTGGGCGGCGGCGCGGTCGGATGGGCGGCCGGGGCGCAGTTCCGCCGCAGCTTCTTCACCTCGTCGTACAACGACCTCAGCAACATCGACGCCAACCCCTGCATCGACACTCCGTTCAACGGTTCGACCAGCTGTTCGGTGCGCAACGGCCCGCTGATGTTCCTGGGCACCGGCGAAGAGGCTGACCTCGAGGGCGACGTCTACGCCCTGTTCGCCGAAATGGCGCTGCCGGTCACCGACGACCTGCAGGTCCAGCTGGCGGCCCGCTACGAGGACTACGGCGGCGACACCGGTTCGACCCTGAACCCGAAGATCGCCGTCCGCTGGCAGGCCACCGACGCCCTGGCGTTCCGCGCCTCGGCCGGCACGACCTTCCGTGGCCCGCCGCTGACCCAGCTGACCACGTCCAGCGTCACGGCCCTGTCGTTCATCGGCGGCGCGTTCCGCGCCATCGACATCTTCGGCAACCCGGACCTGGAGCCGGAAAAGGCCACCACCTACAGTGTCGGCGCGATCCTCAACGTCGGCAATTTCAAGGGCAGCGTCGACTACTGGAACTTCGACTTCGAGAACCCGATCGTGGCCGAACCCTCGGCCTCGATGGTCAACACGATGTTCCCGAACGGCGCCTCCACCAACTGCGGTCTGCCCGCCTACGCCGACCTGCAGGCCCGCTTCGTGTTCCAGGGCGCCTGCAACATTGCGACGATCTCGCGGGTGCGGACCAACTGGACCAACGGCCCGGGCGTGAAGACCTCCGGGATCGACGTGCTGGGCGACTACGACGCCGGCGACGTCTGGGGCGGCAATCTGCGGATTGGCGGCTCGGTCACCTACACGCTCGAGTACAAGGTCGATGAGTTCAAGATCGGCGACGTGACCGTCGAGAAGGCGTTCGACGCGGCCGGCTACCTTAACTACCAGCTCACCGCGACCTCGCTGCCGCAGCTCAAGGGCTCGGTCTACGCCGAGTACAGCCACGGGCCGCACAACCTGCGCTGGACGGTGAACTACATCGACTCCTACATCGACCAGCGGGCTTCGATCTTCGCGCCCAACCCGGTCAACGGGGCGATCCAGCCGGAAGGGGCCAAGATCGACGAGAGCTGGGTGCACGAACTCGACTACCGCGTGTTCCTGCCCTGGGACGTGACGGTCAACGTGTCGATCGACAACCTGTTCGACGTCGAGCCGTCGTTCGCCCGACTGGATCTCAACTACGATCCGTTCACCGGCAACGCGCTCGGCCGGACCTACAAGCTGGCGGTGAAGAAGAAGTTCTAGCTTCGCAAAGAGGGGCTGCGAGCGCGACTCGCGGCCCCACGATCACGTCTTGAAGGCGCCGCGGGCTTCCCCTGCGGCGCCTTTTTCTGTGGCCGCGGCGCCGGCGCCACACCTACCGCAGGGTGGAAGACCCGCCGGACTCCACCGCGCAGCGAGTTATTCGAAGCACCGGTTTGATCCGGGCGTCGTTTGGATCGGTTTAGAAGTCCGGAAAATACGTAAAACCAATGACTTAGTAAGTATTATTCTTGAGTGATCAAAATTTACTGATTGCGGTATGCGGTTGACCGTCAAAACTCTCGGTTCTGTCAAAAATATGCGCTGAATTGCATCGCGTTTCAAGTTTGTAACGATCGCGACAACGCTCTGGCGTCTTGGCTCATCTGCGTCGATGATCGCCATACTCGGACATAGACAAACGCGGCATTTCAATCGCCGCGCGCGTTCGAGGGGGAAAGGAAACACTTATGTTGAAGAGCAGATATTTCTGCGGCGGGTCGCTATTGGCCGTCGCCCTGGCGTTCGGCGTGTCGGGAACGGCCGCTGCCCAGGACGGCGGCTCTACGGTAGAGGAGGTGGTCGTCACCGGCTCATTCATCGCCGGGACGCCTGAAGACGCCGCTCTGCCGGTGGATGTCATCGGCTCGAAGGAAATGGAGGCGCGCGGGTCGCCCACCATGGTCCAGCTGATCAAGACCATCCCCTCCTCAGGGGCGGTGATCGGCGAAAACAACCGTTTCGGCTCGGGGTCGGGCGCGGCGACGGTCAACCTGCGCAACCTGAACTCGCCGAGCACCGGTTCGCGGACCCTGGTTCTGTTCAACGGCCGGCGCGTGCCGGTCTCGCCGCAGAGCCTCAACTCGGTCGACGTGAACCTGCTGCCGACGGCCGCGATCGGCCGGGTGGAAGTGCTGAAGGACGGCGCGGCCGCGACCTACGGCTCTGACGCCATCGGCGGCGTCGTCAACTTCATCACCCGCACCGATCTCGACGGCTTCGAGTTCAGCGGACAATACCAGTTCATAGATGGCTCGGACGGCGACTACGAAGCCAACCTGGCCTGGGGCAAGAAGTGGGACAGCGCCGACGCGCTGATCACGGTCGGCTACCGCCACCGTTCGGTGCTGCCGATCCAGGAACGCGACTGGGCGCTGCGCACCGGCGTCGACGGCTTCCTGCAAAACCCGCTGGGCGGCTGGGCCAGCACCGGCAACCCCGGTCAGTACAACGTGATCTCTTCGATCACGCCTGGGATCAATGGCGGCTTCGCCAGCGCGACGCTCGGCGCCGGCCTGCCGGACATCGGCTGCGCGGCCAACGGCGGCGCGCCCTACAACATCTCGGCCGTGATCGGCCTGCGTCAGCTCAACCCCGACGCCAACTCGTGTCAGTTCCAGTACACGGTGTTCGACAACCTGGTTGAGGAAGAAGAGCACTTCCAAGCCTACGGCAAGTTCAACTTCGACATCACCGACACCCTGTCGGCCAACATCGAAGTGCTCTACGCCATGCACGACACGCCCAACCAAAGCTGGGCTGTGACCGGGCCGAACCAGTTCCCGACCCCGCTGGCGGCCGGCGGCACCTCGCCGATCCCGGCGCTGGCGCCTTCGGACCAGGGCCGCTTCTACATCCCGGCCAGCAACCCTGGCCTGGCTGCGCTGATCAGCCAAGTCAACGGCGCCAACTGCGCCGGCACGGTGCTGCCCTACGGCATCGACGCGGCCAGCTGCCAGACGGCGCTGAACGCGGCGCGCGCCGCGGTGGCGACGGCGGCGACCAATGGCGTCGCGGCCAGCCAGACGGCCTGGCGCCCGATCGGCTTCGGCGGCAACCCGTACACTGAAGACAAGCACGCCCACTATTCCTACAAGGTCGACACCTTCCGGGTGTCGGGCGGCTTCAAGGGCGAACTGCCCTTCGGCATCAACTGGGACGGCGCGCTGACCTACCAGCAGCAAGACTACACCCGCGTGCAGGAAGACATCTCGGTCAACCGCCTGCAGCAGGGCCTGCGCGGCTTCGCCAGCCGGGCTGGCGCGGCCGACCAGTGTACGGCCGCCGAGACGAACAACTGGCAGACCAACGCCGGTAACGCGGCGATGGGCTGCTACTACTTCAATCCGTTCTCGAACGGCTTCGAGCAGAGCCTGTCGGACGTCCCGTCGAACCCGTTCTACATCGGTTCGAGCACCATCCCGGGCTTCAACGAAGCCGTCGCGGCCCGCAACGAGGTCGTCGACTGGATGGACGAGCGTCTGGTCAACAAGATGTCGACCCGCCTGTTCGTCGCCGACATCGTTCTGAACGGCGACCTGCCGTTCGAACTGGGCGGTGGTCAGGTCAAGTGGGCGGCCGGCGCCCAGTACCGCTACGACCAGTATCGCCAAAACCCCGAAGTGCTGCATGACGTCAACGCGACGCCCTGCGTGGACTCGGTTCCGTTCGGCGACGGCCAGCCCTACTGCCTGGTCCCCACCGGTCCGTACCTGTTCAACGCCAACCTGGCTCAGTACAACGTCTCGCGTGAAATCAGCTCGGTCTTCGCTGAAACCCTGCTGCCGATCACCGACGACCTCGAGCTGACCCTGGCCGCCCGCTACGAGTACTATGCGGGCCAAGGCGAGACCTTCAATCCGAAGGCGTCGCTGCGCTGGCAGGCCCTGGACTGGCTGGCCCTGCGCGGCTCGGTCGGCACCACCTACCGCGCTCCGTCGGCGATCATCACGACCACGAACTTCACCCGCGGTCTGACCAACGCCAACGGCACGTGGCGCGCCAACGACCAGTACGGCAACCCGGACCTGGATCCGGAAACCGCCTTCACCTACAGCGTCGGCGCCATGGCCAAGCTCGGGGCGTTCCGCGCCACGATCGACTACTGGAGCTTCGACTTCGAAGACCAGCTGATCCTGGAAAGCGCCACCGACATGCTGGCCGCCGCGTTCCCGGCCACGGGCGCGAACGTCTGCACGAGCACCGATCCGGCCTATGTGGCTCTGCGCTCGCGCTTCACCTTCACTGACCTGGGCTGCGGCCGCGCCAACGTCCAGTCGTACCGCACGAAGTATATCAACGGCGGCAAGGTGAAGACCTCGGGCGTCGACTTCCAGGCCAGCCTGGACGTGGGCGACCTGTTCGAAGGCGCGCTGACCACCGGCTTCGACGGCAGCTACCTGATCCAGTACGACGAAGATCCCTACCTGATCGAAGGCGTCCCGGCTCCGGGCCGCGGCACCCAGGAACGTGCGGGCACCTACCGCGCGTCGATCTTCACCGGCTACAACCAACTGCGCGCCAACGCGTGGGTGAACTGGAGCAGCGGCATTCATAACCTGCGCTGGCAGACCCGCTTCATCAGCTCGGTCAACCAGACGGAATCGAACTCGATCGGCCTGGCGCTCGCCACCAAGACGACGACGAAGATCCCGGAATACTGGCAGCACGACCTGACCTATCGGGCCGAACTGCCGTGGGACACGACTCTGACCATGACGGTTCAGAACGTGTTCGACGAAGAGCCGCCGTTCGCGATCGGTACCCAGTACAACTACGACCCCTCCAGCGCGAACCCGCTGGGCCGCGTGTTCGCCATCTCGGCGAAGAAGCGCTTCTAAGCTTCAAACGAAGTTCGCTTAGGCAGGCGCCGTCCCCGAAAGGGGGCGGCGTTTTGTCTTGTGTGGGGTACGCGTGGCCATAGGGCGCTCCGGAGACCCTCCAAAACGGGGCTTTCGTGCAACAGTTACGCCTCAACTTGCCGTGACGTCAGCCGTCCGGCCGGCGTTACGCCCTGGACGCCGGCCGCGCCGCCGCGCCGCCGCCGCGCGACCTGAAATGCAGTGAAACCGTTGAAATCTAAAGGATCGGCGTTCTCCGATCTGGAAAACCGTCCGCTTATCAGCGGTTTATGAACGCTGATCACTACCGCCGGCCGTGCGCTGCCCGGTTCAAGACAACAGTATGTTGCGAAGCTGAAAAATAGTGGCGGAGCCCGCGGGCCCGTTCGATGATCTTTCTGCTCATGAGTCAAAAGCCACCGCACCAGACGGGGGCGGCTCTCGAGGGGGAAGGAAACCAATGTTGAAGAGCAGTTATTTCTGCGGCGGCTCGCTATTGGCCGTCGTCCTGGCAATTTCAGCCAACAGTTCAGCCTACGCCCAGGCCTCCACCGTCGAGGAGGTGGTTGTCACCGGCTCGTTCATCGCCGGCACGCCCGAAAATGCAGCGCTGCCGGTCGACGTCATCGGCTCCAAGGAGCTTGAGGCCCGCGGTTCGCCGACCATGGTCCAGTTCATCAAGACCATCCCGTCCTCCGGGGCGGTGATCGGCGAGAACAACCGCTTCGGCTCTGGCTCCGGCGCCGCCACGGTGAACCTGCGCAGCCTGAACTCCGCCGTCACCGGCAGCCGCACCCTGGTGCTGTTCAACGGCCGCCGCGTCCCCGTCTCGCCGCAGGGCCTGAACGCGGTGGACATCAACCTGCTGCCCACGGCGGCCATCGGCCGGGTGGAAGTGCTGAAGGACGGCGCGGCCGCGACCTACGGCTCCGACGCCATCGGCGGCGTGGTCAACTTCATCACCCGCACCGATCTGGACGGTTTCGAGTTCAGCGGCCAGTACCAGTTCATTGATGGCTCGGACGGCGACTACGAGGCTTCGCTCGCCTGGGGCAAGAAGTGGGACAACGCCGACGCCCTGATCACCCTGGGCTATCGCGCCCGCTCCGAGATGCCGATCTTCGAGCGCGACTGGGCCATTCGCACCGGCGTCGACGGCTTCCTGGAGAACCCGCTCGGCGGCTGGGCCGCGACCGGCAACCCGGGCGGCTACACCTATGCGACCACCACCCCGACCGGTTCGCCGAACACCGGCTTCACCGCGGCGAGCTTCAATGGCGTGCTGCCCGACATCGGCTGCGCGGCCAACGGCGGCGCCCCTTACAGCCTCACCACCCTGATCGGGACCCGCACGGTCGTCCCCAATAGCGGGGTCTGTAACTTCCAGTACACGACCTTCGACAACCTGGTGGAGGACGAGCACCACTACCAGGCCTACGGGAAGTTCAACTTCGACATCACCGACACCCTCAGCGCCAACATCGAGGTGCTGTACGCGATGCATGAGACCCCGCTGCAAAGCTGGGCCGTGACCGGGCCGAACCAGTTCCCGGCGCCGATCCTGGCTTCCGGCGGCTCGGCCGGCGGCGGCGTCTCGCCGATCCCGGCGACCGGCACCGGCGAGCAGTCGAACTTCTACATTCCGAACACCAACCCCGGCCTGCTGGCCCTGGTCTCGCAGATCAACGCGGCCAACTGCACGGGTACGGTGCTTCCCTACGGCGTCGACGCCGCCAGCTGCGCGGCGGGCCTGGCCCTGGCGCGGGCGGGCGTGGCCAGCGCCCTGGCCAACGGCTTGGCGACCAGCCAGAGCGTCTGGCGCCCGATCGGCTTTGGCGGCAACCCGTATACCGACGACCGGCACGCCCACTATTCCTACAAGGTGGATACGGCCCGGGTGGCGGGCGGCTTCAAGGGCAAGATCTTCAACGACATCGGCTTCGACGTCGCCCTGACCTGGCAGAAGCAGGACTACAACTACAACCTCGAGGATCTGTCGGTTAACCGGCTGCAGATGGCCCTTCGCGGCTTCGGCAGCCGCGATGGCAACGCCGACCAGTGTACGGCGGCTGAGACCAACAACTTCACCACCAACGCCGGCAACGCCGCGCTCGGCTGCTTCTTCTTCAACCCGTTCACCAACGCCTTCGACCAGAGCCTGGCGCAGGTCGGAGCCAACCCCTTCTACGTGGCCAACAGCACCATCCCCGGCTTCAACGACGCGGCCGCCAATCGCGGGGCGGTGGTCGCCTGGATGGACGAGAAGCAGCGCAACGAGATCTCGTCCGAGCTGTTCGTGGCCGACGTGGTCTTCAACGGCGAACTGCCGTGGGACATCGGCGGCGGCAACATCGCCTGGGCGGCCGGCGCGCAGTACCGTTACGACCGCACGATCCAGGACCCGGACGTCTTCTACGACGCCAACGCCACGCCCTGCGTCGACAGCCCGCCCTACGGCGACGGCTCGCCGTTCTGCCCGACCACGGCGAACGGCCCGTTCCTGTTCAACGCCAACCTGCGGCCTTACGACGTGAACCGGAAGATCAGCTCGGTGTTCGCCGAAACCCTGATCCCGATCGCCGACGGCCTCGAGCTGACGCTGGCCGGACGCTACGAGACCTACGAGAGCCAGGGCGACACCTTCAACCCGAAGGCCTCGGTCCGCTGGCAAGCACTGGATTGGCTGGCGTTCCGCGGCTCGGTCGGCACCACCTACCGCGCGCCGGCGGCGACCCTGACCACCACCAACTTCGCGCGTAACCTGACCAACGCCAACGGCACCTACCGGGCCAACGACCTCTACGGCAACCCGAACCTCGAGCCGGAAACCGCCTTCACCTACAACATCGGCGGCGTGGTCGAATTCTCCAACTTCCGCGCGACCATCGACTACTGGGACTTCGACTTCGAAGATCCGCTCACCTCGGAAGCCACCGCCGACCTGCTGAACGTCATGTTCCCGGGCGGCTCGGCGACCGGCAACTGCGGCAACGCGGCCTACGCCGCCGTCCAGGCGCGGTTCACCTTCACCGGCGGCAACTGCGGTCGGGCCAACATCCTCTCGTACCGCACCCAGTACATCAACGGCGGCGGCGTGAAGACGTCGGGCGTGGACTTCCAGGCCAACCTCGACGTCGGGGAGCTGTTCAACGGCGCCCTCAGCGCCGGGTTCGACGGCACCTACCTGCTCAAGTTCGATGAAGAGCCCTACGACATCGAGGGTTTCCCCTCGAATGCGGCGGGCGTCCAGAAGCGGGCCGGCACCTACCGCGCCTCGCTGTTCACCGGCTACAACAGGCTGCGGGCGAACGCCTTCGTGAACTGGTCCAGCGGCATGCATAACCTCCGCTGGCAGATCCGCCACGTGTCCTCGACCACCCAGGTGGAGACCAACTCGATCGCCCTCGCTGCGGCGCTGAAGCAGTCGATCAAAATCGACGAGTACTGGCAGCACGACCTGACCTATCGGGCCGAACTGCCGTGGGACACGACCGCGACGCTGACGGTCCAGAACATCTTCGACGAGGACCCGCCGTTCGCGATCGGCACCCAGTACAACTACGACCCGGGCAGCGGAAACCCGCTGGGCCGCGTCTATGCAGTGGCGCTGAAGAAGCGCTTCTGATGCGAGCCTCCGGCCGGCGCGGCGACGCGTAGGGCCGTACTGCGGGCGTCGCCCCCTCGAAGGCGGCGCCCGCTTTTTCGTTTCAAGGCTTGGATTTGGGCGGCAGCGCGGCGGCCTCTTCCGGGGTCAGCTTGGTGACCGTGCGCACTTCGCAGCGCTGGGGGCCGAACGGGCCCTTGGTGATGATCGAGGCGTCGAGGCCCGAGCAGATCGAATTGCCGCCGCGCGAGAACAGCGCGATGGCCTGGTTCCAGTCGACGTCGGGGCAGCGCGCGAAGAGGTCGAGCCGATAGACGTCGCGAACCCCGACCCGGACATAGACCGTGGTCTCGTCCACGGCGTTGAATCCGTTGGCGTTGTTGGCCCAGAAGCAGCTGCGGGCCGAACTGCTGGCGGCGACGGCGGCGTCCGAAACCGGCGGAGTGGTGCAGCCGGCCAGGGCCAACGCCCCCACTGCGCCGAGAAAGGCCCGGATCATGGTCACGCTCCTTTAGCGGTCTCGCTGGCGAGATTACGACCTTTGCGTGCTGCGCGCCTGTGGAATCGGTCGGGCGCGACGAGGTCGGCAAGCGGCGCGGGCAGCGGCGAAGGCGCCCCGAGCGCCAGGGCCGCGACGTGCTCGGCCAACAGCGGCGCCAGGCAGAAGCCGCGCGACCCGAGCCCGCTCAGCACGTAGACGCCGTCCAGGCCCGGCGCGGGGCCTGCCAGCGGCAGGTGGTCGGGCGTCGTGGCGCGGACCGAGGCGCGGCCCTGCAGCGCGCCGTCGTCGATCTGCGCAGCGAGGCCGGGCAGGGCGGCGGCGAGGGTGGCGAGGTTGCGGCCGTGGTCGTCGGCACGGACGTCGGTCCCGGTCTCGCCCCGGTCGTGGGTGGCGCCGAACAGCAGGCCCGTGCGGGTCGGGACCGCATAGCCGCCCCAGGCCGCGGCCTGCCCGGTGGTCGCGGCGTCGGTCCAACTGGCCTGGCCGCGGACCGGCGCGATCGGCAGGCCGTCCAGCAACGCGCCGATAGCGGGTCCTATCGTCAGGATTACCGCGTCGGCCTCCACAATCGTGCCGCCCGCCGAATCGCGCAGGACGACGCACGCCGGGGCGGGGACGACTTGGGCCACCTCGGCGCGGACGACCTGCGGGCTCCAGGCGGCGAGGATGGCGGCTGGCACCACCACCAGGGCGGCGGCCAGATCGAGAGCCGGGGCGGTCGAAAGCTCGCCCAGGCGGGCCGTGGTTTCGGCCGCGTCGAGCGGGACCAGGGCGCCGGGTTCGAAGAGGTCCGAGGCGGCGATCTTGGCGAAGCGGGCGACGTCGCGCTCGTCGCCGGCGATCTGCAGGACGCTGCGGGCCAGGACGGCGCCGGGCAGGGCTTCATAGAGCCGCCCAGCGCGGCCGAGCGCCTGGGCGAACAGCGCGGCCAGCGGGCCGAGCCCGGCGTCGAGCCGCGGCGTCACCAGGGCGGCGGGGTTGCCGGACGCGCCGGCGCCAGGGCCGTCGGCGTCGAGCACTATGGGCTCGCAACCGAGCGCGCGCAGGGCGCGGGCGGCGCTGGCCCCGGCGATGCCGGCCCCGACAATCGCGACGCGGCGAGGCGGGCGCGGGACGGGCTCGCCCGGCATCTGCGCCTCCAGCCGTTCGCGCTTGCGGCCAAAGCCAGGACGCTTGTCGACCGCGAAGCCGGCGGCGGCCAGGCCGCGGCGCACGGCGCCGGCGACGGTGAAGGTGGCGGCGCGGGCGCCGGGGGCCGAGCGGGCGGCGACCAGGGCGAGGATTTCCTCGCGCCACATGGCCGGGTTCAGCGCGGGCGAAAAGCCGTCGAGGAACCAGGCGTCGGCCTGGCCGGACCATGCGGAGAGCGCGGTTTCGACGTCCATCACCGCCAGGTCGATGGTCGCGGCGACCTCGGGCAGGTCGATTCGATGGAAGCCGCGGGCGCGGCCGGGCCAGCGGGCGACCAGCAGCGCCGCCAGGTCCGCGAGCTCGGGCCAGCGCGACAGGGCGCGAGCGGCCTCGTCGGCGGTGATCGAGTGGGCCTCGACGCTGAAGACGTGGAGATGCGCGCCGGACGGGGCGTTGGTCCGCCAGAGGTCGAGCAGGGCCAGGATGTTGAGGCCGGTGCCGAAGCCCAGCTCGCCGACCGTGAAGCGGGTGCGCCCGGCCCAGGCGTCCGGCAGGCCGCAGCCTTGCAGGAACACCGCGCGGGATTCGGCCAGGCCGTCCTCAGCCGAGAAATAGACGTCGCCATACAGGCGCGACCGCGGCTGACCGTCGTCGGTCCAGGCGAGGGGAGATTCGTCGCTCATCGCGCCGTTATAACGCGCAAAAGAAAAGGGCCGCCCGGGAGGGCGGCCCTTCGCTTAAGAACGCGGATGCGTTCGTAAGACTTACTTCGCGGCCGGAGCGGCAGCGGCGTCGGCAGCCGGAGCAGCCGGAGCAGCAGCGGCGGCAGCGGCGTCGGCCGGAGCAGCGGCGGCAGCGGCGGTCGCGTCGCCAGCGGCCTTCGTGGCGTCGGCAGCGGCGTCAGCGGCGGTGGCGGCGGCGTCGGTCGCGGTGGCGGCGGCGTCGGTCGCGGTTTCGGCGGTGGCTTCGGCGGTGTCAGCGGCCTTTTCAGCCGGCTTGCCGCAAGCGGCGACGGACAGAGCGGCGACGGCGGCGCCGGCGACGAGCAGCTTGCGAAGGATTTCGGTGGTCATGTCCCTGGGTCCCCTGGAAACGGAGGTTAGAAGCGGCTCAACGAGGCGACCCTGACGGGGAACATCGCTGCGCTGCTTCGGAATATGCCCGGCTTGGCGCTCAGGGCAAGGCTTTAATTCACGCCCTCGTGATCACTTTTGCAACCCTTGCCCCCATCCCCCCGAAAACCAAGGGCTTGGAGGGTGTTGTCGAACCGCGCGTCAATGTGGTTTCGAGGGGGTGACCGGCCCAGATCGGCGGTCGGCGGAGGGTTTTGCAATGGAATCGGCTTTGGCGGAGGCGCCGCGCGCGCGCCTGATCGACCTGAAGGATCGCGGCGGCGCGATGGCGGCGCTGGACTTCGGCGATCCGGGCCGACCGGTCGACATCGTCTTCGTTCACGCCAATGGCTTCAATGCGCGCACCTATCGCACAATTCTTGCGCCGCTGGCCGAGGACCTGCGGATCCTGGCGGTCGACCAGCGCGGGCATGGCCGCTCGACCCTGCCGGCCGAAACCGTCGGACGGACCTCGTGGAACGGCCTGCGCGACGACCTGCTGGCGCTGCTGCAGACCCTCGACGTCCGCGACGTGGTGCTGGCCGGCCACTCGATGGGCGGCACCGCCTGCGTGCTGGCCCAGGCGCTGGCCGCCGACCGCGTGCGCCGCGTGGTGCTGTTCGATCCGGTGGTGATGCCGGCGGCCGGACCGGTCGACCCGAGCCAGGTGAGCAACTCGCCGCTGGTGCAGGGCGCCTTGCGACGTCGGTCGGTGTTTCCCGACAAGGCGGCTGTGGTCGCCGCCTACACCGGCCGCGGGGCGTTCCGGACCTGGCAGGGCGAGATGCTGGCCGACTATGTCGCCGACGGCTTCCGTGAGCGCGAGGACGGCCAGGTCGAGCTCTCCTGCGCGCCGGAGTGGGAGGCGTCCAACTTCGCCTCGCACGCCCACGACACCTGGGGCGCCTTCGAGCAGGCCCAGGTCCCGATTCGGATCCTGCGGGCCGAGGAGGGCTCGACCTGCCGCGAGGATCCCAAGCTGGACGCCCTGGTCGCCGCCGGCCGCATCCAGGTCGAGACCGTGCCCGGCACGAGCCACTTCCTGCCGATGGAGCGGCCGGACCTGGTCCACGCCGCGCTGCGGGACGCGGTGGCCTAGAGCGCGATCCCGGCCGGCGAGGCGGCGCGGAACGCCGCCTGCGCCGCTTCCGAGATGTCGACGACCTTGCGCCGGTCGAGGTCGAACGAGACCACGACCGCCTCGGCGCTGGCCCAGGGCCGGCCACTCTGCGGATCGACCATCCAGTGCATGACCCGGCGGGTGCGCGCGTCGCAGCCGGCGAAGCCCGAGCGCAGTTCGACGCCGTCGCCGGCCTGCGGCCAGTCGAGGTGCAGCACGCGATATTCCAGCACCGCCCCGCCGATCCGCGCCTCCGGATCGCCGTCGGCCGGGCCGGGCCGGACGTCGCCGAACAGCCGCCCGACCCCGTCCGAGACGCGGCCGATGAAGATCTCGGGCCGCATGCGGCCGAACACGTCGCACTCGGCCGGGCCGATGACGCCAAGGCCGATCCGCTTCAGGCCCAGTTCGTCGGCGCGCGGCAGCGATGCGGTGGCGACGACGGGCGAGAGGTCGATGCTGCGCGCGGCGGCGAAGGCCGGAATCTCGACCGTCATCTCCGCGGCTCGCTCGCGCAGGCGCTGCGGCCAGGGGAAGGGGCGCAGTTCGCGGGCGGTGGCGTGATCGACGACCAGCTGGAAGGTCGCGGCCGGCTGGCCGTCGAGGTGGCGGATGACCAGCAGCAGCCGCGCGTCGTGCTCGCCCATCGACACGACGCCGCCGGTCATGTGCAGCGAGGCGCCGGCCTTGGCTTCGCGCAGGAAGCGGATGTGCTGCTCGCGTACGACCAGGGTCGACTCGCCGTCACGGGCGAAGGCGCGCGGCATGCCCAGCAGCGCGGCGAGCCCGGCCAGCCCCTCCTGGGCCTTGGCGACCCAGAAGCGGACGTTCAGGTGACCCATCTCGTCGCATTCCCAGGTGTTGACGCCGCCGCTCCAGACCTCGACGCCTTGTTCGGTCACTTGCACGCTCCCCCGACACTCGAAACGGCGCGAACCTTAGGGGGAGAGGCCGGCCTGCGCCAGGAGGCTGGCCCTGGCCGCCCCGAGGCTTTAAGCCAGCGCCGACCAGTATTGCGAGGCGGCATGAGCGAGAGCGGCGACGAGTTCGTCTATGACGAAACCACCGGCGAGTGGGTGAGCGCCGCAGAGGCGGCAGCCAACACCGCGGCGTCGCAGCAGGTCGAGGTGCGCGATGCGGTCGGCAACCTGCTCGCCGACGGCGACAGCGTGACCCTGGTCAAGGACCTGAAGGTCAAGGGCGCCGGCCAGACCCTGAAGCGCGGCACGGTGATCAAGTCGATCCGCCTGACCGGCGACGAGCAGGAGATCGACTGCCGGCACGAGGCCATCAAGGGGCTGGTGCTGCGCGCCGAGTTCGTCCGCAAGCTCTAGTCGCGCTTGCCTTCGGCGGGGTCGCCGGCCGAACCCATGTGACCGCCGGGCGGCGTATCGGTGTCGAAGCTGCGGGGCTCGGGATAGCGCTCCGCACCGTCGTTGTCCTTGGCGGCGTCCAGCGGTTCGGCGGCGTTCTTCCGGCGGCCTGGGCTCTGCAGGCGTCCGTCGTCGGCGGGGGTTTGCGGCATGGCGGTCTCCTCTGATGAGGAAATCGCCGCCGCCGAGCGATGTTCCCGCATCCGAGGGCCCATGGCGCCCGTAACCACGGCATGGCAAGGTCACGCTCGACCTGAGGGACGCTCGATGCCCGACACGGACAACCAGTCGCCGCCCGTCCGCCTGCACGGGCTGACGACCCGGCTGACCCACTGGATCAATGCGGCCGCGCTGCTGGTGCTGTTGCTCAGCGGCCTGCAGATCTTCAACGCCCATCCCGCGCTCTACTGGGGCGACGTCTCGACCTTCGCCCGCCCCTGGGTGTCGATGTTCGCGGCCGAGCGCGGCGGCGAGGCGATCGGGATCACCAAGATCGGCTCGACCTATGTCGAGACCACCGGCGTGCTCGGCTTCTCCGGGAACGAGGTACGCGGCTTTCCGTCCTGGGCGACATTGCCCAGCTATCGCAGCCTGGCCGACGGGCGCCGCTGGCACTTCGCCTTCGCCTGGCTCTTTGCGCTGAACGGGCTGGTCTATCTGGTGGCGGGCCTGATCGGCGGCCACTTCCGCCGCGACCTGCTGCCGAGCCGCGATCAGCTGTCGCCGCGCCATCTGCTGGGCGAGATTGTCGACCATGCGCGGTTGCGGTTCGCCAGGGGCGAGGCGGCGCGGCGCTACAACGCCCTGCAGAAGCTGTCCTATCTGGGGGTCGTCTTCGTGCTGCTGCCGCTGATGGTGCTGACTGGGCTGTCGATGTCGCCGGGCATGAACGCCGGCTTCCCGTGGCTGCCCGAGTTGTTCGGCGGGCGGCAGTCGGCGCGCACGATCCACTTCATCACCGCCGGCCTGATCGTGGCGTTCGTCGCGGTCCACCTGGCCATGGTGGTGCTGTCAGGGCCGCTGAACGGGCTGCGCTCGATGATCACTGGCAAGTTCGCGATCGGGGAGGAGCCGCGATGATCGACCGGCGCCGATGGTTGTCGGGCTTGGCCGTCGCCGCCATGGGGGCGGTGCTGGGGGCCTGCGACAAGCTCACCATGAACGCGGGCGTGCAGCGGGGCCTGGCGCGCGCCGAAGGCCTGACCCGGCGCGCCCAGCGGCTGATCGTCGATCGCAAGGCGCTGGCCCAGGAATTCAGCCCCGCCGAGATCTCGCCTGACTTCCGCGCCAACGGCTCTACCGCCCCGGGCGACCCCGAGTACCGGGCGCTGGTCGAGGCGGGGTTCGCCGACTGGCGGCTGGTGATCGACGGCCTGGTCGAGCGGCCGCTGTCGCTGAGCATGGCCGAACTGCGCGCCCAGCCGGCCCGCACGCAGATCACCCGGCACGACTGCGTCGAGGGCTGGTCGGCGATCGGCCAATGGAGCGGCGCGCGGCTGGGGCCGCTGCTGGACCGGGCCGGGCTGAAGGAGAGCGCGCGCTACATCGTCTTTCACTGCGCCGACACCCTGGACCCCAACGCGCCGCCGGCCCTGGGGCGCTACTACGAGAGTATCGACCTGATCGACGCCTATCACCCGCAGAGCATCCTGGCCTACGACATGAACGGTGCGCCGCTGGCGGTGAAGCACGGGGCGCCGGTGCGGCTGCGGGTCGAGCGCCAGCTCGGCTACAAGCACGCCAAGTACGTCATGCGCATCGAGGCGGTGGCCGACCTGGCCGGGATCGGCGGCGGCAAGGGCGGGTTCTGGGAAGACCGCGGCTATGAGTGGTACGCGGGGATCTGAGCCGCGGAATTGACATCTGCGCCGGAAAATCCCGAACTGAGCGTGCGGGGGCGGGCCCTGCCAGCAGGACGATGACCATGAACGCCGTGATCGCTGCAGGCGCCGGCTTTCTCGCCGCGGTGCTGTGGATCGACCTGACCTTCGACGTCCAGGTCCAACGCCGGGGCCCCGAGCGCGCCCCCGACGAGGTGCTGGCCTCGATGGCGCTGTACTATCGACGGGTGACGACCGGGGCCTGGCCGATGAACTGGCTGACGCCGTCGGTGCTGGCCCTGACCTTGGCGGGCATCCTGATCCAGATGCTCGAGCGGGTGCAGCCGATCTGGGTCAGCGGCGCGTCGCTGGCACTGGCGGCGGTCTCGATCGGCCTGGGGCTGTGGCGCACCTGGCGCAACGCCGTGCGGCTGGGCCAGGCGGTGGACACGCCCGAGGTCCAGACCAAGCTGGCGGTGGACGTCTATCGCGACCACCTGATCAGCCTGGCGGCGATGCTGGCGCTGGTCGGACTGCAGGTCGCGACCAGCTTTCCGTTCTAGGGATTAGTTGTACGGCGACTTGCCGATCAGCTCGGCCTCGGCCGCGCAGGCCGCGCCGTCGGGGGCCTTGGCCGATTTCCGCAGGGCGGCGATCTCCTTGCGAGCGGCATCCATGTCGGAGCGGAAGGCCGCCGAGCCATGCAGGCCGGCGACGACGATCGAGCCGTTGGTGCGGCCGGCCTCGACCGCGCTCATGTTGTGCACGCCGCAGATCAGCCGGCTCTCGCCGAACGAGCGGGCGCGGGCGAGGATCTCGGTCGACCGCTCGGGGACCAGCTCGGCCAGGATCAGGCCGACCGTCCAGCCCCAGGTGGTGTGGCCGGAGGGGTAGTCGGGGCTCTTGGCCAGGCCGTCGGTCTTGGCCACGCAGATCTCGCCCTCGTCGATCAGGTAGGGGCGCTGGCGCTTGTAGATGTCCTTCGGATGATTGACCGCGCGGCGCACGTCGTAGCGGGCGGTCATCAGGATCTTGGTCAGCTTGGGCGCGCTTTCCGGGGTCAGCTGCATGCCGATGGCGCAGCTCATGTCCTTGACGATGGCGGCCTCGTCGGCGTCCGCGGTGGCCAGCGACCAGCGCGGGCTGTCCTTGAGCGAGCGGGTGGCCAGGAAGGCCGAACGGTCGGCCTGGTAGCGGATCGTGCCCGGCGTCGGGGCGGGCGGGAGGATCTTGTAGCTGTCGGGGGCGGCGTCGCCGAGGTAGCCCGTCGGCGCGGGCTTGGTCTGCTGCTGGGCGAGCGCGGTTCCGCCGCCGGCGAGCGCGGCTGCGGCGACGAGACTGATGACGATGCGGTTCATGACGACCCTTCCGAACTGGCGGCCGATCATGCGGAGCCGCGAGCGCGGTTCAAGCGGTAGATTTGCCGCTAAGATGACGCGGACAAGCCCGCAGCCCTGGAGAACGCCATGCATCCCGCCATCGCACCTGGAAACGTCGCCGTCGTCACCGGCGCGGCCAACGGCATCGGCGCGGCCGCCGCCCGGCGGCTGGCGGGCGAGGGGATGCGCCTCTGCCTGGTCGACGCCGACGGGGCCCGGCTGGCCGCCGTGCAGGCCGAACTGGGCGAGCCGGCCATCGCCCTCGTCGTCGACGTGTCCGACCGCGCGGCGGTCGAGGCGCTGGCCAAGACCGTCGCCGAGCGGCTGGGGCCGGTGTCGGTGCTGATGAACAACGCCGGGGTCGGCGGGGGCGGCGACGCCCTGTCCAATCCCGACGGCTGGCAGCGGGTGCTAGGGGTGAACCTGATGGGGGTGCTGCACGGCGTGCAGGCCTTCGCCCCGGCCATGGCGCAGAGCGGCGCGCCGGGGCTGGTGGTCAACACCGGCTCCAAGCAGGGGGTGACGATGCCGCCGGGCGACACCGCCTACAACGTCTCCAAGGCCGGGGTGAAGGCGCTGACCGAGGGGCTGGCGCATACCCTGCGCAACACCGCCGGCTGCCAGGTCAGCGCCCACCTGCTGGTCCCGGGGTTCACCTATACCGGCATGGTCGCCAGCCGGATCCCCGAGCGTCCGCCCTCGGCCTGGACCTCCGAGCAGGTGGTCGAGCGGATGCTGGAGGGGATCGCCCGCGGCGACTTCTATCTGTGGTGCGAGGACAACGAGACGCCGCGCGCGGTCGACGAGAAGCGGGTGCTGTGGACCGCCGGCGACATCGTCGAGAACCGGCCGGCGCTGTCGCGCTGGCACGCCGACTGGAAGGAGCGGTTCGACCGCTACATGGCCGGGGAGTAGCTCAAAGAAAAACGGCGTCCCGAGGGACGCCGTTTTGTTGAGGCCTTAGGCCTTCTTTTCGAAGAGCTTGTTCCAGCGCGGCTTGGTGCGGGTCTTCCACGACCCGCGGTGCCAAGCGTCCGAGGCGATCAGCGGCACCACGGTGGTGGCTTCGGCGAACACCATCTGTTCCCAGGTCACGTCGACCTTGCCCCAGGAGCAGGCTTCCTTGAGCGTCGAGGACGAGCAGGCGCCGTCGCGCACGTCGGCCACGGTGATCTGCACCGCGTACTTATGCATCGCCGCTTCGTGGCCGAGGATCTCGGCGCAGACCACGGTGTCCTGGGCGAAGTTCTTCGGCACGCCGCCGCCGACCATGAACAGGCCGGTGGTGCCGGCCGCCAGCTTGATGTCGGTCAGTTCGCGGAAGTCGGCGACCGCATCGATGGTCAGGTAGGGCTTGCCTTCCTTCATGCGCTCGACCTGGTGCTTGACCAGACCAAAGCCCGCCGACGAGTCGACGAAGGCCGGGCAGAAGATCGGCACGCCTTCGCGATAGGCGGTCTCGATCAGCGAGTCCGGCTTCTTGGCGTTGCCCGCCGCCAGCCACTTGCCCATTTCCCAGATGAACTCGCGCGACGAGTAGGGGCGCGGCTCCAGCAGGTTGCAGATCTCGTAGATCGTGCCGTCGCAGTTCTGGAGTTCTTCTTCGTCGATGTAGGTGTCGTAGATGCGGTCGATGTAGAGGTCGCGCAGGTCGCGGTCGTCGACGTCCGACTGGGCTTGATAGTGCTTGAAGCCGAGGGCTTCGAAGAAGTCCATGTCGACGATCGAGGCGCCGGTCGCGACGATCGTGTCGATCATCCCGTACTTCACCATGTCGCGGTAGATGTGCATGCAGCCGCCGGCGCTGGTCGAGCCCGCGAGGGTCAGCCAGGTCGAGCATTCCTTGTCTTCCAGCGACATCGACCAGATGTCGGCGGCGCGCGCGGTGTCGCGGCTGGTGAAGCTCATCTTGCGCATCGCGTCGACGATCGGGCGGGCGTCGTACTGGTCGATCGCCACGTGCTCGACGGTGTTGGCCAGCAGCTCGGCCTTGCGGTTCGACTTTTGAACGTCAGCGTTCATTCTCTGAGACCTCTAGAGTTTGAGCGCCCGTCCAAAATGGAAAAGGCGCGGCCGGGACGGAGCGACCGGCCGCGCCTATAACTTTCCAGCGCCCGGCTTATTTCCGCCGACGCTTCTTTCCGCGCGCACGCGACAGCTTCACGACATTCTGGTTCTCCTGGCGGGGAACCGGAATGGAGCGGCGGGCCAGACCGTACATCGAGGCCATAGGGGCGTCGGAGGCCTCGACGGTTTCGGCGTCGCCGTAACCGTTGAAGCGGGTGTTCATCGCCACGCCGTAGGCGCCGAGCATGCCGATCTCGACATAGTCGCCCTCGCGCACATCCTCCGGCAGCCAGAACGGGCCGGGCATGTGGTCGAGGGAGTCGCAGGTCGGACCCCAGAAGCGATAGGGCTTCAGCGGCCCCTCGACTTCCTTGGCCTCGCCGTCCTCGCTGCGGAGCAGCTTGACCGGAAAGGGCCATTTGGTGTGCGCGGCGTCGAACAGCGAGCCGTACGACCCGTCGTTCAGATAGAGCGCGTCGCCCTTCTTGAGTTCGACCTTGGTGAGGATCGACGAGCCTTCGGCGACCAGCGCCCGGCCGGGTTCGCACCACAGCTCGGTCGTCTCGTGCACCATCATCTCGGCGAAGCCGCGGTCGATGGAGTCCATGTAGTCGGCCAGGTCCGGCGGAACCATGCCGGGATAGACCGACGGGAAACCGCCGCCCACGTCCACCACGTCGGCGAACACGCCGGCGCGGACCAGGGCCCGAGAGGCCTGGGTCATGGCTGCCTGATAGGCCGTAGGCCGCATGCACTGGCTGCCGACGTGGAACGAGACGCCCATCAGGTCCTGGGTCGCGCGGCGGGCGGCCAGCAGCAGGCCGGGGGCCTGGTGTTGGTCGACGCCGAACTTGCCGGCCAGCGAATAGGCCGCGCCCTCGGCGGCGACGCCGAGACGGACGATGAGGTTGAGGTCCTTGGCCCCCTGGGTCGCGGCGAGGATCTTCTCGAGTTCCTCGTGCGTGTCGAGGGAGAAGGTCTTCACGCCGTGATCGAAGTAGGCGGCCGCAATCGCCGCGCGGCTCTTGACCGGATGCATGAAGGCCATGCGGGACCCGGGCGCGTGCTGCGCGACAAGCTCGATCTCGGGGACCGAAGCCACATCGAAGGACGTTACGCCGTTTTCAACGAGGGCCTTGATGACCCACGGAGAAGGATTGGCCTTCACCGCGTAGAAGACGTCGCCTTTGAAATTTTCCTGGAACCAGCGCGCCGCTACCGCCACCGCGTCCGGTCGCGCAATGGCGACAGGGCGTTCCGGTGGCCGCTCACGGACCAGGTCCAGGGGCGTATGGTACGTGCGCAATTCACGTAGCCCCCATTGGCAGTTGAACCCAGACCGGCGTTAGCAGCGCTTTTTCAGGACATCGGGTCCGCCGGAGCCGTGCGAAATAGGGGCGATGACCCCCGATGTAAAGGGGTTTGTTTCTTCGCCCAAAAATTGTCATCAAACCCAAGCCGGGCCAGGACTTGCGAGGGGGGCGCCGCGATATGGTTTCGAGGGATTTTACGGAGGCCGCGATCGCTTTGCGTACAGCGGTTTTCGCCGATGCCGCCCACATCGCCAGGCTGCACGACGAGGTCTGGCGCGCGACCTATCGCGACCTTGCGACGAAGGCGGCCTGGGACGGACTGACGGAGGCCGTGCGCCGGGCCCGCTGGGAGGAAGTGCTCGGCGAGGAGCATCCGCAGCGCACGACCCTGGTCGCCGAGCGCGGCGGACGCATCGTCGGGTTCGGCTCGGCCTGCGCGCCGACCGAAGAGGCGTTCGGCGGCCGCGGCGAGGTCCGCTGGCTGCATGTCGATCCGGCGGCCCAGGGCGGCGGGATCGGGCGGCGGCTGATGAGCGCGCTGACCCAGCAGCTCGCCGACTGGGGCTATGGCGGTTGCGCGCTGGCGGTGGTGGTCGGCAACGCGCCCGCGATGCGGTTCTACGAACAGCTGGGCGGGCGGCGAGCCGGCGGCTTCACCGATCCTGGGCCGCTATGGCGCTCCGAAAACATCGTCTTCGTCTGGGATGAGCTTTCGCCGCTGATCGGCGAGGGTCACTACTGACCCGCAACCAGCACTCGGAGACCTGTGACGGGCGGTGATACTATCGCGTGCTGGACCGAAAGCGGGGCCTCGTGTCATGAAGCCGTCGCAGGGGTCGGCGATCACAGCCAGTCCGTACCTATGCGCGCGCTGATCCGGGGAAGCCTCGCCATCTATGTCTGAAGCCGCCGTACTGTCCGTGCGGAACGCCACCAAGAGCTTCGGCTCGCGGCGCGCCCTCGATTCCGTGTCTCTCAATGTCAGCAAGGGTGAGATGATCGCCCTGATCGGGCCTTCGGGCTCGGGCAAGTCGACGCTGCTGCGCTCGATCAGCGGCCTGCAGACCATCGACAGCGGCGCCGGCCGCATCGAGGCGTTCGGCGGCGTCGTGCAGTCGGACGGCAAGATCAGCGGCAAGGTGCGCGAGGCGCGCATCCGCATCGGCTTCATCTTCCAGCAGTTCAACCTGGTCGGCCGCCTGACCCTGTTCTCGAACGTGGCGCTGGGGTCGCTCGGCCGCATTCCGTTCGTGCGCGGCGTGTTCGGGTTCTGGCCGGGGGAGACCAAGCAGGCGGTCATGGCCGCCCTGGCGCGCGTCGGCGTCGCCGAATACGCCGGCCAGCGCGCCAACACCCTGTCGGGTGGCCAGCAGCAACGCGGCGCGATCGCTCGGGCCCTGGTCCAGAAGGCCAAGATCATCCTGGCCGACGAACCCGTCGCCTCGCTCGACCCGGTGTCGGCGCGCCGGGTGATGGAAATTCTGCGCGACCTGAACCAGCAGGACGGCCTGACGGTCGTCGTCACGCTGCACCAGGTCGACTACGCCCTGCGCTACTGCGACCGCGTGGTCGCCCTGAAGGCCGGCAAGGTCGTCTATGACGGCCCGGCCGCGCAGTTGGAACGCAAACAGCTCATCGACATCTACGGCCCGGAATTCGAGGACGTCTTCTGGGAAGGAGCCCCGCAATGATCGATCGTCGCCTGCTCATCGGCAGCAGCCTGGCCGCCCTCAGCGTCGCGGCCTGCGGCAAGTCCGAGACTACGACCCCGCCCGGCGGCCCGCCCAAGGTGATCAACTTCTCGATCCTGGCGACCGAAAACTCCACCAGCATGGAGACCTTCTGGAAGCCGATCCTGGCCGACATGGAGAAGTCGATCGGCATCCCGGTGAAGCCGTTCTTCGCCTCGAACTACACCGCCCTGATCGAGGCCCTGCGCTTCAAGCAGACCGACGCCGGCTGGTTCTCCAATCAGTCGGGCCTGGAAGCCGTGCGCCGCTCGAACGGCGAAGTGTTCGCGCGCACCTTCGATCCCAGCGGGTCGGACGGCTACAAGTCGCTGCTGATCGTGCCGGCCAGCTCGAAGACGACGCTGGAAGACGTGCTGAAGTGCGACAAGACCCTGACCTTCGGGATCGGCGACGCCAAGTCGACCTCCGGCACGCTCGCGCCGATGACCTATCTGTTCGCGCCGAAGGGCATCCGTCCCGAGGCCTGCTTCAAGCAGGTCCGCGCCGCCAACCACCAGGCCAACCTGTTCTCGGTGGCCAAAGGCGTGCTGGACGTGGCCACCAACAACTCCACCGCCCTGCGCCTGCAGCGCGAGCGCGGCTCGCCGGTCGCCGACCAGGTGCGGGTGATCTGGGAAAGCCCCAAGCTGCCGGAAGACCCGATCATCTGGCGCAGCGACCTGGACCCCGCGGTGAAGGAAAAGCTGCGCCAGTTCTTCCTGACCTACGCCCAGGGCGAAGGCCCGGAGGCCGAACGCCAGCGCAAGCTGCTGGCGGCGCTGTCGATCGGCGGCTTCCGCCCGGCCGACAACTCGCACCTGCTGCCGGTGCGCGAGATGGAGGCGACCGAGCAACTGCTGACGGCCCGCAACGCCGGCGACAAGGTCAAGGAAGCCCAGGCCCAGAAGTCGCTCGACACCATCGCGGCCGAGCGCGCGGCGCTGGAGGCCAAGACCGGCCAGCCCGTCGCGGCCCAGTAGGACATTTCCGTGACCGCCAGCGTGACCAACACCGACCTCCTGAAGCCGCCCTCGCGGCCCCTGGGCCAGCAACTGTTCGACCTCGGCCTGTGGGGCGGGATCATCGTGCTGCTGGTGATCAGCTTCGGGCCTGCCGAGATGAGCAAGCTGCCGAAGCTGTTCGCCAACTCGGACAACATGCGGCAGTTCGGCCGCGAGTTCCTGCATCCGGACTTCAGCGACTGGACGTTCCTGGTCAGTCAGATGTGGCTGACCGTTCAGATCGCGCTGTGGGGCACGGCCATCGCCGTGCTGATCGCGGTGCCGCTCGGCCTGCTGGGCGCGCGCAACGTGACGCCGTCCTACGTCCAGCTGCCGATCCGCCGGCTGATGGACGTGCTGCGTTCGGTGCCGGACCTGGTCATTGGCACCATCTTCGTCGTCGCCGTCGGCCTGGGGCCGTTCGCCGGGGTCATGGCGCTGGCGCTGAACACCGGCGGGGTGCTGGGCAAGCTGTTCTCCGAGGCGGTCGAGTCGATCGACAAGGGCCCGGTCGAAGGCGTGCGCGCCACCGGCGCAGCGCCCCTGCAGGAGGTGGTCTGGGGGGTGATCCCGCAGGTCGCGCCGCTGTGGACCTCGTACGCGCTCTACCGGTTCGAATCGAACAGCCGGGCGGCCACGGTGCTCGGCCTGATCGGCGCCGGCGGCATCGGCCAGATCCTGTTCGACAGCCTCAACTCGTTCTCGTACTCGCGAGTCGCGGCGATCGCGATCGTCATCGTGGTGGCTGTCACATTGATCGACCTGCTGTCACAAACCATCCGTGCACGCCTGCTCTAGAGCGTGACCAGAATGTCGCAGGCGGGGCCGATCGTGCGCCCCGCTGCGACGCCGCCGTCGGCGGCCCAACTCTCCGAAATCCTTGATCCGCAAGGGATTGGACGTCTTTTAGAGGCGTTCTTTCACCCGCCCGGCGGGGGCGTCGCAAATCCGTCTTCAAACTGACGATCTGCTGTCGCTGAAGCTTGGCGGAAGCGTCACGGGACCTCGTTAAGCCGCCTCCCAAGCTCTGAAAGGGCTCACGGGGATAGCTCTACAAGGATCCTGAGAATGAAGATCAACACCTCGCTTTGCGCCGGGGCGGCGCTCGGCGTGATCGCGCTCGCCATCGCCGGCGGCGCCCAGGCGCAAGACACCACCACCGCCTGGAAGGGCGCGCCGCAGTGGACCAATGACGACGTGCAGTTCAAGGTCCGCGGCCGGGTGCTGCTGGACTACACCTACCAGGACGTTGATCGCGCCGGCGCGCTGGCCGACTACAAGACCAGCAACACCCGCGGCCGTCAGGTGTTCCTGGGCGTCGAAGGCAAGCTGAACAACTACTTCGCCTACAAGGTCGAGGGCGGTTCGTGGAACGGCGCGGCCTGGGCCTGGGATGACGTCGTCATCGAGTTCAAGCCGACCGACATGACCTCGCTGATGGTCGGCAACATCAAGGCCGCGGGCCTTGAGAACATGACCTCGACCCGCTTCATCAGCTTCATGGACCGCGGCCCGTACGGCGACATCGCCACCGACTCGTACCTGATGTCGGTCGTGGCCAAGGCCAACGGCCTGAACTGGACCGTGACCGGCCAGCTGGCGGGCGACAGCCTGAACAGCGCCGACGTCGACAACACGGCCACCGCCAATCCGGGCAGCAAGGAACGCGTCGGCGTGACCGGCCGCGTGACCTTCGCGCCGATCAACAACGACATCGACAAAGCGCACCTGGGCCTGTGGGCGCGCAGCCGCAACCACGGCGACGAGGCGGCCTTCAACTATCGCGGCCGCACCAACACCAACTACGGCAACACCCGCTACTACTCGACCGGCGCCATCGGCGACACCGACCAGACCATCGCCTTCGAAGGCGCCTATCAGCATGGTCCGTTCTCGGTGCAGGGCGAGTACGCCAGCATGAAGATCGATCGTCTGAAGACCATCCAGCCGGGCGGCGACCCGACCATCAAGACCGGCTACGCCTTCGTCAGCTTCTGGCCGACCGGCGAGCAGCGCGCCTACGACGCGGCCAAGGGCGAATTCGGTCGTCCGAAGATCCTGAACCCGATCACCGCCGGTGGCTGGGGCGGCGTCGAACTGCTGGCCCGCTACGACTATGCCGACCTGACCGACGCCTACGACACTGCGACCACCGCGGCCGGCCGGACGCTGTCGCAGGACGCCGGCAAGTACAAGGGCATCACCCTCGGGGCCAACTACTACCCGACCTCGTACGTGCGTCTGCAGGCCAACTACACCAACGCCGACATCGACAATCCCGGCCCCGGCCGTGACGTCGAAGTCCAGCAATTCCAGGTCCGCGCGCAGCTCGACTTCTAGTCGCCGCGCCTGAAGGAGACTGAACCCATGAAGAAGCTTCTGCTCTGCGCCGCTGCTGCGGCGACCACCCTGGGCGCCGCGGCCCCGGCTTACGCCGCCCGCGACTACGTCTGGGCCGCCGGCTCCTCGACGGTGTTCCCGTTCGCCACCCGCGTGGCCGAGAACTACGCCAAGAAGACCGGCAAGAAGGCGCCCAAGGTCGAGAGCCTGGGCACCGGCGGCGGCATCAAGCTGTTCTGCGGCGGCGTCGGCGACGCCTTCCCGGACATCGCCAACGCCTCGCGTCCGATGAAGAAGTCGGAGTTCGACGCCTGCGCCGCCAAGGGCGTGAAGGACATCGTCCAGATCAAGATCGGCTTCGACGGCATCGTCGTGGCCACCGACAAAGACGGCGCCGACTACAGCTTCAAGACCGAGCACCTGTACCTCGGTCTGGCGTCCAACGTGCTGCGCCAGGGCAAGTTCGTGAAGAACCCCTACGCGACCTGGGACGAGATCGGCACCGGCCTGCCGGGCAACCGCATCAACGTCTATGGCCCGCCGCCGACCTCGGGCACCCGCGACGCCTTCGTCGAACTGGCCATCGAGGCCGGGGCCCGCAAGTTCCCGACCGCCGAGGAACTGCGCTCGAACAACGAGAAGAAGTTCAAGGAAGTGGTCGACCCGCTCCGTAAGGACGGCTGGGTCGACGCCGGCGAGAACGACAACGCCATCGTCGGCACCCTGACCAAGACCCCCGGCTCGCTGGGCGTCTTCGGCTGGTCCTACCTCGAAGAGAACATGGACAAGATCAAGGGCGCCTCGGTCAACGGCGTGAAGCCGACCGCCCAGACGATCGCGGACGGTTCGTACCCCCTGGCCCGCTCGCTCTACATCTACGTGAAGAAGGCCAACATCGGGGTGACCCAGGGCCTGCGGGAATACCTGAACGAGTTCGTCTCCGACGCGGCGACGGGCAAGGGCGGGTACCTGGCGAGCCGCGGCCTGATCTCGCTGCCGGCCGGCCAGCACGACGGCCAGAAGACGGTCGCCCAGAAGCTGACCCCGATGGCGCGTCCCGCCAGCTAAAGGTTAGTCCCAGGAGAGACGTCGGGCGCCGCGGATCGCAAGATCCGCGGCGTTCTGCGTTTCAGGCGCCGGCGCGGCGGACTTCGGTGCGCACCGCCGAGCTGTTCTCCAGCGTGCGATGGACCGGGCACTTGTCGGCGATCTCGACGATCTTGGCGGCGAGGTCGTCGTCGAGTTCGCCCTCGATCGAGATCACCCGGGTGAAGCAGTCGATCTTCGGGCGGACCGGCGAATCGCCGCCGCCGACCCCGTCGCGGGCATGGATCTTCTCGTGGCTGACATCGACCTGGATGCGGCCAAGGGGCAGACCCTTGCGCTCGGCGTAGAGCCGCAGGGTCATCGAGGTGCAGGCGCCCAGCGCCGCGGAGATCAGATCGTAGGGCGAGGGGCCGGTGTCGCCGCCGCCGACGCTCTGCGGTTCGTCGGCGAACAATCGGTGGCGGCCGGCCTGGACGGTGTTCTGGAACTTGCTGTCGCCGGTCTCCATGACCCGGACGTGCTCGATGGGCTCCTCGCCCTGCGGCTGATCGGCGGGCAGGTAGCGGGGCAGCCAGCCGCCGATCACCTGGGCGGCGAAGGCGGCGTCGTCGGGGTCGGTGAGCAGGTGGTCGGCCTTGTCGAGCGAGACGAAGCTCTTGGGATGCTTGGCGGCCAGGAAGATGCGGGTGGCGTTGTCGATGCCGACGGTCTGGTCGATCGGAGAATGCAGGATCAGCAGCGGCTTCTTCATCGCCGCGATCGCCTCGCGGAGGGCGCTGCGGCGCACGTCCTCGACGAACTGCCGCTTGATGGTGAAGCGGCGGCCGCCGAGCTCGACCTCGGCCTGTCCTTCCGACTCGATCTGCTCGAGGCTGGAGCCGAGGTTCTTCAGCGCGTGGGCGGGATCGGCCGGCGCGGCGATGGTGACGACGGCGCGCACCTCGGGAATATCCTTGGCCACGGCCAGGGCCGCCGCGCCGCCCAGCGAGTGGCCGATCAGCACCGAGGGCGCGCGATGATTCTGGCGCAGGTAGTCGGCCGCGGCCCGCAGGTCCTCGATGTTGGAGGAGAAGTTCGTCGAGGCGAACTCGCCCTGGCTTGAGCCGAGACCGGTGAAGTCGAAGCGCAGCACCGCCACGCCGATCCGCGTCAGGTCGGTGGCGATGCGGCGGGCGCCGAGCAGGTCCTTGGAGCAGGTGAAGCAGTGCGCGAACAGGGCGTAGGCGCGAATCGGCCCGTTCGGGCGGTCCAGGCGGGCGGCGAGCGTCGCCCCCGAGTGGCCGGGGAATTCGACGCGTTCGACGCTGACGGACATTGGACGGTTCCCTATGCGGCCTCCGGCCGACGCCGGCGCACGCGGGCCAGCCGACGCAGCTTGCGCCAGAAGCGGGTCTTCTCCGGCTCAGGATAGGGCTGGAGGTTCTTCACGAAATCCTCGGCGCAGGCCTTCCACGAAAAGCCCTCGGCGAAGCTGCGGACCTGCTTGCGGTCGAGCTTGAGAGCCTCCAGGCAGGCCTCGCGCAGGCCCTCGGTGGCGCTGTGGGCCAGCACCCCGGCGCCGGAGCCAGGAATGATGTCGATCGGGCCGGGGGCCGGATAGGCGGCGACCGGCACGCCGGCGGCCATCGCTTCCAGGATCACCAGGCCGAAGGTGTCGGTCAGCGAAGGGAAGACGAAGACGTCGGCGCAGGAGAAGTGCGCGGCCAGCTCGTCGCCGAACTTGGCGCCGGTGAACACCGCGTTCGGATAGCGCTCCATCAGCTCGTCACGCTGCGGGCCGTCGCCGACCACCACCTTGGTGCCGGGCAGGTCGAGGCCGAGGAAGGCCTCGATGTTCTTCTCCACCGCCACGCGGCCGACAGATAGGAAGATCGGCCGGGCGAGGCCGGCGAAGATGTCGGGCTCGTCGTCGCGCTTGGGGTGGAACATCACGGTGTCGACGCCGCGCGACCAGACCGAGATATTGCCGAAGCCGTGGCGCTCCAGCTCGTCCTTCATGGTCGGGGTGGTGACCATCATCCGGCCGGACGGCTTGTGGAACCACTTCATGTAGGCGTAGCCGGCGGCCAGCGGCAAAGGCAGCCGGGCCGAGACGTATTCCGGGAACCGGGTGTGGTAGCTGGTCGTGAACGGCAGCTTCCATTCCACGCAGATGCGGCGCGCGGCCAGGCCCAGCGGGCCCTCGGTGGCGATGTGGATGGCTTCCGGCTCGAAGGCCTTGAAGCGCTCCTGCACCGGTTCGTGCGCGGCCAGGGCGACCTTGATCTCGGGATAGGTCGGCAGCGGGAAGGTCTTGAACTGGTCGGGGCTGATCACCTCGACCGAATGGCCGAGCTCCTTGAGCTCGCCGACCACGCGGCTGAGGGTGCGGACCACGCCGTTGACCTGCGGCTCCCAGGCGTCGGTGACCAGCAGGATCCGCATCGGCTTGTGGCCGTTCTCGCGCGGGGCGGTGATGGCGTCGCGGATGCGGGTCGCCGGCCGCGTCGGCGCCAGGGCCTGAGCCTGCAGCCAGGCCCAGAAGGCGCCCAGCAGCGCTTCCTTGGTCGGGAAGTGGCGATAGACCGTCCGCTCGCCGACCTCGGCCTCTGCGGCGATCTCGGCGAAGCTCAGGTCTTCGAGCGGGCCCGACTCCAGCTTGCGCGCCACGGCGTGCATGATCTGGTCGCGGGTCGCCTGCTTCTGGCGGTCGCGCAGGCTCGAGGCGTAGCGTGTCGGCGGCAACATGACAGCGGGACTGTCACCAAATCAGCAGGACTGTCAATCAGGGGTGATCCGCGGCTCAGGCCGCCGCCGGAGTGGGCAGCGGCTCGACCGGCTCGACCAGGCGAATGGTCCGGTCGATGGCCGACCACGAGCGAAGCTTGGCCCAGTGGAGGATCTCGAGCGTTCCGTCATGGTGCTCGACCAGCGCCGAGCAGCTCTCCACCCAGTCGCCGTCGTTGATATACGCGATCCCGTCGATGTCGCGCATCTCGGCTTTGTGAATGTGTCCACAGATGACTCCGTCGACGCCACGGCGGCGGGCCTCGTCGGCGACCGCGGCCTCGAAGTTCTCGACGAACTGGAGGGCGTTCTTGACCTTGGTCTTCAGGAAGGCCGAGAGGCTCCAGTAGCCGAAGCCCATGCGCCGGCGGACGCGGTTGAACAGGGTGTTGGTCGCGACCAGCGCCCGATAGGCGTAGTCGCCGACGAAGGCCAGCCAGCGGGCGTGCTGGACCACGCCGTCGAACTCGTCGCCGTGCAGGACCAAGAAGCGCTTGCCGTCGGCGGTCTCGTGGATGGCGTCGCGCACCACGACCACGCCGCCGAAGTGGACCCCGACGAACTCGCGCACGCGATCGTCGTGGTTGCCCGGGACGTAGATGACGTTCACGCCCTTGCGGGCCATGCGCAGGATCTTCTGCACCACGTCGTTGTGGGACTGCGGCCAGTGCCAGCCCGAGCGCAGCTTCCAGCCGTCGACGATGTCGCCGACCAGGTAGAGGCTCTCGCACTCGATGTGGCGGATGAAGTCGAGCAACAACTCGGCCTGACAGCCCTTGGTGCCCAGATGAACGTCGGAGATGAATACCGCGCGGTAGTTGCGGATCGCCAGATCTGCCATTCCGTGCCCCTTGGCCGGCCAGAACTGCTCATCGGTTAGGCTGCTTGCATGTCATTCTCATGAAACCGCCCGCGCCCCTTTTGTCGCGGCGCCTTTTGAATTAAGGGTTTGGTTGAGGCCGACCCTCCCCCGGTCTTCCGAAATAAGGTCCGATGGACGCCCGAACCTATCCTGCGAAGGAGACGCCGAAGTCTCGGCGCACCCGCGCGCGTATTCTCGACGCGGCCATGAGGCTGTTTGCTGAAACCGGCTATCACGCGGCGACCAACGCCATGATCGCCGACGCGGCGAACCTGACCCGTGGCGCGATGCTCTATCATTTCGCCAGCCGCGAAGAGCTGGTCGAGGCCGCCATCGCCTACATCGAGGTCGAGCGCGCGCGGCTATTTGAACAGGCGGCAAGCGGACCGATGGCGCCGGGCGTGGACGCCGCCGAGCACGCGATCGACGCCTACTGGGCTCTGCTGCACGAAATTCCGTTCATCGCCTTCGCCGAACTTGAGGCCGCCGCGCGCACCGATGCGATGCTGCGCGTGCGCCTGGCCGACGCCCAGAGCGCCTTCGACCGCAATCAGGTCGGCGACCGGTTCCTGGCGCTGGCGCAGGCGGGCGTCGATCCGCGCTTCCAGACCAGCCGCGACCTTGGGCGCTTCCTGCTGGAAGGCCTGGCTCGCGGGGCGATGACCTATGACGAGCCGGCCCGCAAGGAGCGGCTGCTGATGGTGGTCAAGCGCGCGGTGCGGGTGCTGAACCGCAAGGGCGACGTCCAGGAACTCTGGCCGGACTAGCGCGCCTTCTCGGCCGCGATCCACCCGTCCATCCGCCGCTCCAGCATGTCGAGCGGCATCGGGCCGTCCAGCAGCATGGCGTCGTGGAAGCGGCGGATGTCGAACCGCTCGCCCAGCTGCGCCTTGGCCTTCTCGCGGATGGCGACGATCCTCATCTCGCCGGTCTTGTAAGCCAGCGCCTGGCCCGGCCAGGAGACGTAGCGCGCCAGTTCGACCTCGATGTTCAACGGCGAGAGGGCCGAGTTCTTCGCAAAGCACTCGCGGGCCTGATCCAGGCTCCAGCCCTTCCAGTGCAGGCCGGTGTCGGCCACCAGCCGGCAGGCGCGCCACATCTCGTAGGACAGCCGGCCGAAGCGCTCGTACGGGTCGCGGTAGATGCCCATCTCGCCGCCCAGCTTCTCGGCATATAGACCCCAGCCCTCGGTGAAGGCGGTGACGTTTGCTTCGCGCCGGAAGTAAGGGATGTCGTCGGCTTCCTGGCCGAGCGCGATCTGCAGGTGATGGCCGGGGACGGACTCATGCAGGGTCAGGGCCGGCAGCTCATAGAGCGGCCGCTGGGGCAGGTCGTAGGTGTTGACCATGTAGCCGCCGGCGATCCCCAGCTTGGGATTGCCCGAGAAGTAGCGGCCGGTGGTGTAGGTCTTCTCGATGTCGGCCGGCACAGGCCGCACGCCATAAGTCAGGCGCGGCAGGGTGGCGAACCAGGCCGGCAGCTGATCGTCGATCCGCTTGGCGATTTCGGAGGCCTTCTCCAGCAGCGCCTGGCGGCTGGTGACATAGAACTGCGAGTCGCTGCGCAGGTGCGCCTGAAAGGCGGCGAAGTCGCCCTTGAAGCCGGTCTCGGCGATCACGGCGTCCATCTCGCGGCGGATGCGGGCGACTTCGGCCAGACCGTTCTGGTGGATCTGGTCCGGCGTCAGCGCCGTGGTGGTGTGGTCGGCGACCAGCCAGGCGTAATAGCGCTCGCCGTCCGGCAGACTGCGGGCCGCCAGGCCCCTTCGGGCCTTGGGCAGGTACTCGGTTTCCAGGAAGGTCACGAACTGCGCCTGTGCGGGGCGGAGCCTGTCGGCAATGGCGGCGAGCGTCTGGGCGCGCAACGCCGCCCGCTCGGCGGCGGGGATCTCGGCCGGCAGCCGGTCGAGCGGGGCCAGCAGCGGATCGCTCTCCACCGGCGCGGCGGCCTGCTCGCGGGCGCGGGCCAGCACCTGTTCGACGGTGGCGCGCGGCTGGGTGAAACCCGTCTTGGCTCCGCGCCGGGCGTTGGCGATCTCGGT
Organism: Phenylobacterium sp. LjRoot97; assembly: GCF_964254345.1. Taxonomy (NCBI): domain Bacteria; kingdom Pseudomonadati; phylum Pseudomonadota; class Alphaproteobacteria; order Caulobacterales; family Caulobacteraceae; genus Phenylobacterium; species Phenylobacterium sp. LjRoot97. Next base: position 524,539 of record NZ_CAXUTH020000001.1, read on the forward strand.
GGCGTAGTAGGCCGGCGCCGCATTCAGGCGGTCGATCCAGGCGCGGGCGTCGGCGGGGCCGCGCATCGGCGTCGACGATGCGAGATAGCCGAGCGTCCAGTGAAACCCGCCATCCGAGGAGAACGGCATCCGCGCCTCGTCGAAGGCCAGGCTCTGTCGCTGGCGATCGACGGTCCAGCCGAGGAACTCGCGGTTGATGCGGCCCTCGTCCGAGAGTTCGCCAGGGGCGATAGCCTGGGTGCGGGCGGCGAAGTCCTTCAGGGCCGTGGCGCGGGCGGCGTCCGCGGCGGGGGAATTGTCCGGCAGGCGAGAGAGCGCGGCGCGATCGCCCTGCTGGCCGGCCTCGATCGGGTTCTGCGAGAGGCTGTAGAGCTCGTAGTCGGCGATCAGCCGGTCGAGCGCTGCATCGTCAGCAAATGCGGGCGCAGCGCCCAGGGCGAAAACAAGGGCCAGCGGCGCCAGGCGCATAATCAGTCCACCTTCACAATGAGTTCAGGAAAGCTGGCGCCTGCGCTGTCCCTCGCCAAGGTATTTTCGGCTAACAACGCTCGCCGGACGGCGAAGAATCATCCCACTTCAAGCGTAGCGCGCGACGCGTCATGTTCGCGCGACAAGAAAAGAGCCCTCGGGGGAAGTCCATGAGTTTCGTGACGCGTCGCAAGTCGCTGGAGCCGCCGCCGGCCCACGACGGACACAGTCTGATCCCGACACTCGGCTGGCCGCATCTAGTGGCCCTTGGCGTCGGCGCGATCATCGGGACCGGTATCTACACCTTGACCGGCGTGGCTGCGGGCCTAGCGGGGCCAGCGGTGATCCTGTCCTTCGCGCTGGCCGGGGCGGTCTGCGCCTTCGCCGCGCTCTGCTACGCCGAAATGTCGACGATGATGCCCCAGGCGGGCAGCGCCTACACTTACTCCTATGTCGGCATGGGCGAACTGACGGCCTGGATCGTCGGCTGGAGCCTGATCCTCGAATACACCGTCGTTTGTTCGACCGTGGCCGTGGGCTGGTCGGGCTATGCTGGCGGCCTGATGCAGCAGGCCGGCTGGGCCGTGCCGCAAGCCTTGTTGGCCGGACCGCACGCCGGCGGGATCATCAACGTCCCAGCCATCTTCATCACCCTGGTGGTCAGCGCGCTGCTGCTGGTCGGCACCCGTGAGAGCGCCACGATCAACTTCATCCTGGTGATCGTGAAGATCGTCGCCCTGGCCGCCTTCGTCGCCCTGACGATCCCGGCGTTCGACGCCGCGCACTTCGAGCCATTCGCCCCCTTCGGCTATGGCGCGACCATGGACGCCGACGGCGTCAAGCGCGGGGTGGCGGCGGCCGCCGGCATCATCTTCTTCGCGTTCTATGGCTTCGACGCGATCTCGACCGCGGCCGAGGAGACCAAGAACCCGGGGCGCGACCTGACCATCGGCATCATCGGCTCGATGTTCGCCTGCACCGCCATCTACATGATCGTCGCGGCCGCGGCGCTGGGCGCCTCGCCGTTCGACGTGTTCTCCAAGAGCCCGGAACCGCTCGCCTACATCCTGCGCGGTCTTGGCCATCCGCAGGTGGCCGCGGTGGTCGCCGGAGCGGCGGTCGTCGCCCTGCCGACCGTGATCATGGTGTTCATGTTCGGTCAGAGCCGGATCTTCTTCGCCATGGCCCGCGACGGCCTGCTGCCGCGTCGGCTGTCCAGGGTGGGCGCGCGCGGCGTGCCGGCGCCCGTGATCATCCTGACCGGCGTCGTCGCCGCGACCATCGCCGGCTTCCTGCCGCTCGACGAGATCGCCGCCCTGGCCAACGCCGGCACCCTGCTGGCCTTCATCGCCACCGCCATCGCGATGATGCTGATGCGTCGCCGCGCGCCGGACCTGCCGCGACCGTTCCGCACGCCGCTCTGGTGGATCGTCGGCCCGGCGGCGGTGGTCGGATGCCTCTACCTGTTCACCACCCTGCCGGTGTCGACCCTGATCAACTTCCTGATCTGGAACGCGATCGGCGTCGTCGCCTATCTGGCCTACGGCCGGGTCAAGAGCCGGTTGGCGACGGCGTAGGCCCCGGGGCCCGGGCGAGCCAGGGCCGCCCGGGTCGATTTCTCCTGCCGGCCCTGCTTGAGGCGACGCAGGCGCGCGCCTACAGTCGCTTCGCCTGCCGCCCGGGGCGTAAGCAAATCAGCGCCCTCATTTCAGGGGCGAGGTCGGGCGGCCGGACGGCGCATATTCTTCAGCGCCCTGGGGAGCGAAGTGGATTCAGCGGTAAAGAAGGGCGCGTCCGCGCCTGGCGGTCGTCCCGGCGGCATGCAGGACCTGACCACAGGTCCGATCGGCAAGACCCTGATCGTGTTCGCCCTGCCGGTGCTGGGCTCCAACATCCTGCAGTCGCTGAACGGATCGGCCAACGCCATCTGGGTCAGCCACGTGCTGGGCGAGGCGGCGCTGACCGCCACCGTCAACGCCAACAACATCTTCTTCCTGATGCTGGGCGCGGTGTTCGGCATGACCATGGCGGCCAACCTGCTGATCTCGCAGTCGGTCGGCGCCAAGGACGTCGCGACGGTCAAGCGGGTGGTCGGATCGGCTTCGACCTTCTTCCTGGTGCTGTCGCTGTCGGTCGGGGTGGCCGGCTACCTGCTGACGCCCACGATCCTGAAGCTCATGCAGACCCCGCCGGACGCGACCCGCGACGCGATCACCTATCTGCGGGTGATCTTCGCGGCGATGCCGTTCATGTACTTCTTCTCGTTCGTGATGATGGCGCAGCGCGGGGCGGGGGATTCCAAGACCCCGTTCTGGTTCTCTGTCGCCGCGGTCGGGCTGGACGTGATCCTCAATCCGATGCTGATCACGGGCTTCGGCCCGTTCCCGCGGATGGGCATCGCCGGTTCGGCGACGGCGACCCTGGTCAGCCAGACGCTGACCCTCGCGGCGATGATCGTCTATCTCTACCGCACCGACAGCGTGCTGATCCTCAAGCGCGGCGACTGGAAGCTGTTCCGACCCGAGCTGGCGATCATCAAGACGCTGGTGGTCAAGGGCTTCCCGATGGCGCTGCAGATGCTGGTCATCTCCGGCGCGGCGGTGTTGATGATCCGCTTCGTCAACGCCTACGGCTCGGCCACGGCGGCCGGCTACGGGGCGGCGATCCAGCTGTGGACCTACATCCAGATGCCGGCCATGGCGCTGGGCGCGGCGGTCTCGTCGATGGCGGCGCAGAACGTCGGCGCGGGCAAGATGGACCGGGTCAACCAGATCGCCCGCAAGGGCGTGATGATCGCCGCCTTCATGACCGGGATCCCGGTGGCGCTGATCTATCTGGTCGAGCCGTGGGTGCTGATGGCCTTCCTGCCGTCCGACAGTCCCTCGCTGGCGATCGCCATGCATATCAACGCCTTCGCGCTGTGGGGCTTCATTCCCTTCGGCATGGCCTTCGTGCTGAACGGCATCATCCGCGCCACCGGCGCGGTCTGGCCGCCGCTGCTGGGGCTGCTGATCTCGATGTGGTTCGTGCGCATCCCGTTCGCGCACTTCCTGGAGCCTGTCCTCGGTCAGGACGCCGTGTGGTGGAGCTTCCCGCTCGGCTCGATCATGTCGCTGGTGTTGGCCGCCGGCTATTATCGCTGGGGCGGCTGGCGGAAGGCCAAGCTCATGGAAGGCATTCCCGTTGGCTCGGCGCCCGACACCGGCATGAGCCCGCCGGCTGTCGCCGAGGAGACCGAGGCGCTCGACGCCGCGCGTCATGCCGCCGGCGGGCCGAAGATCCCCGTGAAGGCCCCGGCCGAGTAGGGCGAACTCTAGAAAACGCACGTAAGCCGCATCGGCGACGTTGCGTCACGCAAACAAGCGTTTGATAATGTCGGCAAGCGCGGGCGGCTAAGCAGCTGTCCGTGCGCAACAATTCTGGGCGGCTGCGCGGCCGACCATACCGATTTTTTGAAAAACGCGAATTGTAAGCAGAAGATGGGAGACGCCAGATGGCGTGGGATTTCGAAACCGACCCTGAGTTCCAGAAGAAGCTGGACTGGATCGAGGACTTCATGCGCGAGGAGGTCGAGCCCCTCTCGCAGCTCGGGCTGGCGGTGCGCGGCACCCTGGGGCGCGAGAAGTTCATCAAGCCGCTGCAGCAGAAGGTGAAGGACCAGGGGCTGTGGGCGTGCCACCTCGGCCCGGAGCTGGGCGGGCAGGGCTATGGCCAGCTCAAGCTTGGCCTTATGAATGAGAAGCTGGGCCGCAACAGCCTGGCTCCGACGATCTTCGGCTGCCAGGCGCCTGACACCGGCAACGCCGAGATCATCGCCCACTACGGCACCGACAAGCAGAAGGAGCAGTACCTCTGGCCGCTGCTCAACGGCGACATCCGTTCGGCCTTTTCGATGAGCGAGCCGACGGGCGGTTCCGACCCGCTGACCTTCAAGACCCGCGCGGTGCTCGACGGCGACGAGTGGGTGATCAACGGTGAGAAGTGGTTCTCGACCAACGCCCGCTATTCGAAGGTGCTGGTGCTCTACGCGGTGACCGATCCGGACGCCAAGGATCCCTATCGCCGGACTTCGATCTTCCTGGTGCCCACCGACACGCCCGGCGTCGAGATCATCCGCAACGTCGGCGTCGGCAGCGGCGAGATCGGCAACGGCAGCGAGGGCTACGTCCGCTACAACAACGTCCGCGTGCCGTATGACGCGCTGCTGGGCGAGCGGGGCGCTGCCTTCGTCATCGCCCAGGTCCGCCTCGGCGGCGGCCGGGTCCACCACGCCATGCGTACGGTCGGCGCCTGCAAGCACGCGCTGGACCTGATGTGCCGCCGGGCGGTCTCGCGGACCACCCGCGACGGCAAGCTCGCCGACCTGCAGATGGTCCAGGAGCAGATCGCCGACAGCTGGATCGCGGTCGAGCAGTTCCGCCTGCTGGTGCTGCGCACCGCCTGGCTGATCGACAAGCACAAGGACTACAACATGGTCCGCAAGGACATCGCCGCCATCAAGGTCGCGATGCCCAAGGTCTATAACGACGTGGCCACCAAGGCCGCCCACCTGCACGGGGCGCTGGGCGTCTCCAACGAGATGCCGTTCATGCACATGGTCACCAGCTCGCTGGTCATGGGCATCGCCGACGGCCCGACCGAGGTCCACAAGGTCACGCTCGCCAAGCAGGTGCTGAAGGACTACCGGCCCGACAACGACCTGTTCCCGAACTATCACATCCCGCGCCTCAAGGAGGCGGCCGAGGAGAAGTACGCCAAGGAACTGGGCGAGCTGAAGGAAGCCTATCGCGCCCAGCGCGCGGCCGGCGCCGAAAGCGTCTGACGGGTTGTAGCGTTCACGCTGCAACGGTCTAGTGTGTGGGGCGGCTCCTTCAGCGGGGGCCGCCCTTCTTATTTTGAGCTATTCGATTTCGAGGATTTTCGTGACCGACGTTCAAACCCATTCCGCGCCGCCGTCGGCGCCCGTCTGGCCGGTGATGAGTCTGGCCCAAGCCCATGCGCAGCTGACCGCGCCGGGCCAGCGCTTCGAGATCGAGGAAAAGCCGATCCGCGGGATCGTGACCCGCACCTGGAAGAACGCGCCGCCGACCCTACGCGACATCTTCCTCAATGGTCGCACGTTCGCGGACCGCGAGTTCCTGGTCTACGAGAACGACCGCGCCACCTTCGAGAGCTTCGCCCGGGCCACGATCGCGCTGGCCCATCAACTGCAAGCCGACGGCGTGAAGAAGGGCGACCGCGTCGCGGTCATCATGCGCAACATCCCCGAATGGCCGGTGGCCTTCTGGGCCGGGATCCTGGCCGGGGCGATCGTCACCCCGCTGAACGCCTGGTGGACCGGGCCCGAGCTGGAGTACGGCCTGGCCGACTCCGGCACCAAGGTGGCCATCGTCGATGACGAACGGCTGGAGCGGATCACCGCCTCGTTCCCGAATCTCCCCGACCTGGAGAAGGTCTATGTCCCGCGCCTGGCCGGCGAGCCGTCCGATCCCAAGGTGCGGCGGCTGGAAGACGTGATCGGCCAGGTCAACGACTGGGGCCGGCTGCCCGATCAGCCGCTGCCGGACGTCGCGCTCGAGCCTGAGGACGATGCGACCATTCTCTATACGTCGGGGACGACCGGTAAGCCGAAGGGCGCTCTGGGCACCCATCGCAACATGACGTCGAACATCATGGCCAGCGGGATCTCGGCGACGCGCAACTTCCTGCGCGCCGGCCAACCGCTGCCGGAGAGCGATCCGCACAAGCTGCCGCAGCGGGTCAATCTGCTGGTGGTGCCGATGTTCCACGCCACCGGCCTGTCGGCGAACCTGTCGCCGGCGCTGAACTCGGGCGGCAAGATCGTGCTGATGCGCCGCTGGGACACCGAACCGGCGATGGCGCTGATCGAGCGCGAGAAGGTGGGCTCGACCGGCGGGGTGCCGACCATCGCCTGGCAGCTGATCGAGCATCCGGCCCGGGCCAAGTACGATCTGTCCTCGCTGCAGTCGGTGGCCTATGGCGGCGCGCCGTCGGCGCCCGAGCTGGTGCGCAAGATCGTCGAGGTGTTCCCGGCCTCCCAACCCGGCAACGGCTGGGGCATGACCGAGACCACGGCGACCTTCACCTCTCACCTTGGCAAGGACTATGAGAACCGCCCGGCCAGCGCCGGTCCCGCCGCGCCGGTCGGCGAGATGCAGATCCGCGACCCGGCCGAGGGCAAGACCGTGCTGGCCCCGGACGCGGTCGGCGAACTCTGGGTCAAGGGCCCGCAGGTCGTGAAGGGCTACTGGAACAAGCCGGAGGCGACCGCCGAGACCTTCGTCGACGGCTGGCTGCGCACCGGCGACCTGGCGCGGATCGACGAGGAGGGCTTCCTCTTCATCATCGATCGGGCCAAGGACATGCTGATCCGCGGCGGCGAAAACATCTACTGCGTGGAGGTGGAGAACGTGCTCTACGACCACCCCGACGTCATGGACGCCGCGCTGGTCGGCCGGCCGCACAAGACCCTCGGCGAGGAGCCGGTCGCGGTGGTGCACCTCAAGCCCGGCGGGACCGCCGGCGAGGACGAGCTGCGCGCCTTCGTCCGCGAGCGTCTGGCGTCCTTCAAGGTCCCGGTGGAGGTGCGGTTCTGGCCCGAGACGCTGCCGCGCAACGCCAACGGCAAGATCGTGAAGACCGAACTGAAGAAGCTGTTCGAGGGGACCTCATGAGTTCGCGCAAGCCGCTGATCGTCGGCATCGGCGGCACCACCCGGATCGGTTCGAGCACCGAGCGGGCGTTGAGCGTCGCCTTGCGGGCGGTCGAGGCCGGGGGCGGGGAGACCCGCTTGCTGGGGGGCGAGTTCCTCGCCCGCCTGCCGATCTACAATCCGGCGATCGCCGAGGCGACGCCCGAACAGGTCGAACTGGCCGAGGCGGTGCGCGCGGCCGACGGGGTGATTGTCGCCTCGCCGGGCTATCACGGCTCGATCTCCGGGGTGATCAAGAACGCGCTCGACACCCTGGAGATGCTGCGCGGCGATGATCGGCCCTATCTGACCGACCGCGCGGTGGGCTGCGTCATCACCGCTGACGGCTGGCAGGCGGCCGGAACCACCTTGACCACCCTGCGCTCGATCGTACATGCGCTGCGGGGCTGGCCGACACCGTTCGGCGCGGCCCTGAACGCCACGACGGGTCTGTTCGACGCCGAGGGCGGCTGCATCGAGGCGAAGGACGCCTGGCAGCTGGCCACGGTCGGCGAGCAGGTCCTGGACTTCGCCAAGATGAAAGCCCGACTATGACCACCGCTCACACCGACGATGCGCCCTACGAATCGGCGATCTCCCCGATCGAGGACATCATCGAGGACGCCCGCAACGGCCGGCCCTACATCCTGGTCGACGCCGAGGACCGTGAGAACGAGGGCGACGTCATCATCCCGGCCCAGTTCGCCACGCCGGACCAGATCAACTTCATGGCCAAGCACGCGCGGGGGCTGATCTGTCTCTCGATCAGCGCCGAGCGGGCG
>NZ_CAXUTH020000001.1:537500-1387500 GCF_964254345.1 Phenylobacterium sp. LjRoot97
TCTCGCCGAAAGTCCAAGGGTTCCTGCGTAAAGCTAATCTGCGCAGGGTTAGCCGGCCCCTAAGGCGAGGCCGAAAGGCGTAGTCGATGGGAACCAGGTGAATATTCCTGGGCCAGTTGGAGGTGACGAATTCCGTAAATTGTCAGGGCTTATTGGATTGTCCTGGCAGTGAAGGAGTTCCTGGAAATAACCCCAACGGAGACCGTACCCGAAACCGACACAGGTGGACAGGTAGAGTATACCAAGGCGCTTGAGAGAACTATGCTGAAGGAACTCGGCAAATTGCACGCGTAACTTCGGGATAAGCGTGACTCTCTTTTGGGCAACCAGATGAGAGTGGCACAGGCCAGGGGGTAGCGACTGTTTATCAAAAACACAGGGCTCTGCGAAGCCGCAAGGCGACGTATAGGGTCTGACGCCTGCCCGGTGCCGGAAGGTTAAAAGGAGTGGTGCAAGCTACGAATTGAAGCCCCGGTAAACGGCGGCCGTAACTATAACGGTCCTAAGGTAGCGAAATTCCTTGTCGGGTAAGTTCCGACCTGCACGAATGGCGTAACGACTTCCCCACTGTCTCCAGCATAGGCTCAGCGAAATTGAATTCCCCGTGAAGATGCGGGGTTCCCGCGGTCAGACGGAAAGACCCTATGAACCTTTACTGCAGCTTCGCCTTGGCGTTAGCGGCAACATGTGTAGGATAGGTGGGAGGCTATGAAACCGGGGCGCCAGTTCCGGTGGAGCCATCCTTGAAATACCACCCTTGTTGTCGCTGACGTCTAACCGCAGCCCGTTATCCGGGTTCGGGACATGGCGTGGCGGGCAGTTTGACTGGGGCGGTCGCCTCCCAAAGTGTAACGGAGGCGCGCGATGGTGGGCTCAGAGCGGTCGGAAATCGCTCGACGAGTGCAATGGCATAAGCCCGCCTGACTGCGAGACTGACAAGTCGAGCAGAGACGAAAGTCGGCCATAGTGATCCGGTGGTTCTGCGTGGAAGGGCCATCGCTCAACGAATAAAAGGTACTCTAGGGATAACAGGCTGATTTTGCCCAAGCGTCCACAGCGACGGCAAAGTTTGGCACCTCGATGTCGGCTCATCACATCCTGGGGCTGGAGCAGGTCCCAAGGGTTCGGCTGTTCGCCGATTAAAGTGGTACGTGAGCTGGGTTCAGAACGTCGTGAGACAGTTTGGTCCCTATCTGCCGTGGGTGTACGAAGCTTGAGAGGATCTGTCCCTAGTACGAGAGGACCGGGATGGACACACCTCTGGTGGACCTGTCGTGGCGCCAGCTGCGCAGCAGGGTAGCTAAGTGTGGAATAGATAACCGCTGAAAGCATCTAAGCGGGAAACTAACCTCAAAACAAGGCTTCGCCGAGAGCCGTGGTAGACCACCACGTTGATAGGCCAGGTGTGGAAGTGCCGCGAGGCATGCAGCTTACTGGTACTAATCGCTCGATAGGCTTGATCGTTCTTAGTCAAACTCATGACTATTGCGCTTTGCTTGATGTCTTCTCTCTTCAACGTATCCGTTTCGTTGACCTGGTGGTTATACCGAGAGGTCCCCACCCGATCCCATCCCGAACTCGGTCGTTAAGCCTCTCTGGGCCGATGGTACTTCGTCTTAAGGCGCGGGAGAGTAGGTCGCCGCCAGGTCTACCAAACGGATACGTCAAACAACCCTTCAATACACAATCTACAAACACCCTGACGCGGGGTGGAGCAGCCCGGTAGCTCGTCAGGCTCATAACCTGAAGGTCACAGGTTCAAATCCTGTCCCCGCACCCAAGGTTTCAACAGGCCCCCAAGCTTCGCTCGGGGGCTTCTTCGTGTCTGAGCCCTTGGCGTCAGGACGCCTCCATCGCCGGCCAGTCGGGCATGGCGAGCTTCACCGGGCGGCCGGCCTCCACGCCGTCGAGGTGCTGCAGGAAGCTGGCGATCCCGGCCGCGCCCTGCATGTAGCCGGTCTGGGCCTGGATGAAGTCGGGACGGTCGCGGTGCTCGGCCTGGCGCCACAGCCGGCGATCGTCATCGAGCTCGCTTGCTTCCAGGATCACCGCTGCGCAACGTTGCGCCAGCTTGAGATAGGCCTCATCGCCCAAGCGCCGCGCCAGCAACAATGCGAACTCGCCGACCCCGGCGTCGCCGCAGCACTGGCCGTGGTTGTTCCAGAAGCCCGCCGATCGCGCTTCCGGCGCGCCGGCGCCCTCGATGCCGGCGACCAGCTGGGCGAGCGCCTCGGCCCACTCGGCCTCGCCGGTGACGGCATGCAGTTCCAGCAACAACCGCCCGGTGCCGGCCGGGCCGTGGCAGGCGCCGAGGTAGAAGATCGGCTTGCGGGTGTCCTCGTTGTGACAGACCAGCCGTCCGCTCCCAACCGGATGGCTGCGGCTCATCGCATAGCGCGCAGCGGCGATGGCGGCGTCGAGATAGCGCGCCTCTCCGGTCGCCTGGTGCAGCTGCAGCAACGCGTAGCCGACGCCTGCGCCCCCGTGGGCGAAATTGGGGGCGGTGAACTGGAACGGCATGTCGGCCATCATCTTCCAGCGCAGGCCTTCCGGCGTCGGTTCGGCGACCTCCAGCAGCCGCTCGGCGGCGGCCCGGGCCAGCGGCAGGGCCTGGTCGTCCAGCGCCTCGCGGTCGGCATAGAGCAGGGTCAGGATCACGCCGGCCGAGCCGACCGACTGGTCGAAGACTTCGCGATCGTCGGTAAAGCCGGTGATGTCGCCGAACGGCGCGGGCTCGATCCAGCCGACGCCGGAGCCGATTGGCCGGGCCAAGTCGCGGATCTTGCCGAGGCAGAAGGCTGCGCCATCGCGGTAGCGGGCGTGACCTGTGATCCGCGCCAACTCGCCGAGCACGAACACGTAGCCGCCCCAGCCGGTCGAGGAATTGATGGAGAGGTCCTCGAAGGTCGGCAGCGCCGCCAGGATCTCGTCGCCTGCAGCGAGCGCCTTTTCCATCAGCTGCGGCTCGCCGGACTGCGCGTGCAGTTCGAGCAGCAGCAGAATCACGCCGCCCGCGCCGTGGTAGAGGCTGTGGGCCGGGCGGGCCTTGGGGTGGTCGTTGGTGCGCCAGACCGCGCCCGCGCGCTGCGACTCGATGAAATTCAGCGCTTCGCGCGCCGCCTGCACGTATCCGGTCATTTCCGCCCGTCCTTGTTTTGCGCAAGGCTAGCGGGGAGGGCGCCTAGAGGCCAGCGCGGAACACCCAGTGCGGCCAGACCTGTTCGGAATGCAGCTTGCGCTTCATGACCAGCTCTTCGACCGCCTCGGTGGCGCCGATGCAGGAAGGGGTGTCGGCGTCGTCGTAGACCACGTAGCCGCCGCGGGCCATGCTCGGCCAGACCGCGTCCTGGGCGTACTTCACGCCCGAATAGATGTCGCAGTCGATGTGGGCGAGCCCGAAGGCGGGGCGCTCGCGCGCGATCGCCGGGAAGGTGTCCTGGAACAGCCCTTTCACCACTACGAGATTGGTCAGGCCGAGCGCGTCGCGGCGCTCGACCAGGGCGTCGTAGGAACTGTCGCCGAAATCGCCCGGGCCGTGCAGGTCGCGGGCGGCGTCGGTCGCCGGCATCCCGGCATAGGTGTCGCAGGCATAGACCTTGGCGCCCGGCGCCACGTCCCAAAGGACCCGGGCCATGAACAGCGCATTGCCACCGCGATAGGAGCCGAACTCGATGACGTCCTTGCCCGCCAGATCCGCATAGAAGGACGTCAGGATCAGGAACAGGTTCATCCGCTTGGCCTCGACCATCACCGACCAGTGGGCGGAGGCCTCGAGGCCGGCCTGATAGAGGGGATGGTGGGCGACGCGCTCGGCGACCCCGGCGTGCATCAGGCCCCAGCCGCGCTGGTAGCCGTCATGCGCCGAGCGGCCTCGGGCGATGGTCTGCGGCGTGCCGATCTCAGGTAGAGGGACAGCGTTCATACGCCTATTGCTAGGGGGCTTTCCGCTGCTCGGCAATCGCGGTTCTGTGAACTAGGCGGTGGCCGTGTCGTAGCTGCGCCAGGCGCTTTCGCAGCGCTTGGCCCGCGAGGCCCGGCGCAGGTCTTCGAGGCGAGTCTCGAGCTTGGCGGATGCGGCCGGCGCGGCGGCCCCGAGCGAGGCCGGGAAGAGATAGGCCTGGGCCGTCTCGCCCCCGCGCGTCAGCGGCTGGCGGCGGGCGCCGGAGACCACCGCGCGTTCGGTGAGCGCCAGCTGGGCGGCGATCTCGCGGCAGGACAGGTGACTGTAGTCGGTGCGCGGGGCCGTCGCGGCCGCCCGCTGAGTATCGGTCGTCGCGCAGGCCGACAGCAAAGCCGCTGCGGCGATCGGCAGGACCGCGCCTCTCATTCCTGGAGCCCTCCCTGAAGGGTCGTTGTTACGAAGACTTTGGCACGACGTTCGCAAATGTCTTCAGGGAACGTGCGGCGGGCGAGCGACTTCACGGAATTGCGCACGTCAGGCGCCGCCGTTACCCGCCGGAACCGCGCAGGATTGTCGTTTTCTTGAGCGCGGAACGGGCCTATATGTGGCGTTGCTTGATTGCACCGCCCGGCCGAAAGGCCGGGCGCCGTCATTTTGGAAAGACCGTCATGACCGAGATTCTGATGCCGAAGGCGACCGCTGTCTGGCTGGTCGACAACACCTCGCTGACCTTCGATCAGATCGCCGACTTCTGCGGCCTGCATCCGCTGGAAGTGAAGGGCATCGCCGACGGCGAAGTGGCGCGCGACATCCGCGGCGCCGATCCGATCGCCAACGGCCAGCTGTCGCGCGAGGAGCTCGACAAGGCCCAGGGCAATGACAAGTACCGCATGAAGGCGCAGAAGAGCCGCCACGCCGAACTGCTGAAGCCGGTGAAAAAGGCTCCGCGCTACACCCCGGTTTCGCGCCGTCAGGACCGTCCGGACGCCATCGCCTGGTTCATCCGCAACCACCCGGAAGTGGCCGACAGCCAGATCGCGCGCCTGCTGGGCACCACCAAGGCCACCATCGACCAGGTCCGCAATCGCAGCCACTGGAACTCGGCCAACATCAAGCCGGTCGATCCGGTGACGCTCGGCCTGGCGACCCAGATGGAACTGGACGCCGTGGTCAAGAAGGCCGCCGACAAGAAGGCCAAGGACGACGCCCGTCGCGGCATCGTCGATGGCCCGACCCTGGAGCCGGCCTCGGAGACGGGCGCCTTCGGCGCCGCCGCCGAGCAGGACGACCAGCCCTACGCTGCCGAGCCGCCGCACTTCGACGACGAGGACGGCGAAGAGGACTAAGGTTCAGGGAAGGGGCGGCGCGGCCACCCCTTTTGCGTTCGCCAGCTTGTCAGAGAGCGCTGACACGCGCAGGCGACCCTGCCGATCGCCTCCGGGGACCCATGGAAACGATCGATCAGGGTCGACTGGCGTCCGTCCCCCGCCCGCACGGACGAGGAGGAAACCGTCCCTAGTGCGCTTGCGCGCCGAGGGCTTCGATCTCCTCCTTGAGCTTCAGCTTCTTGAGCTTCAGTTCCTTCAACTTGGTGGCGTCTGCGGCCGGCCTGTTCGTTTCCTCCTCGATCATCCGATCCAGATTCTGGTGACGGAAGCCAAGTTCACGGATACGGGCTTCGACGGCCATGACGTGTCATCTCCTTGTCGAACTACTGTCGCAGAGAGTGAACACCCGCTGGTCTGGCCTGTCAGATCACATATGTTTGCAGTGGGCTGAGCCGCGCCCACGCCTTGAAACCGGGCTCGGAGATACAAGGGCATGAGCACAGCCGCGCGCCTGGTGGTCGGCGTTTCGGGCGCCAGCGGCGTCGCCTACGGCCTGCGCGCGCTCGATGCGTGCCGGGATCTGGGGGTGGAAAGCCACCTGATTTTCTCCAAGGCTGCGGCCCTGACGCTGGCCCAGGAGACCGGGCTCAGCGTGGCCGACGTCAATGCGCGGGCCGACGTGACGCACAAGGTCGGCGACGTCGGCGCGGCGATCTCGTCGGGCTCGTTCCCGACGCTGGGCATGATCATCGCGCCCTGTTCGGTGCGCACGATGAGCGAGATCGCCACGGGGGTGACCTCCTCGCTGCTGACCCGCGCTGCCGACGTGACCTTGAAGGAGCGCCGTCCGCTGGTGCTGATGGTGCGTGAGACGCCGCTGCATCTGGGGCACCTGCGCACCATGGTGCGGCTGGCCGAGATGGGCGCGGTGATCGCCCCGCCGCTGCCGGCCTTCTACGCCAAGCCGTCGAGCCTGGAGGAGATGGTCGACCAATCGGTCGGCCGGGCGCTCGACCTGTTCGGCCTGTCCTGGACGCCCGTGAAGCGCTGGGGACTGGATCTCAAGCCGCTGACCGGGGAGGGCTAGCGATGTCGCTTTGGAGCTGGACGCTGGAGGCCTATGCGCGCCCGGGCGTGCCGGAGGTGTGCCTGGAGCTGCAGGACGCCTACGGACAGAACACCTCCTACCTGCTGTGGGCGGTTTGGGCCGAAGGCGCGGACGCCGCGACCCTGCAGGCGGCGGCGGCGGCCGGCCGGTCCTGGGACGAGGCGGTGCTGACGCCGGTGCGCGCCGTGCGCCGGACGCTGAAGGCGCCGTTCCAGGCAGTCGCCGACGGCGCGCGCGAGGGACTGCGCGACGACGTGAAGGCCGCCGAACTGCGGGCCGAGAGGGTGCTGATGGAAGCGTTCGAGGCGCTGAGCGAACATCGTCGCGGCGGGCAGCCGGCGCTCTCGGCGTTGCAAGCCGCTTCGCGCGCCTGGGGAGCGCCCGCCCCGGATGAGGCCCTGGCTCGCCTGGCGCGCGCCCTGGGCTAGGTCGTTAACCGCCGCCATGGCATAGAACGCGCGGTGACGTGGGGCCGCTAGCGTATGAACGACGACGACAGAAACGATCCCGAGGCGCGGATGGCCGAGCGCCTGCACCTGCTGACGCAGGAGCATTCCGACCTCGGCGTGGCGGTCGAAGCCATCGGCCAGGCGCCGGTGCCCGACATGATGGTCATCGCCCGCCTGAAGCGGAAGAAGCTGGCCCTGAAGGACGAAATCGAGCGTCTGAAGGATCAGCAGACGCCCGACATCATCGCCTAGGCCCGCAAGCGCGGGCCTGCGGGCGTCATCCCATCTTGAAGGCGCAGAACTTGTTGCCGTCGAGATCGCGGAAATAGGCGCCGTAGAAGGTCGGCATGCGCTTGCCGGGCTCGCCGTCGCACGTACCGCCGGCGGCCAGCGCCGCGGCGTGGACCTGGTCGACCACCTCGGGCGAGGGGCAGGCCAGGGCGACCATCATGCCGTTGCCGATGGTGGCCTTCTCGCCGTCATAAGGCTTGCAGACAGCCAGAGCGCCGGCGCCCGGCGCGCCGTAGAACTGGATGCGGTCCATGCCGAAGGACCGCGCGACGCCCAGCGGCGCCAGGACGGCGTCGAAGAACGACTTGGACTTCTCGAAATCGTTCGCGCCGACAGTGGTGTAGCCGATCATGGTGTTTCCCCTTTGGTAGCTTTCGCTGGCTGCTTCATAGCAACCTGACGCGCGCGTCACCGAAAGGGAAAACGGGGGCTCAGCGGGGGGCGAAACCGCGGGCTTCGCGCTTGCGGATGAACATGGCCGCGTCGGCTTCGGCGACGAGCGCCTCGGCGTCGATCTCGGGCGAGATCTCGCGCACGCCGAACGAGATGTGCAGCGGCGCGGTCCATTCGCCGAACCGGATCGGCGTGGCTTCGATCGCTTCGGCCAGCGAGCGTGCCTTGGCCTCGGCCGTCTGGCGGTCGGCCTGCACCAGGATGACCGCGAACTCGTCGCCTCCCATGCGCCCCACCACGTCGCTGTCGCGGACATTGGCGGCCAGCCGCTCGGCCACTGCGCAAAGGCAGGCGTCGCCCGCGGCGTGGCCGTAGCGGTCGTTCACCGCCTTGAAGCCGTCGAGGTCGAAGTAGACCAAGCTGGCGGGCGAGCCGTAGCGCTGGGCGAAGGTGCGGATGCGGCCGAGTTCGCGCACGAAGGCGCGCCGGTTGAGCAGCGGCGTCAGCGGATCGCGATCGGCCAACCCCTCGACCTCCCGCAGTTTGGCCTTCAGGCGTGTCACCTCGCCGCGCAGGTCGTCGATCTCGGTCAGCAGCGTGGCCAGCGCGCTTTGAACGGCCGGCGTCAGATCAGCCTCACCGAGGCCCAGGAATGCGGTCTTGTCGATCGGTCCGGCCGTGGCGGCGGTCGCCTGAGCGCCGGCATGAACCAACGCTCGCTTGCGGATCGCCGAGAAGGGTTCGGTGCGCGCGCCGGTGATCTTCATTGAGCCTCTCGCCCACCTCTAGAATCGGCAGGGAACCTTAAGCGTTGAGAATCCTGAACGTCCTTGGTTGCGGGCGCAAGGGCGGCGCCTATACTCCGCGCCTTTCCGAGAGAAGGGGCACGTCGGAATGAGCGTAGGCAAGGCGCAAGTCGCCATCATCATGGGCAGCCGGTCGGACTGGCCGACCATGAAGGCGGCCGCCGACAGTCTCGACGCGCTGGGCGTGGCCTACGAGGCCAAGGTCGTCTCGGCCCATCGCACCCCGGACCGGATGTACGAGTTCGCGAAGGGCGCCAAGGCGGCCGGCTTCAAGGTGATCATCGCCGGCGCCGGCGGCGCGGCGCACCTGCCGGGCATGACCGCCTCGCTGACAGAGCTGCCCGTGCTGGGCGTGCCGGTGGAATCCAAGGCGCTGAAGGGCATGGATTCGTTGATGTCGATCGTGCAGATGCCTGGCGGCATCCCGGTCGCCACCCTGGCCATCGGCGAGCCCGGCGCCAAGAACGCCGGCCTTCTTGCCGCCCAGATCCTGGCGCTCTCCGATGAAGCGCTGGCCCAGCGGCTGGCCGACTTCCGCGCCCGCAACACCGCCGGCGTCGCCGAAACCGTCGAAGACTGAGAATTCACATGACCGCCTCTCCTCTGCCCCCCGGCTCGACGATCGGGATTCTCGGCGGAGGGCAGCTCGGCCGCATGCTGGCTCTGGCCGCCGGGCGGCTGGGCTTCGACGTCGCGATCCTGGATCCGGCGCCGAACGGTCCGGCCAGCCGCGTCGCCGCCCACACCATCGTCGGCGCCTATGACGATCCGGACGCCCTGGCGCAGCTGGCCAAGGTCGCCGACGTCGTCACCTATGAGTTCGAGAACGTGCCGGCTCTCGCGGTCGAGAAGCTGACCGAGCTCGGCGTGCTGGTCGCGCCGGGCGCGCGGGCGCTGGCCGTCGCCCAGGACCGGGTGGAGGAGAAGACCTTCCTCAACGGCGCGGGCGCGCCGACCGTCGCCTTCATCGCCGCCGACGACGGTGAGGCCGCCCGCGAGGCGGTCGTGGCCATGGGCGCGCCGGTGCTGATGAAGACGCGCCGCGAGGGCTACGACGGCAAGGGCCAGATGTGGGTCGAGCACGCCGCCGATGCGCCCGAGGCGTTCAAGAAGGTCGGCGCCAAGCCGGTGATCCTGGAAGCTCCCGCCGACTTCGTGCGCGAGCTGTCGGTGATCGCCGCCCGCGGCCGCGATGGCGAGATCGCCGTCTATCCGCTGGCCGAGAACCACCACGAGAAGGGCGTGCTGCGCCGCTCGTTCGCGCCGGCCGAGGTCAGCAAGGAGACCGCCGGCCAGGCCGAGCGCATCGCCGCCCAGGTGCTGACCGCGCTCGACTATGTCGGGGTGATCGGCATCGAACTGTTCGAACTCAAGGACGGCAAGCTGCTGGTCAATGAGATCGCTCCGCGGGTGCACAACACCGGCCACTGGACCATGGACGGCTGTGAGGTCGACCAGTTCGAGCAGCACATCCGCGCCGTGGCCGGCTGGCCGCTGGGCCCGACCCACGCCCACGCCAAGGTCGAGATGCTGAACCTGCTGGGCAAGGAGGCCGACGGCTGGGCCAAGCTGGCCGGCGAGCCGGAGACCCGCGTCCACCTCTATGGCAAACGCGACGCCAAGCCGGGCCGCAAGATGGGCCACGTGAACCGGCTTAAGCCGCTCTAAGTCCCGCGCATCCCCGCGAAGGCGGGGACCCAAGCTGAATCTCTGGCTTCGGCGAGGTCCGATGGATCCCCGCCTGCGCGGGGATGAGCGGAGCTGTCAAGCTTCGGCCGGGATCGCCGAGAGGGCTTCTTCCAGTTCCAGGAAGCTCGGTTGCGCTCCCGACGGGACGCTGCCGCGGCCGATCTCGACCGAGATCTGCGCGGCGTTGCCGTGCAGGTGGGCGACGAGCACCGACTGGATGATCTTATAGAAGGAGCCTTCTTCCTCGATGATCTCCTTCAGTCGGGCCGCGAAGGGACCGACCAGGCCGTAGGCCAGGAACACGCCGAGGAAGGTGCCGACGAGCGCGCCGCCGATCATGCCGCCCAGGACTTCCGGCGGCTCGGTGATCGAGCCCATGGTCTTGATGACCCCGAGCACGGCGGCGACGATGCCTAGGGCGGGCAGAGCGTCGGCCAGGTTCTGCAGTGCGCCGGCCGGGGCCAGCGCTTCGTGGTGGTGCTTCTCCAGCTGCTTTTCCATGGCGTCCTCGACCTGGTGCGGGTCTTCGAGGTTCATGGTCATCATCCGCAGGGTGTCGCAGATGAAGTCGATGGCGAAGTGGTCCTTCATGATCTTCGGGAAGCGCGAGAAGATCGTGCTCTCCTTCGGATTTTCGATGTGGCTTTCCAGGGCGATGACGCCCTTGGACTTCATGGTCTTGGTCAGCAGGAACAGCAGCGAGAGCAGGTCGCGGTAGTCCGACGCCTTCCACTTGGGCCCGGCGAACACCTTGCCGAAGCCGCCCAGCGACGCCTTGATCACGGGAACCGAGTTCGAGATCAGGAAGGCCGCGACGCCCGCGCCGCCGATAGCCATCATTTCGTGGGGCAGGGCGTGCATAATCACGCCCATGTTGCCGCCGGAAATGATGTAGCTGCCGAACACCAGCGCGAAGAGCAGCACGATGCCGATAATCTGAAACATAGGAAGACGCAGTCCCCGCGGAATTCAGCGCGGAGCATGGCTGTTAATGCTTAATGCCCGGTGTGCGCGGCCCTTGTGCGCTTTGAGGTTTGCGCAACCCGACGGCGCGGCTTAACAGCCCTCCCATGCCCAAGTCCGCCGAAGAGCAGGAAGGCCTGCCCAAGAAGACGTTCGCCATCATTTTCGGCGTGTCGCTGGTGACCGCCATGGGGAACACCGGGATGATCTCGGTGCTGCCGGCGATCGGACGATCGATCGGCATCCCCGATCCGATGGTGGCGGCGATCTTCTCCCTCTCGGCGTTGCTCTGGGCCTTTTCCTCCCCCTGGTGGGCGCGAGCCTCCGATCGTCACGGCCGCAAGCCGTTGATGCTGATCGGGCTCTCCGGGTTCATGTTCTCGATGATCGCCTGCGCCCTGGTGGTGATGGCCGGCCTGCACAAGCTGGCGGCGCCGATGGTGATCTTCGTGTTGTTCCTGTTCGCCCGGGCTCTGTTCGGCCTCTTCGGAGCGGCGTCCAATCCGGCGACCCAGGCCTATGTGGCCGAGCACACGCCCCCGGAAAAGCGCACCCAATCCATGTCCAGCCTGGCTGGCGCGTTCGGTCTGGGCACCGTCATCGGGCCGTTCGTGGCGCCGCTGTTCGTCCTGCCGTTCGTCGGGCTGTCGGGGCCGATGCTCGGCTTCGCCGTGCTGGCGGGCGCCATGCTCTTCGTGGTCTGGAAGTTCCTGCCGGAGAGCAAGCACATGCCGGTCGCGCCGGTGAAGGCCGCGGTCGCCAAGGACGCGACCGGCGGCGACGCGACCAAGGAAAAGCCGATGTGGCGCGATCCGCGCGTCACGCCGTTCCTGATCTACGGCTTCATCGTCGCGGTCTGCCAGACGGCCCAGGGCCAGACCCTCGGCTTCCTGATCATCGACAAGCTCCAGCTATCGCCGCTGCAGGCGCAGGGCTTCATCGCCATCGCCATGATGTTCGGCGCCATGGCCGGATTGCTCGCCCAGTGGGGCATCATCCGGATGTTCGAGATGACTCCGCGCCAGTTGCTGCGCTGGGGCGTGGCTGTCGCCGCGCTGGGCAACGTCATCGTCGCCTTCCAGCCGACCTATGGGGCCGTGGTGGCGGGCTATGCGATCTCGAGCCTCGGCTTCGGGCTGGCCCGCCCAGGCTTCACCGCCGGCTCGTCGCTGGCGGTCGGCATGCACGAGCAGGCGCGCGTCGCCGGGGCCATCGCGGCGGTGAACGGGGTGAACGTGGTGCTCGCCCCGTTCTTCGTCTGGCTCTACGAGCGGATCGCCCCGGCGCCGTTCATCCTCTGCGGCGGCCTGATGGTGCTGATGCTGATCTACGCCTTCCGCAATCCGCAGCTGCGCAACGCGCACCCGCAGCCGGCCACCCGCGCCGACGCGGCCATGGCGACCCTGGAAAAGAGCGACGAGGGCGGCGTCTAGGCGCAACTAAATCCTCCCCTCTTGGGGGAGGTGGATCGATGCCTAGCATCTCCGCTGACTGCTCCCCCAGCGGGGGAGCATCTCGTTGATCAGTTCGGCGCCGCGCCGGCTTCGACGTTCAGCCGCCGTACCATCTCCATCGACAGGTAGCCGTCGGCGATCAGGCCGCGCGACTTCTGCCAGGCCCGCAGCGCCGTGCGGGTGTTCACCCCGACCACGCCGTCCGGCGAGCCCGGATTGAAGCCGAGCTTGGCCAGGGCGGCCTGCGCCCCGATGCGGTCGCTGATCGCCAGCGGCGTCTCGACCGGCCAGGGCTTCACCAGCGGCGCGCTGCCGGCGAAGGCGTCGGCCAGCAGCCCGATGCCCAGGGCGTAGGCCGTGGAGTTGTTGTACTTGCGGATCGCGAAGTGGTTCGGGAACAGCAGGAAGATCGGGCCGCTCGCGCCCGCCGGGGCGACGAGCTGCGCCGGAGCCTGCTCCGCGGCTTTCCAGGGGCCTCCGTCGGCCGGCTTGACGCCTAGGGCCTCCCAGTAGGGCGGAGCCTCCTTGGGGCCCTCGGTCAAGCTGTAGTCGAACCCGGCGGGCAGCACGACTTCCCGCGCCCAGGCCTGGTCGCGGACCCAGCCGCCCTTGGCCAGCAGGTTGGCGGCCGAGGCCAGGGCGTCGTTCGGCGAGCCCCAGATGTCGCGCTTGCCGTCGCCGTCGCCGTCGACGGCGGTGGAGATATAGTTGGAGGGCAGGAACTGGGTTTGGCCCATGGCGCCGGCCCAGGAGCCCTTGAGCTGGGCGCGGCTGGCCTCGCCCGACTGGATGATCTTCAGGGTGGCGATCAGCTCGCCTTCGGCCCAGGCGCGGCGGCGGCCGTGATAGGCTAGGCTCGACATCGAGCGGACGACGTCGAAGTCGCCCTGGACCGCTCCGAAGGCGCTCTCCATGGCCCAGACCGCGAGCAGGATGTCACGCGGCACGCCGAAGCGCTGTTCGATCCCCGGCCAGAACGGCAGGTCGTTGCGATAGCGCTGGCCGCGGGCGATGCGGTCGGCGCTTATCACGCCCTTCACATAGTCGCCGATCGGCTTGGAGAATTCGGGCTGGGCCGAGTCGAGGCTGATGACCCGCGGATTGGGCGTCAGGCCGGCCATCTCGCGGTCCACCAGCGCCGCAGGCAGCCCGGCGGCGATCGCGCGGCCGCGGAAGTCGCTGCGCCAGGCGTCATAGCCGGCGTCGCCCGACGTCGCAGGGGACACAAGGGCGGGGGGCAGGACGGATGGCGGAACCTGAGGCGGGGGCGGCGGCGGCGCGTGCGTGGGCGGCGGCGGAGCGGGACCGGCGCAGCCGGCGAGGAGCAAGACAAGAAACAGGCGACGGTCCATAAGGAGCAACCTAGCCGTGCCCCGGGCGGGCCTCAATCACAAGGCCGCGAGGCGGGCGCGACCATCTCGACGCCGCTGCGCCGTTGACTCTTGGTGCCCCGGCCCGTATACGCGCCCGCTCTGTAGATAACCCCGCCGGACCCGGTCCGGAGCCTTGAGATAGGTCCATGAAGGTCAGAAGCTCGCTTAAGTCGCTCAAGACTCGCCACCGCGACTGCAAGCTCGTGCGTCGCAAGGGCGTGGTCTACGTCATCAACAAGACCGACCCGCGTTTCAAAGCCAAGCAAGGCTGAGGCGACGAGGATGGCTCCCAAGGCCGTCCTCTGGGACATCGGTAATGTGATCGTGCGCTGGAATCCGCGCACGCTTTACCAAGAGATTTTCAAGGAACCGGCCGAATGCGACCGGTTCCTTTCTCATGTCTGCAACATGACATGGCACGTCGCCCACGACCTCGGGGTGACGTTCGCGGACAATCGCGCGCCGCTGCTTGAGCAGTTTCCCGAATACGCCGACGCCATCCACGCCTGGGAGACCCGGTGGTGGGACATGTTCTCAGGGCCGATTCCCGAGACCGAGGCGGCCATCGAGGCCCTGCACGCCGCGGGCGTGCCGCAGTACGGCGTGACCAACATGTCGCACGAGACCTTTCCGGGGACGGTGGCCATGAGCCCGGCCTTCAAGCGTTTGGCCGACTATGTGGTCTCGGCCCATGTCGGGCTGCTGAAGCCGGATCCGGCCTTCTACGCCCACGCCTGCGAGCAGTTCGTGCTGGGGCCGGCCGACGTGCTGTTCTTCGACGACTCGGCGGCCAACATCGCCAGCGCCCGCGAGTTCGGCTTCGACGTCCATCACTTCACCGATCCGGCCGATGTCCGTCTGGCCCTGGAGGCCCGCGGCCTCCTATAGCCGCCGACACCGGCCGGCGACGCCCTCTTGCCAAAGATATGAATGTTAGTTCACATTTGTATCAAGTGAGGCCGGCAGGGCCTCCACGGCAAAAGGGGAAGGCGATGAGCAGGATGTTTGCGGCGAGTGCGATGGCGCTGGCCTTGATGGCCGCCGGCGGGGCCGGGGCGCAGGACCGCGTCGGGGTGCGCGGTACCTGGGGCGCGCCGGCCAATGCGCCGGGCGCCTTCCACAACATGGAGGAGCTGTTCCCCTCGCGGCGGATCGCGCCGGCCGTGACGCCGATGGCGCTGAAGGAACCGACCGCTCCGCTGGCTTTCACCTACGCCTATCAAGGCAAGACCAAGACCCTGGAGGACTTCGCCGCCGACACCCGCACCAGCGGCCTGCTGATCCTGCGCGGCGACCAGATCCTGCACGAGCGCTATTACATGGGCGCCTCGCCTGACAGCCGCTTCGTCTCGTTCTCGGTCGGCAAGTCGTTCGTTTCGACCCTGATCGGCATCGCGTTGGCCGAGGGCAAGATCCGCAGTCTCGACGATCCGATGATCGACTACCTGCCCGATCTCAAGGGCGGGGCCTATGAGAAGACCACCATCAAGGACGT
Organism: Phenylobacterium sp. LjRoot97; assembly: GCF_964254345.1. NCBI lineage: Bacteria > Pseudomonadati > Pseudomonadota > Alphaproteobacteria > Caulobacterales > Caulobacteraceae > Phenylobacterium > Phenylobacterium sp. LjRoot97. Next base: position 552,751 of record NZ_CAXUTH020000001.1, read on the forward strand.
GCTGGAGATGTCGTCGGGCACCGCGTTCGACGAGGAGTATACCAGCGCCAAGTCGGGGATCGCTGGCTTCCTCGGCCGGTTCGACGCCAACCAGGGCGGGCTCTACGACTACTCGCGCCAGTTCAAGTCGGCCCGCGCGCCGGGCGCCAAGTTCAACTACGCGAGCGCCGACACCGAAATCCTCGGCGCGCTGCTGACCAAGGCCACCGGCGTGCGGCCCGCCGACTACATGACCGAGAAGCTCTGGAAGCCGATGGGCGCCGAGGCCGAGGCCCGCTGGATCCTCGACCAGCCGGGCGACGCCGGCCGCGAGGTCGCCGCCGGCGGCCTGCTGATCCGGCTGCGCGACTATGCCCGCTTCGGCTACCTCGCCGCCCACGACGGCGTGGTCGGCGGCCGCCAGGTGCTGCCCAAGGGCTGGATCGCGCTGGCCACCCAGCCGCAGCGGCCGCAGGTGCAGTACGGCAAGCTCGGCGACGGCCCGCTGGGCTACGGCTATCAGTGGTGGCTGATCCCGGGCCAGGACCGCGCCTTCACAGGCGAGGGCATCTACGGCCAGTTCCTGATGGTCAATCCGGAGCTCGATCTGGTGGTGGTGAAGACCAGCGCCTGGACCGCGGCCTGGGACGATCCGATGGCGCTGGAGACCTTCGCCATGTTCGACGCGCTCAGCGCCAGCATGCGGGCGCAGTCCCAGGCGCAGTGAGCTTCGGCGTGCTAGGAGAGGGGCGATGAGCGCGACTCTCACCCCTCGCAAGCTGCCGACCCAGGCGCGGGCCAAGGCCCGTATCCAGCGGGTGCTGAACGCCACCCAGGCGATCCTCAACCGCGATGGGCCGGCCGCCCTGACCACCCCGGCGATCGCCGCGGAGTCGGGCGTCTCGGTCGGCTCGATCTACCAGTACTTCCCGAACAAGGAGGCGATCGTCCTGGCGCTCTATGAGGCGCGGCTGGCCGAGATCCGCGGCGAGGCGCGCGAGGCGCAGGACGACGGCGAGACCGACTGGCGGGCGTTCTTCCGCCGCTGGATCCGCCAGATCAAGGAACGCGAGGAGGCGGTCGGCTACGGCCTGTCGATGAGCGCCGCGTTCGACCACTTCCCGCGGCTGGCCGAGGTCGAACCGGTCCACGCCCAGGAGATGGCCGACGGCGTCGTCGCCCAGCTCAAGCGGTTCGGCTCGACCTGGCCGGACGGGGCGCTCTTCGACCTGGCGATCTACGCCTACTATCTGGACTCCACGACCTGGCGGTACTGGACGGTCGCGCAGGCCCGGCTGCCGCAGGGGATCGAGCGGCTGGTCGAGACGGTGATCGCGTTGCTGGCGCCCGCGCTCGAAGGCGGGCCGCCGCCGCCGCCGCCCTACGCGGCGCGGCGGTTCAGCCGTTCCTGACGAATTCGAGGAACTCCTGACGGGTGCGCGGATCGTCGCGGATCACCCCGGTCAGGCTGCTGGTGGTCAGGCGCGAGCCGGGGGTGTTCACCCCGCGCATGGTCATGCAGCTGTGCTCGGAGACGATGACCACGCCCACGCCCCGCGGCTGCAGGATGTCGTGGATGGCGCCGGCGATCTCGGAGGTCAGCTTCTCCTGGATCTGCAGCCGCCGGGCGAAGCCATGCACCACCCGGGCCAGCTTCGAGATTCCGACCACCCGGTCGGACGGCAGGTAGCCGACATGCGCCTTGCCCAGGAACGGCAGCATGTGGTGCTCGCAGAAGCTGACCACCCGAATGTCGCGCAACACCACCAGTTCGTCGTAGCCGGCCACCTCCTCGAAGGTGCGCTCGAGGTACTCGCGCGGATCGCTTTCGTAGCCTGAGAACAGTTCCTCATAGGCGCGGACGACGCGGCCGGGCGTGTCGAGCAGGCCTTCGCGGTCGGGGTCGTCGCCGGCCCACTCGATCAGCGTGCGGACAGCAGCCTCGGCGTCGCTGCGGCTCGGACGGGTGCGTGAATGGGGCATGGCGAAAACTCCGCGTCGATCCGTCTCAACGGTCGGCCAAGGCGAAGGTTCAGCAGGGCGGATGACAGGGGGCGGTCGCCCCGCTAGTTTCCGCCGCCTTTCCGCAAACCTCGAGCTGTGAGACGCTTAAGCCCATGTCCGACGACAATTCCCACGGCGACATCCTGAACCAGGCCGCCCAGGGCCAGCTCAAGAGCATCATCGAGCGCATCGAGCGCCTCGAGCAGGAAAAGACCGAGATCGCCGAGCAGATCAAAGAGGTCTTCGCCGAAGCCAAGGGCAACGGCTTCGACGTCAAGGTGCTGCGCAAGGTGGTCCGCATCCGCAAGCAGGACCGCGCCAAGCGGCTGGAGGAAGAGGCGATCCTCGACCTCTATCTCTCGGCCATCGGAGAGATTTGAAGCGCTCCCCGCCAGATCGGAAGGCGCAGGCCAAACGGGCCGCGCTCAATGCCCTCAAGCGCGTTCGCCGCCAGGCCGAACGCGCGGAGGTCGAACTTTCGGACTGGGAGGGGGAGTTCCTCGGCTCTGTCGAGGACCGCGTGAAGACCTACGGCCGCGCCTTCGGCGACCCTGAGAAGGGCGGCGCGGGCGAGGCGCTCTCGGTCATGCAGGCCGTGAAGCTCAAGGAGATCGCCGCCAAGGCGAAGGGCGAGAAGAAGCCCTTCCGGCGGCGACCGAAATCGTACTCGGAAGATTGAGCCCCCCAAACCCGCTCATCCCCGCGAAGGCGGGGATCTATGCGGAGCGTCCATGGTCCGAGGCAGCTTGGGTCCCCGCCTTCGCGGGGATGGGCGGCGCATTCTAAGCCACCGCGCTGGCGTCTTCCTCGCCGCCGGCGCCCTTGACCGCGTCTTCCAGGCCTTGCTCGCGGACCTTGCGATAGAGGGTCGAGCGGCCGATGCCGAGCCGGCGGGCGACTTCGCTCATGTGGCCGGCATAGATCTCGATGGCCAGGGCGATCAGGTCGCGCTCGATCTCTTCCAAAGTCCGCAGATGGCCGCGGTGGTCGAGGATGCGGACCGGAGCGTCGGCGGGCATTTCGGCGACCAGCTCCTCGGCTGTCGGCAGCGTGACCGGGCGTTGGCTGGCGACGGCTTCGAAGGCTTCCGGCGGCGGCGCCGCGACCCCGGAGATCGCCGGGAAGTCGAAAGGCTGCAGATACGGTGCGTCGGCTAGCACGATGGCGCGATAGACCGCGTTTTCCAGTTGGCGGACATTGCCCGGCCAATCGTAGGCGGTCAGGAAGGCCAGGGTCTCGGCCGAGGCCGCGACGACGCTCTTGCCCTCTTCGACGTTGAAGCGGCGGATGAAGTGGTCGACCAGGGCCGGGATGTCCTCGCGCCGGGTGCGCAGCGACGGGGCCTCGATCGGGAAGACGTTCAGGCGATAGAACAGGTCCTCGCGGAACAGCCCGTCCTTCACGGCCTGGGCCGGGTCGCGGTTGGTCGCCGAGACGATCCGCACGTCGACCTTGATCGAGCGCTTGGAGCCGATCGGGTCGATCTCGCTCTCCTGCAGGGCGCGCAGCAGCTTGACCTGCATGTCCAGCGGCAGCTCGCCGACCTCGTCGAGGAACAGGGTGCCGCCGTTGGCCTCCTGGAACTTGCCCAGGTGCTTGTCGGTCGCGCCGGTGAAGCTGCCCTTCTCGTGGCCGAACAGGATGCTCTCGACCAGGTTCTCTGGCAGGGCGCCGCAGTTCACGGCCACGAAGGGCTTGCCGGCGCGGTCGGACGATCCATGCACGGCGCGCGCGATGACTTCCTTGCCGACGCCGCTTTCGCCGGTGATCAGGATCGGGATGGACGACTTGGCCGCCCGCTCGCCAATGCGCTTGACCATCGTCATCGCCGGCGAGTTTCCAACCATGTCGGCGAAGCTGGTGCGGCCGCTGGCATGCTTCTTCAGTCGGTCGACCTCGCCCTTCAGGGCGCCCATCGACAGCGCGTTGCGGATCGAGACGATGATCCGTTCCGGGCTGGCCGGCTTGATGAAGAAGTCGCTGGCCCCGGCCTGCATGGCCTGGACGACGGTGTCGATGCCGCCGGTCGCGGTCAGCACGATCACCGGCTGAGCGAAGTTGCGCGCGCGCATCTCCTTCAGGGTGTCCTGGCCGCTCATGCCAGGCATGACGAGGTCGAGCAGAACGATGTCCGTCGAGGCGCCCGACTGCAGGCGCGTGATCGCCGCATCGCCGTTCTCGGCGTGGGCCACGGCGAAGCCTTCGCGTTCCAGCACGGCCTGGATCAGCCGGCGCTGCGTCGGGTCGTCATCGACGACAAGGACCGTCTTGGTCATTTGAAACACCCACACCTGGAATCGGACGCTCGTTTCGCCGATGGCTTGGTCGAACGAGGCTCTTGTTGAGCCGGATTGATACATGGGCGGGGTAAAGGCCGGGTTTCGGAGTCCTGAGTCGGGGGTTAACGGCCCGATGGCCGCGTTCCAGCTCCCGACTTCCGAATAACCCGGTTCTGTGTTCAGCTTCTTCTGGGACTCGTCTGACGCGTACTCGTGAGTGGGTAGGAGTGGGCTGAGTTGAACCTTCGCACCTTCCTGAACGAACTGAAGACGCGCAATGTCGTGCGCGTGGCCGGGGTCTACACGGTCACCGCCTGGGGCGTGTTCCAGGTCGCCAGGACAGTGTTCGAAACCTTCGAGTTGCCCAAGTGGCTGTCGGTCACCACCCTATTGCTGCTGGCCATCGGCCTGCCGCTGACCCTGATGTTGACCTGGGCGTTCGAGCTGGGACCCGACGGGACCATCCGGCGCACTCGGGCCACGGGCGACGATGCGCCCAAGCGCATGAACTGGATGGATTGGACGGCGCTCGCCGCGATCGGCGCGGGCGTGGTGATCTTCGTCGCCAGCGCCGTCGGCCTGGCCGGTTCGCTGCGCGGCGGCGATGGGCCGGGCCTCACGGCCGCCCCCAGCAAGTCGGTGGCGGTGCTGCCGTTCGCCAACTTCAGCGCCGCTAAGGACGCCGAGTATTTCGCTGACGGCCTGACCGAGGAGGTCACCAACAGCCTCGCCCAGGTGCCGGATCTCAAGGTCGCCGGCCGCACCTCCGCCTTCTATTTCAAGGGCAAGAACGAGGACATCCGCGAGATCGGCAAGAAGCTCAACGTCGCCCATGTGGTGGAGGGCAGCGTGCGGCGCTCGGGCGACCGTTTGCGGGTCACTTGCCAGCTGGTCAGCGTCAAGAACGGCTTTCACCTGTGGTCGGAGACTTACGACCGGCCGATGAACGACGCCTTCGCGATCCAGACCGAGATCGCCGACGGCGTGGCCACCGCGCTCAAGGCAGAACTGCGAGCCGGCGGCGGCGAAGCCGCGGTCGCACGCCAGGCGCAGCGCGATCCGGAAGCCTATCGCCTGGAGGTGGTCGCCAAGGGCCAGCTGCGCCGGCGCGGCAAGGACCATGTGATGGCCGCCCAGGCGATCTATCGTCGGCTGATCGATATGGAGCCGGGCAACGCCGACGTCCGCGCCGCCTACGCCTACACAACCGCCTATCTGGCCCAGAACCATCTGGAGGGCGATTTCAGCCCGGCCGTGCGCAGCGCCGAGGAACAGATCGCCAAGGCCCTGGAGCTCGATCCGCAATCCTCGTCCGCCTACATCGCCAAGGGCATGGTCGCGGCGATACGCTTCATCCGCGAAGGCTCAGCCCAGGCCGAGGTCGACGCTGAGGCCGCCTACAAGCGCGCGGTCGATCTGGCCCCCCGCGATCCGGAAGCTCTCAGTCTCTATGGCGACTTCCTTGCGCCTCGGCGCCCGCAGGAGGCGGTGACCTATCTTCGGCGCGCGCTGGAGGTCGATCCCCTCGACCGCATCGCCAACAACGCCCTGGCCGGCTCTCTCGTGGCCACCGGCCGTCTCGACGAGGCCGAGCAACGGCTGCGCGCCAACATCGAGCTGTTCCCCGAGTTTATCGACGCCAAGGAACAGCTTGGCGACGTATTGATCGAACAGGGTCGCCTGGACCAGGCGGTGGTCTGGTACCGGATGGCCGCGGAGCCGCAGACGGATCCGGCCTCGTCGATCCAGCTCGCTAATCTCTACTACAACCTGGGTCTGCCGGCCGAGGCCGACCGCGCTCTGACGCCGTGGACCGATCACCCGGTGGTGGGGCCGGTCGCCCAGGCCGTCCGCCTGATCATCGCCGGCGATTTCACCGGGCTGGCGACCCTCTCGCGCGCCAAGCTGGCCGAACCCGAGGCCGATCCGCTCTGGCACAGCGGGCTGGCGCTCGCCTCCTCGCAACTCGGACAGTACGACCAGGCGCGCGCTGAGTGGCTGGTGATGTCCCCTGAGCTCTTCACGCCGTCGCCCAAGGTCTCCACGCGTCTGGCCAACGAGGCGGTCGACGCGGCCTATGTGATCGACCGCACCGGCGACAAGGGACAGGCCCGGCGCATTCTGCTGGCCATGCTGGCCGCCACCGAGCCCAAGCCCGGCCTGCGTCAGCCCAACGGGCGGCGGATCGCCCGGGTGAAGGCCTATGTGATGCTGGAGGAGCACGACCGCGCCCTGGCCGAACTGCGCGCGGCGATCGATAGCGGCTACCGCTCGCTCTACGACCTCGACCTGTTCACCCGGCTGGACACCTATCCGATTATGGCGCCGATCCGCGGCGATCCGCGCTTCCGCGCGATGATCCGAGAGGTCGAGGCCGACAATCGCCAGATGCGCGAGGCGCTGCAGTCCAGCGCTCCGCCGGTCGGCCCGCCGCCGCGCCGCTCCTAGGTCCGGATCCGCTCCAGCAGCGCGCGCAGGGTCGTGACCTCGTCCGCCGTGAACCCTTCGGTCAGGTCGCGGTCGTGCGCGCGCACCAGGTCCACGATCTGCGGCAGCCGCGTGCGCCCGTGGTCGGTCAGGTGCAGTGCGTGGGCGCGGCCGTCACCAGGGACCGGCCGGCGCTCGATCAGGTCCTGCGCGGCCAGGGCGTCGACGATCGCCAGGGCGCCGGAACGGGCGATGCCCATGATCGCGGCCAACTCGGTCTGCTTGAGCCCTGGATTGGCGTCGATCAGCGCCAGGGCCGAGAAGCGCTGGGTGGTGACGCCTTCGGGGCCCAGGCGGGCGTCGAAAGCCTCCGTCATGCGGATCTGCGCCCGGCGCAGGCCATAGCCGACCAGTTCGTCCAGCACCCCATAGTCGACGCCTGGCCGCCGCGGTTCGAACCGTTCGCTCATCGCATCGCCTCCACGTCCTGCGTTCATCGCCGTTCGCGGCGGGGCATTGAAGTCGAAATCTATATTGTTATGGTGCATAACAAATGGCGCGCGTGAAGCGCCATGGCCAGGGAGGCGACGATGAAAGCGATCATAGCCGGCGCCGGCATCGGCGGTCTGGCCGCCGCCCTGGCGCTCCACGCCGATGGGCATGACGTCACCGTCTTTGAGGCCGTCCAGGAGGTTCTGCCGCTGGGCGTCGGCATCAATCTTCTCCCCCATGCAGGCGAAGTGCTCGCCGAGCTCGGTCTCATGGATGCGCTGGCGGCCCAGGCCGTAGCGACACGCGAACTGGTCTATTTCAACCGCCTCGGCCAACGCATCTGGGGCGAGCCGCGGGGCCGTTACGCAGGCCATGCGACGCCGCAGCTGTCGCTGCCGCGCGGCGTCCTGCAGGCGGTGCTGGTGGAAGCGGCGCGTGAGCGCCTCGGCCTAGAGCGGGTCGTCTGCGATCGGCGACTCGCGCGCTTCACCCAGGATGGCGCGGCGACCTTTGTCTCCGCGTCGGGCGACGAACTCACGGCGCGGGGCGACATCCTGATCGCCGCGGACGGCATCCATTCGACGGCGCGGGCGGCGTGGTTCCCGCACGAAGGGCCGCCCGTCTATTCGGGCCGGACGCTCTGGCGCGCCACGACCCTGGCCGCGCCCTTCCTGACCGGAGCGACCATGATCATGGCCGGTTGGCAGGACCAGAAGTTCGTCGCCTATCCGATCGCGCCGGTGCAGGCCGATGGCCGCCAGTTGATCAACTGGATCGCCGAGCTAAGCCTGCCCGAACGCCTTCGGCGCGAGGACTGGAACCGGCGCGGCGCGCTGGAGGACTTCCTGCCGCGGTTCGAGGACTGGCGTTTCGACTGGCTGGACGTGCCCGGCCTGATCACCGGCGCGCCGGCGGTCTACGAGTATCCGATGGTCGACCGCGATCCGCTGCCGCGCTGGACGCATGGCGCGGTCACTCTGCTCGGCGACGCCGCACACCCGATGTATCCGATCGGCTCCAACGGCGCGAGCCAGGCGATCCTCGACGCCCGGGCCCTGGCCCGGGCGCTGGCCGCAGCGCCGGATCCCGCGAGCGGTCTCGCCGCCTACGAACAGGCCCGTCTCGGCCCGACCGCGGCCATCGTCGTCGCCAATCGCGGCAACGGCCCTGAGCAGTGCATGCAGCTGGCCCACGAGCGCGCGCCCCAAGGATTCGAGCGCATCGAGGACGTCTTCGCGGCCGGCGAGCTTGAGGCCATCGCCGCCCGCTACAAGGTGCTGACCGGACTGCGCCCGAAGGAGACGCAAGCATGACGCCCGAACTCGCGCCGCTGATGATGCTGGAGGTCCTGGTCGGGGCGCCGGTGTCGGTCGACGCCTCGCCGCACGGCCGGCGCTTCATTCCGATCATCGGCGGGACGGTCGGCGGAGGGCTGGACGGCGTCGTGCTGCCGGGCGGCGGGGATTGGCAGACCCTATGGCCGGACGGGCGCATGGATATCGCCGCCCACTACGTCCTCGACATCGCCGGGCAGGGGACCGTCGAGGTCCGCTCCGAAGGTCTGCGTCACGGCCCGCCGGAGGTGCTGGCGGCGCTGGCCCGCGGCGAGGCGGTCGATCCGGCCAGCTATTACTTCCGCACCGCGGTGCGGCTGCGCACCGCGGCGCCGGGGCTGGAGCGGCTGAACCGGCTGCTGGCCCTGGCGGTCGGTGAGCGGGCCGCCGACCGGGTCCGGTTGCGCGTCTACGAAATCGGATAGGGGGAATACGAAATGGGCGAGCGGTTCGAGACTTCCGACGGTGTTGGGATCGTCTGGCACGAATGGGGCGCGGAGTTGCCGGGCCCGCCGGTGGTGCTGCATCACGGGTTCGGGGCCAACGCCAAGCTCAACTGGCTGGGGGCGGGCGTCATCGCCGCCCTGACCGCGGCGGGCCGCCGCGTGATCGCCGTCGATGCGCGCGGCCACGGCGAGTCCGACAAGCCGCACGATCCTGCGTTCTACGGCGAGGATCGCATGGCTCGGGACGTCTCCGAACTGATCGACCACCTGAGCTTTTCGGAGTTCGACCTGGTCGGCTATTCCATGGGCGCCATCGTCTCGTTGATCGCGGGCACGCGCGAACCGCGCATCCGCCGCCTGGTCATCGGCGGCGTCGGCGACGGCATCCTCGCTCAAGGCGGGGTCGACACCCGGGTCGTCGACAACCGCGACATCGTCAAAGCCCTGCTGGCCGACGACCCGGCCGATATCCCGCCTGCCGCCCGCGGCTTCCGTCAGCTGGCCGACGCCACCGGCGCCGACCGCAAGGCCCTGGCCGCCCAGGCGCAGGTGGTCCACGCCAGCCGCATTCCGCTGGAGGACATCACGGCCCAGACCCTGGTGCTGGCCGGCGACAACGATCCGCTGGCCGCCCGGCCCGAGCGCCTGGCCGCCGCGATCGACGGCGCCCAGGTGCGGATCGCGCCGGGGGACCACCGCAGCGTCGTGGCCGCCCCGCAGTTCGCCGCGGCGCTGGTGGAGTTCCTCGCCTAGCCGTTTTCCGAATGGCTGGGGTTCGGAATTGGGTGGTTGCGCGGCAGGCCGCCAAGCTCAACCTTGGCGGCCTGGTCCACCGGAGCCCCGCGCCATGTTCGTCGGACACTACGCTGCTTCTCTCGCCGCCAAGGCCATCGAGCCGCGCGCCCCGCTCTGGAGCTACGTGATCGCGGCACAGGCCATCGACATTGGTTGGGGCGCGCTGGTCATGGCCGGCGTGGAGAAGGTGCGCATCGATCCGAGCCTGCCGGGCAGCGCGCTGGACCTCTACCACATGCCCTTCACCCACAGTCTGCCGGCGGTGGTGCTGTGGTCGCTGGCGGGCTTGCTGCTCGCGCGGGCCGCGCGGCTGCCCTGGGGCGCGGCGATCGCCATCGCCCTGGTCGTCTTCTCGCACTGGCTGACCGACCTGCTCGTTCACCGCCCGGACCTGGAGCTCTGGTTCGGCGGGACCAAGGTCGGCTTCGGGCTCTGGAACTATCCTGTCCCCGAGCAGGCCGTGGAGATCGGTCTGCTGGGCCTCGGCGCCGCGGCCTGGGCCTTCGTGCGCGGACGTCAGGGCCGGACGCTCTGGCCGGTGCTGGTGTTCACGACGTTGCTGGTGGCCGTGCAGATCGTCGCCATGGTCATGCCAGGCGACGGCGATGCGGCCGGACTGGGCGGCACGGCGCTGGCCGTCTACCTGGTTCTGGGCCTGGTCGCCTTCGCCCTGGATCGGCCGCGGAAGGTGACCTAGCGGCGCCCTTGCCCCCGAAAATCATCGGCGCATAGTCCCGCTAACGGCCGCGTGATGACGGCCGCTGGGAGGCGCACCATGAAGAGCTTGAAGCTGGCGGCGGTCATCGTCGTGGCGGCGGTCTTGGCCGCATGCAGTCAGAAGGCCGAGACGGCCAAGGCCGGCAATGTCGACGGCGAGCGCATCGCCGCGGCGGCCGGCAACGGCGAATGGCTGTCTTACGGCCGGACCTATGACGAGCAGCGCCACAGCCCGCTCGACAAGATCAACGCCAGCAACGTCGGTCAGCTCGGCCTGGCCTGGATGTACGAGTTCGACACCGATCGCGGCCAGGAGGCGACGCCGATCGTCGTCGACGGCACGCTCTACACGACGACGTCGTGGTCCAAGGTCTTCGCCTTCGACGCCAAGACCGGCGCGCTCAAGTGGTCGTTCGATCCCAAGGTCGACGGCAAGAAGGGCTTCGACGCCTGCTGCGACGTGGTCAACCGCGGCGTCGCGGTCTGGAAGGGCAAGGTCTATGTCGGCGCGCTCGACGGTCGCCTGATCGCCCTCGACGCGGCGACCGGCAAGCAGGTCTGGTCGGTGCAGACCACCGACACCTCGCGCCCCTACACCATCACCGGCGCGCCGCGGGTCATCAAGGACAAGGTGCTGATCGGCAACGGCGGCGCCGAGTACGGCGTGCGCGGTTACCTGTCGGCCTACAACGCCAACGACGGCAAGCTGGTCTGGCGCTTCTACACCACGCCCAATCCCAACGGTCAGCCGGACAACGCCGCCTCCGACAAGGTCATGAAGGAGAAGGGCGCGGCCACCTGGTTCGGCGAGGGCTGGAAGGCCACCGGCGGCGGCGGCACGGTCTGGGACGCCATGGCCTACGATCCGGAGCTCGACATCCTCTATGCGGGGGTCGGCAACGGCACGCCGTGGAACCACGTGAAGCGCTCGGACGGCAAGGGCGACAACCTCTTCCTGTCCTCGATCCTGGCGCTGAAGCCCGACACCGGCGAGTACGTCTGGCACTATCAGACGACGCCGGGCGAGAGCTGGGACTACACCGCCACCCAGCACATCATCCTGGCTGACATGAATGTGGGAGGCGCCGCCCGAAAGGTGCTGATGCAGGCGCCGAAAAACGGCTTCTTCTACGTTCTCGACCGCACCAACGGCCAGCTGATCTCGGCCAAGCCCTATGTGCCGATCACCTGGGCCAAGGGGGTTGATCCCGCCACCGGCAGACCGATCGAAAACCCCGGCGTGCGTTACGAAAACGCCCCGTCGCTGCAGGTGCCGGCGCCCTTCGGCGCCCACAACTGGCACCCGATGGCCTTCAACCCCAAGGAAAACCTGGTCTACATCCCGGCCCAGGTGATCCCCTTCGCCTACACCCCGGACAAGGGCTACACCTACCGCGCCGGCGGCTGGAACGTCGGCACGGACTTCCTCGCCAACGCCCTGCCCACCGACAAGGCCCAGATCGCCGCGCTCAAGGCGATGGTGAAGGGCGAACTGATCGCCTGGGACCCGGTCGCCCAGAAGGCCCGCTTCACGATCCAGCACCCCTATTTCTGGAACGCCGGCGTACTGTCGACCGGCGGCGGCCTGATCTTCCAGGGCGCGGCCCAGGGCGAGTTCGCCGCCTACAGCGCCAGCGACGGCAAGAAGCTCTGGTCCTACCAGACCGACAACGGCGTCATCGCGGCGCCGATGACCTATGAGATCGACGGCGAGCAGTACGTCGCCCAGATGGTCGGCTACGGCGGGGCCGGCGCGCTGTCGGCGCCGTTCGTCCTGCCCGACCGTCCGCGCCTGCCGGGCCGTCTCATGGTCTTCAAGCTGGGCGGCAAAGCGACGGCGCCGGCCTATGTGCGGCCTGAGAAGTTGGAGATCGACCTGACGGGCGTCACCTCGACCGGCGACGCCAAGCGCGGCTTCGCGCTGTTCCACCAGAACTGCCAAGTCTGCCACGGCCCCAACGCCACCGGGACCTACCTGCCCGACCTGCGCCGCTCGCAGATGCTGCTGTCGTCCGACAGCTGGAAGTCGGTGCTGATCGACGGCGCGCTTGCCGAACGCGGCATGGCCAGCTTCAGCCGCTTCATCGACGCCAAGGGCGCCGAGGACCTGCGGGCCTATGTGCTGACCGAAGCCCGCGCCGTGCAGGGAACCGCCGCCGCCCCGCCCGCCGCCGCGCCGGCCAAGGGCGGGCCTCCGCCGAAGAGCTAGGTTCGCCGCCGGGGGCGCGTCGATGGGCGCGTCCCCGGCTAGCGACCACGCCGCCGAGGGGCTATCTCTGAGCGCATGAACGCTCCCGTGAAACTGGACACCCTGCCCGAGTGGAATCTCGCCGACCTGTATTCGGGGCGCGAGGATCCGAAGATCGAGGCCGACCTCGCTGCGGCCAAGGCGGCGAATGACGAACTGGTCAAGCTGAAGGGACGCTTCACCGCGATGCGCACCGACCCGCTGCGGCTGGGCGAGGTGCTCGACCATGGGATCGGCCTCTACGAGAGCGCCACAAACGGCCTCTGGGGCGTGGGCGCCTATGCGGCGCTGTCGGCCTCGGTGGCGAGGGACGATCCGGCCTGGGCCAAGTTCGAGGCCGACCTGCGGGCGCGCTCCTCGCAGATCGCCGCCGACAGCCTGTTCTTCACCCTGGAGCTCAACCAGCTCGAGGACAGCGAAATCGAGATGGCCTTCAAGGCTCATCCGCCCGCCGCCCGCTGGCGGCCCTGGATGCGCCGCGTGCGCCTGTCGCGTCCGCATGAGTTGACCGCGGACCTGGAGCGGCTGCTGATCGATCGCGGCCCTGCGGTCGCCAACTGGACGCGGCTGTTCGACGAGACGCTGGCCCGACTGGTCGCCAAGGTCGGGCGCGAGAACCTGACCCTGTCGGAAGCACTGAACCGGCTGTCGGATCCCGATGGCGCGCGCCGCAAGCAGGCGGCCCAGGGGCTGGCCAAGGCCCTGGAAGAACGCACGCCCATCCTGGCGCTGTCGATGAACACCCTGGCCTTCGAAAAGCAGGTCGAGGACCGCTGGAGGCGCTATCCGGATCCGGCCGCCTCGCGGCACTTGGCCAACGAGGTCGACGCCGACGCCGTCAAGGCGCTGGAGGACGCGGTGGTCGAGGCCTATCCCTCGGTCAGCCACCGCTACTATGCGCTGAAAGCCAAGGTCATGGGCCGCAAGACCCTCGACTACTGGGACCGCAACGCTCCGCTCGACACCGCCGCGCCCCGCACCTACGGCTGGGACGAGGCGCGCGGCATGGTTCTGGAGAGCTTCGCCGACCTGGCCCCCAAGTTCGCCGACACCGCCCAGACCTTCTTCACCCATCCGTGGATCGACGCACGGCCGCGGCCGGGCAAGCAGTCGGGCGCCTATTCGCACCCGGTCACCGCCAACCGGCACCCCTACGTGTTCATGAACTACATGGGCGAGCGCCGCGACGTGCTGACCCTGGCCCACGAGTTGGGCCACGCCGTGCACCAGACCCTTTGCGCGCCGCTGGGCACCCTGCTGGCCGACACGCCGCTGACGCTCGCCGAAACCGCCTCGATCTTCGGCGAGGGCCTCGTGTTCGAGCGGCTGCTGGCCGGCGCCTCCAAGCAGGAACGCCTGGGCTTGCTGGCCGGCAAGATCGAAGACGGCCTCAACACGGTGGTGCGCCAGATCGCCTTCCACCGCTTCGAGACCGGCTTCCACGCCATGCGCCAGGACGGTGAGCTGGCGCCGGAGGACATCAGCGCCCTCTGGCTCGACGTCATGGCCGAAAGCCTGGGCCCCGCCGTGAAGCTGAACCCGGGCTACGAGCACTACTGGGCCTATGTCAGCCACTTCGTGCACGCGCCATTCTACGTCTACGCCTACGCGTTCGGCGACCTGCTCGTGCGCGGGCTGATGGAGAAGCGCCGCGAGGATCCGAAGGCCTTCGCCCCGCTCTACGAGGACCTGCTCGCCGCTGGTGGAACCCGGACCTATGTCGAGGCGCTAAAGCCGTTCGGGCTGAACCCGCGCGAGAAGGCCTTCTGGGCCGCGGGCATGAGCCAGCTGGAACGGTTGGTCGACGAGTTCGACGACCTGGTGTGAGGGAAGCGGGCCATGGCCGAGGCGACGTCGAACCCTTGGCCCGCCCTCGACTATGCGAAGGACCGCGCGACCTTCGAGACTCTGCACCTGATGAGCCAGATCGTTGGCAAGGCGCGCACCGCCTGCGCGCCTTGGGTCAACCACGGCTGGCAGGTGGCGCTCTATGTCTCGCCGCGTGGGCTCACCACCTCGCCGGTTCCCAACGGCGGCGGATTGTTCGACCTGGAGTTCGATTTCGGCGAGCACCTGCTGCGCTGCAGGGCCAGCAACGGCTTTCTCGGCGAGATCCCGCTGGCCGGACAGAGCATCGCCCATGTCTACCGGGCGGTGGAGGAGATGCTCTCGCGCACCGGCGCGCCGGTGCGGATCAACGGCGTTCCCAACGAAATTCCCGATCCGGTCCCGTTCCTCCAGGACGCGGCGATCCGAGTCTACGACCCTGACGCGGCGTGGCGGCTCTGGCAGGCGCTGATCCAGATCGAGCGGGTGTTCCAGAAGTTCCGCACCGGATACCTGGGTAAGGTCAGCCCCGTGCACCTGTTCTGGGGCGCGTTCGACCTGGCGGTGACCCGCTTCTCGGGGCGGACGGCCCCGCCGCATCCGGGCGGCGTTCCCCACTTGCCCGACAGTGTCACGCGTGAGGCCTACTCGCACGAGGTGTCGAGCGCCGGCTTCTGGCCGGGCGGCGGCCTGGTTGAGTTTCCGGCCTTCTACGCCTACGCCTATCCCGAGCCGAAGGGTTTCCGAGAGGCGACAGTACGGCCAGCCCAGGCGGGGTTCCACGAGGGTCTGGGCGAGTTCGTCCTGCCCTACGAGGCCGTGCGGTCGGCGCCGGACCCCGATGCGGCGCTGGCCGACTTCCTGCTTTCGACCTACGAAGCCGCCGCAGACGCCGGAGACTGGCCGCGGTCCGAGCTGGAGTGCGCATTCGGCGCGCCCGGCGTGCCGCGGCGCTGCTAGGCGCGCCCGGCCTTCAGCTCGCGCACGAAGCCGCCGAAGCCGGCGACATAGGACTTCAACGCCTCCTCGATGGCCGGGTCCAGGATCGTGCCCGACTCGTCGAACACCTTGTGGGCGCGCGAGACCATCAGCCGCCCCCCGAACCACGGCTGCGTTCCCAGGGTGCGCAGCACCGGCAGCCACGCTTCCTGGCTGAGGATAGTGCCGAACCCGCCGGGCGAGGCGCCGATGAAGGCGACCGGCTTGCCGCCGAACACCTTGGGAATGTCGCTGGCGGGCCGGGTCAGCCAGTCGATGGCGTTCTTGAACACGCCGGGGATCGAGTTGTTGTACTCGGGCGTGACCAGGAACAGGGCGTCGGCCGCGGCGATCTTATCCTTGAGCTCAGTGACCCGCGCCGGCAGCCCCTCGGCCGCTTCGACGTCGCCGTCGTAGAGCGGCACGCCGCGGATGGTCTCGACCTCGATCTCCATGCCGGCCGGGGCGACCCGCGCGGCCGCGCGCAGCAGGTGGGCGTTGAACGAGCCGGAGCGAAGGCTGCCGGACAATCCGACGATGCGGAGCGGTTGGGTCATGGGGCTTCCTTGAAGACAGTCGCCCCGGTTATCGGCGATTTGCTGCGACTTGACGACCAAGCGGCCGGTGACTATCGCAGAACCACGGTCTGCAGTTCACCGAGGCATCGCCGCCCGCGAGGGTACGCTAAACCTGCATCCGACTTGATCGACTGACACATCTTCCCGTGCCAGATCGGAACGGCGATCACCGCTCACCTCGGCACGCGAGGGTAGATCATGTCGAAAACCGTCATTCCATTCCAAGCCGACGACGTCTCGAGCCTGGCCAAGTCGCTGCGTGCGCAGCTGCAGGCGCGCGAGACCACGCCTGGCCATGTCGAACTGCTGAACATGCTGGCGCGCGCGGTCGGCCGGCGAAACTTCCAGCAACTGCGCGCCGAGGCCGAACGGCCGCCGGCTGCGTCGCCTGCGCCGCCGCCCATCGACGAGCGCCGGGTCGAGCGTGTGGAGCGCTGCTTCGAGGACGGCCGCATGACGCGCTGGCCCTCGCGGCGAGAAGATCAGGTGCTGGCGCTCTGGGGACTGTGGTCGAAACTGCCGGCCGGCCAGACGTCCGGCGAGCGCGAGATCAGCCAGATGCTCGGCCGCCTGCACGACTTCGGCGACCATGCCCTGTTGCGGCGTGAGCTGGTGATCTCGCGCCTGATCGAGCGCAACGCCGACGGCAGCGTCTATCGGCGGATCGAGCGACCGCCGCCGCCAGATGCGGCCCGGTTGATCGGGCGCATCTGACGGGACGATCTGGGCCTTAGAGCAGGTCGCCGCCGGCCGCCGAGGCGGTGGTGCCGAACTGCTGGTAGGCCTTGATCACGTTGCGGCCCACGGTCCAGCGGTGCACCTCGTCCGGCCCGTCCACCAGGCGCTGGGAGCGGATGTGGGTGTACCAGCTGGCCAGCGGCGTATCCTGGCTGTAGCCGAGCGCCCCGTGCAGCTGGATGGCGGTGTCGACGACCTTGTGCACCATGTGCGCCAGGAAGACCTTGGCGATGGAGTTCTCCTGCCGCAGGTCCATGCCGCGCTCGGCCTTGTAGGCGATGTGCAGCAGCATCAGGCGCGCCATGTACAGCTCGCTGGCGCACTCGGCGAGCATGAACTGCACGGCCTGGCGTTCGGCCAGCGGCTTGCCGAAGGTCGAGCGTTGGGTGACGTGGGCGGTGGCCATGTCGAGCGCGCGCTGGGCCATGGCGACGTTGTGCATGCCGTGGCGCAGGCGGCCATACGCCAGTCGGTGCTGGCCCATGTTGAAGCCCTGGCCTTCGCCGCCGAGCAGGTTCTCGGCCGGGACCACCAGGTCCTTGATCTCGATCTCGGAGTGGCCGCCGCCCATGATGTGCGACAGCGGTCCCTCGACGGCCATTGTCTTGATGTCGCGCTTGATGACGTAGCCCGGGTCCGGCAGTTCGACGATGAAGGTCGAGAACTGCTGGTGACGCGGGGCGTCAGGGTCGGTGCGGGCCATGACCACGGCGAGGTCCGCGGCGCTGGCGGCCGACGAGAACCACTTCTCGCCGTTGAGCACGTAGTTCTCGTTGCCGTCCTTGACCGCGGTGGTGCGCATGCCGGTGGCGTCGGCCCCCGAGGCCTTCTCGGTCATTGAGTAGCAGACGCGCTTGTCGCCGTTTAGCAGCGGCTTGAGGAACTTTTCCTTCTGATGCTCGGTGCCGTGCGCCAGCAGGGTCAGCATGGTGGCGTCGTCGGGTCCCTGGCTGTTCATCGACAATGCGCCGAGATGGCTGCGGCCCAGCTCCATCTGCACCAGGGCGTTGGCCAGCGGGCCCAGGCCCATGCCGCCGTATTCCTTTGGGATGAAGGGCAGCCACAGACCTTGGGCGCGCGCCTTGGTCCGCAGCTCGGCCAGGACGGTCTTGAACGACTCCTTGTCCTTCAGCCGCGCCTCGGCGGGGATGCATTCGTTGTCCACCCACTCGCGCACACGAGCACGGACGGCCTTCGCGTCCTCCGGAATCTCAAAATCGATCGCCACGGCGCCTATCTCCCTTTTTGTCTCTTGCGTTCCGCAGCGTCGGCGCTTGTCGTGTCGTAAGGCAAGACCCGCCATCCGCCTCGACGCGGCCGGTGATCAAACAATTGGGGAGTCCATGCACTATCGAGAGCTGAAGCAGGCCTGGTCTGAACTGACGGCGCCCGGCGCCCCGTTCGAGGTCACCGAGATCCCGGTGCGCGGGAACAACATCCGCATGTACAAGAACGCGCCGCCGTCGGTGCGCGAACTCTGGCTCTCCACCGCCGCCTACGGCGACCGCGACTACCTCGTCTACGAGGACGATCGCCTGACCTACGCCCAGGCCCACGCGCAGGTGAACGCCATCGCCGCGTGGCTGTTCGCCCAGGGCGTCCAGCCGGGCGACCGCGTGGCCATCGCCATGCGCAACTATCCCGAATGGATGCTGGTCTACTGGGCCTGCCTGTCGGTCGGGGTCGCCGCCGTCGGCGTCAACGCCTGGTGGGTCACCGACGAACTCGAATACGCGCTCAAGGACTCCGCGCCCAAGGTGGTGTTCGCCGACGCCGAGCGGCTGGCCCGCATCAAGGAACGGCCGGCGATGGCCGACGGGATCAAGCTGGTGGCGGTGCGCACGCCGGCGACGGGCGGCGTCATCCCCTATGCCGACGTGATCGCCGGCGGCGGGGAGATGCCGCAGGTCAGCGTCGATCCGGACGCCGACGCCTGCATCTTCTACACCTCGGGCACCACCGGCTTTCCCAAGGGCGCGCAGCTCACCCATCGCGGCTGCATCGCGAACCTGATGAATATGGGCTTCTCCGGCCAGGTCCAGGCGCTGGCCGTCGCCAAGGCGACGGGCGTGATCCCGAACCCCGAAGACGCCCCGATTCCGGCGGCGCTGATCACCACGCCGCTGTTCCACGTCACCGCCAACAACTGCGGCGCCTACGCCGTCACTGCCGGCGGCGGCAAGCTGGTGCTGATGTATCGCTGGGACGCGGGCGAGGCGCTGCGCCTGATCGCCAAGGAGAAGATCACCGCGATGAGCGGCGTGCCGACCATGGCGCGCGAAGTGATCAACCACCCCGACTTCGCGACCACCGACACCTCAAGCCTGCTGACCCTCGGCGGCGGCGGCGCGCAGCTGCCGCCCGACCTGGTGGCCAAGATCGACGGGGCGGTGAAAACCGCGCGGCCGAACACCGGCTACGGCATGACCGAGACTTGCGGGATCATCACCGCGGTGTCGGCCGACTTCTTCGTCGACAAGCCCGACAGCTGCGGCCCGGCGATGCCGGCCTTCGAGGCCAAGTGCGTCGACGACGACGGCAATGCGGTACCGCCGGGCCAGGTCGGCGAGCTGTGGGTCAAGGGCGCGCCGGTGATCAAGGGCTACATCAACCGCCCCGAAGCCACCGCCGAGTCGATCACCAACGGCTGGCTACATACCGGCGACGTGGCGAGGATCGACGAGGACGGCTTCATCTTCATCGTCGACCGCAAGAAGGACATGGTCCTGCGCGGCGGCGAGAACGTCTATTGCGCCGAGGTCGAGGCCGGGATCTTCCGCCATCCGGCGGTGGCTGAGGTCACCGTCTTCGGCGTGCCGGACGAGCGGCTGGGCGAGGAGGTCGGGGCCGCGGTGCTGCTGCGTCCCGGCGCGGACGTCTCGCCCGAGGAACTGCGCGAGCACCTTTCCGGCCTGATGGCCAAGCACAAGGTGCCGCGCTACCTGTGGTTCATGAACGACCCGCTGCCGCGCAACGCCAGCGGCAAGTTCCTGAAGCGCCAACTGCGCGAAACGTTGAACCCCGAGAAGGCGCTCTAGGGCTCTGCCTCCCCCGCCGTGCGGGGGAGGACAGCCTTGCCTGCGGCTCAGCCCCGCTCGCTGTCGAGCATGAGCATCTGCTGCGAGGCGTAGCGTTCGCCGGCGGCCGCGCCCTTGGGGACGATCTGTTCGAGTTCAGCCAAGTCAGCGGCGCTCAGGACCAGATCGGCTGCGCCGAGCGCTTCGGCGAGGCGCTCGGGACGGCGGGCTCCGATCAGCGGGACGATGTCGTCGCCCTGGGCGGAGACCCAGGCGATCGCGACCTGGGCCGGGGTGACGTTCCGGGCGGCCGCGAAGGCGCGCAGCCCCTCGACCAGGCCGAGATTGTGCGCCAAGGCGTCGCCCTGGAAGCGCGGGCTGTGGCTCCGGAAATCGGTGGGGCCTGAACCAGTCGACCAGTGGCCGCTGATCAGGCCGCGCGAGAGCACGCCGTAGGCGGTGATCCCGATGCCGAGTTCGCGGCAGGTCTGCAGCACCCCGTCCTCGATGCCGCGCGAGATCAGCGAGTATTCGATCTGCAGGTCGCTGATCGGATGGACGGCCGCGGCCCGGCGCAGGGTTTCGGAGCCGACCTCGGAGAGGCCGATGTGGCGGACGTAGCCGGCCTGGACCAGCTCGGCGATCGCGCCGACGGTGTCCTCGATCGGCACGTTCGGGTCGAGACGGGCAGGGCGGTAGATGTCGACATAGTCGGTCCGCAGCCGCTTGAGGCTGTAGGCGAGCGCGCTCTTCACAGCCACGGGGCGGGCGTCGTAGCCGAGCCAGGCGCCGTCGGGACCGCGCTGGGCGCCGAACTTGACGCTGACGATCGCCTGGTCGCGGGGCGTCTGGGCCAGCGCCTCGCCGACCAGCATCTCGTTGTGGCCCATGCCGTAGAAGTCGCCGGTGTCGAGCAGCGTGATCCCCGCGGAGCGGGCGCCCTCGAAGGTGGCCAGGGCCTGATCGCGATCGGCCGGGCCGTAGAGATCGGACATGCCCATGCAGCCGAGGCCGAGGGCGGAGGAGACGGGGCCGGTGCGGCCGAGCTGACGGGTCTGCATGTGGGGGCTCCTTTGGTTGACCCCAGACTAGGTCCGCGCCATTCATCCGATAATCCGCTCATACCCTCACGTGCTGTTCGGAAATCTGCACAATGCGCCATCTGAACCTCGCCGATCTCGACGCCTTCGCGGCGGTGGCGCGGGAGCGGAGTTTCCGGCGTGCGGCGAGCCTGCGCGGGGTGTCGGCGTCGACCCTGAGCCAGGCGGTGCGCGACCTGGAGAGCGAACTGGGACTGCGGCTGCTGAACCGCAGCACCCGCAGCGTTTCACTTACCGAGGCCGGGCAGCGGCTGCTCGAGCGTCTGGGGCCGGCGCTGGGCGAGATCGCCTCGGCGGTCGAGAGCGTGCACGAAAGCGCCGGGACCGTGGCCGGACTGCTGCGGATCAATGCGCCGGAGCCGGCCGTCGAGCTGGTCATGGCCCCGCTGGTCGCACGCTTCCTCGAGCAGCATCCGCGCGTGCGGTTGGAGATCGTCGGCCAATCGAGCCGCATCGACATTGTCGCCGAAGGCTTCGATGCCGGGGTGCGCTGGGACGAGCACCTGGACCAGGACATGGTCGCCGTTCCGTTTGGCGGCAGGCAGCGCTTCGTGCTGGTGGCGGCGCCGGCGCTGATCGCTGCGCACGGCCGCCCGCAGACGCCGCAGGACCTGGACGGCCTGCCGGCGATCCGCCAGCGCTTCACCAGCGGGGTGATGTTCCCCTGGGAGTTCGAGAAGGACGGTCAGGTGGTGCGGATCGACCCGCCGCCGCGGCTGGTCTCGACTCAGGTAGCGCTGCAGCGGCGGGCGGCGCTGGACGGGGTCGGGTTCTGGACCGCGTTCGAGGGCTATGTCCGCGACGACATCGACCAGGGGCGGCTGGTCAGTCTGCTGGAGGACTGGCTGCCGAGCTTCCCGGGGCCGTCGCTCTACTATCCGAGCCGCCGCCACGTCCCGCCGCCGCTGCGGGCGTTCATCGACTTCATCCAGGCCGAGCGGGGACGGGCGTAGCAGAGTAGATCCTCCCCTTGTGGGGGAGCACCTACGCATTGGATCAACGCGAATACGCCGGCGGGTACGGACCCGAGAGGTCCTTGTAGCGGTCGCGCAGTTCGATCTGGCGGGAGGTCAGGGGCTGGGCCTGGCCACGGATGAAGACCGCGGTCGGCTGGCTCAGCGGTTCGAACGGGTCGGCGGTCCAGATCACGACGTCGGCGTCCTTGCCGGGCTCCAGCGACCCGACCTTGTCGGCGACGCCGAACACCTTGGCCGGGTTGATGGTCATCGCCGCCAGCGCCGCCTGGTAGGGCATGCCGTAGGCGACGGCGTTGCCGGCGTTGTAGCGCAGCTCGCGGATGCGATGCGCCCCGCCGCTGCCCTGGAGCACCACAGTCACCCCGGCGGCGTCGAGCTTGGCGGCGTTCTCCAGGCTGGCGCCCAGGGTTTGGAAGGTCTGCGGCCGGTTCGACAGCGGATCGAGGATCACCGGGACGCCGGCGGCGGCGATCTCACGGGCCGCCATCCAGCCTTCCTCGGCGCCGGAGAGGATGACCTTGATCTTCTCCTCGCGGGCGAAGCGAAGCACCGCGCGGATATCGGAGGCGCGCTGGACCACGGCGACGATCGGCATGCGGCCTTCGACCACCGGGATCAGAGCTTCGAGGTCGGCCTTGGACAGCGCCAGGTCGCGGACGCCAGCGCGGTCATAGGCGGCCTTGTTGCGCATGTAGTCACGCACGTCGCGGAAAGCGCTCTGCAGGGCGACGATCTCGGCCCCGCGCGCACCGCCGGCGACATTGGCTCCGCCGTCGCCGAACGGCACCACCATGCCGACCTTGGGCTTGACCAGGATGTCGGTCGCCTCGCCCAGGTGGATGACGGCGGCCTGGCCGGCGAACAGGGCCGCGGCCTTCGTGCCGCCGCCGCCGCCCGCGGTCATCAGCTCTTCGCCATCGTCGGCGTGGAAGTCTGCGCCGCCGCCTCCTCCGCCCGCCGAGATCGGCGTGACGATGGCCCGGGTGATGCCGGCCATGCGCGCGACCGGGATCAGGGTCGAGGCCGGGTTCAGCGCGTACTGGACGTCGAACGCAGCGCCGATGTCGGGATTGTTGACCACCAGGTCGTCGCCGAGCGAGCGGACCTCGACGGCGCCGAGCAGGGCGTTGGGGGCGATGAAGCCGGGCGTGACGACGCCCCCCTGGGCGTCGATCACCTGCGTGCCGGGCGCGAACGCCAGCCGCACCGTAGTCTGGTCGAGGACGGCGGTGATCTTGCCCTTGTCGATCATCACCAGGCCGTGCGCGATCTCGCCAGCCGGACCGGCGGTGAGGACGCGGGCGTTGGTGATGACCACGGACTGTGCGAGCGCAGGGGTGGCGAGGACGGCGGCCAGCGCCGCCAGGCTAACGACAAGCTTACGCATCAGCGGCCGGCCCCCTGGCCGAGTTCGAAGTCGGAGGTCGGCTGGTAGCGCCGGTCGTGACGGTCGTAGGCGATGGCCCCGTCCAGATAGACGCGGTCAGCCTTGGCGTAGATCGAGAAGGGGTTCTTGTCCCAGACGACGACGTCGGCGCGCTTGCCGGCTTCCAGGCTGCCGGTCTGCTTGTCGACGCCGATGGCCTTGGCCGGGTTGAGGGTGATCCACTTCATCGCCTCGCCCTCGGTGATCTGGTAGCCGGCGGCGCGGCCGGCGGAGAGGGCTTCGGCGGCCTCCTGGTTCAGCCGCTGGATCACGTCGGGATCGTCGGACTTGATGATCGCGCAGCCGCCGGCCGCGTGGATCATCGGGGCGTTGGCCTCGACAGCGTCCCAGGCCTCGAGCTTGGAGCCCCACCAGTTCGCCCAGGTGGCGACGCAGATGTCCTCCTTGGCCAGGATGTCGGCGATCTTGTAGGCCTCCAACGCGTGGTGGAAGGCGGTGATCTTGTAGCCGAACTCGTGGGCGATCCCGATCATCTGGACCATCTCGTCGGCCCGGTAGCAGTGGTTCTCGACCAGGATCTCGCCCTTGAGCACGCCGGCCAGGGTTTCCAGCTGCAGGTCGCGCTTGGGCGGTTCGGCCTTTTCGCCGCGGTCGGCCTTGGCGCGGTAGTCGTCCCACTTGCGGGCGTAGTCGGCGGCGTTGATCCAGGCGGTACGGTAGCCGGCGACGTTGCCCATGCGGGTGGACGGCGCGCGGTTGCGGCTGCCGTAGACACGCTTGGGGTTCTCGCCGCAGGCCATCTTCAGGCCGTAAGGCGCGTTCGGGAACTTCATGTCCTGGACGGTGCGGGCCGGGATGTTGCGCAGGGTGACGGACCGGCCCCCGATCAGGTTGCCCGAGCCGGGCAGCACCAGCAGGGTGGTGACGCCGCCCGCGCGGGCGAGGTTGAAACCGGGGTCCTGCGGCCAGACCGAGTGTTCGGCCCAGACGCCGGCGGTGTTGGGGTCGGTCAGCTCGTTGCCGTCGGAGTGGGCGGGCACGGCCGGCGAAGGATAGACGCCCAGGTGCGAGTGGGCGTCGATCAGGCCGGGGGTGACGAACTTGCCCGCGACGTCGATCACGTCATAGGCGGCCGGCGGCGCGATCTGGGGGCCGATGGCTTCGATCTTGCCGTCGCGGATCAGCACGGTTCCGCGTTCGATCTTCTCTCCGGTCCCGGTGAAGATCGTCGCGTCGACCAGGGCGGTAGGGCGGCTGGGCAGCGGACGATAGGTCGAGGCGTAGGCGTCTTCGCTGCGCCCGGAGTCGAGCCCCTTGGGCAGCGGCTTGGCCTTGGCGCTGTCGCTGGCGGCGGGCTTGCTGGAGGTCGCCGCCGTGGTGGCGCAACCGCTGAGGGCCGCGGCCGCGCACACCGCGACCGCCGTCGTCAGAACTCTCATCGTCGGAAAACATCCCCTGCGAACCGGCCCGGACGATAGGCTGGAACCTGCGTGGTGGGGAAGGCTGGGCGGACGGCTTTGCGACCAATCGGGGCCACGAGGGGCTGGTTTTCCCTCCTGCTCTCATCGTCATCGCCAGGCGTGTCCCGGCGATGACGATCATCAAGGACGGACTCAGCAGTCGCCGATGCGTTCGGCGGTCATCTTCATGGTCGTTTCCTTCATGGCCGGGGTCGGGGCCGGGTCCATGACGGTCTTGGCGTCGATCGTGTAGCGGCTGGCGAAGTCGCCGGAGATGCGGCTGTCGGTGATCACCTTCATGCCGCCCTGGATGGTGCAGACGCTGCGCCCGACGATGTCGGCGCCGTCGCGGGTGTAGGACTGTTCGGAGCAGGTGACGCCCGCTTGCCGCTTGGCCGCGTCCATGTCCTTGAAGCTGGTCTGGGCGACGCAGGTTTCCACCGTCACCGGCTTGGGCGCGGCGGACAGGGTGGTGGTCATCTTCCACTTGCCGGCCTTGGGGCCCTCCAGGTCGGCGGCGGCGAGAGCGGGGCCGGCCGGGGCCGTCGGCGCGGCGGGGGCGGCGGCCTCCGGGGCCTTGGCGGCTTCTTCCTTCTTGGAACAGGCGGCGGCCAGAACGGCGACCAGGGCCAGGCTAAGTGCGATACGCATGCGTTCCTCCGATGTTGGTCCGACCACCCCCCAGGGCGTATCGGCCAAGCCACAACGCACGAAGCGCGACCATGGCGCCAAGGAATGTGCACAGCGCTCGGGTGTTTCGGCGCTTGCCATTTTTCAAACGCCCGTTCATCAGCAACGCACGATGTCCGACGATCTGACCGAAGTGCAGGCCGCCGTCGTTCCCGACGGCTTTGTCATCAACCTCTGGCAGCGCGGCTTCGGCCGCACGGTCGGCCCGTTCTATTCCAAACGCGACCCCGTCACGAACGACGAGATCATGGCGTTCCGGGTCGAAGAGCACCACGCCAACGGCATGGGCAACTGCCACGGCGGCATGCTGATGAGCTTCGCCGACATGGCCTGGGGCCGGGTGATCTCCAACCAGCGCGAGATCGGCTGGGTGACGGTGCGGCTGACCACCGACTTCCTCTCCGGCGCCCACATGGGCGAATGGATCGAGGGCTCCAGCGAGATCATCGCAGAGCAGGACGACGTGTTCACCGTCCGCGGCCGGATCTGGTGCGCCGAGCGCACGCTGATGACCGGCACTGGCGTCTACAAGGGCATCCGCTCGATCCAGCGCAAGCCGGGCGAGCGCGAGAAGAGGGGCGCTTAGGCCATGGCGATGGATCCTGCGATCAAGGAAGGCGCGCCGGTCGGCTACTATGACGACGACCGGCCGGTTTCGAGCGAGCCCGGCAGCCTGCCGCCGGAAGTGCAGGCCCCGCTGCTGCCGTTCCGTGGCCGCGAGCCGGACGCCCCGGCCTGGTTCCTTGACGCCATCGCTCAAGAGCCCGAGCGCAGCTTCGTAACCTCCAAGGGCAGCAAGCTCGAGCTGCTGACCTGGGGCGAGGTCGGCAAGCCCGGCCTGCTGCTGGTGCACGGCAACTCGGCCCATGCCGACTGGTGGAGCTTCATCGCCCCCTACCTCGCGACCGAGTATCGCGTCGCTTCGATGTCGCTGGCCGGCATGGGCGCCTCGGACTGGCGTGAAACCTATGCCTTCCAGGATTTCGCCGAGGACGCCGAGGCTTGCGCTCAGGCGGCCGGGCTCTATGCGGCGGGCAAGCCGGTCTACATCGGCCACTCGTTCGGCGGCAGCCAGGTGTTCTTCGCCGCCGCGGCGCATCCCGAGCGGATGAAAGCCGCGATCATGGTCGACGTCGGCTTCGGCGGTCCGCCGCCGGACAGCCCCGAAGGCAAGCGCATGCAGGAGGAGCAGGCCAAGCGGGTCGCCAACATCCCGACCCCGGACCGCGCCCAGAAGGTCTATCCGAGCATCCAGGCGGCGCTGGCCCGCTTCCGGTTCATGCCGCCGCAGGCGGCTGGCAACCTGTTCATCGCCGACTTCATCGCCCGCCGCTCGCTGAAGCGCGCGCCGATGGAGGACGGCTCGGGCGAGGGCTGGACCTGGCGGTTCGACCCCAACATGTGGAACAAGCTCGACCGCACGGCGATGAACCAGATGATGGTCGGCGGAAAGCCCAAGGTCGACGTGCCGCTGGCGCACATCTTCGGCGACCGCTCAGTGATCATCACCCGGCGGACCGAGGGTCAGACCACGCCGCTGCCCGACGACATCCTGGAAATCGCCATCCCCGACTCGGCCCACCACGTCATGGTCGACCAGCCGCTGGCGCTGGTGGCGGCGCTGCGCTCGCTGCTGGCGGTGTGGCCGGCTTAAGACAAGCGGCGCCAGGAACCCTTGAGGCCGGCCTGCGGTTCGTGTAGGTCCGGCGGCAACAGAATTTTCGAAGAGAGAGACGGCTCCGCCATGGCTTCCGAATACCACCGCGGCGACATGGACATCCACGAGCAGACCTCGACCTACCACCTGTTCGTCATGCTGACGAAGTGGGGTTCGCTGGCCCTGACGGCGCTGCTGGTGTTCCTGGTGCTGGCGTTCTGCACCCCGACCAGCTTCTTCGGCAGCCTGGCGATCGGCGTGGTCATCGCCGTCGGCGGTTTCTTCGTCCTGCGCGAGCACGGGGGCGACGACGCCCACTAGGGGCGATCGCGTTTCAAGATTTCGAAGGGCGGGCGCCGGTGACGGCGTCCGCCCTTTTTCATTCTAGTCGAGCAACGCCTGGATCGAGCCCAGGTCGAGCTCGGACGCCGCGGCCTTGAGTTTGGGCTCAAGGATTTTGTGGCCATGGCCGCCAGGGATCGGGGTGGAGATCGCCACCAGCTGAATCGCCCCCTTGCGAACGCCCTTATCGAAGTACTCCGGGTTCAGGCGGACATAGGGGGCCGCGCCGGCGGCGCAGTCGCCGAACAACTCGCGCAGGCGCGAACTGGCGCAGGCCGGGGCCGCGAGCTGTTGCGGAGCTAGCGCCGCCCGGGTCGGCGCCAGGCGCGTGTCGCCGGGGATCTCCTTGGCCAGCCAGTCGAGGTACTCGCCCTTGGTCATCGGCCGGTAGGGCAGCCGGCCCGGCTTGGCGATCAGGATCACCTGGCGGATGCCGACCTGAAACACCGGGAAGCCCTGGATCGCGGTCATTTTCATCGGCAGGTCACGCGGCTGGTCGAGCCGGTCGCCGTTGTCGTTGGCGTAGAGCGCCGCCAGGGTGTTGAACCGGATCTGGAAGGTCGGGCCTTCCAGTCGGCCCATATAGGTCCCGTCGGCGTCCGGTGCGGCGCCGGCCTCCAGGTTGACCATCTGCGGGATCATGGTCGCGCGGGCGAGGAATGGCTGGCCCTGCGGCTGCTCGCTGGGCGGGCTGTCGATGGTCAGCGAGCGGGTGATCGAAAAGCCGCGCGGTTGGTGCAGGGTTGGTGTGGCCAGCACCTTGTCGATGATCGCCCCGGCCTTGGCGGTGAAGGCTTTCACCTCCGCCGGCGGCAGGGCGCCGATCACCTGGACGCTGAGCGGTGCGACGCGGCCCTTCGCGGCCGCCGAGGCCGGGCTTTGCTGGGCGTGGGCCGGTGCAGCCATGGCCAATCCGGCAGCCGCCAGGAGCATCAAGCGCAGGGTCAGCAGCCCTTCTCGGTCATAAGCGATCTCACCCGCTCCAGACGGCGCGCCTGCGGCCCGCCGGACGGCGGCGCAGTGTCGTCCGCTGCGGCGCTCGAGGCCTGCGAGCCGGCGGACCGCATCATCTGCTGGGCGAGCAGCGTTCCGGCGCCGGCGTCGGCGCGGGCGATCATGCCTGGGCCGGCGGAGGCGAGCGCCGAGCCGGCGAACCCCATGAATTTACGACCGGCTTCGGCGCGCTGGGCGCGACGGGTCTCGGCGTCCTCGAGCTTGCCGACTTCGGTCGAAAGCGCTTCGCAGGACAGGGAGTCGTCGTCCGGGCGAATGGCGCCCTCGGCCAGGGCAGGCGAGGCGACAACGGCCGCGAGCGAGAGCGCGGCGGACAGGACAAGTGCAGTTCTTTTCACAGGTCACCGACATTTTCTGGTTTGAGCGTGTGAGCGGTGACGCGGATTGAGGTCGCTCGTCAGCCGCGCTGCGACGGGCGCGGACTACGGTTCGACCAGGGGCGACAGGCCATCGACAAACCCTGAGCGCCAAAGGGATTGCCCATCAAACAATTGTTTGAATGTTGCACTGCGGTCGCTGGACAACGGCTGCCGGCGACCTCTATGGTCGCCGGCAAGTAGGGAACGACTAGGGGGATAAGGGGCGCATGACGACGATCGCCGTCACCAAGGAACGCCGCGCGGGGGAGACGCGCGTGGCCACGACCCCGGAAACCGTCAAGAAACTCATCAGCGCCGGCTTCTCGGTGGTGGTCGAGGCAGGCGCAGGCGCAACCGCCAGCTATCCCGACGCCGACTATGAAGCCGCCGGGGCGACCCTCGCCAAGACCGCGCAGGACGCCATCGGCAAGGCCGACATCCTGTTCAAGGTTCGCGCCCCGGTCGACGAGGAGATCGCCGCGATCAAGAGCGGCGCGATCGTCGTCGCCAGCCTCAACGCCTATGTCGAGAAGGACGCGCTGAAGGCGCTCGCCGCCAAGGGCGCGACCGCCTTCGCCATGGAATTCGTGCCGCGGATCACCCGCGCCCAGGTCATGGACGTGCTGTCATCGCAGGCCAACCTGGCCGGCTATCGCGCGGTGATCGAAGGCGCCGAGGCCTATGGCAAGGCGCTGCCGATGATGATGACTGCGGCCGGCACGGTCGCCGCCGCCAAGGTGTTCGTGATGGGGGTCGGCGTCGCCGGCCTGCAGGCGATCGCCACGGCGCGCCGTCTGGGCGCGGTGGTCACCGCAACCGACGTGCGCCCGGCCACCAAGGAGCAGGTCGAGAGCCTGGGCGCCAAGTTCCTGGCCGTCGAGGACGAGGAATTCAAGAATGCCCAGACCGCCGGCGGCTACGCCAAGGAGATGAGCGCCGAGTACCAGGCCAAGCAGGCCGAACTGGTCTCCAGCCACATCGCCAAGCAGGACATCGTCATCACCACCGCTCTGATCCCCGGCCGCCCGGCGCCCAAGCTGGTCAGCGCCGCGCAGGTCGCGTCGATGAAGCCCGGCTCGGTGCTGGTCGACCTGGCCATCGAGCAGGGCGGCAATGTCGAGGGCGCGAAGCTGGACGAGGTGGTCACGACCGCCAACGGCGCCAAGATCCTCGGCAAGTCCAACCTGCCCGGCCGCATCGCCGCCGACGCCAGCGCGCTCTACGCCCGCAACCTGTTCGCCTTCGCCGGGCTGTTCCTCGACAAGGAGGGCAAGTTCGCCCCCGACTACGAGGACGAGATCCTGAAGGCGGCGCTCGTCACCCAGGGCGGCGCGATCGTCCACCCCAACCTGACTGCCTGACCGGAGCCGCACCGATGGAAGCTGTCGATCCAACCGTCTTCCGCCTGGCGATCTTCGTCCTGGCGATCTTCGTGGGCTACTACGTCGTCTGGAGCGTGACGCCGGCCCTGCACACGCCGCTGATGGCGGTGACCAACGCCATTTCGTCCGTGATCATCGTCGGCGCCCTCCTGGCCGCCGCCGCCAGCGGATCGGACGGGGAACTGACCAAGAACGTGCTGATCTCCAAGGGGGCCGGCGCCGTCGCCGCGGCCTTCGCGGCGGTCAACATCTTCGGCGGGTTCCTCGTCACCCAGCGCATGCTGGCCATGTACAAGAAGAAGCAGAAGTAAGGGGAGCGGGGGGAACATGAACGCTAATCTCGCCGCCATCGCCTACATCGTCTCGGGCGTCCTCTTCATCCTGGCCCTGCGCGGCCTGTCGTCGCCGACCACCAGCCAGGCGGGCAACCGCAACGGCATGATCGGCATGGCCATCGCCGTCGGCACCGCGCTGGCCACGCTGGCCACCCAAGGCAAGCTCGACGCCCTGACCCTGGGCCTGATCCTCGGCGGCATCGCCGTCGGGGGCGCGGTCGGTGCGGTCATCGCGCGCAAGGTCGCCATGACCTCGATGCCGCAGCTGGTCGCCGCCTTCCACAGCCTGGTCGGCATGGCCGCCTGTCTGGTGGCGGTCGCCGCCATCCACACGCCGCAGGCCTACGGGATCGCGACTCCCGACGGCCATGTGCACATGACGTCGCTGATCGAGCTGTCGCTCGGCCTGGCGATCGGCGCCATCACCTTCACCGGCTCGGTGATCGCATTCGCCAAGCTGAACGGCAACATGTCGGGCGCGCCGATCCTGCTGCCGGCCCGCCACCTGCTGAACATCCTGATCGCCCTGGCCATCGTCGGCCTGGTGGTGGTGCTGGTGATGAGCGGCGGCCAAGCGATCTGGGCGTTCTGGGCCATCTTCGCCCTGGCGCTGCTGATCGGCGTCACCCTGATCATCCCGATCGGCGGCGCGGACATGCCTGTCGTGGTGTCGATGCTGAACAGCTACTCCGGCTGGGCCGCGGCGGCGCTGGGCTTTACGCTCGAGAACGTCACCTTGATCATCACCGGGGCCCTGGTCGGCTCGTCGGGTGCGATCCTCAGCTACATCATGTGCAAGGGCATGAACCGCAGCTTCGTCTCGGTGATCCTCGGCGGCTTCGGCGCCGACGACAGCGCTGCGGCCAGCGGCGGCAAGGTCGAGACCCGCCCTGTCAAGCAGGGCAGCGCCGACGACGCGGCCTTCATCATGAAGAACGCCAGCAAGGTGATCATCGT
The DNA here is from genome assembly GCF_964254345.1 of Phenylobacterium sp. LjRoot97. Classification (NCBI taxonomy): domain Bacteria; kingdom Pseudomonadati; phylum Pseudomonadota; class Alphaproteobacteria; order Caulobacterales; family Caulobacteraceae; genus Phenylobacterium; species Phenylobacterium sp. LjRoot97. The sequence continues at coordinate 584,270 of NZ_CAXUTH020000001.1, forward strand.
CCCGGGCTACGGCATGGCCGTGTCCCAGGCCCAGCACGCCCTGCGCGAAATGGCCGACAAGCTGAAGGAGGAAGGCGTCGACGTGAAGTACGCCATCCACCCCGTCGCGGGCCGGATGCCGGGCCACATGAACGTTCTGCTAGCCGAGGCCAACGTGCCCTACGACGAGGTCTTCGAGCTGGAGGATATCAACTCCGAGTTCTCGACCGCCGATGTGGCGTTCGTGATCGGGGCCAACGACGTCACCAACCCGGCCGCCAAGACCGACCCGACGAGCGCGATCTACGGCATGCCGATCCTGGACGTCGAAAAGGCGCGTACGGTTCTCTTCGTGAAGCGCGGCATGTCCTCTGGCTATGCCGGGGTCGAGAACGAACTCTTCTTCCGCGACAACACGATGATGCTGTTCGGCGACGCCAAGAAGATGGTCGAGGGGATCCTGAAGGGCCTCTGATCGTCGAGCATCAAGGTCCTTGCGGAGGGGCGCGCCCAGCGATGGGCGCGCCCTTTTCGTTGGGCGTCCCGCTCCGCCATAGTCAAGTTGAGTATATTTTCAAGCAACGCTTATGCGTGCGAAGGATGTCGCCACAAGGTTCCGTGGCGCGACAATGTGCGCCACACGAAGTTCGTATAAGCGACATCTTTTGGGTTAAAAGGGCGGCCATCAGCTTCCCCGCCGCGCGGGGCGTCGTCGCAGCTAGGTCACATCACCTCTAGTGGCCGCTTGTATAGCTCGACTGTACTGGAAGAGGCCGCTTCTTGAACTCGATGAGCTTGGCCGCGCAATACGGCATGCGTCACTTTTGGGTCGAAGGCCTGCTTTCGGTGGTCATGACGCTGAGCGTGGTCACGGCCGCCTATGCGACCACGGTGATCGCTCCGCGCGCGTCCGAGCCTCAGCCGGCCTACGCCAAGGTGGTCGCAGAGGCTCCGCCCGCACCGCCGCCGCCGCCGCCCGAGCCGGAGTTCGCGTTCGGCGAGCCGGTGGCCGGGCACTCGGTCAATTCGCCGTTCGGCCTGCGCCGCATGCCCTGGGAGAGCCATGGGCGGCTGCACCGCGGGGTCGACATCGCCGCGCCGTCGGGAACGCCGGTGACCGCGGTGGAGGGCGGCGTAATCGTGCGAGCGGGGACCAGCCCATCCTATGGCCGCTTCGTCGAGGTGAAGCACGACGGCGGGCTGACCAGCTTCTACGCCCACCTGGGACGTATCGAGCGCGGCGCGAAGGCCGGAACGAGCGTCAACGCCGGGACCGTGATCGGCCGCATCGGTTCGAGCGGTATCTCGACCGGACCGCATCTGCATTTCGAGATGCGCCGCGGCGAGACGCCGCTCAATCCCACCGCCTTCATCGGCCGCGAGTTCGCGACCGCCGAGCAGTTGCCGCTCAAGACCGCGGCCTACTATCCGAAGAAGGTGCGGGTGGCGCAGGCCTCTGGCGCAACCCCCCGCAAGCATCGCAAGGCCGCTGACGGCGAGCGGGTGATGGCTCGCCTGGAGGTCGCCGGCTAGCGCAGACGCGGCTTGCCGAAGGCGCGATCGGCGACGAAGCCACCGAATAGGATCGCCGCGATTGCGCCGATCGCCATCCACAGGGGGTGGTGGATGCTGGTCATGTTGAAGATCGACAGGGCCAGCACGATCAGCGCGACGATGCGCCCGGCCCAGGGCCGGCGTCCGGCGATCAGATCGGCGGCCGACGCTCCGCCCAGCGTGCCCAGGAACCAGGCCAGCAGCACAGCGAACTTGGCCGGCGTCGGGATCATGGCCATGGCGGTGGACAGTTGCGCCGGGTCAGTCAGGTTCACGCCGGGCGGAGGCGGAAAGATCGTATGGCCGACGCCCTCGACTGCGAGAATGATGAGCAGGCCGACGATCAGGCCCAGCACTACGCCCAAGGCCGTTCGCAAGATCGTCCGCAACATTCCCACCGACTCCTAGTTTGGGCGGCAACCTCGACTAGATTGGGGGGATGCTCAAGGTATGCAGATGACGGCCCAGCATTTTCACCCGTCCCGGGGCCAGTTGGTGGACATCGGCGGACGGCGGATCCGGGCCACGCCGGCCGGACCGCAGAACGACCGCCCCCTGATCGTCCTCGAATGCGGCGCGTTCGGCTGCGCCGCCGACTGGGCGGTGGTGCAGGAGCGGCTGGCGGCCAAGGGACTGCGCAGCTTGGCCTACGACCGGGCCGGTCTCGGCTATTCCGATCCCAGCCCCGAGCCGCGTGACGGCCGCGCGATCGCCGCCGACCTGGAGACGCTGCTGGCGCGCCTGGGGGAGACCGGGCCGATCGTCTACACCGGTCACTCGATGGCCGGGCTGATGGCGCGGGTGTTCGTGCCGCGCAATCGCGAGCGGGTTCTGGGCGTGGTGCTGGTCGATGCCGTGACGCCCGAGATGCTGGACGTGCGCCGTACGGCGGTCGGCATCCACGCCTATCGTGGCGCGATGAAGCTGGTCGGCGCCTGGTCGGCGGCAGGGTTCATGCGGCCGGTCTCGCTGGTGATCGGCGACCTGATCGGCTTGGAAGGCGAGGCGCGCAAGGAGAAGCGCCGCGTCTACGGCTCGGCCAGCCACACGCGCTGGGCGGCGGAAGAGGTCCAGAACTGGCCGCGCACCTCGGCCCTTGGCCGCGAGGCCGGCGGCTTTGCGCCGGATCTGCCGGTGGCGGTGGTGACGGCGGGCGATGTGGCGACCCAGGCGCGCCTGAAGGCGCTGCAGGTCGCGCCCGCCGAGCGCTCAGAGCACGGCTATGTCGCGCACGTGAGCGGCGCCAACCACGCCAACCTGTTGGGCAAGGCGTTCGCCGACCCGATCGTCGCCGGCGTGGAGCACGTGTTGGCGACGGTCGCCCGTTAGGGCTCGCGTTCCACTGCGCCGCTGGCGGCGAGCAGCCGCTCGCGCACCAGGCTGCGGACCGCCAGGCCCGGGGTCTCTTCAAGCAGCGGGCAGGCGGCCTGGTCGCCGTCGAGCACGACGGGCAAGGCGGCGCGGGCGCGGGCGGGGATCTCGTGCAGCGCCGCCCGCTGGGCGCGCGGCAATTGCCCCGCATGGCCAGTCAGGGGGGCGATCACCGCCACGCGCTGAGCGGTGATCTCGAAACGGCCATCCCAGACAACCTGCTCGCCGGGAGCCAGCATCTGGTCGGCGAGGCCGGAGCGAAGCAACTCGCCCGGCTCGCGCATGAACAGGGCGCGCCCGTCCTTGGCCTGGATCCGAGCCCCAGCGAGGGTGGCGATGAACGGCTCGGGCATGGCCAGATGCTCCATGACCCGCGCCAGTCGGTCGGCGCGCGGCGGCCGGGTGGTCCCGGCCGCGCAGAGGGCGGCGGCGGCGACCAGCCTTTCCGGCAGCCGCGCGCTCGGCAGGTCGATGACGCCCGCGGAGTCGACCTGGGCGGCGGCGGCGAGTTCGGCCAATGCCGGCTCCAGCGCGGCGGGCGGTGCGGCGGCGGGCGGCTCTGCGAGCCGGGCGCGGGCGCGGGCGAAGCGCGGATCGTCGTTGGCGGGATCATCGATCCAGGTCTCGCCCTGCTCGCTGAGCCACTCGCGCACCTGCGCGCGGCTGGCGGCCAGCATCGGGCGCAGCAGGAACACCCCGCGCCCCTCGGGCCAGGCGGGCGAGGGAGCCCAATCGCGCGGCGACGGCGTGCTCGAACCGTCGGCGCGCATGGCGGCGGCCTCGGCCAGGTCGCTGGCGGTGTGGCCCATCAGGATGACGCGTGCGCCGATCGCGCGGGCCGCGTCGGCCAACAGTCGGTGCCGGGCGGCGCGGGCGGCTGCGGGCAGGCCCTGGGCGGGCTTGTCGCCGGTCCAGGCCAGCGGATGGAACGAGGCGCCCAGCCGAGCGGCGAGCGCCGCGCAGGCGGCGCTCCAGGCGGCGCTGTCGGGGTTGAGGCCGTGATCGACGGTGAGGATCGCCACTCGCCGGCCGTGGACCTGAGCCCAGTCGGCGGCCATCAGGGCCAGGGCGCGGGAATCGCCGCCGCCCGACAGCGCCACGGCGAGCGGCGCGACCGAACCGGCGGCGAGCCGGCGGTCGAGGACGGTCCGAACGACCGTCCCTAGGTCGCTCAGCCCGAGCACTTGGCCTGGGTGCGGGCCTGGGCCGCGCGGGTCTGCACGGTGGTCGAGGCCTTCGGATAGCGCTTGGCCAGTTCGGCCAGGGTCTGGCAGGCGTCAGCCGGCTTCTTGAGGGCGATCAGCGAACGCGAGAGCTCCAGCACGGCGTCCGGGGCCCAGGTGGTCTGCGGCCAGCCGCGGATGGCGGCGATGTAAGAGCCCGCGGCGTCAGCGTGGGCGCCGCGGGCGGTCAGGGTCTTGCCCAACCAGTAGCGAGCTTCGGGCGCCTTGGCGTTGTCGCCATAGGCCGAGACGTAGTCGCGGAAGCCGGCCTCGGCGACGGCGTAGTCGCCGGCCAGCATCGCCTGGCGCGACTGGCTGAACGCGTCGTTGGCCGACAGGCCCGCGGTCGGAGCCGGGGCCGGACCGCCGGCTAGGCCGCCGCCGGCGGGCGCCGAGCCGGTCGAGGCCAGCGCCCCGCTCTCGAGGTTGGCGATGCGGTCGGACAGCGATCTGTTCTCGGCGCGCAGGGTGTCGGCCTCGCGCTTGGCCAGTTCGGCCTGGCGGTTGGCGTTTTCCAGGTCGCCGGTCATCCGGGTCATGGACTGCTCCATGTCGGCCAGCCGACGGCTGACCTCCTGGAGCTGGTAGTCGGTCTCGGCCGGCTGCACGATGACGGGTTTGCCGCTGTCGCGACCCTGGAACACGATCGAGCGGAGCTCGCGCATCACCTGTTCCATGCGGTCGAGGCGCCGCGCGTCGCGGGCGTCCAGCGGATCCATCGGGACCTGGGCCACCGCGGTGGAGGCGATCAGGGTGAGGGCGAGCGGCAGGGCGAGACGGGCAAGCTTCATAGTCGGCATCATCTGCAAAAACGGACGGCCAAAATGCGGCTGTTCGGTGAGGAAGGCAAAGTAGAGCGCAAATGCAAAGAGGGGACCCGAAGGCCCCCTCCCGCAAACTGCAAGCAACGGGCTTACTGAGCGCCCGAGGTGATCGCCGTGTGGGCGTTCCGGTTGCGCTGGTAGGCTTCCTCGTTGGCGCCGGCGTCGATCGGCTTTTCCTTGCCGTACGACACGGTCGAGATGCGCGACGGCTGCACGCCGCGCTGCACCAGGTATTCGCGCACCGAGTTGGCGCGGCGCGAACCGAGGGCGAGGTTGTACTCACGGGTGCCGCGTTCGTCGGCGTTGCCTTCGATGCGGATCTGAACGTTCGGATAGCGCACCAGCCAGGCGGCCTGCGCGTCGAGCAGCGGAGAGGCGTCCGCGCGGACGCTGTAGCTGTCGAGGTCGAAATAGACGCGGTCGCCGACGTTGACCGTGAAGTCCTGGATCGAACCCGGGATCACCGACGAGGTCGGGGGCGGCGCGGGGGCCGGCTCCGGGGCGGGCGCAGGGGCCGGCGCGGGCGTCGGTTCCGGCGCGGGGGCCGGCTTCGGGCGCGAGGCGCAGGCCGTGACCGAGATGGCGGCGGCTGCAACCAGGCTCAGTCGCAGGGCGTGCTTGATACTGAAGCTTTGCACGTTTGCTTCTCCAATTAATAAGTTACGACGACGGCGGTCCCCACAGCCAGTTCCTTGTTCTACCCGGCTTTGCCGTTACCGGACATTTCAAAAGTCCGTTGGGGGGAATTTTAAACCTGGAAACACTGGTTAATTCAGCAGCGGCGACCAGGCGGGATCGGACCCGGAGCCGGGATAGGGCGCGGCGCGCTCGATCCGGCCGGTGACGTCCACGGTCCACAAACGCGGAGCCCCACCAGGCGTTTCGCGGCTGAACATCAGAACGCGGCCGTTGGGCGCCCAGGTCGGGCCCTCGTCCATGTAGCTGCTGGTCAGGATGCGCTCGTCAGAGCCGTCGGGCTTCATGATGCCGATATGGAACTCGCCGCCGGTCTGCTTGGTGAAGGCGATGTACTCGCCGGTCGGGCTCCAGACCGGGGTGGTGTAACGGCCGGACCCGAAGGAGATGCGTCGGCCGCCGCCGCCGTTGGCGCCCATGACATAGAGCTGGGCGCTGCCGCCGCGGTCGGAGTTGTAGACGATCTGCGAACCGTCCGGCGAGAACGACGGCGAGGTCTCGATCGACGGATCTGAGGTCAAGCGATTGGACGAGCGGCTACGCAGGTCCATCACGTAGATGTCGGTGTTGCCGGCCCGCTCGACCGAGAAGGCGACGCGGCCGCCGTCCGGCGAAAAGCGCGGCGCGAAGACCATGCCGGGGAAGTTGCCGAGCGTCTCGCGACGGCCGCTTTCCAGGTTGAACAGGTAGATCGACGAGCCCTCCGGCCGCAGGGCCATGTAGGTGATCTCCTGGCTGGTCGAGGAGAACCGCGGGGTCATCACGATGTAGGAGCCGTCGGTCAGGTAGGACGGGTTGGCGCCGTCCTGGTCCATGATCGCCAGCTGCTTGCGGCGGTTCAGGCGATCGCCGCTCTCGGAGACGAACACCACGCGGGTGTCGAAGTAGCCCTTCTCGCCGGTCAGTCGCTCATACACCGCGTCCGAGATCTTGTGCGCCACGCGCCGCCAGTTATCGGGGGTCGAGGTGAATTGCAGACCGAGCAGCTGCTGCTCGGAATAGACGTCCCAGAGCCGGAAGTTGACGGTCAGGCGGCCGCCCTCGACCGTCACCTGGCCGTTCACCAGAGCCTGGGCGTTGAGCACCTTCCAGTCGGGGAAACGCGGCTGGACGTTGACGTCGAGGGTCTTCTCGATGTGCGCGGCGGGCGGGATCGGGGCGAACAGGCCCGAGCGCTCCAGGTTGCCGGTGATGACCTGAGCGATCTCGGCGCCCTGCTGGCCGCCGAAGGCCGGGATCGCGATGGGCAGCGGCTTGACGTCGCCGCGGTTGATGTCGACCTCGATCTGGGCGCGGGCGGGCGCGGTGATCGCCGCCGACGTAAGGAGCGCGGCGAATACGGCCAGGGCCAGGGTCCTCAGGCGCATGGGGCGGTTCTCCTTGTTCACGAACAGGCCTCACTGGTCTTGAAGTTCAGGTCGAAGCGCTGGCCGTAGAGCGAGCGGGGCAGACGGGTGAACGGCGCGGCCGCGTAGACCGCGCGGATCGCCCGCTCTGCCGCGGCCTTGACTACCGGATCGGCGGAATTCTCGGCGCCGTTGGCGCCGACCTGGCCGACGACCTGGCCGCCGCCGCCGAGAGTGAACGACACCTTCAGGCGGACGTCGCGGCCGCCCTCGACGTTGCAGTTGGGGTTCCAGCGCTTCTGGATCTCGTCGCTCATGCCGGCGATCGCGGCGGCGGCCTGGCCCGAACCGAGGTCGGGGCGCGCCTCGGGCGCGGTGGCCTGGCGTGCGGGCCCCTTGGCCGCCGACGAGCGCTGCGCGCCCGGAAGGCTGGCGGCCAGGGCGTCGAGGTCGAGGCCCTTGTCGGCCTTGGGGGCCGGTTTGGCAGGCGCGGCGGGCTTGGCCGGCGCGGGCTTGGCCGGGGCCGGGACCGGCTTGGGCGTTGGGGCCGGCGCAGGCTTAGGCGTCGGCGCAGGGGTCGGCTTGGGCGCTGGGGCCGGGGCCGGCTTGGGCGGCGTCGGGACCGGTTGCGGCGTCGGCGCGGGCGCGGCCGGCGGGGCAGGCGCTTCGGGGACCGGCTCTTCTGTCTGGGCTGGCGCGTCTTCCGGACCCTGCTCGGCGGGGGCTAGATCGGTCACCGGCGCGTTGGCGACGATGTTGACCGGCACGGCCGAGCCGAGCGGCAACTGCCGGGCCCACGGCCAGGAGATCATGGCGGCGACGATCACCCCTGCGTGCAGCAGGGTGGATGCGAGCATCGCGCCGGAGAATTCAGACCTTTCCCGGGCCATCAGCGCCTCAGCGCGGCTCGCCGCCCGAGGACGGTCCGCCGGTGTCGGTGATCAGGTTGATGCTCGTGAAGCCCGAGGTCGACAGCGCGGCCATCACCTGGGCGACGATCGCATAGGACGCGCGGCCATCGGCGCGCACATAGATCGGCTTGGCCTGGTCGTCGCCGGCCATGGCCCGCAGGCGCGGCGCCAGGCTGGAGAACGCCACCGCGTCTTCCTGGATGAACACCGAGCCGTCCTGGCGGATCGAGACGGTCAGCGGCTCCTTGGGATCCTCCATGGCGCCGGCCTCGGTCTTAGGCAGCTCGACTTCGACGCCGCTGGTCAGCAGCGGGGCCGAAACCATGAAGATGATCAGCAGCACGAGCATCACGTCGACCAGCGGCGTGACGTTGATCTCGGACAGCGCCCCGCGCGAACGACGGCCGCGCCGGCGCCGCGAGCCGCCGGGGGCGGAGAACGCGTCGTGGGAGGAAAGCGCCATGACCCTTAGCCCCGCTCGGCCAGGCGGCGCTGGATGGCGGTGGAAAGGTCGTCGGCGAAGCCTTCGAGCCGGCCGGCGTACTTGCCGGCGTCGGTCGAGAACTTGTTGAAGGCGATGTAGGCGGGAATCGCCGCGATCAGACCGATGGCGGTGGCGAACAGCGCCTCGGCGATCGAGGGGGCGACGACAGCCAGGTTGGTCGACTTCTCGACGGCGATCGCCTGGAAGGCCTTCATGATCCCCCAGACGGTGCCGAACAGGCCGATGAACGGCGAGGCGGTGGCGACGATGGCCAGCGAGCCGAGGCCGTTTTCAACCCGCGCGCTTTCGCGGGCGATGGTGGTGTCGAGGGCGCGGTCTATGCGCTGGATCAGGAAGGCGGTCTGGCTCTCGGAGACCAGTCCCCGGGCGCGGGCGTCGCGCCACTCCTTCAACGCGCCCTGCAGCATGCGCGGCAGCGCCTGGGTCGGACGCTCGCCATGTTCGGCGGCGATGTCTTCCAGCGAGCGGCCCGAGGACACCTGATCCTCGAAGGCGCTGGCCTCCTTGTTGAGCTTGGTCAGGCGCACCGACTTGTCGATGATCACGGTCCACGACCACAGGGAGGCCAGGATCAGTCCGATCATCACCGCCTTCACGACCCAGTCGGCGCGAATGAACAGATTGATGAAACTAAAGCTGTCGGCGGTGATCGCAGCGGGGTCCATGCGCTCGTAGGGCTCCGTAAGAAAGGCAGGCGCACGACTTCAAGCCGCCCGCGGTGGCGAACTTAAGGCCATGCCTTCTGGTTAACCGACCTCTAACGCCGAAATGGTGAAGGCGGTTTTACGAAAACCTTACGCGAAGAGCGGGCGCAGAGTTTCGAGCATGCCGGCCGGCGGTTTTCGCGGACGGCCGGCGAGATCGATGCAGGCGGCCTCGACCTGGGCGGCGCAGATCAGCTCCTCGCCGCGCGTAATCCTCTGGCTGATAAAGAGCCGCGGGCCGCGGGCGGAATCGTAGGTGGTGCGCACGGCGAGGGCGTCGTCGATCCTGGCGGCGCGCTTGAACTCCAGTTCCATGCGCACGATGGCGAAGGCGGCCGGATCGTCGCGGTCGAGCAATTCGGCGTGATGAACGCCTGCCACCCGCAGGAAGTCGGACCGGCCGCGCTCGAAATAGCGGACGTAGTTGGCGTGATAGACCACCCCGGTGAAGTCGGTGTCCTCGTAGTAGACGCGGACGGGCAGGACATGCTCGCGGCCTTCAATGACGCCTGCAGTAGGGATTGGGGCGGTGGGGATCGGGGTCTGCATGGGCCTAGGTTTAGGGACGCGGCGCTGTCTTGAACAGCGCCGCGCCGGGCGTGACTACTCGACCTGGCTGACGTCGCGGACCGCGCCGCGGGCGGCGTTGGTGGTCATGGCGGCGTAGGCGCGCAGGGCCGGAGAGACCACGCGCTTGCGCTCGGCCGGCTTCCAGGCGGCCGAGCCCTTGGCCTGCATGGCCGCGCGGCGCTGCGCCAGCACGGCGTCGGAGACGTCGAGCTGGATGGTCCGCCCCGGAATGTCGATGACGATGCGGTCGCCGTCTTCGACGAGGCCGATCAGGCCACCCTCGGCCGCCTCGGGCGAGACGTGGCCGATCGACAGGCCCGAGGTGCCGCCGGAGAAACGGCCGTCGGTGATCAGGGCGCAGGCTTTGCCGAGGCCCTTCGATTTCAGGTAGCTGGTCGGGTAGAGCATCTCCTGCATGCCCGGGCCGCCCTTGGGGCCCTCGTAGCGGATGACGACCACGTCGCCGGCGACGATCTTGCCGGTCAGGATGGCGCTGACCGACTCGTCCTGGCTCTCGAAGACGCGAGCCGTACCGGTGAACTTCAGGATCTCCTCGTCGACCCCGGCGGTCTTCACGATGCAGCCGTCCTCGGCGAGGTTGCCCGACAGCACCGCCAGACCGCCGTCCTGTGAGAAGGCGTGCTTGGCTTCACGGATGACGCCGCCCTGGCGGTCGAGATCGAGTTCCTTCCAGCGGCGGTCCTGGCTGAACGCGGTCTGGGTCGGCACGCCGCCGGGGGCGGCGCGGAAGAACGTCTGCACCGCCTCGCTGTTGGTGCGGCTGATGTCCCAGTGGTCCAGCGCTTCGCCCATGGACTTGGTGTGGACGGTCGGCAGGTCGGTGTGCAGCAGGCCCGCGCGGTCGAGCTGGCCGAGGATAGCCATGATGCCACCGGCGCGGTGGACGTCCTCCATGTGCACGTCGGCCTTGGCCGGCGCGACCTTGGACAGGCACGGCACCTTGCGCGACAGCCGGTCGATATCCTCCATCGTGAAGTCGACGCCGGCCTCGTGGGCCGCGGCCAGCAGGTGCAGCACGGTGTTGGTCGAACCGCCCATGGCGATGTCGAGGCTCATGGCGTTCTCGAACGCCTTGAACGAGGCGACCGAGCGCGGCAGCACCGAGGCGTCGTCCTGCTCGTAGTAGCGGCGGGTGATGTCGACGATCAGGTGGCCGGCTTCCAGGAACAGGCGCTCGCGGTCGGCGTGGGTGGCCAAGACCGAGCCGTTGCCGGGCAGCGACAGGCCCAGCGCCTCGGTCAGGCAGTTCATCGAGTTGGCGGTGAACATGCCCGAGCAGGAACCGCAGGTCGGGCAGGCCGAGCGCTCGATGGCGGCGACCTCCTCGTCGGAAATCTTGTCGTCGGCGGCGGCGACCATGGCGTCGACCAGGTCGAGGGCGACCTCCTTGCCCTTCAGGATCACCTTGCCGGCTTCCATCGGACCGCCGGAGACGAAGACCGTCGGGATGTTGATGCGCAGCGAGGCCATCAGCATGCCCGGCGTGATCTTGTCGCAGTTCGAGATGCAGACCATGGCGTCGGCGCAGTGGGCGTTGACCATGTACTCGACGCTGTCGGCGATCAGCTCGCGCGAGGGCAGGCTGTAGAGCATGCCGTCGTGGCCCATGGCGATGCCGTCGTCGACCGCGATGGTGTTGAACTCCTTGGCGACGCCGCCCGCCCGCTCGATCTCGCGGGCGACCAGCTGGCCGAGGTCCTTCAGGTGCACGTGGCCCGGCACGAACTGGGTGAAGGAGTTGACCACGGCGATGATCGGCTTGCCGAAGTCGGAGTCCTTCATGCCGGTGGCGCGCCACAGGCCGCGGGCGCCGGCCATGTTGCGGCCGTGGGTGGTCGTGCGTGAGCGATAGGTCGGCATCGGATCGGTCCTGACGGAGATTGCGCGCCTCACCCGTAGCCAATCGTGTCCCGTTGGTGAAATATATTAAGCAGCCTCTATTAAGTCGTCTGAGGTATCAAATATGGACACGCGCCAGCTTCGGCACTTCCGGTCTGTGGCCGAGACGCTGCATTTCGGCCGCGCGGCCGAGCAACTCGGCATGACCCAGCCGCCGCTCAGCCAATCGATCCTCGCGCTCGAGCGCGAACTCGGCGCGCCGCTGTTCGTGCGGACCAAGCGGCAGGTGGCGCTGACCCCGTTCGGCGAGCAGTGGCTGGCGCATGTGAAGACCGCGCTGGAGGAGCTGGAAAGCCTGCCCGAGATCGCCCGGCAGCTGCGCGACGGCCAGACCGGGCGGCTTGAACTGTCGTTCGTCAGCACCGCCGACTACAGCACCTTGCCGACCTTGGTGCGGCGCTATTCGGCCCTGCATCCCGAGGTCGAGATCGCGCTCAGTGAAGCGACCAGCGACGTCCAGATCGCCGCCCTGCTGGAGGGCCACGGTCACGCCGGGATCGTCATCCCGCCGCCGGGCGGACTGCCGGACCGGCTCAGCTACCGCCGGCTGCTGCTGGAGCCGTTGGTGGCGGCCGTGCCGCAGAGCTGGGTCGACGAGGGCCGGCTGGCGCATGAGGACGGGCGGCTGGCGGCCGACGCCCTGGTCGGAGCGGCCGGGGTGATCTTTCCGCGGCGGGTGGCGCCGGCCTTTTACGATCTGGCGATCGAGACGCTGAAATCGCTGACTGGCGGCGCCCGCATCGTGCAGGAGGCGATCCAGATGCAGACGATCATCAGTCTGGTCTCGGCCGGCATCGGGGTGGCGCTGGTCCCAGCCTCGCTGCGCCATCTGGCGCGGACGGGGGTGCGCTATATGAGCCTGCCGGGCGACGGGCCGTATCTGGAGAGCGGCCTGGTCTGGCGCGCCGACGACGCCACACCGACCCTGCGGCGGTTCCTGGACGTGGCGCTGCAGCCGTTGGCGTGAGGCTTACCCCGCTCATCCCGGCGAAGGCCGGGACCCCGATTCACTCTCAGCGATGGGTGATCCTGGCTCCAAAGCACAGCCCTACGACCTGGGTCCCGGCCTTCGCCGGGATGTGCGGCTGTAGTGGCTACACCCTACTCGTCGAACAGGGTCGGCTGGCCGGCGCCGGGCGGTTGCGCCGGCGGCGTCAGGCCGAGGTGGCCATAGGCCTTGGCGCAGGCGATGCGCCCGCGCGGGGTGCGCTGGATGAAGCCTTGCTGCAGCAGGAACGGCTCGATGACGTCCTCGACCGCGTCGCGGGCTTCGGCGATGGCGTAGGCGATGGTCTCGACCCCGACCGGGCCGCCGCCGTAGTTGTCGATCATGGCCTGGAGATAGCGGCGGTCCAGCGCGTCGAGCCCGGCCTGGTCGACGTCGAGCCGGGCCAGGGCGCGGGCGGCGGCCTTGCCGTCGATCACTTCGACGCCGTCGGCGGCGGCGAAGTCGCGGACCCGGCGCAGCAACCGGCCGGCGACGCGCGGGGTGCCGCGCGAGCGGGCGGCGATCTCCCCGGCCCCGTCGGGGGCGAGGCCGAGGCCCATCTTGGCGGCGGCGCCGCTGAGCACCTTGGAAAGCTCGGCGTGGGTGTAGAACTCCAGCCGCAACGGGATGCCGAAGCGGTCGCGCAACGGCGTCGCTAGCAGGCCAGCGCGGGTGGTGGCGGCGACCAGGGTGAAGGGGGCCAGGTCGATGCGGATCGAGCGGGCCGACGGGCCTTCGCCGATCACCAGGTCGAGGACGTGGTCCTCCATGGCCGGATAGAGGATCTCCTCGACGTTGGCCGGCAGGCGATGGATCTCGTCGATAAAGAGGACGTCGCGCGGTTCGAGGTTGGTCAGGATCGCGGCGAGATCGCCGGCCTTGGCGAGCACCGGGCCGGAGGTGGCGCGGAAGTTCACGCCGAGTTCGCGGGCGACGATCTGGGCGAGCGTGGTCTTGCCGAGGCCCGGCGGCCCGAACAGCAGCACGTGATCGAGGGCTTCCTCGCGGGCCTTGGCGGCCTCGATGAAGACCTTGAGGTTGCCCTTGGCCTGCTCCTGGCCGACGAACTCGGCCAGGGTCTGGGGACGCAGGGCCTTGTCGTGGACGACGCCGCCCTCGAACGGCTGGGCGTCGGGCGAGACGATACGGGTCACCGGCCCAGCTCCTGCAGGCCGGCCTTGATCAGGGCCGGGATATCGGCGTCCTCGCCCAGCCGCAGGGCCGCCTGTTCGACGACGCGGCGGGCGTTGACCTCGGCGACGCCAAGGCCGAGCAGGGCGGCGACCGCTTCGCCCACGGCGCTGGGCGGCGGCGGCGCGGCCGGGGCGTGGATCTGCGCGTGGAAGGCGGCCACGGGGCCCTCGGTCAGCTGCTTGCCCTTGAGCTCGGTGATCAGCCGCACGGCGAGCTTGGGCCCTACCCCGTTGGCGCGGCCGAGCGCGGCCTTGTCGTCGCGGGCGACGGCGCCGGCAAGGTCCGGGGGCGCCAGCACGTCGAGCACGGCCAGGGCGGCCTTGGGCCCGACACCCTGGATGGCCAGCATGGTCACGAAGGCGCGGCGCTCGTCGCGGCCGAGGAAGCCGTAGAGCTTCATGCCGTTGGATTCCGACCAGATGCTCTCGACGTGCAGCACGGTCTCCTCGCCGAGCGCGGGCAGGTGGCCGAGCGTGCGCGAACCGCAGCGCACGACATAGCCGACTCCGGCCACGTCGATCAGGGCCTCCTCCTCGCCGACCTCGGCGACCAGTCCGCGCAGGCGCCCGATCATGCGGCCGCTCCGATGCGGCGCAGCTTGCGATGGTGGGCGTGGGCGATGGCGACGGCCAGGGCGTCGGCGGCGTCGGCGGTGGTCTTGCCGGCGGTCGGCAGCAGGCGCGCGATCATGAAACCGACCTGGTCCTTCTCGGCGGCGCCGGTGCCGACCACGGATTTCTTGACCACGGTGGCGGCGTACTCGGCGACCGGCAGCCCGGCGCGGGCCGGCACGATCATCGCCATGGCGCGGGCGTGGCCGAGTTTCAGCGCCGAGGCCGCGTTGTTGTTCATGAAGGTCTCCTCGACCGCGGCCTCGTGCGGGACGTGGGCGGCGACGACTTCGCTGATGGCTTCGAACAGCACCAGCAGCCGCTCGGAGAACGGCAGGGTTTCCTTGGGGGCGATCACCCCGTGGGCGACATGGGCCAGGCGCGCGCCGTCGACCGTGATCACGCCCCAACCGGTGCGGCGCAGGCCGGGATCGAGGCCAAGGATACGCAAGGGAGCGGGCATGGGAATCGGCGCGTTCGTCATCTGTTCCAGTGAGGGATACAGGACGTCGCCGGGGTTAAGCAAACGTTGAGGGAGACGCCCGAGGCGCCGAGAGTTGAAGGAACCGAAGCTGCGCCCAGGGGGTTCGATTTTCCGTGCAGGGAAGGATGCGCGATGGACTATCGACTGTTTGTGCTGAACTCCGTCGGCAAGTTCGCGGACGTCGAGGAATGGGAGTGCGCCTCCGATGAGGAGGCGCTGGAAAAGGCGGCGAGTAACCGCCACGCCTTCGGGGCTGAGCTTTGGCAAGGCAAACGCCACCTGAGCACCTTCGCCGGACCGATGGTGTCCGGGTCGGAGGACCGAGCGGCTTAGGACCGCCAGAAGCGGAAGGCGTCCCAACCGGCCTGGATCAGTTCGCGGGGCAGGCCGGCGACGTCGGTGAGCATCAGGGCCGGCGCAAAGATGATCGCCGAGGCCCCGGGCACGAGGAAGATCAGCAGGAACAGCCCGACCATCGCCAGGCCCTCGAACTTTCGAAGGCCGTGGCGGATGGAGTCCGGGAGGAACGGGCGGATCACGCCGTAGCCGTCGAGTCCCGGCACCGGTAGCAGGTTGAGCACGAAGGCGGTCGCCTGCAGGAAGGCCAGGAACGCCAGCGCATCGCAGAGCATCCGCGCACCGGGCGTCGCCAGCGGCGAGAGCGCCACCGCCCAGATCGCGGCCACCAGCACGATCATCACCAGCAGCGTGCCGAGCGGGCCGGCCAGCGAGGCCAGCGCTCGCCACCAGCGATTGCGCATCAGGTCCTCGCGCAGATAGACCGCGCCGCCCGGAAAGCCGATGCCGCCCAGCACCACGGCCAGGATCGGGATGACGATCGAGACGCCGACATCGACGTACTTGAGCGGGTCGAGGCTGAGGTAGCCCTTGGCGCGGATGGTGTGGTCTCCGGCCTTGTGGGCGATGAAGGCGTGACCGAACTCGTGGACCATGACCGCCAGGACCCAGCCGAGGATCACGAAGGCGAAGGTCGCCAGCCTCGCGGCCAGTTCGCTCGGCGCGTAGGCCAGGAAAGCGCCCGAAGCCAGCCAGGCGGCCAACAGGATCAGGGCGTTGGGGCTGACGCCGGGGCGGGGCTCGAAGGTCGGGTCCTGGGTCATGGTCTCTGGGCGGCGGGGCCGCTCACTATGGCGATGGCGTGATCGGGCGCCTTGCCGACCACGAGGTCGGCGCGGGCGCGCGCGTGAATGATGTGGTCGTGCAGGTTCTTGAGGTTCACGTCGCGCCAGACCATGCGGGCCAGGCCGTCGGTCTGCTCGCGGCTCATGTGCCGGAAGCGGGCGTAGAACGAGGTCGGATCATACTCGGCCGCCTCCCACAGCTCCAGGAAGCGCGCGACGTACCAGCGCTCGAGATCGGCTTCGGCTGCATCCAGATAGATCAGGGCGTCGAGCAGGTCGGCCGGTCCGGTGTCGGGATGGCGCAGGGTCAGTCCCTCGATGACCAGCACGTCGGGCGGCGCGAGGGTGCGGGTCAGCGCCGGGTCGATGTCGTAGATGACGTGCGAATAGGCCGGGAACTGAGCCGGGCCGCTGCGGACAGCGGAAAGCGCCGCGCGCAGGGCGGCGTGGTCATAGGTGTCGGGCGCGCCCTTCTGGCCGAGGGTGCCGCGGGTCTCGAGCACCGCGTTCGGGTGCAGGAATCCATCGGTGCAGGCGATCTCGACCTGCGCCCCTCCGGCCGCCAGCTGGTCGGCCAGGGCCTGGGCGAACGTGCTCTTGCCGGCCGCCACCGATCCAGTGACGCCGACGATGAACGGACCGGCCGCAGGGCGCAGCGGGCTCAACAGCTCGATGATCTGGGGCAGGCTCACGGGCGGGCTCGCAAAAATGGAGCGCGACTATAGGGGCAGGCCCGCGACCTTGGCGAGGTTGGGCTTGGGGATGGCCGAGACGAAGGCGCCCTGGGTGTTGGCCTTGTCGCGAGCCAGCTCGGCCCAGGCGGCGGCGAAGCCGGTGGGGCTCGCCTTGCTGGGTGCTGCGATGGCGAAGGCGGGCTGACGGCCAGCCAGTGCGGCGGTCAGCGCGGCCCACAGGTCGAGGTTTTCGGTCGGCGCCTCGTCGCCCTGCGGCGGGCGGCCGGCGGCGATCAAGGCGGCGGTGCGAGCCACCGCGCCGTTGTCTAGCTGGATCGAAGCGGCCCCCTTGGGCGGGTCCTTGAGCGCCGCCAGCAGCGCGGTCAGCGCCATGCGCTCGGGGCTGGTGTAGCGCTCGCCGCCGGCCTGGCCGCTCGCGGCCTTGTCGTGGCTGCGGACATAGGCCCAGCCGCCGCACTTGAAGGCGTCGTGGAAGCTGGTCTGGATCCAGATGGCGGTGCTCATCGCCGCGATCTAGCAGTTTGCGCGAACCCATGCATGATCGCTCGCCAAAAGAGAGTAGCTCATGCCCGCCACC
Organism: Phenylobacterium sp. LjRoot97; assembly: GCF_964254345.1. Classification (NCBI taxonomy): domain Bacteria; kingdom Pseudomonadati; phylum Pseudomonadota; class Alphaproteobacteria; order Caulobacterales; family Caulobacteraceae; genus Phenylobacterium; species Phenylobacterium sp. LjRoot97. The sequence continues at coordinate 601,564 of NZ_CAXUTH020000001.1, forward strand.
ACCAATCACACTAGCGTCGAGAAGCTGAACCAGGCCAACGAGGGCAAGCTGCCCGGGCACCTGGGCCTGGTCATCACCGAGGTCGCCGACGGCAAGGTCGTCGGACGCCTGAAGGTCCGGCAGGACCTGGTCGCCCACACCGGCTACCTGCTGGCCGGGGCGGTGCTGTCGGTCGCGGACATCCTCTGCGCCTACGGCGTCTCGACCGCATGGCCGGAGGGAGCCAACGGCTTCACGACCGCCGAGGTGAAGGCCAATTTCGTCGGCACCCTGCGCGACGGCGAGGCGATCTGCACCGCCAGCCTGCTGCACGGCGGGCGCACCACCCAGGTGTGGGACGCCAAGGTCGAGGACGCAGCGACCGGCAAACTGATGGCCGCCTTCCGCTGCACCCAGATCATCCTCTATCCGCGGGCCTAGTCATGCGTTTGTGCGTCGTCGCGGCGCTGGCCTGCGCCGCCCTCGCCGGTCCGGCCCTGGCCCAGGGCGCGAAGGTCAGTTCGGCGGTGGAGCTGGCGCGGCAGGCCGAGAGCCTGAAGCCCGGCCAGTGGGTCTGGGCGCCGCAGGTCGCGCCTGTGGGGCCGATCATCGTCTATGTCGACCTCGACCGGCAGCTGGCCAGCGTCTACCGCAACGGCCTGCGCATCGCGGTTAGCACCATCTCGTCCGGCAAGGAGGGGCACGAGACCCCGACCGGGGTGTTCACGATCCTGCAGAAGGACAAGGACCACCACTCCAGCACCTACAACAACGCTCCCATGCCCTATCAGGAGCGGCTGACCTGGGACGGGGTGGCGCTGCATGCCGGCGGTCTGCCCGGCTATCCGGAGAGCCACGGCTGCATCCACCTGCCCTACGAGTTCTCCAAGCTGCTGTTTGGCATCACCCAGATGGGCGGGACGGTGGTGATCGCCGGTCGCCATGGCGAGCCGGTGACCGCACGGGAGGCCGGGGTGTTGGCGCCGTTCGCCGCGGGCGGCGTGGCCGAGGCGCACGTTCCGCTCAGCGGCGGCGAAGCCTTCCGCTGGACGCCGGAGGTTTCGCCGAGCGGCCCGGTCTCGATCATCATCTCAAAGGCCGACCAGCGCGCGGTGGTGCTGCGCAACGGCGTCGAGATCGGCCGCGCGCATGCCGAGATCGACGAGGACGCCGTCTCCACTCATGTGGCGACCCTGGCCAAGGGGGCGGACGGCAAGGCGGTGTGGCTGCGGGTCGGCGCGCCCGGCCACGACGACGAGGCAGGCCAGCCGGTGGACGCGGCGGCCTTCGAGAAGATCCGCGCGCCCAAGGCGTTCCTGGACCAGGTGGCGCAGGTGATGACCGTGGGGACCACGGTGCTGGTCACCGCCTCGCCGGTCGGGGCTGACAACAGCGGGACGCACCTGACCGTGCTGAGCGCGGTCAAGGGCGACCAGGTGACGCCCTAGGCCGCCGCGCGGGCGTCGCGGGCGCGGTTGACGCGGACCATGACGCCGACGCCGCCGAAGCCGACGATCATCATCGCCCAAGTGCTCGGCTCCGGCACGCCGGAGACGAACTTGAAGTTGTCCATCACGAACTGGCGGCCCTTGTCGGTGCAGTCGTTGATGTAGGTCTCGAAGGTCAGCTTGTTGACGCCGGTCCAGTTGGCTTCGAACAGCTGCGGCTTCTTGGTGTTGAGCGTCAGGGTCTGGGTGTACTTCTGCACGCCGTCGCTGAACCCGGTGATGGTCAGCTTCAGGCCGTCGATCCAGGCGGCGTTGAAGTAGGCGCTTTCGAAGGTGAAGCTGCCGGTCGCCACCGACACCGAGCTCTGCTTGAGACCGTAGTCGTTGAAGGCGACGTTCCTCGGCGAGACCACGCCCTCGCCGTAGCCGGTCTGGCCAAGGCCGACCTTCTTGGGGGCGACGGTGCTCATGTTGCTCCAGTCGAAGCCCTGGTAGGTCCCGAGCGACTGCACCGCATGGCCGCGGTCGTCGAAGGTGATCACGTCCGCGCAGGCCGGGCCCGCCAGAGCCGCCGCGCCGAGCGCCAGAGCCGCCAAAATCGCCTTCATCGCCATCCCCGAACCAAGCCCCGCACCGGCGGGTCGCCACTGCACTGCGCGCGACCCGGCCACAGGTCGTGGTTAAGGCCAAGCTAGTTCACTCGGCAGGCGGGCAATCGGGGAGGTCATTCGCCTCGTGCGGGAATGTGGCCTAGCCCATGCCGGCGACGGCCTTCAGTGCGAAGGCGACGTCGTCGGGCGTATTGCGGATGCTGGGCGTCAACCGCGCGTGCGAGACGCCGTAGGGCGCGGCCGAGCCGATGACCCGCCATTGACGCAGCCGCGAGACGACGCCGCGGGCCGACATGCCGGCGACGTCGAAGCTGACGATCCCCGCCGACATCGTCGGGCTGATCGGAGTGCGGACGCGAACGTGCGGCATCGCCGCCAGGCCGCTCTTCAGCTGGCTGGCCAGCTCGTGAGTACGCCCCGCCACATGCTCCTTGCCGATCGACTGGTGGAACTGGAAGGCGTCGGCGAGCGCCCAGACATGCTCGAAGGCCTTGAAGCCGCCGGGAGTCATGCGCGCGGCGGTGGTCGGACCCGGATCGTAGCCGCCGATCCAGGCCGAATAGGCGTTGGACGCCAGGAAGCTGGGGATCACCGGCGAGAGTTTGGTCAGCGCCAGGGGCGAGAAGAACACCACGCCGGTGCCGCGCGGCCCGAACAGCCACTTGTGGCAGCCGGCGACCAGCACGTCGCAGCCGAGCTCGGGCAGGGTGGTGTTCTCGACCCCGAAGCCGTGCACGCCGTCGACGCAGAAGATGATCTGGTCGGCGGGCTGGCGGCCGGCGTTGATCGGCTTGAGGGCGTCGGCGATGGCGCGGATCGGCAGCTTCAGTCCGGTCGAGGAGTGCACCCAGGTCAGGGCCAGCACCCGCGTGGCCGGCGTGATCGCGCGGGTGATGCGCGAGACGATATCGACGGTCGAGGCGGTTTCGGCCCCGTCGTGCAGAGTGATCTTGCGGACCGAGAAGCCGTTGCGCAGCGACGAGAGGCGCAGCGACTCGTGGGTGACATAGTAGTCGTGGACGCTGGTCAGCACCTCCTGGCCGTAGCGAAGGGTCAGGCCGCCATAGAGCAGGCCGATCCCGGCGGTGGTGCTTTCGCATAGGGCGACGTGGTCGGTGGGCACGCCGAAATAGGCGCCGGCCGCCGCGCGCGAGAGGTTCTGGCCGCGCTTGTTGTTGTGCTCCAGGTAGGTGACCGGGTTGCGGTCGAGCGCGAAGCGGTGGCGGGTGATGGCCTCGCGCACCGGCCGCGGATTGGCGGCGAACAGCATCGCCGAGAGGTCGACCTCGCTCCAGTCGAGGTCCCATTGCGCGCGTAGGCGCATCCAGTCGGGCGGCGGGCGCGAGCCGGGCGCAGGCGGCGCCGGCGGTTCGGGCAGACCCGGATCGTCGTCGAACTCGGCGCCGGGGCCTTCAGACGCCGGCGTGGCGGTCGGGGCCGCCGCTGGGGCGGGGGCCGGCGTCGGGGGCGTCTTGGGTTTTCGTCTCGGCCAGGCGGCGGCCGCGTCGCTGGCGATGCCGACGGCCGGTCCGGCCACGAGGCCGAGCGCCAGCAGATGGCGTCGGTTCAGTTTCTGCGCGCCATCGCCGACTTTCGCCATGAAGCCCTCCACTCACCTTGGAAGACAATGCGGAGCTTGTTGGTCGGGTTTCGGACATCGGGTGAAACCCGCGGTCGCGGCTATTCGTGGCGGGGGGCCAGTTCGAAGGACAGCACGCGCGGATCGGCGCAGAGCTCGGCCGCGATGGCCTGGCCCGGAATGCTGCCGCGGCGGCGGAAGGTGGCGGCGAATTCGAAACCGGCGCCATCAGCCAGAAGCCGGTGCGTGATCACGTCGGGCTTGAGGTCGTGACGCGCCAGCAGAGCGACCAGTTCGCACTCCGTCGCGTAGTCCTTCGGCGCGTAGCGGACGACGAGATCGACGTGGTGGTACTGGGGCAGCTTGACCTCCAGCAGGCGGAAGCCGACCAGCACCAGCAGGGTCAGCACCGTGCCGCTGATCGCCAGGCTGAAGAAGCTGATGCCGTAGAGAACGCCGAGCGCAGCGGTGGTCCACAGCGAGGCAGCGCTGGTGAGGCCGCGGACCGAGAACCCTTCCTTGAAGATCACACCGCCGCACAGGAAGCCGATGCCGGTCAGGATGCCGTGCGCCATCCGCACCGGGTCGATGCGAATGACGTCGTGCGGGGTGTCGAACATCCAGCGCACCTGGTGCACGGCGGCCAGCATCAGCAACGCCGAGGCCAGGCACAGCAGAATGTGCGTGCGCACGCCGGCGGCCCGGCCGCGATACTCGCGCTCGAAGCCGATCAGTCCGCCGGCCGCCACGGCGCCTGCGAGGGGCGCCAGATAGTCGATCACCCAGCTCATAAGGTCACAACGCGCGAACTGCGGTTAAGCTTCGCAGGCGTGCAAGCGGCGCCGCAAATCAGCCAACATCCTGTTATCGAAGGGCAATAGTCGCGTCAGGCGGCGCCGTGGGGCGCCACGCGACGGGGGATGAGAAATCGTGCGCAGGATCGTCTTGGTACTCACCGTCGCCGGCATGGCGCTGGGGCTCGCCGCGTGCGGGCACAATGTCGAGCAACGGGCCGCGACCGGCGCAGCGGCCGGGCTGATCGTCGGCGGCCCGGTGGGCGCGGCGGTCGGGGCCGGCGTCGGCGTGGTGGTGAGCAAGGCCGCGGACAACTAGGTCGCCCGCGGCGGAGAGGTTCGGCCTAGCCGAACTTCTCCATGTCCTCGTCGGAGATGTCGTAGTCGCCGTAGACGTTCTGGACGTCGTCGTCGTCGTCCAGGGCGTCGATCAGCTTCAGCAGGGTCGGGACCGACTCGGCGTCGACATTGACGTAGGTCTTCGGACGCCAGACGATCTTGCTGGTCTTGGCCTCGCCCAGCACGCCTTCCAGCGCCGCGGCGACTTCGGCGAAGTCTTCGAAGGCGGTGTAGACGATGTGGCTTTCATCGTCGGATTCCACGTCCTGGGCCCCGGCCTCGATGGCCGCTTCCATGACCTTGTCTTCCGAACCGACGCTGGCCGGGTAGGTCAGCTCGCCCAGGCGGTCGAACTGGAAGGCCACCGAGCCGGAGGCGCCGAGGTTGCCGCCGTTCTTCGAGAAGATGCTCCGAATGTTCGAGGCCGCGCGGTTGCGGTTGTCGGTGAGGCCTTCGACGATGATGTTGACGCCGCCCGGGCCGAAGCCCTCGTAGCGCACTTCCTCGTAGTTCTCGCCGTCGCCGCCGGCGCCCTTCTTGATGGCCCGCTCGATGTTGTCCTTGGGCATGGACTCGGCGCGCGCGTTGGTGACGGCGAGGCGCAGGCGGGGGTTCATCGCCGGATCGGGCATGCCCGACTTGGCGGCGACGGTGATTTCACGCGACAGCTTGGAGAACAGCTTGGACCGCGCCGCGTCTGCGCGGCCTTTGCGGTGCATGATGTTCTTGAACTTGGAATGTCCGGCCATGTGTCTCTCTGAAAGGTCAGTGGGCGGCTTCTAACCTCAGAGGCGTTTGAACGCCAGCGGGGCCGGAACCTGCTTGCCGCACAGGGGTTAGGCCTGCGCAGACACCGGAGCCTAGCCGATGACCGACTACTTCGACGACGTGCTTGACGAAGAACCCACCGGATCCCTCGTGCGCTGGATGGACCGCCCACCGATGCATGTGGGGGCCGCAGCGCTGTCGGGCGCGGTGGCGGGAGCCTTCCTGCTTGGCGCGGTCGCGGCCCTGGGGCTGGTGGTGCTGAGCCGGCGGACGACTATTGAGCCGCGACTTCGCAATCAATTCTCTCGACTGATCCACTAGCGAGCCGGAACACCGCGTCCTGGGGCACCTCCTGCGCCAGGGTCTCAGCGCGCGGCAGGCCGAGATAGGCGCCGCGGACCACGCGGCCCGAGCCGCCGTGGCTGACCACGATCACCTTGCGCTCGGGCTCCGGCGGCAGGCTGGCCAGCCACTCGCCGACGCGAGCCTCGACGCTCTCGTAGCTCTCGCCGCCCGGGGCGGCGAACTGCCAGCCGCCGCGGCCGAAGGTGTCCGGGTGCTCGGCGGCGAGCTCGTCGCGCAGCCGGCCGTCCCATTCGCCGAACGACACCTCGATCACCCGGCGGTCGGTCTCGATGGGCAGACCGAGGGCCTCGGAGATCAGGCGCGCGGTGGTCTGAGCACGGCCGAGCGGGCTGGAAATCAGCCGCCAACCGTCAGGTTTTTCGATCAGACCCCGCAGCAACCGGCCGATAGCCGCGCCCTGCGCGCGGCCGAGCGCCGTCAGCGGGGAGTCGAGATGTCCCTGCTGACGCCGCTCGGCGTTGAACTCGGTCTCGCCGTGGCGGACCAGGTAGATCACGCAGCCACCGGTGCGCAGGCCAGGCGTTCGACCTCGCCGCCCCAAAGGCGGAAGAGGGCGTCCTGGGGCGTGTCCTGCTCCATGGTCGCCTCGCGCGAGAGGCCCTGGTAGGCGCCGCGCATCAGCACCCCGGCGATGCCGTGGCTGACGGCGATGACCTTGCGCTCGGGCTCGGGCGGCAGGTTGGCGAGCCAGGGGCGGACCCGGGCGTCGACGTCCTCGAACCGCTCGCCGTCCGGGCTGCCGAACACCCACTCCCGGCTGGCGAAAGTTTCCGGATGCTCGACCCGCAGGTCGGCGTACATCCGGTTCTCCCACGAGCCGCAGCCGACCTCGATCAGGGCCGGATCGATCTCTACCGGCAGGCGCAGGGTGCGCGATACGATAGCGGCCGACTGACGCGTGCGGCGCAGAGGGCTGGCGAGGATGCGCCAGCCCTCCTGGTCGCCGATCTGGTCGGCCAGCACGTTGGCCATCGCCTGGACCTGGGCCATGCCCAGCGAGGTCAGCTGGGAGTCGGTCTGGCCCTGGAGCCGGCCGTCGCGGTTGTAGTCGGTCTGGCCGTGACGCAGCAGGTAGATCATTTTTTGCGACGCACGACCGGATGCGAGGACGACAGGCCGCCGTCGACGACGATCGCCTGACCGTTGACGTAGGAGCTCTCGTCCGAGGCCAGGAACAGCGCGGCGTTGGCGATCTCGATCGGCACGCCGCCGCGGGTCATCGGATTGAGCTGGCCGATCTTGTCCTCGTTGCCGCGGGCGCGGGCGCCGTCGAAGATCGCCTGGGTCATGCCGGTCTCGATCAGGCCCGGGCAGATGGCGTTGACGCGCACGCCGGTGCCGTAGAACTCGTTGGCCGAGGTCTGGGCGAGATTGATCACCCCGGCCTTCGAGGCCGAGTACGGCGAGCCGCCGGCGCCCGAGCGGATGCCCGCCACCGAGGCGGTGCAGATGATCGAGCCCTTCTCCTTGGGGATCATCACCCGCGAGGCGTGCTTCACCAGCAGGAAGGCCCCGATCAGGTTGACCCGCAGGATCTCGGCCCAGAAGGCGCCGTCCTGTTCGTCGAAGCCGGTCCAGCCGCCCGAGATGCCGGCGTTGGCCCAGGCCACGTCGAGGCCGCCGTATTCGGCCACGGCCTTCGCGACCAGGCTCTCGACGAAGGCTTCGTCGCCGGCGTCGCCGGTCAGGGCGATGGCCTTGCCGCCGGCCTCGGCCACCAGGCGGGCGGTCTCGACCGCGCCGTCGGTCTTGTCGGCGATGACCAGGCTGGCGCCCTCGGCCGCGAACAGCAGCGAGGCGGCGCGGCCGATGCCGGAGCCGGCGCCGGTGATGACGGCGGACTTGCCGGAGAGACGTCCCATGGGGTGTTCCTTGTACTAGAAGATCAGGCGCGCGCGACGGCGGCGAGGATGGCGTCGATGAAGGTGTCGTAGAGGCCGGGCGGCACGTTGTGGCCCATGCCGGAAATGATGCGCAGCTCCGCGCCTGGAATGGCCTTGGCGGTCGCCTCGCCGCCGATCACCTGGACCAGCGGGTCGTCGGCGCCGTGCAGGACGACGGTGGGGACGTTCAGCTTCGACAGCCGTTCGGTGCGGTCGCCGTCGGCGCGGATGGCGCCCATCTGGCGCTGGCTGGCGGTGGGCGTGTAGGCGCGCTCGTACTCGTCGATCACGCGCTTGCGCAGGGCAGCGTCGTCCCACGGATAGCCGGGGCTGTCGATGATGCGGGCGTTCTCCATCGCATGGGCGACGAAGGCCTCGAAGTCGACCTTGGGATCGGGCGCAGGGGCGGTGAGCACCGCGCCGGCGCTCGGCGCGGGGGCCATGGTGCCGGCCGCGCCGGTGGAGGACATGATCGAGGTCAGCGACAGCACCCGATCCGGATGCTCGATGGCGACCAGCTGCGAGATCATGCCGCCCATCGAGACGCCGGCGATGTGGGCCTTGGCGACGCCGGCGGCGTCGAGCACCGCGATCGCGTCGGCGGCCATGTCGGAGAGGCTGTAGCGGTCGCCCGGCTGGAACCAGGTCGACTTGCCGACGTCGCGGTTGTCGAAGCGGATGACGCGATAGCCCTGCGCCGCGAGCTTCTCGCAGAAGACGTGCGGCCAGCGGGTCATCTGCGAGCCGAGGCCGTTGATCAGCAGGATCGTCGGGGCGGCTTCGTCGCCGAAGGACTCATACTCGAGCTCGACTGAACCGTTCTTCGCGCGGGGCATGGGTTCTCTCCTCGTCAGTGGCGTTCGGCGCGAAGCGACGAACGACTGAGAGGGCCAATGGCCGAAGGGCCAAAGTCCCCCTCAGTCAGCTTCGCTGACAGCTCCCCCACAGGGGGAGCATTTTCAGTTACGGCACCAGAACCACGCGGCCGACGGCGGCGCGGCTTTCGATGTAGGCGTGGGCGCCGGCGGCGTCCGACAGCGGGAAGACCTTGTCGACTAGGACTTCCAGCTCGCCCTTGGCGGCGTCTTCGATCAGTTGCTGGATGTTGTCGTGAACCCGATCGGTGCCGATCTCGGCGCCCAGGAACACACCCGACAGCGTGCGGTTGCCGCCCATCATCGAGCCGACGTCCGCGACCATCGGTTCACGGCCGGCGGCGCCGACCATGGAGACCCGGCCACGATAGGCCAGCGAGTTGATCGAGCCTTGCAGGGTGGGGCCGCCGACCGAATCGACGATCACGTCCGCGCCCTTGTTGTCGGTGAGGCGCATGACTTCCTTCACCACATCCTCGCGGGCGTAGTTGATGCCGTGGTCGAGGCCGAGCGGCTTCAGGCGTTCCAGGCGTTCGTCCGACGACGCGGTGGCCAGGATCAGGCCCGCGCCGGCGCGCTTGGCCAGCTGGATGGCGGCGACGCCGACGCCCGACGCGCCGGCCTGGATCAGGACGGTCTCGCCGGCCTTCATGCGCCCGAACTCGAACAGGCAGTCATGGGCGGTGCCGAAGGTCACCGGAATGGCGGCGGCCTTCTGCATGTCGTAGCCGTCCGGCACGACCCAGCAATTGCGGGCGGGAACGGCGCGCAGGGCGGCGTGGCTGCCCCAGCTGTTCAGGGTGGCGACCTTCTGGCCGACCTTCAAATGGGTGACTTCGGAGCCGACCTCGATGATCTCGCCCGAGGCCTGATAGCCCACCACGTGCGGGGTGGTCATCAGTCGGCCGCCGAAGCGGCTGAGGACGTCGCCGCCTTCGATGGCGATGGCCTCGACCTTGATGATCACGCCCTTGGGGTGGCACTGCGGATCCGGGATTTCCTCGTATTTCAGGACTTCCGGACCACCGGTTTCATAATAGACAGCAGCTTTCATGGGTTTCCTCCTAATGACTTAAACAATTGTTTGAGGACGCTAGCCAAGACCAGGGGGGCGACGCAAGGGAAAGCGTGGCCGCCTGCGAGGCATCCCGGACATCACACGAGGCTGTGACGAGCACGTGGCGGTGCATCGCTTGCAGAGCTTGCCCGAACGCCGTTCTCCTGTACCAGAACGGCACACCTTCGTTCGGACCGCGGCGTTAACCTAATGGCCCTGCTCGACAGTCAGGAAGTCGCGAACGAACCGCCGTCGCCCGACGCCGTGCGGCTGGTGATCGAGACCATGTACCAGGTGGCGGCCAATCCCGAGGCCTGGGAGCGGCTGATCGACGTGCTCGACGAGGACGGGCTGGGCCGTGATCCCGATCCGGAAATCCTGCGCGGCCTGGCGCTGAGCGAGGACATCGCCCGGCTGGCCAGCCGGCCCGACGAGGGACCGACCACGACCGGGCGCTCGGACATCGGTTGGCTGCTGCTGAACCCGCGCGGCAAGGTGATCGCTCACAATGGCGCGGTGCTGGCGGCGCTGGGCGGGGCGGTGTCGCGGCTGGAAATCGGCCACCCGGTCGCCTTCCGTGATCCCGACAACGCCGAGGCGATGGTCGCCGCTCTCGCCCGAGCGCGCGGGCGCCAGCGCGGCCAGATCATCCTCAAGCTGGAGCGCGGCGACGACGACGGGCCGGGCTTCGCCTATGTGGTCCCGGCCCGGTCGTTGCCGGGCCTGGCCGACCTGCCGGTGCTGGCGGCCGAGGACGAGAGCTATGCGGTGGTGTTCCCGGCCGCGGCCGAGGCCGGGCGGCTGTGGAGCTCGCTGTCGGAGAGCTTCGGCCTGACCCCGGCCGAGGTGCGGCTGGCGCGCAAGCTGCGGGACGGCCGCTCGTTGCAGGACGCCGCCGACGAGCTGTCGGTCAGCGTCAACACCGTTCGCAACCAACTGCGGGCCGTCTTCGACAAGATGGGCCTGAAGCGGCAGAGCGACCTGATCCGGGCCCTGACCGAACTCTCGGCCCTGGCCGGGCTGATCGAGGCGGACGATCCGGTCCGCGCCCAGGAGGAGGCCATCGCCCAGGCGCCGCCGGTGCGGTTCGTCAGCCTCTCCGATGGCCGACGGCTGGCCTATCGTGAATACGGCGACCCGGCTGGCCGGGCGGTGCTGATGTTCCATGAGGGGCTCGGCTCGAGCCTGCTGCCGCCGGAGACCGACGCCGTCGGGCGGCGGCTGGGCCTGCGCATCGTCAGCGCCGAGCGGCCGGGCTTCGGGCGGTCCGACCCGCGGCCCGATTACAGCTTCGACGGGATCGCCCAGGACATGGTCGAGCTGTGCGATGAGGTCGGCCTGGAGCGGTTGCAGATCGCCGCTGCGCTGTCCGGGACGCCGTCGGCGATCCAGACCGCCATCGCCATGGGCGAGCGGGTGGAGCGGGTGCTGATCTATTCCGGCCGCCCGCCGCGGGGCGTGCCCGATCCGACGCGCAACCCGCTGACCATGATGCGCAGCCGCATCGAGGCCAATCCCTGGCTTGTGGAGACGTTCCTGGCGGTGCTGCGGCTGCGGCTGTCGCCCGCGATGATGATCCGGGTGATGCAGCGCTCAAGCGCCCAATCGCCCGGCGACCAGGCCTTCCTGGCCGCTCATCCGGAGGCCGCGACCTATGTGGCGGCCTACATGACCGAGGCCCTAGCGCTCTCCAGTCGCGGGCCCGCAGACGAACTGCGGGCCTTCCGGCGGGGGCGCAACATGAGCGTGAGCGGGCTGAAGGCGCCGCTGATCGTCTGGCACGGCGAGCAGGATCGCCTGACCCCGCTGCCGCAGCTGCTGGCGTTCCTGGGGCCGCACGCCAGCGAGGTGCACGTGCGTCCGGGCGTCGGGCACTTCCTCGTCCTGCGGCACTGGGACGAGATCCTGCGCGAGTTGGCCGCGGCCTAGTGCATTTGGGTCATGCGGGTCGCGGGCGACGCAGGCTCTGCTGACGGTGAGGCGGACCGGACCGCGCAACGAGCCCGCTAGCGACATTCTTGGGATTCGACGGCGGCGGTCTGGCGCCGCGGCCATCGAGGGCCCGCCGCCTTGGCTCCACCCAGCCGGAGCGGCGGGTCCGCCCTTCGCCAGGGACTAACGTCCCGGACCCTGGCGTGACCACGGTCCAAGACCGTGGGCGGGAGCGAAGTCGTCAGGGTGTTTAGGCCCCCCGGCGCACCCTGACCGGCTTCGGGGGAGGTCGGTCAGGCCTCCGAGGCGGCGGATACGGTCCCGCAGGGGCCGTGTCCGCCATCTCTAGCGGGCGATCAGCCGTTGCGCTTCACGTAGGCGCGGATCGCGGCGATGACGCGGTCCTGGTCGTCCTGCGTCAGGTAGGGATGCATCGGCAGGCTCATCACCACCTTGGACTTGGCGTCGGTGACCGGCAGGCCGCCCGGCGCGGGGTAGACCGAGTAGACGTCCTGGCGGTGGATCGGGATCGGGTAGTAGACGGCGGTCGGCACGTCCTGGCCCTTCAGATGGGCGATCAGGCCGTCGCGGTCGTCGGTCTCGATCGTGTACTGGGCCCAGACGCTGACCCCCCCGTCGATCACCTTCGGAACCTTGACGACGTCGCCGAGCCCGGCGGCGTAGCGGTCGGCGACGCGGTTCCGGGCGGCGATCTCGTCGGCGAAGATGGTCAGCTTCTGCAGCAGCACCGCGGCCTGGATGGTGTCCATGCGGCTGTTCATGCCGATGCGCAGGTTCAGGTACTTCGGATCGTGGTCGAAGGTCTTGCCCTCGAGGTCGGACTTCACCGCCTGGCCGTGGACGCGCAGGGAGACCAGCAGGTCGTGCAGGCGCTCGTCCTTGCACAGCACCGCCCCGCCGTCGCCGTAGCAGCCGAGCGGCTTGGCCGGGAAGAAGCTGGTGGTGGTGACGTCGGCCCAATGGATCGGATGCTGGTCGTTCAGGGTGCAGCCGAAGCCCTGGGCGCTGTCGGAGATCAGCTTGAGGCCGTGCTTCCTGGCGACCGCCGAGATGGCCGGGTAGTCGGCCGGCTGGCCGAACAGGTCGACGGCGATGATCGCCTTGGGGGTCAGCTTGCCCTGCGCCTTCACCGCCTCGATGGCGGCGTCGAGCGCGACCGGGTCGAGGTTGTAGGTGTCGTCCAGGATGTCGACGAATACGGGCGACGCGCCGACCAGCGGCATGACCTCGGCGGTCGCTGCGAAGGTGAAGGACGGGCAGAACACCGCGTCGCCGGGGCCGACGCCCCAGGCCATCAGCGGCAGCTGCAGCGCCTCGGTGCCCGAGCCGCAGGAGAGCACGTAGGGCGCGTCGCCGAAGGCGCCGAGCTCCTTTTCGAACTGGGCGATCTCCGGGCCCATGACGTAGGCGCCGGACCGCACGACCTTGAGGATCGCGTCTTCCAGCGGTTGGCCGAGGCGGGCGCGTTGGGCTTGCAGGTCGATGAAGGGGATCGGCATGTCGGCATCTCGCGTAACGAAGCGGCGCGCTACATGGCACGCGTCGGGAGCCTAGGCCAAACACGCTTGTTTTCGGAACGTTTCGCCTGAAACGAAATGGTCCCGGGGCGCCCCCCGACGCCACCGGGACCGGGGTCCCCGGCCGGCGTTCGCCAAGGCGCGTGGGGCCCCAAGTCGTACAAGAAGTGGAGCGTGACGAGCGCCAGTGCAGGGCGTCCGTTCGCCGTCACGCTCCGGCCGCGGGGATCAGGCGGCCATCGTTGTCGGGCAGCAGTGACGCGCCTCAACGGTTAACGGTGAAATAACGACAAAATGGAGATCAAGGTTTTCGAGGAATAATGTTTGCGGAAATTCCGTAATTTCCCGGATTTCAAGATTATATAACCTTGTAATCTAAGTAATCGGCGGAAGCGCCAGGCGGGTGGTGTTCACCATCGAGCACCTGGCCCAAGACCGTGCGGCGGAGGCGTTGCGCCGCGGCGAGATCGACGTCGCCGTCGGCCGGTTCGCCCCGGGCTTCGGCGGCGGGCGGGCCGAGGTGCTGTATGAGGACCGCTACTGCGTGGCGGCGCGGCGCGGGCATCCGCGCATCGACGGGATAATCGACCTTCCGACCTATGCCGGCGTGGGGCACGTCTATGCGACGGCCGGCAGCGAGACGGCAGGCGACGAGACGCTGCCCGAGGCGTTCGAAGATCGGGTCGTCGCGCGGGCCGGCGCCCCGCACTGGCTGACCGTGCTGGTGATGGTCGCAGCCAGCGACGCCATCGCCACCTGTCCGCGGCGGCTGGCCGAGCGTCATGCCGACATGCTGGGCCTGCAGGTGCTGGACCCGCCGTTCGAGCCGATGCGGCTGACGGTGGAGGCCGTGCGCCGCAGCGGCACGGACGATCCAGGCGTTGACTGGTTCCTGGACCAGGTGCGCGCGGCCGCCAGCTAGAACGTCAGGCCGAGCTCCCGGCGCAGGTGCGCGCGGGTGGCGGCTTCGAAGGCCTCGGGCCAGGTCGCGCCGAGACGTTGCGCCAGGGGACGGGCGTGGGTCAGGAACAGCCGGGCGATCTCGGCCTGGGCGGCCAGCAGGGCTGCGCGGTCGGCGGCGGGCGCGGGCAGGGCTTCGAGCGCGGCGCGCTGTTCCGCAGACAGGAAACCGTTCAGGCGCTTGGCGCCGCGGGCCGCACGGGGGACGCCGTTCTCCTCCAGCAACAACTCGACCAGCATGCCGCGCAGCAGCTCCACGCCCTGCTGACCGACCAGCCACTCCTGGCGGCCAAGGCAGACCGGCGAGAGGCCGAGCACGCGCAGGAACTCGCAGACGAGGCGCAGGATGCGGCCGGCGGCGTCGGGGTCGGGGCCAGCCGCACGCGGCGGCGGGGCGTCGGACTCGCCGGACAGGTGGACGAGGCCGGCCCCGTCCTGGCGGGCGAATTCGGCCGGGGTCAGGAAGGCGAGGTCGAAGCGGGTCCAGGCGGGCGTGACGCCCGAGAAGATGCGGCCGTGGACGAGCTGGGAAAACACCGTGGCGGGGAGCGCGATCGTTCCGGCGGCGCAGTCGCGCAGGCAGGCGGCGATGTCGGCCTCATCGGCCACCAGCGTCAGGTCGACGTCGCTCCAGGCGTCGCCGGCGCCCTTGCCGAGGCTGCCCGAGAGCCAGGCCGAGCGGACGCGGCCGTCGGCGGCGAGCGCGGCGAGGAGCTGGTCCAGAAGCGTTTGCTGGTCTTTGGTCATGGCCGCGAGGCTGCGGCCGGGTGCGGGCGGCGGCAAACGATTTCGCCGCCGCCCGTCCGTGAGCTTTCGGCTCAGATCTGGCGCGTGCGGCCTTCCCAGTAGGGGGCGCGGACCTTGTTGCGCTGGATCTTGCCGGCTTCGGAGCGCGGCAGGTCGGTCACGAAGTCGAGGCTGCGCGGGACCTTGAAGGCCGGCAGGGCCTTGCGGCCGAAGTCCAGGATCTCCTGGGCCAGTTCCTCGGAGGGCTGGTAGCCCGGGTTCAGCAGGATCACCGCCTTGACCTGCTCGCCCCACTCGTCGTGCGGCACGCCGACCGTGGCGCTGTCGGCGACGGCGTCATGCTTGATGAGCTCGTTGTCGACTTCCTGCGGGTAGATGTTCACGCCTCCGGAGATGATCGTCTCGGCGTTGCGGCCGGTGAGGAACAGATAGTCGTCCTCGTCGAAGAAGCCGACGTCGCCCATGGTGAAGAAGTCGCCGACGCGGTTGGCGGCGGTCTTGCCCGGGTCCTTGTAGTACTGGAACCCGCCGCCGGGCGGCAGCTGGTGGTAGATGCCGCCGGGCACGCCGGGCGCGCAGTCGTTGCCTTCCTCGTCGAGGATGCGGACCTGCAGCAGGGCCGGGCGCTTGCCGACGCTGCCCGGCTTCTTCAGCCATTCCTCGGAGGAGATGGTGAAGCCCGCGCCGCCTTCCGAGCCGGCGTAGTACTCGCTGAGCACCGGGCCGAACCACTCGATCATCGCCTGCTTGACCTCGGGCGGGCAGGGCGCCGCGCCGTGGACGATGTACTTCACGTGGTCGACGGGGTAGCGGGCCTTCACCTCGTCCGGCAGCGACAGCAGCCGCTGGAACATGATCGGCACCAGGTGCAGGTGGGTGATCTTCTGTTCCGAGATGGTGCGCAGCACCAGTTCGGAGTCCCACTTGTCGATGAAGTGGAGCGGGGCGCCGGCGCCCATGGCGGCGCGGATGTCGAAGGCCAGCGGAGCGGCGTGATAGGCCGGGCCCGCGCAGAGCTGGATGGAGTCGTCGTCGTAGCCGCGCATGCCGTACATCGCCTGCGGCGTGATGGCCGGGGCCTCGCGGAACACGCCCTTCGGGCGGCCGGTGGTGCCCGAGGTGTACATCATCTGGTTGCCGAGCACCGGATCGTCGATGTCCGAGCCGTCCAGCGGGGCGAGCGCGTCGTCATAGCTCTGGAAGCCGGGGATCTCGCCGCCGACGGCCAGCTTGAGGACGACGTTCGGGCACTGCTCGGCGGCGGGAGCCACGGAGGCGACGCGCGCCTCGCCGACCAGCACCTTCGCTTCGCAGTCGTTGATGATGTAGGCGATCTCGTCGGTGGTCAGGTGCCAGTTTACCGGCGTGATGCGCAGGCCCGAGCGCAGGGTCGCGGCCTGGACCTCGATGAACTCGGCGCGGTTGGAGCAGACGATCGCCAGCGCGTCGCCGGCCTTCAGGCCATGCTGACGGAAGAGGCGGGTCAGTTTGTTGGCCGCCGCGTTCACCTGGGCGAAGGTCCGCGCGCTGCCGTCCGGATTGACCACGGCGACCTTGTCCGGCTGCAGTCCAGCCCAGACGGCGGTGGTCATGCCGGTCGCCGCCGCTGCGTTCAGGGCGTCTTCCAGGCTCATGCGCTCTTTCAAATCTTCCATCAAATTCCTCCCGTCGCCGACGGCCGGTGCGGTCCGCGCAGCGATCTTTTCTATGATCCGAGACGGCGTTTCCCCGGCGGCCGCCACGCGAAATATGCGTTGCGGGATGGGCCGCTTCCGTTTCGGAAACCTACAATCACACGGCTCGACGCCGCCGACAACGGCGCGCGAAATCCGAACATGGATCGGATCAGCCGCGGGCGCTCGCCCAGCGCCAGGCGGCGTAGCCGGCGGCGGCGGCGCAGGCGGTCAAAAATGTCCCCCAGGCGACGTCGGCGAGAGTGATCTTCCAGGACCAGACCTTCAGCGTCGCCTGGTTGGTCAGGTCGTAGGTCGCATAGGCGACGAAGCCGAGCATCGCACCGTTCAGCGCCGCCCGCGGCAGTCCCGATGCGTCGCGCGCCGCCGGCAGCACGGCCAGGGCGACGACGCCGGCGATGTAGACCAGATAGAAGGCGATCGCGGCGGTCAGGTCGAAGCGCTCGGCCAGCACGGCGTCGAGCGCGGGGCGGTAGAGGCGCGGACCGACCTGGGTCAGCCAGACCGCGTCGACGGCGGCGAAGGCCAGTCCGGCGGCGAGATAGGCGGCGACGAGGGGCATCATGCCGGCGCCATCAGATAGTGGCTGACGCCCCACTCGGTCCCGCCGCGATGGCCGAACAGGCCGGCGGTCGCCAGGAAGAACAGTCGCCAGCGCCGGCCCCACAGGACCGCGTCGTCGCCATAGGTCTGGACCAGCAGCGGGGCGATCACGTCGCGGCGGCGGTCGTAGTTGGCCAGCCAGTCTTGGGCGGTGCGCGCGTAGTGGGTCCCGTTCCAGCGCCAGTCGGCCTCGACCCGGAAGACGTCGGGAAACTGGCGGGCGAGGTCGTGGCTGGGCATCACCCCGCCGGTGAAGAAGTGCTGGGCGATCCAGTCGGCCCCGTCGGCGACGTCGAAGCGGTAGGGCGTGTCGCGATGGGTGAAGACGTGCAGGAACAGCCGCCCGTCACGCTTCAGCCAGGTCCTGGCGCGGCTGAGCAGGGCGCGCCAGTTGGCCATGTGCTCGAACATCTCGACCGAGACGATGCGATCGAAGTCGCGGCGCGGCGGGACGAAGTCGTTCATGTCGGCGGTGATCACCGACAGATTGGTCAGGCCGCGCTCGACGGCGCGGGCGCGGATGAAGGCGCCCTGGCTGGCGGAGTTGGAGACCGCGACGATCCGGGCCGCCGGCAAGGCGCGCGCCATCCACAGCGACAGCGAGCCCCAGCCGCAGCCGAGCTCGAGGATCGTCTGGCCGTCCTGCAGGCCGGCGTGGGCGGCGGTCTGCGATAGCGCCGCCTCCTCAGCCTGGGCCAGGGTGCTCACGCCGGGCGGATAGTAGCCGGAAGAGTACTTGAGCTGCGGGCCGAGCACGGCCTGGAAGAAGGCGGCTGGCAGTTCGTAATGCTGGGCGTTGGCGGCCGCGACGTGTTCGGCGATCGGCCGGGCGTCCATCTCGCGCGCGAAATCGGCGGCGCTGGTCGCCGGATCGG
The DNA here is from genome assembly GCF_964254345.1 of Phenylobacterium sp. LjRoot97. Taxonomy (NCBI): domain Bacteria; kingdom Pseudomonadati; phylum Pseudomonadota; class Alphaproteobacteria; order Caulobacterales; family Caulobacteraceae; genus Phenylobacterium; species Phenylobacterium sp. LjRoot97. Next base: position 619,612 of record NZ_CAXUTH020000001.1, read on the forward strand.
CGGCCAGATTACGCCGCGCCCCGGCGACCAGCAGGCCGATGGCTGCTCGCCGCGCCGCATCGGGCAGCGGCGCGCCTTCGAAAGCGTGGATGGTCGAAGCAAGCAGCCGCATGGGCGCCTCCGGAATGACTTCGCACCCAGCAGATACGACGCAGACCCGTTCTTGGATGCGACGACTGCATCCGAGCGCGGCCCGCGACCGTAACTCCCATGACCGGACGCCAGCCGGCGCGAGCGTGGAGCACGACGTGACCTGGGAGCCTCCATTGAAGGTCGCCGTGATCGGCGGGGGCGTCGCGGGACTGTCCGCCGCCTGGCTGCTGAGCCAGCGTCATGCGGTGACTTTGTACGAGGACGAGGAGCGGCTGGGCGGCCACGCCAACACGGTCGAGGTCGAGGGGCCGCAGGGGCCGGTGGCGGTCGACACCGGTTTCATCGTCTACAACGAGCCGAACTATCCGAACTTCACCGCCCTGCTGGCCCATTTCGGGGTCGAGAGCCGGGCGGCGGACATGGCGCTGAGCGTCTCGCTGGACGACGGCGACTTCGAGTACTCGTCCGGGGCGCTGTTCGCCCAGGCCAGCAACCTGTTCAGCCCGCGCTATTGGGCGATGCTGCGCGACGTCACGCGGTTCTACCGCCAGGGGCCCAAGGACCTGGCGCAGCTCGAGGCGCCGCTGACGTCGCTCGACGACTATCTGGCGCAGCGCGGCTACTGCCAGGCGTTCTGCGACGACCACCTGCTGCCGCAGGCCGCCGCGATCTGGTCAACGCCGCTGCGCACCATCGGCGAGTATCCGGCCGCGGCGCTGATCCGGTTCTTCCAGAACCACGGCATGATGAGCGTGTTCGGCCGCGGGGCCTGGCGCACTGTGCGTGGCGGCAGCCAGGCCTATGTCGGCAAGCTGGCGGCGGCGTTCGAGGGAACGTTGCGGCTTTCGAGCCCGGTGAGCGCGGTGCGCCGCGACCTGCTGGGCGTCGAGGTGCGCGAGGCGAGCGGCCGGGTCGAGCGGTTCGACCAGGTGGTGATCGCCGCCCACGCCGACAGCGCGCTGGCGATGCTGCACGATCCCGACCCGGTGGAGCGCGAGCTGCTAGGCGCCTTCCGCTACAGCCAGAACCTGGCGGTGCTGCACACCGATGCGCGGCTGATGCCGGTGCGGCGAGCGGCGTGGACCAGCTGGAATCACATCGGCCGGCGCGAGGAGCCCGGCGAGGGCTGCGTCACCTACTGGATGAACCGCCTGCAGTCGCTGGCCTGCCCGCAGGACCTGTTCGTCACCTTGAATCCCACCCGCGAGATCGAGTTGGAGAGCATTCTCTGGGCCGACGCCTACGCCCATCCGCAATTCGACGCCGCGGCGCTCGCCGCCCAGCGCGAGCTGTGGGCGTTGCAGGGACGGCGGCGGACCTGGTTCTGCGGCTCGTACTTCGGGCACGGCTTCCATGAGGATGCGCTGCAATCGGGGCTGGCGACCGCCGAGGCGTTGGGCGGCGCCCCGCGGCCCTGGCGGGTGGCCGACGAATCCAGCCGCATCCATATGCCGCCGGAGCGGCGGGCGCGATGAGCGCGCGCGCCAGCGGTCTCTATGCCGGGCGGGTGACGCATCTGCGCCGCCGACCGCGCCGTCACCGGCTGGCCTATCGAATCTTCATGCTGTTGCTGGACCTCGACGAGGTCGAGCCGCTGGCGCGCCGGCTGAGGCTGTTCGGTCACGGGCGACGCGGGCTGGCGAGCTTCCATCCGGCCGACCATCTGCACGGCGACGGGCGGCCGCTGAGGGCGCAGGTCGAGCAGATCCTGGCCGACGCCGGCCTGGCGGGGGACGGGCCGGTGCGGGTGCTGTGCATGCCGCGTCTGCTGGGCGGATCGGGCTTCAATCCGCTGAGCGTCTGGTTCTGCCACCGCGCCGACGGGGCGTTGAGCGCGGTGCTGTACGAGGTCAACAACACCTTCGGCGAGCGCCACCTCTATCTCGTCCCGGCGGCGGATGACGGCGGGCCGATCCGCCAGCGCTGCGACAAGCAGTTCTACGTCTCGCCGTTCATGGACATGGGACTGACCTATCGGTTCGCCGTGAGCGGGCCCGGTGATTCGGTCTCGGTGGCGATCGAGGCCGAGGACGAGCAGGGGCCGGTGCTGTCGGCCGCCTATCACGCCGTGCGGCGCGAGCTCACCGACGGCGCCCTGCTGAGCGCCTGGGCCGCGCATCCGCTGATGAGCCTCGGCGTGCTGTGGGCGATCCGCTGGGAAGCCTTGTGGTTGTGGGTCAAGGGCGAACCGCTGCGTCCGCGGCCCGCGCCGCCGCTGCGACTCGTGACGGTCGGCGCGCACACCGGCTGCTAGAAGCGGCCGCGTCACACAACCTGCAAAATCTGCGATAACGTCAAAACAAGTCTGGCGCGCAGCAGGCGTGCGCGTCAGAATGCTCCGCACACTTCAAGATGGAAACTTGCCATGAGCGAGTCACGCCCCTCCCAGCGGGGCGCGCGCAGCTCTGACTCCACCGTAGCGCGTGTGGACGTCAGCAAAATGCCGCGCGTGCTGCAACGGATCACGGCCCGGGCGCTGCACTATCCGGGGCGGATGGCGCTGGCGATCGGCTGCTCGCTAGGCGCGGCGGTCGCCAGCCTGACCCTGCCGCGGCTGTTCGGCCAGGGGGTCGACCAGGCCGGCGCCCTGCTCAAGTCCGGCGCGGCGCACGCCAGCGAGGCGCAGGGCGCCCTGGTCGCCACGGCGCTGCTGGTCATCGCCGCCACGGTGATCCGCGGCGTGCTGACCATGATGACCGGCTATCAGGCCGAATATGTCAGCCAGCGGGTCGGCTACGACCTGCGCCTGCAGTACTTCCAGCAGCTGCAGCGGCTGAGCTTCGGCTTCCACGACCGCATCCATTCCGGCGACCTCGTCACCCGCGGCATGCTCGACCTCGAGGGCGCGCGGGTGTTCATCCAGAACGGGGTGATGCAGCTGGTCTCGCTGCTGCTGCTGCTCGGCTTCGCCGCCTACATGATGCTGACCACCGACCTGGTGATGGGGCTGATCGGCCTGGCCTTCGTGCCGATCGCCGGCTTCGCGCTGGGGCGGATGGGCTTCCTGCTGCGGGTCACCTGGCTGCGGGTGCAGGAACTGATGGCGGTGCTGACCCTGACCATGGAGGAGAACCTCCAGGGCATCCGCGTGGTCCGCGCCTTCGCCGGCAAGCGCTTCGAGATGGGCAAGTTCGACGCCGCCTCCAAGGACGCGCTCGACTACTCCTACAAGCGCATCACCCTGCGCTTCCGGGCGGTGGCGGTGATGACGGTGTCGTTCTACGGCTCGATGGGCGTGCTGCTCTGGTACGGCGGCCACAAGGTGGTCGGCGGGGCGATGAGCGTCGGTAAGCTCACCGAATTCCTGACCTACATGACGCTGCTGCAGACGCCGATCCGGCAGATCGCGATGATCTTCAACGCCGCGGCGCGAGCGACCTCGTCCGGCGCCCGCCTGTTCGAGGTGCTGGACCTGGAGCCGGAGATCGCCGATGCGCCGGAGGCCAAGCCGCTGGCGCCGAGCGCCGGCACGCTGCGCTTCGAGAACGTCGACTTCGCCTTCGATCCGGCCGGCAAGCAGATCCTGCGCGACGTATCCTTCGAGGTGCGCGCCGGCCAGACCCTGGGGATCGTCGGCCCGCCCGGCAGCGGCAAGTCGACCATCGCCAACCTGATCCCGCGCTTCTACGACGTCACCGGCGGGGCGATCACGCTCGATGGACAGGACATCCGCGACGTCACCCTGGCCTCGCTGCGCGAGTATGTCGGGCTGGTGCAGCAGGAGTCGTTCCTGTTCGACGCCTCGATCGGCCACAACGTCGCCTATGCCGATCCCTGGGCCGACGACGCCCGGATCGAGGACGCGGCGCGCACGGCCCAGATCCACGACCACATCGCCGGCCTGCCCGAGACCTACGAGACCCGGGTCGGCGAGCGCGGCGTGGCGCTGTCGGGCGGCCAGCGTCAGCGGCTGTCGATCGCGCGCGGCGTGGTTCCGGGCCCGGGCGTGATGATCTTCGACGACTCCACCGCCGCCATCGACGCGGTGACCGAGCGGCGGGTGCGCGACGCCCTGGCCGCCGCCACCGCGACCAAGGCCACGATCATCATCGCCCACCGGCTGTCGTCTTTGATGCACGCCGACCACATCGTCGTGCTCGACGACGGGCGGGTGGCCGAGCGTGGGACCCACGCCGAGCTGGTCAAGGCCGGCGGGGTCTATGCCGATCTCTATGAGCTGCAGACGCGGTCCGACGCCGAGGCCGTGCTGGACGAGGACGCCGCATGAGCCAGGAACAGGTCAGAAAGCCCCGCGCCTCGCTCGGCTCGTCCGAGGGCGAGGACATTTTCGGCAGCTTCGACGCCGGGGTGGCCAAGCGCTTCATGGCCATGATGGTCCCCTACCGCCGGGCCTTCCTGGTGGCGGTGGTGGCGGTGCTGGTCTCGGCCGCCTCGGTGGTGGCGATCCCGGCGCTGATCGGGCGGGCGGTGAACGCGGCGGTCGCGCGTGACGGCGACCTGCTGAACCAGACCCTGATGGCGTTCGCTGGCCTGGTGGCGGTCTATTCGACCGCGTTCTTCATCGAGCAGTGGCTGTCGGCGCGGCTGGCCCAGCGGGTGATCTTCGACATCCGCCGCAAGATGTTCGACCACTTCCAGGACGTCTCGCTGTCGTTCATGGACAAGACCCACGTCGGGCGGATCATGTCGCGGCTGCAGGGCGACGTGAACGCGCTGCAGGAATTCCTGGAAAGCTCGACCGGCGCAGTCGGCGACTTCGCGATGCTGATCGGCATCGCCGCGGTGCTGATCAGCATGGACTGGAAGCTGGGGCTGCTGACCCTGACCGTGCTGCCGATCCTGATCGCCGTGCGGGCGGTGTGGCTGCCGTTCTCCAAGAGCAGTTTCCGCGAGGCGCGCGACGCCTCCTCGACCGCCAACTCGGCGCTGGCCGAGAACATCAACGGCGTGCGCACCGTGCAGGAGACCCGCCGCGAGGCCGTCAACTTCGACCTCTACAAGGACAAGGCGTACGACAACTTCGAGGCCCAGGCGCGGGCGGCCTGGATGACCCAGATCATGGTGCCGACGGTCGACGTGCTGACGGGCCTGGCCATGGCCATCGTCATCGTGGTCGGCGGCAATGCGGTGCTGGGCGGGCGGCTGGAAGTGGGCGTGATGGTCGCCTTCATCTTCTATGTGCAGCGGTTCTTCGACCCGGTGCGCATGCTGTCGATGCAGTACACGATCATGCAGCGGGCGATGGCCGCGGCGCACCGGATCTTCGAGGTGCTGGACGTGAAGGTCGCCATCCAGGATGCGCCCGACGCTCAGCCGCTCAGCGACGCGCCGGCGACGGTCGAGTTCAAGAACGTCACCTTCGGCTACGATCCGGCCCGGCCGGTGCTGCACGACATCAGCCTGACGGTGAAGCCGCGCGAAGTGGTGGCGCTGGTCGGGCCGACGGGCTCGGGCAAGACCTCGATCATCGCTCTGACCCACCGGTTCTACGAGGTCGACCAGGGCCAGGTGCTGGTCGGCGGCCAGGACGTGCGCGACGTGACCCTCGACAGCCTCGGCAAGACCATCGGCATGGTGCTGCAGGAGCCGTTCCTGTTCACCGGCACCATCGAGGAGAACATCCGCTACAACACCGAGCGCGCCAGCTTCGATGACGTGGTGGCGGCGGCCAAGGCGGTGGCGGCGCACGACTTCATCATGAAGCTGCCGGACGGCTACCAGACCAAGCTGGGCCAGCGCGGGCGCAACATCTCGATGGGCCAGCGGCAGCTGATCTCGTTCGCCCGGGCGCTGGTCGCCAACCCGCAGATCCTGATCCTCGACGAGGCGACGGCCAACATCGACTCGTTCACCGAGCAGGCGATCCAGAAGGCGCTGAAGGTGCTGTTCGAAGGCCGGACCTGCATCGTCATCGCGCACCGGCTGGCGACCATCCGCGACGCCGACCGGATCATCGTGCTGCAGCAGGGACGCATCCTGGAGCAGGGGAACCACGACGAGTTGATGGCGACCGGCGGGCTCTACTCGCACCTCTACACCTCGGCGCACGCCTCGTTCGACGACCAGGTGGTGGCGACGACGGGCGATGCGGAGTTCGCGACGCGGACGTGAGGCCTTCACCGCTCATCCCGGCGAAAGCCGGGACCCAAGCTGGCGCTGGACAAGCTGGGTCATGGGCGGTGGGCACGAGAGGCCGCTTGGGTCCCGGCTTTCGCCGGGATGAGCGGGTGGTTAGGGTCGCGCTCTACAATCCCAGTTCAGAGTCGCCCTCCATGATCCGCACCGCCGCGCTGTCGCTCGCCCTGTCGCTGCTCGCCACGAGCGCCCTGGCCCAGGACCCGATCGACCCGGCGCGGCTGTCGTCGATCACCAAGGTGCTGGCCTCGGACGAGTTCCAGGGCCGCTCTCCCGGGACGCCCGGCGAAGCCAAGACCATCGAATACCTGGTGAAGGAGTTCAAAGCCCTGGGCCTGGAGCCGGCCGGGGACGCGGGCGCCTACACCCAGGACGTGCCGCTGCTGCACACGCGGCTGAAGGACGGGGCGAGCTTCGCGCTCGACCTGAACGGAAAGCGCCGCGAGCTGGTTCGCAACACCGACGTCACCGCCACGACCCTTCGTCCGGTGGAGCAGGTGGCGATCGAGAAGGCTCCGCTGGTGTTCGTCGGCTATGGCGTCACCGCGCCCGAGCGCGGCTGGGATGATTTCAAGGGCGTCGACCTGAAGGGCAAGATCGCCGTCTTCCTGATCAACGATCCTGACTTTGAGGCGCCGGCCGATGCGGCGATCGCCGGCAAGTTCGGCGGCCAGGCGGCGACCTACTATGCGCGCTGGACCTACAAGTACGAGGAGGCGGCGCGCCGCGGCGCGATCGGGGCGCTGATCATCCACGAGGCGCCGGGCGCAGGCTACGGCTGGTCGACGGTGATCGCCTCCAACGGCGAGGGCTTCGACATCGTGCGCGCCGATCCGGCCAAGGAGAAGGTGCTGCTGCAGGGTTGGCTGAGCGGTGCGGCGGGGCGCGAGCTGCTGGCCGCCGCGGGCCAGGACTTCGACGCCCTCAAGGCCAAGGCTCAGCGGGCCGACTTCCGCCCCGTGCCGCTGACCGGGGCGGCGTTCTCGGCGAGCTACGGCGTGACGCACGACCAGATCGTCAGCCGCAACGTGATCGGCAAGATCACCGGCGCGAAGCTGCCCAGCGAGAGCGTGATGTTCGCCGCCCACTGGGACGCCTACGGCGTCGGCGCGCCGGACGCCCAGGGCCGCACCGTGCGTCCCGGCGCGCTCGACGACGCGATCGGCGTGGCCGGGACCATGGAGATCGCGCGCGCCTTCAAGGCCGGTCCGCCGCCGGCCCGCACCCTGGTGTTCGCGGCCTGGACCGCCGAGGAACGCGGGCTGCTGGGCTCGGAGTACTACGGCGTCCATCCGACCGTGCCGCTGGAGACCATGGCCGCCAACCTGACCATGGACGTGTTGCAGCCGAACGGCCTCTCCAAGGACGTGGTGCTGATCGGCGCGGGCCAGAACGCGCTGGAGGACATGCTGGCCAAGGTCGCCGCCGCCCAGGGCCGGACGGTGACGCCGGACGCCCATCCGGAGCGGGCGCTGTTCTACCGCGCCGACCACTTCTCGCTGGCCCGCAAGGGCGTGCCGGTGCTGCTGCTGATGGGGCTGGGCGGCGGCGCGGATCTGGTGAACGGCGGCCGCGCGGCCGGCGACAAGTGGGTCACCGACTATACGGCCAGCGCCTATCACACGACCGGCGACGCCTGGTCGGCGGACTGGGACCTGTCGGGCGCGGCGCAGGACGTGGCGCTGTTCTACGAGATGGGCAAGCAGTTGGCCGCGGGCGGGAGCTGGCCGAACTGGAAGGACGGCTCGGAGTTCAAGCCGGTCCGCGACGCCAGCGCCGCCAAGCGGCGCTAGATCGCGTCGTCCTTCGGCGCGCCGGCCCGGCGGTAGGCGGCGAGCAGCAGCAATAGGTCGCGCTTGTTGAGGTGCAGCGCCTGGACCAGCTCCGGGCGCTGATAGACCTCGCCAGGAATGATAACGCGGCGGCCGCGCACGCGTTCGCAGTAGCCGAGGTCGATGAGCCGCGAGACGTAGCGGCGGGCGGTCTCGCGCGGGATGTTCAGCGAGCCGGCGATCGAGAGCACGCTGACCGGATGGCGCATGTCGTCCGGCGCGACGCCGGCCTCGAACTCCGAAAGGTGGCGCTCGGCGGCGACGTGGCTGACGGTGGCCTGGCCGATGGCCATGAACACCACGCCGAGCATCATGTCGCCCTCGAACACCTCGCTGGCGTTGACCAGGGTGCGAAGCACGAAGCCGCCGGCGAGGCGCGCAAAGAAGATGTCCGCCGGCTCCTGGGCTGCGGCGGCCGGGGGCGGGGGATCAGGCGTCATCGGCGCCCTCGATCGGCCGCAGCCTGACGTCCAGGCCGCTGGCGGCCAGCTCCATGCGGAACGGCTTGCTGAACGCCCAGGCCTCGGTCCCGCCGAGCAGCACCCTGCGGAACGGCGGGTGGGCGAAGGGCGCGGAGTGGGCCGGTTCGGCGTACTCGCGCAGCAACGCCTCGACGCCGGCCTTCAGCCGAAAGCCCTCCATCGTCGCCAGTCGGCCGCGCGCGAACTCGACCAGTTCATCGGTGGTGGTCGGCTCGCCCAGGGTGCGGATGCCGGTGACGATGACAATAAGAATCCGCGCCTTTTCGGCAGCGCTGTGCGGCGTCCGGAACCGGTCGGTTGGGAAATTGATGATCGTCATTCGCAACGTCCCGGACGACGAATTGTAACTCCATGTAAAATCCAAATGAGATGGCGTCGGGTATACGACGCATGTGCGTCGCCGCCATGCAATGAACTGTTGTTTTTCTTAAGTTCAATCATCACGCGCTCGGAAATGTAAGCTGAACAACTAGGGCTGATAGCCGCGCGGCGATAGCTAACAAGTCCTGAAGGTTGAGCGCGAAGTTCCCCATATTGGGGAAGCGAGAGGCTCAAAACGACACCGGCCGCACCCTGGGGTGCGGCCGGCCGTTCAGATGCATCTTCTGGGCGCGTCCTCGCCGATCAGCCGGTCCAGCGCTTGAAGATCACGCTGGCGTTCACGCCCCCGAAGCCGAAGCCGTTCGACAGGGCGTGCTCGAAGCTCGCCTGGCGAGACGTGAGCGCCACCAGGTCGAGGCCGGCGGCGTCCTCGTCCGGAATTTCGAGGTTGAGGGTCGGCGGGACCACCTGGTCGCGCAACGCCAGCACGGTGAAGATCGCCTCCAGCCCGCCGGCGGCGCCCAGCAGGTGGCCGGTGGCGGACTTGGTCGAAGCGATGGCCGGGCCGTGGCCGGTCCCGAACACTGACTTGATGGCCGCCAGCTCGCCCTTGTCGCCGACCGGAGTCGAGGTGGCGTGCGCGTTGAGGTGGCCGATGGCCGACGGCTCCAGGCCGGCCTGGGCCAGGGCCGCGCGCATGGCGCGGGCCGCGCCGTCGCCGTCCTCAGGGCCGGCGGTCAGGTGATAGGCGTCGGCGCTGGTGCCGTAGCCGACCAGTTCGGCGATCGGCTTGGCGCCGCGGGCCAGGGCGTGATCGAGGGCTTCGATCACCATGATCCCGGCGCCTTCGCCCATGATGAAGCCGTCGCGGGCGGCGTCGAACGGGCGCGAGGCCTTGGTCGGTTCGTCGTTGAACGCCGAGCCCAGGGCGCGGGCGGCGGCGAAGCCGCCCAGGCTGACGCGGTCGATGGTCGCCTCGGCCCCGCCGCAGATCGCGATGTCGGCCTCGCCGGCGCGGATCATCCGGGCCGCGTCGCCGATCGCCTGGACCCCGGCCGCGCAAGCGGTGACCGGCGCGCCGAGCGGGCCCTTGTAGCCGTGGCGGATCGACACCCAGCCGGCCGCCAGATTGGCCAGGAACGAGGGCACGGTGAAGGGCGACAGCCGGCGCACGCCGCGCTCGTCGGTGATGCGCACCGCCTCGGCGATGGCCGGGAAGCCGCCGATGCCGGTGCCGATCACGGTGGCGGTGCGGTGCTTCTCGGCCTCGCTTTGCGGGGCCCAGCCGGACTGGGCGACCGCTTCCTCCGCCGCGGCGATCGCGAACTGGATGAAGCGGTCCATCTTCTTCTGGTCCTTGCCGGAGACCACCGCGTCGAGGTCGAAGCCGGCCTCGGGATCCTCGGCGATGGACTGGACATTGCCGGCCACCTGGGCCGGGACGTCGGGGGCGAGTTCGGCGGGCAGCCGGCGCAGGCCCGATTGTCCGGCGACCAGCCGCGCCCAGGCTTTCTCGGTTCCGGTTCCCAGCGGCGACACCACGCCCTGTCCGGTCACGACGATTCTACGCATCTCACTCACCTTTCGGCTTTCTCGAGGGCCAAGGCCGCATGTTCCAAGCGCACCAGGGCCTGACGGGTTTCGTCGGCCTGGCCCTCCAGCAAGGCGGCCAGATCGGCCTGCGCCTGGCGCCAGCTGGGGATGGTCGTTCTGATCAGGTCGGCGCCCGCAGGGGTGACCGCAAGACGCCGGCCGCCGCGCCCGCGGCCGCCTTCGCCGGCGACGAGGCCGCGGGCCTCCAGCAGCTTGAGGTTCCGCAGCAGGGCCGAGGGCTCGACCCCGACCTCCTCGGCCATGGCGGCGACCGAGCCGTGCTCGCCGCGGGCGATGACGCCCAGCAGCACGTACTGGCTGATGTTGAGGCCGAACGGCTTGAGCCGCTGGTTGAAGGCTCGGGTCACGGCGCGCGCGGCGTTGCGGCTGCGATGTCCGAAGCAGAACCAGAGCATGTCGTCAGCCGGCTGCATTATCCGGCATATACAGGATTAAACGCGCCGACAAAAGTGCGCCGCGGTATGGCGCGTTGCGCGAGCGTCGGGGATAACGGATCCAAGGCCGGGGGAAACCGGCAAGGGGAAACGCATGGAACTGATCCTCATCCGCCATGGCCTGCCGGTGCGCCGCGACGACAGCGCCGATCCCGACCTGTCGGCGGAAGGCCACGATCAGTCGCGCAAGGTCGCCGACTGGCTGGCGCACGAGGGCGCGGACGCAGTGTGGTCGAGCCCGATGCGGCGCGCCGTGCAGACCGCCCAGCCGTTCGCCGACCGCTTCGGCCACGCCATCAATATCCACGAAGGCGTCGCCGAATTCGACCGCGACTCCGGCGCCTACATCCCGATGGAGGTGTTGAAGCGCGAGAACTACGAAGCCTGGCTGGCGATGGCCACCGGCGATCACGCCATGGACATCGAAGCGTTCAGCGCCGCCGTGGTCGGCGGGCTGGAAGAGATGATCGCCGCCCATCCCGGCCAACGGGTGGCGGTGTTCTGCCACGGCGGGGTGATCAACGTCTGGACGGCGCACGTGCTGGGCATGGCCCCGCGGCTGTTCTTCGAGCCGGGCTACACCAGCGTGCACCGCTACATGTGCGCCCGCGCCGGCCAGCGGAACGTGGTGGCGCTGAACGAGCGCGCGCACCTGCGGGAAATGGCGGGGGTCTAGAGCAAGGCGATCGGGATCAGGATCGCCAGCAGGCAGACGATCGCCGCCAGCATTGAACTGACCGCGTAGACGACGCCCTTGGCGACGCCCACCGTCAGCTTCGCCGAGAACCAGCGGCTCTGGGCGACGAGGAACCAGGCCGCGCCCCCGGTCATCACCGCGATCCCCAGGGCGTTCGACAGGTTGTCGTGCGCGAAGATGAAGATCCCGGCGTTGAAGATCACGGCGCACGGGGCGGCCAGGTAGCATTGGGCGTAGAACGGCGCGCGCAGGGCCTCGCGCGATAGCGACTGACGACGCGCCTTCAGCATCGCGATCGCGGCGACCAGCGGCAGCAGGCTGAAAATCAGCGCCCGCGCGAGCGCCTGGTTCTCGGGCGTGCTGTTGATCGCCTGCACCACCTCGGAAGAGCTTTCCGGAGCCGAGTGGGTGGCGGTCCCGATCACGTTCAGCAGGACGACGGTGATCAGCAACAGCAGCGGCGGCGACAGCGCCCGATCGTAGCGCGCCTCGCCCTCATCCGACTGCTCGGCGTCCGAATAGGCCATCCAGGTCAACGGGCGGGTGATCACCCGCCAGAGGGTCAATGGATAGAAGGCCAGCCACGAGGTCGCCTCGAAGAGGAAGTCCTCGAAGCTCCGCAGGATTTTCATAAAGTCCATGAACGGCTCCGGCCCCGGCCCGGCGCGGCGCTCGCGCCGGCGAAAGGTTATCGGCAGCCTTGATGGCCCTCAATGCGTTGCTTGGGCCGGGAGCGAAGTCTCGCCGCAAAGGAGCTGGGCATGCTGGACATCAAGATCGACGAGACCGCGGGCTACATCGAGCTGACGGTCGACGGCGCCATCGACAGCGCCGGGTACGAGGCCGCTGTCGCGGCCATCGAGGCGCTGCTGAAGACTCACGACAAGATCAACGCCGTCGAGGTGGTGCGCAGCTTCGCCGGCATGGAGCCCAGCCTCTGGTGGCGCGACCTCAACTACAGCTTCTCGCGGCTGGATTCGTTCGGCCGCTGCGCGGTGGTGACCGACAACGGCTGGATGGGCCCGATGGCGCGGTTCTTCGCGGCCTTCCTGTCCGTGCAGGTGCGGACCTTCGACCTGAAGGAGCTGGAGGCGGCGCGGGCCTGGGCGAAGGATGGACGCTAGCCACCGCGCAGGCGGGCCAGGGCGTCGGGGAAGCGGCGCGAGAGCGGCGCTTCCAGGTCGCCCAGCCGGACCGCATAGTCGCCGGACTTCTCTGGCCGCAGCTCGGTGACGCGGGCGGCGTTGACGAGCCACGAGCGATGGGTGCGGACGAAGCCGAGCGGCGCCAGCTCGGCCTCGAGCGCGGTGAGCGAGGCGCGCATCAGCGGCTTGCGCCCGTCGGCCAGCACGAACTCGACATAGTTGCCGGCCGAGGTGGCGGCGAGGATCTCGGCGAGCGGCGTGCGCAGCATGCGCGATCCGTCGCGGATGTCGAAGGTGGCGGGCGGCGGCGGCGGGGTCTGCTGCGTCCGCGCGGCGGGCTGCCCGTAGAGCCGGGCCAGGCCCCAGAAGGCGCCGACGCCGATGAAGTAGCCGATGGCGTCCTTGCGCAGTTCGTAGACGAAGCGCTGGACCAGATCGAAGTCGAAGGGCAGGCCGAGCCAGCCGAAGACCAGGGCGCGCAGTAGGTAGAAGCCGACGATGTGGGCGGTGGCGAAGGCCATCAGCCCCACGAGCTGCACCGCCAGCATCCGCCAGAGCGGGCGGCTGTCGGGCGGGGCGATGCGAAAGGCGACCCAGCCGATCCACATGAAGGCGATGGCGCAGAGGGCGCTGGTGTACTGCTCGACCGCCGGGAAGATCCACGGCGTCTGCGGGCGGTCCTGGAAGGCGGTCAGCATGTTGACCGTGTTCAGCGCCAGGATCGTCAAGGCGAACACGGGGAGCGAGCGCCGGAAGACGCCGTTCAGCTCAGGGCCGCATCGCTGGCCGTTCGTCACGCGTGGCTTCCGTCTGTGCCCGGCTGGGGCGCCCGCGCGGATTTTCTCTGCTTCGGCGCGTCAGGCCAAGTCCCGCCGAACGCTGCAGAGGCGAGAGCGCGTCTCAGTAATCGCGCGGAGATTGCGAAGTCGCGCGCCGCGGGACAATGATGCGCGAGCCAAGCTCGGACTTGGCGGCTTGGGAGCACCCACACGTGACCAATATTCGCCAACGCTTCGTGCGCGCAGCCCTGATCGTGCTGGCGCCCATGCTGATCGCCGGCTGCGGCATCAACACCATTCCCACGAAGGACGAGAAGGCCAAGGCGGCCTGGGCCGAGGTGCAGAACCAGTACCAGCGCCGCGCCGACCTGATCCCCAACCTGGTCGAGACCGTGAAGGGCTATGCGACCCAGGAGCGCGAAGTGCTGACCCAGGTCACCGAGGCCCGCGCCTCGGCCACCCAGGTCAAGGTCGACGCCTCGACGATCACCGATCCCGTGCAGTTCCAGAAGTTCGCCCAGGCCCAGGACCAGCTGTCGGGCGTGCTCGGCCGGCTGATGATGATCCAGGAGCGCTATCCGGACCTGAAGTCGAATCAGAACTTCCTGGCCTTGCAGAGCCAGCTGGAAGGCACCGAGAACCGCATCGCCATCGCGCGGCGCGACTACAACGCCGCGGTCCAGGACTACAACACCGAGATCCGCACCTTCCCGGGCGCCCTGTGGGCCGGCACCGTGCACCGCTGGGCCAAGCCGATGCAGACCTTCGCGGCCAGCGCCGCGGCGCAGACCGCGCCCAGCGTGAACTTCGGCGGTTCCGCCCCGGCCGCGCCGCCGGTCAACATGGCGCCGGCGACGCCGGCTCCCGCGGCCCCGGCTCCGGCTCCGGCTCCCGCCCAATGACGATGCGCACGGGGCCGTGGGGCGCGCTGCGCCTCGCGGTCCTAGTCCTGTTCGTCTGGGTCGGCGCGGCCGCGGCGGCGCCGACCTTTCCGCCCCTGACCGGGCGGGTGGTCGACGACGCCAACATCCTGTCGCCGGAGACCGAGGCGCAGCTGACCACCGAGCTCGCCAACCTGGAGACCCAGACCGGCCGCCAGCTGGTGGTCGCCACCCTGCCCGATCTGCAGGGCTACGAGATCGAGGACTACGGCTATCAGCTGCTGCGCACCTGGGGCATCGGCAGCAAGGAGCGCAACGACGGGGCGATCCTGATCGTCGCGCCGAGCGACCGGAAGGTGCGCATCGAGGTCGGCTACGGCCTGGAGCCGGTGCTGACCGACGCGCTCTCCAGCCTGATCATCAACCAGCGGATCATCCCGGCCTTCAAGGAGGGCCGGCTGGAGGAGGGCGTGGTCGACGGGACCCAGGCCATCGTCCAGCAGCTGTCGCTGCCCGACGACGAGGCGCGGGCGGCGGTCGCCAAGGCCAAGGAGAGCCCGCAGAACGAGGGCGGGGTCAGCTTCGGGACGATCGTCGTCCTCCTCATCATCTTCTGGCTGCTCCGCGGCGTGTTCGGCGGTCGCCGGCGCGGAAGCCTGTGGTGGCTGCCGCTGATCCTCAGCAGCGGCGGCGGCGGCGGTCGCGGCGGCGGCGGTTGGAGCGGCGGCGGAGGCGGAGGCTTCGGCGGCGGCGGCTTCAGCGGCGGCGGTGGTTCAGGCGGCGGCGGCGGCGCTTCGGGGAGTTGGTAGGCATGCTGAGCGAAACCGACCGCGCCCGGATCGAGGCGGCCGTGAAGACGGCCGAGGCGGGCACCACGGGCGAGATCTACTGCGTGGTCGCGCCCGAGTCCTCGGAATACCTGGAGGTGCCGATCGCCTGGGGCGCGATCGCCGCCCTGGCGGCGCCTGCGGTGCTGCTGGCGGCCGGCGTCCACGTCACCGCGCCTGACGACATCGGCGGCGGCTGGTCGGCCGCGCAGATGAGTTCGGCCGCCGAAGCTGCGGCGCGCACGGCGCTCAGCGGGGCGATCCTGCTGCAATGCGCGCTGTTTGTGGCCGTGGCGATCCTGGTGGCGATCCCGGCGGTGCGCCAGCTCATGACACCGCGCGGCCTCAAGCGCCAGCGGGTGCGGCGGCGCGCCCACGAGCAGTTCCTGGCCAAGAACCTGCAGGCCACCCGCGAGCGGACCGGGGTGCTGATTTATGTCTCGGCCCGCGAGCACATGGCCGAGCTGATCGCCGACGAGGGCATCGCCGCCAAGGTGTCGGACGCCGCCTGGGACGGGGCGATGCAGCGGCTGATGCAAGGGCTCAAGGCCGGGCGTCCGGCCGACGGCTTCGAGGAGGCGATCGGCCTCTGCGGCGTTATCCTGGCCGAGCATTTCCCGCCGCGCGAGGACGACAATCCCAACGAGCTGTCCGACTCGGTGGTGGTGCTGGGCTAGCCGTAGCGGGCTTCCAGCAGGTCGATCTCGCGCACCAGCTTGCGGGCGTTCTCGTCGTCGAGACGGCGGGCGCGGGCCAGCTTGAAGATCGCATCGCGTTCGGCCCGCAGGCCGGCCAGGCGCAACTGGCGCTCGATCTGGTCGAGGCGGCGGTTCAGTTCGATCGCCTCCGGCTCCTGCCGGCGGCTGTCGATCCGCTGTCGGTACAGCTCCATGATCCGCCCGGAGGCGTCGATGTAGAGGTCGGCGTCGGCGCGGCCCTCGGCCATGTCGTGCTGGGCCTGTTCGATGGCGGTGATCGCGGCCTGGGCGGCTTCGACCCGGGCGTTGTCGATCTCGTTCTGATGCGAGGGCTCGGGCGGCAGCTCGAGGTTCTTCAGCAGTCGGGGCAGGGCGATGCTGGCCAGCACCAGCGAGACGATGATCACGCCGGCGGCCAGGAAGATCGCCAGGTTGCGGGCCGGGAAGGGCGTGCCGTCCGACAGCGCGAACGGCAGGGTGAGCACGCCGGCCAGGGTGATGGCGCCCCGGACGCCGGCGACCGAGGTCGCCGCGATCAGCCGCCAGCTGACCGGCGGGGCCGGCTGGCCGCGGCGGATGGCGCGGGCCATGTTCCATTTCAGCGAGAACCACGCCCACACGAAGCGCAGGACGGCGAGGGCGGCGGTGATCGCCAGCACGTAGACCGCCAGCCACCAGGGCTCATGATGGCCGGTGACGCGGACGGTCTCGGCGGCGCGGGCCATGATCGAGGGCATCTGCTCGCCCAGCAGCACGAAGATCACGCCGTTGAGCGCGAACTGGACGGTGTCCCAGACCGCCGCGCGGCGGACGCGGGTGACGGCAAGCGCCTGGCCGCTCCGCTCGGTGAAGCTCATGGTCACGCCGGCCGCGACGGCGGCGAGGATGCCGGAGCAGTGGAAGTGCTCGGCCAGCATGTAAGCGCCGAACGGGATCAGCAGGCTGACGAGGATCTGGACGCTGGTGTCCTCGCCGACCTTGGCCGCCACCCAGTTCTTGGCGGTGGTGACGCTCCAGGTGACGCCGACGCCGATGGCCAGGCCGCCCAGCGCCACCCACAGGAACGAGCCGACCGCCTCCTGCAGCGAGAAGGCGCCGGTCATCGCGGCGGCCACCGCGAAGCGCATGCAGACCAGGCCCGAGGCGTCGTTGAGCAGGGACTCGCCCTCGAGGATGTGCATCAGCCGCTTGGGGATCGGCGCGCGCGAGGCGATGGCCGAAACCGCGATCGGGTCGGTCGGCGACAGGACGGCGGCCAGCGCGAAGGCGACGGCCAGCGGCATGGCCGGGATCAGCCAGTGGATCAGGAAACCGACGCCGACGACGGTGAACACCACCAGGCCCAGCGCCAGCTCCAGGATCACCGCTCCGTCTCGGAACAGGTCGTCCTTGGGGATCCGCCAGCCGTCGAGGAACAGCAGCGGCGGCAGGAACAGCAGGAAGAAGATCGACGGCTTGAGATCGACCGTCGGGATGAACGACAGCGCGATGATCGCGCCGAGCCCGATCTGGACCAGCGGCAGCGGCAGGCGGACGAGCCGGGCCAGAGGGGCGCTGACCACGACGGCCAGCAGCAGGACGAGAACGGTCGAGATCGAAGACAACGGCCGCCCTAGCCCTTGAAGCTGTCCTTGGCCGCCCGCACGGCGGCGAACGCCTCATGGTCGGCGGCGCCGGAGAGGCCAAGGCGTCCGGCCAGCTGCGGCGCGCGCAGGAATGGGTTGGTCGCTTTCTCAAGGCCGATGGTGGTCGGCACCGTCCATTCGCCGCGCTCGCGGGCGGCGAAGATGTCGCCGGTGCGGGCCTTCAGCGCCGGATCGTCGTCGACCGACAGCGCGAAGCGAGCGTTCGAGGCGGTGTACTCGTGTGCGCAGTAGACCTTGGTGTCGTCCGGAAGGTCCGCCAGCCGCTGCAGGCTGTCCCACATCTGCTGCGGCGTGCCTTCGAACAGCCGCCCGCAGCCGAGCGCGAACAGGGTGTCGCCGACGAAGGCGACATGATCGGCGGGGTCGAAGTAGGCGACGTGGCCCAGGGTATGACCGCCGCTCTCGATCACCTCGAACCGGGTCTGGCCGAGCATGACGTGATCGCCGCCGGCGACGATCCGCTCAGGAGCCTGGCCGATGCGCTCGACCTCGGCCGGGCCGACGACCGTGGCGCCGGTGGCGGCCTTGATCTCGGCGTTGCCGCCGGCGTGGTCAGGGTGCCAGTGGGTGTTGAGGATCAGATCGAGTTTCCAGCCGAGGGCGTTCAACTCGCGCAGGATGACCGCGGCCTCCGGCGTATCGACGCAGGCGGCCAGGCCGGTCGCGTCGTCGCGGACCAGGAAGCCGTAGTTGTCCGAGAGGCAGGGGAACTGATGGACGGTGATCGACACGTGTCTCTCCTGGCCTTCTTGTCGGGGTTCTTGCGATTTAGGGTCGGCAGCCGGCCAAGTCGAGCCTAAGTCTTGCAGAGCATGCGTCGCGACGTCCTCGAACTCCGCCAATTCTACGCCACCCGGCTCGGCCGCGCCGCGCGCGAAATGGTGTCGCGCAAGGTGCTGGAGACCTGGGACGACGCCCGCGATCTCGACGTGCTGGGCCTCGGCTACGCCACGCCGTTCCTCGGTTCGATTAGGCCGGCGGCGCGGCGCGTGGTGGCGGCGATGCCCGCCCAGCAGGGGGTGGAGCTGTGGCCGGCCGAGGGCGCGAACCTCGCCTGTCTGTCGGCCGAGGACGCCTTGCCGTTCCAGAACGCTTTCTTCGACCGCATCCTGGCGGTGCACGCGCTGGAGGAGAGCCCGGACCCCATCGCGCTGCTGCGCGAGGTCTGGCGCGTGCTCTCGCCCACCGGCCGGGTGGTGGTGGTCACCGCCGCCCGCAACGGCCTCTGGGCCAACGCCGAGCGGACCCCGTTCGGCCACGGCCGGCCCTATACCCGGAGCCAGCTCGCCGATCTGCTGCGCGAGGCCGAGTTGGAGCCGACCGGCTGGACGCGGGCGCTCTATGTGCCGCCGCTGACCTGGATGGCCGGTTGGGCCGAGGGCTTCGAACAGGCGGGCTCGCGGCTGTGGCCAGGGTTCGCCGGGCTGGTGCTGACCGAGGCGGTCAAGGAGACCTTCGCGGTGAAGGCGCGGACCGCGCGGGTGCGCGTGCCTGCCGTTCGACCGGGCCTTTCGCCTGTTCCGGCCAATCGGGCGCCTGTTTCGCGGGCGCAGGAACCGCCGAAGTAGACAAGCGCTTGGACACGGTATCGCTTGGCCCTAGCTTGGGGCGTCTGCGGAGTCTTGGAGTAGCACCATGAAAATGATCGTCGCGGTCATCAAGCCGAGCCGCCTGGACGCGGTGCTGGAGGCCGTCACCGAGGCCGGGGCGTCGGGCCTGACGGTCACCGAGGTCCGCGGCTATGGCCGCCAGCGCGGCAAGACCGAGGTCTATCGCGGGGCCGAATACGAGGTGAAGCTGCTGCCCAAGGTCAAGCTCGAGATCGCCGTTCCGTCCGACATCGCCGAGGCGGTGATCGAGGCGGTGGCGCGCACCGCCAACACCGGCAAGATCGGCGACGGCAAGGTGTTCGTGCTGGATCTGGAACAGGCGCTGCGCATCCGCACCGGCGACCGCGACGCGTCGGCAATCGCCGGCTAGACGAACGTTCCGTCGTCGTTGGCGGCCTTCAAGGCCGCGTAGTCGGCCGGATCGCCGAACGCGTGCGCCTCGACGACCGCCACGGTGTTCGGGTCTGGCGGCGTCCCGGGGCCTCCTGGCCGTCCGTGCCCGAGCAGCAGGTAGCCGTCGAGCTGGCCGTCGCCGTCGAGGTCGACCTCGACCCGCTGGCCGGGCGTCGGCGTGAAGGTCCCGGCCGTGTGCATCCCCTCGAAGATGTTCGGCTGTTCCTTGTGGGTGACGACGTTCACGTCGCGGCCGCGATAGGTCAGGCGGTCGCCCTCGCCGGCCGAGAAGTCGAACACCACCCCCAGCAGCCCGCCGCCCGGCGGCGGCGCGCCGATCGCAAAGGTGTCGGCGCCCGCGCCGCCGACCGCGATGGTCGTGGCCGACAGGTGGATCAGGTCGTCGCCGGCCCCGCCGTCGAGAATGTCGAAGCAGCCTTCGGGAGCGCCGCCGCCATCGAGGGTGTCGTTGCCGTCGCCGCCGTAGAGCTGGTCCGCCCCGGCTCCGCCGAGCAGGCTGTCGTGGCCTGCGCCGCCCGAGAGGGTGTCGTCGCCCTCGCCGCCGCGCAGGGTGTCGTCGCCGGCCGTGCCCTCGATCACGCGGCCGGGATGGACCTCTTCGGCGGGCGGGGCGGCGTCATGGTTCGGGTCGGCCGGCGCGTCGAGCGCGGCCAGCGTGGTCGGCTCGTTCGGCGTCTCGTCCGGAGCCTGCTGCGCGCCGGCGGGCGCGGCGTCGTTCTCGGCGACGGTTGAGGCGGGCGCCGGTTGCGCGTCCTCGCCGGGGCCGTGGTTCTGCGGCGCCAGCAGGTCCTGGCGCTGGACCTCGTCGTTCGACTGGGCGCTGGCGGCGACCACCGCCAACGGCGCGGTTGCGGCGATGGCGTCCGCATGGTCGATCGCCGTCGGCGTCGCCGCCTCGGCGTCGTCGACCTCGTGGATGAAGGTGGCGGCCACGACCAGGGCGATGAAGGTCTGCACCTGGCGGGCGCTGAGCGACACGACCACGTCGTCGCGGGTTTCGCGCCAGTCGCCGCCGAGCAGTCGGTCGCAGGCGGCCCAGAGGGTCTCGCCCTCCTGGATCGCGTCGGCCGAGGCGTCGTGGATGACGAACTGGCCGTTGATCCGGGCGACGTGGATCAGCACATCTTCCTGGTCGTCCTTGATGACGCACCAGGGATCGCCCTCGTCGGTGACGCCGTAGACGACCTCGACCTTGGCGCCGCCCTCGGTCAGGCGGTCGGCCAGTTCCGACAGCCGCGCGCGTTCAGCGGCGGTCCATCCGCCGCCGGCGCTGGGCCGCGGCGCGAACGGGACGACGTTGTCCATTCCGACGATGGTTCCTTAGCCCCTCCCGGCCAGGCGCGCGACCGGCGCATCCTGAGCGGCGTCCCCGAACAGCAGCCGGAATAGCTCCGGCTCATAGTAGCGCAGCAAGGTGCGGGCGAATTCGGCAGGATCGAGGCCAATCGCCTGAGCCCAGGCGCCTTGTGTCTCGATCGGGACGCGGCCGAGGCCGCTCTCCACCTGCGAGACGAAGGTGTAGTAGCGCAACCCGACGCGCTCCGCCAGTTCGGCCTGGGTCAGGCCCGCGGCTTCGCGTCCGGCTTTCAACCAGCGTCCGGCCTCTTGCCGCAGACTCTTGGTGACCGCCGCCCGCGCAGGATCGACCGCGCTTCTTGGCATGCTTCTACTCCTTCAGCTCGCGGCGCGTCCGGCCGCCTGCGCATTTTGCGCATTGACCCGCCGATGTACAGTACTTACGAAACGTATTCATACGAGACGTGTAACGCCTCGTCATCGTCATAGCACGGATCTGTGGCCGCAAGCCACGTCGTGAGATCCGACTGGAGTGATCATGCGCCTTCGCCACGTCCTGTTCGCCGCCGCATCGCCGCTTTGCCTGTTGGCGGGCGCGGCCCAGGCCGAAACCGTCATCTCGACCACCGTCGCCACGCCGGTCGCCACCGCCACCGCCGCCAGCGGGGCCCGCGACGACGTGAAGATCAGCACCGCCGGGACGATCCAGCCGACGTCCGCCGGCGCCGCGGTCACGCTGAACAGCAACAACACGGTGACCAACGAGGGGACGATCAAGTTCTCGGACGTCAATGACGCCACCGGCATTCTCGGCCTGGGCGGCATGACCGGCTCGATCAAGAACGCCGGCACGATCACCATCGACGAGACGACCGAGATCAAGGACACCGACGGCGACGGAGACCTCGATGGACCGTTCGCCACCGGCGCGCGCCGCTTCGGCGTCCGCGTCGTCGGCCCCGGCGCCTTCCATGGCGACGTGATCCAGTCGGGCGGTTCGATCACCATCGAAGGCAACAACTCGGCCGCCATCTCGGTGGAGACAGCGATCGACGGCTCGGTCCGCACCGCCGGCGCCATTGCGGTCACCGGCAGCAATGTCTACGGCGTGCACACGGCCAGCACGGTCGGCGGCGACGTGGCGATCCGCTCCTCGACGGCGGTGCAGGGCGAGGGCGCGGTGGCGGTGGCCACCGACGACAACATCGGCGGCAAGCTGATCCTGGGCGGCGCGATCTCGTCGACGGGCTTCCGCTACACCAGCCGAGGGACGGACGCGGCCGTCGCCAAGCTCGACGCCGACGACCTGCTGATCGGCGGCCCGGCCGTGCGCGTGCGCGGCGACGTGTTCGGCGGCGTCGTGGTCGACGCCCCGCCGGCTGATCTCGACAAGAACAACGCCGACGAGGACGGCGACGGCGTGGCCGACGCCAGCCAGACCACCGGGGCGATCACCTCGATCGGTTCCGCGCCGGCCATGCTGATCGGTTCGGATTCGCGGGCGATCCGCCTCGGCGTCGGCGGAACCGGCGTCAGCGCCTATGGCCTGAACATCAAGGGCTCGGCCCAGGCGCTCGGCATCTATGACGGGATCTCGGCGACGGCCGTACAACTCGGCGGCCTCGGCGGCGGCGTGACGATCGACGGCGGCGTCCGCGTCTCGGGCGCGGTCAGCGCCACGGCCGCCAAGGCCAATGCGACGGGCCTGCGGCTGGGGGCCGGCGCCAGCACGCCGAAGATCCTGGTCGACGGCGGCTCCATCAAGGCGGCCTCCACCTCGACCGACGCGGTCGATGTTCGTGCCGTGCAGATCGACGCCGGAGCCGGCGTCTCCTACCTCGGCAACTCCGGCGACATCACCGCGGCGATCACCGGGACCAAGGGCACGGCGACCGCGATCCTCGACGCGTCCGGCTCGCTGAGCCTGATCGAGAACGTCAAGACCATCGGCGCGGCCTTCTCCAGCTCGGACACCGTCACCGGCAAGGCCGTGGCCATGGACCTGCGGGCCAACACCAACGGCGTGACCGTGCGCCAGGGCCCGAACGCTTCGAGCTCGGTCACCCCGACGATTATCGGCGACGTGCTGTTCGGTTCCGGCCCGGCCCGACTGGAGCTGCTGGCCGGCACGATGGTCGGCGCGGTGGCGTTCGGCTCGGGCGCCGACACCATGGTGATCGACGGCGGCGCCACCCTGACCGGGTCGGTCACCGACGCCGGCGGCGGCTTGACCATGAACATCGCCAAGGGGCGGTTGACCGCGACCAACACCGACGTCGTCAACCTGACCTCGCTGAGCCTCGGGTCGACCGGCGAGCTCGTGCTCACCGCCGATCCGACGGCCGGCAAGTCGACGACCCTGAACGTCGCCGGCGCTGCGAACCTCGCCACCGGCTCGAAGGTCGGTCTGCGCTTCAGTTCGAAGCTCACCGAACCGACCACCTTCACCCTGATCA
Source organism: Phenylobacterium sp. LjRoot97 (assembly GCF_964254345.1). Classification (NCBI taxonomy): domain Bacteria; kingdom Pseudomonadati; phylum Pseudomonadota; class Alphaproteobacteria; order Caulobacterales; family Caulobacteraceae; genus Phenylobacterium; species Phenylobacterium sp. LjRoot97. Next base: position 642,933 of record NZ_CAXUTH020000001.1, read on the forward strand.
AGGCCGGCGCGCTGACCGCCGGGACGCTCGACCAGAGCCTGCTGGGCACGACGCCGTGGCTCTACAAGTCCGAGCTTCGCATCGACCAGGCCAGCAGCTCGCTGCTGGCCGACGTGCGCCGGCGCACCGCCGCAGAGGCGGGACTGAACAGCGCCGAAGCCGCGGCCTATGACGCGGTGTTCGCCAATTTCGACCGGGATTCCACGGTCCGCGACGCGCTGCTCGGCAAGACCGACGAGAAGGGCTTCGCCGGTCTCTACGACCAGTTCCTGCCCGACTTCACCGGCAGCCTGTTCCACACCTTGGCGGCCGCCTCCGACGCCACCAACCGGGCGATCGACGAAAGCGACGGCCAGCTGAACGGCGACGGCCTGCGGGTCTGGACCCAGGAGATCGCCTTCCTGGTCAAGCGCGACGTCGACCGGACCACCAACTATGACGCCGACGGCTTCGGCCTGGCCGGCGGCATCGAGGCCCCCTACACCGGCATCGGCACGCTGGGCCTGATGACCAGCTTCGTGAACGTCAATGTCGACGACGCCTTCGCCTCGGCGGCGGAATCGCTCGGCGGCCAGGTCTATTCGGCCGGGGTCTACTGGCGCGACACGGCCGGCGGCCTGACCGCCAATCTCGGCCTGAACGGCGGCTATGCGACGCTGAAGAGCACGCGGGTGCTGTCGGACCCGGCCGCGGGTCTCAACAAACAGTCGAAGTCGGATTGGAGCGGCCTGACGCTCGCCGCCCACGCCGGCCTGTCGTACCTGTTCGATCTCGGCCGCTTCTATTTCAAGCCCCAGGCCAACGCCGACTACTTCATGCTGAAGGAAGACGGCCGGACCGAGTCCGGCGGCGGCGCGGCCATGGATCTGTCCATCGACGAGCGCTCGAGCAACCAGCTCAGCGCCTTCGCGGGGCTCACCCTCGGAGCCCGCTTCGGCGAGGAGAGCGCCTTTGTCTGGATTCCCGAGCTGACCGCCGGCTGGCGTCAGGCAACCGGCGACGGAGTGGACGTCACGACCGCCCGCTTCGTCGCCGGAGGTCCTGCCTTCAGCCTCGCCGCACCCGACCTGTCGGGCGGCGGGCCGGTGGTGCGCCTGGCCCTGCGTGGTCAGGGGCAATACTTCGACTTCGCCCTTGAGGGCGGCGGGGAGTACCGCGACGACTACGAGGCCTATGACGGCCGGGTGGTGGTCCGCTTCCTCTTCTAGTGTGGAGTTGGGTTGAGATGACGCTCTTGGCTGGAGGTCTCCTGGCGATCGCCGCCGGGCTGGTCGGCGTGGCGCGGCGCACCCACGGTCGCCCGCCGCTCTGGCGGTCCTGGGCCGCCCTGGCCGGAGCCGTCATCTGTCTGATCTTCGGGATTGCGCTGGTGGTGGTCCATCCCAGCGCGATCGTGGAGACGCCGGTCCTGTTCGTGGCCGGCTTCTGCCTCTTCGAGGGGAGCCTGGCGCTCCTCAGCCTGATGGCTGCGGCGGGACGCCCGCAGCCGAAGTGGCTCTCCTAACGCGGCAAGGTTCCCCCCAGGGCGGAAGGTCCCCCCGCCGCCCGCCGCTATTCGAAGAGGTCGCCTGGGGGCGGGGCCGGCGTGCTTGGAGGCGCCGGCTCCGCTCTTCGGCTGAGCAGGAAGAGGGCGTTCTCCGCCCGCCAATTCTCGATCGGCGCCATCGGGTCGATCTGCCGGGCGGGCTTTCCCGGAACCAGCGAGGCGCAGGCGTCGATCCGCAGGTCGAGGTCCTCGCACAGGGCGGTGAAGTCGCGCAGCGTGCAGAGATGGATGTTCGGCGTCGACCACCAGGGCTCGGGCAGGGCCTTGGTCTCCGGCATCCGGCCCTTGGTCAGCAGGTCCATCCGCACCCGCCAGTGGCCGAAGTTCGGCAGCGAGACGACGGCGCGGTCGGCGATGCGCAGCAGCTCGGACAGAACGTGCTTGGGGTCGCGCACCTGCTGCAGGGTCTTGGACAGCACCGCGTAGTCGAAGGCCTTGGTCGGAAAGTTGTCGAGATCGCGGTCGGCGTCGCCCTGGACGACCGCCAGGCCGCGGGCCAGGCAGGCGGCGACGCCCTCGCGCGACAGCTCCAGGCCCTGGCCGTCGACGCCCTTCTCTTGGGTCAGCAGCTCGAGCAGTTCGCCCTCGCCGCAGCCGACGTCGAGCACCCGCGCGTGCGGGCGCACCATCCTGAGGATTTCCTTGAAGTCGTCGCGGATGGCGGTCACGCAAGGCCCCGCTTGTCGGCCGCCGAGGCCAGGAAGCCGCGCAGCGCCGAATCGAGCACCGGCTCGTCGAGGAAGAAGGCGTCGTGGCCCTTGTCGGTCTCGATTTCCGCGAAGCTGGCGCGGCAGCCGGCCGCGTTGAGCGCGCGGACGATGTCGCGGCTCTCGGCCGTGGAATAGAGCCAGTCGGACGAGAACGAGAGCACGCAGAACCGGACATGCCGGGCCTTGCCGAAGCACTCGGCGAGCACCCCGCCGCACCGCGCGCCGAGGTCGAAATAGTCCAGGGCACGGGTGATGTAGAGATACGAGTTGGCGTCGAAGCGGTCGACGAAGCTGGCGCCCTGGTGGCGCAGGTAGCTCTCGACCTGGAAGTCGGCGTCGAAACCCCAGGACAGGCCGTCGCGCTGCAGCTCGCGGCCGAACTTCCGCTGCAGGGCCGGCTCGGACAGATAGGTGATGTGCGCCGCCATGCGCGCGACGGCCAGGCCCTTTTCCGGCCGCACGCCGGCCAGCTGGTAGGCGCCGCCGCGCCAGTCGGGGTCGGCCATGATCGCCTGGCGCCCGACCTCGTGGAAGGCGATGTTCTGGGCCGAGTGGCGGGCCGCCGCGGCGATGCAGATCGCCGAGAACAGCTTCTCCGGATAGTCGGCCGCCCACTGCAGGACCTGCATCCCGCCCATCGAGCCGCCGACCACGGCGAACAGGGTCTCGATGCCCAGCGCCTCGATCAGCATGGCCTGGGCGCGCACCATGTCGGCGATGGTGATGACCGGGAAGGAGAGAGCGTAGGGCTCGCCGGTCGCCGGGTTCAGCGAGGCCGGTCCAGTGGACCCCATGCAGCCGCCGACGACGTTGGTGGCGATGATGAAGTAACGCTCGGGATCGAGCGGCAGGCCCGGGCCGATCACCCGGTCCCACCAGCCGGGCTTGCCGGTCACCGGGTGCGGCGAGGCCGCATGCTGGTCGCCGGTCAGGGCGTGGCAGACCAGCACGGCGTTGGACTTGTCGGCGTTCAGCGCGCCGTAGGTCTTGTAGGCGATTTCCAACGGGCTGAGCAGCGCGCCCGAGTCCAACCGAAGCGGCCGATCGGCAGGGAAGCTGTGCAGGCCCCCGCCCGTTTCGCCCTTCGGGATCGCAATCGCGCTCATCTAGCGCTTGGACCGCCAAGCTCTTTCGCTGTCAACAGCTTCGCGTATCGGCTCTAGGCGGCTATGACACCTTCCAAGCAGCGCTCGGGGCGCGTCAGACAGCAAGGAGCGCGGCGGAGAGTTCATGGATCGGCTTATTCTCATGCGCCACGGGAAGGCGGAGCGCGACTCCAAGAGCGGCGAGGACTTCGACCGCAAGCTCACTGATCGCGGGGTGCGGGAATCGGCGGCGATGGCGGCCAATCTCGCCGACCTGGGCCTCGTCCCCGACATCGCGCTGGTGTCGTCGGCGCAGCGCACGCGCGAGACCTGGGCGTCGGCGCAAGGCGCGTTTCCCGCCTGCGCCGCGCGCTTCGAGCGCTCGCTGTACCTGGCCGAGGAGCGGATCATCCGCGAACTGGCCGAAGCGGCCGGCGAGAGCTCGCGCACGGTGATGGTGGTCGGGCACAATCCGGGCCTGCAGGAACTGGCCATCCGGCTGCTGTCGGAGGGCTCGGCCCCGGCGCCGCTGATCGCCCGCGCCCACGCCGCCTTCCCGACGGCGGCGGCGGCGGTGTTCCTGTTCGACGCCGCCGGGCGCCCGGCCTACGACGGCCTGTTCTTCCCGCGGGGCTGAGCATGGCGCGCATCTACAAGATCCTTTCCCGCGCCGAGTGGACCCTGGCCCAGGCGGCGGGCGCCTTCGACGGCTCGGCCGTCGACCACGCCGACGGCTTCATCCACTTCTCGACCGCCGCCCAGGCGGCCGAGACGGCGCGGCGTCACTTCAAGGGCCAGGCCGACCTGGTGGTGCTGGAGATCGAGGCCGACGACCTGGGCGCGGCCCTGGTCTGGGAACCCTCGCGCGGCGGGGATCTGTTCCCGCATCTCTATGGCGAGCTCACGGTCGACAAGGTGCTGGGCGTCACGGAAGCGCCGCTGGCCTCGGACGGGGTTCCGCAGCTAGGGAAGCTCGCATGAGCCTGCACGACATCGCCGCCCGCGCCATGCACGTCCTCGATCCCGAGGACGCCCACCGCCTGACCATTCGTCTGCTGGCCTTGGGGCTCGGCCCGCGCGCCGGCGGCGACGACCCGATCCTGGCGACGGAGATCGCCGGCCTGAAGCTGCCCAACTGTGTGGGCCTGGCGCCTGGCTTCGACAAGAACGCCGAGGTGTTCGGCCCGATGCTGGCCAGCGGCTTCGGCTTCGTGGAATGCGGCACGGTCACCCCGCTGGCCCAGGCCGGCAATCCGCGCCCGCGGCTGTTCCGGCTGACCGAGGACGAGGCGGTGATCAACCGCATGGGTTTCAACAACGAAGGACTTGAGCCGTTCGCCGCCCGCCTGGCGCGGCGCGGGCCTGGCGTGGTCGGCGCCAACATCGGCGCCAACAAGGACGCGGAGGACCGCGTCGCCGACTATGTCACCGGTCTGACGCGGCTGTGGGGCCTGGCCTCCTACTTCACGATCAACATCTCCTCGCCCAACACGCCCGGCCTGCGCGCGCTGCAGACCAAGGCTGCGTTGGAAGAGCTGCTCGGCCGGCTGGCCCAGGCGCGCGATTCGCTGCCCGCCGACGGCCGCGTGCCGATGTTCCTGAAGGTCGCCCCCGACCTGGAGGACGGCGAGGTCGAGGCGATCGTCGAGACCGTGGTCGCCAACGGCCTGGAGGGGATCATCGTCTCCAACACCACGATCAGCCGCCCGCAGCTGGCGTCCCGGTTGGCCGGCGAGGCCGGCGGGCTTTCGGGTGCGCCGCTGACGGCGCTGTCGACCCGGATGCTGGGCGCTTTCGCCCAGGCGGCCGGCGGTCGGGTGGCGCTGATCGGGGCCGGCGGGATCGGCTCGGGCCAGGACGCCTACGCCAAGATCCGGGCCGGCGCGTCTGCGGTGCAGCTCTATTCGGCCATGGTGTTCGGCGGCCCGGGCCTAGTGACCCGAATCAAGCGCGAGCTGGCGGACCTGCTTCGCCGCGACGGCTTCGCCTCCGTCGCCCTGGCGGTGGGCGCCAATTGAGGTCAAAGCGCGGGCTTTCCTACGGAATCGGCCACGCTTCGGAACGGCGCTGCGTTGCCGAACCGTTCCGGGTGCAGTAACGGGGGAGTCGTCATGGCGGACGCCCCCTCTCCTTCGGCGCCCAAGAAGCCGCCCACGCGCCGCTTTTTCTGGCCGGGCGGCCTGTCGGCGCGTCTGCTGATTCTGACCATTCTGTTCGTCGCCGGCGCCAGCGCCATCGCCCTGCCGGCCGCGCTCGCCTCGTTCGAGGAGCAGTGGCTGCTGGACCGGGTCCGCGCCGCCGAACTGGCCTCGATGGCCACCGAGGTCGCGCCCGATCAGATCCTCAGCGAGAATCTGGCCTCGCAGCTGCGCGAGGGCGCGGGCGTGCAGACCGTCGCGGTGCTCGACAACGACGGCAACCGGTTCCTGAAGGTCCCCGGCCCGCGGTTGGAGGAGCCGCCCTATCTCGTCGACCTGCGCGACCAGGCCCCGGCCTCGTGGTTGTCGGCCCCGTTCCAGACCCTGTTCGGTGGCGGCGAGAACCGCATGGTCCGGGTGATCGCCGAGCCGCGTTTCTACAAGGCCCAGTTCATCGAGGTGGTCGCGCCCGACACCGAGCTGAAGGCCGAGCTCAGCGCCTATCTGTGGCGGCTGCTGGCGATCATGGGTTTCGTCTCGTTCCTGGCAGGCGGCCTGGTTTACCTGTCGCTCAACTACTTCCTGGTCCGCCCGATGCAGCGGATCACCCGCTCGATGGAGCGCTTCGCCGCCGACCCCGAGGACACCGCCGCGCACATCGAACCCTCCGGCCGCCGCGACGAGGTCGGCCGCGCCGAGGTGCAGCTGGAGCGGATGCAGGAGGAACTGCGCACCGCCCTGCAATCGCGCGCGCGCCTCGCCGCCCTTGGCGAAGCCGTCGCCAAGATCAATCACGACCTGCGCAACATGCTGACCAGCGCCCAGATCGCCTCCGAGCGGCTGGCGGCGCTGAAGGACCCGCAGGTGACCCAGGCCATGCCCCGTCTGGAGCGGGCGCTGGACCGGGCCGTGAAGCTGGCCAGCGACGTGCTGGCCTATGGCAAGACCGAGGAGGCCGCGCCCGACGTCCGGCCGCTGCGGCTGGCCCAGCTGCTCGAGGACGCCGAGGAGGAGGCGCGGTTGTCGCCGGACGGCGTCCGGATGATCTCGCTGGTCGACCCAGCCGACCAGGTGGTCGCCGACCCCGACCAGCTGCATCGGATCCTGGTCAACCTGATGCGCAACGCCCGCCAGGCGATCGAGCTGCAGACCGGTCGCGAGAGCCCAGGCTCGGTGCAGGTCTCGCTGTTCGACGAGGACGGGGTCAGCGTCATCCGCCTGGCCGACAACGGCCCGGGGGTTTCTGAGCGGGCGCGCGAGCGCCTGTTCCAGCCGTTCGCCGGCTCGACGCGGCAGGGCGGGGCGGGCCTTGGCCTGGCCATCGCCCATGAGCTGGCCCAGGGCCATGGCGGCGACCTGACGCTGGCCGAGACAGGGCCGCAGGGCACCGTGTTCGAACTACGTCTGCCAGGCGCGCCGACCCGCGCGCCGACGCCGAAGCGCCGGCGCGCCAAGAACGCCGAGAGCTAGAAGCCCTTCGCGACGCCCTCGCGGCGTTCGTCCGCGCCGCCCTGCAGGCCCTGCGGGGTGACCATCACGCCGTGCAGACCCGAGCCTTCGCCGCCGCTGCCCTTGAAGGCGATCCCCTTGGCCGCCAGGGCGTCGACGACGCCCGGCGCGTAGCGAGCCGGCTCCGAGGCGATGTTGTCGCCGCGGGCGATCAGGTTGGGCAGGTTGAAGGCGTCCTGCACGCTCAGCTTCCAGTCGAGAATGCCGACCAGGGCCTTGAGGTTGTAGGCCAGGATCGAGTTGCCGCCCGGCGAACCGACGGCCGCCACGAAGCGCCCCTCGCGGTCCAGCACGATGGTCGGGGCCATGGACGAGCGCGGGCGCTTGCCCGGCGCCACGGCGTTGGCCGCCTTGGTGCCGTCGGCGTTGGCCGGGGCCCAGGAGAAATCGGTCAGCTGGTTGTTCAGGAAGAAGCCGCCGACCATGCGGCCGGTGCCGAAGATGCTCTCGACCGTGGTGGTCATCGACACGACGTTGCCGTCGGCGTCGACGACGACGAAGTGCGAGGTGCCGCCCGGCTCCTTGGTGGCGTCGGGGGCCAGGGCGCCGGCGCCGCGCGGCGTGCCGGGGCCCGGGGCCGGGCCGGCGACGTCGCCGATCAGGGTGGCGCGCTGGGCGACGTAGCTGTCCTCCAGCAGGCCCTCGATCGGCACTGGGGTGAAGTCCGGGTCGCCGAAGTAACGGTCGCGGTCGGCGTACATCAGGCGGCTGGCCTGGGCGAACAGGAACCAGGCCTGCGGATCGGTGGGGCCGCGGTCGGCAATGTCGGTGTGCGAGAGAATGCCGAGCGCCTGCAGCAGGGCCGCGCCGCTGGACGGCGCGTTGGGCACGCAGACGATGTAGACGCGGTAAGGCCGGCAGACCGCGTCGTCGGCCTTGGGCTTGTAGGACTTCAGGTCCGCCAGGGTGATCGTGCCGGGCAGGGGCCCTTCATGCACCTTGGCGACGATGGCCTCGGCGATCGAGCCTTCGAGCAGGGCCTTGGGACCCTCGGCGGCGATCTTGCGCACGGTCTGCGCATAGGCCGGGTTCTTCAGCACGTCGCCGGCCTGGTAGCGCTGGCCGTCAGGCTTGGTGAAATAGGCCTTGGCGTCGGGGACGCCCGCCTGCGGGAACGGGCTGGCGATCATGCCGGCTAGGCGCGGGCTGACCACGAAGCCGTCGGCGGCCAGCCGCTCGGCGTCGCTGAACAGGTCCTTCCAGGCCAGATTGCCGTGCTGGGCCTGCGCCATGGCCAGCATCGCCACCGCGCCGGGCACGCCGGTCGCCTTGCCGCTGGTCACCGCCACCGGGAACGGCAGCGGCTTGCCGGACGCGTCCAGGAACATGGTGTCGGTGGCGCCGGCCGGCGCGGTCTCGCGGCCGTTGAAGCCCGTCACCTTCCTGGTCTTGGCGTCGTAGTAGGTCATGAAGGCGCCGCCGCCGACGCCCGAGCTCTGCGGCTCGACCAGGCTCAGCACCGCCTGCACGGCCACCGCCGCGTCCACCGCCGAGCCGCCCTTGCGCAGCACGTTCAGCCCGGCCTCCACCGCCAGCGGATTGGCGGCCGAGACCATGACCTTCGGGCCCGGCGCCGTCGCGGTCGGCGCGGGGGCGGGGGCCAGCGCCTCCTTCGTGGCGCTCGTGGCGCAGGCGGCCAGGGCCAAGGCGAGGGGGAGGGCGGCGAAACGCTGGAGCTGAAGCACGTAGAACCCGTCGGAGGCGGAGGGGAGAAGAGCGCCACCATAGCCATCCGCGCGTGGACAACAAATGCGCCGCCGTGCTTTCGATGCCGATTATGAGCCAGATGCCCTCCGCCGCGCCCGGCGCGCGCAACCTGATCACCGACGTGCCGGGCCTGAAGGTCGGCCAGGCCAGCGACGCGGCCGCCCGCACCGGGGTCAGCGTCATCCTGCCGGACGAGCGCGCGGTCGCCGGCTGCGACGTCCGCGGCGGCGGTCCCGGCACCCGCGAGACCGACGCCCTGGCCCCGGAGAACCTTGTCGACGCGGTCGACGCCATCGTGCTGTCCGGCGGCTCGGTCTACGGCCTGGCGGCCGCCGACGGCGTGGTGGGCTGGCTGGGCGCGCAGGGGCGCGGCTACGGCATGGTCAGCTCGAGCGGCGTGCCCCGCTCGCCGGTCGTGCCGGGCGCGATCCTCTATGACCTCGCCAACGGCGGCGACAAGGCCTGGGGCGAGGAGCCGCCCTATCGCCGTCTCGGGCGCGAGGCGGCGCTCGCCGCCGGCCTCGACGTCGAGCTCGGCACCGCCGGCGCCGGCTATGGCGCGATGGCCGGGGCGCTGAAGGGCGGGACCGGGTCGGCTTCGATCGTCAGCTCTGACGGGATCACCGTGGGCGCGCTGGTCTGCGTCAATTCGTTCGGGTCGGTCGTTTCCCCCGGCGGCCGCGCCTTCTGGGCCGCGCCCTTCGAGCTGGCCGGCGAGTTCGGCGGCCTGGGCGCGGGCGACCTGCGCGCCGGGCCGGACGAGTGGGGCTTGGCCAAGTCCGATCCGAAGACCCGGATGAACACCACCATCGCCTGCGTCGCCACCGACGTCGCCCTGACCCCGGCCCAGGCCAAGCGGGTGGCGATCATGGCCCAGGACGGGCTTGCCCGGGCGATTCGTCCGATCCATGCGCCGTTCGACGGCGACGTGGTGTTCGCGCTGTCCACCGCCCGCCGGCCGCTGCCGGCCGAGGGCGCCGACTACGTCGTGGCGCGGATCGGGGCGCTGGCGGCCGACGTCCTGGCGCGGGCGACGGCCCGAGGCGTCTACGCCGCCACGCCCTGGACGGGCGTCCGCGGCTGGCGCGATCTGCCCGTCTGACGCCTTCGGCGCTTTCGTCGCGCGCCTGGGCCCATTCGACGATTTGGAGAACGCTGCAGCTGCGCATACAGTTTAGAGACCCGCGTTCTTAGAGTTCTGAATGGAGACCTGCCCATGCAGTGGGTGAGAACGACGGCCCTCGTGGCCGGCGCGGGCCTGTTGGCCGGCGCAGCCGATGCGCAGACCAAGCAGCAGGTGACCGGCCCGGTCGCCACCTACTGGATGAGCGCCCAGACCCAGACCGGATTCGGCGCCATGGGCGGCGGGGACGGCGGACGCCCTTCGATGGGCGCGATGATGGGGGCGATGATGGGCGGGGGCGGCGGCTCGAACGTCGCCAAGACCCTGAACCTGCAGCTTGGCACCTCGCGCAAGCCGACCGGCGCGCCGAGCGCCGAGCACCTGCCGCCGGCGGGGCTGCGGGCCGGCCAGAGCCTGCCGTTGGTGACGCCGAACGGTCCGGTGGGGCCGCCGCGCGAAGACAACTACATGCCCGAGAACTACAAGCCCAAAGGCAAGCTGCTGGTCTTCTGGGGCTGCGGCGAGCACGCCAAGGCCGGACAGCCGATCGTCATCGACTTCGCCAAGGTCGCGGCGGGGCAGATTCCGCCCGGCATGCAGGCCCTGGCCGGGCAGCTCGGCACGGCGATGCAGCCGCCGTCGCCCAGCCGCAACACCACCTACGGCGAGTGGCCGAACGACAAGACCCGCACCTCGGTGCCGGGCGCCGGTTCGCTGGTCGGCGATCACCTGATCCGCGGCACCTACACCCCCGACATCAAGTTCGCCCTGGCCGCCCAGCAGGACTTCCTGGGGCCGCTCAACCTGACCAAGAACCTGGTGAACCCCAGCGGCTCGGGCCAACTGGCCTGGAACGCGCTCAGCAACGCCGAGGGCTATCTCGCCACCGCGGTCGGCGCGTCTGACGGCGACACGGTGGTCATGTGGTCGTCTAGCGAGGTGCAGGCCTCGGCCTTCGCCCTGCCGGAGTATCTCTCCTCGGCGGACCTCAAGCGGCTGGTGGCGTCGCGGGCGCTGATGGCGCCCGGCACGACCAGCTGCACCATTCCGGTGGAGTTCACCAAGGCGGCGCCCCAGGCGATCGTCCAGCTGGCCGCCTACGGCGGCGAGACCAACATCTCCTATCCGCCGCGTCCGGACGACCCGAAGGTGGCCTGGAACATCGATTGGACGGTCAAGGTCCGGTACAAATCCCAGACCGGCGCGATGCTGGGCATGGAGATGCCGGGCATGGGCGGCGACGACGAGGACGTCGCTCGGGCAAACCAGGGCGGCCAAGGCGGCCAGCAGGGCAAGTCGCCCTTCGGCGTGCCGGGGGTCGGCGGGGCGATTTTGAAGGGGCTTGGCGGCCGCCTTCCGGGGCTCTGAAAAGAAAATCGGCGGGGGCGAAATTTTCCGCTCGCCCCCGCTTGCCAACCGGAGCCTCGCCGACTAGGTTCCGCGCCTTCGCCGAAAGGCACTGCGCGCCCGTAGCTCAGCTGGATAGAGCATCAGACTACGAATCTGAGGGTCGGACGTTCGAATCGTTCCGGGCGCGCCACTTCTTCCCCTTGAATACATTGGGGTATCAGCCTTTTTGGTTGGTGCCGAACCGCGCGTTCTGAGCGCCGGTTTGCAGCTGGTTTGCAAATTCTGTTGCCTTGGCGTTCTCGAACTGGGCGATCGCCTGGTTCGCCAGGTGCCGAGTCGGCGACAGGTAGACCTCTAGGATCCGGGTGGCCGTCGCCAGCGAGTGTTGAGTGATCGCCACGATCTGAGCCACGCTGCAGCCCGCCTCCGCGAGCATGGTCACCGCGGTGCCTCGCAGGTCGTGAAAGTGGAGCGGCGAGCTCTCAAGGCCGGCGAGCGTCATGGCGCTGTCCCACTGATGGCCGAAATAGCGGGCCGTGAAGGGCCTTCCCTCCTTTGTGGTCAAGATGACCGCGGACTGCCGCTCCATCCCGTCCAGCATCGCGCGGAGGGCCTTCGTGCAGGGAATGGTGACCAGCGGAGCCTTCTGGCCGCCGCGTTGGTTCTTGCCGATGCGCAGGGTGAGGTTGGCGCCGTCGTAGTTGCTCCAGCAGAGCTTTCGGATGTCGCCCTGCCTGAGGCCGGTGTGCAGGGCCAGGATCAGCGCGCGCTGCATCGCCAGCGGCGCTGCGCTCATGAACGCCTCGATGTCCGCCGGCAGCCAGATGATGTCCGATCTGTTCGATCTATAGAGGCGCTTGAAGCCCTTCAGGTGATTGGTGTCGATCCGCCCATTGTCCACCGCCCAGCTGAGCATCGCGGAGATCACCGATAGCCTGTAATCGGCCTCACGCGCGCCCGACGCCGTGGCCACGGCGGCTCGCCAAGCCAGCAGCGGCGCCTTCACCTTCGGATTGTTCAGCGCCGTGATCGGCAGGTCGCCGAACTCAGCCTCGGCGAAGGTCAACTTGCGCAGGTACTCCTTGCGGGTGCTATCGGCGAGCTGGGTCTTGAACTCGGGCGACATCGTGTAGTCGCGGATCAGGCTGGCGAACACGCCGGTGGAGTGGCGCTCTCGGACCAACTGCTCGGCGCGAGCATAGGACGCGACGAACTCAGCCGAGCCAGGTTCACCCTCCAGGCGCGCGCCGGTTTCGCGGTGATAGTAGTAGCGAGCGACGCGGCCGTCGCTCAGCCGCTTCTTGACGGTATTGATGCCCCTAAGCGCGACGCGCATTGCGCTTGCTCTCCCACATGGTCAGCGGGTCGTTGACTTCCCGTTCGGTGAGTAGCCCGCTCAGGCGATCCATGGCCTGTTCCAGGAGTACGCGGTCAATGCGACCGCCCGGCAGCGTTGGATTCGGGTAGTCTCCGCGCGCCCGTGCTGTGGCGAACGTGCCCTCGCTTAGTCCTGCAAGCGCCGCGGCCTGCGACACTGTAAGGCCTCTGGGGGTGAGGCCCTGTGGGAGTGGCGATCTCTTCAATCCACGGGCCTCGGGAACGCGTACACGGGGCTCGGTTCGTCCCGCAGGCAACAAACAACAGCTTCAAAGATCGGGGGCAGGAGGGTGACGGAGGATCGCTTCCATCTAAGCTCGGTCGTCGTGTGCCGCAGGGCTTGCTGCGTCTCGGCGAACACGAAGCGGACCAGCCGTCCATCGGAGGTGGTGACTTCTAGGTCCGCCGACCAGCCACGCTGATCGAACGTGGTCTCCAGTTGAATCGCCTGCGGAAGCCAGATCTCGGCTCCGTCTTCGTTTTGAACTGGAGGCTTCGGGCGAATTTTCCGAAGCCCGGTCGCACCAATTTTCGGTAGCTCAAATTCGTTGAGCAGCCTGGCGATGACGTGGATCAGTTCATCGCCCGTGTTGATGTTGAGGTTGCTCGGGACCACGGCGGCCTTCTGGCGCCCGTCCGGGGAGCCTCGCTTCCAAGTAAGCGACTTCTCAAGGGCGGCGGCTGACAAGCGAGCCACGGTCGCTGCGGCTTTGGTGTTGTCGCCCGGGGCGCCCACGCCAAGAAGGAGACTGGCGGCATCGAAAGTCGTCATCGATGCCGCGCTACGGCCGCGGCCCCCCGTTGTAATAAATCCGCCCTCGCGAAGGGTGCGGGCGATCACCGTCACGCTTGCCTCCGGTTCGCCGGAGGTCTCTGCGACGGTCCTAATCAGGGTGGAGAGCCAAGCCATTTCCATTCGTAACAAGTGCAAATGGATCGCGCAACGCCATCCGCAAATATTTCAAATGAGAGCCGGCGGGGGGGGGGGCTGCTTGTTTGCAGAGGCGGCCTGCGCAGATAGCCGCGACGGGGAGGAGTTGACCGTGGATCTCTACGTAGTCGTCGACCAAGTGAGCGGATTGGTAAAGATTGGAACCAGTCAGGATACGAGATCTCGCAGGCCTGGTATCGGGTTCATTCGAGATCTTTCGAAGAGTTACATCGTGAAGGGCTTGGACAAATTCGACGCGAGGAAGGTCGAGGCCTCCATCAAGAGGAGATTCTCTGCTCATAGGTTGCAGAGGGGGCCGGAGTGGACAGAGACGTTCCGTCCTGAGACCTACGAAGACATTGGTCGCCATATTGACTCGTTGAGGCCCTTTGTGGGGCTCGGAGCTGTCGTTAGCCTAAGTGGCGTAGTTCGTGACATTCCTGGATTGTTGGATTCCCCGCCGGCCGCGACGCTCGTGGACTATCCCGCCGCCGCTCTCATCTCATCGACTGAGATCGTGCGCGCAGCGGGCTATGCTGGGAGCCAAGGTGTCGTCTTCAGCAATGTGGCTCGGAGGCTGCGGACGTTCTGCGAGGAGAATGTAGACCTCGGAGATCCCGCACGCGCTGACGTCTGGCGTTTTCCTGTTCGCGCTGTTTCAGCCTGGTGGCTAAGCGAAGGGCGATCCTACGTGGCAAGCGAGATAAAGAAGCGAGAATAGGCCCGTCCCACTCCGTGAACGAGGCCGGGCTCGCGTTTGTGCTGCTCAGCTTGGCGGTGCGGTGCTCCAGTCGCCAGGTTGCTCAAGCCAACGGCGGCGTCGTCTTGGCGGCTGGTCCCGCAGTTGATCGCGCGTCCCTAGGAAGCGGCGTTTGCGCTGCTCGTCGTTCTTCATCCCGCCGTGCAAATTCCAACAGCGCAAAATACAGGGCGACTGGTACTGAGGCGACGCTCAAGACGAGGGCGGCGTTCTTTGCAAGCTCGATCATGGTCATTGGGGTGCCTTCAGGCTCGATCCCTCCATTATAGACGGTCTAGCGTTTTGTACGCGACCACAGGCAGCTAGATCGCGACGAGAGGCCGATGGGTGCGCATCCCGAGGCTCGCCCAGCGCCAGAAGGTTGGGCCAGTGCTTCGCCCCAGTAAGGCAACGCCGTCTGCTATCCGTCGAGCCTTGGTCCAATGTCGGACGGAGACCGATTTGCGGTGGAAGCCGTCGTACGCCTCGCAGAGGCGAGCCGTAGAGCGCCGCAGGCGGCGATTAAGGACGGTAATGTGGGGCCGCTTGTGGGCCTACATTACATATCTTGCCTCTCATTCTGTGATATTAAGTGAAATTGAGTGGAAATCGACGCGGCCGCCAATTTATTTCCGCTTATTTCCGCTTATTTCCGCTTATTCTCACTCGTTCTCACTCGTTCGCACTTATTTTCACTTGTTCTCGCTCGCATTCTGGAAGCGTGGCTGGATTCTCACTGCCTCGCTACTTCTCCGGCAGCCCTGGGTGTTGGATGAGAGCGCCCGCGCCCGTCCAGCGCGCGAGCGCGTATGATCAGCTTGCCTGCACGCGCACGCTGATGTGCTATCCCCGCGAGTTCGGGGGACGTGCGTATGAACCATCAATCGTTGTCGGCTTTCATCTGGTCCGTCGCCGACCTGCTTCGCGGGGACTACAAGCAGTCCGACTATGGCAAGGTCATCCTGCCGTTCACAGTGCTGCGACGGCTGGACTGCGTGCTGGAAGCCACCAAGCCGGCGGTGCTGGAGGAACTGGCCAAGCGCGAGGCGGCGGGCGTCAATCCCGAGCCGTACCTGCTGCGGGCCGCCAAGCAGAGCTTCTACAACACCTCAAAGCTCGACATGGGTCGGCTGGTCGGCGACGCCGACCACATCGCCGCCAACCTTTACGCCTACATCCAGGCCTTCTCTCCGGCCGTGCGCGACATCTTCGAGCGCTTCGAGTTCTTCACTCAGGCCGACAAGCTGGCCAAGGCGGGCCTGCTCTACCAGGTCACCGAGAAGTTCGCCCGCATCGACCTGCACCCGGAGGCGGTCGACAACCACCAAATGGGCTTGGCCTTCGAGGAGCTGATCCGGAAGTTTGCCGAGCTGTCCAACGAGACCGCCGGGGAGCACTTCACGCCCCGCGAGGTCATCGGATTGATGGTCAGCCTCCTGTTCGTCGAGGACGACGACGCCCTGTCCAAGCCCGGCGTGGTCCGCACCATCTACGACCCGACGGCCGGTACAGGCGGCATGCTGTCGGTCGCCGAGGAGCGCCTGTCCGAACACAATCCCGGCGCGCGGCTGACCATGTTCGGCCAGGAACTGAACGACGAGTCCTACGCCATCTGCAAGGCCGACATGCTGATCAAGGGGCAGGACGTCGGCGCCATCGTCGCCGGCAACACCCTGTCCGACGATGGTCACCAGGGCCGCAAGTTCGACTACATGCTGTCCAACCCGCCGTTCGGAGTGGAGTGGAAGAAGGTCGAGAAGGTTGTACGCGCCGAGCATGAGCAGCAGGGCTTCGCCGGCCGCTTTGGCCCCGGCCTGCCGCGCCTCTCGGATGGCTCGCTGCTCTTCCTGCTCCACCTGTTGTCGAAGATGCGGCCAGCCCAGGAAGGCGGTAGCCGGTTCGGCATCGTCCTCAACGGCTCGCCCCTGTTCACCGGGGGGGCCGGCAGCGGCGAGAGCGAGATCCGCCGCTATCTGCTGGAGAACGACTTGGTCGAGGCGATCGTCGCCCTGCCGACCGACATGTTCTACAACACCGGCATCGCCACCTATGTCTGGATCGTCTCCAACCGCAAGCCGGCGGCGCGCAACGGCCAGCTGCAGCTGATCGACGCCAGCGGCTTCTGGCAGAAGATGCGCAAGTCTCTGGGCTCCAAGCGTAAGGAGATGGGCGAGGATGACATCGCCCTGGTCACCAAGCTGTTCGGCGACTTCGTTGAGGCCCAAATCGCCACGGTGGTCGACGCGAGCGGCAAGGAGACCGGCAAGGTCGTGGTGCGGGCCGGCGAGATCCCGCCCGCCGCGCCCGAGGGCGGCAAGGTCAAGTTGGCACCTCTGTCGCGGATCTTCTCCAACGAGACCTTTGGCTACCGCACCATTACCGTCGAGCGTCCGCTGCTCGACGAAGTCGGCGCGCCGGTGATCGGGCAGAAGGGCAAGAACAAGGGCAAGCCCGTCGCCGACAGCGCCCGCCGCGACACCGAGAACGTGCCCTTGATCGAGGATGTCGACGCCTACTTCGCCCGTGAGGTGCTGCCGCACGCCCCCGACGCCTGGATTGACGAGGACAAGACCAAGACTGGCTACGAGATCCCCTTCAATCGCCACTTCTACGTCTTCGAACCGCCGCGTGACCTCGCCGAGATCGACGCCGACCTGCGCGAGGTCACCGACAAGATTAAGGCGATGCTCGAAGGGCTGGCGGCATGAGCTTTCCGGCTTACGAGCGCTACAGCGACATTCACGTAGATGGTCTCGGTCCAATCCCTACCCATTGGGGATTGTCGCGTCTCGGCTACGAGTCGTGGGTGCGAGCCCGGCTAGGGTGGAAAGGACTCAAAGCCGACGAGTATGTCGAAGACGGGTATCCGCTGTTGGCGACGCCGGACATCAAGAACCGAGAAATTGATTTCGATGGCGCGAACCGCATCACGTTGGAGCGCTACGACGAGTCGCCTGAAATCAAGATCGCGCCGGGAGACATCCTTCTGGCGAAAGATGGCTCGACCCTTGGCACCGTCAACATTGTTAGGTCTCTACCTCGTCCCGCAACGGTGAACAGTTCGCTCGCCGTCATAACGCCAGATGCGACTTGCTATGGCCTGTTTCTCTTCTTCTATTTTCAATCAAGCTTTGTCCGGTCGCGGATAGATCAGCTGAAGGGCGGCATGGGCGTGCCCCATCTCTTCCAAGATGATCTGAACCGATTTCCACTGCCGCTGCCGCCGCTTCCTGATCAGATTGCGATCGCTGCGTTCCTCGACCGGGAGACCGCCAAGATCGACGCGCTAGTGGAGGCGCAGCGGCGGCTGATCGAACTGCTGAAGGAGAAGCGGCAGGCAGTCATCTTCCACGCCGTCACCAAGGGCCTCGATCTTTCCGCCCCGATGAAGGACTCCGGCGTCGAGTGGCTCGGCCAGGTTCCGGCGCACTGGGAGGTGGTGCCGATTAAGCGACTCGCTCGTTTACAGAGCGGGGAAGCGATTACTTCAACCGACATCGAGGCGACTGGCTCATTTCCCGTATATGGCGGCAACGGATTGCGAGGTTTTAGCGAACGTTACACGCACGATGGCGACTTCGTCTTGATTGGCAGGCAAGGTGCTCTGTGCGGAAACATCAACTACGCGCAGGGGACATTTTGGGCTTCGGAACACGCCATCGTTGCTCATCCTCTACAAGCCTTCAGCACGCGATGGTTCGGCGAGTTGTTGCGAACGATGAACCTCGGTCAGTATTCGGTCGCAGCGGCACAGCCTGGCCTTTCTGCCGATGCGCTCGGCAACCTGCGTTGCCCGTGCCCGTCCATGGACGAACAGTATGGGATCGCTAACGCAATCGAAGAGGCGCTGAGTATTTTTGATCCCCTGATTGGCGAAGCTGAGTCCGCCATCGCGCTCCTCCAAGAGCGCCGCGCCGCTCTGATCTCCGCCGCTGTGACCGGCAAAATCGACGTGCGGGATGTCGCCGTGCTCACCAAGGAAGCCGACGCCGCATGATCTCACCCGCCGCCGGCCGCTCGCTTGAGCTCTACTACATCGACGGACGCCCCGATGGGATGTTGACCGCCGAGATGTTCAACTGGACCGGGCATGTGCTGATGACGCCCCGCACCCAGCTGAGTCAGGCGCTAAGCCGCACGGAAGCCGGTTACGCTGGTGTCTACCTGCTCCTCGGCGAGCGAGAGGGAGAGCCGCTGCTCTATGTCGGCGAAGGGGAAGACATCTCGGCGAGGATCAAGAGCCACGATGTCGGGAAGGACTGGTGGACAACCGCCGTCCTTGTGACAACGGCGGGCAACAAGTTGAACAAGGCTCATGTCCGCTATCTGGAGGCCCGGCTTATCGAGGACGCCAAGGGTGTTGGCCGCACTCCGCTGGACAACGGCACCAATCCGGCGCGGCCCACACTCAGCGAGGCCGACGTCTCCAAGATGGAGGCGTTCCTGGAGAACCTGCTGATCGTCTTGCCGGCCGTGCGGGTGGACACCTTCATCCAGCGTGCAAGGGCTCCGCGCGCGGCGGCCGCTGCTGTTGTCTTGGCGATGCCGCTCGTTGTCCCCCCGCCTCCGCTCTTCCACTTCGAAGTGAAGCGCCACGGCTTGAGCGCCACCGCCCGGCTTGAGAACGGCGAGTTCATCGTTGAGGCCGGCTCGACAGCCCGCAAACGCTGGGAAGGGGTGCCAACCACCTACACTCCGCTTCACGGGGAGTTGGTGAGATCTGGCGTCCTTCGGGAGGAAGGTGACCGCAACGTGTTCGCCTCGGACTATGCCTTCACTTCGCCCAGCGCGGCTGCGGCGGTCATTGCTGGCCGCTCGACCAACGGCGCCATCTCGTGGGTGAACGACAACGGCCAGAGTTACAAGGATTGGGAGGCGGCGCGCCTCAAAGGCAGCGAAACCGTATGAGCCTGCACAAGGAGATCCGCTTCGAGGATGATGTCGTCGACCATCTCGGCGCGAACGGCTGGATCTACGAGCCCGGCGCGGGCGCGCGGCATGACCGAACACGGGCGCTGTTCGTCGAGGATCTGGTCGCCTGGGTGCGGGACAGCCAGCCCGAGGCCTGGGAGGCCCTGAGCAAGACCCACGGCCCGGCCGCCGCCGAGGTGCTGGCCGACCGGGTTCGCAAGTCGCTCGACGACCGGGGCGTGCTGGACGTGCTGCGCGGCGGGCTCGACGTGGTGGGGCTGCGCCGGCGGCTGGACTTGGCGCAGTTCAAGCCGGCCATGGGCATGAACCCCGAGATCACCCGCCGCTATCAGGCCAACCGCCTGCGGGTGGCGCGGCAGGTGCGCTACTCGACCACCAACGAGAACTGCTTCGACTTGGTGCTCTATCTGAACGGCGTGCCGGTCGCGACCGTGGAGCTGAAGACCGACTTCACCCAGATCCTGCAGGACGCCATCGACCAATACCGCTTCGATCGCGATCCGCGGCCCAAGGGGCATGCGGCCGAGCCGCTGCTCAGCTTCCCCGGCGGGGCGCTGGTGCACTTCGCTGTCAGCAATGCCGAAGTGGCCATGACCACCAAGCTGCAAGGCCGCGACACCTTCTTCCTGCCGTTCAACAGGGGCAACAAAGGCGGCAAGGGCAACGAGCCAAACAAGCTTGGTCATGCCACGGCCTATCTCTGGGAAGAGGTCTGGCAGCGCGACAGCTGGCTGGAGATCCTGGGCCGCTACATGGTGACCCGGCGGGACGCCAAGAAGCAGATCACCGGCGTGATCTTCCCGCGCTATCACCAACTGGACGCCACCCGGAAGCTGGCCGCCAAGGTGCTGGAAGAAGGGCCTGGCGGGCGCTTCCTGATCCAGCACTCGGCCGGGTCGGGCAAGACCAACTCCATCGCCTGGGCAGCGCACCTGCTGTCGGAGCTGCACGACTCCAAGGACGACAAGCTGTTCTCCAGTGTGATCGTGGTGTCGGACCGCAACGTCATCGACACCCAACTCCAGGAGGCGCTGTTCGACTTCCAGCGTATCGCCGGCGTGGTGGCGACGATCAAGAACGAGGGCGGCTCCAAGAGCGGCCAACTGGCCGAGGCCCTGGCGGCCGGCAAGAAGGTGATCGTCTGCACGATCCAGACCTTCCCCTTCGCGCTGGAGGCCGTGCGCGAACTGGCGGCCACCGAGGGCAAGGCCTTCGCCGTGATCGCCGACGAGGCCCACTCCAGCCAGACCGGCGAGGCCGCCGCCAAGCTCAAGCAGATGCTCTCGGCGGAAGAGGCGGCGGAACTGGCCGACGGCGGCGAGGTCAGCAACGAGGACGTCCTGGCCGCCCAGATGGCGGGCCGGGCCGCCAGCGACAAGGGCATCACCTATGTCGCGTTCACCGCCACGCCCAAGGGCAAGACGATGGAGCTGTTTGGACGTCCGCCTCATCCCGACCGCCCCGTCGGCGACACCAACCTGCCTGAGCCCTTCCACGTCTACTCGATGCGCCAGGCCATCGAGGAAGGCTTCATCCTCGACGTGCTGCGCAACTACACCCCCTACAAGCTGGCGTTCCGGCTGGCCCATGAGGGGCGTGATCTCGACGAGAAGGAGGTCGAGCGCAGCAAGGCTCAAAAGGAGATCATGCGCTGGGTGCGCCTGCACCCGCACAACATCAGCCAGAAGGTCCAGATTGTCGTCGAGCACTACCGCGAGAACGTGATGCCGCTGCTGGACGGCAAGGCCAAGGCAATGGTGGTGCTGGGCAGCCGCGCCGAGGCGGTGCGCTGGCAGGTGGCGATCCAGCGCTACATCAAGGAGCAGGGCTACCCGCTGGGCACGCTGGTGGCCTTCTCCGGGGAGGTCAACGACAAGGACCTAGGCGAGGTCAGCGAGACGAGCCCCGTACTCAATCCGGGCCTGAACGGCCGCGACATCCGCGACGCCTTCAAGGGCGAGTCCTTCCACCTGCTGCTGGTGGCCAACAAGTTCCAGACCGGGTTCGACCAGCCGCTGCTTTGCGGGATGTATGTCGACCGGCGGCTGGCGGGCATCCAGGCGGTGCAGACCCTCTCTCGCCTGAACCGAGCCCATCCGGGCAAGGACACCACCTACGTCCTCGACTTCGTCAACAGCTCGGATGAGATCTTGGCGGCGTTCCGCACCTACTACGAGACGGCGGAGCTGGAGAGCGCCACGGATCCGAACCTGATCTACGATCTGCGCGCCAAGCTGGACGGCAGCGGCCACTACGACGACTTCGAGGTCGAGAGGGTGGTGAAGGTCGAACTGAACCCAATGGCGCGCCAATCCGACCTGATCGCGGCTATCGAGCCAGTGGCCAGCCGCATCGTCCACGCCTTCAACGCCGCCAATCAGGCCTTCACGATCGCCGACGCCCAAGGCGACGAGCGCGCGAAGAACGACGCCAAGGACCACATGGACAGCTTGACGCTGTTCAAGGGCGACATCGGCACCTTCCAACGGCTCTACAGCTTCCTCAGCCAGATCCTCGACTACGGAAACACCGAGATCGAGAAGCGCGCGATCTTCTACCGTCGCCTGCTGCCGCTGCTGGAGTTCGGCCGTGAGCGCGAGGGAATCGACCTGTCGGGCGTGAAGCTGACCCACCACAGCCTGAAGGCCGAGGCCAAACGCGACTTGCTCTATGGCAGCGGCGACGCTCCCAAGCTGCCGGGCATGTCCGAGACAGGCTCGGGGAGCCTGCAGGAAAAAGACAAGGCGCTGCTCAACGAGATCATCGCCCGCGTCAACGACCTCTTCGAAGGGCAGCTCTCCGACGATGACCAGCTGCACTACGTCAACGGCTTCCTGAAGGGCCACATGCTGGCGTCCGAGGAGCTGCAAGAGCAGGCCATGGCCAACACGCGGGCGCAGTTCAGCAACTCGCCCACGCTGCAGAGCCAACTGCTCGACGCCGCGATGGACAGCGATGATGCCTTCACGTCGATGAGCCGGCAGGTTCTTGCCTCGGAACGCATCCGCGAAGAGCTGCTGAAGATACTTCTTGGACCGGGCGATCTCTACGGTGCGCTGCGGCGAAAGGCTGGGGCGAACGAGGAAGAGGCGTAGCTCGCCGTCGCGCGGGCAACCGGTGGGGCTTACGCGACAACTTCTGCGCTCCCTGACGCCTAGGTTGTCAGGGGGGAGAGCAAACGCTACGCGGCGCGACTACCGTCCGTCCAGACTTGGTTGTCACTGGAGCGCACCAGCCCGTGGGCGCGCCGTGCCGTTTCAAGCCACCGTTCCACCTGCATAGCTTCTAGCTTGAAATGGGCTGCGATCTCGGCCTCGGAGCGGGGCTGTTGATGGAGAAACTTGCGAAGACGCAGGAGGAAAATCTCAAAGAGTTCGTCCGCGTCTTCGCTGTCCTGAGGCCTGACTCGAAAGGGAGGCTCAAAGGGAAGCTCTGGTGACCGCGCCGCTCTGTGATTTGCCGCTCTGTCTATGAGGTCGCGGATGGTCAACGATGGCCCGGCACTGTTGTCGATGGGCAGTATTCCGAGCTCAGCCAGCTTCGGGTTACCGGCCCTTGTGTTTCCGCCGGTTCGCACCAGCGCGGGAGTCCAATTTTGCTTGAGGTTCTCAATGGCGCCTGACCAAGTGCCACCGGAGGTATCGCTGTCCACGATCACGGCCGTCTGAGCCAAGGCATAGAGATACCGATTGCGCTCCATTGCGTGTCCAACGGTGAAGCGAGCGTCGGGATCGTAGGGGCTCAGAAGTAACAAGCGACCCTGAAGCATGGGAATGCGGTTGCGCTTCACTAGCACTGCGTCTGAAAGGCCTTCCGCAAGTACGCCGATAGCGTGTCCACCGGCCGCCAGGGAAGCGCTCATGGCTTCTCGATCCACGCCACGCGCATCGCCCGACACCACGACAAAGCCCTGGTCAGCGCATGCCGCGCCGAGCCGTCCGGCAAAACTCAGCCCGTCGTCCGTAGGTTCTCGCGAGCCAACAACGCAAATCGCTTCGCGGTCGAGAAGCGCGAGGTCGCCCCCATAGAAGATCAGGGGCCTGGCCGCGCTTCGGAGCTTTGACTTAAAGTGTCCAGGATAACTCGGTTCGCTGCGGCCGACGACGCGAATGCCGGCCTGCTCCCAGCGCTCCATGGCTAGGCTCAGCGCTGCGCCCCGTGATAGCAGCCCGTCCAAGCGCCTCGCGTCGATGACATAGTCGGCGCGTGAACCCTTAATGAGATCGGCCGGACGCTGACCTTTCTGGTGCAGGTCCTTTGCCAGTCGATTGTACTCAGCGGTGGTCAACGGCTTTGTGCCGGACCCTCCAAGGCGACTGACGAGAAGCAGGGTCGCCTGGGTGTCTGCAGGAAGTCTATCCATGCCGCTAGCCGCTCGAGCCAGATGCCAAGGCCAGAACGCACGGATGCACGGGTCCGCTCCCAGCCTTGCGCAGCAATGCGCCAATCACGGTCAGAGACCATTGAGAGTCGGCGATGTCATCAATCAACAGCACGGGCCCGTCTTGGACGAGATCCTCGCGGACTGCAAAGGCACCGTCGAGGTTATTCGCCTGCTGATAGCTGTTCATCATATTTCTCTGCCGCTCGGTGTCACCGACCTTCTCAACGGCTGGCACAAAAGTCAGGCCCAGTCGTGACGCCAGCCTAGCGCTAAAGTCCGGCACAAGGTCTACGCTACGCAAAGAGGGAACGCAGGTAACCCACGTCGGAGTCGGCTCCGGTCCCCAACGCATCTCGACCATTTCAGCGCAGGCTTCGACGAGTTCGTCCGAGAAACGTCCCTCCGCCTTGCCGCCTTCGATTAATTCGCCCCAGCCAGCGTCCCGCCAAAGCGCCAACGCCTTGCCAGGTTCGCATCGCAAAGCCAGTGGAATATTGCCCTTAAAGCCGTACGTCGGGAACGCGTCAGCTTGCCATCGCTTGCGTGGGGCCAGCGGGACCTCGCTCTGGCGGATGAACCGCGCAGCCTTCGCAATAGCTTTCCTCCCCGGCGATACCTCGACAATCGGCCCGCCCAAGCAGTTCGCGCACTTGCCGCACGGACCCGACTCTGGATCATCGAGCGCGCGCGTGAGGAACTCCATAAGGCAGCCGTCGGCCTCAAGGTAGGTATGGACTTCATCGGCCTCCGCCCGTCTTTGAGCCTGCAGGCGCGCGATCTTTTCCTCATCGAGCTGGAACGGGTTTGCTGTGCGGTACCAACGCGCTCCCTGCTTGATCACCGGTGCCGCGTTTGCCACCGCCAGGAGCTTTAGGACCTTTTCGATCTGTCCCTTCCGCAGGTTTACTGCCTCCATGAGGTGGTTGACGGTCACGCCGTCATCGGCCTCATCCAGCGCCTTGAGGATCGCGTTGATCTCGCGTCGAGGTGGGAACGCGCTTTCGATGAAGAAGGTGTTGATCTCGTCGTCCTCATCGCCGCCGAGAAGGATACCCACAGCGTCGTCGATCCCGCGTCCGGCGCGGCCGACCTGTTGATAGTAGTGGACAATCGACTGTGGCGCCTGGAAATGGACTACAAATCCAAGGTCACGCTTGTCGAAGCCCATGCCCAACGCATTGGTGGCCACGAGCGCCTTAATCTCATTGCGAAGTAGTAGGTTCTCAAGTTCCTCCCGCCCGGGCTGCTCTCGGCCGTCTTCGTCAGCTTCGGTTACCTGGCCGTGATAGGCGCGAGCGGCGATACCGTTCTCGAGCAGCCAGGCCGTCACACGCTCGGCGTCTCGGATTGTCAGTGTGTAGACGATGCCGCTGCCGGGAAGTTGAGGGATCGCCTCTGCCAGCCAAGCTAAACGCCCCGCGCGGTTCGGCGACGACGTCGCCTGGAGTCGTAGGCTTGCGCGGGCGAGGGGCCCCCTGAGCAGTAGCGTGCCATCGCCAAGCTGCGCCTGCACATCGGCGACTACCCGATCGTTAGCTGTCGCCGTCGTGGCCAGCACGGCCACATTGTCGGGAAGACGGCGTAGAATACGGTCTATCCGCTGATAGTCGGGTCGGAAATCGTGGCCCCAATCGGAGATGCAGTGCGCCTCATCCACCGCCAAAAAGTGGATTCGCTCGGCGATTGGCAGGAGGCATTCCTGCATGAAGGTCTCGTTGGAAAGCCGCTCCGGCGAAACCAGAAGCAAATCGACCTCATCAGCGGTGACGCGCGCGATAATCTCGTCCCACTGCGCGGCGTTGGTTGCGTTGATGGTTTCGGCGCGGAGGCCGAGCGCGCGGGCAGCCTCAACTTGGTTACGCATGAGCGCCAGCAGCGGCGATAGAATTAAAGTCGGCCCCGAACCCGCATCTCGCAGGATACGAGTAGTCAGGAAGTAGACCATGCTCTTTCCCCAACCCGTGCGCTGCACGAGCAGGACCTTGCTTCGATGATTGGCAAGGCGGTCGATGGCCTCCCACTGGCCCGGCATGAATTCGACCGCTTCGCCGTTCGTGGCCTGACGCAGGAGCGCAAGCGCTTCAGGTTGTGTGACCATCGGTAGTCCCCCTCGGAATTAACAACTCCTGAGGCGTATCGATATCTGTTGGGCCACATCGCGTCACGATCTCATCAGGACGCCGCCGAGGGTGCTGCTCGGCTCAAAGCTCCGCTTCCCGGCGAGCGGATGATCGCCACGCCAAGAGTACCCAGTTCTTTGCCTGCGCGTGAGCGCAGCGCATCGCTAGCAATGCCTAGCTGACAGACGATGGTTCGGTCCGCTTCACTCCAAGTAGCTGGATCTAGGTAGCTTCTCGCTCCACCTTCACCCATGGCTCGCACGACTGCCGCTCTCACCTCTGTGTTGGGAAATGTCGTGCATTCAGCTGCCCAGGGCACCTGAGAATGCTGCCTATGAGGGCGGTGGCGGACATCGGAGGATTGCCGGCGTTGGCGGTGCCATGCGGCGACTGGCCCAGTGGGGGGGACTAGGGGGGATTCGGGTTCAGAAAGGATTGGGCGGGCAGCGGTGTCCGGTTTTCGCGCGCCATTTGCCCGGTTTTGCGATCGATCTCCGGACGGAGCTGTCCGGTGTTCCGCCGCCTTAACTCGTCTGGAAACGCGGGGCAAAGTTGTTACGGGTTCGGGAGCGATTGCTTCGATGGACTCCAAGCCTTTCAATAGCGCCCGGCAGACGTTCGCGTTTCCGCGTCCGCGCGAGACTTCCAGCGCGATGTGCCCATGCGCCACAAGCTCGCTGGTCGCGCGACGGATGGTTCGGACATCGACGCCTAGGTGTGTCGCGAGAAACTGCTGCGAAGCCCAGCTGCCGCCCTTCTCCGGGTCGAGATAGTGGGTCAGGAATGCGCCAAGCACCTTCGAGAACGCGCTCAGCTCTACATCCGCTAGGACCTGGTGCTGCCAGGCGAACTTTTCGGCGTTGAAGCGTCGGGGATTGAGAAGCCTGCTCACGCCGGAAGGGCTCCTGCGCCGGCCCTTGAGCAGCTCAGGCGGTTTGCAGACGTTCCAAATAGGCGTGGACTTTCAATGTGGCCCTGAACCCCCGGTTTGCCGGAAAGTTCAACAAAATCAATAATCCGCAAGAGCCTACGAATCTGAGGGTCGGACGTTCGAATCGTTCCGGGCGCGCCACTTCTTCCTGAAATGAAATCACCATCGTCGGCGGGCTTTTCCGCCGCGGCGTAGCCTGCTCCTTCGCTTGCGGGGTGTGCGGGCTTGAATGTCGCTGTGAACGGCATAGCTGCGGTGCGCCGAAGGGGATGCGCCGTTGCTCGATGATCTGAGATCGCAGGTGGCCAGGGACGGGTTCGCGCGGGTGCGCGGGCCGCAGATGCGCCAATTGCTGCGCGCGGCGCCGCTGGCCGACTGGGACGCCTACGCGGCGAGCTGGGACGACCTGGCGGTGGACGAGTACATGGCCGACGGCGGCCGCTACCGGCGGCGGCGCTACGCGACGCTGGAGGCGCGGCCGGGCCGCGTCGAGCGGCTGCCCCATCAGCCTCATTTTCAGAGCCTCGACTACAACCGCCTGAACGGCGGGGTGGAGCGGTGGTTCGAGCCGATCACGCCCGCGGTTCTCGACCTGCCGCTGACGGAGCGGATCATCGAGGCCTCGTTGGACGTGTTCTCAGCCGCCGCGGGGCCGGACGCCGGGTTTCCCTGGCGGACCGAGATGCACCAGTTCCGCATCGAGGCGCGGGCCGGCGAGGCCGGGCGGCCGACGCCGGAGGGCGCGCATCGCGACGGCGTCGACTGGGTGCTGGTCATGCTGGTGGCGCGCGAGAACGTCGCGGCCGGGGTCACCGACATCTTCGATCCCGCCGGCGCGGCCCTGGGCAGCTTCACCCTGCTGGAGCCGCTGGACGCGGTGTTCATCGACGACCACAGGGTGTTCCACGGAGTGACCGCGATCGAGCCGGTCGATCCGAGCCGCCCGGCCTATCGCGACGTGCTGGTGACGACCTTCCGGCGCAGCGACCCCTAGGCCGCTTGGCTCGGCGCGGCGGCTGTGCGAGAGCACGGGCAGGGGCCGCGGCACGGACGGCGACTTCGAACTGGGGAAGGCCGCCTTGGCACGCAGCATCGCGCTCTATCATCCGTCCGCCGGCGTGCGGCCGAAGCACAATCCGTTCGGCAAGGACGTCGCCAACGTCGAGCTGTTCAAGGCGGTGCTGCGCTATGCCGACGTCGATCGGATCGACTTCCTGACCGGCGCCCAGGTGGCGCCCGCCGACCTCGTCGCGGGGCTGGTCCCCGGTGAAGCGGTGCGTGCGCAGGTCGCCACCACCCACCTGCTCGACCAGGGGCCGCCGACCGCGGCCGGGGCGCTGGTGCGCGGGGTGCCGGAGCTGACCGACATAGCGTGGCTGCGCCGGCAGGTGGGCCTGGAGAACACCTACAGCCTCGTCGGCATGGTCCACACCCTGGCGCCGCTGGCGATGCGCGAGATGATCGCCAAGTCCGCCGTGGCGCCGATGCAGCCATGGGACGCGCTGATCTGCACCTCACCGGTGGTGCAGGAATCGCTGGTCGAGATGTTCGACGAGTGGACCGGCTATCTGGCCGACCGCTACGGCGGAACCAAGCAGATTCGCCCGCACTTGCCGCTGCTGCCGCTGGGGGTCGAGGGCTCGGCCTTCGCCGCCCTGGCCGACCGACCGGACGTGCGCGCCGTGACCCGCGAGCAGATGGGCGTCGGGCCCGACGACGTCGTGGTCATGTGGGTCGGGCGGCTGTCGTTCTTCGAGAAGGCCTTCCCGCAGCCGATGTTCCGCGCCGCCGAGGAGGCGGCCAAGGCGACGGGCGCGAAGGTGCACTTCGCTCTGGTCGGCTGGTTCCCCAATCCGGAAGACCATCGCGCCATGTACGAGGAGGCGGCCCAGGCCTATGCGCCTTCGGTCGCCGTCCACTACCTGAACGGCAACGACGCGGGGCTGGTCGGCGCCATGTGGGCGGCCGGGGACATCTTCCTGTCGCTGGTCGACAACATCCAGGAGACCTTCGGGATCACCCCGCTGGAGGCGATGGCTGCGGGCATGCCGGTCGTGGCCAGCGACTGGGACGGCTACCGCTTCACGGTGCGCGACGGGATCGACGGCTTCCTGGTGCGCTCGCTGGGCGGGCCGGTGGGCGCGGGCCAGGGGATGGTCAACCGCCACCTGCACATGGGTATGACCTACCAGTCCTATGTCGGCGCGGTGGCCCAGCACACGGCGATCAATGTCGGCGACGCGGCGGCGCGGATCGGCGAGCTGATCGCCTCGCCGGAGCTGCGCGCGAAGATGCGCGAGGCCGGCCGTCGGCGCATCCGCGAGACCTTCGACTGGCAGGTTGTCGTCGCCGGCTTGCAGGAACTTCTCGCTCAGCTCGAGGCGATCCGCCTGGCCGCCCAGCCCGAAGAGCTCAAGTACAAGCGCAATCCGACCAAGACCGAACCGTTCGGCGCCTTCGCGCGGTTCGCGACCCAGGTGCTGGCGCCCGGCACCCGCGTGTCGGCGCGGCCGGGCGTGACCCTCGCCGATCTGGAGCGCACACAGAACATCCGGCTCGACCACTTCGCCGGCAATTGGCGCGCCTCGCCGCAGGACAACGCCGTCATGCTGGGGCGGCTGATCGCCGAGGGCGAGCTGAGCGTGCGCGACCTGGTCGCGCCGTTCCCGTCCGGTCGTCAGCAGCAGCTGGGCATGTCCATTGTCTGGATGTGCAAGCTTGGCCTGCTGGACTGGCGCTAGGCCCTACTCGGCCGCCGCCTTCACCCCGGTCGGCAGCCGCGAGCGGTGATAGGGGCGGTCGCCCAGCACCGTGGCGCGGTTCATGATCCGGCGATGGGGCAGGTAGTCGTTGACCGCATAGTGCTGGGTCACGCGGTTGTCCCAGAAGGCGATGGCGTTCGGGCTCCAGCGCCAGCGGACCAGGAACTCCGGCTTCTGGATGTGCTCGAACAGCATGTTCAGGATCGCGTCGCTCTCCTTGCGGCGCAGGCCCTTGATCCGGTCCGTGAAGCCGAAATTGACGAACAAGCCGTCCTCGCCGGTCTCCGGATGGGTGCGGATCACCGGGTGCAGCACCGGCGGATGCTCGGCGACGGCCTTGGCGTGCTTGTCCTCGCCGGCGCCCTTGGCGACGATCCCGCGGGTCGGGAAGCCGCGCGCGAAGTCGTGCACCGCATCCAGCCCTGACAGGAATTCGCGGAAGGCCGGCGACAGCGCCTCGTAGGCGGCCTTGGAGTTCGACCAGATGGTGTCGCCGCCAGACGGCGGCAGCAGCTTGGCATAGAGGATCGAGGCCATCGGCGGCGTCTCGATGAACGTCACGTCGGTGTGCCAGCTGTCGTTGTCGGTCGGGTTGTCCTTGTGGTTGTCCAGGATGAACAGCTCCGGCGCCTCCGGCACTCCCGGATAGAGCGGGTGGGTGTGCAGCGCCCCGAACCGCGCGGCGAAGTCGCGATGCTGGGCCGGGGTGATGTGCTGGTCCTCGAAGAACACCACCTGGTGCTCGAGGAGCGCTTGGCGGATCGCGTGCAGCAGGTCGTCGCTGACCGGCTGCGCGAGGTCGACGCCTTCGATCAACGCCCCGATGGTCGGGGTCAGAGGGGTCACCTTGAACTGGGCCATGTCGCGTTCTCCGCCTGCTCGCCGCATCTAAGCGCGGGCCGGAGAATGGCGCTACTAGAGTCCGAAGGCGCGGCTCGCAGAAAAGATCGCCAGACCCACCAGCCCGCCTACAAGCGTGCCGTTGACGCGGATGTACTGGAGGTCCTTGCCGACCTGCAGTTCCAGCTTGTCGACCACGCCCTTGGTGTCCCAGCTGGCCACCACCTGGGCGACGAAGCCGCCGATCTCGTGGCGACGCGGGGCGATGACCTGGCGGGCCAGGATCCGGGCCCACTCGTTGAGCCGCGCCTGGGCGGTCTCCTCGGTGTGCAGCCATTCGCCGAGTGCGGTCAGCATCTGTTCCAGGCGCTCGGTCAGGCCGGCGCCGTCGCCGTCGGCAAGGCGCTGCTCGATCTCGCGCCAGACGCCGGCGGCCTGTTCGCGCAGGGCCGGGTCGGCCAGCAGCTTGGCCTTCAGGTCTTCGCCCTTGGCGATCAAATCGGGATCATGGGCCAGCCGGTCGATGAAGCTTTCGATCCAGGCCTTCAGCTCCCGGCGCCAGGGGTGGTCGGGCTCGCGCATCTCGACGAGCAGTTCGCCAAGACCGGTAGTGACCTTCTGGGCGATCATCTTGTCGATGAACTTCGGCATCCACTTCCAGGATTTGGCCTCGACCTTTTCCTGGATGGTCGTCTCGTTGTCCTCGAGATAGGCCGCCAACTTGTCGAGGCCCCAGTCGAAGGCGGCTTGCGAGCGACCCTCGTTCCAGAACGCGGCCAGCAGCTTCGAGGCGGTGGGCGCGGCTGGTACGGCGCGGATGGCGGCGACCGCGGCCGAGCCGGCGGTCTCGCGTAGCATGTCGCGGGGCAGCACCTTCAGGATGGTCGGGACCAGACCCGAGAGCCGGCGGGCCAGCCGCCGCGCGTGGCGCGGCTGGCGCAGCCATTCGCCGCCCCAGCGGGCGACCTCGATCTGCTTCAGGCGGCTGTCGAGCACGTCCACGGTCAGGAAGTTGTCGGCGATGAAGCCGCCGAGCGCCTCGCCGATGCGGTCCTTGTTGCGCGGGATGATGCCGGTGTGCGGGATCGGCAGGCCGAGCGGACGGCGGAAGATCGCGGTCACCGCGAACCAGTCGGCGCAGGCCCCGACCATCGCGGCCTCGGCGAAGGCGCGGACATAGGCCAGCCAGGGCCAATGGTCGTCGGCGCGGCTGGCGGCCACGAAGACGATCGCCATCGCCACCAGTAATCCGGTGGCGATGGCCTGCATGCGCTTGAGTTCGCGCAGCTTCAGTTCGTCCCGCGACGTCGTGGTCGCGATCGTGCCCGCCGCCATGCTGGACTAGATCGCCGCGTCGGCGGGTTGGCTCTTGGCTTCCGGGGCCTCGTCCTTGCGAGCTTCGGCTTCCTTGCGGCGCGCCATGGCCGCCGAGATGTTGTCGGCGGTCTTGCGGATGGTCTCGGTCAGCTTGGCGTCGAAGTCGTTGACGCTGCGATTGAAGGCCGAGTCCGGGCCGAGGCTGTCGGTGATCTTGCGGCCGAGCACCGACCATTCGTCCTGCAGCTTGCGGGCGATGGCGTCGAAGTCGGCGCCGGTGCCGGCGCCGATCTTTTCTCCCAGGGCGGTGCGCGCGGACGCGGCGATGAAGCCCGAGCGGCTCATGCCGCGAGTCTCGGCGGCCTGGTCGATGCGCTTAAGCAGCCGCTCGCCGATCGAGATGTTCACCCGCACCGGGGTGTCCTCGACCGAGACGTCGACCAGGAACGGGATCACGCCGGGCTCGGCCGTGACGGCTTCGAGCGCGGTCGGCTTGGGCCAGTCATGGCCGTCGTCGGCCAGGCGCTGCAGCTCCTTCAGCACCGTCTCGCGGGCAGCGACGACCAGGGCGGCGATGTCGGCGCCCTCGACGCTGAGACCAGGCAGGTCCGGGAAGCTGGCGCTGTAGCCGCCGGCCGGAGCGCTGCGGGCCAGAGCGACGAAAACGAGGGTGGTCATGGGGAGGATCCTCCGCGAATAAACGAAGAATAGACGTTGTGTAGTTTTGCGCAAATTCAAGCCGTCGTGTGCGTCTTGGCCGCAGACCCCGGAATCATGCGATCAGGCCGCATGCCCAGCCCGCCCGGATTGCCTGAGTTCGACCTGCCGATGATCTTCGGCGACGCCATGGCCGGACTCGGCTTCCAGTCCGGGGTCGCGCGGCTGGCCTTCGCCGCCAACGTCGCCGACGCGGCGGGCGAGGAGCACAAGGTCAAGTCTGGCTACCTGATCCTGACCCCCAACTGCATGTTGGAGCTGCGCAGCCAGATCGACCAGATCCTGACGGAGCTGGAGCGCCAGGGCGTGATCAGCTTCACGCCGGACCGCCTCGACGGCTAGGGCCGCGCGGCCGTCAGCCTCTCATAGAACCCGTCGCCGAGGCGGACCTGGCCAGAGGCGGTCAGGTGGACGCCGTCGGCGGGCTGGCGCTCGAACGGATCGGTGTCGGTGAGCGTGGTCTTCGCGTCGCCGCCGGCCACCTGCGCCTGGGCCTGACGCACGGCGTCCCAGCCGGCCGGACCGGGCCGGTCGATCTGGCCGATCTGCACGATGGTGTCGGCGTCCCCCCAGCGGGCCCGCACCTGAGCCACGAAGGCCGCCAGGTTGGCGGCGTAGGCGCGCGACTTGGCTGGGCTCTGCGCATCGGTTTCGCCCTGCATCCACAGCACCGCCCGCACGCGCGGGGCCAGGCCATGCGCCGCCAGGACGGCCTTGGCGGCGTCGATCTCGGCGCTGGCGGCGTCCCAGAGGTCGCCGTGCGAGGACGGCGACCAGTCGCGCGCGGCCGGATCGGGCGCCAGGCCGGTCTCGCCGCGCGCGTACTTGACGACGTAGAGCGGCGCGCAGGCGTGGTCCTGACGCCAGCGATAGGCGAACTGCGCCTCAGGTCCCCAGGTCTGCGGATTGTTGGGGGCGCCGGTGTTGGCCGCTGGTTGCAGCGGAACGAAGGCGCGCGCTTGCGGGCTCCAGATCCTGGCCGGGCCCGGCGCGGCGAGATGCGGCGGCAGGTCGGCGGCGCCCAAGGTGTAGCCAAGCGCGTTCGACTGGCCGGCGACAATGATCATGACCGGCAGGCAATCGGGGGCGTTGACGGGGATATCCAAGCGCTTCCTGTTTACTGAACGCGTGCGAACACGAATTGTATAGTGAAGGCGAGCGACCTGTTCGACCAGATCCAGTGCGCCGGGGAGAATATGGCATGACAGGTTCGAGTGAGCGCACGGCGAGTCCGGGCCTGATCATCGCCATCTGCTTCGGCATCGCCGCCCTCGAAGGCTATGACATCCAGGCGTTCGGCGTCGCTGCGCCGCACATGGCGCCCGACCTGGGCCTTGGGCCCTCTCAGCTCGGCTGGGCGGGCAGCGCGGCGATGATCGGTCTGGTGATCGGGGCGCTGTTCGGCGGCTGGGCCGCCGACCGTTATGGCCGCCGGCCGGTGCTGCTGGGCTCGGTGGCGCTCTTCGGGCTGTTCTCGCTGGCCACCGCCCTGTCGCCCAATTTCGAGCTTCTGACCCTGGCGCGCCTGGCCACCGGCCTCGGCTTCGGCGGGGCGATGCCCAACCTGATCGCCATCGCCACCGAGATCAGTCCGCCGCATCGGCGCGCCCTGACCACCACCAGCATGTTCTGCGGCCTGCCCGTCGGCGGGGCGCTCGTGGCCCTGGCCGCCCAGGTCGGCGAGGCCGGCGGGGTCGACTGGCGCATGCTGTTCATGATCGGCGGCGCCCTGCCGCTGTTGCTGGTGCCTGTGGTCTACTTCCTGCTGCCGGAGACGCGCCCGGCGCGCGGCGAGGACGGCGCGCCGCCGCAGATGCTGACCGGGCTGTTCGGGGACGGTCGGGGATTGGCCACGATCCTGATCTGGACGGTGTTCGCGCTCGACCTGCTGGTCACCTACCTGCTGCTGAACTGGCTGCCGTTGCTGGTGGTGGCCAAGGGCTTCTCGCCGGCCGAGGGCGCATCGGCGGCGTTCGCCCTGAACATCATGGCGGTGGTCGGCTCGCTGGCGCTCGGCTGGGCTGCGGACAAGGTCGGCTATCGCTGGCTGCTCATCGCGGTGTTCGCCGGTCTGGCCGGCGCGCTCTACGCCCTGGCCGCGGCGACCAGTCTGCCGCTGATCCTGGCGGCGTCGGGCGCCGCCGGCTTCACGGTCATCGGCGGGCTCTACGTGCTCTACGCCCTGGCGCCGGTCTACTACCCGCCGCAGTTCCGCGCCGCGGGCGCCGGAGCCTCGGTGGCGGCCGGGCGGCTGGGCTCGATCGTCGGGCCGCTGATCGCCGGGCAGTTGCGCGCGGTCGGCTACGGCCCGGGAGAGGTGCTGAGCGCGCTGGCGCCGGCGGCGGTGGTGACGATGGCGGCGGTGTTCGTGCTGACCACCTACGCCAAGCCCTATCGCGAGGACTGAGTCCGGCGCGCGGCGCCCGCCGCGGCGAGGGCGGCGCGCTGCACGCCGTCCGGCAGGGTCGCGAACCAGGCCTGAGGCGAGAGTTGCTCGGCGACACGGCGCTTGCCGGCCGCCGACAGCCGCGCGGCCAGATCGCGGTCGGCTCGCAGCCGGCGCAGCGCCTGGGCGGCGGCCTCGACGTCCGGGTCGGCCCAGGTCTGACCGCGATAGATGCCCTGAGGGTCGTCGACGGCGATCGGCTGCGAGGGGATCACCAGGGCGCAGGTCTCGTCCATGAAGTCGACATTGCCTGACCAGCCGGTGCCGATCACCGGCGTGCCGAGCGCCATGGCCTCGGCCATGGTCAGGCCGAAGCCCTCGGCCCTGTGCAGCGAGATCAGCACGTCGGCCGAGGCGATCAGGCTCTTCACCTGGTCGTAGGGCCAGACCACGTCGAGCACTTCGACATTGGCCGGGGCCTGGCCGCGCAGCCGCGCCAGGAAATCGGGGAAGGCTGCGCCGTTCTGGGTCTTGATCACCAGCCGGGCGGTCGGGTCGTCGGGGAAGGCGCGCGCGAAGGCGGCGATCATCGCCTCGGGGTTCTTGCGCGCCGCCGAGGACTTGAAGTCGAACAGGGTGACGGCGGTGAACCGTTCGTCACGCGGCGCGGGGGCGACGTCGCGATAGTCCTCGATGAACAGCGGATGGGGCACCACCCGCACCGGAGCCTTGGCGCCGGTCAGGGCCGCGCCGGTGAAGGCGCTGGGAACCCAGACCTCCTCCAGGAAGGCGGCGTCCTTCAGCCAGGTCTTCGGCGCGCGGGGCAGCTCCCAGGCCCAGTAGCCGTAGCGCGGGCCGCGGACGTTCTTGGGGCCGAGGAAGGCCAGGGCGGCCAGCAGCTCGGGGGCGTTGACGTGGAAGATCCAGGGACCGGGCGTGCGGGCCGCCTCCGAAGCGCCGATCCAGTCGAGCTTGGCGCCGGCGATGTCGACCTGCTCGACCGGGGCGCCCAGGGCCTGGAAGGCGCGGACGGCCAGCTTGGCCGAGGCGGCGATGCCATAGGAGCCGCCGAAGTCGCCGACCACGCGGATCGGCCCGGCGCTCGTCTGGGCCTCGTGCGGGGCGCGGGCCTGATGGCGAACATAGGCCTCCAGCGCGGGCCCAAGGACCGGCTGGGCCAAGCGGCGGACAGGCTCAGGCGTCAGCGCGCGCCAGGCGCCGCGGGCCGTGGACAGCAGACTCATGCGCTGGCGGACTCCCAGGCGACACCCTGCGCCAGCAGGGCCACGGCGTCGGCGGCGATCAGCCCCGGCGCGGTGCGGAATACGAGCTTGCCGACCCGGGCGGGCGGATCGGCCGGCGCGCCCTGCGGCGTGCGGAAGCGGCCGGCGCCAGCGTCGAACACCAGCGCCTCGCCGCCGGCGGCGTCGGGCGTCCATCGCTCGACCGCCAGCAGGGTGTTGATGGCCCCGGCGGCCGGGGCGCGGCCGGCCTCGACCGGCTCGCGGCGCACCGACAGGCGGGCGAGCTCGAAGACCGGATGGCTGTCCACGATCGGCGGCAGGGCGGCGACGTCGACGCCGTATTCGGCGAGGCCGCCGCCGATCAGCCAGCGTAGGAAGCCGAAACGGCCCTTGAAGCTGGTCAGCGGGAACAGTCGCTGCAGGTCGCCGCGGCTCTCCCAGATCGACAGAAACAGGCGCGGGAACGGCATGCCGCGGGCCAGCTCGCGCACCGGGGCGTTGAAGCCCGAGCGCAGCGCCGTGCCGACCCATTGCGGCCAGGCGGCGCGATGGGCGAGGCCATAGGCGGCGAAGCGGAGCTTGGCTTCCGAGAGGTCGCCGGCCACTTGGCGGGCGGCGCGCAGGGCCAGCTCCGGCTCGGCGAACGCCTCGGGGGGCGCCAGCCGGGCCGAGAACCGACCGTCGATCGATTCAGGGCCCAGCAGCCAGGCCTTCAGCCCGGCCTCGTCGGCGGCGAAGCGGTCGCGCAGGTCGCGCCGCGCATGGGTCAGGGCGCCGACCGCCGGCGCCTGCGAGGCGCTGGTCAGCCAGCTGGTCAGCTCGGACGAGCCGGTCAGCCAGGGGCCGTCGAGGAGACCGCCGAGCGGCTCGCGGATCACCTCGCCGGGGCGCACGGCGGCCCAGGCCTCGGCGGCCGAGGTCAGGCCGCCGCCGAAGTCCTCGCCGGCGCGGGCTGCGGCCAGCATCCGGCGGCGGGTCTCGCGCGGGACCAGTTCGCCCGACGGGAAGGCGCGGTGGGCGTAGGGAATGGCCGAGGCCTCGACATGGCCGTTGCGCAGCAGCGCCTGGGCGTAGTCGGCGAGCAGGGCGGCGAAGTCCGAGCGCGGCGTGACCTTGATGCGGTCCTGGTGCTTGGAGAGCAGGTCCGGCCGGGTCGGGTCGAAACCGGAGAAGTGGAAGAAGGCCAGCGGCTGGCCGTCGACCGTCCAGCCGTCCTCCGCGCGGGCGACATGGCGCCCCTCAAGGTTCCAGTAGGCGAGGTTCAGGGTCGGGGTGCGCAGGATGGCCAGGTCGCTGACCAGCCCCGGCGCCAGGTCCATCCACTTCTGGTCGGTGAACAGGCCGGCGGCGAAATCGACGCGGCAGTCGAAGCGCAGCTTCTCGGCCCACCAGTCGAGCAGATCGAAAATCTCCGGCTCGGCCCGCATGGCTGCAAAGCCGAGGTTGTAGGAGCCTGACTGCAGGATGACGTGGTCGTTGGGACTGGCCTCGCCGCGCAGCGGGCGGGTGGTGTGCGGGGTCAGGGCCAGGGGAGCCTTGGCCAGGCCCTCGCGCACTGCGTCGAGCGGGCGATAGACCCAGATGTCGGGGTCGAAATAGGCGCCTGAGGTCACGCCCTCTTCCGACAGCAGCGCCTTGAAGCACAGCGGCTTGACCGCGGTGTTGAGCTCCAGCGCGTCGTAATAGGCGCACATGGCCGCGAACTCGGGGACCACGGTCGCGGCGTCGAGGGTGCGGATGCCCGGGTCCTTGAAGGCGATCGGGCCGTCGGTTGTGACGACGACGCGGCGAATGCCGGGCTCGGCGCGCTCCAGGCTTTCCATCAGGCTGGCGGCCTGGGCGGCGTAGTTGCGCGAGACGATGGTGAAGATGAAGTCCAAGGTCGCTCCCCGGGGCGTCAGGCGGCGGCCAGCAGTTCGTCCAGCTTCTTGACGTCCATGATCTTGGAGGCGACCCCGCTCTCGATGCGCATCACCTTGTTGCAGTAGAGGCGGATCAGTTCGAGGTCGTGCGAGGCCAGCACCAGGATGCCGGCGCGCTCCATCAGCTCCAGGATCCGCTTGTGGGCGATCTTCTGGAAGTCGGCGTCGCCGACCGCGATCCACTCGTCCATCAGGATGACGTCGGCGTGGACGGCGGTGGCGACCGCGAAGGCCAACCGCGCCTGCATGCCGGCCGAATAGGTCTTCAGCGGCATGGCCAGGAACGGGCCGAGGCCGGTGAACTCGCCGATCTCCTGCATCCGGTCCTCGATCTCCTTGGCGGAGAGACCGGCGATGCGGCCGCGCAGACGGATGTTGTCGAGTCCCGTGGCCGACGGGTCGATGCCGAGGTTCAGGTCGAGCATGGCGGCGATCTGGCCGTGCACGTCGATGGTGCCCTCGTCAGGCTCGTAGGCGCCGGCCAGGGCGCGCAGCAGGGTGGTCTTGCCCGAACCGTTGTGGCCGATCAGACCGAGACGGTCGCCGGAGCGCAGCTCGAGATTGACGCCCGACAGGGCGGTCACCTCGGTCGCGCCCATGCCGGTGCGGCCAAGTTTGCCGCCGACGGTGATGCGGGCCAGATGCTTCTTCAGCGACTTGGCGTCGACCCCGTAGACGGGGAAGCGCAGGGTCAGGTCGGTGACCCGGATGGAGACCTCGGGGCCCTTCATAGGTAGTGCACGATCCGTCGACGGGTGAGGGCGAAGGTGGCGAAGGCGCCGGTCCATCCGACGACCGCCAGAACCACCATGAAGATGTAGGTGCGCGGGTCCACGACGTTGCCGAGCAACGGCGCGCGGACGACCTCGAGCAGGTGATAGAACGGGTTGAGGATCAGCACGGCGTGGTCGAGCAGGCGCCCGCCGGGCAGCCAGAACACCGGGGTCATGAACATCGCGAACTGCACGACCGAGCCGACGATCTGCGGGATGTCGCGGAAGCGGGCCGAGGCGATGCCGGCCGCCAGGCTGATCCAGGAGATGTTGACCAGCAGCAGCAGCACGCCGACCGCGCCCATCAGCACGTCTGTCTGACGCCAGTGGTCGTAGTAGACCAGCACGCCGACGATGATGATCAGGTGGTGCGCCAGGTTGATCACGTTGCGCATGACCGTCCGCCACACGAAGGTGAACATCGGTAGCGAGCTCTGGCTGAGGATGCCGGCGGCCTGCACGAAGGTCTGGCAGCCCTCGAGGATGACGTTGGCGATCAGGCCCCAGACGACGATGCCGAGCGCGACATAGGGGATGAACTCGTTGACCGGGACCTTGAACAGGTTCGCGTAGAGGAACCCGATCCCGGCCACCATCAGGCCCATGGACAGGGTGATCCAGAACGGGCCGAGGATCGATCCGCGGTAGCGCGAGACGACGTCGTGCTTGGCCAGCGACCAGGCCAGGCCGATGCGGTCGAGCGAGGCGCGCAGGTCGGCGAACGCCATGCTGAGCTCGTGCATGGCCCCGCGCCGTCCGGTGCGAACCATGTGTTGTGCGGATTGCATTCAGTCTCCCGACCAAGGGCGCGCCGACGCACCCGCCGTCTGTGGCGCTCGCCGGTGGGTAACAGGTCGCATTTTGCGGCGCAAGCATGGCGCCGGGCGCGGAATCCAAAGGAAAATCCGCTCCGGCGCAGGTTGCGAGCGGTTACAGCTCGCTTTCGTCCTCGAACGGCGGAGCGCTGGTCTTCATGTGGGCGTGATCGGCCCGGTATTGGTTGAAGTGGCGGCGGTCGGCCGGCGATGGCTGGGCGGTCTCGCGGACCAGCCCCCCTGCCTCCAGTTCCGCGGCCGAACGCTTGCGGACCACGAACTCGATCCCGCATTCGCCGATCGGCGTCAGGGTCTGGTCGTAGCGCGGCAGGTCGTAGCGGAAGGTCGAGTTCAGCAGCGCCACCTTCTCGACGTCGGCGGCCGGGCCGAGGTCGGAGAGGAGCTCCAGCACGTTGATCGAGCGGTCCGACCAGGACTTCGCCTTCAGCATGGTGAAGGTCCACTTGTGGTCGCGATTGTGCGTCGAGGGGAACAGGCCCTGCTCGTAGAGGTCCTCGTCCGGCACGGTCACGACCAGGAAGCCGCCTGGCTTGATGGCGCCGAACCAGGCCTTCAGGCCCTGGCGCGGGTCGACCAGGTGTTCCAGGCAGTGACTGGAATGGACGAAGTCGAGGCTCTCGGGCGCCAGGCCCTCGAGATACTGGGCGTCGCCGTCCTCCCAGTCCCAGACCCGCACGGATTTCAGGCCCGGGAAGAACGGCACGTAGAGCGACAGCGGATCGGGCTTGCCGCCGATGTCCAGCCCTTCGCCGATGAACCAGCGCCGGGTGAAGTTCGGGTCGGCCATCCGGCGGACGATGGATTTCGAAAGTTCTTTCAAGGTCTTGATCCTATCGTACGTCCCAGGACTCGGCCCCGGTCGAGGTGAAGCGCGCCGCTTGGGCCACGCCGCCGAAGCCGCCGAGCAGGCGCTTGAGCCCCTCTCGCCGCGTCGGGTCGACGAGGAACATCATGAACCCGCCGCCGCCGGCGCCAGATACCTTGCCGCCGAACACGCCGAAGCTCTTGGCCGCCTCGTAGACGGAATCGATCATCGGCGAGGACATGTTGTGGGCGGTCTGCTTCTTCAGGCTCCAGCCGGAATCGAGCAGGGCCCCGAAGCGCGGCAGGTCGCCGGCCACCAGGGCGTCGCGCATCTCGAAGGCGCTGGCCTTGATGGCGTGCAGGCTCTCGATCGACTTGGGGGCGTGACTGCGCATGTTGGCGGTCTGCTCCTCGATGATCGCGGCGGATTCGCGGCTGACGCCGGTGAAATAGAGCACGAGACTCGCCTCCAGCTCCTTCATCACCTTGTCCGGCACCGCGACGCTCTCGACCTCGACGCGGGCGGCGTCGAAGAAGCGCATGAGGTTGAGGCCGCCATAGGCCGCCGCGTACTGATCCTGCGCCCCGCCGGCGAGGCCGAGTTCGCGCCGCTCGATGTCGAAGGCCAGCGTCGCGACCGCATGGGCGTCCATCGACAGTCCCATGAATCTGCGCATGGCCTCCACCATCGCCACCACGAGTGCGGACGAAGAGCCCAGCCCCGATCCGGGCGGGCAGTCGGCGTAGGAGACCAGGGTGAGCGGCAGGGCGCGGCCGCCGGCATGATCGGCCATGAACCGGTTGTAGACGCCCTTCAGCAGGCGCAGCGGCTCGTCGGTCGGCAGCGGCGCGATCGCGCTTGCCTGCCAGGTCTGGTCACGGTCGGCGGCGACCAGCCGGACCTGGTCGTCGTCGCGGGCCTGGACGGTGACATGGGCGAACAGGTCGATAGCCGCGTTCAGCACCACCCCGCCGTGTTCGTCGCAATAGGGCGAGACGTCCGTGCTGCCGCCGCCGAAGCCGAGACGAAGGGGGGCGCGGGCGCGCACCAGTTCATGACGCATGAGGAGCGATCTGATCCCGACCTGACTGACTGCGATGACTGGCGGGGTAGTCGCCGCAGGCCGGCTTGGCAACCACCATCGGCGCCACAGATCCGCCCGGCGACTCGCTGCAATATCTTCGCTGCGACCCTGGCGAGAGCCGGGACGGCTATCTATCTGGGCTGTGGGCCGCCCAATCCTCCCCCCGGGGGCGCTCGGAAGTCTCGTATGAAATCCATCCTGAACATTGCGGGTGCGGCGGCCATC
Organism: Phenylobacterium sp. LjRoot97; assembly: GCF_964254345.1. Taxonomy (NCBI): domain Bacteria; kingdom Pseudomonadati; phylum Pseudomonadota; class Alphaproteobacteria; order Caulobacterales; family Caulobacteraceae; genus Phenylobacterium; species Phenylobacterium sp. LjRoot97. The sequence goes on from NZ_CAXUTH020000001.1 coordinate 684,426, forward strand.
GCTCTCACCCTTTCGGCCTGTGACCAGCCCGCGCCGTGGGCGCGCGCCGCCACGGCCCCCGAACCGGCGAAGATCGCGCTGAACCAGCGTTCCCAGGTCGTGGCCTGGAACGACGACGCGCAACGATTCGAGATCAACGGCGCGCCGCTGAAGGCCGGACGCCTCTGGACCTTCGATGGTTCGACCGAAGGCTTCGTCGCCGGCGGCGGCGAAGTGCTGCCCGCCAGTCCGACCGGCATGGACCTGCGCAACGGCGGGACCGACTCGATGCTGCGCTCGCCCAAGGGGCTGGGCCTGGACGGCAGCCGCTATTCGCTGGTGCTGGTGCGTCTGACGCGGACGCGGGCCGGCGCCGAGTGGGATGGTTCGATCTTCTATTCGACCCCCGCGCACGGCGAGGCGGGCGAATATCACGCCAAGCCGCGCGACGGCGCCGATCCGGCGGTCAACGAGACCGTGGTGCTGGTCTACGACATGGCCAACCTGAAGAAGGGCGGCGACGACTGGACCAATTCGCTGATCGACCAGATCCGCGTCGACACCGACGATCAGGCCGGCGGCGGCTTTGTCGTCCATCAGATCGCCGTCACCGAGAATCCGGGCGTGACCGCTCTGGCCCAGGCCCCGGTCGGGCCGACCACCATCGCGCAGCGCTAAGGCGTCTCAGGCCGCCTGAGCGGCGGCCAGCTCCTCCATCCGCGCCACGTAGCGCAGGCCGATCGCCCGGGCGCTGAAGTTCGTGCGGATGTGACGGCGCGCGCGCTCGCCCAGGGCCCGCGTCCAGGCCGGATCGTCGACCAGGCCGCCGATGAGCTCGACCGCGTGCTCGACCGACGGGTCGGCCCAGACCTGGCCCTCGCCGAACAGGTACGCGCCCTCGGCGACCGGGATCAGCTGGCAGTCGACCAGCAGGCTGGTGTCCGGGGTCATGAAGTCGAGATTGCCCGAGTAGTTGGTGGCCACGGCCGCGCGGCCCATGACCATCGCCTCGGCCGGCCCGCGGCCGAAGCCCTCGGAGCGGTGCAGCGAGACGAAGGCGTCGCAACAGCGGACGAGGTTCTTGATCTCGTTGTCGCTGAGCTGGCGGGTGATCGCCTGGATCTGGCCGCCCATGGCCTTGATCCGGCGCTCCAGTTCCTTACGGGCCGGGTTGCCGTCGTCGCCGCCCTTGTACTTGACCACTGCATGCAGCGGCGCGTGCGGGCGCTGGGCGACGAGCTTCTCGAACGCCTCCAGCATCGCGAACGGGTTCTTGCGTTCGGCGTAGGATGAGAAGTCGAAGAAGAACAGGCAGACGAAGGCGTTCTCGGGGATGCCGAAGTGACGGCGGCCGAGGAACGACGACATGGTCAGCTCGACCGACAGCGGCATGTGCGTGATCGGCCGGGTGGTCGCGGCGGCGACTGCGCCCTGGATGAATTCGGAGGGCGCCCAGACCTCGTCGAAGCGGTCCAGCACCTTGGCCCAGGGCTCGGGGTATTTGGCCAGCTCCCAGGCCGGATAGATGATGTTGTAGGCGCTCTCGAACGCCGGGCCCGAGCCCAGGTGCTCCAGCACCCCCATCGCCTGCTCGACCTCGTCGGCGTTGATGCAGAAGAGGTTGGCCTTGGGGCTCAGCTTGGGAACGATGTGGCCGGCGAACTCCCGTTCGAAGTCCGGATCCTTGTTCCGGTCCATGCCGTAGATGTCGATGACCCCGGGTGTGGCGCCGGCGGCGCGGAAAGCGCGGAAGGCCGAGCGTACGTGCTCGGCCATGCCGATGGCCGAGAACGGATGTCCGACGAGGACGAGGTCTTCAGGCGTCATGACTTGTCCAGCAGGTCGGCGTCGGCGGCGTTCTTGACGGCTTCGAGCCAGGCGTGGCCGAAGCGCTGGTCGGGCTCCAGGTGCGCGCCTTCGCCCCATTCGTTCCAGGCGTTGATGAACACGATCCGCTCGTCGCCGAAGTTCTGGCGACGGGTCTCCTCGAACATGGCCTCGGTCCAGGCCTGGAAGGCTCCCGGCGTGGCGTGCTGGTAGTTCCAGCCGCCGTCCTGGCGGCGCGGAGTGTTGTCCCACGAGGGCATCACCCCGCGGAAGCGCTTGTGGCCCAGCGGTTCGGTCCCGAGGTAGTTGCGGACCATCTGGCGATAGTCGTTCACGCGCCCCTCGAAGCGGGTGTTGTAGAGCGGGCCGGGCGGATGGATCAGCGCGCCGTTGCCGGCCGGCGGGAACTCCACCGAGGCGTCGAAGCCGATGTCGGCCGGGTCGGTCTTGCCGCCGGCCTTCTCGAAGCTCTCGACGAAGGCCAGGTAGATCTCGCCGATCCCCGCCTGGCGGCAGTGGTCGCGCCATGCGTCGGCCCAGATCTTCGCGTCCGGCAGCAGGCCGGGACGATAGATCAGCACCAGCGGCTTGCCGTTCACCCGGATGTAGTTGGGCCGCTGCAGGAACGGCTCCATCTCGGCGATCGAGGCCTCGGCGTCGCCGGGCTCGTAGGTCTGGGCCAGCAGCACGTCGCGCTCCTGGCCGTCCCAGGTGCGGGTCCAGTTCTCGTTGGCCCAGCAGAGGCAGAACGGGAAGTCGTCGGCGCCGCCGTCCAGCAGCGGCTCGAGCGGCGTCTCCAGGATCCGCCGCCCGCCGGTGAACCAGTAGAAGTAGTGGCAGAAGCCGCCGATCCCGTAACGGCTGGCGAGCTCGGCCTGGCGGCGCATCGCCTCGGGATTGGACAGGTCGTAGAAGCCGAGGTCGGCCGGCACGTGCGGCTGGTAGTGGCCGCGATAGTTCGGCAGAGCGCGGCTGACATTGGTCCACTCGGTGAAGCCGGGGCCCCACCAGCGGTCGTTCTCGGCCACCGTGTGGAACTGCGGCAGGTGGAAGGCGATCGTGCGGATACGGTTGAGGGCTTCCAGCCGCTCGCCCCAGCGCTCGACGAACTTCTGCTGGTTGCGCGTCGCCAGGCGGTGCTTGTAGCCGCTGTCGATCGAGTTGGCGGTGACGCTCAGGTGGTGGACGATGGCCGAGGTCGGCTCGTAGATCACCCGCAGGCCGCGCTCGCGCAGCCGGAAGCAGAGGTCGGCGTCCTCGCAGTAGGCTGGCGCGAAGGTCAGGTCGAAGCCGCCGAGCTCGCCGAACACCTCGCGCCGGACCATGAGACAGGCGCCTGAGGCGTAGTCCACCTCGCGCCGCACGTTCCAGCGCGGCAGCTCCGGATCCTCGAATAGGCCGATCATCTCCGCCGCGCCGTCGACGCCGATCCGGGCGCCGGCTTCCTGCAGGCGGCCGTCGGGGAACAGCATCTTCGGGGCGACGGCGCCGACGTCGGTCTCCTCGGCGAACGGCGCCAGCAGCGCCGACAGCCAGCCCGGCCGTACCTGCACGTCGTTGTTCAGGAACACCACGAACTCGCCGATCGCCTCGCCGGCGGCGCGGTTGCAGGTGCGGATGAAGCCGAGGTTCTCGGGGTTCGAGATGAGTTTCAGGCCCGGCACCTTGGCCAGCACCTTGGCGGTCTCGTCGCTGGACGCGTCGTCGATGACGATGACCTCGGCGTCGTCCAGCTCGCCGCAGGCCTGCAGCGCGGCCAGGCACTCCAGGGTGAAGGTCAGGTTGTTGTAGGCCGGGATGACGATCGAGACGCGGGGAGCCTTCGGCGCGGCGAAGCTCAGCTCGCCGGCGGCCTTGTCGATGTCGCGAGCCTCGACCTTGATGAGGTTGAACGGCTTGGCGCGGACGTCGCCGATCGCGCGCTCGCGGATGCGTTTGCGGGCCGCCTTCAGGTCGCGATAGGCCTGGTTGTCATAGGCGCCGGCGTCACGAGCCCGGCCCGCGGCGCGCAGCTGTTCGAACAGTCCCGCCTCGCCCTGCGGCCGCGCCACGGTGGCGCCGGGCTCGGGCTTGGGCGTACGGCTGAGCGCCCAGTGTTCCAGCGAGGACACCGGCTGTTCCGCCGCCTGCGGGTTCTCGAGCAGATAGGCGATCTCGTTGAAGTCCGCGGCCGGGGAAATGCCCTCGAAGGCGCCTTCGGTCAGGTAGTGCACGACGGGGTGGGCGCCGGCCGGAAGGTCGGCCTGCTGGTCGAGATAGTAGGCGGTGTCGAAGTGGATGCTCGGGTCGCGGCGCTCCTCGAACCCGTAGGACAGGAAGTGCGCCAGCGCGCTGGAGCCCATCGGGGCGGCGTCGCGATAGCGGTCCATGTACCAGCCCGGATCGAACAGCGGGTGCGGGCTGCGGCCCTCGCTGGCGCCGCTGGTGGCGTAGTGCAGCAGCGGGGCGGCGTCCGCTTCGGCCACGTCCGGATTCATCGCCAGGTACCAGACGCCGCTGAACAGCGGGTGCGGCTCGTAGCCCTTGCGCCAGCCCTCGCGCAGATAGTGGACCAACGGGTTCTCGCCGCTGTCGGCGACTTCCTCCGACTGGCCGACATAATAGCGGACGTCGAACAGCGGGTGCGGGTCGTAGCCCTCGGTGACGCCCTTGTGCAGGTAGTGCTGCAGGGTGGTCAGGCCGGTGGCGGCGACCTTCACGGCATGGCGGCTGCGATAGTCCTTGAGGTCGAACAACGGGTGGGGCGCGCGCCCCTCCTGGTCGCCGGCGACCAAATAGTGCGCCAGCGGCGCCCAGCGCGATCCGCGCAGGTCGTCGTTGTTTTCCAGATACCAGGCCTGGTCGAACAGGGCCTTGGGGTTGGCCCCGCCGTCGGGGCCGGCGCGGACATAGCCGATCAGGTCGCGGGCCGGCCCGCCGTCACGGCCGAGGCCGCCCTTCAGCTTGAAGTCCCAGACGCCCGAGCGGGCGATCAGCGCGGCGCGGCCAGGCCACTTGGCGCGGGCCAGCATCAGGTCGATGCGCTGTTCGGTCGGGCCCTTGTCGGCTAGGCCGACCCGGCGGGCGGCGGCCTTGCAGAAGCGGTTCCAGCGGTCCTCGGCGACCACGCGCCGGGCGCGGTGCAGATCGCGCCGTCGGGCGAGCAGAGCTTCGGCCGTGTTGTCGGGGACGGGTTTTTGAGTGTCGTTAGCCACGGTCGGATTTTCTCGGGCGCGCTGCTTAGCGGCCGGCCAGGGCCGTGTCGACCACGGCCTCGATCTTCGCGCGCTCCTGCCGCAGGGCCGCCAGTTCGCGCTCGAGCGTCTTGATCTGCTGATCCTGCACCTCGCCGAGCTGGCGTTGGTAGAGCAGTTCGGCGCGGGTCGAATCGAGCGTGCTGGTCACGGGCGTGACCAATACGCCCATCTGCGACTTCATTTGGGCGATATGGGCTGCGGCGCGCTCCAGCGGAGCGCGGTCTGGCGCTTCGCCTGCTGCGGCCGCGGTGAACCAGTCCAGCACCTCCTGGGCCATGGCGCCGACCATCGGCACGTCGGCCAAGGCGCCCATGCCGTCGTTGTGACGCAGGTCCTTGGTCAGGAAGCCATCGATCTCGCGCGCGGCGTGCTCGGTCAGGCGCGGCAGCGGCGCGCCCAGCGCCTGCTCCATCCGCGCCACTTCGGCCCTCCAGTCGGCGAGCAGCCCGTCATAGGAGACGAACGCTCGCGGCAGGTCGCGGCTGCCGGCCTCGGCGGCCAGCATGTAGAGCGTCCAGACCAGCACCGACTTCTCGACTGGGAAGGCGTCGCGCCGGGCCAGCGAGCCGGCGACGGCGAGCGGGTGGCGCACGGGAATGATCACGCGGGCGGCGACTTCGGCGCGTTCCAGAACCTTGCGCCACATCGGCAGCAGCACCGAGACGCGGGGGTCCTTGAGCAGCGGATGGATCGCCTCGCCGAACTCGGCCTTGAACAGGTCGACCGCGCGCGCCGTCCAGTCGGCCTCGGCGTCCGGGGCCAGCGGCGCGTAGGGCAGGTTGAAGGGGTCGTCCCAGGCGCTGCCAGCCGCGCGCAGGCGCTGGTCGTTGAACACCGAGATCTTCCAGGGCTCGAAGTAGCCTTTGGCGTTGTGCTCGTCGCCCGGCATCACATTGTCGGGCAGTTCGGCCCCAGCCAGGGCCAGCAGCTGGGCGGTCGCCGAGGTGCCCGAGCGGTGCATGCCGAGGACCAGATAGGCGGTCCGCTGGAAGGTCTGCTGCATGTCGCCTTTGTCTCGCTTGGACGTCGTCGTCGGTCCTGGGCCGATCGCCAAACCGGCGTTCTCGCCGCGATTTCAAACCGGAACCGCCAGGCTCTGGCGTTCCGCTGTATGGCCGCTTGCGCCGCGCTGCAAGGCCGACGCGGTTGATCGGGGGCCGCAACTGATGCAAACCCAGGCTTGGCGTCGCACGGAAAGATCGCACATGGCCGCCGCGGCCTCACCAGATCGCGCCCATCGTCTGCTGGTGGTGGCGATGGACTTCGACTTCTACCGCCAGGCCCATCCCGACCTGACCTATGCGGATGTGGACCCCGCCGGGCACTACGGCGTGGTCGGCTGGCGCGAGAGCCGTGACCCGACGCCCTGGTTCTCGACCGACGCCTACCTTGCGCAGCATCCCGACGTGGCCGAGGCCGGCGTCAATCCGTTCGTGCACTATCTCCTCAGCGGTTGGCGCGAGGGCCGCGAGATCATGCCGTCGGTGCGCGCTGGCGACTATTTCGCGCTGCTCGACGGGGCAGGGGGCGGGCGGATCACCGCCGCCGAGCACGAGGCGGCGGCCGAGTTCTTCGACCCCGCCTACTACTTGGCCATGAACCCCGACGTCGGCGCCGCGGGCGGCGATCCACTTGACCACTTCCTGCGCCTCGGCTGGCGCGAGGGCCGCGATCCCAGCTACGACTTCTGCATCGCCGATTATCTCGAGCTCAACCCGGATGTCGCCGCCAGCGGCCGCCATCCGTTCATCCACTACGTCGTGCAGGGCCGCGACGAGAACCGGGCGACCAAGGCCGACCACGGCTTCCGCCAACAGGTGCTCGCGACCCTGAAGCCGTTCTCAGAGCGGCTGGCCGATTCCAGGCGCTGGGCGCGTCCGGTGGATATCTCGCTCGCCAGTCGGCTGATCGACGCCCTTGTGGCCGCCTCGCGCCAGGGCCTGCACATCACCTTCAGCCAGGACGACTACAGCCGCTCGGTCGGAGGGTCGCAGCTCTGCGTGCAGCGCGAGTCGGCCGAGTTCGCCCGGCTGGGGCGCAACCACCTGCACATCCATCCCGCCAACGGCTGGCCGACGATCCGCGTCGGCGCCACCGAGACGCCGATGGGCGTGCTGCTGAATGGCGAGCGGGTGGGGGCCTTCACGCCGGCCGCCATCGCCGAGGCGCTGCGCACGGTCATTCCCGCCGGGCCGCGCAGCTTTGCGATCCACAACATGCTGGGGCACTCCAGCCGCGACGTGATCGACATCGTGCGCTCCGCCGGCCTGAACAGGGGCTGGTTCTGGCTGCACGACATGGGCAGCCTCTGCGCCGGCGTCCACCTGCTGCGCAACGACGTCGAGAGCTGCGGCGCGCCGCCCCAAGACAGCGCGGCCTGCAGCATCTGCGTCTACGGCAAGGCCCGCGCGGCGCATGTGCGCGAACACCAGCGGCTGTTCGAACGTCTCGATCTCACCATCGCCGCGCCGTCCCAGGTCGCGCTGGACGCCTGGCGGGCCGGCGGACGGCTCGAAGCCATGAACGAGCGGGTGCTGCCGCACGCGCAGCTGACGCCGACGTCCGAGCCCGCCGCGACGCCGACCGCCGGGCGGCCCTTCCGTTTCGCCTTTCCGGGCATGCCGTCGGTGCACAAGGGGTGGCCGATCTTCCGCCACCTGGCGGCGCGTTTCGCCGACGATCCTCGCTACGACTTCGTCCACTTGGCCAGCCGGCCGGTGGCCGGGTCGCTGGCGCGGCACCATCCGGTGACGGTCACCGCGGCCGAGCCGTTGGCCATGCGCCAGGCGCTGCTCGATCTCGACATCGATGCGGCGATGGTCTGGTCGCTGTGCCTGGAGACCTTTTCCTTCGCCGCATACGAGGCGGCGGCGTCCGGCGCGGCGGTGATCACCGGTCCCGACAGCGGCAATGTGGCGGCCTTCGTACGCGACAGCGGCCATGGGCTGGTGCTCGACGACGAACACGCGCTCGAGGCGCTGTTCGAGAGCGGCGACATCCTGCGGTTTGCGCGCGGCGCGCGCGAGGTGCAGACCTTCGACCTCACCTTCAGTAAGTTGACCGCCGAGTTGGTGGAGACGCCATGAAGGTCACCTGCTTTTCCAGCTTCACGTTCGCCTATCTCGATCGGGCGCGGGTGCTGTTCGCCAGCCTCCGCAAGTTTCATCCCGACTGGAACCTAGTGGCGCTGATCACCGACGCGCCGCCGCCCGGCTTCCACCTGCGGCTCGCCGAGGAGCCGTTCGATCAGGTCGTCTACGCCCACGAACTGGCGATCGCGGACTTCAAGTCGTGGCTCTTCAAGCACGACGTGGTGGAGGTCTGCACGGCCGTCAAAGGCCCGTTCCTGCATCAGGCCTGCGCCTCCGGCGCCGACGCGGTGATCTACCTCGATCCGGACACCGCCCTGTTCGAGACCCTCGATCCGCTGCTGGCGCGACTGGAACACAGCGACATCCTGCTGACCCCGCACCTGCTCGATGCGAACACCGAGCGGCAGGCGATCCTCGACAACGACCTATCGGCCTCGCGGACGGGCATCTTCAACCTCGGCTTCGTGATGATCCGTACGCGGGGCGAGGGCGCGCGTTTCGCCAGTTGGTGGAACGATCGGCTGCTGGAGTTCTGCTACGACGACATTCCGGCCGGCTTGTTCGTGGACCAGAAGTGGTGCGACCACGTCCCCGCCCTGTTCGACCGAGTCGGGGTCGTGCGCGACCCCGGCTACAACGTCGCCAGCTGGAACATCAGCCAGCGGGCGGTCGAGATCGGCCGCGACGGCGCCATCACCGTCAACGGCTCGCCGTTGCGCTTCTGGCATTTCACCAAGCTCGGGGCGACCGGCGACACGATGACGCGGCGCTATGCGGGCGACAATCACGCGGTCTACGAGATCTGGCGCTGGTACAAGGAACAGGTCGATGCGGCGCGCGATCCGATCATTCCAGAGCCCTACTGGGCCTACGGCGCCTACAGCGACGGGACGCCGATCGAGAAAGCTCATCGTCTGATCTGGCGCGAGCGCGCCGACCTTCGCGCGCTGGTCGCCGATCCCTTTGGTGCAGAGGAGGGCGGCTTTCTCGCCTGGCTGCGCGCCGAAGGGCTCGCCGCGCGCCCGGCCGCTTGACAGGCCGGCGTGCGCACCTGACACGAAGGCCGAGAATTATGGAGGGCCGGGCCATCATGGCGGCCGACAACGGGGGCCCCGCGGCGCTCGAAGACATTCAGGCGACCGGCGCGCTGATCGACAAGGTCGAGGCCTTGGCTCGGCGATGCGCCACGCTGCAAGGCGCCAGCCAGCGTGTTTCCGCAGAGAGCGGCCTCAGCCGCACGCGCCTGGGCGCAGCGCTGGCTGAAGCGCTGCTCGCTCGTGAGACGCTAGAAGCTCAAGCCCGCGAACTGGCCCTCACCGGGTATCGCGCGGTCGCCCGGCCGTTCGCGCGGCCGCGGCGTTACAATCGGATCGCGCGGCGTATCGATTCAGCGATCGAACGCCTTGGCGCGGTCGGGCGGGCTGCGGTCATCGCGCGGTCGGGCCTGTGGCGCGATGGTCAGAAGGGCGGGCTGAGTGCGATGGCCGCCTACGCCCGGCGCGGCGGCGACGCATCAGTCCAGCCGCCGGCCCTGTTCGATCAGGCCTGGTATCTGCGCGCGCGGCCGGATCTCGTCGGCACGCGGACCAGCCCGCTGCCGCATTATCTGCTGCATGGCGCTGCGGAGGACCTGGATCCGCATCCGCTGTTCGACACCGATTTCTACAGGGTGCAGAACGCTGCGCCGCTTGGCGAGACCGGGCTGACGCCGCTCGAGCACTTCGTGCGCGTGGGAGCAGGCGAGGGGCGCGATCCCCATCCCTTGTTCGACGTTGCATACTACCTTCGTCAGGCGCCCGACCTGATCGCCAGCGGCGAGAACCCGATCACCCACTACGAGCGCGAGGGCGCGGCGCGCGGGCTCTGCCCCCATCCGCTGTTCGCCGCCGATTATTACGCCGAACAGGTCGCCCAGGCGGGGTTGGGCGGCGCGGCGTCGCTGGTTCACTATCTCGAGGCCGGTTCGGCCGCTGGGCTGAAGCCCCACCCTCTATTCGACCCGACCTGGTATCGCGATCAGTACCCGGACGTCGTGTCGGTCGAACCGCTTGTTCATTTCCTGCTGGTCGGCGGCGTCGAGGGCCGCAGCCCCGGTCCGTGGTTCGACACCCCGCGCTATCTCGGTCAGCGGGTGGACGGGCCGCCGCCCGGCCGCAACCCGCTCCTCGACTACCTGCAAGGCGGCGCCTGGCGGATCAGCGAACCCTGGCTGGGGTGCCCGGACGCCGGCTTCCTCGATCTGGCCGCCGAGTTCGCGGGCCGGGCGCTGACGCCGCTGGAGCAGTGGGCCCGTCGGGGCGGAGCTTAGACGCCGAGCGCCTGAAGCTGCCGCCAGACGTCGTGGTAGTAGTCTTCGACATAGTGAAAGGGGCTGAGGCCCCAGCGATGGCGGCTGTCGGCCAGATGCAGCGCTGCTGGAGCGGCGATGCGGACCGCTTGCGGCAGGGCGACGGCGAACGCCGCCTGGTGGCGCGCCAGCACGGCGTTGTAGTCGGCGATCCGGGCCGGCTTGCCTGTGAAGATCTCGACGTCGCCGAACGCCCGTCGCGCTCCGGCCTCGTCGAGATGCTCGCTCGCCCACTGGGCCTCGTGAAGGATCAGGGCCGCGTCCGCCAGCGGCGTCAGTCGGAGCAGCGCCGCCATGTGGTCGAGCCCCTGACGCCAGAGCAGATCGGCGGCTGGGCTGGTGCGTGGAATGCTGCGCGCGCCGTCGAACGCAGGTTGGTTGAGATAACCGCTGACGTCCAACTCCCAGCTGTGGGTGGCGATGCTGTCCTGCACGCAGACCAGGTCCAGCCGTTCGTCGATGAAGTCGAAGACGATGTGGGTCGGGCGATGTTCGATCAGCGCGACAAGCGCGCTCTTGTGTAGATCGGCGACCATCGAGCGATGAGGGAAGGCCGCGAGCTCCGGCGGCAGGTCATCGCTCAGATCGACGCCGCGGATCGGCGGTGCGAACAGGCTCGGCAGGCTGGTGCGTGAAATATAGAGCAGGTCCTGCGGCGGCGCTTCGCCCACGATCGGCCACACATCGCGGGTAATGCAACTCCCGATTACGGCGACCCTGGGCAATCCTTACTCCTCGCGCCTCAGGCGACGGCGATTATAACTTCGACACGCATGGCGCGAATTTTCGCGTTCGCGAGCGCCATTGACATCCTTAAGAGGCCCGATCATGTGTCGCGCGTTTTTGGCGCAATCCGCCTTAGACTTCGAGCACCTATTTCGGCCATGGTCACTCCGGCCATCGGCGGCGACCATCCACGGAACGGCGCGGCGCGCATGAAGATTTTCAATCCGTTCGCGGATATGCCCGACAATCCGCTCACCCGAGCGATCAAGGAAGGGTACAAGCCGCTCGCCTACGCTGGCGGCTTCAGCTTGGTTTCGAACCTGCTGTACCTGGCCCTGCCGATTTTCACCTTCCAGATCTATGGCCGCGTGCTGTCCAGTTACAGCGTGCCGACCCTGCTGGTCCTGACCTTCATGGTCATGTTGGCCTTCCTGATCTCGGGCTTGATTGATGATTTCCGCGCCAAGGTGCTGATCAACTACGGCGTGATCATGGATCAACGGGTGTCGGGCCGCGTGTTCTCGGCGCTGTTCGATACGGTCATCCGCGGCAATCCGTCGGCGCGCTCGCAGGCGCTGCGCGACCTCGACGGGTTCCGCCAGATGCTGACCGGCCCGGCGTTCGGCACCATGTTCGACCTGCCGTGGATGCCGGTGTTCATGATCGTGCTGCTGATCATCGACCCGATCATCGGCTTGGTGACGATCGGCGGCGCGGTGCTGCTGTTCCTCATCACCCTCTTCCAGGACCGGGCGACGCGTCCGGCGCTGAAGGAAGCCAACGAAGCGGCCCTGCGCAGCTACGCCTTCACGGACGCGGCCCTGCGCAATGGCGAGGTCGTGCGAGCGATGGGCATGGTCGAGCCGCTGGGTTCGCGCTGGGCCACGTTCCGCTCGATCACCATGGAGCGCAGCGCCAGCGCCAGCGAGCGCGCCAGCATCATCAGCAACATCAGCAAGTTCGTGCGTCAGGCGATCCAGGTGCTGATCATCGCCATCGGCGCCTATCTGGTGGTCAAGGGCAAGATCCACTCGGGCCTGCTGTTCGCCAACATGATCCTGGCGGCCCGCGCGCTGCAGCCGATCGAGCGCTTGGTCGGCTCCTGGGACGCCCTGACCAACGGCTATCGCTCATATCAGCGGCTCAACTCGCTGTTCGCCGACTACCGGCCGACCAAGCTCGCGACGACTCTGCCTAAGCCGCTGGGCCAACTGTCGGTCGAGGGCGTGAACTTCGCGCCGCAGGGCGCCACGCGCTTCGTGCTGCAAGGCGTCAACTTCAAGATCGAACCGGGCGAGATGCTCGGGATCATCGGCCCGTCGGGGGCCGGCAAGTCGTCGTTGGCCCGCCTGATGGTCGGTATCTGGCAGCCGAACAACGGCAACGTCCGCCTCGATGGCGCCGACGTCTACACCTGGGATCGCGGCGACTTCGGCCGTCACGTGGGTTACCTGCCGCAGGACACTGAGCTGTTTTCCGGCAGCATTCGCGACAACATCGCCCGCTTCCGCGCCGACGTAGACGACGAGCAGGTGGTTCGCGCCGCCCAGGTGGCCGGCGTCCACCAGCTGATCCTGCGGCTGCCGAACGGCTACGACACCGATCTTGGCGAATCCGGTCACGTGCTGTCGGCCGGCCAGCGTCAGCGCGTGGGTCTGGCCCGGGCGCTGCTCGGCAATCCGCGGCTGATCGTGCTCGACGAGCCGAACGCCGCCCTCGACGCCGAAGGCGAAGAGGCGCTGGTCAAGGCGCTCGATGCGTTGAAGGCCGGCGGCTCGACGATCGTGATCGTCTCCCACAAGCCGAGCGTGTTCCGCTCGGCCGACAAGATGTTGATGCTGCGTGACGGCCGGATGGAGATGTTCGGGCCGCGCGACCAGGTCATGGCGCGGGTCGTCCAACCCGCTGCCCCGCGTGCGATCGAGGCCGGCCGATGAAAATGGATTTCAACGCGCCGAAGCCTTACGTCACCCCGCAGTTCGACGATAAGGACCTCGTTCCGCTCGATCCGGTCCTGGCGCAACGCATGCGCCGCCCGATCATGGCCGGCGCGGCGGTGGTCGGCGTGTTCGTGGTCGGCCTGACGCTGTTCGCGGCGGTGGCCAAGGTCGACAGCGCCGTCGTCGCGCCGGGCGTCGTGCGGGTCGAAGACAATCGCAAGACCATCCGCCACCGCGAGGGCGGCACGATCAAGTCGATCAACGTCAAGGAAGGCCAGCACGTTCGCCAGAACCAGGTGCTGCTGACCTTCGACGAGGTGCAGCCGCGCGCCAGCACCGACGTCCTGCAGAATCAGTACGACACCCTGACCGCGCAATTGGCGCGCTTCCAGGCCGAGGCGACGGATCAGAAGACGCTGGTGATTCCGGCCGAGCTGACCGCCCGCGCGCCCAACGATCCGCGAGTCGCGGGAATCATCCGCGACCAGGAGTTCCTGTTCACCTCACGCCTGCAGTTCTTCGAGACCCAGGGCGCGGTGCTCGCGCAGAAGCTGCAGCAGCTCGAGACCCAGATCGGCGGCGTCCAGGCGCAGGTCGACGCAGTGCGCGAATCGGACCGCCTGACCCGCGAGGAGCTGGCCGGCTATCAGACGCTCTACGAGAAGGGCTACGCGCCCAAGACCCTGATCCTGCGCTATCAGCGCTCGCTGGCCGACTTGGCCGGCCGCAAGGGCCAGCTGATCGCCGAGATCACCCGCCTGCGCGAGCAGATCGGCGAGACTCGCCTGCAGATCACCACGCTCAAGGAACAGCGCATCACCCAGGCGGCCGAAGGTCTGCGCCAGATGCAGACCGGCCTGGCTGAGGCGACGCCGAAGCTGGCCGCCGCCCGCCAGATGCTGAACGCCGCGACCGTGCGTTCGCCGGCCGATGGTTACGTCCTCGACCTGACCCAGTTCACCATCGGCGGCATCGTCGCCCCCGGGGAGCGGTTGATGAGCGTGGTTCCGGCCAATGCGCCGCTGATCGTCACCGGACGAATCAAGCCGCAGGACGTCGATGTCGTGAAGCCGGGAATGAAGGCCCGCGTCCGACTCTCGGCCTTCAATTCGCGTCGGACGCCGCCGGTGGACGCCACCGTCGTGACGGTTTCCGCCGACCAGCTGGCCGACGAGAAGACCGGCGAGGGTTACTTCCGCGTCGACCTCAAGATCGATCCGCAGGAGCTCGTGAAGCTGCCCAAGGGCGACAAGCTGACCCCCGGCATGCCGGCTGAGACCATGATTGTTACAGGCAATCGCTCGATCCTGTCCTACGTGGTGAGCCCGCTGACGGACACCATCCGGGACGCCCTGCGCGAGGACTGATCCGTTAACAATTGGTGTTCAGGAAGCGCAGCCGTGAAGGGGGTTTGCACCCGTTTTTGGTGTTGCGCATCAACCGAGGTTCCGATACGTCTTCCTCGGGCTCGTTTAACCTTCGCCACGACCTTGTTGTGACCGAAGGCAAGGACCGCTGGGACCGCTCCATTGGAAAATGGTGGCCAGGCGTTTCGGGGGTCCATGTGACACAGACTGGAGAGAAGCATGGCTAACTACTTCTTTGAGACGATTACGGCGGCGGACGCCCTGAAGTTCAGCTCCGCCACCGATCAGCTCATCTTCACCACCGCGACCGCGACCGCTTCGGCCGTGTCGGTGGTGATCAACGCCGCGACCGCGACGACCCCGGAAACCATCTCGCTGAGCTTCGGCGGCCGCACCGTCGTGTTCGGCACCACGTTCTACGGCGAAACCCCGGTCTTCCCGGACGGTTCGGTGTTCTTCCTCGGCGACTCGGCCTCGACGGCGGCTGACACCGTCGCCGGCGGCGCCGGCGGCGACGTGATCTGGGGTGGCGACGGCACCGACAGCCTGACCGGCAGCGGTGGCAATGACTACCTGCAAGGCAATAAGGGCAACGACACCCTGGACGGCGGCGCGGGCAACGACACCCTGCTCGGCGGTCAAGGCGATGACGTCATCGGTGACTCCGCTGGTTCGAACTACATCCATGGCAACATGGGCAACGACAGCATCACCGGCGGCTCCGGCGCCGACCTGATCTATGGCGGCCAAGGCAACGACACCATCGTCGCTGGCGCCGGCACGGATACGGTCTACGCTGACGCCGGCAACGACAGTGTCGACGGCGGCGCGGGCAATGACACCCTGTTCGGCCTGGCCGGCACCGACACCCTCGCGGGCGGCGCTGGCGACGACAGCATCGATGGTGGCGACGACGCCGACAATATCGACGGCGGTGACGGCAACGACACCCTGTTCGGTGGTCAAGGCGCTGACAGCATCGTCGGCGGCCTGGGCAACGACAACATCAACGGCAACACCGGCAACGACACCATTTCGGGCGGTGACGGCAACAACACCATCTCGGGTGGCCAGGACAACGACGTCATCACCGTGGGTGACGGCAATCATTGGCTCCATGGCAACATGGGCGATGACAACGTGACCGGCGGCACGGGCAACGACACCATCTACGGCGGTCAAGGCAACGACACCCTCGTGGCTGGCGACGGCGCCAACCAAGTCTACGGCGACCTGGGCAACGACAACATCACCGCGGGTGCAGGTGCTGACACCGTCTACGGCGGCGCTGGCAACGACACCATCGACGCGGGCGCTGGCAACAACTTCGTTGATGGCGGCGACGGCACCGACACCATCACCGTCGGCAACGGCAACAACACCATCGCTGGTGGCGCTGGCGACGACACGATCAACGTCGGCACCGGTGCGAACACGGTTGACGGCGGCGACGGCAACGACGTCATCACCGCGGCCGGCGGCGGCACCGCCAGCAACACCCTGACCGGCGGCGCCGGCAACGACACCATCACCGGTGGCGCTGCGGCCGACACGATCTCGGGTGGCGACGGCAACGACCAACTGGTCGGTGGCGCTGGCAACGACGTCATCGGTGGCGGTGCGGGTGATGACACCATCACCGGCGGCGCCGGCAAGGACACCCTGACGGGTGGCGCTGGCAACGACACCTTCGTGTTCGGTGCGAGCGACTCGAGCGCGGTGGCTGGCGAACTCGACCAGATCAACGGCTGGGAAGTGGGCGACAAGCTCGACCTGACCGTGGCGGTCACTTCGGGCACCTACACCGAGATCACCTCGGCTGACTACGCGTCGGCCAAGGCGACCGCGGACGCCCTGCTGAACGGCGCCATCAACGTGGTGTCGGCCCAGATCGGCAACGACGTGGTGGTGTTCGTCAGCACCGCCGCTGGCGGTGGTGCGGAATCGGCCATCGCTCTGGTCGGCGCCAACCTCGGCCAGATCAGCGAGACCAACTTCATCTAAGGTCTTCAGACCTTAGGAGAATTGAGGGCCGTCCTTCGGGGCGGCCCTTTTTTCGTGCGCGTCATCCAGGGCCGCGCGGCGGTCTGCGGCAGAGGTCGGATGAGATTGTCGGGAAAGCGCCAGCGCTGCATGTCGCCCAAAAAGAAATCGGGCGGCGAAGCTGGTGCTTCACCGCCCGATCAAAGCGACACAGCCATGGAGAGCAAGGCTGACACTGAACTGTAACGCATCGCGACTCAGCCGCCTAGAGGGGCGGCCGGCCTGCAAGCGTGTCTAACGGATTTGTGAGCGGCGCTGTGACGCACGCGGCGTCCATCAGCCTTAAAGCCGGACCTCGAAACTCCGGCTGATCGCGATCTTTCCATCGCGCCTGACCACATAGGTCGCCTTGTACGCGCCCGGCGCCCACGGCGATCCGCCGGCGCGCTTGCCGGTGAACATCATGTATTGGGCCTTGGCGCGGTCGAGCGGCGGCTGCGCGCCTGTGGCCAGCGCCTTGCCGTCCGGGCCGACGATGGTCAGCTCCTGCACGTCGCCGCCGCGCAGATTGATCGCCCGCACATAGGCGATGAGCATCGGGGAGGCGCCGGTCGGAGGCGCGATCCCGCCCGCCTCGATCGTCTCCATCGACACCGGAGCGGCGGCGAAGCCGGTGTTCAGCACCACGCCCGGCTTGTAGGCCATCGCCTGGGCCGCCGCCGGCGTCCACAGACTGGCCGGAGGATTGGGTCCCGCGCAGGTTCCATTCGGCAGGTTTGGCGCGGAAGGGTCCACCATCTCGCCGTTACGCCGCACCGTGACGTGGGCGTGCGGATACTCGGTGTTGCCCGAAAGGCCGATGAGCGCGAGCGGTTGACCGGAGGTCACCAGGTCGCCGACCTTCACCTTCCGGCTGCCCTTGGCGACGTGGCAGTACTGGGTCTCCCAGCCATCGCCGTGATCCACCACCACGCCATTGCCGCAGTCCTGGCCGCCCAGGGCCGCCCGGCCGATCTTGGTCACCGACACGTCCTCGACCCCGTCACGCAGACGAGCGACCCGGCCGTCGGCGGCGGCCAGCACCGCCACCCCGGCCCGCTGCGCCGCCATGTCCAGGATGCGGATATCGACGCCGCCATGCGCGTCGTAGGTGTTGGAGCCGCAGCGATAGTCCTGCACGCCGGGCCCCGGATCTCGGTCGACATAGTTTTGGACCTCGCAGTCCCGGCCAACGGTACAGGCCACCGGGAAGGCCAGGCGCGGTCCGTCGGCTGGAGCGGGTGCGGGTTGCGCCGCCGTCGCCGCGGCCGGCTTGTCGTTCGGCGCCGCCCTGGCGCGGCCGCCGTCGTCCGGCGGCGTACAGGCGGCCAGCACGCCGGCCAGGATGAGCGGAACGGGTTTCAGGGCGACCTGCATGGCCGTGACCCTCGCGGCTAGGCGGGGCCGCAATGTGGCGTCACCAGAACGAAACGCCGGTCAGCCGCGCCAGCCGCGCCATGTCGTCGGCGTAGATCTCGCGCAGATAGGCGACGTCTGCGGCCGGAAGCTCGGCCCCGACATCCTGGCCCACATGCACGTCGCGATGTTCGACGGCGCCTCGCGGCGGCGCGCCGAGGAAGCTCCCGACAGCATCGAGCGTCGCGCCCGGGTTCTGCCGCAGATCGTCGGCCTGCAGCAACAGCACCTGCTCGCGGGGGAACAGGCGAAACAGCCGCTCGACCTGCTCGCCGTAGAAGCCGCGTTCGACATAGGAGAACTCGCGGTGCGCGCCCCAGGGCTCGGCGTCGAACAGCCGCCGCCGCCCCTGGCGGATGCACCACGAGAACGGGTGCGTCTCGACCCCGCGCGAGGTCTCCATCCGCCAGTGCGACCAGGCCCGCTCGACCGGATCGCGCAGCATGACGATCAGCCGGACAGCGGGGTTGTAGGCCGCGATCCGAGCCAGACTGCGCGGCCAGTAGAAATAGATCGGCGTCGCCTCGCCACGGATCGCCTGTCGCTCCCACTCGAACTGCGCGTGATAGGGGGCGTAGTCCGGCGCGGCCCAATCGACCGACTCATCGTCGAAGAAGTGGACTTCCTTGACCTTCGACAGCGAGTACGCCGGATCGTCGGACAGGTAGTCGAACAGCGCCGTCGTACCCGCCTTCTGCACCCCGGCGATGATGAAGTTCACGCGCGACGCCAAACCCGGCCCCCAAATCATCTCGCTCGCGGCGATCGGTCCTTGGATACGGCTTCATCGCGCAAACGACACGAGATAATAGAGGCATGATTTCGCTGTCGGGGCGGGCAGGCTATCTCCTTACCCCGACGCATCCGCACAAAAGGCCTGAAGAACTTGATCACCACCATCGACGAAGAGCGCGGCGAGGTCATCGTCAAGAACGGCGAGACCGAGGTTCGTCACAGCCTGGCGAGCGCCGAAGGCTTTGCCGCCGCGTCCAAGGCCTGGCTGCGCGCCACCTGGGATTCGAAATACGTCTACTCGTTCGCCTGGATGGGGCGTCCGATCATCCAGCTGCCGGAAGACATGATTCGCCTGCAGGAGGTGATCTACGCCCTCCAGCCCGACGTCCTGGTTGAAACCGGCGTCGCCCACGGCGGCTCGCTGATCTTCTATGCCTCGCTGTTCGAGGCGATGGGCAAGGGCCGCGTCGTCGGCGTCGACATCGAGATCCGCCCGCACAACCGTGCCGCCATCGAGGCGCATCCGATGAAGAAGCGCATCGAGCTCATCGAAGGCTCGTCGACTGCGCCGGAAGTCCTCGACCAGGTCAAGGCGCTGATCAAGCCGGGCGAGAAGGTGCTGGTCGTCCTCGACTCCAACCACACCCACGCCCACGTCCTCGAAGAGCTGCGCCTCTACGGCGATCTGATCGAGGTCGGCTCTTATGTCGTCGCCACCGACGGCATCATGGCCCAGGTGAAGGGCGGCCCGCGTACGGGCGACGACTGGGATTGGAACAACCCGCAAAAGGCGGTCCACGACTTCGTGGCGCAGGACAAGCGCTTCATCGTCGAAGAGCCGGCCTTCCCGTTCAATGAGGGCGTGGTGACCGAGCGCGTGACCTACTGGCCCGACGCCTTCGTCAAGCGGATCGCCTGAGCATGAAGGTCGTCCTGCTGGCCGGCGGTCTGGGCACGCGGATCTCCGAGGAAAGCCACCTCAAGCCCAAGCCCATGATCGAGGTGGGCGGACGGCCGATCCTCTGGCACATCATGAAGCTGTACTCGCACTACGGCTTCAACGATTTCATCGTGTGCCTGGGCTACAAGGGCTACGTGGTGAAGGAGTACTTCGCCAACTACGTCCTGCATAACGCCGACCTGACCGTCGATCTGGCCAAGGGCAGCGTCGAGTACCACGCCACCAACCACGAGCCCTGGCGCGTGACCCTGGTCGACACCGGGGCCGACACCATGACCGGCGGCCGGCTGAAGCGCGTGGCGCAGTACCTCGACCCGAACGAGCCGTTCTGTCTGACCTATGGCGACGGGGTCAGCGACATCGACCTCGGCGCGCTGGTCGAATTCCACAAGGCGCACGGCAAGCAGGCGACGGTCAGCGCGGTTTCGCCGCCCGGCCGCTTCGGCGCGCTGGAGATCGTCGAGGGCGCAGTTCAGCGCTTCATCGAAAAGCCCCCGGGCGACAACGGCCTGATCAACGGCGGCTTCTTCGTGCTGGAGCCGCAGGTCGTCGAGCGCATCAAGGACGATTCGACCGTCTGGGAGCTCGAGCCGCTGGAAGGCCTGGCCCGCGACGGCCAGCTCATGGCCCGTCCGCACGACGGCTTCTGGGCGGCCATGGACACCCTGCGCGACAAGAACACGCTCGAGGCCCTCTGGGCGTCGGGCAAGGCGCCCTGGAAGCTCTGGGAATGACCCGCCCCAACCCCGCCTTCTGGGCGGGAAAACGCGTGCTGCTGACCGGCCACACCGGGTTCAAGGGCTCGTGGGCGGCGGTCTGGCTGGCTCAGATGGGCGCGCAGGTCACTGGTCTGTCCCTGGCGCCCGACCAGACCCCGGCCTTGTTCGACCAGGCCGGCGTCGCCGATCTGGTCGATTCGCACTTCGTCGATCTGCGCGACCAGGCCGCCGTCGAGGCGCTGGCCTCGGACCGGCAGTTCGACCTGGTGCTGCACATGGCGGCCCAACCGATCGTGCGGACTTCGATCGAGGACCCGGTCAGCACCTTCGCGTCCAACATCATGGGCACCGCCCACCTGCTGCAGGCGCTGCGCGCCCAGCCGGCCCTGGCGGCGGCCCTGGTCGTGACCTCGGACAAGGTCTACGCCAACAACGAACAGGGCAGGGCGTTCCAGGAAGCCGACGCGCTCGGGGGCAAGGACCCCTATTCGGCCTCCAAGGCGGCGGCCGAGATCGTCACCCAATCCTTCGCCCGCAGCTTCTACGAGAAGGCCGGCGTCCCGCTGGCCACCGCCCGCGGCGGCAACGTCATCGGCGGCGGCGACTTTTCCCGCGACCGGCTGGTGGCCGACATCGTCCGAGCCGGCCAGACCCAGGCCGTCGCTGTGTTGCGCCACCCCGAGGCGACGCGCCCCTGGCAGCATGTCCTGGACTGCGTCGCCGGCTACCTCGTCTATCTGGAGCGGCTGGCCACCGACCCGGCCGCGCCGCGCGCCCTGAACTTCGGCCCGCGTCCCGGCGGCCCGGAGGTCAGCGTCGGCGAACTCGCCACCCGCGCCACCCAGGCGCTCGGCGCCAAGCCCTGGCGCCACGAACCCGATCCCCACTCGCTGGAGGCCAAGTCTCTCGGCATCGACGCCAGCCTGGCCCGCCAGGTTCTCGGCTTCGAGAGCCGCCTGGACGCGCCCGCGGCGGTGGACTGGACCATGGACTGGTACCGCGCCCAGGCCGACGGCGGCGACGCCCTGGCCCTGATGCGCGACCAGATCTCGCGATACGAAAGCCTTTGATGACTGCTCCGACCTGCCGCTTCTGCCGCGCGCCGCTGACCCAGACCTTCCTCGACCTGGGCGATCAGCCGTTGGCCAATTCGTACCTGACGAAGGCCCAGCTGGAAGCCGGCAAGGAGGGCTTCTACCCGCTGCACACCCGCGTCTGCGGGAACTGCTTCCTGGTCCAGGCCGACGATCCGGTCGCCGCCGACGCCATCTTCGACGAGGGCTACGCCTACTTCTCGGCCTATTCGGAAAGCTGGGTGGCGCACGCCAAGCGCTATGCCGAGGCGATGGCCGAGCGGTTCCAACTGGGTCCGCAGTCGCTTGTCATCGAGGTCGCCTCGAACGACGGCTACCTGCTGCAGCATTTCAAGGCGATGGGCGTGCCGGTGCTGGGGATCGAGCCGACCGCCAACACCGCCGAGGTGGCGATCAAGGAGCGGGGAATTCCCACCGAGGTCACCTTCTTCAACGACGCCACCGGCCGCGACCTGAAGGCCCGCGGCGTCGCCGCCGACCTGATGGCTGGCAACAACGTCCTGGCCCACGTGCCGGACATCGGTGACTTCGTCGCCGGCTTCCAGCACGTGCTGAAGCCCGAAGGCGTGCTGACCTTCGAATTTCCCCACCTGCTGAACCTGATCGAGAAGGTCCAGTTCGACACCATCTATCACGAGCACTACTCGTATCTGTCGCTGCTGGCGGTGGAGAAGGTGCTGCGCGCCAACGGCCTGCGCCCGTTCGATGTCGAGCTGCTGGCGACCCACGGCGGCTCGCTGCGGCTGTTCTGCGCGCACGAGGCGTCCAGCCATCAGGAGACGCAGGCCCTGCGCGACCTGCGGGCCCGCGAGCAGGCGGCCAACCTGGACAAGCCGGCCGGCTACGAGGGCTTCGCCGCCCGCGTGGAGGAGGTCCGCCGCGGTTTCCTCGAGTTCCTCGCCAAGGCGAAGGCCGAAGGCAAGAGCGTCGCCGCCTACGGCGCGGCCGCCAAGGGCAACACCTTCCTGAACTATGCCGGCGTCACGCCCGCCGACATCGTCGCGGTGTTCGACGCCAACCCGCACAAGCAGGACCGCTTCCTGCCGGGCACGCACATCCCGATCCACGCCCCGGCCGCGATCGCCGACTTCAAGCCCGACTACGTGGTCATCCTGCCCTGGAACCTGAAGGACGAGATCATGGGCCAGCTGGCCTATATCCGTGACTGGGGCGGACAGTTCGTGACCGCCGCGCCGGACACCAAGGTCGTCGGCTGATGCGTTTCACGGCGACCGACATCGACGGCGTCGTGATCGTCGACCTCGACCTGATGAGCGACGAGCGCGGCGCATTCGCGCGCCTGCACTGCCCGGACGAGTTCGCGGCCGCCGGCCATCCTTTCGTCCCGCAGCAGACCAGCCTGTCGCGCAACGTCAGGGCCGGCACTCTGCGCGGCATGCACTACGAGGCCGCGCCGCACGAGGAGGCCAAGCTGGTGAGGGTGGTCCGTGGGCGGATTTTTGACGTCGCCGTCGACCTGCGCCCGGCCAGCCCGACCTACCGCCGCTGGACCGGGACCGAGCTGTCGGCCGACAACGGTCGCGCCCTGCTGATCGGCAAGGGTATGGCGCACGGCTTCATCACGCTGGAGGACGACACCGACGTCCTCTACCAGATCGACCGGATCTTCGAGCCCGGCCACGGCCGCGGCGCGCGCTGGAACGATCCGGCCATTGGCATCGAATGGCCGATGCAGCCGACGGTCATCTCGCAGCGGGATGCGGACTATCCCGACCTGGACGGCGCCGCCTAGACTGCCGCCATGCTGGACATCGATCCCACCGCCAAGATCTCACCGCTGGCCGACATCGAGCCCTCGGCCCGCGGCACCCTGATGCGCATCGGGGCGCGGACGATGGTCGACGCCTTCGTGAAGATCAAACCGGCCGGCGGCATGGGCGAACTGGTCATCGGCGCGGACTGCGCGATCAACTCCGGCACGGTGATCTACACGGGGAACGGCGTGAAGCTGGGCGATGCGGTGCTGATCGCCGCCAACTGCACCCTGGCGCCCACCAACCACGCCTTCGGCGACCGCGAGCGCCGGATCCGCGACCAGGGCTTCCTGCCGTCCAAGGGCGGCATCGTCATCGGCGACGACGTCTGGCTGGGCGCCAATGTCGTGGTGCTCGACGGGGCGGATATCGGGACCGGCTGCGTCGTCGCCGCCGGCGCGGTCGTGCGCGGCAAGCTGGAGCCCTATTCGATCTATGCCGGCGTGCCGGCCCAGCGCGTCGGCGCGCGCGGCGAATGAGCCGCTACACCGTCATCGGCGCCGGCGGCTTCATCGGCTCGCGCCTCGTCACGGCGCTGACTGCGCGCGGCGAGGAGGTTTATGCCCCGGCCCGCGGCGAAGCGGACCTGTTCACCCGCGATCTTGGCCGGGTCTTCTACTGCGCCGGGCTCACCGGCGATTTCATGGTCCGGCCCTACGACACGGTCGAGGCGCATGTCGGACTACTCAACGCGGTGCTGCGCGACGCGACCTTCGAGCGGCTGATCTATCTCTCCTCGACGCGGGTCTATGACAGCCTTGGCCCGCGCGGCGGCAAGGAGAGCGACGTCCTGGAGTTCGACGTCGCCGCGCCGCGCAACGTCTACGACCTCTCCAAGGCCCTGGGCGAGAACCTCTGCCTGGCGCGCTCGGGCGGCCGCGCGGCGGTGGCGCGGCTGGCCAACGTCTTCGACTGGACCGACGACGCCGGCGGCTTCCTGTCGGACCTGCTCAAGCGGGCGCGGCATGAGAAGGCCATCACCCTCGACAGTTCGCCTCAGGCCGGCCGCGATTACATCCATACGGGCGACGTGATCGCCGCGCTGCTGGCCATGGACGCGCAGGACGCCGACGGCGTCGTCAACATCGCCCGCGGCGAGTCCCTGTCGAACGGCGATGTCGCTGCGGTGATGGGCGAGGCCGGCTGGACCCTGACCCTCACCGGCCAGGGCGCGCCGCATGGGCCTGTGTGCGACATCACCCGGCTGCGGTCGTTGGGCGTTGAACCGAGGGACGCGCGCGCGGTCATCGCCGGGGCGCTCGCCGACCCCGGCTTCTTCCTCGGCTAGGCCGCGGCGGCGATCTTGCCGCTGGCCCGGGCCCGGGCCACGGCGCCCTCCAGCATCTCGTAGAAGTCGGCGGCGAACTGCTGGGTCTGGCCGAGCGGGCTGGCCTTCAGCATGTCGCGCAGGTTGACGCGCAGTTCGGCGCGGCGCACCGGATCCTTGGCCAGCCGCAGGGCGATCTCGACGAACTCGTCCGGCGTGCGCGCGCAGAGGTCGCCCAGGCCGGCGTTGGTCAGGATCGAGTAGCTGAGCCGCTCGAACATCGCCTCGCCGACCAGGGTCACCGCCGGCACGCCCATCCAAAGCGACTCGCAGGTGGTGGTGCCGCCGGTCTGCGGGAAGGTGTCCAGCGAGATGTCGATCTCGTTGTAGAACGGCAGGTGCGCGCCGCGGATGTCCTCGAACCGCACGCGCTCTTCGCCGACGCCTTCGGCCGCGAACAGCTCGAGCATGCTCTTGCGGAAGGTCGGCGTGCCACCTTCCGGCCGGATGAACAGGAACTGGGCGTTCTCGACCGCGGCGGTCACCCGCGCCCAGGTCCGCACCATCTCGCGGCTGTACTTGTAGGGGTTGTTGGCCGTCCCGAAGGTCAGGAAGCCCTTGCGCTGCTCGGGCGTACCCTCGGTGATCGGGCGGGGCGGGAAGGCCTGCTCGCCCATCGCGATCCAGCTCTTGGGCATCAGCAGCGGCTCTTCGATCAGCAGGTCGGGGCCGGTCGGCGCGACATAGGGATCGAGAATCAGGTGGTCGATGGTCTCGAGGCCCGCCGAGTGCGGATAGCCGAGCCAGCTGGCCTGCAGCGGCGCCGGCTTGAAGGCCATGACGCCGAGCTTGTTCATGTGGGTCGAACCGCCCAGTTCGATCAGCATGTCGAGCTGGTCGTTGGCGATCATCTGGGCCGCGTCGCGGTCGCTGATGTCCTTTTCCCAGCGGAAGGCGTCGACCAGCTCGACGATCCGGGTCTGGGTCTGATCGGCGTTGTCGCCCTGGAAGTAGGAGTAGCAGTAGACCTCGAAGCGGCTGCGATCGAGGTGCTGGAACAGCGGCATGGCGAAGTAGGCGACCGGGTGGTTGCGCAGGTCCGACGACATGAAGCCGATCCGCAGCTTGCCATTGTCGGGCCGCGGAGCCGGACGCTCGATCGGCCAGCGCTCGACCGTCTTGGCGACGGCGCGGCCCCAGACCCGGTGCATCTCCAGCAGGTCCAGGCGGTCCTCCTGGCCGGTGATCCGCGCCAGGTGGCCGAGCAGGGCGGTATGCTTGCCCGAGCTGGCCCAGCCGTGGCCGACCTCCGAGAAGCTGCCGAGCATGTCGGCGGTGTCGTAGTCGCCCAGGCGGATCAGGATCTCCAGCGCCACCTTCTGGCCCGACGGGGTCAGCTTGACGGTCGGGTCGAGCGCCTCCTTGAGGATCTGGTAGGCGCGCTCGAGGTGCTCGGCCTCATTGCCGTAGCGCGAGCGGGCCAGGCTCTCGGCGAGCGCGATGCGGTACTCGAAGTTGTTGGGCGCGAGCTTGAGCGAGATCTCCATGTGCTCGTTGCCGCGCTTGCGGTCGTAGTCGCTGATCACGCCGCCCAGCTGGTGGTGGAGCCAGCCCTGGTCGTCGAACCGATCGCGCAGCGAGATCAGATAGGCCTCGGCGTCGCGCAGGCGGCCCGAGCGGCGCAGCGAGGTCGTGCGCGCCTCGCACAGCCGGACGGTGTCGGGATTGATCGCCAGCGCCTGGTCGACCACGGTCAGGGCCTCGGGATAGCCGTGGCGCTCTGAGGTGACCGCGGCCAGGTCGAGCCAGGCGTCGATGTAGTCGGGCTTCAGCTTCACCGCGAGGTTCAGCCGCATCGTCGCCTTGTCCAGGTCGGCGGAGAACCAGTAGGCGCGGCCCAGATTGCGCTGGGCCTCGGCCGAGCTCGGCTGCAGGCGGACGATCTTGGTGAACACCTCCACCGCGGCCGGGCCGTTGCGCATGTCATTGTAGACGTTGCCGCGGTTGCTGAGCGCCGAGGTGTTCTTGGGATTGATCTTCTCGGCCAGGCGAAACGCCTTGATCGCCTCGTCGAACTTCTTGGCCCGGCGATAGGAGACGCCCAGCACGTTCCAGAGATCGTAGTCCTTCGGGTACAGCTCCGTCCCGACCGCGGCCCAGCGGCCCATCTGCTCGATGCGGTTGTTGCGGAACAGCATGGCGGTGAGGTTGCGATAGACCCCGACCGGAGCCTTGGGATCGCGCTCCAGTTCGGCTTCGATCAGCCGCATGCCCTCTTCGAAGTTTCCAGCCTTCAGGGCGGCTTCGGCGGGTGCGAATCTATCGATCGACATCAAGACTTCCTGTTGGCGCGGGCGTCGCGGCGGATCGCCACTCGAAGTGGGCGGCAATCTAGTGAGGGCCGCCCGCGGCGCCAACTATGGCGCGTTTATCGGTCGCGGTAGCGCCACTTCAGGCTCAGGATCACCGCCGACAGCATCAGGCAGACGCTGTTGGCCCCGATCACAGGCCAGCTGCCGGTCAGGACGCCATAGACCGTCCAGAGGCTGAAACCGGTGACGGTCACCACATACATCCGCAGGCTGATCGAGGAGGCGTCCTTCTCGCGCCAGATCTTGATGATCTGCGGCGTGAAACTCGCCATCGAGCACAGCGCCGCAGCGGTTCCGACGATGTCGGCGAGTGACAGGGCCATGGCCGCAGAACGGCCCGCCGCGGCCGAGGTTGCGCGCACGAAGAAGGGCGCGGAGCTCGCGCCCCGCGCCCTCGTCACGCCTATCCCTGTGGGAAGGATCAGCGCGGCTTGTAGATCTTGTCGAACACGCCGCCGTCGCCGAAGTGGAGCGCCTGGGCCTTCTTCCAGCCGCCGAAGGTGTCGTCGATGGTGACGAGCGGGATCTTCGGGAACTTCTTGGCCCACTTGGCGGCCGCCTCGGGATTGCGCGGGCGGTAGTGATTCTTGCCGATCAGGTCCTGGGCCAGCGGGCTGTAGAGGAAGTTCAGATAGCCCTCGGCGATGGTGCGGGTCTTCTTGCGGTCGACGACCTTGTCGACCAGCGCGACCGGCGGCTCGGCCAGGATCGACATCGACGGATAGACGATGTCGACCTTGCCGGGGCCCAGCTCCTCGATGGCCAGATAGGCTTCGTTTTCCCACGACAGCAGCACGTCGCCGATGCCGCGCTGGACGAAGGTGGTGGTCGAGCCGCGCGCCCCGGTGTCGAGCACCGGCACGTGCTTGAACAATTCGCCGACGAAGGCCTCGGCCTTGGCGGCGTTGCCGCCCGGCTGGCGCAGCGCCCAGGCCCAGGCGGCCAGATAGTTCCAGCGCGCGCCGCCGGAGGTCTTCGGGTTGGGCGTGATCACGTCGATGCCGGGTTTGATCAGATCGCCCCAGTCCTTGATCTTCCAGGGGTTCCCCTTGCGGACCAGGAACACGATCGTCGAGGTGTAGGGCGTGGAGTTGTTCGGCAGGCGCGATTGCCAGTTGGCCGGCAGCAGCTTGGCCTTGGCCGCGATCTCGTCGATGTCGCTGGCCAGCGCCAGGGTGACGACGTCGGCCTGCAGGCCGTCGATCACCGAGCGGGCCTGCTTGCCCGAGCCGCCGTGGCTCTGCTGGATCACCAGGTCCTGGCCGACCTTGTCCTTCCAGTACTTGGCGTAGGCGGCGTTGATGTCCTTGTAGAGCTCCCGCGTCGGGTCGTAGCTGACGTTCAGCAGGGTGATCGCCTTGCCCTGGGCGGCGGCGGGGCCGGCCATCAGGGCCGGCGCGGCAACGGCCGCGGCGCCGGCGGCGGTCCCGGCGGCGAGCACGCCGCGGCGGGACGGGACTTGTCGGTTCTGGCTCATGGATCGAGGTCCTTGTTCTTCGGTCTCGTCGGCGGGCTGACGCGGCCGGCCGTAGCCGCGCCAACCCGCCTTTGTGGGGTTAGAACGCGTACTGAGTGCGCAGCGAGTAGATGTTGAAGTCCTGCCCGACCTGGGCGCCGGCCGGCGGGGTCGCCGTACCGGCCCCGAAAGCCGTGCCGCCGGGGGACAGACGGTCCACCGAGACGTCCTGGAAGGCCGCCTGGAACCGCAGCACGTTGTTGACGTACCAGTTCAGGCCCAGGGTGATGATCTCCTGTTCGCCGCCGCGGATCGCCGAGGCGACCGGCGCCGTGCCCGGCGCGCCGGCGAGATAGTTCAGGTCCAGCTGCGAATAACGCAGGCCGAGCTCCCAAGCTCCCCAGGTGCCCTTCTTCAGGTCGAACGGCTTGGCCGGACGCGGGGCGTCGAAGGTGCCGGCGCTGTAGCGGCGCGGCTCGCCGGTGATGGTCCAGCCGGCCTGGGCGTACCAGCCGTTGAAGTCAGGATCCGACAGCTGTCCCTTACGGTCGACCTTGATGTCGAAGTACTCGGTCTGAACGTAGAGGTTCTTCCACTGGGCGCCGAATTCGGCCCCGATGGCGGTCAGGCCGTCGGCGTCGATGTTGCCGGTGTCGATCAGGCGGGTGCCGTCGACCCGGATTTCGGGACGGTCGCGCAGGCGGATGTTGGTGGTCGCGGGCGCGCCGCTGACATCAGGACCGCCGGCGGCGGGATTGATGACGATCGACGTGTTGACCCCGACGTGGATCAGGCTGTCGTCGCGGCGGAACGGCACATAGGTCAGGCGGCCGACGAAGGCGGTCTGCTCGTCAAAGGTCGAAGTGCCGATGATGTTGCCGGTGATCGCCGCGGTGCCGGTCCAGTTGTCGCCGCCGGCCAGCAGGGCGACCGCGGTGCGGCCGTCGCCGGCGGCGATGCTACGCACGGTCTCGGACGGCGAGGCGCGCTCGACGAACAGCGAGCCGTTGGTGGACACCGCTTCTTCCAGGCCCGAGGGCGGCGAGAACGCGCCGATCCGCAGCTTCAGACCGGCCACGGGGAAGCCGTACTGCACCCAGGCGGCGCTGATCTTGCCGGCCTCTTCGGTGCCCGAACCGCCGAAGTCGTAGAGGAAGTTGTAGTCGAAGGCGCCGAAGGCCTTGCCTTCGATGCCCAGGCGGGCGCGGCGGAAGTTGGCGCCGTCGCTCAGGTCGCGGGCGTGGTCGTTCTCGCTGGCGTCGCCATAGGAGCCGCGGCGGAAGTCGGTGCCCAGCGGACCGGCGGCGGCCTGGTCGTAGTGGGCGGCGTCGAGCTGGAACACGCCGCGGAACGAGGCGGTGAAGTTCCCGTCGGCGGTGGCGATGGTCGGCCGGCCGTTGGCCAGCGACACCGTCGTGGCGGTCGCTTCCTTGCGGACGTCGGCGATGTTGTTGGCGGTGGACTGCTTGAGGTCGGAGATCTGCGACTGCAGCAGTTCCAGTTGTTCTTCGAGCGCCTTGATGCGCGCGTCGGTCGCTTCGTCGGCGGCGGCCAGTCCCGGCCAGGCGAAGGCGATCGCCGCCGCCCCGGTGATGAGTTTGGTTTTCCACGTCATGTGGTTCTTGCCCCTCGTTTTGTTGGAGTTCGTTTCAAACTCGACCGCATGTAGACGCGATAATTCCCATCGGAAAAATCGAGTTTGACTTCAAGCGGTCGCAGATTTCCTGACAGCGCGTATCGGTCGCAGCCTCGCGCTTGGGTCGCTGTCATGCCGGTGACATAAGGGTCGGGCTTCGTTGTTCGTTGTGTTGCAGGATCGATTCGCCTTGGCGCTTCCGCCGTCGTCTTCGCGGTCAGCTCTTCCGGCCTGGCTGGGGCCGGTCGGCCCTGTCCTGTCGGCAGGCGCTGCAGGCGTGGCCGCCATTCTCGGTTTCGCCCTGCTGGTCGGCGCCGATGCGCAGGCCGTGTCATGGATGCTGCTGGTGGTCAGCGGCGTCACCGGCCTGGCGGCCTGGCATGTGGCCGAGCGCGTCGGCGTCGCCGCCCCGAGCGCCAGCGCCTTCGAACGCGCCACGCACGAGGACGCGCCCCCCTATGCGAGCCTGATCGACGCCCTGCCGGACCCGGTGCTGGTGATCGCCGCCCATGAGCCAGATGACCTCACAGGGCGGCGTTTCGTGCTGGTTAACGCCGCCGCCCGGGAAACTCTTCGCGTACAATATGACGCAGGGATGCTGGTGACAGTCATCCGCGACCCCGACGTGCTCGAAGCCGTCGACAAGGCGCTGTTCGAGCAGACCGTCGCCGAAGCCGTCTACGAGATGGGCGGCGCCCAGGAACGCGTCATGCGGGCCATCGCCAAGCCTGTCGGACAGGCAGCCGACGGCGCGCCGCTGGCCCTGCTGGTGCTGCGCGACGAAACCGACATCCGCCGGGCCGAGCGCACCCGCGCTGATTTCCTGGCCAACGCCAGCCATGAACTGCGCACGCCGCTGGCGTCGCTGGCCGGCTTCATCGAGACCCTGCGCGGCCATGCCAAGGACGACCCCGGCGCCCGCGAGAAGTTCCTGTCGATCATGCAGGCCCAGGCCGAGCGGATGTCGCGGCTGATCGACGACCTGCTGTCGCTGAGCCGAATCGAGCTCAACGAGCACATCGCCCCGCACGGCGAGGTCGACCTGATCATGGCGGTCATGGACGTGCTGGATTCGCTGGGGCCGGTGGCGCGTGACCGCGGCGTGCGGCTGGAGCCGGTCGATCTGCCTGGCCGCGGCACGGTGATGATCGCCGGCGACCGCGACCAGATCATCCAGGTGATCCAGAACCTGGTCGACAACGCCATCAAGTACACGCCGCAGGGCGAAGCGGTACGGATCTCGCTGCGCAGCGGCGTCTCGGCCGGCGCCGCGGCGGCGGTCGGCGATCCGCGCGCGGCCCGCTTCTCGCTGCTGACCCCGGATCGCGCCTCGGACCTCTACGCGGCGCTGCGGGTGTCGGACGCCGGCGTCGGCCTGGCGCGCGAGCACCTGCCGCGCCTCACCGAGCGCTTCTACCGGGTCGAGGGCCAGAAGAGCGGCGAGCGCTCGGGCACGGGCCTGGGCCTCGCCATCGTCAAGCACATCGTCAATCGCCACCGCGGCGGGCTGACCGTGGAGAGCGTGCAGGGCGAAGGCGCGACCTTCACCGCCTACTTCCCGATGGTGAAGGCCGACGAGCCCGCCGTCTGAGGCCGACACAAAAATCCCCGGGCGCGGGCCCGGGGATCAGTTGGCAGGGAAAATCGGCTTCTAGAACTTGAAGGTCAGCGACGCCCCGTAGGTGCGGGTCTGGCCGGGGAAGCGGACCACGACGTTGGCGTTGCTGCTGACCGCGCTCCAGTAATACTCGTCCGTCAGGTTGCGGCCCCAGACCGACAGCTCCCAGCGATCGTCCAGCGAATGCACGCCGAGGCTGGCGTTGAGCACGCCGTAGTCCTCGATGACGAAGCGCGGGTCGCCCTCCAGGTCGGCGTGCGACTTGGACTGGTAGCGGCCGGCGAGCGCGGCTTGCAGGCCGAGGTTCTCGCTCAGGTCGCGGCTGTAGAGCATCGTCAGGCCGCCCTGGAACTTCGGGCTGTAGAGGAACGGCTTGCCGTCGAAGTCCATCGGCCGGCCGGCGGCGTTGATGCCGATGTAGTTCTTGACCTCGGTGTGCAGGAAGGTGGCCGAGCCGATCAGGGTCAGCGCCTGCGTCGCCCGCCAGGTGACCTCGCCGTCCAGCCCGTAGGCCTCGGAGTCCGGCACGTTCGCGAGCCGCGCCAGCGCCGTGTAGATCGGGTCGGCGAAGTAGACGCTGAGCTGCTTGTCCTCGTAGTCGTAGTAGAAGGCGCTGACATTGGCCTGCACTCGCCGCTCGAACAGCGCCGCCTTCACCCCGACCTCGTAGGCGGTCAGCAGTTCCTGCGTCGCCGGCGCGTTCTGGGTGGAAATGTTGGCCGCGTTGATCGGCGTCGCGCCGGCCTTGGCCCCGCGCGAGATCGAGCCGAACACCAGCACGCCCTCGGCCGGGGTCCAGTCCAGCGCCACGCGCCAGGCGACGTTGTCCTCGTCCAGGGTCGAAGTGACTAGGCCGAAGGCCCGCTTGGCCGGATCGAAGGTGTTGCAGTCGTTGGGACCGATCGGCGCCACCATCCCGTAGGCGGGGAAGAACAGCGCCCGGTTCACGACGTTGACGTTGGGCAGCATGCTGCCGTTCACGTCGCGCGAGCAGCCCGCATAGTCCTGCTTGTCCTGGGTGTAGCGGATGCCGGCGGTCAGCTTGAACTGGTCGTTGATGCGATAGTCGCCGTTGGCGAATAGGCTCCAGGTGTCGGTCTCGATACGGCCGATGTCCTGATAGGTCCGGAACGACTGGTTCAGCTGGGTCGGGGTGTAGCCGCCCGAGTTGAACGGCGTCGCCAGCAGCGGCTGGCCGACCGTGCGGATCAGGGTGACGTTGGCGTTCTGGCCCAGCAGGGTGCGGTTGGAGTCGAGGATGCGGTCGCGAGCGACATAGCCGCCTACCAGCCAGAAGAAGTTCTCGCCCGAGCCCTCCAGATGGATTTCCTGGGCGATCGATTCGATGTCGCCCTGGGCGTGCTGGATCAGGATCTCGTAGGGCGCGCCGCTCCAGTCGAACTTCGCGTTGCGCTCGAGCTTGTTGTAGCTGGTCAGCGAGACCAGCTGCATGTCGCCGCCGATGTTCCAGTCGATCCGCACCTTGCCGGCGTAGAAGTCGTTGTTCTCGCGCAGCGGCCCGCCGATCCCGATCCCGACGCCGATGTCGGCCCCGCGCACGGACAGCGGCGCCCAGTCGGCCTGGTCGGCCTTGGTCGGGGCGTTGGCGGCGATGTAGGCGGCCAGGCCGGGCGCGTTGAACGGGCTGCCGGTCGTGGCCGGGGTGAAGCCGATGCCCTGCGCCGCGACGGTGTCCGACTTGTTGCGCCAGGCGGTCAGCGAGGCGTCGATCGACAGGGTGTCGGTGGGCTGGATGGCCAACGAGGCGCGGCCGCCATAGCGATGGACCTCGCCCTGGCGCTCGCCGCGGGTGTTGCTGATCTGCCAGCCCTCGTCGCTGTCCTCGGTGCGGAACGCCAGGCGCCCCTGGATGCGGTCGGCGATCGGGCCGCTGACATAGCCCTCGAAGTTGTGGGTCTTGTAGTTGCCGATCTCGCCGGTGATCGCCGCCTGGAAGTCCTCGGTCGGCTTGCGGGTCACGAAGTCGATCAGGCCGGCGGTGGTGTTGCGGCCATAGAGCGTGCCCTGCGGCCCCTTCAGCACCTCGACCCGCTCCAGGTCGTAGATCGGGCCGGTGTTCATCATCGGGTAGGCGTAGGCGACCTCGTCGGTATAGGTCCCGACGGTCGAGGTGGCCGACATGTTGATCGTGTTGAAGCCGATCCCGCGCAGGGTGTAGGTCGGCACCCCCTGATAGCTCTGCGAGACGCTGAAGCTGGGCGCGAAGGTGCTCAGGTCCTTGACGTTGGTGACGTGCAGCTTGTCGAGCGTCTCGCCGGTGACGGCCTGGATGCCCATGCCGATGGTGTTGGCTGTCTCTTCCCGGCGCTGGGCGGTGACGACGACCGCCTCGATCTCGGTGGCGCTTTGCCCCGACGACTGGGCCGCCACGGGCGCGGCCGAAAACAGCGCGGCCGTGCTGACGCTCAGCGCCAGCAGTCCGCGCAGGCTGAATTGTCCTGGCATCTCTCTTCCCTCCTCCGGCGCCGCGCCTCTGTCGTGCGCGTGCGGCCTATCCAGGGTGGAAGGTGCGGAGTTCCTGCGACCGCGCCTAGCTGACGGATGTGATAGGGCGGGGCCGCACATCGTAATGAAACTGTCATCGAACTGTCGCAGCCCGACAGCATAAGGCGGGCACTTTCCAGCCCGGGCGGGCAGAGGGGCGAACAGCCTCTCGAGTGTCCGGCTCGCGCAACGGCATGGACCTTCGATGCTCACCTGGATCGCCCTGACGGCGCTGCTGCTGTTCTCGCTGGCCACCTACATGGCCGGGCGCCGCCGCGCGGTGGCCGCCACCGGCGGCAAGCCTTCGCAGCTTCACTCGCTTCCCGGCTACTACGGCAGCTATGCGGCTCTCTGGGTCGGCGTGCCCGCCGCCCTGCTGATCCTGCTGTTCGCCATGTTCGGCGGGCGGCTGGAGGAGGGGCTGCTGCGGACCGATCCGCCGGCGGCGGTCCAGGAACTGACTGCGCCGCAACAGGACGTCTTCTATGACGACGCCCGCGCCATCGCCCGCGGCGGCACGCCCAGCGAAACGATCTACGACGGCGCGCTGAAGACGGCGCTTGAAGCCAAGGCCGCCAAGTCGCAGCAGCTGACCGGGCTGATCCAGTACGGCTCCATCGGCCTGGGCGCGATCCTCGCGCTGGCCGGCGCCTTCATCGCCTATCCGCGCATCTCCCCGCAGTTCCGGGCCCGCAACAAGGTCGAGGGCTGGGTCGCGGGCCTGTTCATCGTCTGCTCGGTGACCGCCATCCTGACCACCGCGGGGATCATCGCCTCGCTGGTCTGGGAAAGCTGGCGGTTCTTCCAGGCCGTGCCGATCCACGAGTTCCTGTTCGGCACCGAGTGGAACCCGCAGATCGCCATGCGCGCCGACCAGTTCGCCGGCGCCGGCGCCTTCGGGGCCGTGCCGCTCTTCGTCGGCACCTTCCTGATCATGCTCATCGCCATGCTGGTCGCCGCGCCGATCGGCCTGTTCTCGGCGATCTATCTCTCGGAATACGCCAGCGGCTGGACACGCTCGGTGGTCAAGCCGCTGCTGGAGATCCTCGCCGGCGTGCCGACCGTGGTCTACGGCTTCTTCGCCGCCCTGACGGTGGGGCCGCTGTTCCGCTCGTTCTTCAACTGGATCGGCGCCCAGCTCGCCGGCGGCAGCTTCGACGGTCTGGCCCAGTACCTGATGCAGGTGCAGAACCAGATGGCCCTGGTCGCCGGCGCGGTGATGGGGATCATGCTGATCCCCTTCGTCTCCTCGCTCAGCGACGACATCATCAACGCCGTGCCGCAGTCGCTGCGCGACGGCAGCCTGGCCATGGGCGCCACCCGCTCCGAAACGGTCAAGAAAGTCGTCCTTCCGGCTGCGCTGCCGGGGATCATGGCCGCCCTGCTGCTGGCCGTCTCCCGCGCCGTCGGCGAGACCATGATCGTGACCATGGCCGCGGGCCTGCAGGCCCGCATGACCCTCAATCCGCTGGACACCGTCACCACCGTGACCGTCCAGATCGTGACCCTCCTCACCGGCGACCAGGAATTCGACAGCCCCAAGACGCTGTCGGCCTTCGGCCTCGGCCTCACCCTCTTCGCGGTGACGCTGATGCTGAACATCGTCGCCCTGCGCATCGTGCAGAAATACCGGGAACAGTATGACTGACGCCGCCCTGACGCCCTCTGCGAACAGCCTGCGCCAGACCGTCGAGGCGCGGCTGAAGAAGCGCCACGCCCAGGAAATGCGCTTCCGCCTCTATGGCCGCCTGGCCATCGTGGTCGCGCTGTCCTTCCTTGCGATCCTGCTCGGCCGGATCGTGACCCAGGGCTACTCGACCTTCATCGACTACCAGATCGCCGTCCCGGTCCACCTGGACGCCAGCAAGATCGACAAGGCCGATCCGACCGGCGCCAACTACGACATGCTGGTCGCCAATTCGGTGCTGGCCAAGCTCGGCGAGACCGACGACGAGTTCGGGAACAAGTCGGGCAAGGTCCTGGAGATCATGTCCAACGACCTCGGCTTCCAGCTGCTGAAGATGGTGCGCGAGGACCCGAGCCTGATCGGCAAGACCGTGACCGTCACCGGTCCGGTGAAGTCGGACGCCGCGCTCTACTTCAAGGGCCAGATCAAGCGCGCCACTCCCGAGGACGAACGCAAGCTCGACAACGAGCAGCTCGACTGGATGGACAAGCTGAAGGCCTCCGGCGCGGTCAGCTCCGGCTTCAACACCGGCTTCCTGACCCGCTCGGACTCGACCGAGCCGGAACAGGCCGGGGTGCTGGGCGCCATCGTCGGCTCGCTGATGATGCTGCTGGTCACCGCCACCCTGGCGATCCCGATCGGGGTGCTGGCGGCGACCTACCTGGAAGAGTTCGCGCCGAAGAACCGCTGGACCGACCTGATCGAGGTCAACATCAACAACCTCGCGGCCGTGCCGTCGATCGTCTACGGCCTGCTCGGCCTGGCGGTGTTCATCAACTGGCTGGCCGTACCGCGCTCCTCGCCGCTGGTCGGCGGCCTGGTGCTGGCGCTGATGTCGCTGCCGACCGTGATCATCGCCACCCGCTCGGCGCTCAAGGCCGTGCCGCCCTCGATCCGCGAGGCCGCGCTCGGGGTCGGCGCCTCACGCACCCAGACCGTGTTCCACCACGTGCTGCCGCTGGCCATGCCCGGCGTGATGACCGGCTCGATCCTGTCGCTGGCCCACGCCCTGGGCGAGACCGCGCCGCTGCTGATGATCGGCATGGTCTCGTTCGTGCCCGGCGTGCCGGAAGGTTTCACCGGCGCCGCCACCGTCCTGCCTGTTCAGGTGTTCATCTGGGAGAACGCCTCCGAGCGCGGCTTCCATGAACGCACCGCCGCCGCCATCATCGTGCTGCTGGTCTTCATGATCATCATGAACCTGGCCGCCATCCTAGTTCGGCGCCGCTTCGAGCGGCGGTGGTGACGCGATGCGCCTGATCCCGAGGTTTTCCATGCCCAGCCAGCGAGATGACGCCATGGCTCACGATACAGCCGCCGCCCCTGTCCACATCGCCGTCGACCGCAGTCATGCGGCCCTTCCCAACGCGCCGATCAAGATCCGCGCCCGCGACGTCAGCGTCTTCTACGGCGAGAAGCAGGCGTTGTTCGACGTCTCGCTCGACGTGCCGGAGAACTCCGTCACCGCCCTGATCGGGCCGTCGGGCTGCGGCAAGTCGACCTTCCTGCGCTCGATCAACCGGATGAACGACACCATCCCGGGCTGCAAGGTCACCGGCCGCATCGAGCTGGACGGCGAGGACGTCAACGACCGCTCCATCGACCCGGTGGTGCTGCGCGCCCGCGTCGGCATGGTGTTCCAGAAGCCGAACCCGTTCCCGAAGACGATCTTCGAGAACGTCGCCTACGGTCCGCGCATCCACGGGATCGCCTCGGGCAAGACCGAGCTGGAAGGCATCGTCGAATCCTCGCTGAAGCGCGCCGGCCTCTGGGCCGAGGTCGCCGACCGCCTGCACCAGCCGGGGACCGGCCTGTCGGGCGGCCAGCAGCAGCGCCTGGTCATCGCCCGCGCCATCGCCGTGTCGCCGGAAGTGATCCTGATGGACGAGCCGTGCTCGGCCCTCGACCCGATCGCCACCGCGCGCATCGAGGAACTGATCGACGAGCTGCGCAACCAGTACTGCATCGTCATCGTCACCCACTCGATGGCCCAGGCCGCGCGGGTGTCGCAGAAGACCGCCTTCTTCCACCTGGGCAAGCTGGTGGAGGCCGGTCCCACCGGCGAGATCTTCACCAACCCGCGCGACAGCCGCACCCAGGACTACATCACCGGCCGGTTCGGCTAGGGGCAGGGACATGAACGAGCACATCGTCAAATCCTACGAAGACGAACTGAACACCCTGACCGCCGACTGCGCGCGGATGGGCGGGCTCACCGAGGCGCAGGTCGGCGACGCCCTCGAGGCGGTGGTCAAGCGCGACCAGGCCCTGGCCGAGGCCGTGGTCGGCCGCGACGAGCGGCTCGACGTGCTGGAGGCCGACATCGAGCGCAAGGCGATCCGCCTGATCGCCCTGCGCCAGCCGATGGCCAACGATCTGCGCAAGACCGTCGCGGCGATGAAGATCGCCTCGAACCTCGAGCGCTGCGGCGACCTGGCCAAGAACATCGCCAAGCGCACCATGATCCTCAACGAGGCCGAGCCGATCAGCCCGCTGACCCGCTCGATCGAGCGCATGGGCCGGCTGGTGGCGGGCCGCCTGAAGGACGTGCTGGACGCCTATACCGGCTCGGACCTCGACCGCGCCCTGGCCGTCTGGTCGCGCGACGACGAGGTCGACGAGCACTACAACAGCCTGTTCCGCGAGCTGCTGACCTACATGATGGGCGATCCGCGCACGATCACCGCCTGCGCCCACCTGCTGTTCGTCGCCAAGAACCTCGAGCGCATCGGCGACCACGCGACCAACATCGCCGAGATCATCCACTACGAAATCACCGGCGAGGAGATGATCTCCGCGGACCGGCCGAAGACGGACGCGCTGAGCGTCTAGGAGCCTGCTGACTTGACGCCCTTCATTCTGGTGGTCGAGGACGAAGACGCCCTCTCGACCCTGCTGCAATACAACCTCGACAAGGAAGGCTACGACGTGGTCGTGGCCGCCGACGGCGAGGAAGCGCTGACGCTCGTTTCAGAGCGCCTGCCCGACATCATCATCCTGGACTGGATGCTGCCGAAGATCTCCGGGATCGAGGTCTGCCGACGGCTGCGCCAGCGCTCGGAAAGCCGCAACGTGCCGATCATCATGCTCACCGCCCGCGGCGAGGAGAGCGACCGGATCCGCGGCCTGGACACGGGGGCCGACGACTACATCGTCAAGCCGTTCGCGATGAGCGAGCTGTCGGCGCGCATCCGCGCGGTGCTGCGCCGGATCCGTCCGGGCCTGGCCGAGGACCGCGTGCACATCGGCGACCTGACCATCGACCGCGTCGCCCACCGGGTGAAGCGAGCGGGCAAGGAAATCCATCTCGGCCCGACCGAGTTCCGACTGCTCGACTATCTGATGCAGCACCCGGGCCGGGTGTTCAGCCGCGAGCAGCTGCTCGACGCGGTCTGGGGCTCGGACGTCTATGTCGAGGCCCGCACCGTCGACGTCCACGTCGGGCGCCTGCGCAAGGCGCTCAACAAGGAAGAGGCGATGATCGACCCGATCCGCACCGTGCGCTCGGCCGGCTACTCGCTGGACATGGACGCCTAGAGCAAATGGCCCCCCGCGGGGGGAGCTGTCGGCGAAGCCGACCGAGGGGGACTGCGGTGCGCCGTCGGCCCCCTCCGTCTTGCCTGTGGCGAGCCATCTCCCCTAGCGGGGGAGCCCCTTACGCCTCGTCGCGCTTGTAGATCGACCGCTTCGGCCGTTCCATCACCCGCCGCATCATCGGCTCGAAGGCCTCCAGCGGCATCGACTGGTAGGCCGGGTCGAAGCTGTTCTGGTCGTACAGGTGGCAGAACTGCGCCGTGTACTCGAAGTCGGGATGGCCGCGGAACTGCTCGCGCATGTCGCGGTCCAGGCCCAGGTGGTGGAAGAAGTAGTAGCCCTGGAAGATGCCGTGCTTGTCGAGCATCCAGTGGTTCCGCTCCGACACGTAGGGCTTCATGATCACCGCCCCGACCTCGGCGTGGTTGGCCGGGCCCAGGATGTCGCCGATGTCATGCATCAGCGCGCAGACCACGTACTCCTCGTCGCGGCCGTCCTTGAAGGCGCGGGTCGCGGTCTGCAGCGAGTGCTCCAGCCGGTCGACCGGATAGCCGCCGTCGTCGCCCTGCAGCATCTTCAGATGGCCGATCAGCCGGTCGGGCAGGGTGCGGTTGAACGGCCCGGCGGCCTTCATGATGGCCATCCAGTCGTCCTGGGTGCCCTCGGTCATGGCCGTGAACTTGGCCTGGGTCTGGATCTCGCCGTCGGCCATGGCGGCCTCCCTCTCGTTGTTTGCGCCATCGTGCGGCCGCTGAGCGGGAGCGTCAAAACAAAAGGACCCGCCGGCGCGGGGCAGGCGGGTCCTTAAAGCCGTCAGATCGTCGGGGGCTTAGGCGGTGGCCAGGGCGCCCTTGCGACGGTTGGCGCGGATCGCGACGCCGGCGCCGGTGAAGCCGATGATCATCATCGCCCAGGTGGCCGGTTCCGGAACCGCCGACCCGAAGGTCAGGGTGCCGCTGTACGAACCGTTGCCGCCGCTCCAGCCGAAGACTTCCAGCTTCTGCGCGCCGGCAGTGATCGGCAGGTTGAACAGCGAGCGGAACTCGACGTTGCCTTGCGAGACCAGGTCCAGCTCGACGCCGTTCAGCTTCACCGAGGAGAAGTTGATGTTGGTCAGGGGCGAGCCCAGCGTCAGGATCGAGCTGATGGTCGCGCCGCCGGCGCCGTTGGTCGGGAAGACGAAGTCGAAGACATGCGAGAAGTTGCCGCCGGCGACGGCGGTGTCGCCGAACACGCCGGTGATCGAGCCGTCAGCGGCCGGGGTGGTCAGGTTCAGGTATTGCGCGGCGTTGGCGGCCGGAGCGGCGGCCAACATCGAGACGGCGAGCGCGGCCCCGACAAACAGCTTCTTCATACGGTACTCCAGCTTACAGGTGCGCCGGGCCCGAGAACCACTTGGTGTTGTGCTTCGAGAGCCGACGCTATTGGAGCGCGCAATTAGCCGGCCGCGACCTTTTGGCGCAACAGCGTTAGCATGAATTTACCATGAAAAATTGTAACGCCTTAACCATGAGGCGCAGGACGCGCGGAAAACGGGCATGATTCTGCGCGTTTCGCGCGCGGCGCACGACTATCGCGGGAATCTTCACGCTGCCTCGGCCGCCGCTTGAGCCGCGCGCAGGGAATCGCTAGATGGAAGGCCTTGGTCCGCCCCGCCCAAACGGCGCGCGACCGGCGCGGGCGTAGCTCAGGGGTAGAGCGTCAGCTTCCCAAGCTGAATGTCGTGGGTTCGAATCCCATCGCCCGCTCCAATTTTTTAGTTCCCAAACATCTAACACTTTGTCGAGTTCGACAAAGAATGATTCAAATTTCGTAAGAAGTGATTCTCGGGGGTCGCCCCTAATTGCCCTTGTATGACTGCTGCGGGCTGATTGTGTTGAAAAAGGCCGGTTGAAGCGGTGACTCGGGCCTGATTCACTCTCCTTGGGTCGGGAGAGACGGCGATGATGGGCGAGCGGCGGATCGACCAGGCGGCGCTGTTCTACGAGTTCTCGCTCGAGCGCCACGTGCCAGCCGACCACATGCTGCGGGCGATCGACAGGTTCGTCGATCTGGAGGGCGTACGCGCTCACGTGGCCCCGTTCTACAGTCCGATCGGCCGGCCCTCGATCGACCCCGAGCTGCTGATCCGGATGCTGATCGTCGGCTACTGCTTCGGGATCCGGTCAGAGCGTCGGCTGTGTGAAGAGGTGCATCTCAACCTCGCCTATCGCTGGTTCTGCCGGCTCGGCCTCGACGGCGACGTGCCCGACCACTCGACCTTCTCTAAGACCCGCCACGGCCGCTTCCGCGACAGCGATCTGCTACGCCATTTGTTCGAGAGCGTCGTCGAGCGCTGCATGTCTGAGGGTCTGGTCGGCGGCGAAGGCTTCGCCGCCGACGCCAGCCTGATCAAGGCCGACGCCAATCGCCAGCGCGGCGTGCCGGGCGCTGAGGGGCTTCCCGCCGAGGCGACCAGCCGCGCCATCGCAGAGTATCTGGCGGTGCTCGACGACGCCGCCTTTGGAGCGGCCACACCGGTCGTTCCGAAGTTCATCTCGCCGGCCGATCCGGCCTCGCGCTGGACCGGCGCCGACAAGGGGCCGGCCTACTTCGCCTACGCCACCAACTACCTGATCGATCTCGATCATGCGGTGATCGTCGATGTCGAAGCCAGTACGGCGGTGCGCCAGGCCGAGGTCGGCGCGGTCAGGACGATGATTGAGCGGGTGCGCGAGCGCCATGACTTGCAGCCTGGCCGCCTCGCAGCCGACACCGCCTACGGCTCGGCCGAGATGCTGGACTGGCTGGTCAACAAGCAGCACATCGCGCCGCACATCCCGGTCATCGACAAGTCCAGCCGCGACGACGGGACCTTCGCTCGCAGCGACTTCACCTACGATCCGGAGGGCGACCTGTACCGCTGTCCGGGCGGCAAGGAGCTGAAACAGCACCGGCGAGCCTTCCGCATCGATCATCCCGATGTCCCGCCGGACGACACTTATCGCTACCGGGCCAGCAAGGCCGACTGCGACGCCTGCGCTCTGAAGAGCCGCTGCTCGCCCAACACGCCGGCCCGCAAGGTGACCCGCTCGATCTACGAAGGCGCCAGGGACCTCGCCCGCGCGATCGCCAAGACCGACGCCTACGTCACCTCAAGGCGAGAGCGGAAGAAGGTCGAGATGCTGTTCGCCCACCTCAAACGGATCCTGAAACTCGAACGCCTGCGGCTCCACGGTCCCCAAGGCGCCCGAGATGAGTTCCACCTCGCCGCAACAGCCCAGAACCTGCGCAAGCTGGCCAAGCTGATCCCGCCGCCGACCCTCGCAACGGCCTGAGAGGGCGATGCGCGCCAGCGCGCCTGATAGCTGTCCCGCCCGAGATCCGACTTCTTCAACACAATCGGCTCTTAGCCGACCTTCCACATATCCGCTTTGAACGCACGTTGGTGAGCGCGACCGCCTCACCTACGCTGTAAGCGTCAAGAGCGGAAGCCTAGTGCCTAGCTCTTCCTTTGGGTCTGACAGCTAGGCCTAGCTCTCGTCTCGCCTGGGCAAGATCAATTCTGAAATCATATCCAAATTTCGCCAGCAAGCCGAGCAGTTGGGGGCCGTCGATGAGGACTATCGGTTTGCCGTTCGCGAATGAATGAGCGTCAGGGCCATAGCTGCTCGTAGTGACGAGGAATCCATTCGATGCGCCTTCATTCTGAACAGTACCGAATAAATCTCGGACGGCGGCGACATCGACTGTATTTACATAGCGCTTGGCCTGAATAACGTACTTCCCGCCCAAGATCGGATTGGGATCGTAGATGAGAGCATCAACCCCATAGTCGCGGCTGGCGCGCGTCACGTTCACTTCGGCGCCGGGGCTGCGTTCGCTGAACATTTTCCCAAAAAGTTCGCGGACTATGTGCTCGAAATCCTCCCAGGGCATCGCCGCGAGATTGCTGCTTAGGGGTAGGGTGTCTGCCACGTCGCGTCCGGCGACGATGCGCTTGTCCGACCTATCGAAGGACAGGAGCGGCATGACGGAGGAGATTTCCTCGAAGCTGGGGGTCTCCCGCCCCTTTAGCGCCCTGAAGCAGAGCTTTGGGTCGACGGCTCGTATGTCGATAGGTTCAAAATCGAGCCGCGCGACTTTGATGGAAGCCATAACATCGCGGCGAATGCGTCCGTCCCTTTTGCCAGAATGTTCAAGCTCAAGATTGATCGCGACCATGTCGACGCCGCTAAGCTCTGGTGTCGCGAAGATCTCGTGGATCAAGCGCAGGCACAGGCTGTAGGCGACCTTTTGCTGGGCAAGCCTACGGGCCCGCTCACCAGCGGGCTTCCGCGTCGTCTTGAGCGGGGTCCATAGCGGAACCCGTTCGAAATCGGGCGCCGTGATCGTAATGAGAAGAATACGAGCTTCTTGGTCATATTCGCCGACGAAGCTTCGCGGAAAGTCCTCCGGCAGGGGGATCGCAAGCCAGCACTGCCTTGCCAGCTCGATCACGTCTTGGGCGGCACCGTCGGGGGCTGCATCGAGAAGGCGCTCAAGGTGCGACAGATCGGAATCTCGCGCCGCCTCTCGCCTCGCGAGGTCTTGCCTGTACCCGAATTCGGCTTTCGCCAGTTCCTCTCGCAGCGACGCGACGCGCGCATCGTATGCGTTCTTGCGGGTCTCCCAGGTCGGAAACTGCTTCAGGTAGGCCGCCTGGTCCTGGGTGTGTGCCCGGACCAGCGCCTCGTGCGCCTCATCCACTCGCTCATACGTGCGGAGCTTGGTTCT
Source organism: Phenylobacterium sp. LjRoot97 (assembly GCF_964254345.1). NCBI lineage: Bacteria > Pseudomonadati > Pseudomonadota > Alphaproteobacteria > Caulobacterales > Caulobacteraceae > Phenylobacterium > Phenylobacterium sp. LjRoot97. Next base: position 728,492 of record NZ_CAXUTH020000001.1, read on the forward strand.
CCAACTTTCGTGTGCCGCTTCGAATTCAGCAGCTTCTTCGCGCGTAAGCCCGTCCCTCGCAAACAGCGCACGATTGAAGGCGTTGGCAAGTCGATTGGGTAGGCGCTTGACGAAGTCAGCTTGGCTGGGCTCGGGTTCGGTGAATGGCGGCGGTGCTGGCGGCAACGGCTGCGGCGGACGCGGCGCGGGTTCGGAGGGTTCGACAAGTTGTCCGGAGAGCCGTGGCTCAGGCGCGGTCCACGGCTCCAACCGGTTGAGGAGAAGTCGCAGCGCCGGCTTGTTTGGTGCCTGAAGAATCCAATCCAGGTTTTCAAGCAGGCAATCACCAGCGTCGGTGGAGGCCTGAGGAACTAGAACGCTTTGATATTCTCCAATTGATGTCGAGATTATATGCGGCAGAGTCGGAGCGACGTCCCTTGTTAGAGCAGGGGCGCTAGAAAATTTGACCACGTGTTACTGTAACGGCCCCGATTTCTTTTCGTCATGCGCTCCCCGTACTTCAGGAGAATAGTGGGCAGAGGGCTCATCGTGCAAACTTGGAACGGCCTCGGCGCGGCGTACAGCGGGAGCGAAAGGCGGCTCCTAGGTGGCAGAGTACTCGTCGCCATCCTCGCGCCGGTCCTGCAGGCGTATGGCTGCGCGGTGCAGGCCGTCAGGCTCCATGGACCTAGAATCGACGGCGTCGCCGGGACCATTGGGCGATCTGCTCCATGGCTTCATCGAGCGATGTGCTCAGTTTGGCAACCGGCACCTGCCAGGCGCGATGGAGTACGGCGTCTTCGCTGACGGTGATTGTCCCGTCCGCGGGCTCCTCAATTGAAACTCGGAAGCACTCAGCTTCCCCGGCGCTGACATAACAATAACGGTGGGGCCGGCCGCCGAACTCAGTGCTGAGGGGCAGGCCGTGCCTCGCTGCCCACGCGTTGATGCCGTCATCGACCGCCTCGTAGCTCATTTGCCCATCTCCTGACGGCACAGCCTCCAGCAGGCTGCCTAAAGGTCCGCTAAGGGCACGTCAGGACGGTCCCGTTTTCGGGAACCGGCCTTCTTTCAGGCGAGTCCGCTTCTAGGCGCGTGGCCGATGTCCGTTGTCGGCACCAAGCGGCATGCGGAAAGTCGGCTACGTCGACGGGACCCGTGACCTCAATCAGAAGGCGTTCTCGCCCGTGATCGCGCGACCCAGGATCAAGGCGTGGACGTCGTGCGCGCCTTCGTAGGTGTTGACGGTCTCGAGGTTCGCCGCGTGGCGCATCACGTGATAGTCGCCGGAAATGCCGTTGCCGCCGTGGATGTCGCGGGCCTCGCGGGCGATGGCCAGGGCCTTGCCGCAGTTGTTGCGCTTCATCAGGCTGATGGCTTCGGGGACCCAGGCGCCCTGGTCGAGCAGCCGGCCGAGCGCCAGCGCCCCTTCGAAGCCCAGGGCGATCTCGGTCTGCATGTCGGCCAGCTTCTTCTGCACCAGCTGGCGGGCGGCCAGCGGCCGGCCGAACACCTTGCGGGTCTGGGTGTATTCCCGGGAGGCGTGCAGGCAGAACTCGGCCGCGCCCATCGCGCCCCAGCTGATGCCGTAGCGGGCCTTGTTCAGGCACGAGAACGGGCCGCGCAGGCCGCTGACGTTCGGCAGCATCTGGTTCTCGGGCACGAACACGTCGCTCAGCGAGATGTCGCCGGTGACCGAGGCGCGCAGGGAGAGCTTGTTCTGGATCTTGGCGGTGGCGAAGCCCTCCGAGCCGCGGTCGACCAGGAAGCCGCGGATCACCCCGTCCAGCTTGGCCCAGACCAGCGCCACGTCGGCGATCGGGCTGTTGGTGATCCACATCTTGGCGCCGCTCAGCACGTAGCCGCCGTCGACTTGTCTGGCCACCGTGCGCATCGAGGCCGGGTCAGAGCCGCCGTCGGCCTCGGTCAGGCCAAAGCAGCCGACGATCTCGCCGCGGGCCATGCCCGGCAGGTACTTCATCTTCTGCTCTTCCGAGCCGAAGGCGTAGATCGGGTACATGACCAGCGAGGACTGCACGCTCATCGCCGAGCGGTAGCCGCTGTCGACCGCCTCGATCTCACGGGCGATCAGGCCGTAGGCCACGTGGCTGACGCCGGCGCCGCCATATTGCTCGGGCAGGGTCGCGCCCAGGAAGCCCAGGGCGCCCATCTCGGTCATGATCTCGCGGTCGAAGCGCTCGTCGGCATAGGCCGAGACCACGCGCGGCAGCAGCTTCTCGCGGGCGTAGGCGCGGGCGCTCTCCCACACCATCCGCTCCTCCTCGGTGAGGCGCGAGCCGAGGTCCAGCGGATCTTCCCAGTTGAAGGTCTTCTGCTGGTCGCCGGTGTCGAGGGCCATGACGCGTTCTCCATCGCCTAGTTGCGCGATCTTGCCGCTACGGCGCACTCGCTTATGCGTCAATATTTTCGTACAGATGTGCGATATGCGCACAAAATCGGAAAGCGATGAGACTCGCCGCGACTACGTGCAGTCGTTCGCCCGCGGTCTTGAAGTCATTCGCGCCTTCTCAGCTCAGACGCCGGCGATGACGTTGAGCGAGGTAGCTGAAAAGGTCGGCATCACCCGAGCGGCCGCCAGACGCCTGCTGCTGACATTGGCGGAAGAAGGCTACGCGCGAACCGATGGTCGTGACTTTCGCTTGACGCCGCGGATCCTTGATCTCGGCTACGCATACCTTTCGGGGGTCGGGCCGTGGGAAGGGGCCCAGATCGTGCTGACCGACGTGACGCGAGAGGTGGGCGAGTCTTGTTCGCTCAGCGTGTTGGAAGGCGACGAGGTGGTCTATGTGGCGCGCGTCACCGCAAGCCGAATGATGACGCTCAACCTGCGCATCGGCAGCCGGTTGCCGGCCTTCCACACCTCGACGGGACGGGTGATGCTCGCCTATCGATCACTGGCGGAGGTCGACAACTTTTTGCAGGGGCGCAGCTTCGAGGCGCTCACACCCTACACCGTAACCGACCACGAGGCCTTGCGAAGGATCTTGCGGGAAACCCGCGAGCGGGGTTGGTGCATCTGCGATCAGGAACTGGAGCGCGGCCTGATCTCTCTTGCCGTGCCCGTTTATGATCGCTCCGGCGGCGTCAATGCTGCGCTCAATGTCTCGGCCGAAGCGAGCCGCATGGACATGGCAAGCTTGGTGGAGCGCGCCTTGCCGCTGCTTCAACGTGCGGCTGAAACGATATCGCGGACCGGGTAGGCGAGGGCGTTGGGAAGCGCCGTATATCTCCAGCGGTCAGTTCAGACCGTAGCGCGCCCGGAGTGAATGTTCCCGCAAAGAGACCATGATCATCATGGCGACTACGGCCGCATCTTGGTCGGTCTGGCGATCAATGGCGTCTTCGACCATGGCGGCGGCGCTGTCGATAGCGTCCGGATTGGTGCGGCCGACTTCTTCTAGAATTTCTTGGACCTGCCCCATGGAAGCTGCTCGGCGACGAGCGCGAACGTGTGATTGACAAGATGACCTGCAATTCGGAATATGAATTCTGGTTCCGATAATGAGAGCCTTTGGGGGGGCGTAGCGTGCATAGGAAGACAACGACGCGATGCTGCGGGTGCGTCGCCGCAACGGCGATAGCCGGTGGATGGCTCGCCGCGGCGCCGGCTTACAGCCAGTCGCCAGATGTTCAGCTTGAGGAACTGGTGGTCACCGCCCAGAAGCGAGTGGAAAGCGTCCAGGACGTGCCGTTGTCGATCACCGCGGTCAGCGGCCGGGAAATGGAAGCCGCCCGGGTGGTCAATTTCCGTGAACTGTCGGCCATCGTGCCGAGCCTCCGGATGGAGGGGACAAACAATACCCGTAACACGACCGTTTCCTTGCGCGGCATCGGCAATTCGGGGAACAACCCAGGCATCGAATACAGCGTCGGGGTATTCTTGGATGGCGTTTATCTGCCGGGCCTGAGCGTGCTGCAGGGTGATCTGGTGGACATCCAGGCGGTCGAGGTGCTGCGAGGCCCACAAGGCACCCTGTATGGCCGCAACACCCCGGTCGGCGCCATCAACATCGTCACTCGCGAGCCGCAATCGACGCCGGAGGCGATGCTGAGCGCCGGTGTCGGCAATTATGACCAGATTTACGCCAAGGGCTATGTCGGCGGGGGCTTGGGCGAGGACCTCGCCGCCCGCGCTTCATTCTGGGCGCGATCGCGTGAAGGTTTCGCCTACAATCTGGCGACCCGCGAGTGGGTCAACGACATGGAAGGAGAGGGCGCACGCCTGCGCCTTCTCTGGCGGCCGAGCGACGATCTGAAGGTCAACTTCATTGGCTACTACTCAGACGTGAGGTCGCATGGCGGCGTGGCCGATGCGATCAATCCGACCGGTCCTGGCGGTGTCGCCACGCCGGGGTTCCTCGCCGCCACCGCGGCGCTGGGCTACGATTTTCAGAACTTCACCAGCGGCGATTTCGTAGTCCAGGCCGACGACGTCACCAATGATCGCGCCAGATCGTACGGCCTTTCCGTGACTGGGCAGTTCGAGCTTTCCGGCGGTCATAGCCTGACCTCGATCACGGCCTGGGACGTGAACATTGGCTCGGCCGATCCCTACTCCGCCGATGCCCTGCCGCAGAAAGTGGCCACCCTGATCGAGCGCGGGGAGATAAACTCCTACAGCGAAGAACTGCGCCTCGCTTCTCCGGTCGGAGGGTTCTTCGAATACATTGCGGGCCTCTATCTCTATCGGCAGACCTATGACTTCTGGTCGACCGTGACGGTGGGGCCGGACGCCAACCGGCTGTTTCCGTTGCCGGCTGCGCTGGGCGGGCCGCAGCACTTCAATCCCGGGGACGCGATGCGTTCCGAAGCGGATCTGAAGACCACAAGCACCGCCTTGTTCAGCACGGCACGATTCAATCTTTCCGAACGGTGGCGGGTCTCGGCCGGAGCTCGCTACGTGTGGGAAGAGAAGGAGGGGGTGATCAATCACACCAACTCGCCGGGGACCAATGCAGCGTTCCAGGCGCTGTTTGGGCCCAACCCAATCGGCGATGTCTCGCGAAGCGAGGAGAAGTTCACCTGGCTGCTCAGCACCCAATACGACCTGACGCCGGACGTCATGGTCTTCGCCAGCGTCTCCACCGGCTACAAGGCCGGCGGCTTCAACGCCCGCCGCCAGGCGCCCTCGGCCCCCGTCCAGTTCGAACCGGAATCCTCGATAGACTACCAACTCGGCGTGAAATCCCAGCTCTTCGACCAGCGAGTGAGGGTCAACCTCACGCTGTTCAACATGGTGCTCAGCGACTTCCAGGAATCCATTCTCAATCCGGTCACCCGCTCGGGCTTTCTGACCGGCAACGCTGGCGAACGCAGGGTGCGTGGGCTGGAGGGCGATTTCGCTGCGGTGGTCGGCGAGCATTTGCGGCTTTCCGGCGGCCTCACCTACCTCGACGCCGAGTTCACCGACTACACCATCGGTCCCTGCTACGCCGGCCGTGCGCCAGACGGCAGCTTGCCCAACACCTGTTCCTTCAACGGCATGACTCCCGTGAGTTCGCCGGAGTGGAAATTCAATCTGGCGGCAGACTATTCGCGGCCGATCACCGATGACCTGACCTTCAACGGCCGGCTGGAAGTCCAGCACACCAGCTCGATGCTGCTGGATGCGGCGCTGGATCCGCGTTCGCGTCAGGAGGCCGTGACCCTGCTCAACGGCAGTCTCGCGCTCGACATCGGCGACGGACGTTGGAACCTTGCCCTCTGGGGCAAGAATCTGACCGACGAACACTACTATCAGCGGATCGGCGGAATTCCGCTGGCGCCGATGGTCAGCACAGGCGGGACCGCGGGGGCCGAGGGGTTCCATGGCTACTACGCCGAACCGCGCACCTTCGGACTGGAAGTCACCTACCGCTTCTGACGTGGGCGAGAGCCAGCGTCCCGCCTGGCTCTCTCCCCTCCGACCGCACCGAACCCTTACTGCAATCCGGAGGCCCGCCTATGGCGCAAGAACACTACCGCATCCACGGAAGTCTGGGATCGCCCTATACGATGAAGATGCGCGCGATCCTTCGCTATCGCCGCCTGCCGCACATCTGGATCCGGGGCGGCAACCAGGACCTGGCTGGGCGTGTGCCGCTGAAGGTCGCGGTCATTCCCGTCATCCAGTTCCTCGACGGATCGTACCACAACGATTCCACACCGATGATCGACGAGCTGGAGCGCCTGCACCCGGGCGAACGCTCGATCGTCCCGGAGGATGCGGGGGACGCCTTTCTGGCCTTCCTTCTGGAGGACTTCGCCGACGAGTGGGTCACCAAATATATGTTCCACTATCGCTGGTTCCGCGCCCGCGATCAGGACCAGATGGGCCACTGGCTTGGCTTCGACCGGTTCCAGGGCGGCGGGTTGGCCAATATCCGCGGCTTCGCACGTGAATTCGGCGATCGTCAGATCGGAAGGCTGGCCCTGGTTGGATGCACTGAGGCCAACCAGCCGCTGATCGAGGAGACCTGTCGGCGCACCCTGGCGGCCCTGGAGGCGCACGTGGTCAACGGCTGGTACTTCTTCGGCGACCGTCCATCGCGCGCCGAGTTCGCGCTCTATGGCCAGCTCTCGCAGCTCATCGTCGATCCGACGCCGAACGAGCTGCTGCGTTCGACCGCGCCCTATACGGCGCGCTGGATCATGCATGTGGACGACCTTGGCGGGATCGAGGGCGAGTGGTCCGTCAAAGCCGTCTCGAAAGGAGTCGAGGCTCTGTTGACGCTGGCGGGAGAGGTTTACCTGCCGTTTCTCGTGGCCAACGCCGAGGCGTTCGAGCGCGGTGCGGAAACCATGTCGTTCACCGTGCTCGGAGAAACCTACAGCCAGGCGGCGTTCCGCTATCAGGCGAAGTGCCTTCAGGTCCTGCGTGGCGCCTATGCGGCGCTGAACGGCGCGGCGCGCGAACGTATCGATCCCATTCTCGAAACGTCCGGTTGTCTGCAGTTCCTTCGGTAGCAGTCAGGTGAGCCTTCGACGCGACCCGAGGCGCGCGTCGAAGGCCGCGAGGACGTCAGTCGACGTCTTGGCCTTGTCGGGGCGTGGCTCGCGTCACCGGCCCGAAAACCGCGGTGCACGCTTTTCAACGAACGCCTTGGACGCGGCCTTGTGGTCTTCGGTCATCATCGTCCGCACCATGTTCACGGCCTCGAAGTCGAGGACGTCGCTCAACGTGCCCTGGTCGGCGGCGTTCAGATTTTTCTTCATATAGCCCACCGCGATCGTCGGCAGTTCAGCCAGTCGGCGGGCCATGGCTCCGGCCGCCTGAGCGAGCTCCGACGCCGGTACGGCCCAGTTCACGACGCCGAGCTTCTCAGCGTCCGCGCCGGTGATCACGTCGGCCAGGAAATAGAGCTCCCGCGCCTTCGCGGAGCCGACGAGATGGCTGAGGAAATAGCTGCCGCCATAGTCGCCGGAGACGCCCACCTTCGAAAACGCGGTGGTGAGCTTGGCCTCGGCGGCGGCGATCCGAAGGTCGCAGGCCAGCGCTATGGACAGGCCCGCGCCGGCCGCGGCGCCCGCGATGACCGCCAGGGTCGGCTTGGGCATCTCATGGAGTATGCGGCTGAGATCCATGCCGGTGCGGAGGGAATACAGCTTTTGCTCGAAGCTCGTTCCCTCTCCGCTGTCGCTCGCGAAACCCTTGACGTCGCCGCCGGCGCAGAATGCGCCGCCCGCCCCGGTCAGGACCACAGCTCGAACGTCGCGGTCGCCCGCCAGCCGCTGGGCGGCTTCGGACAGCGCAGCCAGCATTTCGCCCGACAGGGCGTTGCGCGCTTCCGGGCGGTTCATGGTCAAGGTGGCGATTCCGTCTTCCACCGTCTCGATCAACTGGCTTGTCATGATCTCCGTTCCTTTCAACTGTCCGGGCGCGTTCAGGCGGCCAGCAGGCCTTCCAGCCGCCGACGGATGATTTCCTCGGCCTCGTTCATGATCCGGTCGATCAGTTCCTTTACCGTCGGGACGTCGTGGATCAGCCCGGCCACCATGCCGCAGCTCCAGGCTCCGGCGTCCATTTGACCCTCGTGCAACACCAGCCGGCTCTGGCCGCCAGCCACATACTGCCGGATGTCGCCGATGGTGGTTTCCGCGCCCCTCTCGGCCTCGATCCGCAGCACTTGTTCGACCGCGGCGTTGAGCAGCACGCGCTCGGTGTTGCGCAGCGGCCGCATGACCAGCCGTGTCTGCAACTCGTCGGCCTCCACCAGGGCGCGCTTGACGTTCTCATGCACGGGCGCCTCGCGCGTGGCGATGAAGCGGGTGCCCATGTTCATGCCCTCGGCGCCCAGAGCCAGCGAAGCCACCAGGCTGCGGGCGTCGGCCATGCCGCCGGAGGCGACGAAGGGGATCTTCAGCTCCTCGGCCGCGCGCGGCAGCAGGATCATGTTGGGAATATCGTCTTCGCCCGGGTGCCCGCCGCATTCGAAGCCGTCGACGCTGACCGCGTCGCAGCCGATGGCTTCCGCCTTCAGCGAGTGGCGCACCGAGGTGCATTTGTGGATCACCTTGATCCCGGCCGCCTTCATGCGCGGCATGTGATCCTGCGGGTTGCGGCCGGCCGTCTCCACCGCCCTCACGCCGCCGGCGATGATGGCGTCGATATATTCCGGATAGGGCGGCGCCTGGAAACTGGGCAGGAATGTCAGGTTCACGCCGAACGGCTTGTCGGTCATCTCGCGGCAGCGCGCGATTTCCTTCCCCAAAGCTTCAGGCGTCGGCTGGGTGAGCCCAGTGATGATCCCCAGGCCGCCGGCGTTCGACACCGCCGACGCCAACTCGGCGTAGCCGACATAGTGCATGCCGCCCTGGATGATCGGATGTTCAATGCCGAAGAGTTCGGTGATCCTGGTTTTCATATGCTTCGCCTTGAAGGGGTGTGCGTGCGTGACCGCTCTCCCGGCCTCGTCGGCCGGGGTGTCGAGCTGGGCCTAGATGGTCTTGAGTTCGCTGGTGAGGCGCCGGCTGGCTAGCCAGAAGAACACCGCCGGGACAACGCCCAGGCCGGCGGCCCCGGCCAGCACCCATCGCACGCTCTGGTCGCCGGCGAATGGCTGCACGGCGTCGGACAACATGCCGAAGAACAGCGGTCCCAGGCCCAGGCCGATCAGATTGATGACGAACAGGATGATGGCCGACGCCATGGCGCGGGCAGGGGGGCTCACCAGCCGCTGGGCGCAGGAGAAGGTCGGACCATAGAAGAGGTTGTTGGCGATGGAGGGCAGGAAGATCAGCACTAGGGCGATCCGCCAGTCGGCCTGGAGGTAACCCGCCACCAGCAGGGGGGCTCCCAGAGCCATGCCGATGATCGGCGCAGCGAGGACGCGGCGCGGGTCCTTGGCGCCGAAGCGATCGGCGAAGTACCCGCCCAGGAACATTCCGATCGCCCCGGCCACGCCCGCGGAGATGCCTAGCCACAGGCCTACCTGGCCCGGCGACAGATTGTGCGTGCGGATAAACAGGATCGCCTGCCAGACCGTCTTGCCGTAGCCGAGGAAGGCCACGAAGGAGGCGGCGATGGTGATCAGGACGAACGCCTTCGACGCGGCGACCTCAGCGACGGCTTCGCGGAATGACATCTGCGGCGGGGCGGGCGTGGCGGACGCAAGGGCCCGCTCCTTGAAGACGCCCCGAGGTTCTTTCAGGGTGGTCCAGAGCAGCAAGGCGAAGATCAGGCCTGGCAGGCCGAGGACGAGGAAGGCGGATCGCCAGCCGTAGAGGTCGGTGAGCAATCCGCCCATCACCATGCCGAGGAGACCGCCGATAGGGATGCCGATCCCGTAGAAGGCCATCGAGGAGGCATGCTTCTCGCGCGGGACCATGTCCGTGATCAGCGAGTGCGCCGCCGGCGCGCAGCCGGCCTCGCCGATACCGACGCCGACCCGCGCCAGAAGCAGCTGCACGAAGTTCTGCGCCAGGCCGCACATGACCGTCATCGCCGACCAGGCCGCTAGCGAGGCCGCGATCAGGGAGCTTCGGCTGACCTTCGGATTGTCGGCGAGCCGGGCCAGCGGCAGGCCCAGGAAGGTGTAGAACAGCGCAAACGCCAGGCCGGTCATTAGCCCGATCTGGGTGTCGCTCAGGTCAAGATCGCGCTTGATGGATTCGGCGAGGATGTTGACCACCTGGCGGTCCAGGTAGTTGAGCGTCGAGACCAGCAGCAAGAACCACATGGCGTAGCGGGTGTAGGCCGGTGAGAAGGGCGCCATCCCTGTCGTCTGGAGCCCTCCCGCAGGGGCGGCTGCGGTGCTTTCGGTCATTCGAGTTCCCTCCCAGGCGCCGCAATTTTCTAAAATAGGAATTTCTATTCGCATTCTTCTTGGTGCTCTGAGCCATGTCAAGTGCCGGGAGCGGCGGCATGGTCGGCTGCGGACGCCTCACTGATCGATGAGTGCGGGGCAAGCAGATACCATGCCGCATGCGACCAGCGCCGGCGCAAGCCGCAGCGGCGAAGACTCCGACGATGGAATTTGAAAAATCCACTTGATGAGAACCAGAATTATGGTTCCTATATAGTCGCCCGATGGGGAGCCGGAGCGCGCGTAGCGAGACGGTGAGGATACGAGGAGGGGCTGCATGGAATTGGTCGACGTGATGGGGAGCGCCGTCCGCTTGCAGGGGAGGCTCCGCCCGACATCGATAGCCTGCAGCGCTGGCGGGCGGGACATCACCTTCGAAGCCCTTGACCAGCGGGCCAGCCGGATCGCCAACGGCCTGATCGCTGCGGGGTGTCGGCCCGGGGCCAGGATCGCCGCTCTGACGCGCAACATTCCTGAGTTCATCGAGATTCTCTGCGGTTCGCTGAAGGCCGCCACCGTATTGTTGCCGGTGAACTGGCGGCTGGCGCCGGGCGAAGTCCGCTACATTCTCGAGCACGCCCAGGTCGAGGCGATGTTCGTCGAGGAGGACCTCCTGCCGAGCCTCTCGCAATCGGCGGAGATCCTTGGTCGCGCCCGCGCCGTGATCGTGGTGGGCAAGGGTTCCACGCTTGCCGAAAGCTACGACGCCTGGTGCTCCAGGCAGTCCGGTGACGATCCCGTCGGTCCCGTCGACCCTGAGGACGTGTTCATCCAGATGTACACGAGCGGGACGACGGGGATGCCCAAGGGCGTGCAGCTGACCCATCGGAACTACAACCGCTCCTTCGAGGCGATGGACAGGCACGAGTGGTCGCGAACCGGCGCCGGCGAGGTCGTGTTCGCGCCGGCTCCGTTCTTTCATGTGAACGGCGTCAACGGCTTACTGCGCAGCCTGATTTCCGGTTCACGCCTGATCACCGTCGATCAGTTTCGTCCGGCCCAGGTGGTCGAGATCTTCGAACGCGAACGGGTCACGCGTGCGGCCATGGCACCGGCCATGTTGCAGATGTGCCTGGAGGTCCCGGGGATCGCTGAGCGCGATTTCTCCGCCCTGAAGCTGATCACCTACGGTGGCTCGCCGATCACCGAACGGGTGCTGGTGGAAGCCCGCGACACCTTCAAGTGCGCCTTCGCGCAGGGCTACGGCATGACGGAGACGACCAGCGCGGTCTGCATGCTTGCGCCGGCCGACCATGCCGACGGGCGCGGGAAGCTGCAGTCCTGCGGGCGGCCCTTGCCGGGGATCGGGGTGAGGGTGGTTTCTTCCGACGGCCAGGCCTGCGCCGTGGGCGAGGTGGGGGAGGTGGTGGTTCAGGGCGGGGTTGTGACGCCGGGGTACTATCGCGACGTCGACGCCACCGGCCGGACGATCATCGACGGTTGGCTGCATACCGGCGACGCCGGCTACTTCGATGCCGAGGGCTACCTCTACATCCACGACCGCGTGAAGGACATGATCGTCTCCGGCGGTGAGAACGTCTATCCGGCGGAGGTGGAGAACGCCTTGTTCCGGAATCCGGACGTGGCGGACGCCGCCGTGATCGGCGTGCCGGACGCCCGCTGGGGCGAGGCCGTCAAGGCGATCGTCGTCTTGCGCCCTGGGGTCGTCAGCGACGAGGCGGAAATCATCCGCCGGGTCCGCGAGCATATCGCCGGCTACAAGGCGCCCAAGAGCGTAGACTTCGCCGCCTCCATCCCAAGAAACCTCGCGGGCAAAATCATGCGCCGCGACCTGCGCGAGCCCTTCTGGGCCGGCAAGACCCGGTCCGTGAACTGACCCGTGCCTCCTCTCCGCGAACGAGCAATCCGGAACCTGATCCCATGAACCAGACCTCGCGCATCGTGCTTTCGGGGGTTCCCGGCTCGCCGTACACTCGCAAGATGCTGGCGGTTCTTCGCTATCGCCGCATTCCCTACAAGCTGATCCTTGCGTCGCACGACAATCTCGCCCAGCGGGGCGGCAAGCTTCTGCCGCGACCGAAGGTCAGCCTGTTGCCGACCTTTTATCTCCCCGGCGAGGGGGGCGTTCTGGAGGCCGTAACGGACTCCACGCCGATCATCAGGCGCCTTGAAGCCGAGTACGCTCAACGGCACGTTAGGCCCGCCGATCCGGCGCTGGCGTTCATCGACGCCCTCATCGAGGACTACGGCGACGAATGGCTGACCAAGGCAATGTTCCACTATCGCTGGGCTTATGAGGAGGACGCCTACCATGCGGGCCGCATCCTGCCGGCCTGGACGCGGGGGCGTGGTTCGGACGCCGAACTGGAGGTCGCCGCCGACATCATCCGCTCTCGCCAGATTCCGCGGCTTCGTTATGTGGGGTCGAACGAGACGACCCGCCCGGTGATCGAGGCCAGTTACCGGCGGTTCCTGGACGTGATGGAGGACCACCTGCGTTCGCAACCCTTCTTCTTGGGAGGGCGGCCGGGCGCCGGCGACTTCGCGATCTTCGGGCAACTCACCCAATTGGCCCATTTCGATCCCACGCCGTTGGCGCTGACGGCCGAACGCGCCCCCCGTGTCCATGCCTGGGTCGGCGCGGTGGAAGATCTTTCCGGTCTTGAGCCGGCCGGTGACGACTGGTTCAGCGCCGCGGACCTGCCGACAACGGTCCGTGGCCTGCTCGGTGAGATCGGACGGGTCTACGCGCCGCTCTTGCTGGCGAACGACCAGGCGGCGCGTTCGGGCAAGCCCGAGGTGGTGACGGAAATCGACGGCCTGCCTTGGGTGCAGCAGACCTTTGCCTACCACGCCAAGTGCCTCGCCTGGTTGCGAGCCGAGTACCAGGCTCTGCCGACGGCCAGCCGCCACGTGGTCGATGCGACACTCGCCGGCACCGGATGCGAGTTGTTGTTCGGCTGAAGTCGTCCCGCAGGGCAGGAGAAGGCGATGGGGATTCTGGACGGCGTGCGCGTGCTGGACTTCGGGCGTTACATCGCCGGTCCTTACTGCGCGGCTCTGCTTGCCGAGTTCGGCGCTGAGGTCATCCGTATCGAAAAGCGGGACGGCAGCGAGGACCGCTTCGTGTCTCCGCTGGGACCTGGCCTGGACGGCGCGCTGTTCTCGCAGATGAACCGAGGCAAGCGCTCCATCACCCTGGACCCTATGAGCGAGCCCGGCCGTGCGGTGGTCCGCCGGCTGGTCGCCACTGCCGACGTCGTCGTCGCCAATCTGCCGCCGGCGACCCTGCGTGCGATGGGTCTCGATTACGAGAGCCTGAAGGTTGTGCGGAAAGACATCATCCTGACGACGCCTTCCGCCTATGGCCAGAACGGCCCGCTCCGCGACCAGGTGGGGTTCGATGGGATCGGCCAGGTGATGTCGGGCGCCGTCTATCTGACCGGCTTGCCTGACCAGCCTTTCCGCACCCCCGTGCCCTGGGTGGATTTTGGAACGGCGCTCCACAGCGCGGTGGGGACGCTGCTGGCGCTGATGGAACGGCGGAAGAGTGGTCGAGGTCAGGAGGTGGCGACCTCTCTGCTGGGCACGGCGCTGGCCTTCATGAGTCCTACGCTCATCGAGCAGGCGGTTCTCGCTTCCAACCGCGCGCCCTTGGGAAATCGGAGCTTCGGGGCCGCGCCCGCAGACCTTTTCAGGACGCGGGATGGCTGGATCCTCATCCAGGTCGTCGGCCAGCCCCTCTTCCGCCGTCTTGCGCACTTGATCGACGAGCCCGGCTGGCTGGACGATCCGCGTTTCGCTGACGATCTCTCACGCGGCGAGCATGGCGCGTTGATCAGCGCCCGCGTGGGGGAATGGTGCGGCGCGCGAGGCCGCGCCGAAGCGCTGGAAGCCCTGGCCGCGGCGCGAATCCCGGCCGGCGCCGTCCTGAGCCCTGCCGAAACCCTCGACCATCCGCACGTCCAGGCCATGGGCCTGCTGCAGCAGGTGAGGTCTGCCGACGCCTCCCGACCCACGCCGGTCATCGGCGTCCCCATCTCCCTCTCGGCCAATCCCGGCGTCATCGCCGGTCCGCCGCCCCGTACCGGCGAACACACTGAAGAGGTGCTTCGCGCGCTCGGGTACGACGAAGCCGGCATGGCGAATCTGCGCACCGCAGGAGCGATCTAAGGGTGCCGGCCCGCGCAGGGGAGCGTGTGTGGGTGTCATGACTTGAACCGGAATTCTTATTCCACTATGGTTGATTTATCGCGACCGGCTCGGCGGGCCCTCCGCCAGGAACAAGGTCGTGCAATGAAAGGGGGAGCGAAATGGACCGTCGTGGATTCGCGAGCATGTTGTTTGGCGGAACCGCCGTTGCCCTTGTCCTGACGGCGGCGTCGCCGGCCCGCGCGCAGGACAGGGTCGCCGAGGTGGAGACGATCATCGTCACCGCTAACAAGCGGGCCGAGGACATCCAGGATGTGGGCATGTCGGTCAGCGCGGTGAGCGGCGACTACCTGGAGAAGACCGGCGTCGTCACCGCGGCGGAACTCTCCCGCATGATCCCATCGGTCTCGATCACCCAGTCCAACAACAACCGCAACTCGACGGTCTTCGTGCGGGGCATCGGCACCTCCGGCACCAACCCTGGGATCGAGGCCAGCGTCGGCATCTTCATCGACGGTGTCTATATTGTCGCCGCCGGGCCCATCCAGTCCAACCTGCAGGACATCTCGACCCTGGAGGTCCTGCGTGGTCCGCAGGGCACGCTCTATGGCCGCAATACGCCGGTGGGCGCGATCAACATCACCTCGCGTGCGCCTTCCCAAACGCCCGAGGCGATGCTCGCTCTGCGCATTGGCGACTACTCCGACAAGCAGATCAGCGGTTACGTCGGCGGCGGCCTGACTGAGACCCTGGCCGGGCGACTTTCGTTCTGGGCCGGCTCGCGCGACGGCTACGAAACCAATCGCTTCACCGGCGACGACGTGAACGGCGTCGAGCAGTACGGCGTACGGGGCCGGTTGCAATGGCGGCCGCGCGACAACGTGACCGGCGACTTCATCGGCTACTTCACTCGAATGCGTTCGGAGTGCTGTACCCCCGAGACCCTCGATCCCAGGGGGCCGACCGGCATCGCAACTCCTGGCTTCCTCGCGGCGACCGCGGCGCTGGGCCGGCCGTTCCAGAATTTTGACGACAAGGACCACGTCGTCGACGACGACAATCAAGGGCTGGACGTCACCCAGGCCTACGGCCTGTCGGCGAGCTTCAACTGGGACCTCGACAGCGGCCACACCCTGACCTCGATCACCGCGTGGAACGGCTACAAGGACGATATCCGCTCGCTGGCGGCCGACGGCCTTCCGCAATCCACCGCGTCCGGCAAGCAGTACCTGCGTCGGGAAGGCTACAGCGAGGAACTGCGGATCGCTTCGCCGGTGGAGCAGACGTTCAGCTATCTGGCGGGACTTTACCTGTTCTCGGAAAGCGTTACGCACACGACCAGGACCTCGCTGGGCGTCCACGCCAATCGCACTTTGCCCAATGGTCGCACCTTCCTGCCTACCGACGAGAGCAGGTTCTATTTCACCCAGAAGACACGGAGCGCAGCGATCTTCGGACAAGCGACGCTGAACGCCAGTGAGGCGCTGCGCTTCACCGGCGGGTTGCGCTACAGCTGGGACGGCAAGGACGCGTTCTTCGATTCCGACGTCAACCCCACGGCTTCGTTGGCGGCCCGCGCCGTCTTCGCGGTGAACCACCTCGGCGCCGTCGATCGGTCCGAGGAGAAGCTCACCTGGTCGCTGGGCGCGCAATATGACCTGTCGCCGGGCGTGATGGCCTATGCAATTGCGGCCACCGGCTACAAGACCGGCGGCTTCAACGGACGTTCGGCCGCTGCGGGCGTGCCCGTGGATTTCGATGCGGAAAGCTCGCTGACCTATGAGCTGGGGATCAAGTCCACCTGGCTAGACCGTCGCCTGCTGATCAATGCCGACATCTATCGAATGGACTTGGACGACTTCCAGGATTCCATCCTCAACCCGGTGACCAGCACCGGCTTCATCGTCGCCAATGCCGGATCTCGTCGGGTGCAAGGCTTCGAGGCCGAGGCGCAGTTCCATCCGATCACGCAGCTCTCGCTGCGGGGCGCGCTGTCCTACATGGACGCCGAGTTCACCGACTATCCGGCCGGCCAGTGCTATTCCGGCAAGGTCCCGAACGGGACCTTGCCGGGGACCTGCAATTACAATGGCCTCACTCCCTCGCAGAGCCCGAAGTGGAGCTGGAGCTTGACTGGTCAGTGGGAGGCGCCGCTTGCCGACACGGGCCTGACCTGGTTCCTCAATGCCGACGTCAGCTATGTCGGCGACAGGCAGCTTGAGCCGACGCTTGGCCCAGGCTCCTTCGAACCGGCCACAACTCTGGTCGGAGCGCGCATCGGCCTCACCTCGGACGGCCAGGACTGGCGGGTGTCGCTGTTCGGTAAGAACCTGACAGACGAGGTCTACTTCGTTCAGAAAACGCCTCAACCCCTGGCGGCCTTCATCAGCGGGGGCGGAACCAGCCAGGCGCGCGGCTATGTCGGCTGGTATGGCGCGCCGCGCGCCTGGGGCGTCGAGGTTTCCAAGAAATTCTAGCTCTTTCTCCCCGGACCTCGGGGCGCGCCCTGCGCGCGCCCCGCTTTTCGGGGCTGTCCGGCCAGGCTCGGAATGCAGCGGTTCGGAGCGGCCGCCGACGGCCGGGGCGGCGTTGACAGCCGCCGTCGCGAATATCAACGTGAATAAAAATTCCGGTTCATTGAGGGGAGTCCATAGATGCGAAGTGTAGAACGCCGTCTTGGAGTGGTGGCGACGGGGATCGCCGCATGCCTGGCGATGACCGTGCCTTCGTGGGGCCAGGCGCCGGCCCACGTCCCGACAGAACGCGCCCGGGTTGTGGTCGGCCCGCCGCGCGACGTGGTCTGGCAGCTGGGACCGGAACGACCGCCTGCCGGCAAGCGCAAGCCGAACATCATCCTCATCGTCGCCGACGACCTCGGCTACAACGACGTCAGCTTCAACGGAGGCGGTGTGGCGGGCGGTCTGGTTCAGACGCCCAACATCGACTCCATCGGGCACGAAGGCGTCAGCTTCGCCCAAGGATACGCTGGGCACGGCACCTGCGCGCCGTCTCGCGCGGCGCTATTGACCGGCCGCTATCCGACTCGCTTCGGCTTTGAATTCACGCCGGTGCCGTTGGCCTTCGCGCGCTCCGTACGGGCGTTCAACTACGGCATGCGCAATCCGGTCTATTTCGCCGATCGCGAGAAGGACATCATTCCGACGTCGGAGATGGGTGTTCCGCCCAGCGAGATCATGCTGGCGAAGCTGCTGCAGGATTCGGGCTACCACACCCTGCAGTTCGGCAAGTGGCACCTGGGCGAGTCGCCGCAGTTCCAACCGCAGAACCGGGGCTTCTCCGAAAGCCTGGGCTTTATCGGCGGCGGTTCGATGTTCCTCCCGCCAGGGGATCCGCGCGGGGTGGAAGCGCGGCAGGACTTCGATCCCATCGACATGAATCTGTGGAAGAGTCTGCAGTTCTATGTCCGCAAGGACGGCGGCGAGGCCTTTGCGCCCAAGCGTTACATGACCGACTATCTGACCGATGAAGCGGTGAACGCCATCGCGGCCAATCGTAACAGGCCGTTCTTCATGTACATGGCCTACAACGCACCGCACACGCCCTTGCAGGCGACGAAGGAGGACTTCGAGGCGCTCTCGAACATCACCGACCGGCGGACGCGGATCTATGGCGCCATGATCCGTTCGTTGGACCGCAATGTCGGCCGTCTGCTCGAAGCCCTGCAGGAGCAAGGGCTGGAGAAGGACACCATCGTCATCTTCACCAGCGACAACGGCGGCGCCTACTACCTCGGCCTGCCGGAGATCAACCGGCCCTATCGGGGCTGGAAGCAGACCTTCTTCGAGGGGGGGGTCCGCACGCCGTATTTCGTGCGCTGGCCGGGCGCGATCCAGGCCGGGACCGTCTTTCGCGCGCCGGTCTCTCACTTCGACATCTTCGCTACGGCTGCGGCGGTCGCGGGCGCCAAGCTGCCCAGCGACCGAGTCTATGACGGGGTGGATCTCATCCCCTACGTCCAGGCCAAGAAGCTCGGCCGGCCGCATGAGGTGCTGTTCTGGCGCACCGGCCCCTATCAAGTCGTTCGGGCGGGCGATTGGAAGTTGCAGGTGACGGAGCGGCCGGCCAAGGACTGGCTCTACGACCTGTCCGTCGATCCCACGGAACGCAACAACCTGGCCCTGGCCCAGCCCGAAAAGGTCGCCGAACTGAAGGTCCTGCTTGACCGCCACAACGCCCAGCAGGTCAAGCCCATGTGGCCCGAGCTCGGGCAGTCGCCGGTGATGCTCGACCACACCCTTGAAACACCCCAGGCGGAGAGCGACGAATACGTCTACTGGGGCAACTAGGTCTCTGGCGCGGCGGGGGAGGGGATACCTCTTTTCCAGCCATGTCCAGCGTATGAACAGGGCTATGAAACGGAATACGTGTTCCGACCGTTTCCACTCTTGATTCAACGACCAGGTGGGATGCAATAGGTCGATCGATTAATCACTCTTGACGGACCTTCTGCTCCGTTGTCGGCCCCCTCGGGGGTGTGTCATGAGGGCGCTGCGGCCGTGATCCGTGACTCGGCATGTGGGATGGAAGGCGACAAGATTGGCGGCTCAGACCTCCGATATCGAAGACATCGACGGCGTTATCCCGGCCAACCAGACGCGAAGTCGCGAGGCTCAGGCGCGGCTCATGAAGGCCGGCGAGCAGGTGTTCGCGCGCAAGGGCTACGACGACGCCCACGTCAGCGACATCGCCGCCGCCGCCAAATGCTCGATCGGTAGTTTCTACCGCCGCTTTCGCGACAAGGAGGCGCTGTTCCGCGCGCTGCATATCCAGTTCGCGCAGCGGATCGAGAACAACATGGAACGCTTTCTCGCCATGCCGGAATGGGCGGAGAAGTCGAGCTATGAAATCCTGCGCACCCTGGTCACGAACACCGCGCGCGTGATCGAGCGTCACCCGGGCTTCTTCCGCGCCCTGTTCCAGCGCACCCTGTCGGGGGCGGGCTCGGCCTATGTCCCGGCCCTGCGCGCCGCCGACGATCGTTCCGGCCGCCTGCTTGCGGAGTTCCTGGTCAAACGCGGAGAAGGGCGGCCGACCGAGTTGGAGGAGTCCTGCATCTTCGGCCTGCGGACAGTGGAAGCGGCGCTGATCCATCGTGGTCTGCGCTCGGAGGTCACCGGCGAGCGGGCAGGCACGCCCTTCGTCATCGAATCCCTGACCGAAATGCTGGCCGGCTATCTCGGCGTTCGCCGAGCCTAGCTGGAACCTGTGCAGCGATTGCTCGCAGACATCAAGACGGCCCTTGAACTGAACCGTAATTTCGGTTCACATATTGGCGCGGTCGGGGGATGTCCCGGGCCGTCTTGACGCGTACGGGGAGGATGACTGTGCCAGTAGCCGCCGATCACGGGACGAGCGCTGGCGCGGCCGCGACCTATGTCCTCTATGGCGCCCACGCTTCGTTCTACACCGGCAAGACGCGCAGCTATCTGCGCAAGAAGGCCATCCCCTTCATCGAACGCCTGCCCAGTCATCCGCGGTTCCGCGAGGTGGTCAGCCCGGCCGCTCGTTCGCGGCGCATCCCGATCCTGGAGACCCCGGCCGGTGAAGTGGTGCAGGACACTACCGAGATTTTCGAGGTGTTGGAGCGGCGTTTTCCTGATCCGCCCGCCCTGCCGCCAGGACCGCGTCAGCGGCTGGCGGCGTACCTGATCGACCTAATGGCGAGCGAGGCGCTGAAGATCGCCTGGCATTTCCGCTGGAACTTCCAGGAGGCCAATTATCATTTTGTCTCGCGGGAATTCGGCCGCAGCTTCCGGCCGCAGGGCACGGACGCCGAACTTGACCACTATGGCGGCGTTGTCGCCCGGCAGATGGACAGTCACCGCGCGCGGATCGGGATCACGCCGGACCTGTTCCCAATCATGGAAGCGATCTACCTCGACCTGCTGGATCAGCTCGAGGCGCAATTCACCGAGCATCCGTACCTGTTCGGCGGCCTTCCCAGCGTCGGCGACTTCGGTCTGATGGGACCACTGTTCGGCCACTTGGGGCGTGACCCCTATCCGCTGCACCTGATGCAGCGCCGGGCGCCCAGGGTGTTCCGCTGGGTGGAGCACATGAACACCCCGGAAATCCGCTCGCCGGAGTTCTCCGAGGCACCCATGTCCTATCTGCCGGACGACGCCATACCGCCGGCCGTGGTCGAGCTCCTGCGCAACATCATGGTCGACCACGCTTCCAGCTTCATCGAGGCCGCCCGGCTTTGGCGCGAGTGGGTGGCGCGGAATCCCGCCAAGCCCGCCGGCGCGCTGGTCTCCGACAAGGACGAGGACCAGCCGAGCCTGGGCATGGTCACCGTTCGACTGCGCGGTCGCCAGATGACTCACGGTGCGTCGGCCCACTCGCTGTGGGTCCTGCAACGCACGCTGCGCTGGCTGGCCGCCCTGCCGGTCGACCAACGCCGCGCCTGCGGCCAACTGGCCGCCGAGATCGGGGCCGAAGACTTGCTGGCCATCGACCTCGCCCGCCCCCTGACCCGGGTCGGCAATCGTCTGGCCGTCGCGTGAAAGGAACCCGAGGATGATCGACCTGCATTTCTGGCCCACACCCAATGGCTGGAAAATCACCATCATGCTGGAGGAGACCGGGCTTCCGTACCGGCTGATCCCAGTGGACATCGGCGCCGGCGACCAGCTCAAGCCCGATTTCCTGGCCGTATCGCCGAACGGGCGCATGCCGGCGATCGTCGATTCCGAGGGGCCGGATGGTTCGCCGATCGCCATCTTCGAGACGGGCGCCATCCTGCAGTATCTGGGCGACAAGACTGGTCGGTTCTTTCCCACCGACCGGCGTGCACGCTCGGCGGTGGAGCAGTGGCTCTACTGGCAGTGCGCGGGTCTGGGACCGATGGTCGGGCAGGCCGCCCACTTCAAGTATCGGAAGGAGAAGATTCCCTACGCCATCGACCGCTATGTCGGCGAGGCGCGGCGCCTGTACGGCGTAATGGATCGCCGGCTCGGCGAGGCCGAATATCTAGCGGGTGATTATTCGATCGCCGACATCGCCACCTGGCCCTGGACCCGGGGCTACAAGATGCTGGGCATCGACCTCGCGGAATTCCCAAACCTGCAAGCCTGGTTCAAGCGGGTCGGCGCCCGCGAGGCGGTGGTGAGGGGCGCGAACATCGGCAAGCACGAGTTCGCCGAGCGCCAGAAGGCCATGCTCTCGCCGGAGGGCGGGGCGTGAGCGGCGCCTATCGCATTTTCGGTTCGGAGATGTCGCCCTATTCGCTGAAGGTGCGATCCTGGTTCCGCTACAAGGGGACGCCCCACCAGTGGGTGGCGCGCAACGCGGCGAGCGAGAGCGAGTACCAGCGCTACGCCAAGCTCCCGATCGTGCCGGTGGTGGCCACGCCCGAAGGCCAGGGCCTGCAGGATTCGACCCCGATCATCGAGGCGCTGGAGCCGAAGTTTCCAGGACCCTCCATTCATCCGCCGTCGCCGGAACTGGCTTTCCTCTCGGCGTTGATCGAGGAGTTCGGCGACGAGTGGGGCAACAAGCTGATGTTCCACCATCGCTGGTACGCCGATATCGACGCCCGCGCGTCGGCCCAGACCCTCGCCTGGCTGGCCTTGCCCTACGGCGGCAAGGAGGCGGTCGCCGCGCAGGCGGCTGCGGTGTTGGCGCGGATGACCGGACGCGGCCACTTCGTGGGATCCAGCGACGCCACTGCGCCCCTGATCCGCGCGTATCTGCTCGAACTTCTGGACCTTCTCGAGTCGCATTTGGCGGTCCGTCGCTACCTGTTCGGCGCACGGCCGTCGTTCGGCGACTTCGGCCTCGCCGCGCAGCTCTATGAGGCGTCCGTCGATCCAACATGCGGCAGCCTGATCCGGGGGCGTGCGCAGAACGTGCTCGACTGGTGCTATCGCATGCTCAATCCGCGCGACGAGGGACCGTTCGAAGATTGGGGCAGCCTGGCGGCCACGCTTTCGCCGGTGATCACCTATGTGGGCCGCTACTTCCTGCCTTGGTCGGTCGCCAACGCCGCGGCGCTTGCGGCAGGCGAAGCCGAGTTCCGCGTCGACCTGCCCGGCGGCGCCTACGTCCAGTCGCCGCAGAAGTACCACGCCAAATCCCTTGCGGCCCTCAAGGCCCGCTACGCCGCCGTTCCGGAGAAGGCGAAGCTCGACTTGATCCTCACCGAGACCGGCTGTCTGGAGGCTCTGCGATGAACCGCCCCTTCACGCTCTACGGTTCGGAAATGTCGCCCTATTCGCACAAGGTGCGATCCTGGTTCCGGTACAAGGGCGCCCCCCACCGCTGGATTCCCAGCGGACCCGGATCCAGCGACCCTGGCTATCGCGGCCACGCGCGGCTGCCGATTGTCCCCACCCTGGTCTGGCCCGACGAGGAGAAGGCCGAGCAGGACTCCACGCCGATCATCGAGGGGCTGGAACCGAGCTATCCTGAACCAGCCATCCAGCCGCCTGGCGTCCTGCTGGGCTTCCTCTCGACGCTGATCGAGGAGTTCGGCGACGAGTGGGGCAACAAGCTGATGTTCCACCTGCGTTGGTACGCCGACATCGATGTGGCGGCCTCGTCCGACCGGGCCGCACGGCTGAACATGACCGGCGCTGACGAGCCGACCGTGGCCGCCCGCGCGACAGCGGTCCGGGAACGGATGGCGGAGCGAGGGCGCTTCGTCGGCTCCAGCCCAGCCACTGCGCCGCTGATTTTCGACTACTTCGTCGAACTGCTGGACCTCCTGCAGCCCCACCTGGAGGGCCGGTGCTTTCTGCTCGGCGCCCGGCCTTCGTTCGGTGATTTCGCCCTAGCGGCGCAGCTCTACCACGCGGCGTCCGACCCCACAGGCGGAGCGGTGATGCGGGCTCGCGCGCCCGCGGTGCTCGACTGGTGTTTCAGGATGGTCGACCCGCGCGATGGCGGCCCGTTCGAGGCCTTGCCGACCTTGGCCCCGACGCTGGATCCGCTGCTCGCCTACATCGGCCGCTATTTCCTCCCCTGGTCGCAGGCCAACGCCGAGGCCCTAGCCCGGGGGGCGGCGGAGTTCTCCGTCGAGTTGGCGGGGCGTCTCTATGTGCAGCCGCCGCAAAAATACCACGCCAAGTCGCTGGCAGCCCTGCGTGAGAAGTACCGATCGGTCAAGGACGATCGCGAGTTGGCCGCCGTCCTTGAGGCCGCCGGCTGTACGCCATTCCTGGTGTAGGAAGGGAATAGAGAGAAATGACCCGCCATCAATTCTGCACCGTCGAGCGCGAGGGGCGGCTGACCATCGTCACCCTGAATAGGCCGGAGATGCTCAATGCGCTGCATCTGGAGGCCAACCTGGAACTAGCGGGGGTGTTCGACGCCTTCGCCGCCGACCCCGAGCAATGGGTCGCCATCGTCACCGGCGCCGGGAAGGCCTTCAGCGCAGGTAACGACCTGAAGGCCACCGCCGAGCGTGGACGCACACCCCTTCCACCCCGCGGCTTCGGCGGGATCACCCACCGGTTCGACCTCGACAAGCCGCTGATCGCCGCTGTCAACGGCGTGGCCATGGGCGGTGGATTCGAGATCGCGTTGGCTTGTGACGTGATCGTCGCGGCCGACACGGCCGTCTTTGCGCTGCCCGAGCCGCGGGTCGGCCTGGCCGCCCTGGCCGGCGGTCTGCATCGGCTGCCGCGAGAGATCGGGGTCAAACAGGCGATGGGCATGATCATCACCGGGCGCCGCGTCGGGGCCGACGAAGGGCGGGCGCTGGGGTTCGTCAACGAGGTCGTGGCGCCGACCGAACTGATGGCCGCCGCGCGGCGCTGGGCCGGTCAGATGCTCGAACTCAGTCCGATGTCCATTCGCGCCTCCAAGCAGGCGGTGATCCGCGGGCTTAGCGAAGCCTCGGTGGCCGACGCGCTGGCCAGCCAGAACGCCTATCCGGCGGTGCAAGCCATGATGGCCAGCGAGGATCTGCGCGAGGGGCCGCGCGCGTTCGCCGAAAAGCGCCAGCCTCAGTGGACGGGGCGCTAGCTAGGGCGCCTGGTCGGCTCCGACCCGCAGGACGGTGCGGAAGCCGACATGGTCTGAGCCGGTGTCGGCAGGCCCAGCTTGCCGTGCCGGCGGGCGATAGCGGAAGCAGAAGTTGTCGGCGCACAGGAATGAGCCGCCCTTGATGACGTGTTTGCGCTCAGTCGGGTCGTCGGGATCGTAGGCCGCCCGCTCCACCGGGCCGACCGGATCGACGATCTCCGAGGCGGGCAGGCCGGGTGCGTACCAGTCTCGCGTCCACTCCCAGACGTTGCCGGCCATGTCGTGCAGGCCATAGCCGTTGGCCGGGAAGCAGCCGACCGGCGCCACCTGCGCCTTGTAGCCGTCTGCGCCAGAGTCCACCGCTGGGAACGGGCCCTGCCAGACGTTCGCCTGCGGCTTCGATGTATCCAACGGCTTGTCGCCCCACGTATAGGCCGCGCCCTGCAGTCCCCCGCGCGCGGCATATTCCCATTCCGCCTCAGTCGGCAGATCGCGGCCAAGCCACTGAGCGTAGGCCAGGGCGTCGGTCCAACCGATCTGCACGACCGGCAGAGCGCCCTTTCCCTCGATGGTGCTGTTTGGTCCCTGCGGATGTCGCCAGTTCGCGCCTTGGACGACTTGCCACCACTGGCCAGGATCGCCCTGGGTCGGCGTCTCGGCGACCACGAACACGATGGCCGACGGCTTGAGTTGATCGCCGCTAAGGGTCGGATACGCCTTCGGATCCAACGCGCGTTCGGCCAAGGTTACATAGCTGGTGGCCGCCACGAATCGGGCGAAGTCGTCGTTGGTCACCTCAGTACGATCGATCCAGAACGACCCGACTCGAGTCCTGCGGGGTGGGCCTTCCTCCTGTCTTGCCGCCGCCGCGCCCTGCACGAACTCCCCGCCCTGGACCAACACCATGCCCTCCGTAGCCGGCGCCGGCGCCGGCGCGACGCGATCGGCGAGGCATGGCGTGGTTAGCCTCGCCGTCCCCTGCGCCAAGCTCGTGGGCGGCGGCGGGCTGCAACCTGCCTGGGCAAGGGCGGCGCATATCGCCACGCTCCAAGTCCAACTGCGCATCCTGATAATTTAACCCCCTTGTCGCTCACCAAGTCCGGCTCCCGCCGTCGGCAGATGTGGCGATGCTCATGGCGTCGACACAAGTCGAGCGCCTGACCCCCGCCACTGCCGCTAGACCAAGCCTTGCCACATGGTGGGACAGCGCGATCACGGCTGCCGCGGTGGAGAGGCGCAGTTCACTAATTTTAACCAGAACAATAATTCCTATTCTATATTTCGGCGCGCAAGGCGCCAAGAGCTCATCTTCGACCGGCGGCTGAGCTACAGCTCCACGGTCGGGACGTCCGCGGGATCGAACTCGATCGTCACCGCCGGCAACATCGGCAGGCAGTTCAGCAAGGCGTTCACGCTGACCGGCGGCTACACGGGCGTCCCGGGGAGCCGCTCTCTCGTGAATACGTTCCCGTTCTTCCAGTCGATCGACCGGACGATG
The DNA here is from genome assembly GCF_964254345.1 of Phenylobacterium sp. LjRoot97. Taxonomy (NCBI): domain Bacteria; kingdom Pseudomonadati; phylum Pseudomonadota; class Alphaproteobacteria; order Caulobacterales; family Caulobacteraceae; genus Phenylobacterium; species Phenylobacterium sp. LjRoot97. The sequence continues at coordinate 754,376 of NZ_CAXUTH020000001.1, forward strand.
GCTCGCCTTTGTCGGCAAAGGCCTCAGTACGCTGAACATCTCGGCGGCCAAGATCGACGAGAATCTGATGGCGGCCGGCAGCGTCTGGTGTGAGCCGCTGGGCAACTACGGCCCGCCCGGCAAGTCGCGCAACATGTACGACGACTAATACGCCTCGCCGGATCTGCGCATTTGCCTGGGAGCGGGAAGACCGCGTCTCGGACCTCGACCAGTCGAGCCCCGAGAACACCTCGATGCACAACTCGGATGGGGTGCTGACCGTCGCCACCGGCGCCTTTGCCCCAGGCGTAGCGAACGAGGTCCGCTTTCCGCTCCTGGCCCTACTTCCGCTGATGTTGAGGGTTTCGGATGCCGGCCCTCGCGCATGAGGTCGGCCCGGCCGAGGGGCCGGCGTCCGGAAGCCTTCAGGGGAGGAAGCCGCGGTCAGCCGGCGGGACGCCTGGGAAGCGTGACGCGGCTATGGGGATTGCGCCTCGCCTCGGGGCCTGAGCGGTTCGCTCCCGGGCCGTGGCGGCAGTCGCATGCGATCGCCCAAGCGGCCTGGGCGGTGACGGCGCGAGGTGAGCTGGCGGCTTTGGAGGTTGTCGGCAGCGATGAGCGCAGCCGGTCCGGCGCCGTGGCCGGGAGGCGACGGCGGCGCAGGGTCGGGGGCAGCACGATGCGGCTCATGAGCTGTCCATCCAGAGCCGGCTAGTGACGGTCGTCCGCGGCGAGCATCCGCGGCGGAAGATCTCGACGATGCGCAGGCGACCGCCGCAGCCGGGGCAGGTCTGCGGCTCCGGCTCGGCCGGATCGGGCTTGAGGTGGGTCTGCGTCGTGGCCTGGCCGGACTGGCTGGCGATCAGCGACCGCAGCCGGTCGAGATCCGGGGCGCGCGGGCCCTTGGCCAGCAGGCCGTAGTGGCGGATGCGGTGGAAGCCGGTGGGCAGGACGTGCAGCAGGAAGCGGCGGATAAACTCGTCCGGGCTGAGCGCCATTGTGCGGATCCTCACCGCGCCGGTGGCGAGGTCGGCGGTGCGGTAGTCCTTCCAGCGGAAGCGGACGGCGTGGTCGTCGAGGCTGAGCAGCCGGCTGTTGGCGATCGCCACGCGGTGGGTGTAGCGGGCGAGGTAGGCGAGCACTGCGGCCGGCCCGCCGAAGGGTGGCTTCGCGTAGACCACCCACTCGGCGCGGCGCAGCGGCGCCAGGTGTGCGGCGAAGGCCTTCGGATCGGCTAGGCCCGCCAGCTCGCCGAAGAAGCTCAGCCGGCCGCGGACGTGGGCGGCCATGAGCTTCTCCAGGAAGAGCCGCCGGAAGAGCCGCGAGAGCACGCGGACGGGCAGGAAGAAGCCCTTGCGGCAGGCGATCCAGCGTCCATCGGGCGCCAGCCCGCCGCCGGGCACGATGCCGTGGACGTGCGGATGGTGGGTCAGCGCCGAGCCCCAAGTGTGCAGCACCGCGATCAGGCCGATGCGGGCGCCCAGGTGGTTGGGGTCGGCGGCGATTGTGGTGAGCGTCTCGGCGGCGGCCTTGAAGAGCAGGTCGTAGACCACGGCCTTGTTCTGGAAGGCGATGGCGGCGAGCGGGGCCGGCAGGGTGAAGACCACGTGGAAGTAGGGGACCGGGCAGCAGGTCCGCCTCCCGCTCCGCGAGCCAGGCCCGGGCCGCCTGGCCCTGGCACTTGGGGCAGTGGCGGTTGCGGCAGGAGTTGGAGCTCACCGCCAGGCGCTCGCAGCCGTCGCAGCGGGCGACGTGGCCGCCGAGCTCGGCGGTGCGACAGGCCTCGACGGCCGACATGACCTTGAGCTGGCCCAGGCTCAGGTGTCCGGCGTGCGCCCGGCGGAAGGCCTCGCCGTGCCGACGCAGGATATCGGCCACCTCCAGCGGTGGCCGCACGGGCTCAGGCCGGCGGTGGCCTCAGGTGCGTGAGCGGGCTCTTCACGGCGCCCAGGGTCTTCAGCGCCACGCGGGTGTAGCGCGCCGTGGTGTCCAGCTTCTTGTGGCCCAGCAGCACCTGGATCACCCGGATGTCGGTCCGCCGCTCCAGCAGGTGGGTGGCGAAGCTGTGGCGCAGCGTGTGCATCGACACCCGTTTGTCGAGCGCCGCCGTCGCCGCCGCCGCCTTGCAGGCGCGGTCGAGCTACCGCGTCGTGATCGGCTGGCCCGGATCGCGGCCAGGGAAGAGCCAGCCCTTGGGCCGCGCGGAACGCCACCAGCGGCGCAGCAGCTCCAAGTGGTCGGGCGAGGCGGTAGGGCGATGGGACGACTGGAGGGCAAGACCGCCATCGTCGTCGGAGCCGGTCAGACGCCGGGCCCGACGATCGGGAACGGGCGCGCGATGGCGCTGCTCTTCGCGCGGGAGGGCGCGGAGGTGGTGTGCGTCGATCGGGAATTGGCCCGCGCGAACGAGACGGTATCGGCGATCAAGGCGGAGGGCGGTCGCGCCTCCAGCATCCAGGCCGACATCGTCGACGCCTCCGACGTGTCTGTGATGATCACGAGCGCGGTCGAGCGGCTGGGGCGCATCGACGTCCTGGTCAACAATGTCGGCGTCGGCCTGATGGGCGACGGCCCGGCGCATCTGGCGAGCGAAGAGGGTTTCGACGCCACCTTGGACATCAACCTCAAGGGCATGTGGCTGACGATCAGGACCGCGCTGCCGATCATGCGGGAGGCTGGGGGCGGCTCGATCGTCAACATCTCGTCCCTGGCCTCGGTCGCCGGCGACAGCATGATTGGCTACATGGTCTCCAAGGCTGCGGTGAACCGCCTGACCATCGCAGTGGCGAGCGCCAACGCCGAGCACGGCGTCCGTTGCAACGCGGTCCTTCCCGGACTGATGGACACCCCGATGGCGATCCGCGCCAACGCCAGTGTACATGACGTGTCGGACGACGTGGTGCGCGAGATGCGCAATTCGCGCGTGCCGCTCAAGGGCGGCATGGGCGACGCCTGGGACACCGCCTATGCGGCTCTCTTCCTGGCCTCCGACGAAGCCAAGCACGTCACCGGCGTCCTGCTGCCGGTCGACGGCGGCTTCACGACCCGTGTCGGCGCCGTGGATCGGTGAGCCGCTCTCGTGAAGATTCGGGCTGGCGTCGAAGGCGTCGCGATCAAGCCGCTCGACGGCAAAGCCTAGCACCGTCGTTCGGCCCCAAAGTGGCTCCTGGCCGACGTCTTCAGTGCTTCGGGATGTTCGGGAACCGGGCGATCTACGATCATGGTTGGTTGCCCTCGACCAAACCTAAACGGCTGCCCTGAACGCCCGGTAGGGACGTCTACGCCGCGCAGTTCAAGTGGCGCGCAGCGGCCGTGAATTATGCCCGCTGTAGCAGGTCGAGCGGATCGACACCGAAGACGCGCGCGAACTCTTCCACAACGTCCAGGGTCGGATTGCGCAGCCCCCGTTCGATCTGACCCACGTAGGTGACGGCAAGATCCACTTCGTGCGCCAACGCCTCCTGGCTCAGCCCGCGTTCCTTGCGCAGGCGCCGTACGTTGATCCCAAAGACCTGCCCCAAACGCATAGGGGCAGCCGCAAGGAATCCTAAACTTTCAGCCAGTCACTATAGTGATTATTTGCGTGTGGAGGGCGACTGGATGCCTAGATTGGTTCGCTGGATCGTTTTCGGGCTCGTCTCGGTGTTCCTTGTCGGCGCGCAGCCGGCCTCGGCGCAATCCCGAGCGGACGATGCGCTGCGGCGCTTTCGAGAAGACAAGATCGATCTCATGGAGCAACTGCTGTTCAAGCAGTCGGGGAAAACCACGCGGATCATCTACCTGCGTGAGTTGTTGACGCCGCAGCCGCTGCCTGCCTATTGCGGCGAGGGCCTATTCGGCCAGACTCGCCAGCGCTTCGTCATCGACCTGCCCTCCAAGAAAGTCGTGGTGGGCGTGTCGGCGGCAGACTGGCAGAAGCTGGCTTGTGACGAGATGGAAGGCGAAAACCTCATCGACCTGCGATGAGCTCTCGTATCTCCCGCCGTAACGGCAGAAATGGCGACGGTGCCCGCTCAAAGCGACTTACGGGGGTGCCCGTCTGCTGGCAGCGGCACACCCGGTGCTGCCGATTGGTGCCGTAGAGGCAGGCCTTCGAGTGGGCTCTTAGTCATGCTTCAGTGCGCCTCGGCATGTGCCGTCCGGCTTAATTCCAGAAAATAATCATACCGTTGTCGTGAGTTTATAGTCATGTTTTCCGCGAAACGTGACAGTAAGCAAGATAATATAGACCACATTGTCCACTTTGAATCAAATGAGTATATAGTTACTGTCGGTTCCAGATCGTCGCGACTAGCATTTATCCAACGATTTCTCTGGAGCATGCGGTGGCGATCTTTCGCATTCACATTGCGCGGGGCGGTTCTCTCACGGTGTCGCATGAAGCGACTGGCGCTGATGAACTGGCCTTCCAACTGGCCAGTCGGCGTTGGTTGCTCGGCGATCTAATCGCCGAGTGCGAGCAACCGATTGATCCGCCGGTGCGCGTGCTGATCCCCGCTCAGCAGATCCAGATGATCGTCGAGACTTGATCAATCTGGAGCAGACATGAACGTGCCTATCGGAATCGCGGGCGGCCGCCCGCAACAACTCAAGCCTCAGGAGAGGCCCGCGCTGCAAGGCGAAGGACTCTACCGCGCCCATACGGGACCGGTCATTTTCCAGGCCCTAGCGATGACTTTGCCCGGCGAACTCACTGCCGGCCTGCTGCTCGCCAGGCCGTCGATCGAGGGCGACGCCTACATTGAGACGGGGGGCGGGACGTATGAGCGCCAGCCAGTCGCGTTCGACCTGGCTTCCAGCCACCACTGGGCGAACATCGCCGAAGTGTGCTTCCCGATGCCGGACGCCGCCCAGACCGCGGCGAGCCACCTTGGCATTTTCGGACCTGATGGGCGTCTGCTGTACTACGGCTGGCTGGCCCGGATCGGCCCGAGTTCCTCCATGCGTCCCGGCATTCGCTTTGCTGCCGGCGAGATCCGTATCGCGCGGATCGCTCGCCAAACGCGCGGGCGGCGGTAGCAATGAGCAGCAATCCAAAAACGGCTGAAGCGACTCAACTCATCTGCACCCGTGATCCGCGGTATCCGGGCACCCCTTGGGTCACGATCTGGAAGGGGCAGGCCGCCTTCATTCTGCGGCGCTTCGATACCCGCGAGCAGGCGATGCAGGCGGCGCGGGATGTTGCGCTTGGCCCGCCGAGTATGAATGGCGATTTCGCCTCGTTCCCTGCGCGTGAACCTTATCCGTCGAATGGTGGCGACCTGCTGGCCGGCGCGGTCGAAAGCGCCGACCGGGCGCTGGCCGCGATCTTCGCTGAGGCCGGACGGTGGTGAGCACGGCGAGCTACGGCGCGCGCCGGCGCGACCATTTTATTTCCTCGCTCAGGACGATGGCGACCATCACGGAGCGGGAAGATGGCGGGCCGATGAGGCCGGTCGGACGCCGTCGGGGCGTTCGGCCCGGCGGTCTCTACGCCAGCCACAAGAATGGGCGGATGGTCGGGTGGGAGTCCCGCGCCGAACGCGACGCGTTCTATTGCAGTGAGGTCGATACGCGTGTCGTGGCCTATCGGTCTCAGCCTCATACGATCGAGGCGCTGATCGGCGGTCGGGTTCGGCGCTACACGCCCGACATCGAAGAGCGGCTGAGTGATGGGTCCATCCGCATCGTTGAGGTGAAGGAGGAGTTCGAGGCCAAGCGGGATGAAGACTACGCACTGAAACTCGCCTTCTTTGGCGATGTCTACTATGCCCTTGGTTGGTCATTTCAGATTGTGGAGAGGTCCTCGTTCGGCGAGGGCTCGAGATTTCGGGCAATCTCGAAGGTACAGTCCCACCGGCGCACCGGGTTTGACGCCAACGATCTCGCTCGGGTGCGTGAGACGATCGCCGGCGGCGGTGGCGCGTGCACGCTGAACGACCTGACGGGTCTATTCCGGAATTCGGTCGTCGGCGTCGCGGTCGTCTCGGCCATGATGGTCGGTCGCTACGTTGAGATCGACCTCGCCAACGACTTGGTTGCCACTGCACGGGTCGTCGCTGTGTGAGCCATGGCGCGTCAACATTTCAACATCGATGCTGGGGACCGCGTCGTCATCGAGGGCAGAGTCCATATCCTCGATTGTATGGTGCCGAACGATAGCGGCGGGCTTCGTGACGACGACTTTCAGTTCCGCGATCCGCGGACCAATCGGGTCCAGAATTATACTCTGCCCGAATTCCTCGAAGTCTACGCGGCCGAGAAGGTTCGCCTTCTAAGCCCGACCGAACGGGTCAGCGATCGTCTCCCGCAGCAGACCGGGTCGGGAGACAAGGAGGATCTCGGCGCTGGCCGTGCAATTCAGAAAGCAAGGCGGCGGCTCGCCTACCTTCAGGCCTACGATCGAGCGCCGGTAGCGAAGTCGACCAAGAGCCTCAGGGAGTTCATTGAGGAGCAGGCTCGCAGGCAGGACGATCTCCAGCCGCCTTCCCCAGGGGCCCTCCGGCGGTGGATCGTTCAGCGCGGTATCCCCGACCATCGACGCCTCCACGAAATGGTTGGACGTCAGCACAAGGGGCCCAGGGGAACGCGCCTAGTCCCTGATGTCGAGCGGATGCTTGAGGATGAGGCCGAGCGCTACTGGTCCGACATCGCAGTGACGCCGTCCGAGATTTGGCATCGGATTGCGTATCGGGTTCGTGAAGAGAACGAGCGGCTTGGCCACGCGGCGTTGTCGTGCCCTGCGCTTTCGACCATTTGTCATCGCCTGCGGCAGTTGGTGACCTTCGAGCGGGCTTGTCGGCGTTGGGGGCATAGGGAGGCCAGCCGTCAGTTTGGAATGGTTCGGGGATCGATGCGCGCCGAGGCGATCCTCGATCTTGCGATCATCGATCACACGGTCCTCGATTGCTGGGTGATCGACGACAAGAGTGGCCAGCCAATCGGACGTCCGACGCTGACGATCTTGCTCGATTCCTGTTCGCGCTATCCGCTCGGATTTCACGTCGGATGGGAAGGGGCCAGCCTAGCGTCCGTGATGGCCTGCCTTCGGCACGCGGTGATGCCGAAGCTCTACATGAAGGAGCTCTATCCCGACCTCAAGCACCCCTGGCTGGCATACGGCCAGCCGCGCACGATCCTGGTCGACCAAGGCGTCGAGTTCATGGGTTCGACCTTCGAGGATGCGTGCGCGACCCTAGGGATCGCGATTGAAGTTGCACCCGTGCGTACGCCGGAATTCAAAGGCCAGATCGAACGCCTCTTCGGGACGGCCAATCGCGGACTCTTCCACAAGCTCCCTGGCGGAGTGCAGTTCAAGGCGTCCGTGATGCGAGAACTCGGCATCGATCCAGAGAAGACGGCGGTGCTGACCTTGTCCAAACTGAATGAACTTATCCATCGCTGGGTCGTCGATATCTACGCGAACACCAAGAACCGGATGCTTGGCGCCGCTCCGGCCCAGGTCTGGCGAGAGCGCAGCAAAACCGACACCATCGAGATCGCCCGTGATCCGGCGGTGCTCAATCAAGCCTGCGCGCATGTCGTCTTACGTTCGCTGTCCAAGGAGGGCGTCGGAATCCACAACCTGCACTATCGCAGCGAGGCGCTGAAGGATCTGCGCCTTCGCTTGCATCAGAAGAGTAGCCGGGCGAACCGCAAGTCCGCATCGATGCAGGTAAAGGTCTCCTACGATCCAGCGAACCTGGAGCGGATTTTCGTCTGGGATCCCATCGAGCGAAGCTACGTTGAAGCGCGGTCCACGAGGCCGGATTATACCCGCGGCCTGGCGCTTAATGTCCACGAGATGGTCCGCGGTTGGGCTGCCAAAGCGGACCGGGAATTTGAAACTGAAGCGGACATGACGTCCGCGCGCGCGGCGTTCTATGCGCGCATCGACGAGCTTCGACCGAGCAAGGTCGTAGATCGAAAGCGAGTTCAGCGCGCCCGTCATCCGGAACGTGTCGCGAATGGCGATGTCGTCGTGCGTCGACTTGTGACAGGTGCCGACGAGGCGAGGGCTACCGCCGAAAATGAGGTGCTGATCGATACCGCTGGCAACCGCGCCGACGGCGATCGCAAAGAGCCTCGAAGCCCGTTGGGCGGGCCCAGGAAATCGAGCAAGCGCCCGCCAACGGCGCGGACCGTGGAGATGCTGCCCACGACCAAGCCTACCTCGCTGCTCGGCACGGTGGACTGGAATGCTCAATTGCGTGCTGCACGCCAGAACAGCGAGTCGAAGGCGTGAGCTTTGAGCGGCAGGAGGCTGCGGCCCGTAGGATCGCGAAAGCTGATGCGCTGACGATCAGCAATCCGCGTGCGGAGCTCGCGCACCGGACGTTCGACTTCATGCGAGCGCAGAGGCAGCAAGGGTCGGAGCGGGGGTTCCGTGGTTTTCTGATCGTCGGGCCGACGCAGAGCGGTAAGTCGAAGATCCTGCGAACCTACCAGGAGCGCGCCAATACCGCCGAGGCTTTGGAAGCCGGTCGTATTCCTGTCCTGATGGTGACCTTGACGGCCAACCAAACACGCAAGGGCCTGGCTCAGGATATCCTGCGAGCGTTCGAGCCTTTCGGTTACCTGGCGCCGTGGAAGTCTGGCTCGGAGACCGTGCTCCTCGACCGTGTAAGGGCTTACATGCAAGCCCGCGGAGTCGAGTTGCTGATCCTGGATGAGTTTCAGCACCTGGTTCATTCGGAGCGGCAGGAAGTCAGCATCTCGGTGTCCGAGACCATCAAGTGGCTGCTTATCGAATCCATCGTTCCCGTCGTGATGTCTGGTATCGAAGATGCTTGGCGGCCGGTGCGCGCGAACGCGCAATTGGCTCATCGGTGCGAGGCCCCCCTCGAACTGAACCCGCTCGACCCCGCGAACGACGCCGATCGAGGTCTCTTCGCTTCGTTTCTCTCGACCTACCTGGTCGAGCTTGAGCAGAGGAAGATCGCCAAGAACGCGACTCGTCTGCTCAGAATTCCACAAGTTCCCGATGGACTGTTCGAGGTCGCCAAGGGGGTGCTGGGTGAAACCTGCAATATCCTCAAGGCGGCCCTCTACTTGGCGGTGAGCAGCGGTCGCGATGAGATCCGATTGGAAGATCTCGAGCTTGCGGTTGATCGCAATTACGTCGCGTACGATCGCAGCAGGTCCAACCCGTTCCGAGCGGGACTCAAGTTTTTGAGCGGGCGTCAGGTGCATGAAGATGCGTAGGCGTCTGGCCATCACCGTTCCGCCGATTGCGGGCGAGTCTTTGATGTCGCTTATCGTTCGGCACGGTCAGGCGAACTTCGTCGCGCGCCCGGCCGACCTCCTTGCTGAAATCGGCATCGAGACTGCAGTTCCAAGCTTCGTCCCGTTTACCCAGACGGGCCGGGCGCAGGACTTGGCTGCCGCGTTCGGAGCAAGTTTGAAGGAGATAGAAGACCGCCTGCACCCAACTATAGATGATGAGCCACCCGCGCGAGTGATGTTCAATGGGATCGCTCTTGAGAGGCGCTTCGTGGAAGCGAAGGTGCGGCGGGTCTCGCCTCTCGGCCTGAAGGGATCGCCGCACCAGCGTGCCTACTGGCAAGTTCGTCCGCTGAAATTTTGCCCAGAGTCGATGGAGATGTTGATCGAGGAGTGCAGCGCCTGCCGGAAGGAGTTCGGTTGGGCGCGCTGCCATGATCTGCTTCGCTGTGATCGTTGCAATGAGCCTATCGCGCAGGAACCCAACTTCGTGCCGCCGCAGTTTGCCCAATCTGCGGCGGCTGTTGCAAAGCTGGTGAGCCATGTTGACGACGATCGAGAGCGGACGCTCAGGGCCTTGCCGTCTCCATTCTGCAACTGGGGCGCGGGAGATGTGTTTGCGGCCGTTGTCGAGTTGGGCGCCGCGATCACCGCGGGGCCCCGCAGCGCACAAATCAACAAGAAGGTTGCTGTCGGGGACTTCGACGATTTTGGCCTCGCGGAACTGGACGCAGGTTTCCGCTGCGTCGCCGAGTGGCCGAGCAGCCTGACTGACGTTGTCCGCGCAGAGTATGAGCAGTCTGCAACGCCGTCGTTCCGGGGCTGTCTTGGTGGGCTGGCCAAGTTTCTCGCGGCGACTGCGCGCCCCTCGCCACTACGCGATCTACTGCGGGGAGAGGTTCTCCACGCGATTGGACAGGCTGGCATTCCGCTGAAGCGCAGCTCGCGCCTGTCGTCCGAAGCCGGTTGGAGAGAAACTGTTGTTGTCGGCAGTGAAGCCGAAGCGCAATTTGGAATAGCGCGCAGGCAGTTACTGTTGTTGCAAGGCCGCAGCCAAACCTTCGTGGGCGGACGAACGGGGCGAGGCGGCACAGAACTCTACGACAGGGCGCGGTTGGCAGCTCTTGCTGCGGGGCGAGATGCGAGCATGTCGGACATCGCTGCCGCGAAGCTATTGGGGCTGCCGGCCTTCGTAATGCCCTCGTTGGTATCTCGTGGCGTGTTGGAGCGTCCGTCGAATTCCGATCTAGCGCTGATTTTTCCCAACCGCCCGCGTGTCGTGAAATCGGCTGTAACTCATCTCCTGGCTCAACTGGAGGAGTTGCCTGAAAGCCAGAGTGCTGATGCTGTTCCGCTAGAGGCCGCGTTGCAAGGTTTCGCAGACCCACATGCCTGGGCATGGGCCATCGTGGCGATCCTAAAGCATCAGGTCGGTGTGTCTAAGCGGAGCGCGGAAGCACCATTCTCGAGTATGTCTATCGACGATGGTCACATGAAAGTGGCATTGGACGGGTTTTCATCTAGCGCCGGTAGTGAGCTGGTCTCTTGTTTAGCCGCAAGTCGAATGCTCGGGGCTCCTGCCAATCGCATCAGTGAAGCTGTGCGCGCTGGATTACTGGTAGGCGAAGTGCATCCTAGGAATTCAAAGGTGTCTTTGGCCAGCGTCCAGGCGTTTGCGCGAAAGCTCATGTTCAATGCGGAGGCGAGCCGTCGGTTGAGTTGCACGCCGGCGGAGGTCCGCTATCGGATGCAAAAGCTGGGCCTTAGACCCGCACACAGGATTGCGAAATGCAATGTCTGGAATCGAGAAGCATTTGAGTCAGCGCTAAACTCGGCGGTGACCTAAGGAGCTGGCGTGCGTGGACGCGCACGGTGCCTCACCCACCCACCGTGTGGAGTGCATGCCCGACATCACGCATGCCCGCGCCGGGCTCAAGGGCGAAGATAGCGAGGTTCGCTCGTCGGCCCCACCGAGGGGGAAGCTCGAGCCCGTCTGGTCAGGCCGCCGCTGTTGCCGTTCTCGTCAAATGGCACCACGCGCCAGCGAAGCGAGACGGGTGAGCGTGAGTGGCGCTTGGCACAAAAGCTCCGCGGACCAGCTTTAGGTTATTCAGCATGAGCCTTAGGCCACCTCGCCATTCTCGTCGGGCCAGTCGTCGGGAACTAGGGCTGGTGGCTTGGTCCAGGGAGGCTCGACCAGCGCGGCCTGGAACCAGTCATCCCGCAAGTTAGCGTGCTCGGTGACGATGATCTGGAATCCCTGGGCGTCTTCCTCGGTGAAGCGGCGCAACAGCTCGAACAGCCTACGCACCGCTTCGAGATCTGCGTCGGTTTCGGTCTTCTCGATCGACCCATCGGCCGCCTGGTAGACGGCTTCGGAGGGAAAATAGACCTGGGTCGGCTGGTCGATCAGAAGGAAGCGGGGGATCGGCTGGCCGTTGTTGGCGGCGTAGCGGTGCAGGGCCAGCAAGGCAGCCAGGTGGTAGGCTAGATGGTTTTCGCCGCCGCCCGTGCGGGGCATGTAGATGGGCCGGCCTGGGCGATCGATCGCCACGGTCAGGTTGTGCAGGTCCAGCCGAGCAGGGAATTGGCCAAACTCACCGCCGAGCGCCGAAATGTAGCCCGACATGTTCATGGCGATGCTGTTGAGCGTGGAGACTAACCGTTCCCGGGAATCGTCGGCACCGATCTTGCGCTCCAGATCGTCGGCCTTGGCCTTCAGCCGCTTATCCTCGCGTTCAAGGCGGGCCAGCTCTTCGTCAGGCACCAAGCCTTCGAGGAAAAGGCTGACTCGGCCCACGACGCGCGAGGCGGCATTGTTGCGCCCGCCCATCTGGGCGATGATCTCACTGCTGGCGATGGCCGCCGACAGCTCCACCTCCTTGTTGCGCAGTTGGTCGCCGACGTCTTGGATTTCCTGGCGCTGGGCGGCCAGGTACTCGTCGAGCACGGGGCGCTCACCGACCACGGCGGCCATTTCCCGTTCGAGCGACTCCAGCTCTGCTAGCAGCGCGGCGGCGAGCGGGGTTTCCATACCCAGATTTGCCTCAGCGAACGGCCACTGCCATTCCCCCGTCGTGGGGCTCTTGGGCAGGAGCTTGATCGAGGTCAGGCGATCCTTCTGCTCTCCGGCTTCAGTTTCGAAGCCTTCTGAGCGCCTCGCGTACTGGATCGCCGCATCGATTCGCTGCTGGATCTCCCGGCGCTGTTCGCGCAGGGCCACAAGGTCGTTCTCGATCGCCGACACCCGCAGGCCGTCGTCCTCCGGCACCGGCATGGGTTTCCAGGCCAGGACGCTGCGCAACATCTCGATCCACGACCCGGTCTCGCCGACCTCCGCCAGGGGAATGCCCACGGCCCTGGCCTCCGACAGCAGGCCCAGCGCCTTTTCGTCCGAGGTCATAACGGCGGTGCGCGCCTGTTCGAGTAGTTTTCCGTTCAGGCGAATGTCACGCTGTACGTTCCGGAGCCGCGATTCCAGTTCGTATTTGTCGCGCGAAGAGATGCCTAGCAGGATCGGTAGCGTGTCCTTGATCGCCTGCGGCTGGAACTGCTCGTTCTGGCGGTAGAAGAGCTGGTCCTTGTTGGCGACGATCGTCTGCTTCTGGAAGAGGTAATAGTGGGTATGCTTGATGTTGGCCTGATAGCTCTCCCGGCTGCTGGTCAGCGGCACGTCCGTGACGTTTTCTGGAATGCCCAGGAGTTGCGAAAGCAGGGCTTCCACGCCCTCGTCCTCGTCGTTGACCGCCAGTTCCGCGAAGGTCGGCACTGCTACCTGCGCCCCACGCCGAATCATGGCCAGGCTGCAGCTAGCGCGGCCCGCGCCGGGCGTGGGCTTGGCTACCAGGACCTGCTCGCCGTCAAACTGATAGATCACCGCGAACCAAGCCACGCGATCGCGGATCACTCCCTCGGGGATGTTGAAGCTGGATCGGCCCATCAGATATTCGAGAATGTCAGACAGCGCCGACTTGCCGGTTGAGGACCGGCCGGTGATGACGTTCAGGCCTTCCAAATGAAACGCCACGTCACGGCGACGGCCGTCATGGCTGTAGATGTGGATGGATTTGATCTTCATGGTCGCACGCCCATCGTCGTGTAGATCGTCACGCGATCACCGATGCGGGCAAACTCCTTCCCCAGAAACTTGGCGACTTTCTGAATCGCCTGGGTCTCGTCAGACCCCGAAATCGCTTTGCGGACCCCTTGAGCATTGCTCTTCAGTCGGCCGTCGGGGCGCACCTGGACCGTGCCAAGCTGATGCAGCAGGCCCAGGGCTTCGAAAGTGAACGGAAGCATGTCGTGCGCGCGCGATCCGAACCCGACCAGCAGCTGTGGATGGGTGGCCACTAGCTTGAGGAAGTAGCTGCGCGTGCCTGGGGCTAGGACGTCGCGGGAGGGTTTGTGCAAGCAGATCGGCAGGATGAGCGGCGCCAGAGAAAACGGAAGGCCTCGTTCGTCTTCGATCTCGTAGGCGGCCATGGCCCGGTACAGCACCAGTCCGCAGAAGGCCGGATTGAATAGATTGCGGATTTCGATGGGGCGTTGATCCCAAACCCTCATGCGGCCTTCGCCAGGATCCGGGCCAGTTTCGTCAGGAACCGAGGGTGCCAATGGACGTGCGGCTGGGGCCTGGCATTGGCCAGCATGTGAAAGGCACCCCGCACGACATAGGGCTCGGTCACCCGCTCTCGAATGCGTAGGAAGGTCGTTTCCATCTCGGCCCAGCGATAGAGCTCGCGACCCGCTGCTAGACAGGCCTCGTCATCGCTAGCGTCGTTGAGGCGCTCGAACGCCACGTCCCTGTAGCGGGTCCATTCGTCGATGAGCCGGTCTTCGTATTCCTCGATCTCGTTCGAGACCAAGAGGTTCTCGCGCGCCCAGCTCGAACGCTGCTCGAACGCCCGATAGTAGTCGATGATCGCCGCGCGCAATCGCGTCGTGTTGAGGTCCAGCACGCGTAGCTGCTCGACGAAAAGGCGCGGATCGTTGACCACGTCGATTTCGTCTGGTTGGCGTTGCCGAAAGGTGATGGGCAGGTTGTCGTTGCGATATTCCTCGGCCATGGCTGAGAGCTTGTCGGAGACTTCCACGCCGGAAATTGGCGCGGTGCGCTCGCCCGCCAAAAGTCGGATCGCTTGGTCTATCCACCAGCCTTCAAGCCGCTCGAACAGGAATGGTCGCGACTCACGCCGGATCGTCCGCAAGTGCTGATTGATGACGGCGCTAGGAATTTCCGTAATCCGGAGCGTGGCGTCGGCAATGGTGATGCGACCATAGAAGTCGGCCAGCTCGGCCGCCGTCAGCGTCGCCAGCTCGTCGCGTACGGCGACGACCAGAACACTTTTGGATTTGGACAGGGGATCCCGGACCGCCTGTGCGCGAGCCTCACCGTCGATCTTTTCATCCTTGAACTTGGTCAGGATGGAGGCAGGACTGACGATCCCGGTGGTAAACAGTATGAAGCGGGCATCACAACCGATCTTGCCGTTGGCCTTGTAATGCGCGAGCCAGATTCGAACCGACTTCCAAAAGTCGGTCGCCATGTCGGTAAGCGTGTCGCCGGGGGCCTTGTGCTTAAGGGACACTAGGCTCTTGTGGCCCGCCGCGTTGTCGAAGTCGACGTCGTCCTCCTTCTCCAGGAGGAGCGAACAGTCCTCAGGAAGCTCCAGAATCTTCAGGAGCGCGAACCGAGCCTGGTAGATATAGCCAAGGCCTTGCTCGGCGGCCGAATATGGTGAGCGTGGGTCCCTGCTCATAATTGCGCACTTGCATTGAGGGTGGTGCTGCGCGGCATTTGATCCCTGGGTCCCCCGAGCTTCGGGGAAGCTCTGCTAGAGTCGATCCTAGTCAAACGTCGACGGCAGACAACCCAGGGCTAAGCAAAGGGCTTTCGCACCATGTGCGGTGGGCACCTTTCGCACTGAAAGGGTCGGAGGCGATCCTCCCGATGCAGGACCTAGTTGAGAGGTCGCTTTCGGCCGCACGCTTGCCTGTTCGTCGGCCGGCGGTGATCTCGCCAGCTAGGGGCTTGTCCCGAGCGTCAAACGGCTTAGCTTGCCGACGACAACCTTGGGATGCCGGGGCCGTCATGATCGCAGGGCGGCAGCGGGTCCGCTGTGCACGCGGCAGGCGCGCTCGTGCGCAGCTTGGTCCGCTCCCTGGTCGGTCCCTCTGCAGGCGAACAGACATGCACATCTCCCGCGTCGCGATCAGGAACTTTGCGAATTTCCAGGCGTTAGACATCCGGACGGGCGAGGACATCGTCATCGTCGGCGAGAACAAGGTCGGCAAGAGCAACTTCTTGCGGGCGATGCAGTTGGTGCTCGACCCCGGGCTTTCAGAGCGCGATCGGCGTTTAGGCCTCGAGCAGTTCTGGGACGGCCTCGGCGCGGACAAGCTCGGCAGCGTGGTGGAGGTCTCGATCGAATTCACGCAGGAGACCGAGGACCCGCGGCTGCTGCGGCATCTCGCTGACTGCGTCGTGGACCCGGGACCGCCTTTCGTGGGGCGGGTTACCTACCGTTATCAGCCCAAGGTCGATCTCGGCCGAGCGCCGACATCGCTGGCGGACTACGACTACCTGATCTTCGGTGGCACAAATCCCGACAATGACGTGGGCTCGGATATGCGGCGCATGACGCCCATGGATGTTCAGGGCGCATTGCGTGACGCGGAGAAGGATCTCGCCTCCTGGCGTCATTCTCCGCTTCGCCCGTTGATCGAGGAACTCCAGGCGGAGCTCGGCGATGAAGACCGCCAAGATATTCAGGCTGACATCGACGCCGCGCAGTCTGTGCTGAGCGCGCGGCCTGAGGTGCAGGCGACGGCGGACCGCATCACCACACGGCTTAGCGAGATGGTGGGCGAACAGCACGCCGTCCCGCTCTCGCTCGGTCTGGCGCCCACGCGGCTCGACGCGCTGCTGCGAGGCCTGCGGCTGCTGATCGACGGCGGCACGCGCACCATCAGCGACGCTAGCCTCGGCAGCGCCAACCTAATCTTCCTGGCCTTGAAGAGCCTGGAGTTGGACCGCTTGGTCGCCGACGGCGAGCGCGATCACACCTTCTTCGCGGTGGAGGAGCCGGAGGCGCACCTTCACCCTCACGTGCAGCGTTTGGTCTATCGCCACTTCCTCGCGTCGCCCGACACCGAGCGACCGCGTCCGCAAACGACGATTCTCAGCACCCACTCGCCGCACATCGCCAGTGTCGCGCCCCTCCGCTCGATTGTGCTGCTGCGTCGCGACGTCGCCTCTGGCGCCACCACCGGCGTCGCGGCAGCCAAAGCTCCGCTCGAGGCCGACGAGCTGGCAGACCTACAGCGCTACATCGACGTGACGCGCGGAGAGCTATTCTTCGCCCGCGGCGTCATCCTTGTGGAGGGCGACGCCGAGCGCTTCCTCATCCCCGCGTTCGCGGAGGTCCTTGGCATCCCGCTCGACGAACTGGGTGTGACGGTGTGCTCGGTGGCGGGGGTTAACTTCAAGCCCTACGTGAAGCTGCTCGGTCCGGACGGCCTGCAGATCCCATTCGTCGTGCTCACCGACTACGACGTCACGCTTTCTGGGGCGTCACTCGGACTGAACCGCTTGATAGCGCTGCTTGCGATCCTTCGCCCGGAAGAGGACCTGAGCCTGTTGTCGCCGCAGCAGGTTCGTGTGCGCGGCGAGGAAGAGGGCGTCTATCTCAACGGCAGCACCTTGGAGGTCGAGTTGTTCACGGAGGGGTTCGGCGCGGCTATCCGGGCCGTCCTGCTTGACGAGCTCAACTTACCACCCGGGGATCAGGCCGCCCTCGCAGCTTGGGTCGATGAGCCTGTGGGGCTCGACGGTGATCTGCTCCTTAAGTGGATCGACCGCATCGGCAAAGGGCGCTTTGCGCAGCTCCTGGCTGCGCAGGTGACCGCGCCCGCCGACTGCCCAGACTATATCCGCCGCGCGCTGGAGCGCATCCGTGATGCGGTCTCGTAAGGTCACTACGGCCTACCTTGCGGGGGCGGCCAGCCTCGACGGCAACTCGCGTCAGCGCGCGGCCTACGACTCCAAAGGCCACTGCGTGGTCCTTGCTGGCCCCGGCAGCGGGAAGACCAAAACCCTGACGCTCAAGCTCGCGCGCATCCTTGCCGAAGACGTGCGCCCGCCGCGCGGCGTCGCCTGTATCACCTATAGCCAAGAATGCGCGCGCGAACTGTCGCGCCGGCTCTTGGCCTTAGGCTTGTCAGAGGGGCGCGATCTTTTTGTGGGGACGGTGCATGGGTTCTGCCTGCGCCATCTCCTAATGCCTTACGCTGAACTGGCCAGGCTGCCGCTGCCCGTTCCGCTCACCATGGCCTCGCCCTCTCAGGCCAGGGCGATCGAGCGGCGCGCGGGCGAGGCTCTGTTCGGTCTCGGTCATCCCTATAAGGCGATCGAGATGGGGAAGCACCGGCGCTCAGTGCTGGATCGGAACGGTGCCGCCTGGCGCGCCGAGCCGAATCTGGCGGCGTGGGCCGAGCGGACCGAGGCCGACCTCCGGGCCGAAGGCTTGGTCGACTTCGACGACCTTGTGGTCTACGGGCGCAAGCTCGTGACGGAGCATGATTGGGTGCTGCCGCTCGTCCAGGCGAAGTTTCCCGCCCTGGTCGTGGACGAGTATCAGGACCTCGGAGTCGCGTTGCACGACATCGTCGAGCGTCTCGCGTTCGCCGGCGGCGTGCGGTTGTTCGCGGTGGGGGACTACGACCAGACCGTCTACGGCTTCACGGGCGCAGACGGTGCCCTGCTGGAGACTTTGGCCAATCGGTCTGAGGTCGAGAAGGTCCAGCTTGAGATGAACTATCGGTCGGCCGGGCGGCTGATCCGCGCTTCTGAACTCTTGTTGGGGGAGGAGCGCGGCTACCGCGCGAGCGAACCTGCACGCCAAGCCATCCTCGATTTCGTCGAGCGCCCGAACGGTTTGGAGGATCAGGCAGCGTTCGCGATTGAGCAGATCATTCCGCAGGCCTTGGCGGCTAAGTCCGGACGGCGGTTGGGGGACATCGCAATCCTCTACAAGGACTTCAACATCGGCAACGCAGCTGCGTCCGCCGCCCTTGCGGCGGGTCGCAAGTTCGTCCGAGTGGATAACGCAGCCCCCTACAAGAAGGTCGCTTTGACCAGCTGGATCGAGGACTGCGCGGGATGGTGCGCGGGCGGCTGGCGCGAAGCTCGGCCGCAACTGCGCGAGCTCATTCATCGCTGGGTCGCCTTCCACGCCGGCGCGCGCGGCGAGATCCGGCGGCGTGAAGAGGGCGAGCGCCTGACACGCTTCCTCTGGGACCATCGTCGGGACGATGCGGAGGCCGCTTCGTTCGTGCGCGCGGTGTGTGCAGACCTCCTCGACGCTCTGCTCTCCGCGGAGCCCACTCTTGCCGATCAGGGTGAGGAGGTCAGGAAGCTGACTGCGGCGCTCGAGCCGGGCGGTGCCCTCGAGGGCTTCAAGACGCGCGAGCTAGGCAGCCAAGACGGCTCGCCAGACCATCTCAATCTGCTAACTCTGCATTCGTCGAAGGGCTGCGAATACGATGTCGTCATCATGCTGGGGCTGGATCAGGGCGCTCTGCCCTGGGGCAATGCGACGCCCAAGCAACTTGCTGACGATCGACGCCTATTCTACGTCGGCCTCACCCGCGCGCGGGATGCCGTCTACATGCTTTACTCGGGCTGGGTCCCGTCGAAGAGAGGCCGTTGGTATCAGGGCCGCTCCATCTTCGTCGACGAGCTTGAGAGCCGTCTGAAGGCAGCGGGTTTGAGTGCAGCCTAGAGCTTGGCACGCAGGACGACCTCCTCCTCGTTGTGCCTGGCTCTCTGCGCGGCGCAAAGAGCGCCGGTCGGATGTCTGCCTTTAGGCATGACGCCAACGTCCTCTCCTGGCGCCCAGCCAAGAGCGTCGAGACGACGGCCCCCATGTATATTTGCGCGATCTCGACGTCGTTCTGCGTGCGCCGCTATGATGCGCGGCGGTACTTTGAACCTGCGAGGTGATGAATGGCGAGGTGGACTCAACCGAACGAGGTGAGGGAGTACGCCCGTGTTGCCCATGCCTTCATCGACGCGTTTTGCGTCTCCATGGATCTGCTCGTCATCGAGCGTAATGGCCGCCATCACACGGGACGATTGGTCCGATCGAGCACTCATCAGGACCCACATGCTCATCCGCCCAGGTTTGCTGGCGAGTTCACAATCGAGGACGAGGATGGCAAATCGCGGACCTTCGACATCCTCGAAGTGAGGGACGTCTTCCCTAAGTTCTTGCCACAGCAAGCGGCCGAGCAGCTGTCAAATGACGACTAGAAGCCGATCAGCGTTGGGTCGATTCCAGCGAACTGGGTGAGCGAATGTCCGCTCCTAAGCAAGCCCCGACTTCCGCTAGTGGCGCAGAGCGAGCATGTCGCTGCTGATGGGGCTTGGTGGTGGGCGACCTGCCGAAGCGCGCAAGTGAATCAATCTTATCGTCCTATGGGGGCGATTGAATCGATCTTGTCGATCCAGCTGAATCAAAGCGTCGTCAGCAATGATTGAGAAAGCTGTACGAAATCAATTATCTAAGAATCTTGCGAGAATCGTTCGTCGTCGAACTCGACAGCCGCGGGTAGCACCCTGACCCGCGCAATCTTCGCTGCCGTGCGGCAATGTTTGCGGCGGGATGGGGCGTACTTGGGTGGTTGCCGCCTTGTTCGATCTGGGCGATGTAAGCGCCAGGAGAGTTGTGGGGCAGGGGCTGTGAGTTCTCCAGAGGCACGCGAGCTAGCTTCTCGAATTTACAAGAAATACTTCACTCGCGGCCACGCTCGTCGCGAAGCGGAGGGTTTCGCAGTCAACCTGATGCACTCCCGGGCACTTGAGCGCGGAGAGCGCGGCCTAATCATTGCGCCAGGCGTAATGGCGGAGACGCGTGGATTTCAGGCTATTGGCTGGGATCCCACTGCGATCCGCAAGTTTGCGTTGTTGTGGGACCGTCTTGATTGGCCGGACAACAATTCGGTCAACCTCGGGACCTGTCCCGAGCTTGATTTCCTTGGCGAGGAAGGAATTTTCCAGCGAAGCCGGGTCAATGTCGTGGGCGGGACTAACGGTGGTGCCGCACTGTTCAAAGCGGTCGTGGGCGTCACGTTTGACCATATGGAGGCGACCACGCCTGGGCAATGGGCGGTCGCCGAGGGCATTCATGGGATTGATTTCCCCGAGGATCGTCTCGAAGAGGGGCGGGGTATCCTATTCCGACTATCCAATTCCCTACCATTTCCTAGTGGTAGCGTGAGCATGCATGACGTTCTCGATTTCAAGCGACGGCGTGGCGCGGAGTTGCTCGCGCTTCGGGCGGAATTGGATGGGGTGTACCAACGCATTATCGTTTCGGGAGACCCACTGCACGCCGAGATGGCGGAGATTGGCCGGCTTGATCAGGCAATCGCGGATCACATTAAGGTCACGAGAGAGAGTGGACTTAAGGTCAAGTTCAGTGATTTGCAGGTGAAACTAAATGCTGCGACGTATGCCGTCGGCATGGGTGCGGCTGTAGGGCTTGGGCATCTAGGCATGGGTGCCGCCACGGCAGCGCTCGGGGGTATCGGCGCAGCAGTTGCGGCAAGCATCGAGCTCACCGTTGGCCTGCGCTACCAGCGGGTGCCAGCATCTCCCTTTGCTTACATTTCGTCGTTCACGAATGAGGTCGCGCTGTTCTAGGCGTTTGCCGGCCGCGCGGAGCGCTGACGTAGCGGATGAAGCTTTCCGACATTTCCGCGCCGACCTACGCCGCCAGCGGCACGGCCCCCGTCGCCAGCGCGGCGGCGAGCACCACCAGGCAGATCAGCACCGCCCACTTCAGCGCGAAGCGCTGGGCGTCGGCGACGTCGACGCCGAGCAGGCCGCACGCCAGGTAGATCGGGGCGAGCAGCGGGCTCAGCGCGTGGACCGGCTGGCCGATCAGCGAGGCGCGGGCGATTTCTTCGGCCGCGATGCCGAAGTTGGCGGCGGTGGCGGCGATCACCGGCACCACCCCGAAATAGTACGCGTCGTTCGACATCACGAAGGTCAGCGGCATGCTGGCCAGGGCGGTGATCGGCGCCAGGAACGGGCCGACCGACGGCGGGATGATCGACAGCGCCGCCTGGGCCATCGCATCGGCCATGCCCGCGCCGTTGAGGATGCCGGTGAAGGCGCCGGCCGCGAAGATCAGCACCACGACGTTGACGACGTTCTCGGCATGAGCGGCGATCCGCGCGCGCTGCTCGCCGAGCCGCGGATAGTTGAGCGTCACGGCGATAGCGAAGGCGCCCATCATCAGCACCGGCAGCGGCGCCAGTCCGAGGATCATCCCGGCGACCAGGCCCGCGGTCAGAGCGAGGTTGAGCCAGAACAGCCGCGGGCGGCGGATCTCCGTCAGGGCCGGATCGGCGCTGGCGAACGCCGAGGGCGGCGAGGCCGGGGTCGCGGGCGCGGCGGCCAGGCGCCGCCGCTCGGCCCGGCCGAACAGCCAGGCCAGGACGAAGGTGGCGGCCAGCCCGGCGATCATCGCCGGCAGCAGCGGCAGGAAGACGTCGGAGAGCTCGGCGTGCACCGCCGCGGCGGCCCGCGCCGAGGGCCCGCCCCAAGGCACGAAGTTCATCAGCGAGTTGGTCAGGCCCAGAAGGGTGGCGAGGATCAGCGGGTTCATCCCCACCCGCCGGTAGACCGGCAGCATGGCGCTGATCACAATCAGGGCGGTGGTCGTGCCGTCGCCGTCGAGCGAGACGGCGGCCGCCAGAACCGCGGTGCCCAGGCTGATCCGCACGGGATCCTCGCCCACCGTGGCCAGGACCTTGCGCACCAGCGGGTCGAACAGCCCGGCGTCCATCATGATCGCGAAGTAGAGCACGGCGAAGGCCAGCATCAGCGCCGTCGGGGCCACCTGCAGCACGCCCTTGATGATCATCTCGCCGAGCTGCGGCCCGGCCCCAGCCAGCAGGCCGAACGCGATCGGCACGATCAGCAGCGCGGCGATCGCCGACATCTTCTTGGTCATGATCAGGGTCATGAACACGGCGACCATCGCCAGGCCGAGCAGGGCCGGGGGCAGCTGGGGGATCACGGCAGAAGCTCCGTCGCTCGCGCGGCGGCGCCGGCGCGTGGAAAGGGCGGGACGCGCACGGCCCGGTGATTGTATCGCTCCGGGGGATCGCCCACCGTGGGGCCGATCGAAGATTCTCGGAGCGGGGCATGGCGGGCAAGACGATGGGCGGTGTCGAGGCGCTGGCCGATCCGCAGAACACCGAGCCGGCCACCCACACCGTGCTGACCCGGCTGCGCGAGATGATCGTGACCGGGCAGATCGCGCCGGGGACGCGGCTGCGCGCCGAGGGGCTGGCGACCCAGCTGGAGGTCTCGCGCACCCCGATCCGCAGCGCGCTGGCCGTGCTCTCGGCCGAGGGGCTGGTGCTCTACAGCGTCAACCGCGGCTACACCGTGCGCGCGGTCACGCTGGGCGACGTCTACGACTCGATCGACGTGCGCGCCTCGCTCGAGGGCCTGGCCTGCCGCCTGTCGGTCGATCGCGGCTGGACCGCAGAGGAACTGGCCTATCTGGCCGACGTGGCGGCCCGCTCGCAGGCCATCGTGCAGCGCGGCGACTGGTCCGAGGCGCTGGAGCGCGACTGGTACGAGTACAACCGCATCTTCCACCGGCTGATCCACCAGGTGACCCGCAACCACGCCCTGCGCAGCGCCATCCGCATGACGCTGCTCTACCCGCTGTTCGGCGACCCGGTGCGGGTCTCGCCGACCATCGCCGCGCATGTCCCGGCGCCGGCCCGGGCGCTGCCGGCGACCACCCCGCCGCACATCGTCGAGATGCAGGCCGATCACGAGAAGATCCTGCGCCTGATCCGCGCCGGCGACGCGCCGGGCGCCGAGCGGGCGATGAGCGACCACGTGCTGCGCACCAAGACCCGCATCCTCGCCATCGCCACCCTTCGATGAGGCCGTCCGCAAACGGCATCCATTTTATATAATTATTGCATCCAATCTTTTGGGCGATAGCATCGGCGCTGTCCATAGTCGCCAGCGCCCGAGGGGGTCATGAGCCGCACCCATCGCATCGCCGTCATTCCCGGAGACGGCATCGGCAAGGAGGTCGTGCCCGAGGGCCTGCGCATGCTGGAGGCGGTCTCGGCGCGCTACGGCTGCCGCTTCGCGTTCGACCACTTCGACTTCGCGTCCTGCGACTACTACCTGCGGCACGGCGCGATGATGCCGGAGGACTGGAAGCAGCAGATCGGCGGCCACGACGCGATCTTCTTCGGGGCGGTCGGTTGGCCCGACAGCGTGCCCGACCACGTCTCGCTCTGGGGTTCGCTGATCCAGTTCCGGCGCGAATTCGACCAGTACGTGAACCTGCGGCCGGTCAAGCTGATGCCCGGCGTGCCCAGTCCGCTCGCCGGGCGCGGTCCGGGCGACATCGACTTCTACGTCGTGCGCGAGAACACCGAGGGCGAGTACTCCTCGATCGGCGGCGTGATCTTCCCGGGCACCGAGCGCGAGGTGGTCGTGCAGGAGACGGTGATGACCCGGATCGGCGTCGACCGCGTGCTGAAGTACGCCTTCGACCTGGCCCAGCGGCGCGAGAAGAAGCACCTGACCTCGGCCACCAAGTCGAACGGCATCTCGATCACCATGCCCTACTGGGACCAGAGGGTCGAAGCCATGGCGCAGAACTATCCCGACGTGCGCTGGGACAAGTACCACATCGACATCCTGACCGCGCACTTCGTGCAGCACCCCGACTGGTTCGACGTGGTGGTGGCCTCGAACCTGTTCGGCGACATCCTCTCGGACCTCGGCCCGGCCTGCACCGGCACCATCGCCATCGCCCCGGCCGCCAACATCAATCCCGAGCGCAAATTCCCCTCGCTGTTCGAGCCGGTGCACGGCTCGGCCCCCGACATCGCCGGGCAGGGCGTGGCCAATCCGGTCGGCCAGATCTGGTCGGCGGCGCTGATGCTCGACCATCTCGGCGAGCACGAGGCCGCGAGCGCGGTGGTGAGCGCGATCGAGACGGTGCTGGCGCGCCAGGAGCTGCGCACCCGCGACCTCGGCGGGCCGCTGGGCACGGTCGCCTGCGGCCAGGCGATCGCCGCGGCGCTGCGCTAGCGCCCGTCGGCGACCACGCATCCGGCCGCGGGCTCGCCGCCGTCCAGCACCGCCACGACCGAGCGCGCCGCGACCATGTTGGTGCGCTCCAGGCCCTCGCGCGAGGAGGCTGCCGCGTGCGGGCTGGCGACCACGTCGCCGCGAGCCAGCAGCGCCTGCGTTACCGGCGCCCAGTCGGGATCGCTCTCGCTGACGAAGGTGTCGAGCCCCGCGCCGCCCAGCCGCCCGCTCTCCAGCGCCGCCAGCAGCGCCCGGTCGTCGACCAGCCCGCCGCGGGCGGTGTTGATCAGGATCGCGCCGGGCTTCATCGCCGCCAGCGCCGCTTGGTCGATCAGGAACCGCGTCGCCGGCGTCAACGGCGCATGCAGGGTCAGGACGTCGGACTGCGCCAGCAGGGTCGGCAGATCGGCGTAGGCGACGCCGGCGGCGCGCGCCCAAGCCTCGTCCCGGCGCGGGCTGTGCACCAGGACCTTCGCCTCGAAGCCGCTCAGCCGCTGCACGACGCTGCGGCCGATGCGGCCGGCGCCGACCACGCCGACCGTCTTCCGATAGAGGTCAGAGCCGGTCAGGATCGTCCAGTTCCCGGCCTGCATCGCGGCCTGCGACTCGCGGAGCCGGCGGGCGACCGCCAGCATCAGCGCGATCGTGTGGTCGGCAACCGAGGCGTCGTTGCCGCCGGCCGCGATCGCCGCCACCTTGCCCAGCTCGCGGACCGCCTCCAGGTCGACCCGCTCGTAGCCGACCCCGCGGCGCGAGACGACCTGCAGTTGCGGCAGCGCCGCCAGCAGCGGCCGCGTCACCCGCGCATGACCGACGATCCAGCCGGCGGCGCCGGCCAGCAGCGTCTCAAGCTCGGCCTGCGTGAAGTCGCCGTCGCCCTTGCCGGGCGGCAGGTCGGCGACCGCGACCTCGCAGCCGTTGGCCTCCAGATAGCCGCGGGCGGCGTCGTCGAAGAAGCGCTGGGTGACGACGACCCGGCGGCTCACGCGTCCAGCTCGACGTCCAGCAGCCGCACGTACTGCTGGCCCGCATGCATGTCGCGCTCGACCATCCCGCCCTGCGGCGCAGCGCGCGGATAGGAGACCTTCACGACGTTGAGGCTCGGCGCGGCGAACCGCTTGACCAGCGCCGGGTCGGTCCCGAACAGCCGCGCGAACAGCTCGGGCCCCAGCACCGGGCTCTCGTGATAGCGCGCGAAGCTCTCGGGGCCGTCGAAGAAGAAGTCGATCGTCACCCAGAACGGCCCGGCGTTCTTGGAGCGCACATGGCGGCAGACGTCCTTGACCTTGGCCATCAGGCGCTCTCCCCCTCGCGCAGGTCGATCCAGGCGGTGCGCACCAACTCCATCGGGTCGTCGACCTGGACCACGTGGTTGAGCTTGAACTCGAACACCGGCCCGCGGTCGATGTCGGCCGGGGTGAACGCGAACCCGTAGCTCGGCAGTTCCTTGTCCATCACCAGGGGGAAGTGGAAGAAGTAGGCATTGCAGGCCTTGGCGATCTGCGAGGCCATCTCCTGGGTGTCGGCGGTGGCGACGAACAGCACCCCGACCTCGCGCGGCGGCGGCGTGCCCTCCGGCGGCTTGTCGCCCGAGACCGCGTTCCAGCCGTAGAGCCGCAGCGAGATGTGGAAGTCGCCGGCCGCCGCCCCGATGGTCTTGTGGACCCGCTGGTAGAGGGCGGCCAGCAGTCGGTCGTGGAAGGCGTCGATATTGGCCAGCACGTCGGGGTCCTGGACGCCGATCAGCATCACCGTCTGGAAGCGGCTGGCCGCCGCGCCCTCCAGCTTCATGGTGTAGGGCCGCGGCTCCCAGACCGAGCCGGTCACCTTCACCGCCCGCTCCGACAGCTGGGTGTAGACCGCCTGGGTCACGTCCAGCACCCCGCCGGGCTCGGTCAGCCGGAACGGGTCGCTGTTCTCGTAGAGCATGTGCGCCGAGACGCTTTCCGGATCGCACCAGTTGTCGGCGGCCAGCGGCTCGACCTCGAAGCCGTCGGGACCGATGCCGATCAGCACCCCGGCCCCGCCGTTGCGCACCGCCGTGCACTGCGCCCCGCACTCGGCGATCTTGGCCGCGTGCCAGGCGGGCCCGGCCGGCGCGCCGTGCAGCAACGCGAAACAGGCCAGCACCGCGGTGTCGGTGGTGCGTCCGCCCAGCACGATGTCGGCCCCGGCCTGCAGCGCGGCCATGTACGGCTCGGGGCCCATGGCCGCGACGATGTGCTCGCAGGCGTCGATGTCGGCGTCGTCCAGCGGGCCCAGCGGCGCCAGCGGCGAGATCTGGCCCGCCGCGTTGCGCGCCTTCAGGTCGGCCTTGTCCTGTTCGGAATAGAGCAGGGCGATCTTCGGCCGGATACCGAGTTCGCCGGCCACCTCGACGACGATCTGCGCCGTCCAGTCGAGGTTGCGGTCGCCGCCGGCCTGGCCGCAGGTGCCGATGATCAGCGGGATGTTCGCCTCCGCCCCGGCCTTCATCAGGATGCTCAGGTCGCGCTTCACCGAGCCGCGGTTGTTCTTCGAGATCCCCAGCGCCAGATAGGCCGCGCCGCTGTCGGTGGAGCCGGCGTCGGTGGCGATCGCCCGCGCCCCCTGGGCGATGCCGTAGGCGACCTCCTTCTCGCTGGCGCCGGCGCCGAGCGAGCCCGTCGGCACCAGAATCCTGATCGGTCCGTCCATCGCGCTCCACCCTGGCCTGCGCCCTTGGCGGGCGTTTCGACAAGCCTATGGGTGTGAATTCAAACGGTCAATATTTTGGATGCAAAAAGCGTCAGCCCTTAAGGACCAGCGGCAATCCGGCGCTGATCAGCACCGCGCGGTCGGCCGCCGCGGCCATCGCCTGGTTCATCCAGCCGGCCTCGTCGCGGAACCGGCGGGCCAGGGCGTTGTCGGGCACGATGCCCTGGCCGACCTCGTTGGAGACGACGTAGAGCGTCGCCGGACTGGCCTTCAGCGCCGCGGCCAACTCGGCGACCTTCTGCGCCAGGTCGGCCTCGGCCAGCAGGTGGTTGGTCAGCCACAGGGTCAGGCAGTCGACCACCGCCACGTCGCCGGCGTCCAGCGCGGCGACCGCTCCGGCCAGCTCCAGCGGCGCCTCCACCGTGACCCAGCCCTCGCCGCGTTCGGCCTGATGGCGGGCGATGCGCTGCGCCATCTCGACGTCGTGGGCCTGGGCGGTGGCGATCATCACCCGGCGATTTCCGGCGTGGTTCCAGGCCTCGCGCAGCGCATAGCTGGTCTTGCCGGATCGCGCGCCGCCCAGGACGAAGGTCAGGCTCATGGGATTGACGCTCCGCATGGCAGAGCCTAGGCAGGCCCCGCGACAGGTTCCCCGAGAGGGGATTAATAGGGAACTCAGGTGTGAAACCTGGGCTGCCCCCGCAACTGTAAGCGGCGAGCCCGCGCGTCATATGCCACTGGACGACAGTCTGGGAAGGCGGCGCGCAAAGGCTGTGACCCGTGAGCCAGGAGACCTGCCTGACGCGGTCGTCCTTCGTACGCTCGGTGGGAGCGCGCGAACGGGGAACCTTCCCGAGAGACGACGTCCGTCGACCTGCGTTCGTGCGCGGGTCATGTCGTCATGCGTCAGGGGGGATAACCCGTTGAAGACCGTTCTACTCGCCACCACCGCCGCGCTCTGCGGTCTCGCCACCAGTGCGCTCGCCCAGACCGCCGCCCCGGTCGCCATCGCCAGCGTCGGCGAACTGGTGGTCACCGCCAACCGCAACCCGCAGGCCGCCGACCGCGTCGGCCAGGCCATCAGCGTCCTCGACTACGAGGCCATCAAGGCCGCCCAGACGGTCGACATCTCGACCCTGCTGTCGTCGATGCCGGGCGTCTCGTTCTCGCGCAACGGCGGCGTCGGCGGCTCGACCTCGGTGCGCATCCGCGGCGCCGAGGCCGACCAGACCGTCGTCATCATCGACGGCGTGAAGCTCAACGACCCGTCGACCACCGGCGGCGGATACAACTTCTCGAACCTGCTGGCGGGCGACATCGGCCGCATCGAGGTGCTGCGCGGCGCCCAGTCGACCCTGTGGGGCAGCCAGGCCATCGGCGGCGTTGTCAACATCATCACCCGCGAGGCGTCCGAGCCGTTCGAGGCCGACGCCGCCGCCGAGGGCGGCTCGATGGGCACGACCTATTTCCGCGCCGGCGTCGGCGGCAAGACCGAGCGCCTGGCCTGGCGCCTGGCCGCCGGCCGCTACGACACCGACGGCGTCTCCTCCTATCGCCTCGGCAAGGAAAAGGACGGCTACGAGAACACCGGCGTCAGCGGTCGCGCGCTGTTCACCGCCACCGAGAACCTCTCCTTCGACCTGCGCGGCGTCTACTCCAAGGGGCGCAACGGCTTCGACGGCTTCCCGCCGCCCACCTTCAGCTTCGGCGACACCCGCGAGACCGGCGAGACCGAGGAGTTCGTCGGCTACGGCGCGGTGAACTTCAACCTGTTCGACGGCGCCCTGACCAACCGCGTCGCCTACGCCTACACCCGCACCGACCGCCAGAACACCAATCCGGACCAGGCGGTGACCACCACCACCTTCGACGCCCGCGGCGAGAACAAGCGCTGGGAGTACCAGGGCGTCTGGGCGATCAACGACGCCTGGACCGCGACCTTCGGCGGCGAGACCGAGGACGCTTCGATGCGCTCCGCATCGCCCAGCGCCTTCGCCCCCAACCCGCCGGTGACGAGAGCCAAGGCCGGCATCGACGGCATCTACGCCCAGGTTCAGGGCGAGGTGATCACCGGCCTGACCCTGACCGCCGGCCTGCGCCGCGACAGCCACGACACCTTCGGCGAAGCGACCCTCGGCCAACTGGCCGCCGCCTGGTCGCTGAACGACGGGAACACCGTGCTGCGCGCCAGCTTCGGCCAGGGCTTCAAGGCCCCGACCCTCTACCAGCTCTATTCGGAGTACGGGAACCTGGCGCTGGAAGCCGAAGAGGCCGACGGCTGGGACGCCGGCATCGAGCAGCGCTTCGCCGGACGCTTCCTGGTCCGCGCGACCTACTTCAACCGCGAGACCGACAACCAGATCGACTACTTCTCCTGCACGGCCACGACCCCCGACCCGATGTGCGTCGTGAACGGCGTGCGCCGTTTCGGCTACTACGCCAACACCGCCCAGACGAAGGCGCATGGGGTGGAGCTGGAAGGCAGCGCTGACCTGGGCCCGCTGGAGCTCGGCGCCAACTACACCTGGACCGACACCGAGAACGACTCGCCCGGCAACGCGAACCGCGGCAAGCACCTGGCCCGCCGGCCCGAGCATCAGGCCAACATCCAGGCGACCTACACCTGGGAAAACCGCGCCAGCCTCGGCGGCTCGATCCGCTATGTCGGCAAGAGCTACGACAACGCCGCCAACAGCTACGTCCTGCAGGCCTACACCCTGCTGGATCTGCGCGCGTCGTATCCGGTCAACGAGACCTTCGAGCTCTATGGCCGCGTCGAGAACGCCTTCGACGACGACTACGAGACCACCCGCAACTACGGCTCGCCGGGCCGGGGCGTGTACGCTGGTGTCCGCGCCCGCTTCTGATCTCGACGCGGGGGCTTTCCTCCGCCACGGCGGCCGCTTGGCGGCGGCCAAGGGAGCGTTTCCGGACGCTCCCGCGCCGTGGCTCGACCTGTCGACCGGGATCAACCCGCGGGCCTATCGGGCCCCGCGGGCCGCTCCCGAGGCGCTGCGCCGGCTGCCTGATCCCGAGGAGGTGAGGGCGCTGGAAGCCGCCGCCGGCCGCGCCTTCGGGGTCGACGCCGACCGGGTGGTCGCCACCCCCGGCACGGAAGCGGCGCTGCGCGTGCTGCCGCGGATCCTCGGCGCCCGCTCAGCGGCCATCGTCTCGCCGACCTATGGCGGTCACGCCGAGGCCTGGCGGCTGGCCGGCGCGAAGGTGAAGGCCGTCACAGCCGACCAGATCTCCACCAGCGCCGCCGAGGCGGTGGTGCTGGTCAATCCGAACAACCCCGATGGGGCGATCGTCGCCGCGCCGGACCTCGGCGATCGCTGGCTGATCGTCGACGAAGCCTTCGTCGAAACCGCGCCGCAGCTCAGCGTCGCCGCGAGTTTCTTCTCCTCCCCCGTGCAAACGGGGGAGGGGGAAGGAAGCCGCTCGAGCCGCACCGTCGTGCTGCGCTCGTTCGGTAAGTTCTACGGTCTGCCGGGCGTTCGGCTCGGCTTCGTGATCGCCGAGCCGGGCCTGGCCGCCCGCATCGGCGCCCAGTTCGGCGACTGGCCGGTCGGTGCCGAGGCGATCGCCGCGGGCCTGGCCGCCTATGCCGACGACGGTTGGGCCGAACGCACGCGCGGGCGTCTGGTGCGTGAGGCCGCGCGGCTCGACGCGCTGCTGACGTCGAGCGGCTTCGCCGTGCTGGGCGGAACCTCGCTGTTCCGGCTGGCGTCGGCGCCGGACGCCAGCCGCCGCTTCGAGCATCTCGCCCGCTGCGGCGTGCTCACGCGGCCCTTTCCCGATCAGCCGACCTGGCTCAGGTTCGGCCTGCCGAAACCCAAGGATTGGCCGCGTCTGAAGGCGGCCCTGGAGAGCTCCCGCCCATGAGCGAAGACGAAGACCGCAAGAACGCCGAACACAAGGCCGCCATGCAGGCGCTCAAGGCCGAGCGCGACGCGATGATGGCCGAGAAGACCGATGCGCCGGGCCTGCTGCTGGTCCACACCGGCGATGGCAAGGGCAAGTCCACCGCCGCCTTCGGCATGGTCGCCCGCGCCCTCGGCTGGAACCAGAAGGTCGGGATCGTCCAGTACATCAAGGGCAAGTGGATCACTGGCGAGCGCCAGTTCTACAAGCGCTTCCCCGAGAGCGTCCGCTACGAGATCATGGGCCAGGGCTTCACCTGGGACACCCAGGACCGCGCCCGCGACATCGAGGCCGCCGAGGCCGCCTGGGCCACCTCGCTGGAGATGCTCCACGACCCCGAGCTCGATCTCGTCATCCTCGACGAGCTGAACATCGCCCTGCGCTACGACTACCTCGACATCGCCAAGGTGGTCGCCGATCTCCAGGCCCGCCCCCGCGACAAGCACGTCGTCGTCACCGGCCGCAACGCCAAGCCTGAACTGCTGGCGATCGCCGATCTCGTCACCGAGATGACGCTGGTCAAGCATCCGTTCGACCAGGGCATCAAGGCCCAGCGGGGCATCGACTTTTGAGCTGGATGCTCACCCGGCGGTCGGCGCTCGCCGCGGGCGCCGTGGTGGGCCTTTCCGGGGCCGCGCCGGTCCGCGCGCCGCGGCGCGTGGTCTCGCTCAACCCCTGCCTGGACGTGATCCTGGTCCACGTGGCCGACCGCGCCCAGATCGCCGCGATCAGCCACTACTCGCACGACCCGAGCTCCTCCAGCATCGGCCCGGCCGGCGCGACCTATCCCTTCACCTACGAGAGCGCCGAGGAGGTGCTGGCCCTGCGGCCTGACCTCGTGCTGACCGGCCGCCACTCCTCGCCCGCCACCCGCGCGGCGCTGAAGCGGCTGGGCATTCCGGCCGAGCTGTTCGCGGTGCCCAACACCGTCGAGGAGAGCCTCGACCAGGTCCGCCAGGTCGCCCGCGCGGTGCATCGGCCCGAGCGCGGCGAAGCGGTGATCGCCCAGGTCCGCGCCGCTCTGGCCGCCGCCGCGCCGCGCCCGGGAACGCCGCGGCTGTCGGCGATCACCTACCAGGCCGGCGGCTTCGCCACCGCCCCAGGCACCATGATGGACGAAATGATGCGCCGCTGCGGCCTCGACAACGCCGCCGCGCGCTACGGCCTCAAGCGCACCGGCAACATCCCGCTCGAGCTGCTGGTCGCCGATCCGCCTGACGTCCTGCTGGCCGGCGAGGCCGAGCCCGGCGCCCCGACGTGGGCCGACCGGGTCCTGACCCATCCGGCGCTGTCGCGGGTCGCGACCCGCATGCACCGCGCCACCTTCCCGCAGCAGCTGACCTTCTGCGGCGGCCCGGTGCTGATCGAGACCGCCCGCATGCTCGCCAAGGCCCGCGACGACGCCCTCGCCAAGCGGAGGGGCGCATGAGGCTCCATAGTTCCTCCACCTCTGGGGGAGGTGGCTCGCGGCGCCAGCCGCGAGACGGAGGGGGCCTGCTGACCCTGCCGCCCGCAACTGAATTTGCGCCCGCACGCCAATCTTCCTTCTCCCCTTGCGGGAGAAGGCGGCCCCGCGCAGCGAGGTCGGATGAGGGGGCGGGGACTTTCCGTCGCCTCGCATCGGCAAGGCGGCTTTCCCCTCATCCGTCAGGCTTCGCCTGCCACCTTCTCCCGCAAGGGGAGAAGGGCGACCGAGCATGCTCATGAGCAAGAGACGCACGACCCTCCTCGTCCTCGGCCTGCTGCTGGTGCTGCTGTCGATGATCAGCATGGCCGCCGGCCGGGTCTGGGTGCCGCTGTCCGACTGGCTGAACCCCGGCGATCCGCGTTGGTCGATCATTTTCGAGCTGCGGCTGCCGCGCACCATCCTGGCCATCGCCGTCGGCGCGGCGCTCGGCATGGCCGGCGCGGCGATGCAGGGCTACACCCGCAATCCGTTGGCCGATCCCGGCGCGCTCGGCGTCTCGTCGATGGGCGCGCTCGGCGCGGTGCTGACGCTCTATCTGGGCGCGGGCGCGGCCGAGCCCTGGGTGATCACCTCGTTCGCCATGCTCGGCGCCCTGATCGCGGTGTTCCTGCTGCTGGCGCTCTCGGGCCGCGCCTCCAGCATCGTCACCTTCGTGCTGGCCGGCGTGATCCTGCAGACCATGGCCGGGGCCGGCGTCGCCCTGGCGCTCAGCCTGGCGCCCAATCCCTGGGCCGTGAATGAGATCGTCAACTGGCTGATGGGTTCGCTGGCCGACCGCAGCCTGACCGAGGTGCAGACCGCCCTGCCGTTGATCGCGGTCGGCTGCGGCCTGCTGCTGATGATTGGCCGCAGCCTCGACGCCCTGACCCTGGGTGAAACCGGCGCGCGCTCGCTGGGCGTCAACATGGCCACGGTGCGCTGGATGTTGGCGCTCGGCGTGGCGCTCACCGCCGGGGCCAGCGTCGCGGTCACCGGCGTCATCGGCTTCGTCGGCCTGATCGTGCCGCACCTGCTGCGGCCGCTGGTCGGCGCCCAGCCGGGCGGCCTGCTCGGGCCGAGCGCCCTGGGCGGCGCGGTGCTGGTGCTCGCCGCCGACATCGCCGTGCGCCTGACCCCCGCCGCCGGCGAGGTGAAGCTTGGCGTCGCCATGGCCGTGCTCGGCGGGCCGTTCTTCTTCGCCCTGCTGCTGTCCCTGCGCCGGAGGATCGCATGAGCCGTCTGCAAGCCCAGGACGTCCAGGTCCGCCTCGGCGGCAAGGCCGTGGTCGACGGGGTCAGCGCCACGTTCGAGAGCGGCACCGTGACCGCCATCCTCGGTCCCAACGGCGCGGGCAAGTCGACCTTCCTCGCCTGCCTGGCCGGCCTGCGCCGCCCGCAGTTCGGCCACGTCGATCTCGACCGCGACGATGTGATCTCCATGGCTCCCCGCGCCCGCGCCCGCCGCATCGGCGTGCTGCCCCAGACCCAGGAGGTCGCCTGGGCGGTCGAAGCGCGGATCCTGGTCGGTCTGGGCCGCACGCCGTTCATCGGCTCCAGCGGCCTCTCGATCGAGGACGCCGCCGCCATCGACCGCGCCATGGCCGCCGCCGGGGTGGTCGAGTTGGCCGACCGCGACGTCACCACCCTGTCGGGCGGCGAGCGCGGCCGCGTGCTGATCGCCCGCGCCCTGGCCGGCGAGCCCGAATGGCTGCTGGCCGACGAGCCGCTGACCGGCCTCGATCCGGGTCACCAGCTCGACGCCGGCGAGCTGTTCCGCAGCCTGGCGCACGACCAGGGCAAGGGCGTCATCGTCACCCTGCACGACCTGTCGCTGGCCGCGCGCATCGCCGACCGCGTGATCGTCATGGCGGCGGGCAAGGTGCTGGCCGACGGTCCGCCGGCCCAGGCGCTGTCGCCGGAAGTGATGGCCCGCGCCTATGGCGTCCGCGCCCGCGTGGTTCAGGGCGAGGGCGGCCCGCTGATCGAGATCGTCGGGCGTGGCGGCTGATCCCTGGATCGTCCTCGCCGCTGCGGCGGTCGAGGGCGCCTTCGGCTATCCGCGCCGCCTGCCGATCCCCCATCCGGTGGTCTGGATCGGCGCGGCGCTGGGCCGGCTCGAGACCGCGCTCAACCACGGCGGCGACCTGCGCCGCCGGGCCGCCGGCATCCTCACCCTGCTGCTCGTCGCTGGAGGCGCGGCCGCCGCCGGCGTCCTGATCGACAGGTTCCTGCACGGCTGGGCGCTTATCCTGACGATAGGGCTGGCCTCTACGGGCCTCGCCGCCCGCAGTCTCTACGACCACGTCGCCGCGGTCAGTCGGGCGCTTGACCCCGGCGCCAACCTGCCGCTCGCCCGCGCAGCCGTGGCCATGATTGTCGGCCGCGACACCGCCGCCTTGGATGAGGAGGGCGTCGCCGCCGCGGCCCTCGAGAGCCTCGCCGAGAGCTTCAACGACGGCGTCGTCGCGCCGCTGTTCTGGTTCCTGGTCGCCGGGCCGGCCGGCCTGTTCGCTTATAAGGCGGTCAACACCGCCGACAGCATGATCGGTCACCGCGAGGAGCCCTACCGCTGCTTCGGCTGGGCGGCGGCGCGCACCGACGACCTGATGAACCTGATCCCGGCGCGGCTGGCCGGCGCCTTGATCGCCCTGGTCGCCGGCCGCGGCTGGAAGACTATGTTCCGCGACGCGGGCAAGCACGCCTCGCCCAACTCCGGCTGGCCCGAGGCAGCGATGGCAGCAGCGCTGGGCGTGCGGCTCGGCGGACCGGCCAGCTATGACGGCGTTCCCCATGAGCGGCCCACCTTCGGCGAGGGCCCGCGTCCGTCGCCGCTGGACCTGAAGCGCGGGCTTGGGCTCTATCTGCGCGCCTGCGCGGTCATCGCCGCCGCGCTTGCCCTGGGAGGACTGCTGTGGCCGCGCTGATGATCCAGGGATGCGGCTCGGACGTCGGCAAGTCGGTGCTGGTCGCCGGGCTCTGCCGGGTGTTCGCCAACCAGGGCCTGCGCGTGCGCCCCTTCAAGCCGCAAAACATGTCGAACAACGCCGCCGTCACCGTCGACGGCGGCGAGATCGGCCGCGCCCAGGCGCTGCAGGCCATCGCCTGCCGCACCCCCGCCACCGTCGACATGAACCCCGTCCTGCTCAAGCCGCAGTCCGACGTCGGCGCCCAGCTTGTCGTCCGCGGCCAGATGGCCGGGACCTGGCAGGCGCGCGGCTATCAGGAGCGCAAGACCGCGCTGCTGGACGTGGTGCTCGACAGCTACCGCGCCCTGCAGGCCGAGGCCGACATGGTGATCGTCGAGGGGGCGGGCAGTCCGGCAGAGACCAACTTGCGGGCCGGCGACATCGCCAATATGGGCTTTGCGCGCGCCGCCGGCGTCCCGGTGGTGCTGGTCGGCGACGTCGACCGCGGCCACGTCATCGCCGCCCTGGTCGGCGCGCACACGGTGCTGGAACCCGCCGATCGCGACATGATCGCCGGCTTCCTGATCAACAAGTTCCGCGGCGATCCCAGCCTGTTCGACGACGGCCGCGCCGAGATCGTCGCCCGCACCGGCTGGGCCGATCTTGGCATGGCGCCCTGGCTGGCGGCCGCCCGCCGGCTGCCAGCCGAGGACGCGGTGGTGCTCGACCGGGTCGGCGGCCGCCAGGGCCGCCAGGTGCGCATCGTCGCGCCGATGCTTTCGCGGATCGCCAACTTCGACGACTTCGACCCGCTGCGGGCCGAGCCCGAGGTCGACTTCGGCTTCGTGCCGCCCGGCTCGCCGCTGCCGGGCGACGCCGACCTGGTCATCCTGCCGGGAACCAAGGCGACCATCGCCGACCTGGCCTTCCTGCGCGCCCAGGGCTGGGACATCGACCTTCTCGCCCATGTCCGCCGCGGCGGCCGCGTGCTGGGAATCTGCGGCGGCTTCCAGATGTTGGGGCGCAGCATCTCCGACCCCGACGGCGTCGAGGGGCCGCCCGGCGCCGCCGCCGGCCTCGGCCTGCTCGACGTCGAGACCGTGCTGACCGGCGACAAGGTGCTGCGCCCCGCCGCCGGACGCCTTGCGAGCGGCGCGCCGTTCGCCGGCTATGAGATCCATGTCGGCCGCACCTCAGGCCCGGCCCTTGAGCGGCCGCTGCTGATCCGCGAGGACGGAGCGGGCGAGGGGGCGGTCTCGCCCGACGGCCGTATCGCCGGCGCCTATGTCCACGGTCTCTTCGATCGCGCCGAGGCCCGCGCCGCGCTGCTGGCGGAACTGGGCGCGGCGTCCGACGGCCTGGACCAGTCCGCGCGCGTCGACGCGGCCCTGGACGAGATCGCCGCCGTGCTGCAGTCGTCCTTCGACATCCCCCGCCTGGCGGCCATCGCCGGCCTGGAGCTCCGCGCATGACCCCGATCGTCCCGCTCGACCGCAGCCAGGAGGCGGCGTTCCGCGCGATCGTCGACGGCAAGGCCAAGCCGCCGGGCGCGCTGGGCAAGGTCGAGGACCTCGCGGTCCGACTGGCGCTGATCGCCGGCCGGCCCGATCC
The DNA here is from genome assembly GCF_964254345.1 of Phenylobacterium sp. LjRoot97. Classification (NCBI taxonomy): domain Bacteria; kingdom Pseudomonadati; phylum Pseudomonadota; class Alphaproteobacteria; order Caulobacterales; family Caulobacteraceae; genus Phenylobacterium; species Phenylobacterium sp. LjRoot97. The sequence goes on from NZ_CAXUTH020000001.1 coordinate 791,264, forward strand.
GCGGTTCGACAAAGCGCTGCTGCTGGTGTTCGCCGGCGACCACGGTCTCAACGAGTCCGGCGTCTCGGCCTATCCGTCCGCCGTCACCCTGGCGATGGTCGCCACCCTGCTGGCCGGCAAGGCCAGCGCCAACGCCTTCGCCGGCGCGGTCGGGGCCCAGGTGATGGTGGTCGACGCCGGCGTCGACGCCGACCTGCCGCCGCATCGGGCCCTGATCGACGCCAAGGTGCGCCGCGGCACGCGCAACGCGCAGCATGGGCCGGCGCTGACGCCGGACGAGGTCGAGAGCGCCCTGGCCCGCGGCGCGGCCATCGCCCGCAACGCCGTCGAGGCGGACGGCGTGCAGGTGCTGGCGGTCGGCGAGATGGGCATCGGCAACAGCGCCAGCGCCGCCCTCATCCTCCACCGCCTGGCCCCTGCGCCGCTCGCCGACTGCATCGGCCTGGGCGCCGGTCACGACGCTGAAGGGCTGGCCCGCAAGCACGCGGTGCTCGCCGCCGCCGCCGCCCGCAGCGACGCGACCGACCCGCGCGAGGTGCTGGCCCAGTTCGGCGGGCTGGAGATCATCGCCATGGCTGGAGCCATCCTCGGCGCGGCCGCGGCGCGCACCCCGGTGCTGATCGACGGCTTCATCGCCTCGACCGCGGCGCTGGCGGCGATCCGCCTCGAACCGGCCTGCGCCGACTTCTGCATCTTCACCCATCGCTCCGCCGAAAGGGGCCACGCCCTGGTCCTGGCCGCGGCCGGAGCCGACCCGCTGCTCGATCTCTCGATGCGCCTGGGCGAGGGGACCGGCGCGCTGCTGGCCCTGCCAATGATCCGCGCCGCCGCGGCCATGCTCCGCGAAGTGGCCAGCCTCGACGACGTGCTGGCCGGCCGCCTGTGAGCTTCGCCGCCCGCCAGCTGCGGCTGTTCCTCTGCGCCGTGCAGTTCCTGACCCGCGTGCCGACCCCGGCCCTGGCCGGCTTCGAACCGGACTGGATCTCACGCAGCGCCCGCTACTTCCCGCTGGTCGGCCTGCTGGTCGGCGGCGTGAGCGCCGCCGTGTTCTGGGGCGCCTCGCAGCTGTGGACCGGCGCGCTGCCGGCCCTGCTGGCGATCGGCGTGGGGGTGCTGGTCACCGGGGCGTTCCACGAGGACGGCCTGGCCGACACCTGCGACGGCCTGGGCGGCGGCGGCTCGCCCGAGCGCCGGCTGGAGATCATGAAGGACAGCCGCATCGGGACCTACGGCGCGCTCGGCCTCGGCCTCGTGCTGGCGACCAAGGCGGCGGCGCTGGCCACCCTGCCGGCCGGGCTCGGCGCCTGGACGCTGGTGGCGGCGCACGCGGGCGGCCGCGGCGCCTCGGTGCTGGCCATGCGGGCGCTGGCCTATGTCCGCGACATCGACGGCGGCAAGTGGAAGCCCGCGCCGTCCGACCTCGGCTTCTGGGAGGTCCTGGCCGCAGTGACCTTCGCCGCCCTGCCGCTGGCGCTGTCGCCGGCCGGGGTGGTGTTCCAGGGATTGCTGGCCGGGGCGCTGCTGGCCCTGATGCTGGCGCTGGTCGCCCGCCGGTTGCTGGGCGGCTATACGGGCGACGTCCTGGGCGCGATCGAGCAGGTGTTCGAGCTTGGCTTTACGCTGGGCGTCGCCGCCGCCCTGGCCTGGTCGGTTCCCGAACGCTGAGAATCGCGATCAAATTGCACGACCTAAGCGGGAATTATTCAGCTTTCGTGGCGCTTAGGCGCCGCATATTCTGATTCATACTGATTGAGTCCCTGAGACAACTGCCGGCGGGCCGCGCAAGCGTGTGATCGGCGGCGGATATACTCATCTCGGGGTGCGATGACGTGGGGCGTCGAGCGAGACCATGACGGACGATGGCCAGGACGACGTCCGGGCGGCGGAGATGCGCCACCGCGCTGCCAACACCTTCCAACTCATCTCCGCCCTGGCCCGCATGCGCGGCCAGCGGACGGCCGAACCCGAGGCGCGCCGCCAGCTGGTCTGGATGGCCGACGCGATCGGCGCGCTCGGCGCGCTGGAACGCCACCGCCGCGGGGAGGGGGTCGACTTCCAGGCCTACCTCGAGGAAATGGCCCCGGTCTGGCGGCGCCGGCAATCGGCCGGCCCCACCGAGGTCGTGGTGGAGATGGAGCCGGTCATCGCTCCGGACCAGGCCGCCTCGACGCTGGCGCTGATCATCCACGAGCTGGTCGCCAACGCGCTCGCCCATGCCTATCCGGAAGGCGAGAGCGGTCAGGTCGAGGTGCGGCTGTCGAAGGTCGGCGAGCGTTACGAGCTGGTGGTGCGCGATCATGGCCGCGGTTTCGATCCGGCCTCGCCGGGCGGGCGCGAGCGGTTCGGCCTGTGGTTCGTCCGCAGCCTGGCGGCGCAGGTCCGCGGCGAGCTGAAGCTGGACACCCGCGACGGCGTCTGCGCCCGGCTGCTGTTCTCGCTCTAGGTGCGGGCGGTTTCCGGGCGGGGCGGCGGCGCCAGGCGCTCATACTGGCGGCGGACCGCGTCGTAGCACTCGCAGCTGGCCGACTGCAGGCCGTCTCGGTCGACGATGTCGACGACGCCCCGGCGATACCGGATCCAGCCCTTCTCCTGCAGGCTGCGCGCCACTGCGGTGACTGTGGTCCTCTGCACGCCCAGCATGTCGGCCAGGAATTCCTGGGTCAGCGCCAAGGTGTCGGTCGAAATCCGGTCGTGGCAGGTCAGCAGCCACCGGCAGAAGCGCGCCTCGACCGAGTGCAGCGCGTTGCAGGCGGCCGACTGGGTGGTGTGGGCCAGCAGCGCCTCGCCGTGCCGGTCGACCATCTCGCGGATCCGCGGGCTCTTGGCCCAGGCCTCGTGCAACTGGCTCGATCCGATGCGCGAGCAGCGGCAGGGCGTCTGGACGATCGCCCGCGACAGCGAGCGCCGCGGCGCCACCGCCGCCGACAGCCCGACCGCGCCTTCCCAACCGATCGTGGCGCTTTCGATCGCCGCGCCGTTCTCCATCAGGGTCATCATCGAGATGACCCCGTCATGGGGGAAGTAGACCACGTCGACGCGGTCGCCGGGCTCGTACAGCAGCCGCGCGCGTTCGAGGTCCATGTGGGTCAGGTGCGGCGCCACCAGCCCGTAATCCTCGGCAGGCAGTGCGGCGAGTAAGCGATTTTGCACTGAACTCGAAGACCTTCGCAGCAGAGAATCAAGCGTCGCCATACGGCTTGGCGTTAACCTAGTCCGAGCGCTGCTTGATGACTGTCGTGAACACGACACAACTTTAAGGTCGTGTGGCGGCGGGGTCAGAACACGCGTCAAGAACTGGCGAATATAGACCGCCGTTCTTTAAACTTCAGGACGACCCGAAGTAAAAGCCGCGCGCTCGGGCGAGGGGCGCGGAGGCCTCAGTGGAAGTGCAGGTTCGTCCGCCCGCCCAGGTGCGGTTCGTGCTTGCGGGCGTTGGCCACGGCGATCTCCCAGGCGAACGTCATCGGTCCGGCCTGCAGGCACCAGACATCCGCGTCGCGGGCGTCCAGGCAGATCATGGTCAGGCGCGGATCGGCCTTGCCCTGCGGGTGCCAGGCGGCGACCACGGCGTTCCAGTACTTGGCGATCCGCGGTTCGTCGTGCTGCACGCTCAGGTGGCCGGTGATCGTCGCCTGCAGGTCGCGTTGCTGGAACACGAACAGGCCTTCGGCGCCTTGGCCGATGCGGCGCGTCAGCGCAGTGTCGGTGCGAGCGAAGAACCATAGCCGTTCGCCGTCGCGTTCGACGAAGGCGGTCATTGGCTGCAAGGCGGGTCCATCCGCCAGCCCCAGCATGCCGGTCTGGTGGCGCTCGATGTCGTCCCACAGCTTATGTTCGACGGCGGCGCGGTCGTTCATGTCGATGCTCATGACGGCTCCTGCGACGGTTCTGATAGGGGCGCGAGCGGCCGGTGAGGCTTTCCGCGCCTAGCTTGAACCCCGAACCACAGTCGCGGTTCCGACGCCTTTCCCTTGCGTCATGCTTCCCAGGACGCGGTCGCGTGGGTCATGATGTCCCCATTCTTTCGACTGCCGATTCAAAGTTGAGATCATTTCGATGAGCGAGATCGTTGTTCCCCGCCAATTTCGGGGACCTCCCTTCACGGCCAATGGCGGCTATATCTGTGGCGTGCTCTCCAACGCGGTCGGAGGCCGCGGCGTGGCGATGCTGCGGTCCGGCGTGCCGCTGGACACCGCGGTGACCCTGCAGCCCGGCGAGGGCGACGGCGTGCTGCTGGTCAACGCCGAGGGCGCCGTGCTCGGCTCGGCCCGTCCGGCCGACGACAGCCAAATTCCCAATCCGCCGCCAGCCACCCCGACCATTGAAGAGGCCAAGGCCTTCGGCGCGGCGTCGCCTTTCGCCAGCCGGTCGTTGCACCGCGGCTGCTTCTCCTGCTGCGTCGAACGCGAAGCCGGCGAAGGTCTGGGCGTGTTCGTCGGCCAGATCGACGGCGCTCCGGCCGGCCACTGCGCCGGCGTCTGGACGCCGCACGCCAATTTCGCCGACGCCAACGGCGAGATCCCGGACGAGGTGACCTGGGGCGCGCTCGATTGTTCGGGCTCGATGGCCTGGTGGATCAAGGCCGGTTCTCCGGTCGGCCTGCTCGGCACCATGGCCGGCGAGGTGCTGCGCAAGCCGAAGGCGGGCGAGTCCTACGTCGTCGTCGCCTGGGCCCGCGAGGTCGAGGGCCGCAAGCACTTCGCCGGCGTCGCGCTGTTCGACGGCGCGGGCGAGGTGATGGCCCGTTCCGGTCAGATCTGGATCGGCCGCCCGCCGGGCGCTCCGGCGCCGGCGCCGCTCGGGGCGACCCAACAGGCCTGACGGCGCCGTCGCGCGTCGATCACGTTCAAGTCACCGGCGCGCCGCCCAAACGGCGCGCCGCAAGGGGTTCGGCGGTGCGCCGGCCCCTTTCGACGTGTGTCCGCGCCGCCACATAAAGAGTGTTCAGCGAACAAAGTTCGCGGAACTTCCATATATTTAACCCCTCGCTAACCATGCAGGCGCAAGCTTTCCCTACGTCGCGACTAGAAGGGTCGTCCGATGTTCAAGGTGGAGTTTCACTTTATGGGAGAGGGGCTTTGGTCCCGCGCGGCGCCGATGACGCAGACGGCGGCGACGCATCTGGCCAAGACCCTCCAGGACCTCGGCTTCGCCGACGAAGCCCGGGTCGTGCCCAGCCGCCCTGTCGAAAGCCGCGAAGAAGGCCGCACCTTCGACGTCCGCGTTTGACCGCCCCGCTTTTGGGCGGACCGGCGTTTGCATCGTTGCAATTGTTGATTGCGGCTTGAAGCGGACCGCGCGCGATCCTACGACGCGGAGTCTGGGGGATTAACCGTGTCGCGTGATCGTACCTATCGCAGCCTCGAATACCTGAGGAAGAGCGCCGCCACGTCCCGCGTGCTCAATCTCTGGCAGATCGCCCAGCGCGAGGGCGGCAAGCCCGAGCACCAGGAGAATCCGTTCTTCCGCAACTCGCTGCTGAACCGCGCGATGATCCTCAAGCATCGCGTGCGCGGCAGCGAGGTCGATCTCTTCGACTACCCGGTGCAGACCGCGACCAAGATCCTGCTGCCGATCGCTGAGCGCGAACTGCGCTACGGCGCGCGTTTCCTGTTCGTGGGCCAGCGCGACTTCGAGGAGGTGGCCGCTGCGTCCTTTGCCGAAGACCTGCGGCGCGGGTCGCGCGACCGCCTGGTGCTCGACATCATCTCGGGTCTGCCCTCGCTCGATCCGTTCCTGATGCGCGAGAGTCTGAAGACCAACGGCTTCACGCCGGCCGCCTGTTATTTCAACCTCTCCGACGGCGACGTCGAGCGGATGTCGGCTTCGGCCCGGTTGGAGCTCGAGCCCCTGGTGCGGATGTCGTTCGGCTCGGGCCACGCCTTTGCGGCCAAGTCGGCGACGCTGCTTTCCAAGCTGCTGTCGGACGCCGGCAGCGCCGAGCTCGAGCCGCTGCGCCGGGTGATGAACATGGACGCCCAGCAGTTCCGCGAGGGCGTGTTCTGCTGGAAGGCCTTCCTTTATTACAAATGGCAGCTGCGCGACCTGCTGCCGCGGATCCGCAAGGTGGTTGACGAGATCGCGGTGATCCGCCCGGTCGGCCCGATGGAGCACGATGACCGGGTCTACATCACCCGGATCAAGAAGGACCTGCGCGGCTGGATCTTCGCGGCCACGACGGCCGTGACCGAGTCTCTGGCCGCCTACGACACCGCCTACCTGGCCATGACCGAGCGCAGCGACCCGGTGGCGTTCCGCGAGTTCCTGCTGCGCGCGCCGGCGATGTTCAACAGCCTGGGCGAGCGGCTCTCGGCCATCGAGCACGTCGCCAGCTTCTGGCGCTTCCGCTTCCCGGCCGGCCAGCTGCCGCGGATCGCGGTCGACGAGCTGATCGACATCTTCATGGATTTCGAGGCCAGCCTGAACACGGTCAGCGTCGAGCCGCTGCACATCGCATAAGAAAACGCCCCCGGCCGAAGCCGGGGGCGTCCTTGCGTCCGATCTGGAGCGCTGGCGCTTAGAACGCGCCGGCGGCCGCGATCACGCTCTGGCCGAGCGTGCCGCCGAACAGGTTCGTGGTCGAGCCCAGCGACGCGCCGGCTTGGTCGCGGTCGCGCAGGGTGCCGCCGAAGGTGTAGCGCAGGCCGATCTTGAAGGTGTCGGCCTTCAGGTCCGCGTCGTCCATTTCACCGTGCTCGTAGGCGCCGGTGACGCTCCACGGGGTGCCCGCGAACTGGTACTCGGCGTCGGCGCCGATGTTCCACATGTCGAGGTCGCCGCCCTTGGCGTCGGCCTTGGTGTAGCCGGCGGTGCCTTGGACCTTGAAGGTGTCGGTGATGAAGTAGCGCAGCTCGGCGCGACCGGCCCAGAAGTCCACGTCGTCCAGGTCGTCCGACTGGCCGTAGCCGACTTGGCCGTAGAGGGTCGTCTTCGGCGAGACGTTGAACTGGGCTTCGGCGCCGACCGCCCACAGGGTCACGTCGTCGCTCTTGTTCACGCCCAGGAAGCCGCCGGCCAGGCCGCCTTCAAAGGTCTTGTTCAGGTGGCCGGTCACGGCCCAGGTGGTGGCGTCGCCGCCGTCGGCGTCAAAGTTCGTCACCGAACCATCGACGGCGCCGCGCAGCGACGAGCCGACGTCGAAAGCCACCGCGCCTTCGCCTTGGAACACGTCGGCGTCGGTGTCGCCGAGCGCGCCGGCGTCGATTTCGGCGCGGCTATAGTTGGCGCCGACATGGCCGACGGTCTGGGCTTGGGCGGCGCCGGTCAGCGCGAAAAAGGCGGCCGCGGCGGCCGTCGCGATCAGTTGGGTCTTCACGTTCTTGTCCCCTTTTGGGCTTGAAACACTGGACCCCAGCTATGCCTGTCATGTCGCCGTCACAATGGCTCAACCCCTTGCATTTCACCGGTCTGCGAGTGGTGTGACCGGTCAGTCACAGTCTGCGCAGCGCCCCTTGAAATGCGTTTTTGGGGACCTATGGCTGGCGCCGAAACGGCAAGATTTCGCCTCGAAAGGCGTCGGTTCGGCGCCGCTGCGCGCGCCGCCGCGCAAGTCCTCGCCCGGGGTGTCCGCAAAAAACCGTACGGATCGGTCGTTTGATAATGAACGAGTCCGGATTTCGTCGATCAGTAAAAGTCGCGCGTTCGCGCCTTCAGCTGGGCTTCGCGGTCGACGAGGCGGGCCAACACCCCGTCGCGCCAGTTCGGATCGACCGCCCGGCCGAGGTCGTAGGCGATCCAGGCCTGGCCGGTGTCGTACTGGCGGGTCAGCACGTCGCCGAGGTCGCCATAGGCGTTCGCAGCCCATGGATAGGCGGCGATGTGGGTCCAATAGCTGTCCTGCGGACGTTCGGGCATGGCCGCGCGGATGGCCGGATCCCACTTTGAGGTGTCCGACACGCTGACGAGGTTGGCGTAGGTCACCTGCCGGAAGGTGCCGAACTTCAACTCGTCCATGCCGGCCGAGTTCGCGAGGAAGCGGGCGGCGGCCTCGCGGTCGCCCTGGGCGCGGCGGTCGCCGGCCAGGCTGTTGATCGCCATGAACCGCTGCGCCTGAGGATCGGCCATTGCCGCGCGCAGGCTGGGAACGATCTGCGGAAGCACGTCGTCCGCGCCGGGCTTCACCTCGGCGGCGTATTGCTGGGTGATGTTCATGAACAGCATCACCGTCTCCAGCGGGACCTTGCTGGCCTTCAGGTCGGCGACCAGGCTCGCCAGCGGCGGCGGCGCGTCCTTGCCGCCCGCGTCGATCACCGCCAGCGCCCGTGCGACGCCGCGGCCGCGCGGCGTGTCGGTCGGCGTCGCCCGCAGCGCCGACGGCAGGCCAGCGGGCAGGGGATAGGTGTGGGCGGCGCGTCGCACGCCCTCGATGGTCACCACCTGTCGCCCCTTGATGACACCGAGCGAGCGGCTGTGCAGTTCCAGGCGGGCCGGCAGCCGCCCTCGCGCCACGATCGCGGCGCGGACTTGCGGGTGCATCGGCGCATGCCGCGCCAGCAGCCGTGCGAAGCGCGCCATCTCCTCGGGGCTGGCGCTCCCCGCGTCGCCGCTGACCGAAGCCATGAGGGTCTCGCCCAGCCGGAACTCGGTGACGTCGCCCCTCTGCGCCACCTTGAGCGGCGCTCCGTCGCGCACGCTGACGCCCAGGCCGGCCTCGCTCCACGCCGGGTCGGAGTCGCCCAGGTCGCCGGCGGCGAGCACCTTGGTCAGGGCTAGGCGGTTGGCCAGTTCGAAGTAGGCGAACGCCGGCACGGCGTGGCAGCTTGAGCTCTCCAGCGTCCCGCCCGCGCGCCAGACCAGGACCTCGCACAGCGTCCGATCATGCAGGATGTGCCCGCCGTCGGCCTCGGCCACATGGATGTAGCTTTCGGCCAGGACGACCTGCATGGCCTTGATCCGCGCCGGGCGGTCGCCTTCCTGCGTCTCCGTGCGCATTGCGAACGTCAGTACCGGCTCGCTCGCTGTCGGCCGCGCGGCGCGCGTCTCGTCCGAGCTCCAGTAGGGCGCGGCCTGGACGCCGCTCGCCATGATCGCCAGCGCCAGAACGCCGGCCGCCACGTCCGATAGTAGTCTCATCGCCGCCCCCGCAACTTCAGCTTGAGCTTTGGCCGAACCACCGGCTGGCGGCAAGCGGGCTTCGCCGGCCCCCAGGACAATTCCGGACTACCGTCGCCGAGCCTGGCCCCCTATCTGGCGCGTATGCATTCGCAAGTGACGCCCGAGAACCTGCGCGAGCTGGTCGGCCGCTTTTACGGCCGCGCCCGCGAAGACGCGCTGATCGGTCCGGTGTTCAACGCCGCGATCGACGACTGGGACCATCACCTGGACCACATCGCCCAGTTCTGGGCCGCCGGCCTGCTCGGCGTCGGGCGCTTCACCGGCCGGCCGATGGCCAAGCACATGCGCCAGCCGATCACCCCACCGATGTTCGACCGCTGGCTGGCGCTGTGGAAGGAGGCGACCGACGAGACCTACGTCCCGCCGATCGCCCAGGCGCTGCAGGCCAGGGCCGGCCGCATCGCCGAGAGCTTCAAGCTCGGCATGTTCTACCGTCCCGCCGAGGACGGGGCGGCGTCTGCCGGATGAAGCGGGTGTTGTTCGTCTGCAGTCAGAACAAGTTGCGCAGCCCGACCGCCGAGCAGGTGTTCGCCGCCTGGGAGGGGATCGAGGTCACGTCGGCCGGCTTGAACAACGACGCGGTCGAGCCGCTCACGGCCGAGATGGTTGAGGAGTCCGACATCATCTTCGTCATGGAGAAGGCGCACCGGAGCAAGCTGACCAGGCGCTTCCGTCCCCAGCTCAAGCGCGCTCGGGTGATCTGCCTCGACATCCCTGACGACTACGAGTTCATGGACCCGGCGCTGGTCAGGCTATTGGAAGCGCGGGTCCCGCGCTTCCTGCCTTGAGCGCCGGTCAGTACACCGCTGCGTAGTTGCCGAGCGCATTGCCGCTGGCGTCGCCGGCGCCGCTGCCGCCGTCGACCGGGATGATCGCGCCGTTCACATAGGCGGCCTTTTCGGTCGACAGGAAGATGGCCATGTCGGCGATTTCGTCCTTCTGGCCGTAGCGGCGCATCGGGTTGCGGCTGTTGACCCGCGCCTCGGCCTCCGGGGTCGGCGCCAGCCGGGCCATGCCCTCGGTGTCGGCGATCGGGCCGGGCGAGATGGCGTTGACCCGCACCCCGGCCGGACCCCACTCCAGCGCCAGGCACTTGGTCAGCATGTTGATCCCGGCCTTGGCCGCGCAGACGTGGGCCTGGAACATCGAGGCGCGCTCGGCCTGGCCGGCGGTGATCGAGATCAGCGAGGCGCCCGGCCGGTTCAGGAACTCGAACGAGGCGCGCAGCACGTTGAAGGTGCCGATCAGGTCGATGTCGACCACGGTCTTGAAGCCGTTGGCGCTCATGCCCAGGGCCGGGGCGACGAAATTGCCGGCCGCGCCCGACAGCACGATGTCGATGGGGCCCAGCTCGTCATGGGTGCGCTTCAGCGCCGCCTCGACCGCCGCATAGTCGCGGACGTCGGCGGCCATGCCGATGCAGGGGCCGAAGGCGGCGACTTCCTTGGCGGCCGCCTCGATCTTCTCCGGGCTGCGGCTGATGATCGCCACCTTGGCGCCGGCGGCGGCGAACCGCTTGGCGATGCCGAGGTTGATGCCGCTCGATCCGCCCGCCACGAAGGCGACCTTGCCGGCCAGTTCCTGGCTCATGATGCTGTTCCTTGTTCCATCCCTTGGTCAGCCGAGAGCTTAGCCCTGGCGCGGCCGGCGACGAAAGCCTGACCCCACGGAGCCTGCATTTTCGAAAAACGGGTTTGGCGTGCGTCACGCGGGCGCTTGACGCGAGGTCCGCGGCTTGTTCATTATCACCGATAACCTAGAGGCCGCGGCGAGCGGTCCGCACCCAGGGCAAGGAAACAGATGACCGCCACCGACATGATCGCCGAGCGTCCGGCTTCCGCCGCCGTCCAACACTTCGACGTGCTCATCGTCGGGGCCGGGATTTCCGGCGTCGGCGCGGCCTATCACCTGCAGACCCAGCGCCCGGGAACCAGCTTCGTGGTGCTGGAGTCCAAAGACACCTTCGGCGGCACCTGGGTGACCCACAAGTATCCGGGCATCCGCTCGGACAGCGACCTCTACACCTTCGGCTACCGCTTCAAGCCCTGGACCGGCGCGCCGATCGCCACCGCCGCCGAGATCCTCAGCTACATGAACGAGGTGATCGAGGAGAACGACATCGGCCAGCATATCCGCTACGGCCACAAGATCGTCGACGCCAACTGGTCCAGCGCCGACAACCTCTGGACCGTCGACGTGGCGCGCACGGACGGCAGCAAGGCGCAGTTCACCACCAACTTCCTGTTCATGTGCCAGGGCTACTACAAGCACGACCAGGGCTACACGCCCCAGTGGGACGGCATGGCCGATTTCAAGGGCCAGATCGTCCACCCGCAGACCTGGCCCGACGATCTCGATCTGAAGGGCAAGAACGTCATCGTCATCGGCTCGGGCGCCACCGCCGCGACCCTGGTGCCGAACATCGCCGACCAGACCGCCCACGTGACTTTGCTGCAGCGCTCGCCGACCTGGTTCGTGCCGGGCCGCAACGTCGACGAACTGGCCGACACCCTGCGCCAGCTGCAGGTCGACGAGACCTGGGTGCATGAGATCGTCCGCCGCAAGCGCCTGTTCGACGGCGCGGCCTTCACCAAGCGGGCGATGGAAGAGACCGAGGCGGTCAAGGCCGAGCTGCTCGGCGGCGTGCGCGCCTTCCTCGGCGACCAGTTCGACGTCGACAAGCACTTCACCCCCAGCTACCGCCCCTGGCGCCAGCGCATCGCCTTCATTCCGGACGGCGACCTGTTCCGCGGCATCGCCTCTGGCAAGGCCTCGGTGGTCACCGACGAGATCGAGCGCTTCACCGAGAACGGCATCCTGCTGAAGTCCGGCGAGGAGCTGAAAGCCGACATCGTCATCAGCGCCACCGGCTTCGACCTCAGCGTCATGGGCGACATCCCGTTCGCCATCGACGGCAAGCCGGTCGACTGGTCCAAGACCGTCACCTACCGCGGCATGATGTTCACCGGCGTGCCGAACCTGGCCTGGGTGTTCGGCTACTTCCGCGCCTCCTGGACGCTGCGCGCCGACCTGATGGGCGACTTCGTGGCCCGCCTGCTGGGCCACATGCAGGACAAGGGCTTCAAGACCGTGACGCCCGCCCTGCGGCCCGAGGACCAGTCCGACGAACTGCGGCCGTGGATCGACCCGGACAACTTCAATCCCGGCTATCTGATGCGCGGCATGCACCTGCTGCCCAAGAGCCTGGACAAGCCCGAGTGGCGGCACACCCAGGACTACTGGTCCGAGAAGGACGAACTGCCGAAGGTGGACCTCGACGAGCCAGCCCTCGTCTACGGTTGATCCGGCCCGCGGCGCCTCCACGGAGGCGCCGCTTTTCATTTGGGCCCGGTGGCCTGAGCCGCCGACTACGGGTTTCGCCCGATAGGCCCTCAGGCTTGGCCGCATGATCCTGCCTCTCGCTTCAGGAGGCGATCATGGAAGTTCTCAAGGCCTGGCTGGACGGCGCGCCGATCCTGATCCTCGGCGGCGTCGTGATCGTGCTGATGATCGCGGCGGTGGCGATCGGCGTGGCCCTGAAGCGCCGGCGCGAGCAAGGCAAGGCCGACAAGGACGAAGCCGAGGGCGAAGGCTACATCGTCTCCGGCGTGCTGGGGCTGCTGGCCCTGCTGATGGGCTTCACCTTCGCCCTGGCCGTCGACCGCTTCGAGACCCGCCGCGGCCTGGTGCTGGAAGAAGCCAACGCCATCGGCACCACCTATCTGCGCACCCAATTGCTGGAAGAGCCGCACCGCAGCCGGATCAGCGGCCTGCTGATCGACTACGCCGAGAACCGCGTCGCCCTCGGCAATTCCGACGCCAAGAGCAGCCCTGAGCGGCTGGTCGCCAACGACCGCCTCCTGACCGAACTCTGGGCCGCCACCTCCTCGGCCTTCCAGAGCATCAAGGGGCTCGACTTCTCGTCGGCCTACCTCGACAGCATGAACACGGTCATCGACCTCGACGCCTCGCGCAAGGCCGCGCGCACGGTTCACGTGCCGACCGAGGTGTTCATCGTCCTGGTGATCTACATGGTCGTGACCGCCGGTGTGCTCGGCTACGTGCTGGTCGGCGTCCGCGGCCGTGCGGCCGCCGCCTTCATGCTGCTGCTGCTGTCGATGTCGCTGCTGCTGATCATCGACATCGACCGCCCCACCCGCGGCGGCATCCGCGAGGGCCAGGGCGCGATGGAGCGGCTGGTGCAATCGCTCAAGACCACGCCGGCCTCGGCCTACGACCGCTTCCGCATCGAGGACGCCCGGCCGGCCGTCAGCCCCTAGCGGCAGCGGGTGATGGTGTCGGTCTGACCCTTGGAGCGGATCTGCCCGCCGACCAGCACCAGGGTCTGCTCGGTGTCGGCGCAGGCCTTGCGGGTGCGGCCCTTGCTCTGCACGCTCGTCACCTCGCGCCCGACCAGCCGCGCGCTGGTCCCGTCGCGCGCGATCTCGACCTTGTCGATCGCGCCGCGCTCGGTGGAGGTCGCCCCGGCCAGGAACTTGGCCGCCTGGGCGCGGGCCTGGGGCAGGGTGCTGGTCCCATAGGGGATCATGCCGCCGTGCTTCACGTCGCGGGTCTGGTCGACGAACACCGCGTCCTTCGTGAACAGCGCGAAGTAGGCGTCCAGGTCGCGGGCGTTCCAGGCCGCCTCCTGCTTCTGGGCGAAGGCCCGCGCCTGCGCCTCGGTCAACCGGGGCGCAGCGTGGGCCGGCGGCGACGCCAGGGCGATCGCCAACATCCCGCTCACCCCGGCGAAGGCCGGGGCCCAAGCCGACTTGCGGCCGCAGCCGCGATTGGGCCGCTTGGGTCCCGGCTTTCGCCGGGATGAGCGGAAGGCGAGCGTCACCCGCCCAGACCCAGCACCCGCGCCGCGTTGCCGCCCATCCACTTCTCGCGGACGGACTGCTTCAGCGGCAGCTCATCGGTCTCGGCGACCAGCTGGTGCAGCGGCACCATCTGGGTGCCCCAGCCGGTGGCGAAGATGATCTTGTCCTGCAGGTTGCGGGCTCCGTAGTAGATCAGCGCCTCATAGCCGGCGCCGGGCGCCAGCAGGTGCTTCACCCGCTTACAGGCGAAGTCGATGTAGACGTTCTTATGGCGCGAGGCGATCGCGCAGGCCTCGTCCACCCACGGCCAGCCGGTCAGGCCGGCGACGATCTTCAGCTCCGGGAACCGCACCGCCACCTCGTCCAGGTACTTCGGGTGCGCATAGTCGTAGGGGCGGTCCGACAGCAAGTGCAGGCCGACCGTGATCCGCACCGGGATGTCCAGCTCGACGCACTTGGCCAGGAAGGGCCAATAGGCCGGATCGTTGATGTAGCGCTCCTCGCGGTAGGACGAGATCTCGAAGCCCTTGCAGCCCCATTCGCGCACGCCGCGCTCCAGCGCCGCGACGCCGTCCTCGCCCTCGTCGCCCCAGATGCGGAACCAGGGGATCAGCCGGTCCGGATACTCCGCCGCGAACTTGGCGACGTCCTCGTTGCTGGCCCGGCGCCCGGCGTTGCCGACGCAGGCGTAGCGGACTTGGGCGGTGTCGAGCATGGCGATGATGTCGGCGTGGCTCATGGCGCGGGTCATGTCGACCTCGCACAGCTTGAGCGCCAGGCTGGTCAGCCCGTCACGCTCCTTGGCGGCGTTGAACTCCTCGACGCTCATGCCGATCTGGGCGGCCCAGCCGGGCGCCATGTGCTGAGCGTAGCCTTCCTTGTCGAACCCGCGGCCGGACTTGATGAGCCGGACGGTGTCCTCGACCGCTTCCTTGGTCGGGGTGTCGCATTCGAAATCGATGATCATCATGGGGCGTTTCGTTCCTAATGAATCGGTGGGCTCATGGCCCTTATGCGGCGCACCCTAGCGCGGACGACGGCCGGCGAAAGCGCAGATCGACGCGCAAACGACGGGCGGCTAGCTTGGCTGTGACGACGAGGGGAGAATGACGCTCGTGTGGAAGATGCTGACGGCCCTCGTGCTCGCTGCGGCCCCGATCGCGGCGGTCGCGGACGAACCGCTGGCGGTGCGCTTCGCCGAGCCGAAGGACGGCTATCGCCAGCTGGGGCCGGTCGGCCCCTACTATCCGCAGGTCGCCGCCCAGCAGCGCGTCACCGGTTCGGCGCTGATCGAGTGCGAGGTCGGCAAGAAGAGCGTGCTGCGGCGGTGCAAGGTCGTGGATGAGGCGCCCAAAGGGGCGTTCTTCGGCGCCGCGGCGCTGCGGATGGCGCAGACGAACTGGATCTCCGCAGATCCCGCAACGCCGGTGGGCGCGAGAGCGCGCTTCCAGGTGCCGTTCGCCCTGCCAGAGGCGCGTTGATGCGCCTCTACCTCTCCTCCTACCGCTTCGGCTCGGCGAGCGACCGGCTCATCGCCCTGGTCCCGGCCGGCGCGCGGGTGGCGGTGGTGTCCAACGCCCTCGACCTGGTCCCCGACGAGTCGCGCCGCTCCTACGCCCGCAACGTCCACGACCCGCTGGCTGATCTGGCGGAGATGGGCTTTGCGCCGTTCGACCTCGATCTGCGCCGCTGGTTCGGCGATGCGGCGGGGCTGGAGCGCGAGCTGGCGGATGTCGGCCTGGTCTGGGCGGTCGGCGGCAACGCCTTCCTGCTGCGCCGGGCCATGGCCCAGAGCGGTCTCGACGCCATCGTGCGTCGCCGGCTGGCCGAGGACAGCCTCGCCTACGGCGGCTGGAGCGCCGGCGCCTGCGTCGCCGGCCCGACCCTGCGAGGCGTCGATCTGATGGACGCGCCGGACGAAGTCGCCGACGGCTACGACCGAGCCCCGATCTACGAGGGGCTCGGCCTGGTCGACTTCGTCATCGTCCCGCACTTCGCCTCCGATCACCCGGAAGCCGACGCCGCGACGGTCGCCGCAGCGTGGCTGGCGAACCAGGGCCTCGCCCACCGCACCCTGCGCGACGGCGAGGCCATCGTGCGGGTGGGGGACGAGGTCGAGGTCGTGGGGCGGGCGTAGCGGTCGGCGCTCACGCGAGGTCAACACTCTAGAGCAGGAAGGAGTCGCTAGGCGATATGTCCGCCGTAAGACCTGCGTCGGCGATCCCGTCGCCATTCACATCGAACTCATATCGAGTGTATCCCGTGGTGGGCTCGCGCGAGAACTTCGCCTCTCCGGCGCTACCGGTAAACTCGAGCACCCACCTGAATGCCTGATCGCCCGCCGTGTTCGTGTCCGCATCGATTGCACGCAGGTCGATTTTGCTTTGATACCCAGTCAGGATGACATCGGCCTGAGACCCCAACCCGAGCTCCTCGAGGCTTCGGTAGACAAAGGTCGCGTTGGCAGACGTCGCCGTCATCTTGTTCTGAGCTGTGCTGGCGAAGACTGTGACGGACCCCATCCCGTTGAGGGTGAGGCCCTCGACGGACGAAAGCGTCACTTGGTGGTCGGCATCCAGGTTCTGAACGTGGGTCTTGGCCAGGTCGATGGTCAGGGGAGTGCTGAATTGGTCCAGCTGAACCACGATCTGATCCGCCCCTTCGCCTCCCAAAGCGAAGGTCTCTCCGTATCCCAGGCGCATGGTGTCGTCGCCATTGCCGCCATCGAGGACGGTCGTCGAAGGGGCGCCTTTCGTGCCGACGCCGACCAGTCCGTCGTCGCCGTCGCGGCCGGCCAGATAGTTGCCGCCAGCGTTCCCTTCGAGATAGTCGCTGTAGTTGGTCCCGTAGACGTCCTCAATGGAGCTTAGGACGTCGAAGTCGCTAAGCGAATTTTCTGGGCCCGCGGCGTGACCGTAGGAAATGCCGGTGGTGAGATTGACGTAAACGCCGTTCTCGATCCCATCGTCGTAGCTCACCACGTCCCAGCCATCGCCGCCGATGATGGTGTCGTTGCCGAGACCGCCTTCAAGGTGATCATCGCCCGCGCCGCCTTCCAGCCGGTCGTCGCCGGCCCCGCCGCTGAGGTAGTTCACCCCGGCGTCGCCGATCAGCGTGTCGTTGAACGCCGAGCCGTACAGGTTCTCGATCCCGCTCAGCTTGTCGCGGCCGCCGCCGCCGGTTTCCTGCCAGCCGGTCAGCGCCAGGCTCACCGTCACGCCGGCGGTCGCGTCCTCGTAGGCCGCCCAGTCCACGCCGGCGCCGCCGTCGAGAATGTCGGTCCCGGCGCCGCCCAGCAGGTAGTCGTCGCCGGTCCCGCCGTTCAGGCTGTCGTTGCCCTCGTGGCCGGCCAGCACGTCGCTGCCGCCGCCGCCCGACAGGCTGTCGTCGCCGCCGTAGCCATAGAGCGTGTCGTCGCCCGCGCCGCCCTTGAGGACGTCGCGCACAGCCTTGCCGATCAGAAACATCGCTTGCTCTCCCACTCCACCTGCGGTGTCGGAGGGCAACCTATGAGGACATGCGCGGGCCGCGACATGGTCTGCAACTGCAGCGCGACCAGCCGCTTTCGCGTCAGGAGGCGCCTTAACCCTAACGGGTCAGTGGTGACGGCGCGGCTGCGGCGCAGCTAGACTTGCCGCAAAATCGGGAGGGACACGAATGGAGCGGACCAATCCGCTGGCCTGGCTGGTGCTGGCCGCATCGGTGATCGCGGGCGTCAGCTATGTCGCCTCCTGGAACCTCGCCGGTTTTCCCGAATGGGCCGCCACCGCCTGGAAGGGGGCCGGGGTGGCGCTGCTGGCGGTCTATGCCGGCCTGCGCGCGCGCAATCTCGACGGCTGGCTGATCTGCGCGGTGATGGCGTTCGGCGCGCTCGGCGACGTGCTGCTCGAGACCCACGGCCTCAACGTCGGGGCGGTCGCCTTCCTGGTCGGCCACCTGGTCGCCATCGGCCTCTATCTGCGCAACCGCCGCCGCGGCCTGACGCTGGCCGACAAGCTGCTGATCGCGGTGCTGGTGCCGGGTACGGCGATCGCCGCCTACTTCCTGCCGACCGACCGGGCGCTCGGCGGCGGCGCGGCGCTCTACTCGCTCGGGCTGGCGATCATGGCCGCCTGCGCCTGGGCCAGCCGCTTCCCGCGGGCGTTGGTCGGCCTCGGGGCGCTGATGTTCGTGGTCTCCGACCTGCTGATCTTCGGCCGGGCCGGGCCGCTGGCCGGCGCGGCCTGGGTCGGGCTGGCGATCTGGGGGCTCTACTACTTCGGTCAGTTCCTGATCTGCGTGGGCGTAGTCGGGGGCCTGACCCGCGGACGGCGGCTCTGACGGTCAAGCTGCGACCTTTCGGCGCCCTGCCGCCGCCCACAATCCGCCCCTTTCGCCCTCAATGCAGGGCGCTCGCCGCGGTTGCGCCGCATGGACGAGACTGTCGCCAGGGGAGGGCGAGCCGATCACCGACGACCTGCCCCCGATCGCCCGGGCCGAGCTCGCCTTGCGCGGCTGGCTGATGCGCCGCCGCCGGCCGGTGGTGCTGGTGCTCAGCGTCGTCGTCCACGGCCTGATCGTGCTGCCGATGATCCTGGCGCCGTCCGAGCCCATCGAGCCCGAGCCGCCGCCGATGGTCGTGCAACTGGTCGAGATCCCCAAGCCGATCCCCATCCTCTCGCCGCCGGCGCCCGATCCTGAGCCGTCGCCGGCCCCGGCCGCCGCGCCGGTCGAAACCCCCAAGCCGACCCCCGCCAAGCCGCCGCCCAAGCGCCGGCCGACGCCGCGCCCGCCGCCGCCCGAGGTCGAGACCGTGCCCGCCAGCCGGGTCGAGACCGCCAGCGTTGGCTCGGGCGTCGAGCTCACCGACGCCCAGATCGCCGGCGCGGCCCGCGCCGGGTCCGGCTCAGGCTCCGGCGACGGGGCCGGCGGCGGCGAATGCGACATGCTGCGCTGGCTGCAGGCCAAGCTGCGCCAGGACCGCCGCGTGCAGGCGGCGATGGCCAGCGCGCATCGCGGCCGGCCGGTGATGGTCTGGAACGGCGACTGGGTCGTGCATCCGGGTCAGGAAGGCGGCGGCCTCGCCGCCGTGCGCGAGATCATGACCTGGGAGATCGCCTATGCGCCCGAGGCCTGCCGCGCCGAACGGGTCCGCGGCCTGGTGCTGATCTCGCTGCGCGACGGGGGCGGCGGCGCTCACATCGCGCTCGGCGATGGCGACTGGACCTGGACGGACCTGATCCACGCCCGCTCGGCCGTCACCCACGGCAAGACCCTGCGGCGCTAGAAGAAGCCCCTCCGGCGAAACCGAAGGGGCTTTGCGCCTACTGGATGACGACCTGCGTCGGGGCCGGGGCGTCCGGCTCCAGCTTGATCATGACCGGGTTCGGCGTCAGGTCCTGCGAGGCGCCGGTGTACATGTCGACGCCCAGGCCGATCACCCCGCCGACCAGCACGTTGCCGGCGACGCCGGCCGCGCCGGCCCCGGCGGTCTTGTGGGTCACCTGCACCGTCGCGGGCTTGTAGCCCGGCTTGGACAGGGTGGCGGTGAATTCGGACTTGCGCTTCATCTTGATGGCGCAGGGCGTGGCCGGGCACTGGTGGCCGTTGGTCGTCTCGACCTTGGCGCCGGACGGCTCGCTGTTGACGACCCAGGCGTCTTCCGAGCCGCGGGTGACGGTGGCGCAAGCCGCCAGCGACGATCCTGCGCACAGGACTGCGATCAGGCGCGCGAGGCGCCCGGTGTGATGAGCCATGATGTTCCCCCCCAAACTCTGCCCGCCACTGTGACGCGCAGCTTATTGGTGTGAACACTCATTGGGCGAGTTCGCCAAGATTTGGTGAATCAGAACTCGACGCCCTGCGCCATGAAACCGCTGAACACGTCCGTGCCGGCTCGCACCGAATAGCGCGTCGTGGCCCGCGGCACGTGGCCGTGCTTGCCCAGCCGGATGGCCTCGAAGAACGCCCGGTCGGACTGCATCCCCGGTCCCTGCGACCACCGACCCAGGGTGCGCAGCGCGATCAGCTTGTCGATCATCAGGCAGTTGGGATCGACGAAGCCGCCGCGCTCGGCGAAGCGGCCGCGGTTCGGCCCCACCGAGTCCCAGCGGTCGATCCCCAGTTCGCGGCCGCTGGCCTCGTCGACCAGCATGCGCAGGGAATAGGCCCAGGCCTTGCCCTCGATCTCCGCGCGCAGGGCCGACAGGTGGTCGCGCTCCCAGCTGTTGTCGTCGTCGAGATAGGCCACGTGCCGGCTGCTCGCCATGAAGGTCAGGATCGAGCGGAGCGCCCCGCCGTCGGTGGCCCGGTGCACGCCGCCGTGCCGGATCGAGGTCGAATAGGGCAGGGTCAGCAGCAACACCGCGACATGGGCCGGCCGCCGCGCGATCAGCTCCAGCAGCGCCGGCGACGTCGGCGTCGGCGCGTCCACCCCGATCAGCACCTGGATGCGTCCGTCCAGGTCCTGGCGGAACACCGACTCCAGGCTGGCCAGCAGCGAGGGGCGCAGCACGCTCGGGGTGACCACCGCCACGTCGTAGGGCGCCTGGGGATCGCCGTCGTCCCCGAACCAACTTCCCAATGACCCTGACTGCATGCGACGCCCCACGCCGCCTGACACACGCGGCGGTGCGCAGGCCTTACCGCAAACTCGCCAGGCTGGTCACGCGCGGGCGGTGGGATCGCCGATCTCGTGGTTCAACCGCCAAGCCTCGTGGGCCAGCGCCGCCGCCGTCTCAGGCGCGAGCGTCTCGTCCTCCCGCAGCACGATGCGGCCCATCTCGTACTTGCCGCCGGTCTCGAGCCGCGGCTCCAGGCCGGTCAGCCGCTTGCCGCGCCAGAAGCCGAGGATCACCCGGGCCTCCTCGGCCCGGATCAGCAGCGCCGGGCCGCCCGCGAAATAGACCAGGTGGCCCCACTTGATCTGTTCGTCGAACGCCGCCGCGCCGCGCACCGCCGCGCGCAACGCGCTCACCAGCGGCCCCTGCCAGCCCGTCAGCGCGGCGACGTAGGCGTCAGGGTCGGCGGCAGGCGGGGCTTTGCGCATGGGGCTCTCACTCGGCGAGGAAAGCTTCGGTCTCGCGCATGAATTCGTCCAGCTTGTCGTGATGCACCCAGTGGCCGGCGCCCTCGAAATTGACCAGCCGGGCGTTGGCGAAGTTCTCGATCCGCCCGTCCTCGACCGGGTCCGAGGCCCACGACTCCATGCCGCGCATCAACAGCACCGGGCAGGTGATGTTGCGCCACAGCTGGTGCTGGTCGGCGTGCGACAGCCCGCCGACCCCGCCCCAGCGGGCGTGGTTGTCGAACTTCCACGAGAAGGTGCCGTCCTCGTTCTGGTGCGCGCCGTAGATCGTCAGGTGGCGGGCCTGCTGCGCCGACAGGTGCGGGTTCTCCTCGGCCATCCGCGTCGTCGCCTCGTCCAGGCTGGCGTAGCGGCGCGGCGTGCGGCCCGAGTTCTCGCGGCGCTCAGTGATCCAGTCGCGCAGGCGGCCGTCGACGCTCTTCTTGGCCTGCTGCGCCATCACCTTGGGCGAGGGGCCCAGCCCCTCGATGGCGACGATCTTCTTCACCTGGTCGGGGAAGGCGCCGCAGTAGTTCAGCGAGATCCCCGCGCCCATCGAGTGCGAGATGATCGTCACCGGCGCCATCGCCTTCTGATGCACCAGCTGGGCGATGTCGTAGAGATAGGCGCTCATGTCGTAGCCGCCGCCGACCGCCCAGGCGCTGTCGCCGTGGCCGCGCAGGTCCGGGGCGATGATGTGGTAGCGGTCGCGCAGCCGCTCGGCGACCCAGTCCCAGTTGCGGCAATGGTCGCGCCCGCCGTGCACCAGCAGCAGCGGCGGCGCCCCTTCGTTGCCCCAGTCCACATAGTGCAGGCGCAGGCGCTGCGAGAAGTAGAAGTGCGACGTCGGCCCGTGCATGCGAACTCTCCGTGGTCGGAACGCAGGCCCTTAGCATCCCCCGCGCGGCAGGCTCCACCGCAATGCACGGCCGCTGATCGACGAAAGCCGCCGCCCGTACGACGAAATAGGACGAAAACGCCAATCCTTACAGCGGCTTAATTGGACTTGAGCGCCGCGGGGCGCACAAATGCCGGCGCTGTTTCAGGAGCCCGCCCATGAAGTCCCTGCTCGCCGCCGCCGCCGCTGTCGCCCTGCTCGCGCCGGCCGCCGCTCACGCCGACCCCGCCGCCGACGCCCTGGCCCGCTACGTCGCCTGGCGCGGCGGCGCGCCGTTCGCGAAGGCGCAAGGGCTGGCTGTGCGCGGGACCATGGACAACGGCCGCTACCAGGGAACCCTTGAGCGCCGCATCGAGCCGGGGCGCCTGGCCGAGCACATCGCCGTCGGCTCGGCCGACATGCGCCGCGCCCTGATCGGCGAGGGCGGCTGGAGCGTCACCTTCAGCGGCCAGGTCGAGGACGCCGGCGAGCCCGCCGCCCAGGAGGCCGCCCGCCGCCGGCTCAGCGCCTTCGACGACGCCTTCGACGGCGCCCACGGGCAGGTGACCCTCGCCCCGGACGAGACCTTCGACGGCAAGCCGGTGCAGGTGCTGCGCGTCGCCTTCACCTCCGGCGGCGCCTACGAGCTGCTGCTCGACCCGGCCAGCGGCGCGCTGCTCGCCGACCGCAGCACCGAGGAGGGCGTGCCCACCACCACCCGCTTCGCCGACTGGCGGATGGTCGAGGGCGTGCGCATGGCCTTCCATCAGGTCCAGACCACCGAAGGCGAGCCGCTGACCCTGACCACCCGCCTGACCTCGGTCGACATCGATCCAGCCGCCGACGCCGCGGCGTTCGAGCGTCCGGCCTCGCGGCGGATCTACAGCTTCCCGCAGGGCCGCGCGGCGACCGCGCCGCTCGCCTTCGAGCTCTTCCTCGGCAACCGCATCGTCATCCCGGCCGCCATCAACGGCGTCGCCACCCCGGTCATGCTCGACAGCGGGGCCGAGGTCACCGTCCTCGACAAGGCCTATGCCGAGAAGCTCGGCATCAAGCCGGACGGCCTGGTCGCCGCCCTCGGCACCGGCGGGCGCGACATCGCCGAGCTGGCCAGCGGCGTCACCCTCAAGCTCGGCGAGGTCGAGCTGAAGGGCGTCACCGTCGCGATCATGGACCTCTCGCCGATCGCCGCCGGCATCGGCCGCCCGCTGCCGGCCATCCTCGGCAAGGAGGTGCTCAACGTCCTGACCGTCCAGCTCGACTTCGCCGGCAAGACCATCACCTTCCACGACCCGGCCAGCTTCCAGGCCCCGGCCGACGCCGTCGCCGTCCCGGTCAGCAATGTCGGCGGCCTGCACGCGATTCCGGTCTCGATCGAGGGCGCAGACCCGGTGCTCATGCACTTCGACCTCGGCAACGGCTCGCCGATGCTGGTCTATCCCAACTACTGGAAGCCCCAGGCGATGCTGACCGATCGCCCAGCCTCCAAAGTGCTCTCCGGCGGCGTCGGGGCCGGCGGCCCGCGCACCCGCACCATCGCCACGGTCAAGACCATCAGCCTCGGCGGCATCGCGGTGCGCGACGTCCCCGCCGTGTTCGGCGACGAGGACAACAGCGTCTTCAACATCGGCCACACCTCCGGCAACGTCGGCATGCCGGTGCTCAGCCGCTTTGGCCTGACCACCGACTATGCCCGCAACCGCATCCTGCTGACCCCGCGCGCCGACGCCCTGGCCGCCCCGTTCGTCAAGGACCGCGCCGGCGCCCTGGTCCGCCCGGCCGAAGGCGGCCTCACCATCGCCCTGGTCGCCCCCGGCTCGCCGGCCGAGGCCGCGGGCCTGAAGGCCGGCCAGTTGATCACCGCCGTCGACGGCCGCCCGGCCGCCGAACTCGGCGTCGCCGGCTACAGCGCCCTGCGCACCGCCAAGGCCGGCAGCGTGATGACGCTGACCCTGCAGGACGGCGCCCAGGCCCCGCTGACCCTGAAGGACTACTACTGAGCCGCACCCCACCCCTGTCGTCCCGGTTTCGGCCGCAGGCCGAAGACCGGGACCCACCGGATGGCGCAGGATGCGGCTCAACCCCCCTGCCGACGCAACCGCGCTTGCCGCGAAGCTGGGGGTTCGTCATGGCCGGGCCGGCAGGTCCCGGCCATCCATAGACGCCGAGTTCGCCGGCAAACCCCGGTGCGTATGGATCCCCGGCGCGCATGCGCGGCCGGGGATGACGATCAAAGAGGGGGAGGGAGCCCGCGCCATAAGCGATAGCCCTCCCTCAGGGGGGCAGCACCCCCGAACGACCCCCTCGCCCCTTGGGGGAGAGGGATGGGGTGAGGGGGAGCCGGCGCCAGCCTCAATCGTCCTCGTCCAACAGCCCGTTCAGCCAATGCCCGCGCGCCACGCGCCCGCCGTGGTCGCCGAACAGCGGGCCGTCGCCCTCGGCCTCCAGCGTCACCGACGCCGTCCGCCCGCCTGGCCGATAGTGCTTGGGCGTCAGTCGCCCCAGCCGCCCCTGAAGCTGCGCCACCTGGGCCATGGCCGCGTCCAACTGCGTCCAGTGGCACGAGGCGGCCACGTGCTCGATCTTCAGCTCCAGCCACATGCGCTGCTCTTCGCGCGCGGCCAGGTACATGGCCTCGAACTCCGGGAACCGCTTCAGCCAGGTATAGACCGCCTTCAGCGACGGCGCCCCGCGCCGCGCGCAGATGGCGCTCAGGGCCTCGCCGGCCGCCAGCCGCACACACACCGCCAGCGCCGCCTCCATCGTAAAGGTGCTCTTGCGCCCAGCCCCGGCCGGCCGCCGCCGACGCAGGCCGCGCGCAATTTCCCGCTCGCGCAGCACCGCCGTCGCCTGCGCCAACGAGGCGGCCTCCAACTGCCGCTTCCAGGCCAGCTTGTCGCGGCAGGCGTCGTACATCGCCGCGAAGTCCGGATGGATCTTTCGCCAGTGAAAGATGGTGGCGTAGGACGGCATGGCCGGATCGGCGGCGATCTCCCGGATCGTCAGCCCGTCGCAGATCCGCTGGCTGATCTCCCAGCCGATGTTGGGATGGTACTGGCTCGCCTTGGCGCCGCCCTTGTGGTCGATGACGGGCAGGGGCGGGGAGGGCGGGCGGGCCATGGCGCGGAGCATCGCGTGCCGGGGCGTCGGAAGCGGACGTGGGGCTAGCCAAGCCAAGCATTGAATGAGGCTGGATCGAAGTGGGAAGTTCCTCCAGTATCGACCATCCCCACGCCCTTATCGGCAAGAAAAACTGATAGCTGCCAGCCAGAAAATGCTATGAGCCCAGCGCGATTGGCTAGATGTCTCGCGCCCTTCGTGAATGTCCCCGTGCTAAATATTAAGGCAAGAACGGGAGAGAATGGTCTTAGTTTTACATCATTTAGTAAATCTAGGCCGTCGCGAGAATATGTATATGTTCGGGATAATGAAAGGGCGCCTACGAGCTCTCTGATGGTTGATGGTCCGATGGTGTTATTTGGATAATGTTTTGCTTGTCCAACAATTATGACGCGTGTCTCGTGCATTAGACGAAGGATCGTCGGTTCTGCGCCGAGAAGACTTCCGACTGATAGGTCGCCGTAGAAGTCGATGCCTTGATCCCCGGCGTGGGGCGTAACTTGGGGCGCGCTGCACCCAAGCTCACGCAGCACGCTTCGGCCGAAGCGCTCAAACTCACCAAAGGTGAGGGCGCGAATGTGGCCGAGGATAGCCTCTGCGAAGACCCGATTGCGCTTGGACTGCCTTATTTGCTCGTTGTCGTCCGCGAGCACAAAGCATGAACCAAATACGATCTCATTTCCTGCTCCACGGAGATTGAGAACGGAGATCTCGCCAACATTGTCGCGGTCGTCTCGCCGACGAAGGATCTCGATCGTTGCTCGTCGGAGCAAAAGATCAACGCGCTCGGCCGCCGTGGCTGGGCTCAGCCCGCTGGCGAGTAGTTCGTACTCAATGGCATCGCGCAATTGGCGAGGCGCGCCGCTTACGCCGATCCGGACTTCGATCGCATTCACGATCGCAGTGGGTGTCATTGGCCAAGAATCTTCTTAATCTTCTCGACGTCGCTAAGTAATTCTTTCCATAGCTCTTTAGCCCGCTCGTTTGCCTCCATGTATGCGAGGCCAGGCTTGCGAAGAGCCGAAATCGCGCCTGCTAGAGATCTTTCGACGACGCCCTCGTCTGTTTCTACGATATCGGCTTGCGCTGCTTGGACGGCTTGCTCGAAGGTTTTGTCGGGATCCGCGAGAACTTCCAGCGCATAGCCCTTTGAGACAATTTCCTTCAGCTGACGGACTTGCTGGTTTGCGCTGGTCAGCTTGGGCTGACGCTTTTCCCCGTCGATTTCAGTGGGGCTGAGCAGCTCGAAAAATAGCCGACGAGCATCAGCGTTTTCGGCTTTGTAGGATTCATCATTGAATCCCAACCACTCCCGAACCTTTGGCTGCGAGACGGCTTCATGGAAGAAGACGTACAGCCTGGGTTCAGCGTGTTCTGAGAACTCTTCGTCTTCTTCCATTTGCCTCAGCGCTTTGGATGCCCGGTAGCGGCGGGCGACCTCGCGAGACGAAATTCCGATCTTTTGGGCGACTGATCCTAATGTGGCTCCGTCTTCTTCAAACATTTCAACAACCAGCTTCGCTTGTTGGTACGGACCCCACTCGCGAATACCGGCGACGTGTCGAATTGCCATTAGAGTTCTTTGGTACGAATCGATCTCGTCCTCGTTCGCCTTTAGAACGACAACTTGAATTTCGACGAGAGATTCTTTGACCTTCTCGGAGAGGTCGACGGCTCCAGCCGCATTGTCTGCAAGTAGAATTTTTAGAGATGCCGCGCGTCTGTTGCCTTCAATTACTAGGAAGCGCGCATTTCCATTTTCATCGTTGTCGTATGGAGACACCACGATCTGCTCGACCGGAATGTAGCCATTGGTTCTGATGGAGTCCGTCAGTGATCCCAGATCGAACGCTGTCGTTTCCTTGAGAAGCGCCAGGGCGCGATCTTGTACGCCAAGTTCCTGGTAGCGAGCGCGCTGCTTGACCTCTTTGTACCCGCGAACATCGTGAAATCGATAATTGTTCGGATCCAGCAGGAGCTGTGAAGGTGTGATGCGTAGCGTTTCGTAGTCCATCAGGCGCGCTCTATAATTTCAGATCGGTGAGAATATTCGGCGATTCGCACTACTCAGTATTGTGAAATGCATGTCGCGGTATTTTCCGTGGGCTTAGCAACCGGGACGATGACCTGCCGCCCCAAACAAAAACCCCGCCGGCTCGCGCCAGCGGGGTTTCGTTTGCTCTCCATGGCCCCGCGCCCCGGGGGGCGCGAAGCTCTAGGGCTTAGTAGCCCTGGATCTTGGCGTAGCGGTCGCGGTGGTACGACTGGCTGCCATAGGCCGCCTCGGCCGCACGGGCGCGCTTCAGGTAGAAGCCCGCGTCGTGGGCGTCGGTCATGCCGATGCCGCCGTGCATCTGGACCATCTCGTTGGAGACGAGGTGGAAGACGTCGCCCATCTTGGCCTTGGCCAGCGACACCAGCTCCGGCACGTCCGGGCTGCCGGCGTCGATCGCCGCCAGGGCGGCTTCGACGGCCGAGCGGGCCAGTTCCAGGTCGGTGAACATCTTGGCCGCGCGGTGCTGCAGGGCCTGGAACGAACCGATGACCTGGCCGAACTGAACGCGGACCTTCAGGTAGTCCAGCGTGGTTTCGAAGGCCTGGACCGCGGCGCCGAGCATTTCGGCGGCCACGCCCGCGCGGGCGCGGTCGAGGGTCGCTTCCAGCACGTCCCAGCCCTTGCCCTCGGCGCCCAGCAGGGCGTCGGCGGAAACCTCGACGTTGTCGAACGAGATGTTCGAGACGCCGCGGCTGTCGGCTTGCTTCAGGTTCTGCTTGGTCACGCCCTTGGCGTCGGCCGGCACCAGGAACAGGCTAATGCCGTCCTTGTCGCCCGGCTTGCCCGAGGTGCGGGCCGAGACGACCAGCAGGCCGGCGGCCGGACCTTCGAGCACGAAGGTCTTCTTGCCGTTCAGGGTGTAGCCGGCGCCCGACTTCTTGGCTTCCAGCGCGACCTTTTCCGGGGCGTGGTGAGCGCCTTCGTCGACCGCCAGAGTGGCGACCAGCGAACCGTCGGCGATCTTCGGCAGGTACTCGCCCTTCTGGGCGTCGTTGCCGCCCAGGATCAGGGCGCTGGCGGCGGCCAGGCCGGAGGCCAGCAGCGGCGAGGCGGTGAGCGTGCGGCCCATCTCCTCGAGGATCAGGCCCATCGACAGGTAGCCGAAGTTCGAGCCACCGAAGTCTTCCGGGATGATGACCCCGGCCCAGCCCATTTCAGCCTGCTCGTTCCAGGCGGCGGCGTCGTAGCCGAGCTCGACGCCCGAGTCGCGCATCTTGCGGAAGGCGGTGACCGGGCTCTTTTCCTGGACCCAGCTCTTCGCCGCGTCGCGGAGCATGCTCTGTTCTTCGTTCAGAACGGCCATGTCTTAAATCCTATTCTCGAAAATATCTGTGGTTGTTCTGATGGTTAGTTGTTTTGCGTCAGGTCCGGCAGGCCGAGGATGCGCTTGGAGATGATGTTGTTCTGCACCTCCTGCGAACCGCCATAGATCGTGGTGGCCTTGCCGCCGAGCCACGAGCGCACGGCGCCCAGTTCTTCGCCGGTGAAGGCGTCGCCTTCCCAGCCCAGGCCCTGGTGACCCATGATTTCCAGGGTCAGTTCGGCCTTGTCCTGCATCCAGCGGGTGCCGGCGTTCTTCATGATCGAGGTCGCCGCCGACGGGCCGGAATTGCCCTTGGCTTCCATCATCGCGCGCACGGCGGTCTGCTGGAAGGCGCGGCCGTCGATCTCGTTCAGGATGATGCGGGTGCGCAGGTCGCTGTCGGCCACGCGGCCTTGTTCGTCGACGCCCACATAGTCCTTGGCCAGCTTCGGCAGGCCGCGGCCGGCGCCGTAGCCGCCGCCGCCGGCGCCCGACAGGCCCGAACGCTCGTGCTGCAGCAGGCGCTTGGCGATGGTCCAGCCGCCGTTCAGCGGGCCGACCAGGTTCTTCTTGTCCGCCACGGCGTCGGTGAAGAAGGTTTCGCAGAAGGGCGAGTTGCCGGCGATCAGCGGGATCGGGCGAACTTCGACGCCCGGCTGGTGCATGGTGAACAGCACGAAGGAGATGCCTTCATGCTTCTTCGAGGTATCCGTACGCACCAGGCAGAAGCACCAGTCGGCGTATTGAGCGCCGCTAGTCCAGATCTTTTGGCCGTTGATAATGAATTGATCGCCCTTGTCTTCAGCCTTGCACTGAAGAGAGGCCAGGTCAGAACCGGCGCCCGGCTCGGAGAAACCTTGGCACCACTGAAGGTCGCCGCGGCAGATCGGCGGAATGTGCTCTTTCTTCTGATCTTCGGTGCCGTACTCAAGCAGAGTCGGGCCGAACATCATGACGCCCATGCCACCGATCGGGTTGTAGGCGCCGGCGCGCTGGAATTCCTGCATGACCACGCGGCCCTCGGCCGCCGACAGTCCGCCGCCGCCGTATTCGGCCGGCCAGGTCGGGGTGCCCCAGCCCTTCGAACCCACCGCCTTGCGCCAGGCTTCCTGGTCGGCGCTCGGGTTGCTGCGCTCTTCGCGCATCATCGGGTTGGGCTTGCCCTTCAGGCCCGCCGGGAAGTTGGCTTCGACCCAGCCGCGCACTTCCGTCCGGAAGGCGTCGAGATCGCCGCCGCCAAAATCTGCCATTGAAATAGTCTCCTAGAAAAATCAGGTCGTTTGAAAACTCGCGGCCGTCCGCGCCATGCGAAATGACATGGCGCAAACGGCCTGGTTCGGGATCACCCTAGTGGTTCTGCGTCAGGTCGGGGAGTCCCAGGATACGCTTGGAAATGATGTTGCTCTGCACTTCGTTCGAGCCGCCGTAGATCGAGCCGGCCTTGCCCGACAGCCAGGTGCGGACCGCGGTGCGCTCCTCCTCGCTGAACTCGTCGCCTTCCCAGCCCAGGCCCTGGTGGCCCATGACCTCGAGGGTCAGTTCGGCGCGGTCCTGGGTCGCCTTCATGAAGGCGTTCTTCATGATCGAGGTCGCCGCCGACGGGCCGGAATTGCCCTTCGACTCCAGCGCCGCGCGGACCACGGTCTGGGCCACGGCGCGCTGGTCGATCTCGTTCAGGATGATGCGGGTGCGCAGGTCCGGATCGTCCAGGCGGCCCTGTTCGTCCTCGCCGACGTACTTCTTGGCCAGCACGCCCAGCGAGACGCTGGAGCCGCCGCCGGCGCGCCCGCCGTTCATGCCGCTGCGCTCGTGCTGCAGCAGGCGCTTGGCCACCGTCCAGCCGCCGTGCAGCGGCCCGACCAGGTTTTCCTTCGGCACCTTCACGTCGGTGAAGAAGGTCTCGCAGAACGGCGAGTTGCCGGCGATCAGGCGGATCGGGCGGACTTCGACGCCCGGCTGGTGCATATCGAAGACAACAAACGAGATGCCTTCATGCTTGCGGGTCTGGTCCGTCCGAACAAGACAGAAGATCTTGTCGGCGTATTGGCCGCCGCTGGTCCAGATCTTCGAGCCATTGACGATCCAGTGATCGCCCTTGTCTTCTGCCTTGGTCTGCAGGGAGGCCAGGTCTGAACCGGCGCCGGGCTCGCTGAAACCTTGGCACCAGCGGATCTTACCGGTGACGATGTCGGGGATATACTTCTGCTTTTGTTCTTCGGTGCCGTATTCCAGCAGGGTCGGGCCGAACATGCCCACGCCCATGCCGCCGATCGGGTTCACCGCGCCGATCTTGGCCATCTCCTGGGCCAGGACCCGGGCTTCAGGGCCGCTGAGCCCACCGCCGCCATAGGCCTTCGGCCAGGTCGGGACGCCCCAGCCCTTGGCGCCCATGCGTTCTTTCCAGACCGCCTGGTCGCCGGTGGGGGCTTCGGGGCTCATCATCGCGGCGGTCTGAGCCGCCACGTCTTTGCCCAAGGACTTCGGAAAATTCGCCTCGAGCCACTCCTTGGCTTCGGCGCGGAAGGCTTCCAAATCGGGGCCGCCAAAGTCAGCCATGAAAATTCTCCCTAATAATCATTATCTTAGCGACGATTATAGTTCGCGCTCCCGTTTCCGGGCGGGTCTATGAAATCACTTGGGATCGGGAAGGCCCAGCACTCGTTTCGAAACGACGTTCAGATTGATCTCCGAAGTGCCGCCTTCGATCGAGTTGCCCTTCGAGCGCAGCCAGGTGCGGACGGCCGCCAGCTCGGGGTCTTCGTAGCCTTCGCCGCCCCAGCCGCCGCCGGCTGTGCCCAGGGCTTCGACGATCAGTTCGTTGCGGTCCATGGCCACCTTGGCGCCCATGTACTTCATGATCGAGGTGGCGGCCGACGGGCCGTTGCCGGCCTTGGCTTCGTCGGCGGCGCGGCGGACGGTCTGCTGGAAGGTCTGCACCTCCATCAGGTGTTCGGTGATGCGCTTGCGCAGGTCGCTGTCGGCCAGGCGGCCGGTGTCGTCGAGGCCGACGTACTTGGTCGCCGCGCTCTTGACGGTCAGGGCGTTGACCGGCGCGCCGATCGAGCCGCCGCCGAGGCCGGCCGAGATGTTGTCGCGCTCGAACTGCAGCAGCCGCTTGGCCACCGTCCAGCCGCCGTTCAGCGGGCCGAACAGCTGGTTCTTGGGCACGACCACGTCGGTGAAGAAGGTCTCGCAGAACGGCGAGGTGCCGTTGATCAGCAGGATCGGCCGGACCTCGACGCCGGGCGAGGTCATGTCGATCAGCAGGAACGAGATGCCCTCATGCTTCTTCGACGTATCCGTCCGCACCAGGCAGAAGCACCAGTCGGCGGTGTTCGCGCCGCTTGTCCAAATCTTCGAGCCGTTAACGAGGTAGTGGTCGCCCTTGTCCTCGGCGCGGGTCTGCAGGCTGGCGAGGTCGGAGCCCGAGCCCGGCTCGGAGTAGCCCTGGCACCAGCGGACGTCGCCGTTGATGATGCCCGGCAGGTGCTGGCGCTTCAGTTCCTCGGTGCCGTATTCGATCAGGGTCGGGCCGAACATCATCACGCCCATGCCGCCGATCGGGTTGCGGGCGCCGACCTTGGCCATTTCCTCGTGCAGCACGCGGGCCTGCTGGCGGCTCAGGCCGCCGGCGCCGTGCTCGGCCGGCCAGGTCGGAACGCCCCAGCCCTTGGCGCCCATGGCCTTGCGCCAGGCCTGCGCGTCCGGCGACTCGACGCCGCCGCTGGCCTTGGCGGTCTGGGCGGCCGGATCGGCGGCCAGAGCCTTGGGGAAGTTCGCCTCGAGCCAGCTCGCCGCCTCTTCGCGGAAGGCCTGCAGGTCGTCGCCGCCGAAGTCAGCCATGGGAAATCTCGCCTTTCGAAATCCGGTCGATCAAATCAAGGACAGAGCCCGAAGAACAGGGCGCCGTCGTTCACACTTACTTGGGGTCGGGCAGGCCGAGAACCCGCTTGGACACCACGTTGAGGTTCACCTCGGAGGTGCCGCCCTCGATGGAGTTGCCCTTCGAGCGCAGCCAGCCGTGGGTCGCGGTCAGTTCCAGCGGGGTGTAGGCCTCGCCGTCCCAGCCCAGGCCCTGCGCGCCCATGGCCTCGACCATCAGTTCCGAACGCTCCTGGGCGAAGGTCGCCGCGGCGTACTTGATGATCGAGGTGGCGGCGCTGGGGCCGTTCGAGGCCTTCGACTCCGCCGCCACGCGGGCGATGGTCTTGTAGAAGCAGTCGAAGTCCATCTTGTTCTTGGTGATCCGGGTGCGCAGGTCGGCGTCGGCCAGCACGCCGTCGGCGTCGGCGCCGACATAGGTCTTGGCGATCTGGGCCAGGTCGCCGGCCGCGCCGCCCGCGCCGCCGCCGCCGCCGAAGCCGCCGGAGATGTTCTGGCGCTCGTACTGCAGCAGCCGCTTGGCGATCTCCCAGCCGCCGTTGACCTTGCCGACCAGCGCGGCCTTCGGGAGCTTCACGTCGGTGAAGAAGGTCTCGCAGAACGGGCTCTCGCCCGAGATCAGCTGGATAGGCCGGGTCTCGACGCCGGGGGTCTTCATATCAATAAGGACGAAGGAGATTCCTTCGTGCTTTTTCGAAGTATCGGTACGGACCAGGCAGAAGCACCAGTCGGCCTTGTTGGCGTAGGACGTCCACACCTTTTGACCGTTGATCAGCCAGTGGTCGCCCTTGTCCTCGCAGCGGGTCTGCAGGCCGGCGAGGTCGGAGCCGGCGCCCGGCTCGGAGTAGCCCTGGCACCAGCGGATCTCGCCGCGGACGATCTTGGGCAGGTACTCCTGCTTCTGCTCCTCGGTCCCGTATTCGAGCAGGACGGGGCCGAGCATCCAGATCCCGAACGAGGCCAGCGGCTGACGGTAGCGGCCGGCGCTGAGCTCCTGGTCGAGGATGCGGGCCTCCTGCGGCGACAGGCCGCCGCCACCGTAGGCCTTCGGCCAGGTCGGCGCGGTCCAGCCCTGCTGCGCCATGCGCTGCATCCAGACGATCTGCGGGTCGCTGGAGCCGGCGAAGGCTCGGCCGCCCCAGACCGCCTCATAGTCGGTCTTGGCGTTCGGATCGCGCAGTTCGGGAGGGTAGTTGGCTTCGAGCCAGGCTTTCACCTCGCCGCGGAACGCGTCGAGATCGCCGCCGCCAAAGTCGGCCATGAGTTCCTCCCGCAAACGGAAACGCTTTACGCGCGGGCACATTAGCGCCGGGCGTTGCAAGAGCAAGCGGAACGAAACGCTTGTTTGACTGAACCGGGCGCCCCTGCCCAGGCGGCAAATCACGATATATACGGGCGCCAGGGGCGGCCATTTGGAGGGCGGATGAGGTTTTGGCGCGAACTGAAGCCGGCGGCCTTCGCCGCGGCGCCGTCAACAGCGGCCATCCTGGCCCTGCTGGCCGGGATCATGCTCCTCGCCTCGGGCGCGACGCCCACCATCCCTGACCGGTTCTTCCAGATCTACGAGATCAGCCCCGTGGTGCTGATCGAAGTCAGCCACTTCCTGTCCAGCATCCTCGGCCTGGTGCTGGTGCTGCTGGCCTTCGGACTGCGGGCCAGACTCGACGGCGCCTGGTGGGCGACGCTGTTCACCCTGATCCTCGCCAGTCCGCTGGCGCTGCTGAAGGCCTTCGCCTGGGAGGAAGCGCTGGCGCTGGCGCTGTTCGCCGCGGCGCTGCTGCCGTTCCACGGCGCGTTCCCGCGCAAGGCGCGGCTGCTCAGCATGGAGGTCACGCCGGGCTGGCTGATCTCGGCCTTTGCGGTGATGGTCGGCGCCGGGCTGCTGGGTCTTTGGTCGTTTCAGCATGCCGACTACGGCGACAAGCCGTTCTGGGTGGTGATGGCCGACGCCGATGCGGCGCGGGCCATCCGCGGCTGGGTCGGGGCGGCGATCCTGCTGCTGGCCTTCGGGGTCTGGCGGCTGTTCGCCTCGGCCGCGACGCCCAAGGTGGTCGGCGAGGACGATCCTGAGCTGGCACGCGTGCGCGCCATCCTGGCCAAGGCCGAGGAGGCCGAGCCCGGCTCCAATCTGGCGATGCTCGGCGACAAGCGGTTCCTGTTCTCACCGTCGGGCGAGAGCTTCCTGATGTTCGGCGTCCGCGGCCGGTCCTGGATTTCCCTGGGCGCGCCGGTCGGGCGCCGGGACGAGTGCATGGATCTGCTCTGGCGCTTCCGCGAGCTGGCCGACGCCCATGCCGCGCGCCCAGGCTTCTATGGCCTGGACGCCGAAGATCTGCCCGACGTGGTCGAGCTGGGCTTTGCGATCGCCAAGGTCGGGGAGAGCGCCGCCGTGGCGCTGGACACCTTCACCATCGAGGGCACCAAGCGCGGCAACCTGCGGCGCGCCTGGCGCCAGGCGGGAGAGGCCGGCGCCACCTTCGAGGTCGTGCCGCCCGAGCGGGTGAACGAGATCATGCCGCAGCTGCAGGCGATCTCCGACGCCTGGCTGGTGCACCACGCCGGCGGCGACAAGAGCTTCTCGATGGGCGGCTTCTATCCGTCCTACGTGGCCGAGTTCCCGGTCGGCGTCGTGCGCTTCGAGGGCAAGATCATCGCCTTCGCGACGCTCTGGATCACCGCCAACAAGACCGCCTTCTCGATGGACCTGATGCGCTACATCGAGGAAGGCCCCCGGCGGATCATGGACTACCTGTTCGTCGAGCTGATCGAGTGGGGGCGGCGCGAGGGCTATCAGGCGATCGAGTTCGGCATGGCCCCGCTGTCGGGGCTGGACGACCGGCCGCTGGCGCCGGTGCTCTCGCGGGTCGGGGCGCTGATCTTCGAGCGCGGCGAAGAGATCTACAATTTTCAGGGCGTCCGAGCGTACAAGGGCAAGTACGATCCGGTTTGGCGGCCGCGCTATATGGCGGCGCCGAACAAGTGGGCGATCCCGCTGCTGCTGGCCGATATGGGCCTGCTGACGTCGGGCGGGGTCGCGGGCCTCGCCAAGCGGCCGAAGAAGGCCGAGGAGGCGACCGGGCTGCCCACCGCGGCGTGACGCGCGGTCGCCTAGCGGCGGCCCGTCGTCACCCCAAGCAGATTCACAGCGTGGACGATCATGAACAGCGCAAACGCGCTGGCGGTCACCATGATGAAGCGCCACGGCACCAGCCGTGGGCCCTTGATGGGGTCGAACGGCTTGGAGCCGCGCCAGCCGGCGAAGGCGGCGAGCGCGAGCAGGGCGCCGCAAAGCGCGAGGGTGACGTTCAGATCCATTTTCGTGCGCCTACAGCAGGCCGATGGCGGGTGCAAAGGTGAACCCGTCGCTAAGCCTTAACGGCCTCTTAACCACGTTGAGGCTTGTTTTCCCTAGGGGTCCCGGCGCCATCCACAGACTTTCACGGCTGGCCCAATATCTAGTGTTAACCTTCCGTTTACACACCAGGGATCGGTGGTAGCGTCCAGAATGGGCTGGGAGAACGATTCGATATGACGTCGGGTGCGCCCTGGAGCGTCAAGGGGATCGACCCTAAGGCGAGGGAGGTCGCGAAGGACCTCGCGCGCCGGTCCGGCATGACCCTCGGCGAATGGTTGAACCGCATGATCCTCGAGGATGACGCGCCCGAGGAAATCACCTCGCAATCCTATTTCGAGGAACGTCCTGCACGTTCCGACCGCGCCTACTTCGAGACCTCGCGTGCGCCGGACGCCGCGCCGGTGGCGGTTGTGGAGCCGCCGCCCGGCCGTTATGAGGCGTTACAGCATCCTGGCGACGAAATGGGCCGCGTGGCGATGGCGCTCGACCGCTTGAGCGGAAAGTTCGATCGCGCCGAGCCGCCGCGCCTGACCCCGGAATCCATCGCCGCCGAGAACGTGCTGCGCGAAGCCATGGCCCGCATCGAGGCGGCCGAACGCGATGCGGTGGCCGTCGCCGCCCGCTTCGAGGGCGCCGTACAAGAGGCGCGCGCCGAGAACACCCGCCTGGCCGAACGCCTGCGTCGGGTCGAGGCGGAGGCCGCCGGCCCGCGGTCGGCCGAGGCCCTGCGCTCGCTGGAGACCGCGCTCGGCAAGGTCGCCAATCATCTTTACGAAGGCGAAGGCCGCACTCGCGACAGCCTCCAGGCCATGGAGCAGCGGATCGACCAGATCTTCGCCTCCGGCGGCGGCGATCCGGCCAGCCTGCTCGAGGAAGTGGTCGATCGCGTCGATGCGCGTCTGACCGACGCCGAGACGCGGACGTCGGAGGCGCTGGTCAATCTGGGCCAGGCTTTCGCCAATCTCGACAGCCGCATGGGCGTGGCCGAAAAGGCCGTCGGTCCCGAGGTCGAGCGCCGGATCGAGGCGCTGGCCGCGACCCTGTCGCGCCGCGTCGAAGACGTGCGCGGCGAGATCGCCAAGGGCCTGCAGGACGTTGGCGCCGGCCGCTTCGACCGCATGGAGCGCCAGCTCGGCGAGATGGCCGAGACGGTGCGCAAGTCCGAGCAAGCCTCGGGCGAGGCCATCGAGCGGATGGGCCGCGAAGTCCTGTCCGTGGCCGATACGCTGAACCGCCAGGTTCAGGCCGCCGAACACCGCAGCGCCGATGCGATCGAACAGGTCGGCGGCGAAGTCGCCCGCATCGCCCAGGCGATGGAGCAACGGCTCGGGCGCTCCGAGGGCGCGCACGCCGAGGCGCTTGAGAAGCTGGGCGCGGAGATCGGCCGCATCACCGACCGCCTGACGGAACGCATCGGCAGCTCCGAGCGCCGCGCCGCCCAGGCCATCGACGACGTCGGCGAACAGGTCGCCCGCGTCAGCGAACGGATCAGCCAGCGCCAGGAGCGTTCGGCCGAGGACCTCGCCGACCGCATCCGCCAGAGCGAGGAGCGCACGGCGCGCCTGCTCGACGAGGCGCGCGAGAAGATCGACCGCAGCCTGGCCGAGTCGCATCGCCGGATCAGCGAGC
Source organism: Phenylobacterium sp. LjRoot97 (assembly GCF_964254345.1). Classification (NCBI taxonomy): domain Bacteria; kingdom Pseudomonadati; phylum Pseudomonadota; class Alphaproteobacteria; order Caulobacterales; family Caulobacteraceae; genus Phenylobacterium; species Phenylobacterium sp. LjRoot97. The sequence continues at coordinate 828,468 of NZ_CAXUTH020000001.1, forward strand.
AGGCCCTGGCCGCCGCCGCGCCGGCTGCGCCGCGGCTGACCCGCGAGGAACCGGCGGCGACCCCGTTCGACCACGATCCGTTCCGCGAGCTCGGCCCGGTTGCGGCCGTCCGGCCGGAAGGCCTGGCGCTGCAGGCGTTCGCGGCCCCCGATCTGCCCGCCGGCGCGTTCGGCGAAGCGGCGCGCGACGCCGACGCCGAGGCCGCCGAGGACCTCGCCGCAGCACCTGTCGCCTCCGAGTTCCCGCAGACCACCAACGCGCCCGTGTTCGACGCGGTCGATTTCGAGGCGGCCGACGGCTTCGATCCGATCGAGGAAGCCGCCGCAACGCCGGTCGAGGCCGAGATCGAGACCGAAAGCGAGTCCGCGATCGAGCCTGAGCCCGAGCCCGAGCCCGAGATCGAGGCGGTGGCCGAGACGTCGGAAGTCCAACTTCCCGAGCCGCAATCGAACGCCGACCCGTTCGCGGCCGCGGCCTGGATGTCGCCGGCCGCGTCCGAGCCGACCCCCGAAGTCGACGAGGTCGCTGAAGCCTCGACACCGGCCGATGGCGGAGAGCCCGCCGAGCCGGCCCGTCCGCTGTCGACGCGTGAGGTCATCGAGCAGGCGCGCGCCGCCGCGCGCGCCGCCTCAAGCCCCGCCGAAGCCAAGCGCAAGGGCGGCGGCAAGATCGAGAAGCTGCCCCGCAAGGAGAAGGAGGGGGGCCGTTCGCTGTTCTCCGGACTGAGCCTGCGCAAGCGGGCGGTCGGGTCCTCGTCGCTGCAGACCGCCCTGCTGGTGGCCGGCGGCGCGGCGTTCCTGAGCCTGGGCGCGGCCAGCTACTTCGTCGCCGACGGCGAACCCGGCGGCGCGCCGCCGCAGCGGGTGGCCGACGCCCTGGCGGTGTTCGCCAGCGACCAGGCCGGCGAGATCACCAGCGGCGAAGCCGACACCGCCCCGAATCCGACCCCCGTCCGCGCCGCCGTGGCGCTGGCGCCGCAACCGCTCACCGCGCCCGGGACTCCGGCTCCGGCGGCGGCTGCGTCGGTGGAAGATCCTGCGGCGGTCGCCAGCCTCTACGCCGAGGCGCTGCGCGCGCTCGAGGCCTCCGAGCCGGGCGGCCTCGACAAGCTGCGCAAGGCCGCGAACCTCGGCCACTCGCCGGCGCAGTTCTATCTCGCCAAGCTCTATGCGGACGGCGGCGCGGGCCTCAAGAAGGACCCCGTCGAGGCGCGTCGCTGGACCGAACGCGCCGCCGAGGGCGGAAATCGCGCGGCGATGCACAACCTGGGCATCGCGCTCGCCCAGGGCGTGGGCGGCGCCAAGAACCTGACCCTGGCCGCCGAGTGGTTCCGCAAGGCCGCCGATCTTGGCCTGGTCGACAGCCAGTACAATCTCGGCGTCCTCTACGAACAGGGCCGCGGCGTCACCCAGAACGCCGCCGAGGCCTACAAGTGGTACCTGATCGCGGCCCGCAGCCGCGACGAGCTGGCGCTGGAAAACGCCGCGCGGGTGCGCGCGGGTCTGTCGGCCGAGGCGCGCGCCGTCTCGGAGCGCTCCGCGCAGGGGTTCCGTCCGGTGGCGCCGAACAGCTCGACCGGCACGATGGCGACGGTGTCGAACAACGACGTCGCCACCGCGCAGCGGGCGCTCTCGCGGCTGGCCTATTACCAGGGCCCGACCGACGGGGCCGTGTCGCCGGCGCTGACCATGGCGATCGCCGCCTATCAGCGCCATCAGGGCATGGCGGCGACCGGTTCGCTCGATCCCGTCACGCTTTCGCGGCTTCAGGTCTTCACGCGGTGACGCGCGCCGGGTAAGGGGCGCCCTTGGATTTCTACCTCCCCATCGCGGAAGTCTCGGTGAACGCGCCCCTGCTGATCGCGCTGGGCGCGGTGGTGGGGTTCATCTCGGGCCTGTTCGGAATCGGCGGCGGCTTCCTGATGACGCCGGTGCTGGTGTTCCTAGGGATCCCGCCCGCGGTGGCGGTGGCCAGCGAGGCCAACCACGTCGCCGCCTCGTCGACCTCCAGCGTGATCTCCTACACCCGGCGCAAGGCGGTCGATTTCCGCATGGGCGGGGTGCTGGCGGCCGGCGGCGCGGTCGGCTCGCTGCTCGGCGTCGAGGTGTTCCGCTGGCTGCGCCTGCTCGGCCAGGCCGATCTTGTCGTTTCGCTGTCCTACCTGATCTTCCTGGGGGTGATCGGGGCCCTGATGCTCTGGGAGTCGCTGGGGTCGATCCTGCGCCGGCGTCGCGGGGATGCGCCCAAGCCGCGCAAGGACCGGCGGCCGCCCTGGCTCTACGGGTTGCCGTTCAAGGTCCGGTTCCCCCGCTCGCGGCTCTACATCAGCGTCATCCCGCCGATCCTGCTGGGCGTGTTCGTCGGCATCCTGTCGGCGATCATGGGCGTCGGCGGCGGCTTCGTGCTGGTTCCGGCGATGGTCTACATCCTGCGGATGCCGGCCGGCGTGGTGGTCGGCACCAGCCTGTTCCAGATCATCATCACCACCTCGCTGACCAGCGTGCTGCAGGCCGGGCGCAACCAGACCGTCGACGTCGTGCTGGCGACCCTGCTGCTGGTCGGCGGCGTGCTGGGCGCCCAGGTCGGCGCGCGGGCCTCGTCGCGGTTCCGGGCCGAGGAACTGCGGGCGCTGCTGGCGCTGATCGTCCTGGCCGTCGGCCTGCGGATGGGACTGGGCCTGTTCTTCACGCCGTCCGAGCCCTTCGTGCTGATGGCGGGGAACGGCTGATGGCGCTCGACGCAGCCCCGCCCCCGACGCCGCCGGCCGCCGTGTCGGCCGCGCTGACCACCACCAATGTGCGGGTGACCTCCAGCTTCCGGGGCGCGCGCATCGTTCTGTACGGAGCCGTGCTCGATCCGGCCCAGAAGGCCAGCGACGTGGTGGTCATCGTCCGCGGCCCGGAGGCGCCGGTGCGCATGGCGCGCAAGACCCGTGTCGCCGGGATCTGGGTCAATTCCCGGCCGGTGGTGTTCGAGGGCGCGCCGGGCTTCTACATGGCCGCCTCGACCCGCCCGCTGGACGAGATCGCCAACTTCAGCACCCTGCGGCGACTGGGGGCGGGGATCGACCACCTGCGGATCAACGCGCCGATGGAGCAGCGCACTGAGAGCCGCTACGGCGTGCGCGACGTGGTGGTGAGCGGCCTGGGGGCCGACTATCTCGACTGGCGCCGCGCGGTGGTGCGGCTGAAGGAGGCGAGCGGCCTCTACGCCGCCGACTCCCGCGGGGTCAGCTTCGTCGACAAGGGACTGTTCAAAGCCGAGATCGACCTGCCGACCGGGGCGCCGATCGGGGTCTATTCCGCTGACATCTACCTATTCCAGGACGGCCAGCCGGTGTCGAACCGCACCCGCGGCCTGACCGTCGAGAAGGCCGGCGTCGAGCGGGCGCTTTACCTGTTCGCCCATCAAAGGCCATGGTCGTACGGTCTGGCTTCGGTGGCGATCGCGCTGGCCGCGGGCTGGGCCGCCTCGGCGGCCTTCCGGAGGAACTGACGCTTGGAAACCGACGGCCACGTGCACGCCGAGACCGCCGCGCCGCGTCCCCTCTGGGTGATCGCGCTGTTCGGGCTGGCGCCGTTCCCGATCTCGGCCCTGACCTATGTCTATGGCGACGCCGACATGAGCGGGCCGGCGCTGACGGTGCTGCTGACCTGGTCGGCGATCGTGCTGGGGTTCCTGGGGGGCATCCGCTGGGGCCTGGAGAGCGGCCGCGCCAGCCCGCGCTGGACGCGGCTGGCGACCTCGGTGGTGTCGCCGACGGTGGCCTGGACGCTGATCTTCGCGCGCGGCTCGGTGGAGACCGCCTGGCTGCTGTGCGGCTTCCTGGCCGCGTTCATCCTGCAGTGGCTGTACGACCACGCCGCGCCCGACGTGCCGGCGCGGTTCCCGCGGCTGATGACCACCCTGACGCTCGGCGCCTGCCTGTCGCTGGCCCTGGCGCTCGAACAGGCGATGCGGATGTAGCCCTGATCGAAATCGAACTTCGATCATCTTGCGAACTCAGTCGCCGGCGACGGACCGCCAGCCCACGGCGTGCACCCGTCCGGCCCCCAGCGCCCCGCAGAGCGGCGGCCGCGAGAACAATCCCGAGAACGCGTCGTCGCGGATGCTGAGGCCGCCGGCATAGGCGCCGAAGGCCGGCACCACCATGCGCGCCCCGTCGGTGACGAAGCAGCGCCGCCGGACGCTGCCGCGCGAGGCGACGACGCGGGCGCAGGGGTGCAGGTGGCCGGCGACCTCGCCGTCCTGGCGGCCGGCGGTCGGCTCGTGCCGGAGGACCAGGCTTTCGACGCCGATCTCGTCGGCGACTTCGCCCGGCAGGTGGCGGGGGCCGTCGGCGTCGTGGTTGCCGACCACCCAGATGAGCCGGGTCAGGCCTGAAAGCGCCCGCAGGCCCTCGGCGTCGTCGCGCGCCAGGCGGTCCTCCGAAGCGCGGTCGTGGAAGGTGTCGCCGAGCAGCACGACGGCGTCCGGCTGGGCGGCGACCACCTCGGCCTGAAGCCGGCGCAGGGTGTCGCGGGTGTCGTAGGGCGGCAGCATCTGGCCGCGCATGGCGTAGGCCGAGCCCTTCTCCAGGTGGAGGTCGGCGACCACCAGCATCCGCGCCGCCTCGATCCACAGCGCGCCGCTGGGCCGCAAGGTCACGGCGGCGCCGTTCAGGCCGGTGCGCAGGCCGCCGCAAGGACTGGCGCCGAAGGCGTAGGGGGCGGGAGCGGCGAGCGCGCTCACGACATCGCCTCGGCGATCAGGTCGTCCTGGGCCTCGGCCAGGATCAGCTCGCCGGCGTCGCCGGGCGAGCGCTCCTTGCCGATTTCCAGCAGGATCGGCACCGAGAACGGCGATAGGTGCTCCAGCGGCGCATGGCGGATGGCGCCCTTGATCCGCGCCAGCATCTGGCCCAGGCGGGCGACGTCGATCATGCCGGTGGCGGCGTCGTCGCGCGCGCAGCGCAGCAGCAGGTGGTCGGGTTGATGGCGGCGCAGCACGTCGTAGATCAGGTCCGTCGAAAAGGTCACTTGGCGGCCGGTCTTCTCGTGACCCGGGAAGCGCCGCTCGATGAGTCCCGAGATGATCGCACAGCCCTTGAAGGCGCGCTTCATCATGAAGCTCTCGGCGAGCCAGGCCTCCAGGTCGTCGCCGAGCATGTCCTCGCCGAACAGCTCGTCGAAATCGAGGCCGTCCATCGGCTTCAGCGCCCAGATAGCCATCGCGTAGTCGTTGCAGACAAAGCCGAGCGGGGCGGCGCCCAGGCGCTCCAGGCGCCGGGTCAGCAGCATGGCCAGAGTCGTGTGGGCCAGCCGGCCCTCGAACGGATAGACCACCAGGAAGTGCCGCTTCCCGCGTGGGAAGGTCTCCAGCAGCATCTCCTCGGCCGGCGGGATCAGCGACAGGTCGCGCTGGGCCTCGAGCCATTCGCGCACGTCCGGCGGCAGCACCCGCCAGTGTTCCTGGTCGAACATCAGCTCGCGGACGCGGCCGGCCAGGAAGGTCGAGAGCGCGAACTTCGAGCCGCCCCAGGAGGGCATCTTCGGGTCCTTGTTGACGGCGGGGCTGACCAGCACCTCGGTTCCGGTGACGGCGACCAGGGCCCAGACCTGGCCGGCGAAGACGAAGGTGTCGCCGGGGTCGAGCATTTCCAGCATGCCCTCCTCGACCTCGCCGATCTTGCGGCCGGCGCGGCCGCGGCCCATCGAAATCCGCACCGCCAGCATGGCCGGCGAGACGATGGCCCCGACGTTGAGGCGGTGGCGCTGGGCGGTCTCGGCGTTGCGCACGGTCCAGCGGCCGTCGAGGGTCTTCACGATCCGGCGGAAGCGGTCGTAGGTCTTGAGCGCGTAGCCGCCGGTGGAGACGAAGTCGACGACCTGCTCGTAGTCCTCCCAGGCAAGGTCGCGATAGGGCCCGGCGCTGGTGATCTCGTCATAGAACGCCACGAGGTCGAAGGGCTCGGAGCAGGCGCAGCCCATGACGTGCTGGGCCAGCACGTCGAGCGCGCCGACGCGGCTCAGCTCGCCATCGAAGCGGTTCTCGGCGATGGCCTCGCGGGCCGCCTGGCATTCCAGCATCTCGAAGCGGTTGGCGGGCACGAACAGGGCGCGCGAGGGCTCGTCCAGGCGGTGGTTGGCGCGGCCGATGCGCTGGACCATGCGGCTGGCGCCCTTGGGGCTGGCCAGCTGGATGACCAGGTCGACGTCGCCCCAGTCGATGCCGAGGTCGAGGGTCGAGGTGCAGACCACGGCGCGCAGCTCGCCTCTCGCCATCGCAGCCTCCACCTTGCGGCGCTGCTCGGCGGCCAGGCTGCCGTGGTGCAGGGCGATGGGGAGGTTTTCGTCGTTCAGCCGCCAGAGCTCCTGGAAGGCGAACTCGGCCTGGAAGCGGGTGTTGACGAAGACGAGCGCGGTGCGGGCCTGCTTGATGGCGTCATAGACCTCGTCCATCGCGTGCTTGGCGGTGTGGCCGGCCCAGGGGACCTTGCCCTCTGACAGCAGCATGTCGACGATCGGCGCCGCGCCGGCCGGGCCGCGGACCAGGGCGACCTGCTCGTGGGTGTCGGCGGAGCGGCCATAGCCCATCCAACGGCGGATGACGTCGGGATCGTCGACCGTCGCCGACAGCCCGACCCGGCGCAGGTTCGGCGCGAACTGCTGCAGGCGCGCCAGGTCCAGCGCCAGCAGGTCGCCGCGCTTGGAGCCGTGCAGGGTGTGGATCTCGTCGAGGATCACGCAGGACAGGCTCTCGAAATAGAGCCGCGCGCCTTCCCAGGCGCAGAACAGCGCCAGCTGCTCGGGCGTGGTCAGCAGGATGTCCGGCGGCTTCACCCGCTGGCGCTGGCGGCGCGAGATGCCGGTGTCGCCGGTGCGGCTCTCGGCGACGATCGGCAGGCCCATCTGGAGGATCGGGGCCATCAGGTTGCGCTCGACGTCGACGGCCAGCGCCTTGAGCGGCGAGATGTAGAGGGTGTGGATGCCGCGCGGCGCGTTGGCCGGCGGGCGCTCCGCCAGTTCGATCAGGCTGGGTAGGAAGCCGGCCAGGGTCTTGCCGCCGCCGGTCGGCGCGATCAGCAGCGCGTCGCGCCCCTGGCGGGCCTGGGCGACCATGTCGAGCTGGTGCGCGCGCGGGCTCCAGCCGCGCTCGGCGAACCAGGCGGCGAACCTTGCGGGCAACAGATCTGGCGGGCTCGCCGGGCTATCGGCCATGGTCCGCCTATAGCATGTTCCCGTTCCGTTTCAGCGAATTCTTGCGCCCCTGAGTCGGTGGTCGGCGCACGCGGGGGGCGTAGACTTGCGCCCGTCGCGCATAAGCTGACAGGAGCCGAGCATGTCTCAGTCGTACCCGGGTGAGTGCTTTTGCGGTTCAGTGAAAATCGAGGTCACGGGCCAACCGGCAGCCATGGGCTATTGCCACTGCCGATCCTGCCGATCGTGGTCCGGCGGGCCGGTCAACGCCTTCAGTCTATGGGAGCCTTCGGCGGTCAAGGTGACGGCGGGCGAGGAACATGTGGCGACCTTCGCCAAGACCGAGATGAGCGAACGCAAGTACTGCAGCAAGTGCGGCGGCCACCTGATGACCAATCATCCGCCCCTGAAGCTGATCGACGTGTTCGCGGCGACCCTGCCGACCTTGGAATTCACGCCGGGCGTCCACGTCAACTATGCCGAGACCGTACTGCGGATGAAGGACGGCCTGCCGAAACTGAAGGACTTCCCGGCCGAGTTCGGCGGCTCCGGCGAGGCGATCGCCGAGTAGATGCGGCCTATGGGCAGGTTTTCAACGTTCCCTTTCCGTTTCCTGCCGAAAGCCGCTAGCAAGGCGGTGTGAACGCCCCGGCACCGAGTCTGGATCTTGCGCCCGCCCTGGTGGTGTTGCCCGGGCCGCGGGGCGGCGTCGCCGACGCGACCGGCGGCCAGGCGATCCGCGCGCCGGACGCCCGCGATCTGTTGCAGCGCGGCCCGGTGCTGGTCGCCCACGCCTCGATGACGGCGCGGCGGCTGGGGCTCAACGCGCCGCCGCGGATGCCGGGCCTGTTCGACGCGCTCGAGCTCTACGCCTTCGCCCGACCCGCGACCTTCTGCGCGCCGTCGTCGGTGGGCCTGGCCCTGGCGCTGGGGCAGCCCGAGCCGAAGGGCGCGCAGGCCCAGGCCGAGGCCTTGCGCGCGGCCTGCACGCAGCTGCTGAACGAGATCGCCGCCAGCCCGCAGCCGAGCCGGGAAGAGGCGCTGGCCATCGCCGAGACCATGATGCGCGCCGGCTGGGCCTGGGGCCCGGCGGTGGTCGCCGCCCTGCGCTCGGCCCCGGTCGGCAACCAGTTCCGGACCTCGGGCCTCGACGTCTGGACCCGCATCATGGAGTGGGAGGATCAGGCCCCGCCCGGCGAGGCGAGCTCGCGGCCGATCGCGCCGGAGGACGCCGGCAAGCGGCTGGCCGAACTGCTGCAGCGCTCGGGGCTGGACGAGACGCGGCCCGCCCAGGCCGAGTACGCCCAGGAGGCGGCCTTCGCCTTCGCTCCGCGCGAACGCGAGGGCGAGCCGCGGATGATGCTGGCCGAGGCCGGCACCGGGGTCGGCAAGACGCTCGGCTACCTGGCGCCGGCCTCGCTGTGGGCCGAGGCCAACGGCCCGTCGGTCTGGGTCTCGACCTACACCCGCGCCCTGCAGCGGCAGATCGAGCGCGAGAGCCACTCGATCTTCCCCGACCCCAAGGTGCGCGCCAAGAAGGCGGTCGTGCGCAAGGGGCGCGAGAACTATCTCTGCCTGCTGAATTTCCAGGACCTGGCCAACACCGCCCAGCTCGGCGGGGCCGACCTGATCGGCATGGCGCTGACCGCGCGCTGGGCCAGGGCCACCCGCGACGGCGACATGACCGGCGGCGATTTCCCGGCCTGGCTGCCGACCCTGTTCGCGGTGCCGGCGGCGGGGCAGGCGAGCGCCGCCAATCTCGTCGACCGGCGCGGCGAGTGCGTGCACACCGGCTGCCAGCACTACCGGGCCTGCTTCGTCGAGAAAGCGATCCGCGGCTCGCGCAAGGCCGACCTGGTGATCGCCAATCACGCCCTGGTGCTGACCCAGGCGGCGTTCGACGGCGCCCGGGCCGCGCGCGGCTCGAAGGCCGACGGCGAGACCACCCAGCTCAAGCGCATCGTCTTCGACGAGGGCCACCATCTGTTCGACGCCGCCGACGCGGCCTTCGCCGCGGCGCTGTCGGGGCAGGAGACCGCCGAGCTGCGCCGCTGGATCCGCGGACCGGAAGGCCGCGGCCGCCGCGGCCGCGGGCTGGAAGCGCGGCTGATGGACATGCTGGGCGACCGCGAGGACGCCCGTGAGGCGCTGGTCTCGGCCATCCAGGCCGCCGCCGCCCTGCCGGGCGAGGGCTGGTCGGGCCGCATCGCGCCGCCGAACGGCGAGGTCAATCCGATCGGGCCGATCGAGGCCTTCCTGGTGGCGGTGATCGAGCAGTTGCGCGCGCGGGCCGCGCCGTCCGACGTCGGCATGGAGTGCGCGGCGCGCCCGGCCCTGGATCTGGTGCGCGCCACCGCCCGCGACGCCGCCGTCGCCCTGGCCAAGATCGAGGCCCCGCTGCTGGCCCTGGCCCGACACCTGGAAGACCTGCTGGACGAGGAAGCCAGCCAGATCGTCACCAGCGACCGCGGCCGGATCGAAGGGGCGCTGCGCGGCCTGGACCGCCGCTGCCGGATGCTGCTGCCGGCCTGGCGCTCGATGCTGCGGGCCATCGACGAGGACGCCGAGGACGATCCGGACTTCGTCGACTGGTTCGACGCCACCTTCCTCTATGGCCGGGTGGTGGACGCCGCCTGCCGCCGCCACTGGGTCGATCCGACCGAGCCGCTGACCAACGCCGTCATCGCCCCTGCGCACGGGGTGCTGGTGACCAGCGCCACCCTGACCGACCCGACCCTGGACGATCCGTTCGCCCTGGCCGAGATGCGGACCGGCGCGGCGCGGCTGCCGGACCGGCCCAAGACCCTGAAGCTGACCTCGCCGTTCGACTACGCGGCCAATGCGCGGGCCTATGTGGTCACCGACATCGGCCGCGACGACCCGCGCCAGGTGGCCGCGGCGATGCGCGAGCTGTTCCTGGCGGCCGGCGGCGGGGGCGTAGGCCTGTTCACCGCCATCCGCCGGCTGCGCGCCGTGCACGAGCGGATCGCCGCGCCGCTGGCCGACAAGGGACTGGCGCTCTACGCCCAGCACGTCGACCCGCTGGAGGTCGGCGCGCTGGTCGACATCTTCCGCGCGGAAGAGGACGCCTGCCTGCTGGGCACCGACGCGGTGCGGGACGGGGTGGACGTGCCGGGCCGTTCGCTGCGGCTGCTGGCCTTCGACCGGGTGCCCTGGCCGCGGCCCGACATCCTGCACAAGGCGCGCCGGACCCGGTTCGGCGGCAAGGTCTATGACGACAACGTCGCCCGCGCCCGCATCTCCCAGGCCTTCGGTCGTCTCATCCGCCGCGCCGACGACAAGGGCGTGTTCGTGATGCTGGACGCCGCGGCCCCGACGCGGCTGTTCTCGGGCCTGCCCGAAGGCGTGCGGGTCGACCGGCTGGGCCTGGTCGAGGTCATCGAGGCGGTGACGGAGTTCCTGGGGCCGGGGACGGCGGTGGAAGATCCGTCGTGACGCAGGCGGGGAGCACAGCTGAAGGTGCTCCGAACCGCATGCCGGCAGTGCGGCTGATCTACGCCTTCATCCTCGCGCCCGCTCTGACGCCGGCCTTGTGGAGCCTCGGGGCGCTTCTGCTGGGGAGCCCGGTGTGGGCAAACCTCGGCCTGTTCGCTTTGGTGTTCTTCGCATACTTGCCCGCATTAGTCTTGGGCGCCCCGGCGTACCTTCTGTTACGGCGGCGAGGCGTTCGGCTCACGCCGCTGCGCGCTATGATCGCCGGCGCGCTGGTCGCCGCGGTTCCATGGTTCGTGGCGGCTGCCGGGCTGGCGCTTAATTCTACAGGGTTGGCGTTGCTCTGGCTCGCCGCGATCGCCGCGGTGGCAGGCGCGGTGAGCGGGCTGGCCTTCTGGGCGGTCGCCGCGTGGGGCCCTGCTTGTCGTCGACAGGTTTGAGCCCAGAGGGTCATCCCGGAAAGCGCGTCAGCGCTTGTTGGGCGCTTCCCCCGCGAAGGAAATACTTAGCTGCAGCGGAAAGTTTTTCTTGCCGGCGCATGAGCTCATAGTTAGCCTTTGCGGAAAGTATCTCTCGCAAGGAGCCGAGCCGATGAGCCTGGTGCTGCACTTCCATCCGCTGTCGTCCTACTGCCACAAGGTGCTGATCGGGCTCTATGAGCGCGGGACGCCGTTCGAGGCGCGGGTGCTCGATCTTTCGCAGACGGCGGACGAGTTCGCGGCGCTGTGGCCGACCGCGAAGATCCCGCTGCTGGTCGACGGGACGCGGGTGGTTCCGGAGACCAGCATCCAGCTGGAATATCTGGATGCGCACCATCCCGGCCCGCCGATGCTGCCGGCCGATCCCGAGGCGCGGCTGGAGGCGCGGTTGTGGGACCGTTTGTTCGACCAGTACGTGATGACGCCGATGCAGAAGATCGTCGCCGACCGGATGCGGGCGCAGGACGAGAAGGATCCGCGCGGGGTCGAGAACGCCCGCGAGATGCTGCAGATGGCCTATGGCCTGATCGATGGGCACATGGCGGGCCGCACCTGGGCGGCGGGCGAGGCCTTCAGCCTGGCCGACTGCGCGGCCGCACCGGCGCTGTTCTACGCCGGGATCGTCGAGCCGTGGGGCGAGGAGCGGCGTGAGCTGGACGCCTATTTCGAGCGGCTGCTGGCGCGGCCGTCGGTGGCGCGGACGCTGACCGAGGCGCGGCCGTTCTTCGAATACTTCCCCTATCGCGAGCTGATGCCGGCGCGCTTCCTGGAGGAGGCGTGAGCGGGGTCATGGTCGGGGGTGGAGAAGGTCTCGACCGCGTGTTCACGGCGCTGGCCGATCCGGGCCGGCGGGCGATGATCGACCGGCTGGCCAGCGGCCCGGCCTCGGCCAGCGAGCTGGCGGCCCCGACCCCGCTGGCGCTGCCGTCGGTGATGAAGCACCTGGCGGTGCTGGAGGCCAGCGGCATGGTCTCTTCGCAGAAGGCCGGGCGGGTGCGGACCTATCGGCTGGCGCCCGACGCCTTCGCCGGACTGGAAGCCTGGGTGGCGCAGCGCAAGCGGGCCTGGAACGCGCAGTTCGACCGGCTGGACGCCTATCTGGCGCAAACCAAGGATGGAGGCGGGCAATGAGATCGGCGAGCCACACCAGCTTCGTGATCGAGCGCCGGTTCGCCGCGTCGCCGGCGGCGGTGTTCGGCGCCTGGGCCGACGTCGAGGCCAAGAAGCGCTGGTCGGACTGTCACACCGGCGAGGGCGAGACCGAACTGACCATGGATTTCCGGCCCGGCGGCCGCGAGAGCTATCGCGCGCAGCTGCCTGGCGGGATCGACCAGCGGGTGGAGAAGGTGTTCTTCGATATCGTCCAGGATGAGCGGATCGTCTTCGCCTACGACATCGAGATCGGCGGCAAACGGTTGTCGGCCTCGCTGGTGACGGTCGAGTTCAGCGCCGAGGGCGCGGCGACCTTCATGCGGATGACCGAGCAGCTGGCCTATTTCGACGGCCACGACGACCTGGAGGACCGCATCCACGGCACCCGCGAGGGGATCGAGCGGTTGGCGCTGGAGGTCGAGGCGGCCGGCGCCCACTGAGGAGGTCAGTGCCCGGAGCTCTTGGAGAAGACGTTGATCACCAGCACGCCGAGCAGGATCAGGCCCATGCCGATCATCGCCGGGGCGTCGAGGCGCTGTTTGAACAGCACCCAGGCGATGGCGGTGATCAGCACGATGCCGACGCCGGACCAGATCGCGTAGCCGATGCCGACCGGCACGGTCTTCATCGAGTGCGACAGGCAGTAGAAGGCGATGCCGTAGCCGACTGCGGTGACGAGCGAGGGGACCAGGCGGGTGAAGCTGTCGGAGGCCTTCAGGGCGGTGGTGGCGATCACCTCCGCGACGATGGCAAGACCCAGCCAGACGTAACCGTTCATCCCAACTCCCTAAGTGAACTCGGCGCTTGTGCAGATCGCATGGCGGGTGGAAGCATATAGGCGGTCGGGGTCACAAGCGCCCGCTGCCAGAGGCGGGCGCCCTCACGTTTGGGAGGGCCCAAGGATGGGCAGACCAGGATCCGGCGCCGCACGCGCCATCGCCCTCGTCGGCGCGGCGGGAGCCGGTAAGACAACCCTCATGGAAGCCATGCTGTTCGCGGCCGGCGCGATCCCGCGCCAGGGCGAGGTCGGCGCGGCCAGCGTCGGCGACGCCAGCCCCGAGGCGCGGGCCCGCGGGCAATCCATCGAGTTCAACGTCGCGGGCTTCGAGTTCATGGGCGACCGCTATGCGGTGATCGACTGCCCTGGATCGCCCGAGTTCGCCGGGACCGAGGACTTCGTGCTGCCGGCGGTGGACCTGGCGATCATCGTCGCCGACCCGAACCCGACGCGGGCGCACCTGCTGCAGCCGATCTTCAAGGAGCTGGAGGCGCGGCGCACGCCGCACGCGGTGTTCGTCAACAAGATCGACCAGGCCCGCGGCGGGCTGGACGAGCTGATGGCGGCCCTGGCCCCGGCGTCCGGGAACCGCTTGGTCGCGCGGCAGATCCCGATGGTCGAGAAGGAGCATGTCACCGGCTTCGTCGACCTGGCGCTGGAGCGGGCCTTCGTCTACCGGCCGGGCCAGCCGAGCCAGCAGGTCGACCTGAGCGGCGATGTCGCCGCGGCCGAGGCCGACGCGCGCTTTCATATGCTGGAGCAGCTGGCGGACTTCGACGACACGCTGATGGAGCAGTTGCTGTCGGACCTCAGTCCGGAGCGGGACGCGGTGTTCGCCGATCTGGTGGCCGATCTCGCTCAGGGCCTGATCACCCCGGTGTTCTTCGGCTCGGCGCTGAACGGATTTGGGATCCGGCGACTGCTGAAGGCGCTGCGCCACGAGACGCCGGACGTGGTGGCGGCGGCGGCGCGGATGGGTCTGGACGGCCCGTGCAGCTACATCTTCAAGACCTCGTACGCCGGGCAGGCGGGCAAGATCGCCTATGGCCGGGTGATGCAGGGCGAGCTGGCCGACGGCCAGGAGCTGACGCTGGGCGGCGGCGACAAGGCGCGGGCCGGCGGGCTGACGATCTTCTCCTCGCCGAACGGCAAGAAGGCCGACAAGGCGCGCGAGGGCGACGTGGTGGCGATCGGCAAGCTGGAGGCGGCGATGCCGGGCATGGTCGCCTCGATGGACGGCAAGGCGCGCAGCCTGGCGCAGCCGGCGTTCCCGCCGGCGACGCTGTACTCGATGTCGATCTCGGCCAGGGACCGCAAGGACGACGTGCGGCTGTCGGCGGCGCTGAACAAGCTGGCCGAGGAGGACCCGGCGATCGTCATCGCCCAGGATCCGGCCACCCAGGAGACCATCGTCTCCGGCCGCGGCGAGGCGCATCTGCAGGTGCTGCTGGAGCGGCTGAAGCGGCGGTTCGGGGTCGAGGCGGCGACCGGGCGGCCGAAGGTCTCGTACCAGGAATCCCTACGCAAACCCGTCACCCAGCGCGGACGGCACAAGAAGCAGACCGGCGGCCACGGGCAGTTCGGCGACGTGGTGCTGGAGATCCGGCCGCGGGCGCGCGGCGAGGGCTTTGCGTTCTCGCAGAAGATCACCGGCGGCGTGGTGCCCAAGCAGTGGATCCCCTCGGTCGAGCAGGGCGTGCGCGACGCCATGGAGCGCGGCGCCTTCGGGTTTCCGGTGACCGACGTCGAGGTGGTGCTGGTCGACGGCTCGTACCACAGCGTCGACTCCTCGGAGATGAGCTTCCGGGCGGCCGGGCGGCTGGCGATGAGCGAGGGCCTGCGGGCCGCCGCGCCCTATCTGCTGGAGCCGGTCGAGAAGCTGATCATCCACGCGCCGCAGGCCTCGACCTCGAAGATCACCCAGGCGGTGAGCGCCCGGCGCGGCCAGATCCTCGGCTTTACGCCGCGCGAGGGCTGGAGCGGCTGGGACGAGATCGAGGTCTGCCTGCCGCGAGCCGAGCGCCAGGACCTGATCCAGGAGCTGCGCGGCCTGACCCAGGGGCTTGGCGAGTTCACCGCGGCGTTCGACCACATGGCCGAGCTGCCCGGCCGGCTGGCCGAGCAGGTGACCAAGGGCGAGCAGCCGGCAGCTTAGTGCTTGCCGCGGTCGCGGCCGAAGTTGGGTTCGGCGCTTTCCTGACCGGCGGCGATGATGCCGCGGCGGATATCGCGGGTGCGGCTGAAGAGGTCGTAGAGCTTGTCGGACTCGCCCCAGCGGATGGCGCGCGACAGCGCCTGGAGGTCCTCGGTGAAGCGGCCGAGGATCTCCAGCACCGCGTCCTTGTTGGCCACGAAGACGTCGCGCCACATGGTCGGATCCGAGGCGGCGATGCGGGTGAAGTCGCGGAAGCCGCCGGCCGAGTACTTCATCACCTCGGCCTGGGTGACCTCCTCCATGTCGGCGGCGGTGCCGACGATGTTGTAGGCGATGAGGTGGGGCAGGTGGCTGGTGACGGCCAGGACCAGGTCGTGGTGGCCGGCGTCCATCTGCTCGACATTGGCGCCGAGCGCGCGCCAGAACTCGGCCAGGCGGCCGGTCGCCTCGACATAGGCTTCGTCGTCGCGGGCCTGGGGCGTCAGGATCACCCAGCGGTTCTGGAACAGCTCGGCGAGGCCGGCGTCGGGGCCGGAGTGCTCGGTGCCGGCGATCGGGTGGCCGGGGATGACGAAGACGTCAGCGGGCAGGGCCTTGGCCATGGCGTCGGCGACGCTGCCCTTGACCGAGCCGACGTCGGTGATCGTGGCGCCCGGTTTCAGGGCCGAGGCGGCGGCGGCGGCGGCCTGGCCCATGGCCAGCACCGGGACGGCGAGGACCACGAGGTCGGCGTCCTTCACCGCCTCAGCAATGTCGCCGGTGACCTCGTCGGCGTAGCCGAGCTCAAGGATGCGGGCGCGGTGGGCCTCGCTGGCGTCGGCGACGAAGACGTGGCCGACGGCGCCGGCCTCGCGGGCGGCGCGGATCACCGACGAGCCGATCAGGCCGCAGCCGATCACCGCCATGCGCGGATAGATCACGCTCACTGCGCGGCTCCCTTCATGAACTCGGCCAGGGCGTCGACGACGGCGCGGTTGTGTTCTTCCAGGCCGATGGTGATGCGCAGGTGGTTGGGCAGGCCGTAGCCGGCGACGTAGCGCACGATCAGGCCGCGGGCGCTGAGGAAGGCGTCGGCCTCCTTGGCGGTCTTGCCCGGGGTGGTCGGGAAGCCGACCAGCACGAAATTGGCGGCCGAGGGCAGGGGCTCGAGGCCGAGGCCGCCGAGCTGCTGGGCCAGCCAGGGGCGCCACTGGTTCACCAGGTCGAGCGAGCGGCGCTGGAAGTCCTCGTCGCCGAGCGCGGCCACGGCGGCCAGCTGGGCCGGGATGTTGACGTTGAACGGCAGGCGGATGCGGTCGACGGCGGCGGCCATCTCGGGCGGCATATAGGCCCAGCCGACCCGCAGCGCGGCCAGGCCGTGCAGCTTGGAGAAGGTGCGGGTGACGACGACGTTCTCGAACTCGCGGACCATCGACATGCCGTCCTCGTAGGCCGGGTCGTCGCAGAACTCGGCATAGGCGCCGTCGAGGCAGAGCACGACGCTGGGCGGCAGGCCGGCGTGCAGGCGGCGGATCTCCGCGCCCGAATTCCAGGTGCCCGTGGGATTGGCCGGGTTGGCGACGAAGACGATGCGGGTGCGGTCGTCGACCAGCTTCAAGAGCTCGTCGACGTCGATGCGGTAGCCGGGCTCGGGGGCCATGCGAACTTCGGCCTGGCAGGCGCGCGCGCCGATCGCGTAGGCGCCGAAGCCGAACTCGCCCTGGACGATGTTGTCGCCGGGCTCGAGGAAGGTCTGGTTGAGCAGCTGGAAGATCTCGTCCGAGCCGCAGCCGAACAGCAGGCGCTCGGGCTCCAGGCCGTAGGTCGCGGCCAGCGCCTCGCGCAGGATGGTCGAGCGCCCGTCCGGGTACATCTGCAGCTGGTCGAAGGCGGTGGAGAACGCCTCGCGCGCGGCCGGGCTAGAGCCGAGGATGTTCTCGTTGGCCGACAGCTTCAGCGGATGCTCGACCCCCTCGACCTTCGACTTGCCCGGTACATAGGGGGCGATGTCGAGGATGCCCGGCTTGGGCGTCGGGCGCGGGGCGGAGGCGCGGTCGAGAACGATGTCGGACATGGGGGTCGGCGGCGGGGGCTCGGCGGCGAGGGGAGGGAGCGCCGTCTTACACGTCGATCGGCGCCGGCGCAGCCCCGATGACGCCGGTCAGGCGGCCGGGGGCGCGGGCCAGGCGCTCGTCGCCGGGCTGGTAGAAGCCCATCAGCGCGAACAGCTTCAGGCCGCCGGCCTCGGCGATCAGGTCGCCGGCGACGCCGTCGCGGCCGAGCGCGTTCTCGATGGCCGAGGCCGTGCCGCCGGCGTCGGTGACCCAGTAGGTGAGGTCCGCGCCGGTGGGCTCGACCTCGACCTCGGCGACGGCCAGGGCGACGTTGGGACCCCAGGCCGACAGGCACGGCAGGGCGGCGAACACCTTGAGCTTCGGCTCGGCCAGCAGGCGGCCCCACCAAGGGGTGTCGGACGAGAGGGCGAGCACGGCGACGCCGCCGAGGGTCTTGGCGCCGGCGATGGCGTCCTCGGGGCGGGCGACCTGGCGCAGCGAGGGGGCCGCGCCGAAGCGCAGGCGCGCGCCCTCGACCGCGCGGCCGGAATCGCGACCGCCGAAGACCGAGATGTGGAACGGACCCTGACGCGAAAGGCTGTCGCCGATCAGCTCGCGCCAGATGCGCACCACCAGGCTGGGGCGGGCGGCGTTGCGCGGCTTGTCGAGCAGGGTGCGCAGGAGCTGGGCCTCGCGGCCGGGACGCAGGGCGAACTTGTCGGCGTCGCCGGCGGCGGCCTTGGCGGCGGCGACCTGGACGGCCAGGCCCGCGCGCTCGTCGACCAGGGCCAGCAGCTGCGCATCGATCGCGTCGATGCGCGCGCGCACGGCCTCAAGGGTGGGCGGAGCGGACTTGGGATCGGCCTTGGCCATACTTTCCCCCGAAAACGAAGGTTTGGCGCATAGGTCATCGCAGGCGACGGCGCAATAGGCCCCTTCGCCGCAAAAAAGTTGCACGGGAAACCTGTTGCCGCGCGGGGCGGCGAGGCAGGGCGGAGCCCAATCTTAACGCCGGTCATCCCGGCGGAGGCCGGGACCCAGTTTCAGCCGCCGCAGATGGCGTTTGCGCCCCAAGGCACAGCTCTATGACCTGGGTCCCGGCCTTCGCCGGGATGACCGGATTTTGCTGGCTAGCGCGGTTTGCGGAAGACCATGGTGAACTGGTCGGTCTTGCCGCGGATGGACGGGTCGAAGACGTTGGTGGTGTGGGGATCGGCGGCGTCGTGGAACAGCGGGCTTTCGCTCTCCAGCACGAAGCCGGCGGCCTTAAGGTCGCTCTTCACCGCTTCGGGGTCGATGCGGTGCAGACTGTCGGCGGCGCTGATGCCCGAACCGGGCAGGGCGGCGTGGTCGACGATCAGCAGCACGCCGCCGGGCTTCAGCGATTTGAAGAGCTCGGCGTCGACCTTGGCGGCGGTCCCGGACGGGAACGGCTTCAGATAGAGGTCGTGATAGTTCTGAACGGTGACGATGGCGTCGAGGCCGTCGGGCAGGTCGAGCTGCTGAAGGCTGGCGTCGAGCGGGGTGACGTTCTTGTAGGCGTCGGCGACCTTCTTGAGGTTCTCGCCGTACGAGGCCTGGAACTTGATGAACTCGGCCGGCTGGTAGGCGTAGACGTGGCCGGTCGGGCCGACCGCGGCCGACAGGATGCGGGTGACGTAGCCGCCGCCGATCACGAAGTCGGCCACCTTGTCGCCGGTCTTGATGTCGGCCAGGGCCAGCAGCTCGCCGGGCTTGCGGGCGGCGTCGCGGGCGACGTCGGCGGCCGGGCGGGCCGGATCGGCCAGGGCCGCGGCGATGTTGGCAGGCGGCGCGGCGAGCGCGGGGACCGCCAGGCCGGCGGCGAGCACGAAGGCGAGGATGCTGGTGCGGGTGGTCATGGGGGACGCCTCTCCGTTTTGCGGCAGGCTAGCCGGGCGCGGACGCTTCGGGAATATCATTGTTATCGGTTGGATCTGGTCGGCGGCTCGGCTCACATAGCCGCGCAACGGCGCGAGCGCCGCGCGGCGAGGGGGGATGCGCCATGGTTCTGGATCGACGGAATTTCCTGGCCGGGGCGGCGGGCGCCGGCCTGGCGCTGAGCCTCGGCGGCGCAGCGGCCGCGCAGGTCGAGGGCCTGAGCAAGATCACCGGCGGCGCGGTCCCGATTTCGCAAGCCGAACGGCTGGCGCGCATGGCCAAGGTCCAGCGGCTGATGAAGGCGCAAGGGTTGTCGGCGCTGGTGGTCGAGGCCGGCGCGTCGCTGACCTATTTCACCGGCGTGCGCTGGTGGCGCAGCGAGCGGGTGACGGCTGCGATCATCCCGGTCGAGGGCGAGACGCTGATCGTCACCCCTCATTTCGAAGAGCCGTCGGTGCGCGAGACCCTGGCGGTCCCGGCGCAGGTGCGGGTCTGGCAGGAGGACGAGGATCCGGCCCTGGTCGTCGCCGACTGGCTGAAAGCGCGCAAGCTCGCCTCCGGCAAGATCGGAGTCGAGGAGACGGTGCGGTTCTTCGTCCATGACGGCCTGGCGCGGCGGATGCCCGACGTGCGGTTCGTCTCCGGCGCGGACGTCGTGCGCGGCTGCCGGATGATCAAGTCGCCGGCCGAACTGGCCTTGATGCAACTGGCCGCCGACGTGACGCTGGCGGCCTACCGCTACACCCACGGCAAGGTCGAGCGCGGCATGAGCCATGCCGACGTCGGGGCGATCATGAACAAGGCCACCCGCGCGCTGGGCGGATCGCCGGAGTTCGAGATGGTGCTGGTGGGCGCGGACGCGGCCCTGCCGCATGGCTCGGAGAAGCCGCAGGTCGTGCGCGAGGGCGAGATCGTGCTGATGGACTGCGGCTGCACGGTCGAGGGCTATCAATCGGACATCTCGCGGACCTTCGTGTTCGGCGAGCCGACCGCCCCCCAGCGCAAGGTCTGGAACGAGGTGGCGCGCGGCCAACAGATCGCCTTCGAAACGGCCCAGATCGGGGCCGCCGCCGGCGCCGTCGACGACGCAGTCCGCCGCTACTACGAGAGCCTGGGCTATGGGCCGGACTACGGCTTGCCGGGGCTGTCGCACCGCACCGGGCACGGCATCGGCATGGAGGGCCACGAGCCGATCAATTTCGTCCGCGGCGAAACGACGAAGCTGGCGCCGGGCATGTGCCTGTCGAACGAGCCCGGCCTCTATCTGCCCGGCCAGTTCGGGGTGCGGCTGGAGGACTGCCTCTACATGACCGAGCAGGGACCGCGCTGGTTCTCCAAGCCGCCGACCTCGATCGACCGGCCGATGGGCTGACATCCTGCTGACAGGATTTGGCGCCGGAACCGGCGATGGTGCGTTTCGTCATCGCGGGTCTGGAGTATCGCCATGGGCAAGCACATCGCCTTCATCGTCATCGACAATTTCGCCGACTGGGAGCACGCGCAGCTCAGCGCCGCGGCCCGCGCCTATTTCGACGGAGCGACGTCGTTCCACACCCCGGGCGGGCGGCCGGTCACCTCGATGGGCGGCATGACCATCGATCCCGGATCGGCCATCGAGGACCTGACGCCGGACGCCTACGACGCGCTGGTCGTGGTGGGGTCGGACGGCTGGACCGGCGACGACGCGCCTGACATCGCCCCCGTGCTGCGGGCGGCCGACGAAGCCGGCAAGGTGGTCGGAGCGATCTGCGCCGGGACGGTGGCGGCCGCCCGCGCCGGCCTGTTGGACAGCCGGCGCCACACCTCCAACGCGCTCGACTTCATGCGCTGCTATACGCCCGGCTACCGGGCCTGGGACCTCTATGTCGATACGTCGGCGGCGGTGCGCGACGGGACGCTGGTGACGGCGGCCGGCTCGGCGCCGGTCACCTTCACGATCGAGGTGCTGGGCGCGCTGCATCCCGAGCGGGCCGATAGCCTGGCGCAGTTCCGGGCGATGTGCGCGGCGGAGCTGGCGGGCTAGATCAGCCGGGCAGGCCGTCGAGCTTGGGGACGGCGTCGAGGTCGGCGTCCCAGTCCGCGCGGCTGGCGCAGCTGATGTGGGCGGTGGGGCGGATGTCGACGGGGCCGTCGAGGCTGCCGGCGGGGACCTTGAGCAAGGCGCCGTCCATCTGGACGTCCGGCAGGGCCGAGCCGCACGAGGTGCAGAAGCTGCGCTCGTGGCGCGTGCCGGGCACGCGATAGGTCTTCACCTCCTGCTCGCCGCTCAGCCAGCGCAGGCGGCCGCCCGACGCGAACAGGTTGGCGCCGTGAGCCGATCCGCTGCCCTTCCGGCAACGCGCACAATGGCAGAGGAAGAAGGCGTCGAAGGCGCCTTCGACCTCGAAGCGCACGGCGCCGCAGAGGCAGGATCCGGCGACCAGCGACGGTGACGAGGCCATGGCCTAGTAGACTTTCGGGGCCGGGCCGATGGCGACCGGGCCGAGGGTGGTCTGGCCAGCCTGGAAGGTGACGTTAGCGCGGGCGACGTCGTCGGCGCCCTGGCGGGCGGCGGCGACCGCGGAGGCGGCGATGGCGGCCTCGGGGCGGATCACCCCGGTCTCGGCCATGGCGCCCAGCGCCTTGGGCGCTTCGCGCAGGGTCACGTCGAGCGAACCGTTGAGGCGGCCGTCGTAGCCGACGCTGAGCACGCCGGACTGAGCGCCGATCACCGCTTCGCCGGCGGTGATCCCGGCCTGGCGCACGGTCATGCGGCCGCCGGCGGTGGTCCAGGCGCGGACCGCCTCGGGCCAATTGGCGCCCTGGAAGGCGCTGATCTTCGAGAGCAGCGAATCCCACGAGATCGAGATCGGCTTGTCGCCGGCGACGCGGGCGAACAGGCCCGAGAGCCGCGCCGTGCCGGCGTCGACCTTGAAGAACACCGCGGCCTGGTCCTCGGGGCCGGGCCGGAAGTGAAACTCGACCTTGTCGGCGGCCGACAGCGCGAACGGCTGGGCGCCCGGCGTCGGCGCGAAGGTCAGCTTGGTTCCTTCGAACGAGAAGCGCGGCAATGGCTGGTCGAGGCCCGCGAGGCTGGCGTGGATGACGTCGCCCTTGACGTCGACCGGTCCCCCGACCGGGCGGGTAAAGGTCAGGCCGCCCGGCGTCGCCAGCACCCAGGTCGACAGTCCGTGCATGAACGCCTGGGCTTCGAGCTTCGGCGCGGCCAGCGCCCAGCCGGACGGCTCGCGGACCTTGGCGTCGTCGAGCTGGATGTTGAGCCGGAACGGGTAGCCGTAGATCCGCTTGTTGCTCCAGGCGACGTCGTAGCCGGCCTTGCGTAGCTGTTCGGCGCCGGCCTCGAGCCGCTTGTCCGCCTCGCCGCGGGCATAGACCCACAGGCCGCTCCAGCCGATGGCCGCGACCCCGGCGATGATGAACGGGATGTAGAGCGCCGCGCGTCGGGGTTTGCGGTGGTGCGCCGGATCGGGCACAGGGGAGGTAGGCGGAGCGGGATTGTCGCGGCGGGCCATGTCGGTTGAGCGTTGGGTCTTCGGTTACGGGTCGCTGATGTGGCGTCCGGGGTTCGAGTTCGTCGAGCGCCAGAGCGCCACCCTACACGGGCGGCGTCGCGCCTTCTGCATCTATTCGGTGCACCATCGCGGCACCTACCAACGGCCGGGCCTGGTGCTGGGCCTGGCGCCGGGCGGCGCGGTGCGCGGCGCGGCCTATCGGGTCGCCGAGGAGCACTGGCCGGCGACCTACGAATATCTGCGCGAACGCGAGCAGCCGACCGAGACCTATGTCGAGGCCAAGGCCAACATCCGGCTGGCGAACGGCCATCGGGTCGAGACGCTGGTGTTCCTGTCGGACGTGCATCATCCGCAGTGGGCCGGGGCGCTGTCGCTGGAGCGGCAGGCCGAGCTGATCGCCGGGGCCCACGGGCTGTCGGGCCGCAATGTCGACTATCTGCGCGACCTGGTCGCCCACCTCTGCGAGATGGGCGTGCACGATCAGGCGATGGAGAAGCTGCTGGGCATGGTCGAGGCGCGCGAGCTGGCGGCGCGGTGAGGCCTGGTTCCTTCTCCCCTTGTGGGAGAAGGTGGCGGGCGAAGCCCGACGGATGAGGGGGCTTCGATCAAGCCCCCGAATGCGTCGTGAACGGATAGGCGCTTACCCCTCATCCGACCCCGCTGAGCGGGGCCACCTTCTCCCACAAGGGGAGAAGGATCGAGAAGTCACAGCGCCAGCAGGGCGTTTGAGGCGGTTTCGGTGCGCTCTTGCAGGGTGCGCATGAACTCGGCGCGCTTGAGGCCCGGCTGGATCGGCTCGAGGTACTCGAAGACGATGGTGCCCGGCTTGCGGGTGAAGCCGTGCTTGGGCCAGTGGACGCCGGCGTTGGTGGCGATCGGGTGCACCGGCACGTCGATCTCGCGGTAGAGGGCGGCGATGCCGGGCTTGTAGTCGGGCGGCGCGCCGGGGGCGGTGCGGGTGCCTTCAGGGGCGATGATCACCTGGCGGTGTTCAGCGAAGCGTTCCTGGGCATCCTTCACCAGCTTGCGCAGGGCGGCCGAGTGGCCCGAGCGGTCGACGACGATCATCTTGGCCTTCATCGCGTACCAGCTGAAGAACGGGATCCACATCAGCTCCTTCTTCATGACGAAGCAGGCGTCCGGCATGAAGGCGAACTGGGCGAAGACGTCGAACATGCACTGGTGCTTGGGGGCCAGCAGGGCCGCGCCCTTCGGCATGTGTTCGCGGCCGCGGACCTCGACCTTGATGTCGCAGACCACGCGCAGCAGGAAGATGATGCCCTTGGCCCAGCCGCGCATCATCTCCGTGCACCAGCTGCGCGGCGCCGGCAGGACGACGATCGCACAGCCGACCGCGACGAGAACGGACCACAGATAGAACAGGACGGCGAACGCCAGGGAGCGCAGGGTGGTCAAACAGGTCAGCCTTTCTTCGGCGCGTCGTTGCGGGGGCCAAGGCCCAACACGGCCTCGCGGCCCAGGATCGCCAGATACTTGCAGTACTCGGTCACCATCAACCGCGCAGCCCCGCTGGTGCGCCACCAGCGGCCGGCGGTCATCACCGAGGTGGCGACGGGAAAAGGGGTGAGGCGTTTGTCGGGCATGGCGCCGCGCAGCTCGAGCATGGCGCGCGGCATGTGGTAGTCGGCGGTGACCACGATCAGGCTGTCGAAGCGCATGGCCCGCGCCCACTCCTGGGTCTCCCGGGCGTTGCCGAGGGTGTTGGCGGCGTCGAAGCCGAGGTCGACGCAGCAGTCGTAGACCCGGCGCACGGCGCGGCTGACGACGCGGATGTCTTCGCGCGAGGCCTCGCGGCTGACGCCGGAGACCAGCATGCGGCGGGCCTTGCCGTCGGCGAGCAGCTCCATGGCCGCGCCGATGCGCTCGTTCGAGCCGGCGCCGGTCAGAGCGACGACGCCGTCGGCCGGTTGCGGCTGCGGCGCCGGGGTCGAGCGCTCGACGCGCTCGGCGAAGGCGAGCAGGCCGGCCGCCCAGATGACAGCGACGACGAGGAGGGCGGCGAGGCCTTTCACGCCAGCTCCCGGACCATGGCCTGGGCGGTGAAGCGCGCGGCCAGGGCGGCGACGCCGCCGGCCACCAGCGGCGCGGGCAGGACCGACAACAGATCGATCCAGGCGATCGGCAGCACCGGCGTCAAACCTTGGCCTCCACCCGCCAAACGCAACAGAGCCCCCATGATCGCCGCCCCGCCGGCTCCGAACAAGCCCGCCAGCGCCGCCATGCGCGCGAAGCGGGCCTGGAACAGGCGGGCGATGAAGCTGTCCTCGGCGCCCGAGAGGTGCAGCACCTCGACCACCTCGCGGCGGGCGGCGAGGCCGGCGCGGGTGGCGAAGGCGACCACTGCGGCGGCGGCCACGGCGATCAGCCCGAACACCGCCAGCCCGACCCAGCGGGCGGTGCGGGCCGAGCGCTGAATGTCGGCCATCCAGACGGAATGGTCGTCGACGACGGCGTCCAGCCCCTGGGCCTTCAGCGCCTGGTCGAGGGTGGCGGCGCTGGCCGGCCGCTCGCGGGTCAGCTGCACGGCGACCAGCCGCGGCACCGGCAGGTCCGAAAGGTCGGCGTCGCCGAGCCAGGGGGCGATCAGCGCCTCGGCCTTCTCGCGCTCGATGGCGCGGGCCTCGGCCACGCCGTCGACCCCGGCCAGGGTCTCGGCGGCGCGGGCGGCGGCGCCGTCGGGCGTCTCGTTGGCCTTGGGCCGCACGATGATCGTCGCCTGGCCTTCGAGCTGGTCGGTCCAGTCGCGGGCGGCGCGGTCGGCGGCGAGCACCGCAAGCAGGGTCAGGCAGGCCAGGAAGCAGAGCACCGCCACCACGAAGGTCAGCGAGCCGTCGCGGGCGTCGGACTCCGGCAGGAACGGGGCGGGCCGCCAGCGGGCGACGTCGAAGTCGCTCATCGGCGCGCTCCCTGCGCGACCAGCCGGCCGCGCTCCAGGTGCAGGACCGGCATGCCCGAGCGGGCGACCAGATCCTGGTCGTGGGTGGCGAAGAGCACGGTGGCGCCCAGGCGGTTCAGCTCGACGAACAGCTTGAGGATGCGCAGCGCCATCTCGGGATCGACATTGCCGGTCGGCTCGTCGGCCAGCAGGATCTCGGGGCGGTTGACGACGGCGCGGGCGATGGCCAGGCGCTGGCGCTCGCCGCCGGCCAGGGTCGCGGGCATGGCGTGCATGCGGTCCTTGAGGCCGACCCAGGCCAGCAGTTCGGCGACGTCGTCGCGATAGGTGTCGGGCTTGCGGCCCTCGATGCGCAGCGGCAGGGCGGTGTTGTCGAACACCGAGAGGTGATCGAGCAGCTTGAACTCCTGGTACACCACCCCGATCCGGCGGCGCAGGAAGGGTTGGGCCTCGCGCGCGATTGTGGAGACGTCCTGGCCGAACAGGTGCATGAGTCCCTTGGACGGCTTGGCCGCCAGGAACAGAAGCTTCAACAGCGAGGTCTTGCCCGCTCCCGAGGCGCCGGTCACGAAGTGGAAAGACCCCGGCTGCAGGGAGAAGGACAGGTCCTTCAAAGTCTCGGGGGCGCGACCATAGCGCATCGACACATCATCGAAGCGGACAACGGCGTGATCGGCGTCGGTGGCGCCTGTGGCGTTCGGGTTTCTGGACATGGAGACCGAAATCGGCGACCTCGGTGGAGGTTGCTGGAGCGTCCGATTCGGCTGTCATGATACTGACCTGTCCAGACTGCGCCACCAGCTATTTCGTGGACGATTCCAAGATCCCCACGGATGGCCGGTTGGTGAAGTGCGCCAGTTGCGGCGCGCGCTGGACTGCGACCCCCGCGGCCCCCGAAGCTTCGCTGGAGCTGGCGACCTCCGAGGAAGAGGGCGCGGTGGCGCGCGAGCCCGCGCCGGAGCCGGCCGCGGAGAAGCCGGTCCGTGACCTGAGCGGCGACGAGCTGCCGCGCGCGTTCAGGGCCAAGGCCGACACCGACCGGCGCGTGCGCGAGGCGGCGGCGACCGGCGTCATCTGGGCGGGCATGGCCGCGGCGCTGGTGTTGATGATCGCGCTGGGGATCATCTTCCGCGTCGACGTCGTGCGGCTGTGGCCGCGCACGGCCAGCGCCTATGCCGGCGTCGGCCTGCCGGTGAACACCCTGGGGCTGGTCATCGAAGGCGTGCGCTTCGAGCCGTCGCTGCAGGACGGACATGCGGCGCTGTCGGTCTCGGGCATGATCCGCAATATCGAGAACGAGCCGGTGGTGACCCCGCCGCTGCGCATCAGCCTGCTGGACGCCGAGGGCAAGGCGGTGGCGACCAAGATCGCCCGTCCGGCCGATGCGCGGATCCCGCCGGGCGAGACCCGCCACTTCGCGATCGCGCTGCTCGACCCGCCGGCGAGCGCCAAGGAGCTTGAGGTGGCGTTCGCGCCGCGCGAGCCGGTGAACCTAAACGTCAAGCAGGGCGATCCGGCCCCGGCCGCCGCCAAGCCGGCCGGCCCGGCCCTGCGTCCCGCCGCCGAACCGCCGGCCCTGGCGCCGGTCGAGGCTCAACCGCTGCCGCCGGGCAGCCCCGACGCACTGCCGACCCATGACTGACGCCCCGACCGTCCTTTTGACCGAGCAGGAGGTGGCCGGGCGCGTCGAGGCGCTGGCCCGCCAGATCGCGCCGGTGATCGACGACGAGACGGTGGCGGTCTGCCTGCTGACCGGCGGGCTGTGGTTCGCCTCGGACCTGACGCGGGCGCTGGCGCGGGCCGGGCGGTTCGTGCGTTTCGACGCGCTGTGGCTGGCCTCGTACGGCGACGAGCGCGCCAGTCTGGGACGTTGCGAGGTGCGGGCCGATCTGCAGCGGCCGCTGGCCGGACGCACGGCCCTGGTCATCGACGACGTCATCGACACCGGCCTGTCGCTGTCGGAGGCGCATCGGCTGGTGCGCGACGCCGGCGCCAGCCGGGTGCTGACCGCGGTGTTCGCCAGCAAGCCCTGGCCGACGCCACGGGCGATCGTCCCCGACTTCGTGGCCTGGGAGGCGCCCGCCCGGTTCCTGGTCGGCTACGGCATGGACGCCGCCGGCGCGCTGCGCGGCCTGCCCTACATCGGGGCGATGGACTAGGCGGCGCTGGCGGCCAGCACGGCCGCCTGGTCGGCGCGCGCGCACCAGGCCGCGACGGTGAACATCAGCTCGGCCGGCTGGATCGGCTTGGGGTGGACGTCGTCGAAGCCCTGGGCGATCAGCCGCTCGCACTCGTCGGACATGGCGTCGGCGGTGAGCGCCAGGACCGGCACGCCGCGCGGACCGGCCTCGCCGGCGCGGATGCGGCGCAGAGCCTCAATGCCGTCCATGCGCGGCATGTGGACGTCCATCAGCACGACGTCGAAGTGGGCCGCCCGCAGCAGGTCGAGGCCGTCGACCCCGTCGTCGGCCAGGCTGACCACGGCTCCGGCCGCTTCCAGGATGGCGCGCGCGACGGCCTGATTGACCTTGTTGTCGTCGACGACCAGCACCTGGCGGCCTTCGAGGCTGACGGTGTCGGGCGCGGCCTGCGTCGGCGCCGGCGCCGCACCGGCCGGCAACGGCAGCACGACCTTGAAGGTCGAGCCGGAGCCGGGCTCGCTCTCGACCGAGATCGAACCGCCCATCATCTCGGCCAGTTGGCGGCAGATGGAGAGGCCAAGCCCGGTGCCGCCATAGCGGCGGGTGGTGGAGACCTCGGCCTGGGAGAAGGCCTGGAACAGCTTTTCCTGCTGGTCGCGGCGCATGCCGACGCCGGTGTCGGTGACGACGATCTCGATGCCTTGCGGCGCGACGCCCGCGATGCGGACAGCGACCGAGCCCTGCTCGGTGAACTTGAGCGCGTTGGAGATCAGGTTCAGCAGGATCTGGCGCACGCGCACCGGATCGCCGACCAGCCAGGCCGGCGCATCGGCGTCGATGTCGAGCGAGAGCTCCAGCCCCTTCTGGCGGGCTGTCTCGCTCCACAGCAGGAAGGTCTGGCGGCCCATCTTCTCGAGATCGAAGCCGACGCTTTCGAGGTTCAGCTTGCCGGCCTCGATCTTGGAGAGGTCGAGGATGTCGTTGAGGATCGCCATCAGGCCGTCGCCCGACTGAACGATCATGTCGAGATAGTCGGCCTGTTGGCGGCTGAGCTTGGTGGCGGCCAGGGCGTGGGCCATGCCGAGCACGCCGTTCATCGGGGTGCGCAGCTCGTGGCTCATCATCGCCAGGAAGGCCGACTTGGCGCGGCTGGCCTCCTGGGCCTCGGCCTGGGCCTTTTCGAGCGCCAGGGCGTTGGCGCGCAAGGCCCGCGAGACGTTGACGAGGCTGATGCCGAACCCGGCCAGGGCGGCGACGACGACGCCGGCGCGCCAGCCGCTCACGCCGTCGACCTGCAGGGGCGCGATGACGATGGCCAGCAGCGGCCAGGGGATCATCACCAGGAAGATCGCGCGGCTGAGTGCGGCGTACTTCAGGGCGGCGATGACGATCCCGAACAGGATCACCAGCGCTGCGAACTTGGTCGGATCGGAGCCGAACGCCCAGCATCCGGCCGCGAGAGTCGACCAGGTGACGCTGAACATCAGCGCCGGCGCCATGCGGCGAAGCCGCGAGACCGGCAGGCCCTGCGCCTGACGCTTGTAGAAGTAGGCGTGCGTGGACCTGAGCAGGATTTCGAGGACGCCGGCCGCGGCCGCCCAGGCGGCGGCCGCATGCCAATCGAACTCAGCCCAGACGAGCGCGCCCATCAGCGCAGTAATCGTCAGACGACTGAAGGTGCTGCGCTTGCTCATCACAAGCGTCGCGCCGACCCGGCCGTCGTCCAGGATGTCTCTCAGCGCCACATGCCGCTCCCAATGCCTGCGACATTCTGGCAGGAGGGAGTTCAGGAATGGTTTAGCTCAGTGAAACCCTATTGCCACGGAGCCGGCGCTTCCCTGGCCAGCATGTCGTCGTAGGTCGGGCGCGGGCGCACGACCGCGTAGGCGCCGCCCTTGACCAGCACCTCGGGGACCAGCAGGCGGCTATTGTACTCGCTGGACATCACCGCGCCGTAGGCGCCGGCGCTGAGGAAGGCGACGAGGTCGCCGGCCCGCAGCGGCGGCAGGGACCGCTCACGCGTGAAGGTGTCGCCGGTCTCGCAGATCGGCCCGACCACGTCGTAGACCACCGGCTCGCCCGCGCGCGGGTGGACCGGGACGATCTCGTGATAGGCGTCGTACATCGCCGGTCGGATCAGGTCGTTCATCGCCGCGTCGAGGACGACGAACTTCTTCCCCTCCGGCCGCTCGTGGATGTGCTGCACGCGGGCCAGCAGGACGCCGGCGTTGGCCGCGATCATCCGGCCGGGCTCGAACGCGTAGCCGACGTCGAGGCCGTTCATGGTCTTGGCGATCATGCGGGCGTAGTCGGCCGGCGAGGGCGGCTCGGGCTGGTTGAAATACGGCACGCCGAGGCCGCCGCCGAGGTCCAGGCGCTTGACCGACAGACCCTCGCCGCGCAGGCGTTCGACAAGGCCGCGCATCTTGGCGAAGGCCTGGGCCATCGGCTCGAGGTCGGTGATCTGGCTGCCGATATGGCAGGTGACGCCCACGGGGTTGAGGCCCGCGTCGTTGGAGGCGTTGGCGTAGAGCCGCTCGGCCTCGGAGAACGAGACGCCGAACTTGTTGTCGGACTTGCCGGTCGAGATCTTGGCGTGACCGCCGGCCGAGACGTCCGGATTGACCCGGATGGCGATGGTCGCGCGAGTCCCCAGCGACTGGGCGACCTGGCTGGCCAAGCGCATTTCCGGCTCGGACTCGACGTTGATCTCGCCGACCCCGGCCTGGAGCGCGAAGGCGAGTTCGCCCTCGGTCTTGCCGACCCCTGAGAAGACGATCTTCTCGGGCGGGACGCCGGCGGCCAGGGCGCGGCGGACCTCGCCCTCGGAGACCGTGTCCGCGCCGGCGCCCAGCTTGGCCAGGGTGCGCAGCACGGCGAGGTTGGAGTTGGCCTTGACCGCGAAGGCGATCAGCGGATCGCCGCCGTCGTCGCCCTTGATGCCCTCGGCGACCAGGGCGTCGCGCAGCACGCTGTAGTGCCGCTCGAAGGTGGCGGTGGAATAGACATAGACCGGCGTGCCGACCGCCGAAGCGACGTCGGCCAGGGACACGCCCTCACAGAAGAGCTCGTCGCCCTTCAGCTCAAAATGATTCATCGCGGGTTCGCGTACGGGTCGGGCAGGGCGCCTTGCGGGGCGCTGGCGGTCGGGTTCTGGGCGGAGTCGATCGGCAGGGTGCGCGGCGGCGCGGGCCGGTCGTCGCGGGTGCGCGGGTCGACGGTGCGCACGGCGCGGGCCGGGTCGGCGCCGGCGTCGGCGCCCGAGCCCTTGCCGAACATCGGGCCGGGACGTTCGAGGTCGCCCATCTTGCCGCAGCCCGCCAGGGCGGCCGCGCCGATCAGGGCGATCGTGGCGAGGGGATGAAGGTTCATCAGAGCTTCTCCTTCCAACGCGCGATCTGGGCGCGGACCTGCTCCGGCGAGGTGCCGCCGTAGCTCATGCGGCTGGCGGCCGACGCTTGGGGCGTCAGCACGTCAAAGACAGCCGCGGTGATGCGCGGCTCGATGGCCTGCAGTTCGGCGAGCGGCAGGCCGGGCAGATCGACGCCCAGACCCTCGGCCTTCTTCACCGCGGCCCCGGTCACATGGTGAGCGTCGCGGAACGGCATGTCGAGGGTGCGCACCAGCCAGTCGGCCAGATCGGTGGCAGTCGAGAAACCAGCGCCGGCGGCGGCGGCCATGCGTTCGGCGTTCGGCTCCAGGTCGGCGACCATGCCGGCCATCGCGGCCAGCGACAGCTCCAGCGCGTCGAAGGCCTCGAAGGTCGGGACCTTGTCCTCCTGCATGTCCTTCGAATAGGTCAGCGGCAGGCCCTTCATGACCACGGTCAACTGGGTCAGCGAGCCGAGCACCCGGCCGACCTTGGCGCGGATCAGCTCGGCCGCGTCCGGGTTCTTCTTCTGGGGCATGATCGACGAGCCGGTGGTGAAGGCGTCGGTCAGCTTCACGAAGCCGAACTGCGGGGTCATCCAGATCACGATCTCTTCGGCCAGGCGCGACAGGTGGACGGCGCAGAGGCTGGCGGCCGACAGGCTTTCGATCGCAAAATCGCGGTCCGAGACGCTGTCCAGCGAGTTGGCGGTCGGGGCGGCGAAGCCCAGGGCCTGCGCGGTGGCGTGGCGGTCGATCGGGAACGGCGAGCCGGCGAGGGCGGCGGCGCCGAGCGGGCACTCGTTCATCCGCGCCCGGGCGTCGGCGAAGCGCGAGGCGTCGCGGCCGAACATCTCGACATAGGCCATCAGGTGGTGGCCGAAGGTCACCGGCTGGGCGGGCTGCAGGTGGGTGAAGCCCGGCATGAGGGTCGCCGCGTTCGGCTCGGCCTTGGCGACCAGGGCGCGCTGCAGCGCCTGGATCTGGTGGACCGTGCGGTCGCAGGCGTCGCGGACCCAGAGCCGGAAGTCGAGCGCGACCTGGTCGTTGCGCGAGCGGGCGGTGTGCAGCCGGCCGGCCGCCGGGCCGATCAGCTCGCGCAGCCGCGCCTCGACGTTCATGTGAATGTCTTCGTACTCGTCGCGGAACGGGAAGGTCCCGGCGGCGATTTCGGCCTCGATCGCCTGCAGGCCGCCCTGGATGGCGGCCTCGTCCTCGCTTGTAATCACGCCCTGCTTGAGCAACATCGCGGCGTGCGCACGGGAACCGGCCAGGTCCTGGGCCGCAAGCCGCTTGTCGAAGCCGATGGAGACGTTGATCGCCTGCATCAGTTCGGCCGGCTTGGACGAGAACCGTCCGCCCCACATGGCCTGGCCCCCGTCTTGGGGCGCTTGCGCCGCGCCGTCGGCGCCAGTCGAGGAAGAGTGCGTCATATGAACGAGAAGTCTGCCGAGAAAGCCGCTGGAGAACCCAAGGCGTTCCCGTTGAAATGGGTGCTTCGGGGCGTCGCCGTCGCCGGCGTCGCCGCGGTTGTCTACATCATCGCCCAGGCTTCCATAAACCCCCAGCGGGAAAGCGACCTGAAGTCTCTGGCCAAGGGCGAGATGGCCAAGTTCGTGACGCCGCTCGAAGCGACCTCGCCGCCGGCCACCAGCTTCCTGGACGCCAACGGCGCGCCCAAGCGCATAGCCGACTTCAAGGGGCAGGTGACGATCGTCAATCTGTGGGCCACCTGGTGCGGGCCGTGCGTGATCGAGATGCCGACCCTGGCCAAGCTGGCCGCCAGCTATGAGGGCAAGCCCGTCCAGGTGGTGGCGATCAGCGTCGATCGCCCGCAGGACGCCGACAAGGCCCGCGCCTTCATCGCCAAGCACGCGCCGCTGGCCTTCTATCACGACCCGAAGATGGCCCTGCCGTTTGCCTTCAAGCCGCCGGCGGCGGGCATGCCGACGACGGTGATCTATGGCGCCGACGGGGTCGAGCGCGGCCGGCTGGCCGGCGACGCCGACTGGTCGGGCAAGGACGCAAAGGCCCTGATCGACAAAGTCCTGGCGGAAAGTTGACCCGCGTTCTCTGTTGACCGCCCAGCCTGGCCGTGTGCAAAAATTTGGCCCGCAATCCGGACTTGGGCCTGCAGACGTTCATTCCCCCCGCCTTTGCGGACCGAACCAGCCTTCCCAGACTTGAGATTGTTGCGGGGCGCGCTGTGCGCGCGTCCTGTTTGGACGCTAGTCAGGGAGACGAAAGCGTTATGGCCACCGGGACGGTCAAGTGGTTCAACACCACCAAGGGTTACGGCTTCATCCAGCCGGATGATGGGGGCAAGGACGTCTTCGTCCACGTCTCCGCTGTCGAACGTGCGGGCCTGCGCGGCCTGGACGAGGGTCAGAAGCTGGAGTTCGTCGAGCGAGAGGAGCGCGGCAAGATCGCCGCGGTCGATCTCAAGCCGCTCTAGAAGCCAGATACTATAGAGACGCGACGACGAGCGCCGGTCCGAAAGGCCGGCGCTCGTTTCGTTTAGGCCACTTCTTTCTGGCGCGTCCGCTGGCCGGCCTCGGGGTCGGTCATCACCCGCAGCAGATTGACCAGGGAGGACCTGGCTTCCTGCGGCAGGCGTTCGAAGGCGCTCAGCAACTCCAGGGCGCCTGGCGTGCGCATCCGGCTGAGCAGGTCGACGTCGCCTTCGCCGGCCGGGGTGTCCAGAACGTCCATCAGGTCCACAACCCGGCATCGCAACGCGCGTGCAATCTGAACGAGCCGGGAGAACGAGATCCGGTTGGCGCCGTTCTCGTATTTCTGGATCTGCTGGAAACTTACGCCGCACTGCTCGGCAAGCGCTTCTTGCGACATGCCGATTGTCCTTCGCCGGATCCGGACCGCCGCGCCGAGCGCCACGTCCATGGGATCGGGAGTCTTGTTTGAAGGTTCAGCAGACATTGTGGTCTCCTCACCCAAAGGTCCGCCGGCGGAGTGAAGGCTCCGAGGATCGCCTTGGATTCCAAGGAAGTTAAGGCCCATAATTCTCCTTTGAAAAGAGTACTGTTGGCGCAATTGGCGACGACAGCCGAGCATGCTCAGCGAACGCGTTCTGCGGCTTTCGAGTACTCGCGCTCCGAAAGCTTTGTTCGGCGAATAAATCGGGGCGTGCAGGCGGCGGAAAGGCGAGATATCGGCCGATTTCGCCTCAGGATCGGCGCCTTGCGGCCTCAGTCTCGGTTGTGCTCGCGGGGCTGCGCGGGTTGAGCGCGTTCACGCGTCTCGGTGGATTTTTCGCCCTATGGCTGAGTTAAGCGACGATTTGAAGCGGAGCCTTAGATCGAGGCTCCGCTCCGGCGAGGTTGCAAATCCCACAATATCCGCAACTTGCGGACAGCTGTTGCTGGCGCCGCCCGCGGCTGCGACTTGAGCGGGAATTGGCGCGCGGGGAGCCTGCGCCGGGCGAGGCGGCCGCGTGATTTACTCGCCCGGTGAAATCGCCATACTCGGGGCATGTCCAAGTCTGGGTCGAGATGATTAGAGCCTCGGTCGCGTGCGTCGGCGCTTTGCTGCTGGCGGGTTGTGCTTCCAACAAGATCGACGTGGTCGAGAGCGGCGCGCGGCCGGACCTGCGGGTCCGCGGCCTGGCGTTGGCGCCCGACGACGTCGGCGGCCGACCGGTCGCCGAGAAGCTGCAGGCCGCGGGCCTGGCCGTGCGCGAGACTCCGGGCGACGGCTATATGATTGAACTGAGCTACAGCGAGCGGCCGCAGATGGTGGGCGCCTACGCCGGTCCCCGGCCGGCCGCCGACGCCGCGCCGGCCGCGTGGGTGGCGCCGCCGCAGGAGCGCCCGTGGTGGGCGCCGCGCAGCCGCCAGCTCTGCACGCTGACGGCGCGGGTCGTGGAGGCGGCTAGCGGCGCCGAGGCTTATCGCGTGCGCGCCAGCGTCAAGGGCCGCGCGCCTGACTGCGGCGAGGCCTCGGAGGGCCTGAACACCGCCGTGGCGGCGGCGCTGGCGCCCGTGCCGACGCCCTAGGCGCGCGCCAGCGGCAGGCGGACGGTAAAGCTGGAGCCCTGGCTGAGGGTGCTGGCGCAGTCGATGCGCCCGCCGTGCCGCTGAACCACCGCGTGGACGAAGGAGAGGCCCAGACCGACCCCGTCGATCCGCTCGCCGCCCTTGGGGCGGACGCGGTGGAAGCGCTTGAACAGGTTGTCGACCTGGGCCGGGGTCATGCCCTCGCCCTGGTCGGCGATGGTGCAGAACGCCGTTTCGCCCTCGACCCGCACCGCGCAGTCGACGCGGCCGCCCGGCGGCGAATACTTGATGGCGTTGTCGACGAGGTTGATCAGCGTCCGGGTCAGCAGCGCGCGGTCGCCTTCGACCAGGACCTCGCCGTCCGTCTCGGCCGCGACGACGCTCACCTGGCGGGCCGAGGACTGCGGCCAGAGGTCGTCGACCGCGTCCAGCAGCACGTCGCCGAGATCGAGCACCTCGACGGCATAGGCGTCGGCCTCGGCGCGGGCCAGGTTCACGAAGTTGTCGGCCAGCGACAGGGTGCGCCGCGCATAACCGGCGATGCGGTCGGCGACCGGGGCGGCGACGGCGGCCTTGGCCTCGGAGCTGCCGAGCAGGGTCAGGATCGAGACCTGCGGCGAGCGCATGTCGTGGGTCAGCAGTTCGAGGATGTGTTCGCGCTGGCGGCCGGCGTCCTTGAGGGCGGTGACGTCGGTGAAGCGGACGATCCAGCCGACCTGGGCGCCGCCGGCCTCGCTGAGCGAGGTGCGGCGGATGGCGAAGCTGCGGCCGTCGGGGACCGACAGCTCGACGTCGGCGGCCTCGGCGGCGATGTCGAGGGCCGGCGCCTCCGTCGAGAGGCCGGCGATGAGGTCGGCGACGGGGCGATCGACCGGGTCGCCGCCGAACAGGGCCTCGGCCTCGCGGTTGGCGATCAGCACCTGGCCGTCGAGGCCGGTGACCAGGGTGGCGTCGGGCAGGCCCTGCAGGGTGTCGAGCACCTGGCGACGCAGGTCGCGGGCGCGGTCGATGGCGGCGTGCATCAGCGCCACCTGGCGGTCGATGACGTCGGTCGGCGGGCCGCCGCGGCGCTGGGCGAGGGCCGAAAGCAGGTCGGGCTCCTGGGAGAAGGCGCGCAGCTCCTGCAGCATGTAGGCGCTGGTCGCCTCCAGCCGCCGCCAGCTCCACAGCGGATAGACCAGCAACAGACCGGCCAGGGCGGCGGTGGGCGGGGCCCAGACCTGGGCCTGGAGCAGCAGCACCGCGCTGGCGACGATGGTCGCGGCCAGCAGGCCGCCGCCGAGCAGCAGGTTGGCGCGCGGCCGCAGCAGCAGGAAGCCGGCCAGCGCCAGGACCAGCGGGGTCAGCGAGAAGGCCAGCAACTGGCCGGGGCCGGCCGGGGCGATGGCGCGCCCGGTCAGCAGGGTGTCGAGCAGGTTCGCCTGCAGCTCGATGCCGGACATGATCTCGGTGTGGTGCGAGAGCGGCGTGGCGTAGCGGTCGCCGAGGCCGTCGGCCGTGGCGCCGACCAGGACCAGCTTGTCCTTCAGAAAGTCGGCCGGCGTGGCGCCGTTGACGACGTCGACGAAGGAGACGGTGCGGAAATGGCCGGGCGGGCCGGCGAACGAAATCAGCAGCGGCTCTTCCCGGATCAGCGGGGCGCGGGCCGGGCCCGGCGCCGCGCCGGCGCTGGCGGGAGGCGCGGCGCCTTCGGCGGCGGCCTGCATGAAGGCCATCAGGTGCGGCCAGGCGCGGGGCCCGTCGCGCTCGAGCATGTAGGTGCGGCGGATGACGCCGTCGCTGTCGAAGT
The DNA here is from genome assembly GCF_964254345.1 of Phenylobacterium sp. LjRoot97. Taxonomy (NCBI): domain Bacteria; kingdom Pseudomonadati; phylum Pseudomonadota; class Alphaproteobacteria; order Caulobacterales; family Caulobacteraceae; genus Phenylobacterium; species Phenylobacterium sp. LjRoot97. The sequence continues at coordinate 865,336 of NZ_CAXUTH020000001.1, forward strand.
CCACATTGACTTGGCCAAGGCCGGCGGCGCCGGCGGCCAGCGGCGCGATCGGCGCGAGCACTTCGAAGGGCGCGCCGTTCGGCCCGGGAACGTCGAAGGTCAGCGGCAGGAAGACCGGCGGCCCGGCGGTCAGCGCCCCGGCCAGGGCCGCGTCGGCGCCGGGCGTCGGGTCGGGCTCGACCAGCAGCACGTCGTAGGCGACGGCGCGCGGGCCGTAGCCGGCCAGGGTTTCAAGCAGCGCCTGGTGGCGGGCGCGCGGCCACGGCCAGCGGCCGAGCTCGGCGATGCTGCGGTTGTCGATGGCGACGACGACGATGTCCTCGTGCGGCGCGCGCACGCCCCAGCCCGAGACGGTGTCGAAAACCACGTTGTCGGCGCGCTCGGTCGCCCGGGTCAGCACCAGGACCGCGACCAGGGCCGAGACCGCCAGCGCCACCAGCGCCCACTCGGCGATCACCCGCCGGCGCGCGGACCAGGCCGCAGGCTTGCCGGCGCGCGGGCTCAACGGCCGATTTCGAACCGCTCGAGGGGCGTCCATTTCTCGTAGTAGCCCCCGCCCGCGAAGGTCCGCGACATCACGCGCCAGTTGTACACGCCGGGCGCCAGGTCGGTGACGGTCAATTCCTGCAGGGTCAGGCCGGCCTCGTCGACGACGGGCGCGTCTGCGCCCTCGCGCAGGAGCTGGAGCCGGTAGGTGCGCTCGCCGGCGCCGCCGGCCTGCCAGCGGAACTTGTAGCGTCGCACGCCGCCGTCGCGCGAGGCGATGGGCGTGTCGGCGCGCAGGGTGTTGAGGCGCCGCTGGAAGGCGTAGGTGGCGGGCAGGCCGAGCAGGCCGTTGTCGTCCAGCGCCGTCAGCCGCAGAAAGTAAACGCCGTCCGGCAGGTCGCCGAGCGCCACCGTCTGGCCGTCTGCGGCGGTCTCCTCGAGCACCTCGACGAAGCCGGCGTCCATGGCCAGGCGCACGTGGTAGCCGCGGGTCGCGGCCGGCGCGGCGATCTGGAAGCGCACCGCCTGCTCGTCCTGCACCTTGCCCGGCTCAGCGAGGGCCGGCGCCGGCGCAAGGACGATCGGATCGGAGACGCCGTCGGCGGTGGCGACCGCGCCATGGGCGGCGGAGACGTCGGCGCCGTCGTGATCGGCGCTGACCGCGACCAGACCCTCGAGGACCTCGGTGCTGGCCCGGCCGGCCTGTTCGTCATAGGCGACGCGGAATTCGGTGCCGCGCACGGCGGAGACCGACATCGGCGTACGCACGGTGTAGCTGTCGCGAGGATCGCGCAGCGGGGTGACGTCGGATTCCAGCCGCCCGCCCTGGACCTGCAGGTCGCGGCGGACGACCCCGGTCATCTCGACGAGCGTCATCTTGCCCAGCCGCACCCGGCTCTGCGAAGGCAGCGACAGGTGCGTGCCGTCAGGCAGGTCGAGACGCAGGAAGGCGTTGGGCCCGGTGGCGACGACCGCGCCCTCCTTGAGCATCATGCCGGTGGAGACCGGCAGGGTGCGGCCGCCGGCGGTGACGGTGACCGCCCCGCGGAAGCCGGCGACGCGGGCCTCGATCGGGGTGACCTGCAGGAGGCGCGCCGGCACCTTGAGCTGGCTGCCGACCTTCAGCCGGCGCGGATCGGCGATGCGGTTCAGGCGCTGGACGGCGCGGTAGTCGCCGCCGGCGAAGTAGCGTCGGCCCAGTTCGTAGAGCGTGTCGCCCGGCTGGACGACGTAGCGTTCGACCGGCTCGGCCGCGAGGGCGGGCGCCACGGCGAGCGCGTGCAGCGCCAGGCCGGCGACCGCCGCCGATTTCCAGATCATTCCGCCGCCTCTTCCGGAGCCTCTTCGGTCAGCCGTTCCAGCCGGTAACCGTAGCTGTAGACCGGCGCCAGGCGGTAGCCGTTCTGCGGGCGCAACTCCAGCTTGGAGCGGATGCGCGAGATGTGCATGTCGAGCGTGCGGGTCGGCAGGTCGGGGTTGCGGCCCCAGATCGCCTCGAGAATGTGGCCGCGCGACAGCGCCCGGTGGACGTTGCGGAACATCAGCAGCGCCAGGCCGAACTCCTTGGCGGTCAGCGGCACCGGCTCGCCGTTGCGGGTGACCTGCTCGGCCGGGAGATTGAAGCGGTACTCGCCATGGGTCTCGATCCCGCCGGTGGCGCGATCGGGATAGCTGCGGCGGAGCAGGGCGTTGACGCGGGCCAGCAGGACGCCCGACTGCACCGGCTTGACCACATAATCGTCGGCGCCGCCGTTCAGGCCGGCGACGACGTCGGCTTCGGCCGAGCGGCTGGTCAGCAGCAGGATCGGCGGGCAGGGCGTCAGGTTCTTGTGCGCCCATGCGACCACGTCCAGCCCGCTCATGTCGGGCAGGTTCCAGTCGAGCACAAGCAGGTCAAAGGTTTCCCGACGCAGCGCCGCGATCAGCGGCGTGGCCAAATGAAAACACTGACAGTTATGCCCGCCGCTCACCAACAGGCGAGCGATCGCCTCTCTCTGGGCGTCGTCGTCTTCCAACGCCGCAATTCTCATACGCATGCTCGATCGAGATCGTCATCGACGCCGCAAATGATCAGCGCCACATAGAGAACTACAGCCATGGTCCGGCTTGGGCCGGTAAACAAGTGTAAATGCGCCGGAAGTTTACACCTGTCGGCCAGGGTCCTGGACTACCCATGGGGCGAGTTTCGTCTACCCCTGTGTGTTTCCATGAGTATCGCCGCCTATATCGCCGGCCTGTCGTTCGTCTGGCTTTTCATGGTTTTGTCGCTGGGATTCGCCCTCAAGCGGTGTCTCGCCAGCGGCCCTCCGGCGGACAAGCCCTGACGTGGCGGCGTTCGTGGACACGCCCTATCTGGGCCTCTCGCAGCAGGACCAGCTGACCTACTGGCTGCTGCGGCTGAGCGAGTCGCTGCATCGCCTCAACGAGGGCCTGCTGTGGGCCGGCGCTTCCCCCGGGGAGCTCGGCCGCCTGATGACCGCGCCGCAGTTCCAGGCCAGCGCGTTGGCCATGGACGTCGCCCACGCGTCGCGGGCGATGCGTCGCTTCGCCGACCTGATGTTCGTGTCGGACCCGGACGGCGCGCCCGACAACGACCGTTCGATCTGGGAAGATCTGATGTTGGCGCTGCGCGTGCTGCTGGCGACCTGCGCCGAAAACAGCGAGCTATGGGTGGTCGACCCGGACGAGACGCTCAACCCGGTCCTGACCCGCGAACTGCGGACCACGGTCTACGCGGTCGAGCGCCTCTGCGGCCACTTCGAGCGGGTGCACTAGGGCCCCCCACTCACGACGAACGTCTAGGCGGCGGTCACCGGCGGCAGGCGATAGTCGCCTTCGAGCATCGCCGCCTTGGGCAGGTAGGCGCGCATGAAGAGAGCAAACGGGCCATCGGGGGCCGGCAGCCAGTTGCTCTCGCGTCCCTCGCCCGGATGGGCGTGGCCGATCCAGATGTCGAGCGAACCGTCCTCATTGTAGGTCAGGCCCGAGGTGCGGTCGCCGATCGCGTAGCGGTCGATCGGGTTGTCGGTGAAGAAGAACTGCCCCTCGGGCGTCGCCTCGTAGAGGCTGAGCGACCAGAAGCTGTCCACCGCCGGCAGGCGGTCGGCCGGGAAATGCAGGCGCCAGGACTTGGCGCCGTCATAGAGCCCGCGGCTCTCGCCCTTGCCGCGCATGTACATCGCTTCGACTGGCGGCAAGGCCGCGAGGCCGGCCAGCGCGACCGCGGCCCGGTAGCCGTAGCTCTGGCCGAAGTCGCCGAGGTCGGAGCGCGGATAGGACCAGCCGTCGACCCAGTTCACGCCGCCGATGCCGGAGGTGCGGATCATGGTCCGGCCCTGGGCGATGCCGGCCTCGATGGCCGCCGCCTCGTCGGCGCTGAAGCGCGAAGCGTCGAACGCGCCGCCGCCGAGGCCGAGCACGGCGATCCGGCGCAGCAGCGCCAGATCGGTGACCGGCGGCGGATTGGCGACCAGCAGGGCGTCGAGGCTGGCGAAGTACTCGTTCCACGGCGCGCTGCGGCGGGCGTAGACGGGCGCGGCCGAGGCGGGCGGTCCCTGCAGCGAGATGCCGGCCTGGACGGCGCGGGCGGCCTCCAGGTCGAACGGACCGTCGACCAGGATGCGGGCCAGGGCCCAGACGTGGTTGGTCGGCGAGCGCAGGGTGTTGGGGCCCTCGCTGGTGTCCTGCGGGCCGATCAGGCGAAAGGTCACGGCGTCCGGACCGGTGGTGCGGGTGCCGAGGATCGCGAAGTTGTTGGTGTAGGCGTCCATCAAGGCCAGCGAGAGATAGCGCTCGCCCGAGGCCGGCAGCGAAATCGTCACCGGGCCTTCGCTGAGGTCGATCTGGGCGCTGGTGTAGAGGGTGTCGTTATTGGGCGTGGTGACCGCCCGCATCTTGTGATTGGCCAGGTTGCGCATGTGGCCGAAGGTGTTCAGCGATCCGCCGAAGCCGACGCTGCTGCCACGAGTGGCGGCGATCTCGATGAGCGGCAGACCATAGATCCAGGCCTCGCAGGCGGCCTCGCGCAGACGGTCGAGTTCGCTGGCCGGCGAGGAAGCTTGGGCGCCTGACATCGATGGAATCTCCCTGGCCGCATGGTGTTTGAAGCGGCGGCCCTGCGGCTGGGCGACCGGGCCGCGCAACCTGCCCGCGGCGGCCAAGCCTGGCAATGTGCGGAAGCGGGCTGCTAGACTTTGCGCAGCCAGAAGGACGCGCCGTAGAGGTTCAAACCCTCAAGCGGACCGCCCCGGAACAGGCCGGCGGCGTGATCGGACAGCGCCGGGTCCTGGCCCGCGTACCAGGCCGGGAACAGGATCTCGAACGCGCCCGAACCGAACAGCAGCGCCGCGGCCAGCAGGTATTGCTCGTTCCAGAGCCGCTCGACGTGGCCGCCGATGTAATCGTCTGGGAGGTAGATGTCGTGGATCTGGACGATCACGCCTGGCTTCAGGCGCGGCAGGATATCGAGGAAGAAGGCGGTGACGTCCGAGCCCTGGAAGGCGCGGTGCGACGAGTCCAGGAAGAAGACGTCGCCAGGGTCGAGCACGTCGAACATCGCCGGATCGCATGTCTCGAGCGGCTTGCGCAGGACCTGATCGCAGATCCCGTCGATCTCGTTGCGCGGCTGGGGGTCTATGGAGATCAGCTTGGTCCGCAGGCCGTAGCGGCGCACGGCGCGGCGCGCGAACTTGGTCGAGACGCCCGACCCGACCTCGACGAAGCGGTTGGGGTTGGACTGGCGCAGCATGCTGGTCAGGATCATGCCGTCGAGGGGCGGGAACCAGCCGTTCATCCAGAACGGTTCGGTGGAGTCGTAGTGGCCGTTCCAGGCGATGTCGGCGAAGTCGGCCTGGATCTCGGCGACAGCTGCGAACTGCTGGAGGTAGTTGTCGCGCCGCGAGTCGATGAGCTCCATCAGACGCGGGTGCGAGGGGCGTCCGGCGCCGTAGCGCACCACGGCGCGATACGGATAGTCCGAGAGCTTGAACTCGTGCACCGCCCGCTCGGTGGCGAAGGCGATATCGGCCGGCGGCGGCGTGGGCGGCCCGTGCACGGCGCGGCCGTAGGCCTTGGCCGCCTCGTCGTCGGCGCCCATCCGATGCAGGGCGGCGGCCAGGTCGCCCCAGGCCTTGGGCGGGGTGTCGGGATCGGCGGTGGCCTGGCGCAGGAGCTCGACGCCTTCGTCGCGTCGGCCGAGCTTGAAGAGCGTCACGCCCAGGAACCGCTGGGCGTGCGGATGCTCGGGGGTCTCGGCCAGCATCTGGCGGAAGATCTGCTCGGCGTGATGCAGGAAGTGCTCGCGGAGCCGCAAGATCCCCAGTTGCAGCAGACGCTCCAACCTGGGGGGATCTGGCTCAGACATGCTCAGGCTCTACGCCGATCCAGTTCCTGCTCCCAGCGCAGGGCGTCGGCGACGATGACCGACAGTTCGTCGTAGCGCGGCCGCCAGGCGAATTCGGTGCGGATGCGCGCATTGTCGGCGATGACCGAGCCGAGATCGCCGGGGCGGCGGCCGCCGATGACATAGGGGATCTGGCGGCCGGCCGCGGCGCTGACCGCGCCGACCACGTCGAGCACCGAATGACCGCGGCCGTATCCGCAGTTGAGCACGTGGCTGACGCCCGGCTCGTCGAACAGACGCTGGAGGGCGAGGATGTGCACGGCGGCCAGGTCGCTGACGTGGATGTAGTCGCGCACGCCGGTGCCGTCGTGGGTGGCGAAGTCGTCGCCGTGGACGATGAGCGCGTCGCGCTTGCCGACCGCCACCTCGACCGCGGCCTTCATCAGGTGGGTCGCGCCGATGCCCGACGGACCGGCCCGGCCAAGAGCGTCCGCGCCGGCGACATTGAAGTAGCGCAGCGCGCAATAGTTGAAGTCCGCCTTCGCGGCGGCGACGTCGGCCAGCATCCGCTCGGTCATGAGCTTGGAACGGCCGTAGGGGGTCTCGGGTTCGACCCGATCGCGCTCGGTCACCGGCCGTTCGGGCGTCACGCCATAGACGGCGGCGGTCGACGAGAAGACGAAGTGGCGGATGCCCTCGCCGATCACGCTCTCCAGCAGCGCGCGGCTGGCCGCGGTGTTGTTGCGATAATACTTGAGCGGGTCGGAGACCGACTCCGGCGCGACCGTGGACCCGGCGAAGTGCAGCACCCCGGCGACGCCGTGTTCGCGAAGCGTGCGGCGGACCAGCGCGTCGTCGTCGATGGCGCCCTCGACGAAGGTCGCGCGCGGATCGACAGCCCAGCGGAAGCCGGTGACCAGGTTGTCGATGACGACGGTCGGATAACCGGCGTCGAGCAGTTCCAGGACCGCGTGGCTGCCGATGTAGCCGGCGCCGCCGCTGACCAGGATGGCGGGCTTGGCCCGACCGGCCTCAATCGCCATTGACCTTCCTCCCCAGGGCGCGGATCTCCGCCTCGACCGTCGCGCCCCAGACGTTCCAGCGCAGACGGTTCTCGAACGCCGCGCGGGCCGCGCGGGTCATGGCCAGATAGCGGGGCTCGTCGGCCCAGATCTCTCGGATGCCGTTCACGTAGTCCTGGACCTCGGCGTCGGCCGCGAACAGCAGGCCGTTGGAGCCGTTCTGGACGATGGCGCTGACCCCGCCGGTGTCGCGGGCGACCGATGGCAGACCGAAGGCGCAGGCCTCGCAGTAGACCAGTCCGAAGGCCTCCTGCTGGCTGGGCATGAACAGGAAGGACGACGTGCGGAACAGGTTCTCCAGCTGCGCCGCCTGTTCGGGGTCGGTCTTGCTGAGATGCCCGTGATGGACCACTCCGGCGACGCCGAAAGTCTCGGCGGGCTTGCAGCCGACGATGTGCAGTTCCGCGTCGCCGATGTGCCGGCGCAACTCGCGGAACACCTGCAGCACCAGGGCGCCGCCCTTGCGCGGCCAGTCATAGCCGACGAACAGGAGCTTCAGCTTGTCGCCTTGGGACGCGCGGGTGTAGGCGGCCGGTTCGACGTCGAAGTTCGCGCCCAGCGGGGCCACGCCGAACCGCTCGGTCGGGACGTCGTAGTACTCGGCCGCCGACCGCGCCGCCCAGTCGGAGGTCAGCATGATCGGCTGGTTGCGATTGATCAGGTGCCGCTGCAGCGCGTTGCCGATGCGCCGGCTGCGCCCGTTGAGCGGCCGATACTTCGGATAGTAGTCGACCAGCGGGCCGAACAGGGCGTCGGCGACATGCAGCACCGGCCACTTGGGATCGATGTAGGCGACCTTGTGGGCCGCGCCGATCGAGATCACCGCGTCGGCGTCGGTTTCGGTCAGCCGCTTGTCGAGCCAGTGGCCGAAGGCGCGGGTGACCACGGGCTCGCGCGACACCAGCACGCCGATCGCCGCCAGGCTGGAGGCGTAGCGCAGGCTCTCATCGAGTCGCGGGGTGTCGATGACGGTGAGGTCGTTGAAGCGCCGGCTCAATTCGCGCAGCGCGTAATAGGGAATGCCGCTCCAAGAGGAGCGGTTGAAAGGACTTCCCAGCGAGACAAAGGCGATACGCACAATGACTCCCGCTCACCAGCACATTGGCTCTAGGCCGAAGGCGATCAAAGGTATTTGTATAGTGTAGTTCGAAATCTGCACGTTTTCACCGTGAAGTTGGATCATGCCGAACCTGATCTCTGTCGTCGTGCCCGCATACAACGCCACCCCGACCCTGGCTGAAACGCTGCGGTCGGCGCTGCGGCAGACCCACGCCGAACTCGAGGTCATCGTCGTCGACGACGGGTCGAAGGACGACACCCGCGCGATGGCGGAGTCCTTCGCGGCGCAGGACGCCCGGGTGCGGGTGATTTCCAAGCCGAACGGCGGGGTGGCGGCGGCGCGCAACACCGGCATCGACGCGGCGCGCGGCGACTTCATCGCGCCGCTGGACGCCGACGATCTGTGGCATCCGGACAAGTTGCGGCTGCAGCTCGAGCGCTTCACGAACGGGCCGGCCAGCCTGGGCCTCGTCTACAACTGGTACCGCCGCATCGACACGTCCGGCCGCATCATCGACGCCTCCGCCGCACCGGTGGTGGAGGGCTGGGTGCTGTACCGGCATCTCGACTGGAACTTCGTCTCCAACGGCAGCACGCCGCTGATCCGGCGCAGCGCGCTGGGCGACCTGCGCTACGATCCGGGGCTCAACGCCGCGAACGCCCAGGGGTGCGAAGACTACCTGATCCAGCTGCAGGTCGCGCTGAAGCACCAGTTCGCCTGCGTGCCGGCCTACCTGACCGGCTACCGCCGAACCGACGGGGCGATGACCGAGGACGTCGGGCGCATGATCCGCTCGCACATCCAGATGTACCGGGTGATGTGGCCGGAGCTCGATGACACGGCGCGCAATCTGGCGCGGCGGCGGATGGCCACCTTCTTCGCCGAGTACGCCCGCAACCGCGCCCGGCGCGGCCTGGCGCGCGAAGCGCTGGGCGCCGTCGGCGAGGCGTTCGCGCATGACCCGCTGGGCGCCCCGCTCAAGCTTGTTGAGCAGGCGCGTCTGGCGTTCGTCTACCTGGGCCGTCGGAGCGGCGGGGACGTGGAGCGGGTGATCGACCCGCGCCACTTCGACGCCTATTCCGACACCGAGGTCGACACGGCCTGGGATTCGAGGCGCCGGCTTCAAAGGTTCAGAAGCCTGGCTGCGCTCGACGCCGCGTACGATCCGCGCATGGTGGGACGCCCCGTTAGTTAGGACCCATGAGCAGCGGCGCGGGCGCGAGCGGCGGCACGGTCTTCTGCTGGCCGATCTGCAGCTTGAACCATTCGAGGGTGCGGCGAATCCCGTCCTCGTAGGGGATGTCGGCCGACCAGCCGGGCAGGATCTGGTTCATGCGGGTCAGGTCGGGCCGGCGGTTGGTCGGGTCCTGCGGGACAGGCGGCAGGAACTCGATCGACGAGCCGGGCACCAGCTTGGTGATGTACTCGGCGACTTCCAGCACCGAGATCTCGCGGTCGTTGCCGACGTTGAGCGGGCCCGGATAGTTGACCTGGTCGCGCCAGAAATAGCGTTCGAGCGCGTCGATGATGTCGTCGACATACCCCCAGCTGCGCGATTGCAGGCCGTCGCCATAGACGGTGAGCTTGCCGGTAGTCAGCGCTTGGCCGAGGAAGTTCGACACCGCCCGACCATCGTCGATCCGGGTGCGCGGGCCATAAACGTTGAACAGGCGCACGATGCGGATGTCGATGCCGTAGACGCGGCGGCACTCGAACAGCAGCGACTCCGTGCAGCGCTTGCTTTCGTCGTACGACGAGCGCGGGCCCGTGCAGTCGACCGAGCCGCGATAGTGCTCGGGCTGCGGCGAGATCAGCGGATCGCCATAGACCTCGGACGTGGAGGCGAACGAGAAGCGGCCGCCCTTGGCCAGCAGGTTGCGCAGGTTCAGCGCGCCGCCGAGGTTGGCCTGAATGACGCCGACCGGGTCGCGCATGTACCACGGCGGCGAGGCCGGCGAGGCGAGGTGGATGATTTCGTCAAAGCGCTCGGAGGTGGAGAAGTGCTCCGCCGACGCGACCTCAAGGTGGAGGCGCGGATCCGAGATATGCTTGAGATTGTCCCGCGTGCCGGTCCAAAGGTTGTCGACCACGACGATGCGGTCGACATCAGACCTCAGCAGGAGGCGATCGATCAGGTGCGAGCCAAGGAAGCCACACCCACCGGCAACGAGTACTGCCTTTCCCACATTCACCCCCAGTTGTGAACGGTAGAGCCAAGCACCACCCAGCAACAAGCCGGCTCGACAACCCGCTGACTAGGGCCGTCGACTTCCCGAAAAGGGGTGGAGCCAAAGGTACGCGATAATCCGAGACTTATAGACTGTACATTAGTCGATTTACGATCGGATACATCCAGAAAAAACGTCATTCTCCATTTCGGAGAATTCCGATGGAATGCACACCTTAGCCGTCAGGGGTTTCTGAGCGGTTACAGTCGAGGTCGATTTCGCACCGCCTTCGCGGGAAATCATTGCCTGGACTCTTCTTCACCCAACTACACGCGAGCGGCGGCTCGCCTCCCATGAAACCCGGATAAACTTTGCTGCACGGGTTGGGGGAATTTTTAATATCTCATAGCGAAGATTGCTCTCATCGCCGACGCGTGGGGGCGCGCGATAGTTGAGTGTGGCCTGGCTGAGCTGTAGCCGGCCGATATCACACATTATCGGGGCGATATATGGCGTCAGAATTATCGCATGGGTTGTCAATTGTAACAAATGACGACGACCCGGATGTCAGTATTCTTTTAATTACATATAACCACGCCGATTATATTTCCTCTGCTCTTGACGGTGTGCTGGCCCAGCGCACCGATAGGAGGGTCGAAGTGATTGTCAGCGAGGACAGTTCGACGGACGCCACACGCACGATCCTGGCCCGTTACGTTGACCGGCATCCGCAGATCCGCATGCTGATGTCGCCGCAAAACCTGCGCTCCAACGAGGTGGTCGCCAGGGCGATCCGGGCCGCGCGCGGCCGCTATATCTGCCTGCTGGACGGCGACGACTACTGGACCGATCACGACAAGGTGCAGCATCAGGCCGAGTTGCTCGACGCCGACCCGACGCTCTCCGCCGTCTTTCACAATGCCATGATCGACGACGGCGAAGGGCCGCCGTCGCGCCGCTGGACGCCGGCCGACCAGAAGGCGCTCAGCGGCGTCGACGATCTCTGGAACGGCAACCCGTTCGCGACCTGCGCCGGCATGATGCGGCGCGAGGCGCTGAGCGGACTGGGCGACTGGTACGCCGACTTTTTCCCGATCACCGACTGGCCGCTCTACATCCTCTGTGCGGCGTGGGGGCCGATCGCCTTCGTGGACGAGCCGATCGGCGGCTACCGGCTGCATCCGGGCGGCATGTTCTCGTCGCTGCCGGGCCAGGAAAAGCTCGATCGCATCGAGGGGTTCTACCGGCGCATGCGGGCGGTCTCGCCGCCCGATCAGCAGCGCGCCGCTCGCGGCGGCGCTAGCCGCTACTTCTTCGAGTGGGCCGAGGTCTACGCCGAGCGTGGTGAGACCGCGATGGCCCGCGACTGTCTCTGGCGGGCGCTGCGCGCCGGCGGCGCCAGACAGCTCAGCGCGCGCAGCTTGCTGCGCGTATCCCGGCGCGTGTGGGGGAGCGGAGAAAGACGATGAACACCTCCCTTCAGCGCGCCCAGATCGAACCGATCATGGATAACCTTCCAAGACCGGACTGGTCGGTGATGATCCCGACCTATAACTGCGCCGGCTATCTCGCCGAGACCCTGCGCAGCGTGCTCGATCAGGCGCCAGGTCCCGACGATATGCAGATCGAGGTCGTCGACGACGGCTCGGTCGACGACCCCGAAGCGGTCGTTCGTGCGGTAGGCGGCGATCGCGTGAGCTTTTTCAGACAGCCCCAGAACGTCGGGCACATCCTCAACTTCGCGACGTGCCTGACCCGGGCGCGCGGGCGTTACGTGCACCTGCTGCATGGCGACGATCGCGTCGAGCCGGGCTTCTATCGGGCATTGCAGCAAGGCTTCGAGAGCTCCCCGGACGTCGGCGCGGCGTTCTGCCGGCATCGCTACATCGACGGCGAGGGCCGTGAGCTGTCCATTCCGGACGCAGAGCAGCCGCGGGCCGGCGTCTTGGCGGGCGGCGTCGAGCGGCTGGCCGAGGAACAGCGGATCATGACCCCGTCGATCACTGTCCGGCGCGAGGTCTACGAAGAGTTGGGCGGCTTCGATCCGCGGCTCGTCTGTTCCGAGGACTGGGAGATGTGGGTGCGCATCGCCGCGCGCTATCCGGTCTGGTACGAGCCCGAGGTGCTGGCCGGCTATCGCATGCACCAGGAGTCGAACACCGGCCGCCACTTCCGCATGGCCGAGGAGCTTGGCTATACGCGCCGCGCCATCGAGATGTTCACGCCGTATCTGCCGGCGGATCGGGCGCGGGAAATCGCCCGCCGGGCTCGGTTGACCTATGCCGACACCGCCCTCAACAATGCCCGCAGGTTCGCGCGCAGCGGAGATCGGCAGGGGATGCAGGCGCACTTGCTGGAGGCGGTCAGGATGAGTGCGACCCCGGGCGTGCTGCGGCGCGCCGCGGGCATCGCCCTGAGCGCCGGCTCCGCGGCCGGTAACGCGGAAGCTGCATGATCCGTATCGGATTGTCGGGATGCGGTGCGGTCAGCGCGCGTTACTACGTGCCCGCGCTGACCGCACTGGCGGCCGCCGGGGAGACCCGGTTGGTCGCTGTCTTCGATCCCGACGTCGCAGCGATGCAGGCGATCTGCGATCGCCTGCCCGAGGCGCGCGCGTGCGCAAGCTATGATGAGCTGCTGGCCGCCGGGCTCGACCTGGTCCTGGTCGCTTCCCCGCCGCGCCGCCATGCCGAACAGACCCTTGCGGCCCTCGCCAAGGGATTGGCGGTGCATTGCGAGAAGCCGCTGGCGATGTCCGGGGACGAGGCGGCGACGATGACGGCCGCCGCGCAGGCCGCCGGCCGGCCGTTGACCGAGGGGCTGATGCGCCGGCAGTTCCCGTCGGTGCGCGCCATCGCCGATCTTCTGCGGCGCCGGGTGATCGGCGAGCTGATTTCGGTGGACGTCTTCGAGGGCGGCCCGTTCGACTGGCCGGTGAGCTCGCCACGCTACTTCAGCCGCGCCGAGAGCGGCGGGGGGGTGTTGCGCGATCTCGGGCCCCACGTCTTCGACCTGCTGATCGGCTGGCTGGGGGAGCCGCAGCTGGTCTCCTGCGCCGACGACGCCCGCGGCGGCGTCGAGGCCAATGCGCGGGTCGAACTGGATTTCGCCGGCGTGCGGGCGAACGCCCGCCTCAGCCGCGACTGGGCGCGGCCCAACCGCTTCGTTTTCAATGGCGCGTCCGGTGCCATCGCCTGGACGCCTTATGAGACGGACCGACTGGAACTGCGCCTGGACGGGCAGACCGCGGCCTTGATCCTGGAAGGCGCCGGCGAGTTCCAGGACGCCTTCACCGCCCAGCTGCGCGCGGCCATCGCCGGTCCCGCCAGCGTCGGCCGGGGGCAGACGCCGGGTGTCGAGGCCCTGCGGCTGATCGATCTCTGCTATGCGCGCCGCCAACCGATGGCCGAGCCGTGGATCGACGGCGGGCGCGCGGCATGACCTGCATCGCCATTGTCGGCGCCAACGGCTTCGTCGGAAACCGCGCCGTCGAAATGCTGCATCTCTCGGGCCAAGCCCAGGTGCGCCCGATCGTGCGCCGCGCCAGCGCCGCAGCCCTGCCGCGGCGTTTCGATCTGGACGTGCGGGTGGCCGACGCCGGCGACCGCGTCGCCATGGCCGCCGCGCTGGAGGGCTGCGACGTGGTGGTCTCGGCCGTCGCGGGGGATCCGCAGACCATCGTCGGCGCCGTCGAGCCGATCTACCGCGCCGCCCAGGACGCCGGCGTTCGACGGTTGATCTATCTGAGCAGCGCCTCGGTTCATGGCCAGGCGCCCGCCGCCGGCGTCGACGAGGACAGCGTCCTCAGCGACCGTCAGCCGATGGACTACAACAACGCCAAGGTCCGCGCCGAGCGGCTGCTGGCCGAGCTGCGCCGCGGCGGCGCGGTGGAGACCGTAGTGCTGCGCCCCGGCATCGTGTTCGGACCGCGCTCGCAGTGGGTCGGGGGCTGGGCCGACGAGCTGCTGGCCGGCGAGGCCTATGTCGTCGCCGGCGCGCGCGGCGCCTGTAACTCTATCTATGTCGACAACCTCGTCCATGCGATCGGGCTCGCGGCGAGCGCGGACCGCGCGGACGGACGGACCTATCTGTTGGGCGACCGCGAGCAGCCCAGCTGGCGCGATCTGTATGGCCCCATCGCCGCGGCGCTGGGCGTCGACCTGGATTCCCTGCCCGACATGCCGGCCGCCGCCGCGCAGGTTCCCACACCGCCCTCGCAGCTGGAGCAGCTGCGGCGCTCGGAGCTGGTCAAAGGGCTGGCGGGCGCTCTGCCGCGGCCGGTCCGCGTCGGGGTCGGGGCCGGGCTGAAATCGTATCGCGCACGCCGCTCGCCGCCCTCCGGCGCGGCCGCCCGGGGTCCCGAAGTCTCATTGGAACGGGCGTTGCTGCAGACGGGCGAGGTCTGGCTGCCGTGGGCTCGCGCCGAGGTGGAACTTGGTTACGTTCCTGTCGTATCGTTCGATGAGGGGCTACGCCGTTCCATCGCGTGGCTCGAGTACGCAGGGTATCCAGTCGTTTCGTAAGAGGACAGGGTGGGGCGATGTCAGCCAGCGTAGCGGTGATCATACCGACCTATAATCACGCGCATTATCTGGCCGCGGCGATCGAGAGCGCGCTCGGCCAGACCGCGCCGCCGAAGGAAATCATCGTCGTCGACGACGGCTCGCGCGACGACCCCGCCGCGGTCACGGCCGCCTATCCGTCGGTGAAGCTGATCCGCCAGGAGAACCAGGGCCTGTCGGCGGCGCGCAACACCGGCATGCGCGCGGCCAGCAGCGAGTACCTCGTCTTCCTCGACGCGGACGACCAGTTGATGCCCGACGCGCTGGCCAAGCAGCTGGAACTGTTCGCGCAGCATCCCGACTGCGGCATGGTCTACGGCTCATACTGCTATGTCGACGCCGTCACCCGGCAGATCACGCCCGTGACCCTGTTCCCGCCGGGCGAGGACCCGTTCGCGACATTCCTGCGCTGCAACTGCATCGGCATGCATGCGACGGTGATGTATCGCGCCGACCGGCTGGAAGCGGTGGGGGCGTTCGACGCCTCGCTGCGCGCCTGTGAGGACTACGACACCTATCTGCGCATGTCGCGCAACTACGCGATCGCCGCCCGGCCCGAGATGATGGCCGAGTACTGGCAGCATGATCAGAACATGTCGCGCGACAGCGCGATGATGCTGCGCTCGGTGCTCGGCGTCGTGCGCCGCTATCGGAGCGCGGCCGACGAGCGACCCGAGTGGCGGGCCGCCGTCAACGACGGCGAGGCGCGCTGGATCCGCTTCTACTCCGACACCTGGCTGATGAACCTGCTGGCCAACCGTAAGCCGGCCGGGCTTGGGCCGCTGATGCGGCAGGCGATCGGGATCACGCAAATCGCGCCGCGCGCCCTTCCAGCCAGCGCCGCCCGGATGGCGATCTCCAACACGCGCGAACGGCTGCGCTCGGCCCGCTCGGCGTTCCGCCGCCGCCGCGCGCAGCGGGCCGGAGGTCCGCATGGCCCCGCCTAGGGTCAGCGTCATCATCATCGTCTACAACGGCGAGACCTATCTGGCGGAAGCGATCGACAGCGTACTGGCGCAGAGCTGGCCCGACTTCGAACTGCTGGTGGTCGACGATGGATCGAGCGACGGCAGCCGCGAGCTGACCCAAAGCTACGTGGATGCGTATCCGCAGCGCGTACAGCTGTTGCGCCATCCAGGCGGCGTCAACCGCGGCATGAGCGCGACGCGTAATCTGGGCCTGGCCCACGCCAAGGGCGAACTGGTCGCGTTCCTCGACGCCGACGACGTCTGGGCGCCTGGCAAGCTGGCCGAGCAGGTGGCGATCCTGGACCAGCAGCCTGAGGCCGGGATGGTCTATGGGCGGGCGCTGATCTGGCACGCCTGGCGGCCCGACGCCGCCGAAGCGGATTTCGTCTACGATCTCGGCGTGGAGCCTGATCAGCTCTACCGGCCGCCGCACCTGTTTCACCTGCAACTGAAGAACGTCTACCAGACGCCCACCTCGAGCGGTTCGTTGCTCCGCAAGTCGCTGGTCGACGGGGTCGGCGGCTTCGAGGCGGCCTTCAAGGGCATGTTCGAGGACCAGGTGTTCTACGCCAAGGCGCTGCTGGCCGCGCCGACCTATGTCGGCGATGCGGTGTGGTTCAAGTATCGGCAGCATCCGCAGAGCGCGACCGCCGAGTCCGCTGCGGCGGGCGCCGACGACCGGGCGCGGTTGCGCTATCTCGGCTGGCTGTCGCGCTACCTGACGGCGCAGAAGGCGGACCCGCAGGCGCGCCTGGCCGTGCGGGAAACGATCGCCGAGCTGCGGCTGAGGATGGCCAAGAACCTGGTCAGGCGCCTGCTTGGAAAGGCGCCCCGCTGATGGCCGAGGTGTCGGTGATCACGCCGTTCCTGAACGCCGAAGCCTATATCGAGCAGGCGATCGCTTCGGTGCAGGCCCAGACCTTCGGCGACTGGGAACTGCTGTTGGTGGACGACGGGTCCAGCGACGCCAGCCCGCAGATGGCCGCGGCGGCGGCCGCCGCCGACGGCCGCATCCGAGTCATTGCGCCCGATCCAGCCCGACGCGGGGCGGCCGCCGCGCGCAACCGCGGCATGGACGCCGCGCGCGGGCGGTTCATCGCCTTCCTGGACGCCGACGACCTGTTCGAGCCGACGAAGCTTGCCTTCGAACTGGCCATGCTGGAGCGCGCGCCGCAGGCAGCGTGGGTGTACGGGCCGACGCTCTGGTGGTGGGAAGGCGAGAACCCCCGCACCTGGACCGAGACCATGCGTCGCTTCGCTGGACGGGCGCATCCGGCGCCTGCGTTGTTCAATGCCGTGCTGCTGGGCCAGCAGGGCGACGTGCCCTGCACGTGCGCGGTCCTGATCCGCCGCTCGGCCCTCGAGGAGGTCGGCGGCTTCGAGGAGCAGTTCGCGCTCTATGAGGACCAGAGCCTCTGGGCCAAGTTGCTGCTGCGCTATCCGGTCTATGTCGCCGACCAGTTCCAGTCGCGCTATCGCCAGCATCCCGACTCGACGTCGAACAAGGCCGCCGAGGGCGGCGACTATGACCGCTATCGGCCGCATGCGGCGCGGATCGCGTTCCTGAACTGGGCGGCGGAACATGCCCGGGAACATGGCCTGATGACGCCGCAGACCGAGCGCGCCTTCCGGTTGGCCTTCGCGCCCTACGATCTGCCCGAGTGGCCGCTGGGGCCCGGCGACCGTATCGCGTTGGCGACGCGGCGAGCCTCGGAGGCGGCCGTGCGCGCGCGCCGCGCCGTCCGGCGGTCGGTGCGCGGCATGGTCGGCCGCTAGTTGCGGCGCGATCCGGTCAGATAGAAGCGCAGGCCCGAGAGGTAGCCGCGAACCTCCAGGTCGAGGAAGCGGTCACGCGGCTGGGAGCGGCGCAGCGCCCGGCGTCCATAGCGCACCGGCAGGCTGACGAAGGCGCGCCGCAGGTCGCCCAGCCGGCGGTTGCGTTCGAACTGGACCAGCAGCGCGGCGGAGTGGCCGCGCATGTAGCTGAACAGTTGGCGGGCCAGGCCCTCGTCGGAGTTCCGATGATAGTGGAAGGCGACCGAGGACGGCTCGTAGCGGCAGACGTAACCGTGGGCGAGCAGCCGGTGCCAGAATTCGGAGTCGCCGGAGCAGCCGGCGCGGCCGACATCAAGCCGTTCGTCGAACAATCCGGCCTTGGCGAACACCTCGCGGCGGAAGGCCATGCTGGCGCCGGCGCCGATGTCCCAAGCGGGAAAGGCCCGCCGCTCGGCCTTGAAGGCCTCTGGCGTGTAGTCCTTCGGCGCGTAGCCGCGCGCAAAGCTCCAGTAGGTCTCGAAATGCAGCTGGGCCGGAGTCGCCAGTTCGGCCGGCAGCACCAGTCCTGTGACGGCGCCGATCTGCGCCGTGTCAAAGGCGGCGACCAGGTTCTGGAGCCAGTTTGGATGCAGCAGCACGTCGTCGTCGGTATAGGCGACGATCTCGCCGCGGGCGGTCGTCGCGCCGGTGTTGCGGGCATAGTCGAGGCCCGGCCGGTCCTCGCGGACATAGACGACGCCGGCGTCCTGGGCGGCGGTGCGCGTCGCGTCGCCGGCTGAGGCGTTGTCGACGACGATCACCTCCAGCGGACGCAGGGTCTGGGCCGGCAGCGAGGCCAGGCAGCGGCGAAGTTCTTCCGGCCGGTCGCGCGTGCAGATGACCACGCTCACCGACGGCGACTGGGGCGACAGCCGCGGAGGGGCGGTCCGCGCGGTCGGTTGCGTGCGGCGCGTGACGCCGTCGCTGCCGGTCAGCGCCTGGGCGATCGGCAGGCCCTGGTCCCAGAAGACGGTCATGGCCGTCGCCGGATCTGGTTCGGCCGACAGCGGGCGGTGGCTGACGCCGGGCGTCGCGACGCCGGGACCGATGAGGTCGCTGGTAAGCGGGCTGTTCACCGTCGGCGGGCCGGCGGGGTCAGGCGACGACGGCCGGCGCAGCCTCGGCGCGCCATTCGAACCGGGGACGCAGGACGCCTTCCCATTCGCCGTACCAGCCGTCGCGGTCGCGGTCGCTGTCGAGCACTTCGAAGGTCATGGCGTCGGGCAGGTCGAGCACCTCCTCGCCGCCCTGGAGCAGGGTGACGTGAAGCCGGTACTCGTCGGCGTTCAGCAGGTCGGCGGGGATCAAGCAGCTGATCCGGTGGCGTCCCGGGGTCTGGGCCCAGGTCGACTTCGAGCTGCTGATGAAGAAGACCACGACGCCGCTGCGGTTGAGGACCCGGATGTCGAAACGCAATGGCTGCGAGCCGCCGGTCCACTCGTAGTCGAACGCGATCTGGAACGGAGTGTGGATGTCGACGTGATGCTGGCGGTCGGCGTCGAACGAGATCGCCTGGATCGCATGGATCTTGGCCGACCCGCCGGTCGGGGCGTCCTCGGGCGCCCAGATGCGGACGCCGGAGGGGCCCTCGGCGCCGGCCCGGAGATAGGCGTTCAGGACGTCGTGCGTGCGGCCGTCGGCGGCGACCTTGCCGCCCTGCAGCAGGATGGCGCGGGGGCAGAGCGACTGGATGGCGGTGATGTTGTGGCTGACGAACAGCACGGTGCGGCCGTCGTGCGCCATCTCGCCCATGCGCGCCAGGCACTTCTGCTGGAAGCCGATGTCGCCGACGGCGAGGACTTCGTCGATCAGCAGGATGTCGGTCTCCAGGTGCGCGGCCACCGCGAAGGCGAGGCGCGTGTACATGCCGCTGGAGTAGCGCTTGACCGGGGTGTCGATGAAGTCGGCGACCTCGGCGAAGGCGACGATCTCGTCGAACCGGCGGCCGATCTGCTGGCGCGACATGCCCAGGATGGCGCCGTTTAGAAAGACGTTGTCGCGGCCGGAGAGCTCCGGATGGAAGCCGGTTCCGACTTCGAGCAGCGAGCCGACGTGGCCACGGAATCGCACCTCGCCGGAGGTCGGCTCGGTGATCTGCGACAGGATTTTCAGCAGCGTGCTCTTGCCGGCCCCGTTCTTGCCGACGACGCCGACGATTTCGCCGCGCTTGATATCGAAGGAGACCCCCTTCAGCGCCCAGAAGTCCTCCGGCCGCGGGCGTTGTTCGCCGCGCAGAAGGTCAGGGAGGCGCCGGACGCCCTGCGAGATCGTCTGGCGCAGGTTCGTCGAGCCGGCCCCGCCCAAGCGATAGCGCTTGGTGAGGTCGTCGACCTTAATCGCCCATGGCCGCTCGTTCTTCATATGATGTCCGCGAAGCTGCTCTCGATCCGTCGGAAGACGAAGAGGCCAATGATCAGCATGACCAGCGCGCTGGCGGTGGACAGGGCGACAAGATCAAACGGGAAGGGGCCGGTGTTCAGCATGGCCCATCGATAGCCCTCGACGACGCCGGTCATCGGGTTGAGGCCGAGCAGGACGCGCCACTTCTCCGGCGCCATGCTGGCCGGATAGGCGACCGGGGTGGCGAACATCCAGAGCTGGACCAGCAGCGGCATCATCTGGCGCACGTCGCGGAACCGGACGTTGATCGCCGCCAGCCCCGCGCCGACGCCGACGGTGGCGATGATGGCCAGCAGGGTGAAGGGAACGACGAACACGACTTTCCAGGTCGGCCAGACGCCGTAGAAGGCCAGCATCGCGATGAGAAAGCCGAAGGAAATCGCCAGGTCGGCCAGGCCGCGGACCACCGCGGCGATCGGCAGGATCAGGCGCGGGAAGTAGACCTTCTCGATCAGCTGGGTGTTGCCGATCAGGCTGTTCACGGCGCCGGTCACCGCCTGGCTGAAATAGGTCCAGATCACCAGGGCGGTGAAGCTGAACAGCGGATAGGGAACACCGTCGGAGGGCAGCTTGGCGAGCTTTCCGAACACGACGGTGAAGACGACCATGGTCGCCAGGGGCTGGATGATCGCCCAGGCGCTCCCGAGGATGGTCTGCTGGTAGCGAACCTTGAGGTCGCGCCAGACGAGGAACATCAGCAGGTCGCGATAGAGGAACAGTTCGCCGAGATTGAGCGAGCGCCAGCCGCTGGTCGGGCGCACGACCGTCTCCCGCAGCAGGTGCGGGGCGGGCGCCTCATGGTTCGGGACTACGGCGCTGTCAGCCATGTCGTTACGAACTCCTTCGCGGTTCCCGAGCATTGGCCGGACCGGGCGTCCACATCAAGACTCCAGTTGCCAAGGCATTGACCATGGCCGATGCTTAGGGAGTGTTAATATTGAAGCGCGATAGTCAATTGCTGCTTCGCTATTTGAACTTTCCCCGCCGCTTTTGAGGAATGCTGTGTTGACCGACAGCCGCCGGCGCCATGCCTTGATGTCGAAAATCGACCGCCGTATCGGGGCTGGCCTGTTCTTGAGGTTCCTCAGCACAGAACCGGTGAGCCGGGAATTCGGCTACGATCGCGGCACGCCGGTCGATCGATACTACATCGAAAACTTCCTGGCCCGGCAGTCCGGCGAAATCCGCGGACGGGCGCTGGAGATCGGCGACGCCGCCTATTGCCGCCGCTTCGGGGGCGCGCAGATCACCCAGCAGGAAGTGCTGCACATCAATCCCGGCAATCCGGAAGCGACGATCGTCGGCGACATCTCCGTGCCGGGCGTGCTGCCCGAGGCGGGGCTGGACTGCATCGTGCTGACCCAGACGCTGCACCTGATCTACGACATGAAGGCGGCGGTCGAGGGCATGCGCCGCGGGCTGAAGCCGGGCGGTGTGGCGCTGGTGACGGTGCCGGGCATCAGTCCGGTGGCCGAGGATGAATGGGGCGCGACCTGGTACTGGTCGCTGACGACGCTGGCGGCCACGCGGCTGTTCGGCGATGTCTTCGGACCCGAGAACATCGAGATCGAGACCTTCGGCAACGCCTATGCGGCCACGACCTTCCTGCAGGGCCTCGCCCACCAGGAGGTCAGCAAGCGCAAGCTCGACGTGGTCGACGACCGCTACCCGGTGATCATCACCATCAAGGCGCGCCGCGGCGCCTAGGCGCTGAGCGCCGCGCTCAACCGCCGGGCCGGCCAGTCGCCGACCTGCAGCCGTGGCAGGCGCAGGTGGTTGGCGCCCTTGCGCACCACGTCGGCGTCGGTGGTGACGGCGACGGCGAACCCCGCCTCGCGCACCACGTCCACGGTCACGTCGCTGTAGTCGCCGAACGGATAGGCGAAGGTCGACGGCGTCGCGCCCAGCAGCTCGGCGCAGACCTCACGGCTGGTCTCGATTTCGGTGCGCTGTTCCTCGCGGCTGAGCTCGCTGAGCGCCGGGTGGTTCACCGAGTGCGCCCCGAAGCTGATCACGCCTTCGGCGGCCAGGGTCTGGATCTCCTGGCGGGTCATGCTGCGATGGCTGGACCGGCCAGCCGCCGGCATGCCGTGGCGAAGAGCGAGATCGGCCAGCAGCGCCCGGCGCTCGACCGGGTCGAGCAGGCGCATCGCCTGCCAAAGCGCCTTGTAGGCGGCCTGGCGTAGGGGGTTGGGGGCGTGAAGGTCGCCGGCCGGACCGAGGTCGAACGCATGGCGTTGGCCTTCGATCTCGATATCCATGGCTGCGACCGGCGCGCCGACGACGATGCGCTCCAGATCGTCCCACCAGTATTCATGGTCGGCCGAGATCGCGCTGGTGGCCAGGAAGACGGTGGCCGGCAGGCCGTGGGCGGCCAGCAGCGGCGCGGCGTTGAGCCCATTGCAGGCGTAGCCGTCGTCGAAGGTGATGGCGACCGCGTCACGCGGCAGGTCGCCGCGGGCGTGGCGCTCCGCGAACTCGATCAGCGGCAGCACCGTGCGGCGGCGCTTGAGCCAGGCGAGCTGTTCATCGAAGTGGGCCGGCGTGACCGCCAGCTCCCAGGGATCGTAACCGGGCTCGTTGACGCGGTGATACATCAGGATCGCCGGTCCGGCAGGCAGGCCAAGCGCGCGGCGGCCCGCCGTCGCCAGGCGGTTCCTGACCTTGCGCGCGATACGTCTGATCCTGGACATCCGAGACCACTTTCCAGCACAGCGATGCCTGCCGGCGAATTAAACGCCCAAATGCCTTAGTTGAGAATGAAGTTCGCGCGCGCCCCCGCGCGGTGCGCCAAAGAAAACGGCCCGGAGCGCGAGCTCCGGGCCGTTCCCTTGTCGGTCGATGAGGCTCGCTTAGGCGAACTGGTTCATCGTGTTGTGGGCGCCGCCGGCCTTCAGCGCGGCTTCGCCGGCGAAGTATTCCTTGTGGTCGTCGCCCAGATCCGAGCCGGACATGTTCTGGTGCTTCACGCAGGCGATCCCTTCGCGGATCTCCTTGCGCTGGACGCCCTTCACGTAGCCCAGCATGCCTTGCGAACCGAAGTACTCCTTGGCCAGGTTGTCGGTCGACAGGGCCGCGGTGTGGTAGGTCGGCAGGGTGATCAGGTGGTGGAAGATGCCCGCGCGCTTGGCGCCGTCCGCCTGGAAGGTGCGGATGCGTTCGTCGGCTTCGGCCGCCAGTTCGGTGGCGTCGTAGTCCACGCTCATCAGGCCGTTGCGGTCATAGGACGAGACGTCCTTACCGGCGGTCTTCCACGCGTCGTACACTTGCTGACGGAAGTTCAGGGTCCAGTTGAACGACGGGCTGTTGTTGTAGACCAGCTTGGCGTTCGGGATGACTTCGCGGACGCGGTCCATCATGCCGGCGATCTGCTCGACGTGCGGCTTTTCGGTTTCGATCCACAGCAGGTCGGCGCCGTTCTGCAGCGAGGTGATCGAGTCCAGGACGCAGCGGTCTTCACCGGTGCCTTCGCGGAACTGGAACAGGTTCGACGGCAGACGCTTCGGACGCAGCAGCTTGCCTTCGCGGTTGATGATGACGTCGCCGTTCTTCAGGTCGGCGGCGGCGATCTCTTCGCAATCCAGGAAGCTGTTGTACTGGTCGCCCAGGTCGCCCGGGGTGTGGCTGACGGCGATCTGCTTGGTCAGGCCGGCGCCCAGCGAGTCGGTGCGGGTGACGATGATGCCGTCGTCGACGCCCAGCTCGAGGAAGGCGTAGCGGCAGGCGCGGACCTTGGCGAGGAAGTCTTCGTGCGGAACGGTGACCTTACCGTCCTGGTGACCGCACTGCTTTTCGTCCGAGACCTGGTTTTCGATCTGCAGGGCGCAGGCGCCCGCTTCGATCATCTTCTTGGCCAGCAGGTAGGTGGCTTCGGCGTTGCCGAAACCGGCGTCGATGTCGGCGATCACCGGAACGACGTGGGTCTGGTAGTTGTCGACCGCGTCGATCAGTTCCTGCTCGCGCTTCTTGTCGCCAGCGGCGCGCGCGGCGTCGAGATCACGGAACATGCCGCCCATTTCACGGGCGTCGGCCTGACGCAGGAAGGTGTAGAGCTCTTCGATCAGAGCCGGGACCGAGGTCTTCTCGTGCATCGACTGGTCCGGCAGCGGGCCGAATTCCGAACGCAGGGCGGCGACCATCCAGCCCGACAGGTAGAGGTAGCGGCGGTCGGTGTTGCCGAAGTGCTTCTTGATCGAGATCAGCTTCTGCTGGCCGATGAAGCCGTGCCAGCAGCCCAGCGACTGGGTGTACTTGCCGGCGTCCAGGTCGTAGGCCGCCATGTCGCGGCGCATGATCGCGGCGTTGTACTTGGCGATCTCCAGGCCGGTCTTGAAGCGGTTCTGCAGACGCATGCGGGCCACGGATTCGGCGTTGATGCCGTCCCAGGTGCCGTTCTTGCTTTTGATGAGCTGGCTCATCTCGATGATGTGGTCTTGGTAGGACATGTGCCTCTTCCGCTCCGCCCGGGGAACTGGACCCGGTGTTGGACGGTCACCTAGGACGGCCGCCGCAGCCTGTGGAGTCGCTGCGAGGTGCGGATGTAAGACTTTACGGCCGATCTCTGTAATGCTGTAATGTCTCGACAATCGCCGGAGTAAGAAATGGCCGCCGAACGTCGCCTCTATGTCGGGCCGAGCCTGCGCCGCCTGCGCCGGGACCATGGGCTGACCCAGGCGGACATGGCCGCGGACCTCGAGGTCTCGCCCTCGTACATCGCGCTGCTCGAGCGCAATCACCGGCCGCTCAGCGCCGAGATGCTGCTGCGGCTGTCGCAGACCTACAAGATGGACATGGCGACCCTGGCCGGCGACGGCGGGTCGGACGACGCGGCGCGGCTGCAGGCGGTGCTGAAGGACCCGATGTTCGGCGACATCGACCTGCCGACGCTGGAGAGCACCGACGTCACCACCAACTTCCCGGGCATCACCGAGGCGCTGTTGCGGCTCTACACGTCCTACAAGGAAGAACAGCTGGCCCTGGCCGACCGCAGCGCCGAGGGCCCGGCGGGCGACGCCGCCCAAGGGCCGGACGCGGCCGATCCGGTCGCCGAGTCCCGGCGGTTCCTGGCCGCGCGGCGAAACTCGTTTCCGGTGCTGGACGACGCAGCTGAGCGACTGGCCCAGCAGGTCGCCGCCCACGACAGCATCGCGGCCTATCTGAAGGCGCGGCACAATCTGCGGGTTCGCCGGATCCCATCCAACTTCATGGTCGGCTCGATCCGGCGGCTCGACTGGCACCGCAAGGAACTGCTGCTCGACGACTCGCTCGACACCGCCAGCCAGGTGTTCCAGCTGGCCCTGCAACTGGCCTATCTGGAGATGCGCGACGACGTCGACGCGGTCGCCGCCGAAGGGACCTTCGCCAGCGAGAGCGGCGAGCGGCTGACCCGCCGGGCGCTGGCCAGCTATGCGGCCGCCGCGATCCTGATGCCCTACACCGCCTTCGCCAAGGCCGTGGAGGCGCGGCGCTACGACGTCGAGGCGCTGGGCCGCCAGTTCGGGGCCAGCTTCGAGCAGACCGCCCACCGGCTGACCACCCTGCAGAAGCCCGGCCACGAGCGGGTGCCGTTCTTCTTCATCCGCGTCGACCCGGCCGGCAACGTCTCCAAGCGCCTGGATGGGGCGGGGTTTCCGTTCGCCCGCCACGGCGGCGGCTGCCCGCTATGGTCGGTGCACCAGGCGTTCAAGACCCCGCGCGAGATCGTCACCCAGTGGCTGGAGCTGCCGGACGGCGAGCGGTTCTTCTCGATCGCCCGAACCGTCACGGCGGGAGGCGGCGCGTTCGGCACCCCGAGGGTCGAGCGGGCCATCGCGCTGGGCTGCTCGGCCGAGCATGCGCACCGGCTGATCTACACCCAGGACCGGCCTGGGCCGGAGAGCGCCACGCCGATCGGGGTCACCTGCCGGCTCTGCCATCGCACCGAGTGCACCGCCCGCTCGGCCCCGCCAATCGGCCGCCAGATCCTGGCCGACGACATCCGCCGCACGAGCGCGCCGTTCGGCTTCTCGGACGCTTAAGGCAAATTCTGCCCCTGACGCCCCAAAGCGTCGCCCCTCGCGAACAAAACGCTTCAAACCGGCGCGCTTCCGTGCAGTAAAGCGCCGGAATGGTCCGGCTCGCTGCACTGCGGCGAAGCCCAGGGACGCTTTAGTTGGGGACACGAGTCGCATGAACATCAGCAAATCCCTCACGGTCGACGATATGCTGCACGCTTTCGTGGAGGGCGAGCTTCTGCCCGGCACGGGCGTAGCGTCCGACGCGTTCTGGGCCGCGCTGGAAAACGTGCTGGCCGACTTCACTCCGCGCAACGCGGCGCTGCTGCAGCGCCGCGACGACCTGCAGGCCCAGATCGACGGCTGGTGGCGCGAGCGCCGCGGCAAGCCGCTGGACGTCGCCGAAGAGACCGCCTTCCTGCGCGAGATCGGCTACCTGCTGCCTGAGCCCGACGCCTTCCAGATCGACACCCAGAACGTCGACCCGGAGATCGCCTCGATCGCGGGCCCGCAGCTGGTGGTGCCGGTCTCGAACGGCCGCTTCGCGCTCAACGCCGCCAACGCGCGGTGGGGCAGCCTCTACGACGCCCTCTACGGCACCGACGCGCTCGAGCCGCCGACCGGCGGCAAGGGCTATGACCCGGTGCGCGGGGCCAAGGTGGTGGCTTTCGCCCGCGGCTTCCTGGACCGCGCCGCGCCGCTGGCCGCCGGTTCCCACGCCGACGCCGCGGCCTATGTGGTGGCGGGGCAGAACCTGGTCGTGCGCCTGAAGGACGGCAGTGAGGTCGCGCTGGCGAACCCGGCCCAGTTCGCGGGCTATCGGGGCGAGGCGGCCGCGCCGGCCGGCGTGCTGCTGACCCACAACAGCCTGCATCTCGAGATCCTGATCGACCGCGAGCACAACATCGGCAAGGACGACGCCGCGGGCGTCGCCGACGTGCTGGTCGAAGCGGCGCTGACCGCGATCCAGGACTGCGAGGACTCGGTCGCCGCCGTCGACGCCGAGGACAAGACCAACGTCTACCGCAACTGGCTGGGCCTGATGCGCGGCGACCTGACCGCGACCTTCGCCAAGGGCGGTCAGACCGAGACCCGCCGCCTGGACGAAGACCGCACCTACACCGCCGTGTCCCGCGGCGCGCTCACCCTGCGCGGCCGCAGCCTGATGCTGGTGCGCAATGTCGGCCACCACATGCTGACCGACGTGGCGACCTTCAACGGCCAGCCGGTGTTCGAGACCGTGGTCGACGCCTTGGTCACCGTCGCCGCCGCCCTGCACGACCTGAAGGGCGCGCGCCGCAACAGCACGGCCGGCTCGGTCTATGTCGTGAAGCCGAAGATGCACGGCCCCGACGAGGTGGCGCTGGCCGTGCGTCTGTTCGACATGGTCGAGGACGCCCTGGGCCTGGAACGCAACACCGTGAAGCTGGGCATCATGGACGAGGAGCGCCGCACCAGCGCCAACCTGGCCGCCTGCATCCACGCCGCGCGCGAGCGGATCGTGTTCATCAACACCGGCTTCCTCGACCGCACGGGCGACGAGATCCACACGGCGATGGAAGCGGGCCCGGTGGTCCGCAAGGACGCCATCAAGGCCGAGGCCTGGCTGCCGGCCTATGAGAAGCGCAACGTCGAGATCGGCCTGGCCACGGGCTTCCCGGGCCGCGCCCAGATCGGCAAGGGCATGTGGGCGGCGCCCGACATGATGAAGGACATGCTGGCCGCCAAGGTCGGCCACCCCAAGGCCGGCGCCAACACCGCCTGGGTGCCGTCGCCGACCGCCGCCGTGCTGCACGCGCTGCACTATCACGAGGTCGACGTCCCGGCGCTGCAGGCCTCGATGCTCAAGTCGGCGACCAAGACCGGCACCGACGATCTGCTGACCCCGCCGCTGGCCAAGTCCAACTGGAACGCCGCCGACATCCAGCAGGAACTGGACAACAACGCCCAGGGCATCCTCGGCTACGTGGTGCGCTGGATCGACCAGGGCGTCGGCTGCTCGAAGGTGCCGGACATCCACGACGTCGGGCTGATGGAAGACCGCGCCACTCTGCGGATCTCCAGCCAGCACATGGCCAACTGGCTGCACCACGGGGTCTGCACCGAGGAGCAGGTGCGCGAGACCTTCGGCCGGATGGCCAAGGTGGTCGACGGCCAGAACGCCAACGACGCGGCCTATCAGGCCATGAGCTCGAACCCGGACGCCAGCATCGCCTACCAGGCGGCGCTGGAACTGGTGTTCGAAGGCCGGGTGCAGCCGAACGGCTACACCGAGCACGTCCTGACCCGCCGCCGCCGCGAGCGTAAGGCGCAGCTGGCCGGGGGCTGACGCCGAGACCGCGCCGCGGCTTTGCTCCGCGGCGCGGCCCGACCCTAGGCGCGGGGGGCGAGCAGCCGCGCCAGCAGGGCCGGCCGGACGGTCAGGGTCGTCACCACGACCCCCGCCGCCAGGGCCGCGCCGAGCACGCCGGCGACGATGCCGACGCCGCCGCCCATCACCCCGAGCAGGAAGGCCAGCACGAACAGCGCCTTGCTGGCCAGCCGCAGCCGCGATCGACGGGCGGGCGGACAGGCGTGGCCGGTCGCCTGGCGGTGGTGGCGGTCCATCGACAGCGCCGCGCAGATTAAGGCCGCGAAGGCGAGCGGGGCGCTGGCGAGGCCGAGCAGTTCCATGACGCTACTCCGCTGCGGCTCTAGCCGCCCGGCGCGGGGCCGGCGCGACGACGCGGCTCGCCCGGCGGGCCATGAACAGGAAGCCGCCGCCCAGGGCGACCAGGGTGAGGTCGAGGGCGACCATGGCCCAGTCGCCGGCCGCTGCGCTGGCGGCCAGGTTGCGTCCGCCGGTCGCCGCCGAGAGCAGCGGGATGGCGGCGAAGGCGAAGGCGGCGAGCCCGGCGGTCTCGGCCCAGGCGCGCTTCTGCGGGCGCAGGGCGCTGTAGGCGATGGTCGCGGCGATCGTGGCCAGGAAGATCCGGCCCTCGACCGCCGGCCGCTCGGCCAGGCCCGCCGGCAGCAGCCGGTCGGCCCAGAAGAAGCCGGCGATGGCCAGCGGCAGGCCCATGACCGCGCCGACGTTCATCACCTCGACCAGCCGGAAGCCGAAATAGGACCTCGCCGGATCGGGCAGCTTGCGGCGGCGCGAGACCGTCCAGAGCACCAGGCCCGAGGCGATCAGGCCGCAGCCGGACAGCCCGGCGAAGAAGTAGAGCCAGCGCAGGGCCGGGCCGGCGAACTCGGCCATATGCAGGCCGTAGAGCAGATCGCTGGTCGCCATGGCCGGGCCCGGCGGCGGCGAGGACACCAGCAGCTTGCCGGTGACTCCGTCGAAGACCGCGGCGACCGCCGGGCGGCTCAGCCGGCCTTCGTTGTCGCGATGCAGGGTCACGCGGGCCGAGGCGTCTCCGGGATTGTTGACGGTGAGACGCAGCACCTCGCCGCCCAGCTGGCGCTCGGCGGCGGCGATCATCGGGCCGAGCGGGGCCATGACGGCCGGCTTGCCGGCGCGCTCTGGGATGCTGCGGGTCTCAGGAGCGCTGTCGGCGTAGAAGGCGGCCAGGTCCTTGCCATAGCCGCCGACCATGCCGAACGGCATGAAGGTCGTGGCCAGGGTGACGATCCCGGTCAGGGCGACGAACAGGTGGAACGGCAAGGCCAGGACGCCCAGCACGTTGTGGCCGTCCAGCCAGGCGCGCTGGCCGCCTTTCTCCGGCCGGAAGGTGAAGAAGTCCGAGAAGATCCGCTTGTGGGTGATGACCCCGCTGATCACGGCGCTCACGAAGAACACCGCCGCCAGGCAGGCGGCCAGGCGTCCGAACGGGTAGGGGGCCATCAGTTCGAAGTGGAAACGGTAGAACATCTCGCCGCCGCCGGTCGGCGGGTCGGCGACCGGCGCGCCGGTGGCCGGGTCGAGTTCGGCCTGACCGAAGCTCCCGTCGAGATTGGACCAGTAGGTCTGCATGTCGCGTTCCTGGCGGCTCGGCGCCTGGACGCCGAACAGCGTCGCCTGGGGGGCGGCGGTCAGCAGATAGTCGTAGGCCCGTTGCAGGCCGGCCGCGGGATCGGGGTCGGCGCTGAGCGAGGGCCGGGTCCAGGCCTCGATCTCGTGCCGGAACACAGTCGCCGTCCCGGTGGCGAAGATGGCGAACACCAGCCAGCCGCAGATCAGGCCGGTCCAGGTGTGCAGCCAGCTGGTCGATGCGCGCAGGCCGCCCTTCATGCCGGCGCTCCCGCCAGCCATGCGCCCGCCCACAGAGCCGCGGCGAGGCAGGTCATGACCAGGGTCGGCTTCCAGGCGCTCTTGGCCGCGAAGACGAAGATCGGGACCACCGGCATGGCCAGAACCGTGATCAGGGTCGCGGTGACCGCCGCCTCGACGCGGCTCATGCCGGCCAGCGGCAGCAGCCGGGCCAGCGCCGTGGCGGCCAGCGCGCAGAGGCCGTAGTTGGCGACCACCGATAGGAGGGCGCGCCAGGCGACCGCCAGCCGATAGGCCGCGCCGGCTTTGACGGCGGCGGCCATCAGGACCGGAGGGGCTCGGCGAGCGCGGAGACAAGGCGGCGCAAAGGGTCTCTCCAGCTGAAGTGCAAATACGAATGCGAGTCGTTCGCATCGATTTGCGCCCTCATACGCCCGCGGCGGGATCGGCTCAAGCGATCCTCGTTACGCGGCCGCTGCGACCGAACCGCTCAGCGCGGTCAGCCGCCGCTGGCGACGACCTCAATGGTCAGCCGATCGCCGCCGGCGGCGATCTCGATCAGGCGGTCGATGTTGGGGTGCGCGCCCGGCCGGCTGCGCGCATCGGCCGTATGTTCGCCGAAGACGGCCAGGCCATGTTCGGCGGCCTTCGCGTCCAGCCCGCCGAAGGACTGGTTCAGGTATTGATAGACCGCCAACGAGCCTTGCTTGCCCGGCTGGTTCTCGATGCTGGCGACCACGTTCCCGTTCGCGTCCACGAGGTCGATGCGTTGCACGCCATCGATCGGCGGCAGTTGCAGAAGGTTTTCCTTGAAGGCCGCACCAGGTTGAATCATCGCCAGACTGTCTCGTGTTGAATTGGATCGCAGCAGTATGCGGGCGACCCCATAGCATCTGCTCGCATCTTTGCAGCACTGCGGCGATGCGCGAGCAGTCGACGGACTGCCGGTGATCAGCGCGTAGTTTCAGCCTCGTCTGCGGCCCCGACCGCTCGGTAGAGGTCGACGCGGTTGACGGCGGCCGCGAGTTGGCTGGCGACGTAGGCGCTCTGGGCGGTGAACAGGGAGCGCTGGGAGACCAGGCTGGCGAGGAAGGTGTCGACGCCGCCGCGATAGCGGGCCTCGGTGAGGGTCATGGTGTCCTGGGCCGCGTCGAGCTGGGTCCGGGTGGCGGCGAGTTCCTCGGCGAGCGTGCCTTGCCGCGCCAGGGCGTCGGCGGTTTCGCGGAAGCCGGACTGAATGGCCTTTTCGTACGCGGCCAGCGCCGCGTCGCGCTGGGCTTCGGAGGCGGCCACCCCGGCGACGCCGGCCCCGGCCCGGAAGATCGGAAGCGTCACAGACGGGGTGAACGAGCGGGTGAACGTCCCGTCGTTGAACAACGACGAGAGCGCGGGGCTGGCGTAGCCGAGCGCGCCGGTCAGCGAGATGGTCGGGAACAGCGCCGCCCGCGCGGCACCGATCTCGGCGTTGGCGGCGCGCAGGCCGTATTCGGCCTGCAGCACGTCCGGCCGTCGCAGCAGCACGTCAGACGGCAGGCCGACGGGCAGGGTCTTCAAGCCTTGGCTGGCGTCCTGGATCGAGGACGGCAGCAGGCTTTGGTCGACTGGCGATCCCAGCAGCAGCTGCAGGGCGTTGATGTCCTGGGCCAGCGCCGTGCGCAGCGAGGCGACATCGGCCTGGGCGGCGGCGAGTACGGTCTCGGCCTGGCGCAGATCCGTGCGCGGGGCGACGCCGCCCTGCAGTCTGGCCCGGGTCAGCTTGACGCTGCTTTCGGCGCTGACGGCGGTGTCCTGGGCGATCTTCAGGCGGCTGGCATCGGCGCCATAGGTGAGCCAGACCTCGGCGACGTCGCCGAGCAGGGTCAGGCGGGTGGCGCGGGCGGCCGCCTCGGTGGCGAAGTAGCGGTTGAGCGCCGCGTCGCTGAGCGAGCGCACGCGGCCGAACAGGTCGAGTTCGAAGGCGGTGACGCCGACCTGAGCGGTGTAGGCCTCGACGTTGGGGGCCGAGCCGCCGCCGGTTCGGGTGTAGCGGCCGGCGACATCGACCTGGGGGAGGCGCTCGGCGCGCTGGATGCGGTACTGGGCCCGCGCCGCCAGGATGTTGGCGCTGGCCGCCCGCAGGTCGCGGTTGTTGGCCAGGGCCTGAACCATCAGCGTCTGCAGTCGCGGGTCGGCGAACACATCGCGATAGCCGATCTTCGGCAGCTCGGCTTCGCTTTGCGTCAGGTAGGGATCGCCGGCCGGCCATGACGTGGGCGTGGGCAGTTGCGGCTGCTCATAGCGCGGGGCCAGGGAGCACCCGGCGAGGCTCAGGCCGGCCAGGAGGACGAGCGCGCGTCTCATGCAGGCTCCAGTTCG
Organism: Phenylobacterium sp. LjRoot97; assembly: GCF_964254345.1. NCBI lineage: Bacteria > Pseudomonadati > Pseudomonadota > Alphaproteobacteria > Caulobacterales > Caulobacteraceae > Phenylobacterium > Phenylobacterium sp. LjRoot97. Next base: position 897,761 of record NZ_CAXUTH020000001.1, read on the forward strand.
TTGGAGTCGCCTCGGCCCTTGCGCATCGCGCGGAAGCCTTGCCGGACCATCACGAAGAACAGCGGGATGTAGAAGATCGCCAGGATGGTCGCGGTCAGCATGCCGCCGATGACCGCGGTCCCGATCGCGATGCGGCTGTTGGCGCCGGCGCCGGTCGAGATGGCGAGCGGCAGGACGCCGAAGATGAAGGCCAGGCTGGTCATCAGGATCGGCCGCAGCCGGGTGCGTGCGGCCTGGATCACCGCCTCGATGGCGGACGCCCCGCGCCTCTCGGCCTGCTCGGCGAACTCGACGATCAGGATGGCGTTCTTGGCCGCCAGCCCCATGGTCGTGAGCAGGCCGATCTGGAGATAGACGTCGTTGATCAGGCCGCGCAGCGTGACTGCCATCACAGCGCCGACCAGTCCGAGCGGGACCACGAGCAGCACGGCCAACGGGATCGACCAGCTCTCGTAGAGCGCCGCCAGGCAGAGGAACACGACGAGCAGCGAAAGCCCGTAGAGGATCGGCGCCTGGCCCGAGGACAGCCGCTCCTGGAAGGAGAGGCCCGACCACGCGATGCTGGTGCCGGGGATGTCGGCGGCCAGCTTCTCGATCGCGGCCATGGCCTGGCCCGAGCTGCCGCCGGGCGCGGCCGAGCCCTGGAATTCGTAGGACGGGATGCCGTTGAACCGCGACAGCGTCGTCGGCGCCTGCGACCAGGAAATGCTGGCGAAGGACGAGAACGGCGCCATCTGGCCGTTCGAACCGCGCACGTACCACTCTTCGAGATTTGACGGATCGGCGCGATAGGGCGCGTCGCCCTGGACGTAGACGCGCTTGACCCGGCCGCGGTCGACGAAGTCGTTGACGTAGCGCCCGCCCCAGGCAGTGGACAGGGTGGCGTTGACGTCGGCCTGGCTGAGGCCGAGGGCGGCCAGTTTTCGCGCGTCCATGTCGATCTTCAGCGTCGCGATGTCGGGCAGTTCGGTCAGGCGGACCGAGGCCAGGGCGGGATCACGGCGGGCGGCTTCCAACAGCTTGTCGCGGGCGGCGTTGAAGTCGGCCTGGGACATGCCGCTGGCGTTCTGCAGCTCCATGGTGAAGCCGTCGGATTGGCCGAGGCCGCGGATGGCGGGCGGGATCAGCGCGAAGACTCGGGCGTCGCGGAAGTTCTGGAAGGCGGCCGAGGCGCGGGCGACGACGGCGTCGGCGGTGTTGTCCTTGCCGTTGCGCTCGGACCAGTCGACGAAGTTGAGGAAGCCCTGGCCGGTGTTCTGGCCGCTGGCCCCGCCGCCGCCGCCGCTGACTGTGAACATGGTGCGGACGTTGGCGTCCTCATGCTCGCGGAAATAGTTCTCGACCTGGCGTTGGACTTCGACCGTCCGAGCCTGGGTGGCTCCGGCCGGGAGCTGGAACTGGACGCTCGCGGCGCCCTGGTCTTCGGTCGGCAGGAAGCCGGTCGGAAGCCGGATGAACAGCACGCAGAGCAGCGCCACGATCACGCTGTAGACGCCGAGCGCCAGGACGCGGCGGCCCAGGATCGCGCGCACCGTGCGCCGGTAGGCGTCGGCCATGCGGTCGAACCCGGTATTGAAGCTCTTGGAGCCGCGATGGATCAGGCTGGCCGCGGCCGGAAAGCGGCGGCCGAACCAGCCGTCGTGGATCTCGTGCGCGTCGCGCTTGCGCTTCAGCAGGTTGGCGGTGATGGCCGGGCTCAGCGTCAGGGCGACGAACACCGACAGCAGCATGGCCGAGATGATCGTCAGCGAGAACTGCCGGTAGATCACCCCCGTCGAGCCGCCGAAGAAGGCCATCGGCAGGAACACCGCCGACAGCACCAGGGCGATGGCGACCAGCGCCATGGTGATCTCGTCCATCGAGCGGATGGTGGCTTCGCGCGGGCTGAGCTCAGGGTCTTCCTCCATCAGCCGCTCGACGTTCTCGACCACCACGATGGCGTCGTCGACCAGCAGGCCGATGGCCAGCACCAGGCCGAACAGGGTCATGGTGTTGATCGAGAAGCCGGCGACGTACAGCACGGCGAACGTCCCCAGCAGGACCACGGGGACCGCGATGGCCGGCACCAGGGTCGCGCGCCAGCTCTGCAGGAATACGAACATCACGATGACGACGAGGACGATGGCTTCGGCCAGCGTCTTCACCACCTCGATGATCGACAGCTTGATGAAGTCGGTGGTGTCGTTGGCGTAGGCGAAGGTCAGGCCGGGCGGAAACTCCTTCGAGAGCTCCTCGACCCTCGCCTTGACCAGGTCGGCGGTCTTCAGGGCGTCGGCGCCCGGGGCCAGCAGGATCGCCAGGCCGGCGCCGGGGTGCTGATTCACCCGGCTGCGGGCGTTGTAGTTTTCGGAGCCGAGCTCGACCCGCGCGACGTCGGACAGCATGACGGCGGCGCCGTTGGACTGGCTCTTCAGGACGATCTTGGCGAACTGCTCGGGCGTCTGCAGCCGCGACTGGGCGGTCACGGTCGCGTTCAGCATCTGCGAGTCCGGCTGCGGCTGGCCGCCGATCTCGCCGGCTGCGACCTCGGTGTTCTGGTTCTGGATGGCGCTCACGACGTCGCCCGGCGTCAGCTGGTAGCTGGCCAGCCGGTCGGGGTTGAGCCAGATGCGCATCGCGTACTGGGAGCCGAAGACGTTGGTGTCGCCGACCCCCTTCAGCCGTGAGATCGGGTCCTGGAGGTTGGAGACCAGATAGTCGGAAACGTCCCGGTTGGTCATCCGGTCGGTCTCGTCATAGACCCCGACGATCAGCAGGTTGTCGGGATTGGATTTCCTGACCACGAGCCCCTGCTGCTGCACCTGGGTCGGGAGGCGGGAAACGGCCTGCTGAACCTGGTTCTGCACCTGCACCTGGGCGATGTCGGGATCGACGCCCTTGTCGAAGGTGACGGTGATCGTGACCTGCCCGCGCGAGGTGGACGAGGAGCTGAAATAGAGCAGGCCGTCGATCCCGGTCAGGGACTGCTCGAGGACCTGGGTGACGCTGTTCTGGATCGTCTCGGCCGAGGCGCCGGGATAGGTGGCGCGGACGGAGACCTGCGGCGGCGCGACGTCGGGATACTGGGCGACCGGCAGAAACCGGATGGCGCCCAGGCCCGCCAGCATGATGATGATGGCGATGACCCAGGCGAAGATCGGCCGGTCGACGAAGATGCGCGAGAGCATGGTCAGGCGCCCCCTGCGGCGGAGCCCTTGGCCTGCCCGCCGGACTTGCCGGCCGGGGTCTCGATACGTTGCGGCGTCTCGGCCGGAACCGCCTTGAGGGGCTTGCCGGGCTGTACGTTGGCCAGGCCCTGCGTGATCACCTTGTCGCCGGGGTTGAGACCTTTGCGGACGACCCAGTTGGCGCCGTCGGTTCGATCGGCGGTGATGGTGCGCTGCTCGGCCTTGCCGTCAGCGCCGACGATGTAGACGTTCGCCGCGCCCTTGGGATCGCGCGTGACCGCAGTCTGCGGCACGAGGTAGGCGGCTGTGGCGACCGCCTGGTTGAAGCTGGCGCGGACGAACATGCCCGGAAGCAGCACGCCCTTGGGGTTGGGAATGCGGGCCCGGAGCGTGACCGTCCCCGTGGACTCGTCGACGACCACTTCGGAAAACTCGATCGCGCCGACCTGATCGTAGGTGCTGCCGTCTTCGAGGGTCAGTTTCACCGCGGCGCTGCCTGGCGCGAGCCCGCCCGCGGCCAGCGCCCGACGCAGGGCCAAGAGGTCGCCGCTCGACTGCTGGATGTCGACGAACATCGGATCGAGTTGCTGGATGGTGGTCAGGGGATCGGCCTGGCTGGTCGTCACCAGCGCGCCGACGGTCGAGAGCGAACGCCCGATGCGGCCGCTGATCGGGGCAGGGACGGTGGTGAACCTCAGATTGATCCGGGCGGTGTCGAGGGCGGCGCGCGCCTGGGCGACCGACGCCTTGGCCTGGGCCGCCTGCGCGGCGGCGTTCACATAGTCCTGCTGGCTGACCGCTTCGATCGCCGCGAGGGGCTTGTAGCGTTCGGCCAGGGCGGACGCGGCCGAGAGGTTGGCCTCTGCGCTCTGGACGTTGGCCAGCGCCTGGCTGACTGCCGCTTGATAGAGGCTCGGATCAATCTGGTAGAGCGGCTGGCCGCGGGTGACGAGGGAGCCCTCCGTGAACAGGCGCTTCTCGATCACGCCGGCGACCTGCGGCCGCACCTCGGAGCTCTGATAGGCGACGACGCGACCGGTGAGCTCGTTGGTCAGGTCGACGCGGGTGGGCTGGACGACGACATAGCCGACGTTCGTGGGGCCGTTGTCGTGCCCGCCCTTGTGAGCATCGGTCTTGGCCCCGCACGCGGTCAGGAGGCTCATGCTCGCCAGCGTCGCGAGGATCGCGCTGCGCCGCATCAAGATGCGGCGCCCGGCAAGGTCGGGATGGGCGGCCTTATCTGGCCGCAAGACGCTCTCGACGCTGGGGCGCGCATTGGCATGTATCCGTCTTCCTGACTGGTGGGCGCAGTCGTCCGAAGGCACGTCTTCGTTCAGCTACACAGAACTCACGCTACGTGCTCGAGGTTCTCTAGTCGCCGGAAAGCACGAGCATATGACCCCACGTCACGAGCTTGAAATCTATGCGCCACAAGACCGCCGGTTTGTAGGGGGCGCCGGCGGATAGACCGATCAGGCCCGGCGCGCACTGACGCAATCCGCTTGCGGTATTGCAATATTGTTCCTATCGGAATTATAGGAATATAAAGTTGGTCCGTAGGAGCTAGAATTTCATGCGCCAGACGCCTGTCGGCCTTGGATTGGTGGCGTTGAGCGTAACCCTCCAGGAGTTTTTGAGTGGCGCGCGCCTCGAGGCGGCTCGCGCGTTCCGGGTTCTGCGGGACGTGGGTCATGTTCATCCCGCCGCCGAACTCGACTTCATCCTTCGCGGCCCGGAGGAGGGGCAGGTCGTCCGGCTCGGGCATCCCGGTCTGTGGTCGGTCTCGCTGGAGCCGAAGGTCACGGTCCTGGGCCTGGATGGGCAGCTGGTGGCGGGAGAGCGCGCGGCGCGCGCGCCTGTCGAGGAGTTCATCGACCTCTTCCGTCGGCGGGAAGACCTCACTGCGATCGCCCGTTTCAGCAGCCCGCAGCTGGATGCCTGGGCGCGAGGCGGACGCACCCTTCCATTCGCCCACATGCCGCTGGCTCGCTCGAGCCTGCACCAAGGCGTGCAGGTCTATCGCTACGGTTCGGCGGCGGCCGCGCTCGAGCCCGCCCTGAACAACAACTATGCCGGCGTCGTTCATGCGCAGGGCGGCGCGGTGCTGGCCGGCTCCAGCGTGACGCAGCTGACGGAACTCATCCTGCAGGTCGAGCAGGCCGCTCAGGTCGAACTGCTGTCGGCGGTCTGGCGAGGCGACGAGCGCGACGAACATCAGGCCCCTGAAGCGCGGGCGATTCTGTCGTGGGCCTAGTGCATCCCTTGGCTCCGGCTTCGCCGCGCCTGGACGCGGCGCGCCTGCGAGACGGCATGGCGCGGCTGGCCAGCGGCGTGACCCTGATCACCTGCTGGGCGGATGGCGCGCCGGTCGGCCTGGCGGCGACCTCGCTGGTCAGCCTGTCGGTCGATCCGCCGCGCGTGCTGTTCAGCGTCCGGCGCGCGGCCTCGGCCCATGACGGGCTGCTGAAGGCGGGGCGCTGCGCGGCCGTGGCGCTCGCCGAGGACGATCTGGAGGAGGCCCGGTTGTTCGCGGTCTCCGACGCCCAGGACCAACGGTTCAAGTCCGCCGCCTGGAACCTGAGCGACGACTTCGCGCCGCGCTACGCCGGCGGCGTAGCCCGGTTCGATCTGGCCATCGAGCATCGGATCCGCGCCGCCGACCACACCATTCTCATCGCCGAGGTTCTGGAGGTGGCCAGCCAGCCCGGCGCGCCGCTGCTCTACTTCGAGCGCAGCTTCACAGGCCTGGTTCAGGCCCCGCAGCCGGCCGCGTAGCCGGCCGCCAGTTCACGTTTGAGGTCGTTCATGTTCTCCCGTCGCTCGCTTCTATCGCTCATCCCCGTCGGCGGAGCTGGAATGGCGCTGGCCGCTTGCGGCGGCGGGGAGAAGACGGCTGGCGGCGGCGGCGCCGGTTCGCTGACCGCGACGACGGGCTATCCTGAGCCTCACACCATGTTCGCGCCGGGCGGCGGCGGCGGCGGCCCGGGCTTTACGGGGTCGAAGGTGCTCGAGCGCCTGGCCCGCTACAACCGCGACCAGACCTTCTCGCCCGTGCTCGCCGAGAACTGGAGCATCGCGCCCGACCATCGCTCGGTGACCCTGAACCTGCGGCCGAACGTGACTTGGCACGACGGCAAGCCGTTCACCGCCGAGGATGTGGTCTGGACGATCCAGGAGTACTGGAAGCCGTTCTTCCCCCAGACGATCCTCGACTTCCTGGCGGGGGTCGAGGCGACCGGCCCGTTGGGCGTCGTGGTCCGCTTCGACCGCCCCGTTCCCGAATTCAGCGTCAGCTATCTGCTGAGCGACGGCGCCAACTACATCCTGCCCAAGCATCTCTACGCCGGCACGGACCTGCTGCTGAATCCGGTGAACAACGCGCCGGTCGGCACGGGTCCCTGGAAGTTCTCGCAATGGGTTCGCGGCTCGCACGCCGAGTTCGTGAAGAACCCGACCTACTGGATCCCCGACCAGCCGAAGATGGACCGGCTGATCGTCCGCTGGTGGCGCGAACCGGCCTCGCGGGCCGCGGCGTTCGAGACCGGCCAGCTCGATATCGGGGTGCACAATCCGGCCCCGCTGGGCGACCTCAAGCGGCTGCAGGCCAATCCCCAACTCGCGGTCATTTTCGAGGATCAGGGCGCGCCGCTGGGCCTGCACTTCAACACGCGCAATCCCGTGGTCTCGGATGCGCGGGTCCGGCGCGCCCTGCTGCATGCGGTCGACCGCGATTTCATCGCCCGCACGGTCTACTACGGTTACGCCAAGCCGGCGGCGGGACCGATCCTCAGCAGCAACCGCCTGTACTTCGATCCGGACATCCCGACGTACCCGTACGACCCGGCCCTGGCCGACAAGCTGCTGACCGAGGCCGGCTTCCCGCGCCGGGCCGGCGCCGAGCGCTTCAAGCTGAACCTGCTCGCCTCGGGCTGGTCGGAGGAGAACGGCAAGTCCGGCGCGTACCTGAAGCAGGCCTTCGAGGATCTCGGGATCACGACCACCCTCAAGGTCCCGGACCGCGCCAATTCGCTGAAGGCGCTCTACACCGACTACGACTTCGACGTGGCCTACAGCCAGGGCGGGGGCACCTACAACGACCCGATCCCGGATCTGCCGCTGGTGTTCGGGACCGCGGGGATCAAGAAGGGGCTCATCTTCCGCAACTCGGCGCGCTACTCGAACGCCGAGCTCGATGCGATCTTCGACCAGATCAAGCAGGAGGTCGATCCGGCCCGGCGCAAGGCCGAGACCTTGCAGGCGACCCGCATCATCCTGCGCGACGCGCCGATCGTGCCGCTCGTCGAGTGGCCGACGCACATCATTCAGAAGAGCTCGGTGAAGATCGCTTCGAGCGCCGCGAGCATCGCGACAGACTCCTGGGGCGACATCTCGAAGAGCTGATCCTCTCCCTAGATCCGAGCCTGTTTTCACCCGCCCGCCACCCGGCGCGGCGGGCGAAACGCGTGCGCGTTCGCTGCGGCGACGGCGGATAAAAAACTAAACGATATCAAGAGGAAAACTGGTGTTCGAACCCTCTTCTCGCGGCCGAATTTAATCTCTATCCAACAAGTATGAATTCGGGGGGCCGCAGGGCCTGACAGCGGACGCGACGGCGCCGGCAAGCGCGCCGCGGTCCGACATTGTGGAGAGCGTACATATGTTGCGGCCCGTAACTGGTCGGTGGTCTTCATCGACGGCGATAGCTTTGGTCCTGGCGGCGGGCGCCGCGGGGCCCGCCCTGGCGGAGGAGGCGCTCGACGCCGCCACGGTCGAGGAAGTCCTGGTCACGGCCGAGTTCCGTGAAGCCAAGCTCCAGGACACGCCGATCGCGATCACGGTAGTCACGCCCCAGACCCTGGAGCTCCGCGCGGTCGAGAACCTTCGCGACGTCGTGACCCGCATCCCGGGCCTGGCGGCGCCGACCGCGCTGCAGCACTCGCAGACCAGCTACTACATCCGCGGCATCGGGGAGTCGGACTCGATCGCCAACCAGACGGTCGGAACCTATGTCGACGACGTCTACATTTCGCGGCCGATCGGCGGCACCTTCGAGCTGAACGACGTCCAGGACGTGCAGGTGCTGCGCGGTCCGCAGGGCACGCTCTACGGCAGGAATTCCTCGGCGGGCGCCATCAAGGTGACGACGCGGCTGCCGGACAACGACCTGAAGACCTTCTTCGAGGTCGGTGCGGGCAACTACTCGGCCAACATCATCCGGGCGGGCATCTCCGGCCCGATCATCGAGGACAAGCTGGCGGCCAGCCTGTCGTTCATCCACCGCGAGCGCCGCGGCTTCGTCTACAACGTCACCAACGACGAGTATGTCGGCGACGTCGCGACCGACGCGATCCGCCTCAAGGTGAACTACAACGCCACCGACAAGCTCGCGATCCTGTTCGCCGCCGACTACTTCGAGGACAACGGCGACCCGACCCCCAAGCAGACCCGCCTGCAGCCGGGCGGGGTGATCAACAAGAAGGTCAACTATTCGGAATGGCCGATCAGCAACCACACGGAGCTGGGCGGCGCGTCGATCCGGGCGACCTATGACCTGAACGAGAACACGTCGCTGCGCTCGATCACGTCGTATCGGGCCTTCAAGCAGCCCGGCTACTACGACCAGGACGGCGGCGCCAACGCGATCAACCGGACCTACTCCGACCACCGCAACGAGAACTGGTCGCAGGAGCTCCAGTACCTCTACAACGGAGATCGGCTGAACGTCGTCGGCGGGTTGTTCTACCTCTACGACAACTTCCGTTCCTACCGGACCGGCTACTCGCCGCTGAACAGCCACGCGCTGCTGCCCTACCGCAACGAGTTCTTGCAGGCGCGGACGACGCTCCAGGACTCGGCCGAGAAGACCAAGAACTACTCGGTCTATGGTCAGGCGACCTACGAGCTGACGCCGACCATCAGCGTCATCGCCGGCGCCCGCTACACCGTCGAGAAGCACAATTTCCGCTTCACCGGCGACGAGCGCAACGCCCAGGGCCAGTACCTTCCGATCAACTACACGATCTATCGCGACTGGGAGAACTGGAACTCGTTCACGCCGAAGCTCGGGGTCGACTGGCGGGCCAACGACCATGTCCTGGCCTATCTGACCTACTCCAAGGGCTTCAAGGCCGGGGGCTTCGACGGGCGCGCGAACTCCAAGGAGGCCGCCGGCCTGCCGTACGATCCCGAGTACGTGACGGCGATCGAGGCGGGCCTGAAGACCGACTTCTTCAACCGCAGCCTGCGCGCCAACCTGGCGGTCTTCCACAACAAGATCAAAGGCTACCAGGCCACCGCGCTGGATGAGAACAACGTCAGCCACCGCATCAACCTCGGCGAGGTCGAGACCCAGGGCTTCGAACTCGAGACCACCTGGGTGCCGGTCACCGGCCTCTCGCTGCTCTACAACATCGCCTTCATGGACTCCGAGGTCCTGAGCGCCGGGGGCGCGGCGTCCAACACCGCGCAGTTCGTGGGCAAGAAGGTCCAGAACGCGCCGGAGTGGTCGCACTTCGTCTCGGTCGACTACGTGCTGCCGATCACCAAGTTCGGCGAGTATCGGGTCGGCGCCGAGTACGTGAACCGGTCGGAGTACTTCATCGACGGTCCCAACACCGTCGCGGCCGCGGCCGAGGCGCAGGAACTGGTGAACCTGTCGGCCAGCTTCCAGCCCGAGAACGCCCGCAACTGGCGGTTCTCGTTCACCGTCCGCAACCTGCTGAACGACCAGTTCGACACCGGCGGCACCCGCGGCAACGGCGTCACGTCGTCCAACGCCACCACCTACTCGGATCCGCGCACCTGGTTCGTGCGCGTCCGCTACGCTTACTGAGGCCGCGCCCCATGCAGTACGTCAATCTGGGCCCCACGGGCCTGAAGGTTTCCCGCATCGCGTTCGGTTGCTCGAGCTATGGCTCGACCGACTGGATGCCGTGGGCGTTGCCGCCGTCCGAAGCGCTGCCCTTCTACAAGGCCGCGCTGGAGGCCGGGATCAACTTCTTCGACAACGCCGACTCCTACTCGACCGGTCTGGCCGAGACGATCCAGGGCGACGTCTTCAAGGAGTTGGGGGTCGACCGCGAGCGGGTCGTCATCGCCACCAAGGTGTTCGGCGCCATGGGGCCGGACGTCAACCAGCGGGGGCTGTCGCGCAAGCACATCCGCCACGCGGTGGAGGCCTCGCTGCGACGGTTGAGGACCGACTACATCGACCTCTACCAGATCCATCGCCTCGACCCGACCACCCCGCCGGAGGAGATTCTGGAAGCCCTGGACGGCCTCGTCCGCGAGGGCAAGGTCCTGCACATCGGCGCGTCGAGCATGTACGCGTGGCAGTTCGCCAAGCTGCAGGCCCTGGCCGAACAGAACGGCCTGACCAAGTTCGTGACCATGCAGAACCGCTACAACCTCCTCTATCGGGAGGAGGAGCGGGAGATGATCCCGCTGTGCCTCGACCAGGGCGTCGGCGTCATTCCCTACAGCCCGCTGGCGCGGGGCCTGCTGACCGGCTCGCGCCGGCGCGGCACCAAGCGCTCCGAGGTCGTGAAGGACTTCGCCCGTCCCGAGGACGAGGCCGTCGTCGACCGCGTGCTGGAGGTCGCTGAGGCGCGGGGCGCGCCGGCCGCGCAGGTGGGTCTGGCCTGGCTGCTCTCGCGCCCGGGCGTCACGGCGCCGATCGTCGGGGCGACCAAGCTCAACCACATCACCGACGCCGTGGCGGCGCTGGACGTGGTCCTGACCCCGGAGGAGATCGCGCGGCTGGAAGAGCCCTATGTGGCTCAGCCCCCGCAGTTCGGCCGTGAGACCGTGCCTTCGCACAACGCCGCGTCCCGCGCCGCGATCGCCGCCGCGCTCGGCCAGGCGGAAGACTGACATGGAGGGCAAGCGCACCCTGCCGACGCCGTTCTCGGACCCTCTGCGGTTCGAGGGCGCGGCGCGGACATCGACCGCCTCGCGCGGGCTGAACGTCGCGCGCCGCGTGGGGCTGCGCCTGCTGACCCACGTGCTGCCGCTGATGCTGGTGATCATCACCTGCACGTTCTTCCTGATCCACTCGGCGCCGGGCAGCTTCGTCGAGATCATGTCCTCGGAGATGCAGATCTCCGACCAGGCGATGATCGACCGGCTGACCGTGACCTACGGGCTCGACCAGCCGCTCTGGATCCAGTGGCTCAAGTACCTCGAGGCGATCGCCCGGTTCGACCTGGGCTTCTCGTATCGCCAGAACATGCCGGTGCTCGACGCGATCCTGCACCACCTGCCGGCGACCCTGATCCTGATGGTGACCGGGCTGCTGGTCGCGTTGATCTCCGGCGTCGCGGCCGGCGTCCTGGCGGCTTCGCGGCCCAACAGCGCGCTGGATCGGGTGCTGTCGCTGGCCGGCGTCTTCCTGTTCGCCGCCCCGGGCTTCTGGCTCGGCATCATGTTGATCGTGCTGTTCGGGGTCGTGCTCGGATGGCTGCCGATCGGCGACATGCGGACCATCGGCGGCGACTTCGGCGTCGTCGGCGGCGTGCTGGACGTGGCCAAGCACCTGATCCTGCCGGCCCTCGCCATGGGGCTGCACCAGTCGGCGATCTACCTGCGCGTGACCCGCGCGGCGATGATCGAGGCGTCCGCCGCCGACTATGTGAAGACCGCGCGCGCCAAGGGTTTGTCGGAACGGGCGGTGGCCCTGCGCCATGTCTTCCGCAACGCCTTGCTGCCGATCGTCACCGTGCTGGGGCTGCAGTTCGCGACGGTGTTCTCAGGCTCGGTGGTGGTCGAGGCGGTGTTCAATTGGCCCGGCATCGGCAGCCTGCTCTACGACGCCGTCGTGGCCCGCGACTATCCCATGGTGCTGGGGGTGATCATCCTCAGCGCCCTGGTCGTCATCCTGGTGAACCTCGTGGTCGACGCCCTCTACGCGTGGCTCGATCCTCGCATCGCGCTGGACTAGCCGCATGATCAACTTCCTCCAACGGTTCTCCCAGAACCGCCTGGCCCTGGCAGGTCTGATCCTGCTGGGCCTGGTCCTGCTGGTCGCCCTGCTGGCGCCGGTCATTGCTCCGCAGGACCCCTTGCGGATCGTCGGGCCGGCGCTGGCGCCGCCGTTCTCGCCGGGCTTCCCGCTGGGGACGGACGCCCTCGGCCGCGACATGCTGGCCATGCTGGTCCATGGCGCGCGCACCACGCTGCTGATCGGCGTGGCGGCCGCCTGCACAGCGATCCTGATCGGCGTCTCGGTGGGCGCGATCGCCGGCTACTACGGCGGGGCGGTCGGGGCGTTCTTCACGCGCCTGATCGAGCTCTTCCAGACCATTCCGGGGCTCATCTTCCTGCTGGCGGTCGTGTCGTTCGTCGGTCCGCAGCTGATCTTCGTGGTGCTGGCGATCGGCCTGATCTCGTGGGAGTCGATCGCGCGTCTGACGCGCGGCGAGTTCCTGACCTGGCGCAAGCGCGACTTCGTGCTAGCCGGCCGCACCATCGGCATGGGCGATCTGCAGATCATCTTCGGCGAGATCCTGCCCAACGCGATCGGGCCGGTGCTGGCGGTGTCCACGCTCAGCATCGCCGGGGCCATCCTGGCCGAGTCCGGACTGTCGTTCCTGGGGCTCGGCGATCCGTCGGTCACCACCTGGGGCCGGCTGATCGGCGAAGGCCGGGGCCTGATCCGCACCGCCTGGTACGTCTGCGCCATCCCTGGGGTGGCGATCGTGCTCACCGTCTTCGCGCTCAGCCTAGTCAGCGACGGCCTCAACGACGTTCTCAATCCCCGGAGGCAGCGATGACCTTGGCCGAGCCGCTGATTGAGGCGCGTGGGCTGTCCACGGCCGTGCGGACCGCCGCGGGCGAAACACCGATCGTGCGCTCGCTCGACCTGTTGATCGGCCGCGGCGAGACGGTGGCGATCGTCGGTGAGTCCGGCTGCGGCAAGTCGCTGGCCGCCCTCTCGATGATCCGCCTGCTGCCCAAGGGCCAGGCGCGGGTGACCGGCGGCGAGGTGCGGCTGGACGGGCGCGACATCCTGGGACTGCGCGAGCGCGAGATGAACGCCCTGCGCGGCCGCGACATCGCCCTGATCTCTCAGGATCCGATGAGCGCGCTCAATCCGCTGATGACCGTCGGCGCCCAGCTCTACGAAGCGATCGGCGCGCATGCGGCCTTGCCGCGCGAGGCGCTGCGCGCGCGGGCCCTGGAGCTCATGCGTCTGGTGCGCATCCCGGATCCCGAAACGCGGCTAGGCGAATATCCGCATCGCCTCTCGGGCGGCATGTGCCAGCGGATCGTCATCGCCATGGCGATCGCGGGAAATCCGCGGCTGCTGATCGCCGACGAGCCGACGACGGCGCTGGACGTGACCATCCAGGCCCAGGTGCTGCAACTGCTGCAGCGCCTGAAGGAGGAGACCGGGATGGCGCTGCTCATCGTCACCCACGACTTCGGGGTGGTCGCTGAAATGGCCGACCGGGTCGCGGTGATGTACGCGGGCCGGATCGTCGAGGAGGGCCCGGTGCGGGAGATCTTCCGCGCGCCCCGGCATCCCTACACGCAAGGGCTCCTGGCGCTCACGCGGCCGGTCCCGGCCGGAGCGCGGCTGCCGGAGATCCCTGGGGTCGTGCCGTCCTACGCCGACCGTCCAGCGGGCTGCGCGTTCCGCGGCCGCTGCGACCGCGCGCTGGAGATCTGCGGGACGACGGCTCCAGCCCGTCGGATCGTCGGCCGTCGCCACGAGGTCGAGTGCTGGTTTGATGGGGAGGTGAGCGCATGAGCCTGCTCAGCATCAAGGATCTGCACGTCCGGCTGCCGACCGGGCAGGGCGTGGTGCACGCCGTCAACGGGCTCGACCTGGAGATCGAGGCCGGGACGACGGTCGGGCTGATCGGCGAGTCGGGCTGCGGAAAATCGACGCTCGGCAAGGCGATCCTGCGACTGGCGCCGTCGGCCGAGGGCGCGATCGAGCTCGACGGGCGGGACATCACCCATCTGGACGCCCAGGCGCTGCGCGCCGTGCGGCCGAAGATGCAGATGATCTTCCAGGACAACGGCAGCGCGCTCAATCCACGCCATACGATCGGCAAGAGCATCGGCCAGCCGCTGCGCCTGGCCGGGTGGTCGGCGAAGGAGACCCGTCGCCGGGTCGAGGAACTCCTGGCCCTGGTCGGGCTGCCCACCGACGCCTATGGCCGCTACCCCAACGCCTTCTCCGGCGGCCAGCGCCAGCGGATCGGCATCGCCCGCGCCATCGCGCTCAATCCCAGCCTGATCGTCTGCGACGAACCGGTGTCGGCCCTCGACGTCTCGGTGCGGGCCCAGGTCATCAACCTGCTGGGCGACCTGCAGCGCGATCTGCAGATGTCCTACCTGTTCATCTCCCACGACCTTTCGGTGGTGGAGCACATCGCCGACCGGGTGGTGGTGATGTACCTCGGCCGGATCGTCGAGCAGGGGGCGCGGGAGACCTTCTGGTCTGCGCCCCGGCACCCCTATACGCGCGCACTGCTCGCCGCCGCGCCGGCGACCGATCCGGACGCCGCCAAAGCCATCGACAAGCCCGTCCTGCAGGGCGAACTGCCCAGCAACCTGAACCTGCCCCAGGGCTGCTTCTTCCAGGGCCGCTGCCCGCTGGTCGAAGCGCGCTGCCGCGAGGTCGCGCCGCAACTGCGGCCGGCCGAGGGCGGCAATCTCGTCGCCTGCCATCTCGTTCCCGAAGCCGCCGGCGTCCAGCCGGGCGCGTCGTCCCAACTTGCTCCCACCGAAAGTCAGTAACCCGATGCCCTCGACCCTGATCTCCACGCGCCAAGGCTGGATCCAAGACCCGCAGGCGCTGTTCGACGCCGTGCAGTCCGCCCTGACCGAGAGCATCGGCACGCCGCCTGCGGCGCGTCACCTGCGGCTGGTCGAGCACCCGGCCAGCCATTTCGCCAGCGGCCCTGGGGAGAGCGACCGCTACACCGAACTGCAGATCACGCTCTTCTCGGGCCGCACCGACGAGCTCAAGCAGGCGCTGTTCGCGGCGGTGAAGCGCAATCTCGGCGGGCTGGGCCTGGCCGAGGCCGACATCAAGGTGATCCTGATCGAGTCTCCGCGCGAAAACTGGAGCTGAGCGGCCCGGCCGATTTCCGATGACCGCTTTCGCCGCCTTTCGTTCGGGCGACTTCCGTTGGTTCTACGCGGCGCGCGTCGCCAACAACCTGGGCACCAACATCATGCTGCCGACGCTGGGTTGGCAGGTCTATGCGCTGACGCGTGATCCCTTCGCGCTGGGCATGGTGGGGCTGGCGGTCTTCGTGCCGGTCCTGCTGTCCACCCTGCCGTCCGGCCAGGCCGCCGACCGCTTCGAGCGGCGCAACGTCTATCGCGTCTTCCAGCTGGTGCTGACCGCCGCGGCGGCGCTGCTCACCGCATGCACGGTCGCGGGCGTGAGCTCGGCGGCCCCGTACTTCCTGGCGGCAGCGATCTTCGGCATGGGCAAGACCTTCTCGGCGCCGTCGGCCCTGGCCTGGATGCCGCGGCTGCTGCCGGTCCAGGACCTGCCCAACGCAGTGGCGTGGACCTCGTCGGCCTTCCAGTTGACCGCCATCGCCGGACCGGCGGTCGCGGGTCTGATCATCGCCGGTTCGGGCGAGGCGTCGGCCTACGGCGTGGCGGCGGGCTCGTATCTCGCCTCCTTCGTGCTCGCCACCCTGGTGAAGACCCGCAGTCGCGGCGGCGACACCCAGACCAAGGGCCTGGCGCATCTGCTCGGCGGGCTCACCTTCATCGCCCGCAGCCCCCTGATCCTGTCGGTGACGACCATGGACCTGTTCGCCGGCCTGCTGGGCGGGGCGACGGCGCTGCTGCCGATCTTCGCCACCGAGATCCTGCACGTCGGCGAGGCGGGTTTCGGGGTGCTGCGCAGCGCTCTGGCGGTCGGGGCCCTGGCGGCGGGGACGGTCATCGCCCTGCGTCCGCTGCGGCGACGGGTCGGGCTCTGGACCTTCGTGGCTCTCGCGGTGTTCGGGGTCTCGCTGGTCGTGTTCGGACTGTCGAAGTCCTACCTGCTGTCGGTCGCCGCGCTGACGGTGATGGGTGCGGCCCGGATGGTCGGCGCCTGCGTTCGCCAGCTGCTCATCCAGCTTTCCACGCCCGACGACATGCGCGGCCGGGTGAGCTCGGCGAACATGGTGTTCGGTAGCGCCTCGACGGAGCTGGGCGACATGGAGGCCGGGTTCGTCGCCTCCCTGACCGGGGCCGCCCCCGCCGCAGTCATCGGCGGCGTCGGGGTGCTGGCGGTGGGCGGGCTGTGGCTCTGGCTGTTTCCGACGCTTCGCAAGATCGACCGGATCGAGGATGCGCTGACGCCGTCCTTCGCCGGCGTGGAGGAGCCCGCCCGGCCCGCCGTGTTGGCGGGCCGGGGGACGTCCGCCTAGGAGGGGCCCTGGGCCGGCGCGTTCTCGGGGAAGCGCGCGCCGACGGTCACGCCGACAGGGAAGGCGGCCTCCAGTTCGGCGACGACGCCTTGGTCCAGTTGCAGGTCGTTGGCCGCCCAGTTGCTCTCCAGATGCGAGACCCGCCGCGTGCCTGGGATCGGGACCACGTTCTTGGACAGCACCCAGGCCAGCGCCACCTGCGCGCTGGTGGCGCCCAGCCGGCCGGCGACGCCTTCGATCGCCGCGCGGCGGCGGGCGTTGGCCTCGACCGCCTCGCCCTGGAAGCGCGGGTGGCGGTGACGGACGTCCTCGGCGTCCTCGGGCGCCGAAGCCCCGGCCAGGAAGCCACGCCCCAGCGGCGAGAACGGCACGAAGGTGACGCCCAGCTCGCGGGTGGTCGGCAGGATCTCGGCCTCCACCTCGCGGGTCCAGAGCGAGTACTCGCTCTGCAGGGCGGCGATCGGGTGCACCGCGTGCGCGCGCCGCACGGTTTCGGCGGTCGCTTCGGAGAGGCCGATCGCGCCGATCTTGCCTTCCTCCTTCAGCCGCACCAGGCCTCCAATCGCGTCCTCGATCGGCAGCGAGGCGTCGATGCGGTGCAGGTAGTAGAGGTCGATCTGCTCGACCCCGAGCCGCTTGAGGCTCTTTTCGACCTGGATGCGCGTGTAGGCGGGGCTGTTGTTCACGCGCTTGCCCTCGGCGCCTTCCTGGGCCTCGCCGCCGCCGACGATCCCGACCTTGCTGGCGATCACCACCTGGTCGCGGCGCCCGCGGATCGCACGGCCGACCAGCTCCTCGTTGTGACCGGCGCCGTAGACGTTCGCCGTGTCGATCAGATTGATCCCGAGCTCCAGCACGCGCTCCAGCGTGCGCAGCGACTCCGCCTCATCGGCATGCCCGTAGTTGTGGGAAAGGCCCATGGCCCCGAACCCCTGGCGGCTCACCTGGAGCGATCCGATCGAGCTCATTTCTTATCCTTGTAATCCTATTGACCTACTAGGATATGACGCGTAACAGACACGGCCTTGGGGGGCAAGGCGAGCCTTGCTTCCAGCCGGCTCAAGGCGTGCTGCGCGCCGCAGCTGGACGGTGAAATTCTAGCGGGACCATGGCGAAATGAGCACCAGACCTCTGCATTTCGGCTTCAGCTACGCGCCGTATGGCGAGCCCGGGGCGCGGTTCGATCCGTTCGATCCCGCGCAGATTTCGGCCCTGGCCCAGAGCGTCGAAAAGGCCGGCTTCACCTTCATCCGTTTCCAGGACAAGCAGGCGGTCGGCGAGGGCGCAGCGGCTTTCGCCCGCACGGAACCGCTCACGACGGCGTCGTTCCTGGCCACTCGCACCAGACGGCTCGGCTTCTTCGTCACCGGCAATACGAGCTACTTCGAGCCCTTCAACCTGGCGCGGCTCACCGCATCGCTCGACCACGTCACCCATGGCCGGGCGGGCTGGGAGCTGGTCTCGGGGGCCTCCTATCCCGCGGCGATCAACTACAGCCAGGCCGAACCGTCGGCCGAGGAACACTACGGGCGTGCGGCCGAGGCCACGGAGATCCTGCGCAAGCTGTGGGACTCCTGGGAGGACGACGCCTTCATCCGCAACAAGGCGACCGGCGAGTACGTCGACGGCGACAAGATCCATCCGATCCATCACGCCGGCGAGCGCTTCCGCATCAAGGGGCCGCTTAACGTCGCGCGGCCGCCGCAGGGCCAGCTCGTCCTGGCGCATGAGATCGCTTCGGAGCTGTCCTACCGGCTCGCCGCCGCCGAGGCCGAAGTGGTCTTCTTGGGCGCCCACCCGGTCGAGGAGCTGAAGGCTCGCGTTCAGGCCTTCCTGGCGGCGCTCGCCGCCGCGGGCCGTGACCGTTCCGACGTCCGCCTGTTCGCCGAGGCGACGCCGATCGTGGCGACAGACGCCGCGAACGCCGCCGCCCTGCTGGATCAGCTCCCTCCGGACGCCGCGCCGCGTTTCGCCGGCGCGCCGGGCGAGGTCGCCGCGCAACTGGCGGCCTATGCCGATAGCGCCGGGCTCGACGGCCTGACGCTGAAGGCCGCGGCGCTTCCAGGGCAGCTCGACGCCCTGATCGAAAGTCTTGCGCCCGAACTGCAACGCCTGGGGCTGCTGGCCGCCCCGCAGGACGGCGCGACCCTGCGCGATCACCTGGCTCTGAAGAAGCCTGCGAACCGCTACGCGGCGGCTTGAGCCGCGGCATCGACGTCGGCCGGCCGTCGGGTCGGCCGGCCAACAACTACGACCCTCGCCGGCGAAGCTCCGCTGGCGCCAAAGTGGAAGCGTCCTATGGCTGAGCGTGAACTGCACTTCGGACTGATGTTCTGGGCGAACGGCACCCACCCGTCGGGGTGGCGGATGCCGACGGCGCTCGAGACCGCGCCCTTCGACATCGAGTTTCTGCAAGGCGTGACCCAGATCGCTGAGGCGGCGAAGTTCGACTTCCTGTTCCTGGGCGACCGCCTGGCCTCCGACCCGGCGCTGCAGACCACCAACCCTTCGCAGATGTCGCGGTTGGAGCCGTTCATTTCGGCCTCCAGCCTGGCCGCCGCCACCAGCCGCATCGGCATCGTGGTCACCGCCAACCCAACCTATTACGACCCCTTCGCGATCGCCCACCTCACGGCGTCGCTGGACCACCTGTCCGGTGGGCGGGCCTCGTGGAACCTGGTGACCGGCGCCGACGAGATCGCGGCCGCGAACTTCAGCCGCGACGAGCACTGGGACACCGACAAGCGCTATGACTGGGCCGAGGAGTTCGTCCAGGTCGCCAAGAAGCTGTGGGATTCCTGGGACGAGGACGCCTATGGCGCCGAGCCGAACAGCGGCGCGCGGGCGATCAACCATCGAGGCCGCTTCTTCTCGATCGACGGCCCGTTGCCGGTGCGCCGTCCGCCGCAGGGCCACGTGGTCATCCTGCACGCCGGCACGTCCGACCGTTCGCGCGAACTCGCCGCCCGCGACGCCGACGTGGTGTTCGCGGCCGGCCCGACCATCGCGGTGGCCAAGGCCTATTATGACGACGTGAAGACCCGGGCGAGGAAGTACGGCCGCACCCCCGACCAGATCGCCATCCTGCCGGGCATGACGCCGATCGTCGCCCCGACCACCGCCGAGGCGGTGAAGATCTACGACCAGCTCAACAGCTTCATCCAGCTCGACGCCGAGGATACGCCCGAGGAGCACCGCCGCTATGGCGCGCTGGGCGGCCGCGGCAAACGCAACCTCTCCAACGTCACCCGGGTGATCGAGGTCGACGTGCGCGGGCGCGCTCCGGACGAGGCCGTCGATCCGCGGGTTCTGAAGGAAGCCAACGAGGAGGGACAGCGCCTCTTCGCCCAGATCAGCGAGCGGACCCGCCGCGACGTGACCGGCGCAAACCGCATCACCTACCGCGACCTGATCATCGCCGCGGCGGGGCAGGGCGGCGGCGTGGTCGGCGATCCGGTGGAGGTCGCCGACTACATCCAGGACTGGTTCGAGAAGGAAGCCTGCGACGGCTTCAACATCTTCCCGTCCTACAATCCCGACTCGGTCAGCGCCTTCGCCGATCTGGTCGTGCCGGTGCTGCAGGACCGCGGCCTCTACCGCCGCGACTATTCGGGACCGACCTTCCGCGACCATCTCGGCCTGGCGCGTCCGGCCAACACCCTGAGCGGCGCCCGCGCCGCGGCGGAATAGGTCATGAGCCGCTCCGACGTCCTGATCTCCGCCGCGGAGCTGAAGTCGCGGCCTGACGTGGTGCTGATCGATGTCGGACCGCGCGAAGGCCGCGACGTCGGC
The DNA here is from genome assembly GCF_964254345.1 of Phenylobacterium sp. LjRoot97. NCBI lineage: Bacteria > Pseudomonadati > Pseudomonadota > Alphaproteobacteria > Caulobacterales > Caulobacteraceae > Phenylobacterium > Phenylobacterium sp. LjRoot97. The sequence goes on from NZ_CAXUTH020000001.1 coordinate 918,111, forward strand.
CTCGCCGGCGCCGTACCGGCAGACCTCGGGGCCGACTTCGCCGGCGCTGGCGGCGGCGACCTGGGTTCGCGGCCGCTGCCGCAAGTCGCCGATCTGCAGGCCCGCGTCCGGCGCTGGGGCGTCAACGCCGGCGACCTGGTCGTGGTCTATGACGACAAGGGCGGCCTGCAGGCCGCCCGAGCGTGGTGGACGCTGCGCTGGGCGGGCCTTTCCCAGGTGCGCTTGCTCGACGGGGGGCTCCAGGCGGCGCAGGCCGCCGCGCTGCCGCTTGGACCGCTCGCGGAGCGATCTGGTCCGCAAGGCGACGCCGAGCTGTCGGCCGGACATCTGCCGGTTCTGGACGCCGACGGCGCCGCCGGACTGGCGAGCGCGGGGCGGCTGCTCGACGCGCGCGGCGCCGCGCCCTTCAAGGGCGATGAGGCGGCGCGGACCGGCGGGCATATTCCCGGTTCGGTCAATCTTCCGGCGGCCGGCAATCTCGGCCCGGACGGGTTGTTCCTGTCCGATGAGGCCTTGGCGTCGCGCTATGCTGCGTGGAACGACGGACTGGGAGTCTCATGCGGATCGGGCGTATCGGCGGCGCACGCCGCGGCGGCGCTGGCGATCCTCGGCAAGGCGCCTGCGCTCTATGTGGCGTCCTGGTCAGGCTGGAGCAGCGATCCGCGCCGCCCCGTGGCGTATGGCTAAGTTCAGCAAGGGGAAACCGGATTATCGGACCTCTCTTGAAGACCGGGGCAATCCGGACACCTACCGCTTGGTACACGGCCGGCTAGCTCCGCAGAGCCAGCCGGCCGTGCGCCCTAGAACCGGACGCGGAAGCCCGCGGCGCCGGTGATGTCGTAGCTGTCGCCGAAGCTGGACAGCGAGGTGTCGCCGGCGATCTCGCCGTAAACACTGTAGCGGCCATCGCCCCAGCCGTAGGTCCCGCCGGCGGCGAGGCCGGCCCAGGTCCGCTCGCCGCGGCTGACGACCGGCACGCCGGAGACGTCGATCGCGGTCCCGTCGAGGAACTCGTGGCTAAGGTCGACCACAGCGTAGACGCCGCCGCCGGCCGCCAGGGCGTAGTCGACGCCGAGCCCTGCCCGGGCGATCAGGCTCTCGGACTTGTCATTGGCGACCACCGCCCCGAACCCGTCGGTGAAGCTGTCGAAATCGACCCCGGCGTAGGTGACCTGCGCCTGCGGGGTCAGCCGCAGCCCGCCGGCCGCAAAACCGTGGCCGGCCTCCAGCGAGGCGGACAGGCCGTCTCCCTCGATCCCGTCGGCGCGAGCGCCGAGCAGGTTGGAGGACAGGTCGCTGTCGAACCAGCTGGCCTGCAGCTGGGCGTCGACATAGCCGCCGCCGGCCGCGATCCAGGTCAGGTTTGCGCCCAGGCCATAGCCCTTGGTGTCGATGTCGCCGCCGCCATAGGGCGAGGCGACCTTGGTCTTCGCCCCGCCGAGATAGCCGGTCAATCCGGCGCTGATCACGCCGCCGGCCGCTTCACCCACTAGCGGCTCGACCCCGAACTGCAGTTTCCAGCGATCGGCCTTGAGGTCGGCGCGAGTGGTGCTGGCGTCGGGCTTGAGCTGGGTGCGGCCGCCCTCCATCCGGCCCCAGACGCCGACGCCCGCTTCGCCCGACCACTGCCGCGCGCCGGTGCGCTCGCGCATCGTGCCCAGGCCGTTCAGCAGTTGCAGCGCCTGCGGATAGGCTTCGTAGATCGGCGCGCCGGGCTGGTAGAGGGGCGCGTCGGCCGGCGCGCCCGGAATCTCGCTCGGCTCCAGGTTGGAGCGCAGGCGCCAGTCGCCGCCCACCGCATCGCGGCGCAGCACGTAGCCATAAGCCCCAGCCACGAGCACGTTCTCGTCGCCGCGGCGATAATCGCCCTGCGCCAGCGCAAAAGCGCCCGGCGCCGAGGCGCCGTCCACCTGCACCAGCAGGATGCCGTCCCGGGTCAGGGCCCCGGTCCCGCCGGCCAGGCGGTTGATCTTGACCCCAGTGACGCCCGAGGTCGCGCCGCGCACCACCAGCCGGTCGGCCGAAGCGCTGTCGTCCGCCAGGGTCGCGTCCAGCTCCAGCACGCCGCCGGCCCCGACATAGTCGCCGGCGACGGTCAGCACGCCGACGCCGCCGCGACCCGGCGAAGCCACGCCGCCGGTCTGGTTGACCAGCCCGCCAAGCTGGCCCGAACCGATCAGCCGCGCACCGGAGAGCACGTTGGTCACCCCGCCCAACTGACCGTCGATAGCCAGCGTCCCGGCGCGGACCTCGGTGACGCCCGCGAAGGCCGAGCTGTCGCCGGTCAGGCTGAGCACGCCGGCGCCCAGCTGCGCCAAGGTCCCGTCACCCGAGACCGCGCCGCCGAAGCTGACGTCGTCCGAACGCTTGAACGCCAGGGTCCCGCCGTTGCTCACGTCGCCCCAGATCGAGCCGGTCTTGCCGCCGTCGCCGATCTGCAGCACGCCGGCGCTGACCGTGGTGCCGCCCGAATAGCTGTTCTCGCCGGTGAGGATCAGGGCGCCGCCGTCCTCCTTGTTCAGCAGGCCGGCGCCAGTCAGCTCCGAGGCGATGGTGGCGACGAATGTCGCGCCCTCGCTCGTGCCGTCGCCGACGCGGACGACATTGTCGCCGGCCTGCAGGGTCACCGCGTCGCCGGTCAGGCGATAGCCGTCCGAGGCGAACTGCAGGCCGGTGACCGCGATCGGGCCTTCCGAGCCATCGACCGTTACCGTGCCGGCGGTCCCTGCGAAGATCGCGAAGGCGTCGGTGGTGAAGGCGCCGTTGGCCGCGCCGCTGGCGGTGGTCCAGTTGGCGGGGCTGGCGCTCCAGACGCCGTCGCCGCCCGTGATCGCACCGTCCGCGCCGCCCGCGCCGTCCCAGAAGTTGAAGGTCGGGGGCGGAGCCGGCGGCTCCCCGCCGCCGCCGGGCCCCGCCGGCGGCGCCCCCGAGGCGATCAGGTTCACCTGGTTGGCGATCGAGGTCTGGATCACCCCGGTGAACCCGGCCGGCAAGGTCCCGACGTCGAGGATGTTGTCGGTCAGGACGCCGGTGTAGTTGATCAGCCGGTAGACGCCCTGGAGGAAGCTGCCGCCGGTCGACTGGGTGACGTTCAGCGTGCCGTTGAGGGTCAGGGCGCCGTTGACCACGGTCAGGTCGTTCAGCGCCCCGCCGACCGTATCGGCCTGGCCCAGGCGATATCGCAGCACAGCGGATGCGTTGAGACTGAGCGGGCCATTGAAGGTCAGCGTGCCGGGATTGGTCAGGCCGCCAGGGGCGAGCGTTCCACTGATGGCGCCGCCACGCGATGTGCCGGTTCCGCCAAACGTGCCGTTCGCCTGAACGATGAGCGCATTGCCGCCGCCAGCCACCGATCCGTTCAGCAGCACCGTGCCGGCCTGAATCGTCATGACTTGATTGAAGGTGTTGGCGCCGTTGAGGATCAGCGTCCCAAGATCGGTCTTGGTGAAGCCTGCGCCGCCGCCGCTGATCGGCGTGTCGATGGTCGCCACGTAGTTGGCGCCGTCGGCGGTGCCGTCGCCGACCCGGATCGTGCGCCCGGAGCCGGTCATCGCGATCGTCCCGCCGGTCAGGCGGTAGCCGTCCACCGCAAACTGTAGGCCATGCCCCGTCCCGCCGGTCAGGTTGACCGCGCCGACGTTCACCGTGCCCGGCGCACCCGCGAAGATCAGGAAGTCGGTGGCCGCATAGGCCGTGTTCACCGCGCCGGTCCCGGTCGTCCAGTTGGTGCTGGCCGTCGTCCAGGTCCCGGCGCCGCCTTCGACGCGGCCGTTGTTGGCGCTGCCGGCGCCGTCGCCGTCCCAGAAATTGACCGGCTGCCCGGCAGTGTTGACCAGATTGACCTGGCCGGGGATCAGGGTCTGGACGGTGACGGTCGATCCGGCCGGCGTCGCGCCGACGCTCAGGCCCTGGTTATCCAAGGTCCCGCTGTAGGACATGATGCGATAGAGGCCGGCGTCGAACACGCCGCCCGCGGTGACCGTGACATTGACCGTGCCGTCCAGCCGCAGGTCGCCGCCGACCTTGATCAGGTCGTTCATCGGCCCGCCGACGACGTTCGACTCCCCGAACTCCATGTCCAGCGTCGTCGCCGCATCCAGGCTGAGGTCGCCGGCGATGGTCAGAGTGCCGGGGCTGTTGCCGGGCGCGATCCTACCGCCGGTGACGGTGACGTCGCCGCCGATGGTCCCCGAGCCGGCCAGCACCCCGCCCGCGCCGACCGCGAAGGTCGAAGTGGCTGCGCCCAGCTTACCGTCCACATGGAGCGTGCCGCCGGTCAGGTTGGCGACGCCGGTGAAGCCCGAACTGTCGCCGGTCAGGTGCGTAACGCCCGCCACCTGGTTGATGGTCCCGCCGCCGGTGATCGCGGCGACGAACTCGTAATTGGTTCCGGTGTGGTTGAAGTTCAGCCGACCCGTCCCAGGGCCGAAGGCCAGCGTGGCTGTGTCGAGAGTCCCCGCCGCAGCGGCCGCGCCGCCCTCGACACCGCCGATGTTGAGCACGCCGGTGGTCGCGGCGAAGTTGGCGCCCAGGGTGACGCCGCCGCGCGCTTCAAGCACGCCGCCGTCGGCCAGGGTCAGGAAGCCCGCGCCGTTCGAGCCGGGGGCGTTTGCGCCGAGCGACATCGGACCGTTTACGACGAACCGCGAGCCCGGGCCCGAAATGAGCAGATTGGCTGAACCGGCGCCGATCCGCGGGCCCATGCCCACACTTCCGGAAATGTTGACCTGGCCGCCGCCCAGGACGCTGAACGTGCCGCGCCAGAACGTCAGGCCGCCCAGGTTCAAGATGGAGCTCGCATCCGTCACCGTCAGCTGCGGCGTGCTGCTTCCGGAGGTCTGCGAGCCTATAATGAGGCCGCCGGCGATGGTGCTCGCGCCGCGGTCGGCGATCGTCCACGACGCAGTCGTCGTACTTCCGCCGAAAGTCGTCGCAGTCGCTCCTTCGATGTCCAGTCGAGAGCCGGCCCCGGTGACCCGCAGCTCCAGCGCGCCGGTGTTGCCCAACCCGCCGATACCGGTGCCGGCTGTGGCGTGGAGCCGTCCGCCGTTCTGGATGTCGATGACCGGGGTGACCCCAGGGTTGGCTGCCGACAGCGTGCCGGTCGTCAGCAACGTGCCGGCGCCGTCAATGACGAGCTTCCCAGTGCTGGCGATATTGGTGAGGCCGCTGACGTTCAGCGTCGCGCCGCCCAGCAGCCGCGCCTCGCCGTTGCTGACGCTGAAGTTCGTCAACGTGTTGGCGCCCGCCAGCGGGATCGTCCCCGCCCCGCTCACCGAGAGGCTGCCCGCCGCGCCGTTGAAGGTCAGCCCCGTCACCGTGAAGCCGGCCGGATCCACCACGATCTGCTTGTCCGGGAAGCTGATCGGCGCGGCGACCGCAAAGCCGGCCGTCAGCAGGATCGTCGACTGGGCGTCCGCGCTTGCGGCCGCTGCGGCCAGGGCGTCGCGGAACTGCTGTTCGGTTCCGGCGGTGAAGTTTGCGGCCTGGGCCGGGACGACGGCGCTGAGCGCCAGGACCGAAGCGGTCAAGCAAAGCCCCATCCGACGGGACGAGGAACTGTACGAACGCGACATGACTGCACCCACTGGCGGCCGGCCTGGGGGGAAGTGGCGGGCCTACGCACGCCTCCACTGGGAGCGCGGCGCGGGGAGACTGTCCTAGCGTAAACGTGAACTAACGCATAATATGGCATCGACCAAGTTGACTATTTTAAGTGGCATTTTGCCTGACAATTCTGCAGCCGCCCCGGCGACAGGTCGTTCCGCAATGCGGACTCCGCCAAGTTCGCCTCTGCGTGGAAAGCAGACCTGGGAAAGGTGCCCGCACAGCGACGACGCCCCAGCATCTGGCGGCCCGGGAGGGACTCGAACCCCCGACCTTCGCTTTAGGAAAGCGCTGCTCTATCCTGCTGAGCTACCGGGCCGACCGGTGGGGGTGATAGCGCAAGGCTGTTCCGGTGGGAATGGCTGCGATAGAGGGGCGTATGGGGTTCTTGAAGGTGTTTCGCCTGCTCTACGTGCAGGTTCTCGTCGCGATCGCGCTGGGCATCGCGGTGGGCGCGATATGGCCTGACGTCGGCATCGCGCTGAAACCGCTCGGCGACGGCTTCATCAAGTTGATCAAGATGGCCGTCGCGCCGGTCATCTTCTGCACCATCGTCGCCGGCATCGCCCGGATGAGCGACATCAAGGCGTTCGGCCGGCTTGGCGCCAAGACGCTGATCTATTTCGAGGTGGTCTCGACCCTGGCGCTGGTCATCGGCCTGGTGGTCGGCAACCTGGTCAAGCCGGGGCAGGGGTTCAACATCGACCCGAGCACCCTCGATCCCAGCATCGCCGCCGGCTATGTCGAGAAGGCCGAGCACGGCGACAGCCTGCCCGACTACATCCTCAGCCTGATCCCCGACGCCTTCTTCGGCGCTTTCGCCGACGGGGCGCTGCTGCAGGTGCTGGTCATCGCGATCATCACCGGCTTCGCCTGCTCGCGGCTGGGGGCGTTCGGCGACAAGGTCGCCGGCGTGCTCGAGGACGTCTCCAAGGTGTTCTTCTCGATCATCCAGGTGATCGTGAAACTGGCGCCGATCGGCGCGTTCGGCGCCATGGGCTTCACCATCGGCAAGTACGGGCTGGCGGCGCTGCTGAAGCTCGGCGCGCTGGTGGCGACCTTCTATGCGACATCGCTGCTGTTCGTGCTGGTGGTGCTGGGCCTGATCGCACTGGCCGCCGGCTTCTCGATCTTCAAGTTCCTGCGCTACATCCGCGAGGAGCTGCTGATCGTGCTGGGCACCTCGTCGTCGGAGTCGGTGCTGCCGCAGATGATGGACAAGATGCAGCGCCTGGGCGCGGGCAAGACGACGACCGGCTTGGTGATCCCGACCGGCTACTCGTTCAATCTCGACGGCACCAACATCTACATGACCCTGGCCACCCTGTTCCTGGCCCAGGCGACCAACATCGACCTGACCCTGACCCAGGAGCTGACCCTGCTGGGTGTGGCGATGCTGACCTCGAAGGGCGCCAGCGGCGTGACCGGCGCGGGGGTCATCACGCTGGCCGCGACCCTGGCGGTGGCGCCGCAGATCCCGATCGCCTCGCTGGCGATCCTGGTCGGCGTCGACCGGTTCATGAGCGAGTGCCGAGCCCTGACCAACCTGGTCGGCAACGGCGTGGCCACCCTGGTCATCGCCCGCTGGGAGGGCGATCTCGACCGCGAAACCCTGGCTCGTGAACTCGAGCGCGGTCCCAACCATGCCGCCGCCCCGCCGGTCCCCGCCCACGCCGAAGCCGACTGAAACGGCGAATTCAAATCGCGATCAACCCGCGATTGACTTGCGTCAGGTGGCGCCGATGGGGCAGGATTCAACCTAGGGCTAGTAGTTGTAGCGCCAGGGGAGCACGCCATGTTGGAGGCGGCCGCTCAGATGGGGATGTCGGGCGGTGACCCGAAGGACCCGGTCTTCGCCCTCGTCGAGGTGATCGAGGCGCTGTCCGGCGCGCGCTCGGTCGCGCAGATCGCCGACATCGTGCGAACCCGCGCACGCGCCCTGTCGGGCGCCGACGGGGTGACCTTCGTGCTGCGCGACGGCGAAGAGTGCGTCTACCTGGACGAGGACGCCGTCGCCCCGCTCTGGAAAGGTCGGCGCTTTCCGATGAGCGCCTGCATATCCGGCTGGGCGATGCTGAACGGCCGCACCGCCGTGATCCCGGACATCCATGTCGATCCGCGGATCCCGCAAGACGCCTATCGCCCGACCTTCGTGCGCAGCCTGGTGATGACGCCGGTGCGTCCAGGCGACGCCATCGCCGCCATCGGCGCCTACTGGAGCCAGCCGCGCGAGCCGACCGAGGCGGAGGTCACCCTGCTGCAGGTCATCGCCCGCGCCACGGCCACCGCCCTGGCCAACGTCCAGGCCTACGCCTCGCTGGAGGAGACGCTGGAGCGGCGCAAGCTGCTGGTCCGCGAGCTCGATCACCGCTGCAAGAACACCTTGGCCGCCGTGCAGTCGATCGCCGACCAGACGCTGCGGCGCTCGGCCTCGCCGGCGCACTTCGTCGAAGCGTTCAGCGGCCGGATCGAGGCGTTGTCACGGGCGCACGAACTGCTGACCCGCGGAGACTGGGGGCGGGCGGGCCTCGCCGACGTGGTGGGCCAGGCGCTGACCCCGTTCTGCGGGGTCGGCGGACTGCGGCTGGCGGTGTCGGGACCGCAGGTCGGTCTGACCCCCGAGACGGCCGTGGCGCTGCACATGACGGTTCACGAGCTGGCGGTGAACGCGACCAAGTACGGGGCGCTCAGCGTCGAGGGCGGCCGGCTCGATGTGAGCTGGGAGATCGACCAGCGCGAGGCGCCCGGCGCGCTGGAGTTCCGCTGGATCGAGCGCGGCGGCCCGAAGGTCGACGCCCCGAGCAGGCGTGGGTTCGGTTCGCGGCTGATCGAACAGGGCATGGCCCAGGAACTCGGCGGCGAGGCGCAGATCGTGTTCGACCCGGAAGGCGTGCAGTTCCGGCTGCGCGCGCCGCTCTCGGCGCGGATGGCGCTCGCATGACGCCGCGGGTGGTGCTGGTCGAGGACGAGCCGCTGGTCTCGATGATGATGCAGGACCTGCTGACGGACCTGGGCTGCGAAGTCGCCGCGGCCTTCGGGGCGCTGGCGCCGGCCCTGGCCTGGCTGTCGCGCCAGGAGACACCGCCGGATGGAGCCGTGCTGGACGTCAATCTCGGCGGCGGCGAGACGGTGTTCCCGCTGGCCGAGGCGCTGCGCGCGCGCGGGGTGCCGTTCGTCTTCGCAACGGGCTATGGAGTTCTGCCGAGCGACGGCTATCCGGACACTCCGCTGCTGAGCAAGCCGGTCAATCATGATCAGCTCTTGCCGGTGGTGCGGGCGTTCGCGGCCCTCGCCTAGCGTAGCTTGACGGGCCAGGTTCGGCCCGACGGGAACCAGGATGCAGCCACGCGCCCCATCCCGTATCGCGTCCGTCACGCCGTCGCGCCGCCTGCTGCTCGCCGGTCTGGCCGGGCTGCTCGCCACGCCGGTCGCGGCCCGTGTGATCCCCGGCGTGACGGAGGACGTCTGGCTGGCCTACGAGGCGCGGTTGCGCGCCCGGGCGGCCGACGCCGGCGGCGGCGCGTTCCAGGGTGCGAGCGAGCGCCAGCTGCTCTCCCTGACCAATGCGGCCCGCGCGGCGAGCGGCGCGCCGGCCCTGGCCTGGAATCCCGAGCTGGCCAAGGTCGCGCGCGGGCATGCCGCCGATCTCGCCGCCCGCGGCTATGTCGAGCACCTGTCGCCCGAGGGGTTCGATCCCAGCCACAGGGTAGGACTGCTGGCGCGGCGGATGATCGGGTCGGCCAGCGAGAACATCGCCTACCGCCGAGCGGCGCAGACCGCCGACGCCGACGACCTGATGGGCATCTGGCGGCGCAGTCCCTCGCACTGGTCGAACCTGCTGCGGCCGCGCTACGCCCAGGCCGGGTTCGGTGTCGTCGCGCGGGGACAGCGGACCTATGCGGTGGGGCTCTATGCACGGCCGGACGGGGCGCTGGGCGCGCCGCTGCCGTTCAAGCTGGAACAGGAGGCCGAGCTCGCCAACGCCCTGCGGCAGGCCTTGCCGGCGTTCGACAGCTATGCTCTGGCCAACCCGCTGGACGAGGACGCCGCCTGGGCGCGGATCGAGGGGACCGAGCCGCTGCCGCCTGGGATCTATCAGCTGCGGCCGCGGCGGCGGGTCGACCGCACGCGCTACCAGATCCTCTGGGGTCCGATCTTCGCGCGGGTCTAGCCGAGCCGCGCCAGCAGTTCGGCGCGGATCGTCGGCCACGCCTGCGAGGTCGGATCGATCAGCTCGAAGTGGCCGGCGTCTGCGAAGTCGATCACCTGCACGGCGTCGCCCGCCGCGGCCGCGGCGCGGCCATACTCGGCGCCGAAGATGCTCGGCACGATGTGGTCCAGGGCACCCGAGATCACCGTCTGCGGGGCGCCCAGCGGCAGCAGCCGGGGCGGGGAGGTGTCGGCGTAGACGTCGTCGCGCGCGCCGGCTCCGACCAGGGCGTCGATGACGCCCGGGCCGCCGCACTCGTCGGGACCGCGGGCGTGATAGGCGGCCAGGTCGATGATCCCGGCCAGCGGGACCGCGCCGCGCGCGGGCAGGGGATCGGCGACGTAGAGCGGGCTGGCGGGGGGCAGGCGGCGGCGGCCCAGCGCCCAGACCGCCAGGTGACCGCCGGCCGAGTGGCCGCTGAAGACCGTGCGCGAGAGGTCCAGCGCGTGCGGCCCGGCGAGCTGGCGCAGGTGGTCGAGCGCCGCGCCGACGTCGACGAAGGTGCCGGGAAAGCCGCCGCCGTCGTGGCCGATGCGGCGGTACTCGACGTTCCACACCGCGACGCCGTGCGCACGCAGGTCGGCGCAGGCGTAGTCCATCAGCTCCAGCCCCGGCAGGTCGGCGCGCCAGCAGCCGCCGTGGATCATCACCACCAGCCGGTGGGGGCCGGCGCCCTGCGGCAGCCAGAGGTCGCCGAACTGCAGCGGAGCCTCGCCATAGGCGATGCGTATGTCGGCGGCGGCGCGGGGACGGGACAGCAGGTCGCTGAAGGTGATCGGCGCGGGCATGCGGAACTCTGGATGCGAAAACGCCCGACCTTGCGGCCGGGCGTTCCGAACGTGCAATCGGTTGGGGCGGCTTTAGGCCGCCACCGCCTTCACCAGGCTCTTGTTGAGGATGGTGATGGCCTCTTCGCGGTCGATGCGCTCGATCGCGGCGACTTCGCGGGCCATGCGGTCCAGCGCCGATTCATAGAGCTGGCGTTCCGAGTACGACTGCTCCGGCTGGTTTTCGGCGCGGTGCAGGTCGCGGACCACTTCGGCGATCGAGATCAGGTCGCCCGAGTTGATCTTGGCTTCGTATTCCTGGGCGCGGCGCGACCACATGGTGCGCTTCACGCGGGCGCGGCCCTTCAGGGTGGTCAGCGCCTGGCTGACGACGTTGCCTTCGGCCAGCGAACGCAGGCCGGCGGTGCGGGCCTTCGCGGTCGGAACACGGAGGGTCATCTTCTCGTGGTCGAAGGTGATGACGTAAACTTCGAGAGAATAGCCGGCGACTTCCTGGGTTTCGATCCCCTGTACCTGGCCCACGCCATGAGCCGGGTAGACGACGTGATCGCCGACGGAGAATTCCAGACCGCTCTTGCTCATTCGCTCAAGTCCTTTCGACTCGTCCGTACCCGTTAAGAGGCGTTAATCGGTTCCACCAAGGCCAAAGGACACCATCCGCAAAACTGCGCGGTGGCTTACCCCTGTAGGAACGGAATAGACCTCTAGGACACCCTTCGCCTTTTAGCGGCGTACACTGGCCGGGGACGGCTCTTCTGCAGAAATTGATGCGGCGCGTTTGATCGCAACCGTCACATCAGCGCGGAAGGTAGCATAAAAATCAGCCGAAAGAAAGGCTTGCCCCCGGGGCGGAGCCTTACGAGCCGCGGCCGGGCTTTTCGCTGAAGTACTTTTCGAACTTGCCGGTCTCGCGTTCGAACTCCTCGCGGTCAGCGGGCGGTTCGCCCTTCACCGTGATGTTCGGCCAGACCTTGGCGTAGTCGGTGTTGATCTTCAACCACTTGGAGTCGGAGTCGTCCTCGGTGTCCGGCTTGATGGCGTCCACCGGGCATTCCGGCTCGCAGACGCCGCAGTCGATGCACTCGTCCGGATTGATGACCAGGAAGTTCTCGCCTTCATAGAAGCAGTCGACCGGACACACCTCCACGCAGTCCATGAACTTACATTTGATGCAAGGATCCATGACGATGTAGGTCATCGCGGGGTACAGCTCCGGCCGGTCTAATCGGGCGGCGGTTTTTCCGGCCCTGGGGCCCCAAAGTCAATGCCTGGGGCCCGCAAGTTATCTGGAAGGGGCATTAGCCGCGCCGGAGGGCTGCAAGCGGAGCACTGTTTCCGTCGCCGCCTCGACCGCCTGCCGCGAATAACTAAGCGGCACGTACTGTCCCTTCGCCCACAACGGAAACAGATCGCGGAAGTGCGGGCTGGCCGGGTCTCCGGACTGGCCGGGGGTGTTGATCGCCATGCTGTTGTCCCAGGCGCCGACGTCCAGAACCATGCGGAACGACGCGCCCGCGACGACGCGGTAGTCGTTCGGCCGCCAGGTCGCCGCCAGAGGCGAGAGCGCGGTGCCGGCCATCGGCGCGGTCCCGCTGGACCAGGCTTCGCGGTCGGCGGCCGGGACCTTGGGCGTCAGCGCATGATCGAAGCGCGCCTGGTGCAGCTTGCCCCAGGCCCAGATCTTCGGATCGGGGCCGAGCTGGCCGGCGACCTCGTCATAGGCGGCCAGCAGGCTCTGCGAGAGGATGGCGTCGCGGGCCGCGGCCGGATCGGGCCCGAGGCTGGCGTCCGGGGCTTCGAGCAGGGCCATGACTGCAGCGATGTCGCCGTTGCCGACAGCCGCGCGGGCCGGCTGCGGCACGGCGCGGGCGACGGTCGCCTTGCCCAGGTGCTTGGTGATCCAGACCTCGTAGAGCGCCGCGGCGGCGCTGTCGGCGCTGGTCTTCTGGTCCCATCCGGCCAGCAGGGCGATGGCGGCGGCGAGCTTCGGATCGCTCGTCTTCACGCCGGCCAGCAGGGCGTTCATCCGCCGCGCGGTGACGTCGGTCGGATCGGTCTGCAGCGCCATGGCGTCGGCCAGGGTCAGCTTGTCCTTGGCGGCCAGCACCTCCTCGATCCGCTGCATGCGCGCGGCGTTCGACCATTCGAACCCGACTTTGCGCTCGGCGTAGGGATAGTCGGCCGGCAGGTTCAGCTGGTTGGCCGAGGCGAACCAGCCGGAGGCCGGGTTGTGGGTGCTGGGCAGTTCGTCGAGCTTCAGGAAGCCGGTCCACTCGTAGCGGCCGTCGCCCGGGACCGGCGTCAGGCCGTCCCAGTTGGCGCGCCGCGGCACCTTGCCGGCCGCGACCCAGCCGATGTCGCCCTTGGTGTCGGCGAAGACCTGGTTCTCGGACGGCGCGCCCCAGTCCGACAGCGCCTCGCGGAAGCTCGGCCAGTCCTTGGCGGTCATGTAGCCCATCGAGCCGAAATAGGCCGAGGTGCCCGGCTCGGCCCAGACGCTGCGCACCGCGAAGGCGCGCGATTTGGCGGCGTCGGCGTAGACCACCGGGCCATGGCGGGTGAAGTGCAGCTCGACCTTGCGGGGGGCCTCGCCCTTGACCTCGATGGTCTCGGTGACGGTGGTCATCTGCGCCCAGCCGTCGCCGTAGCGGTAGTTCAGCGGCGCGCCGGCCTTCGTCTCGTAGACGTAGAGATCCTCCTGGTCGGCCGGGAAGATGGTCAGGCCGAAGGCGACCGTGCCGTTGTGGCCGATGGAGACGCCGGGCAGGGCCGGCTCGCCGGCGCCGATCACCGAGAAGCCAGGCGCTTCCATGTGCACGATGTAGCGCAGCGACGGGGTGCTGTGCTCGCGGTGCGGGTCGTTGGCCAGGATCGGCCGGCCGGTGGCGGTGCGGCTGCCGGCCACGGTCCAGTTGTTCGAGCCGATCGCCTCGGGCGGGATCTCCAGCATGGCGAGCTTGGCCTGCGAGCCGGTGAAGCGCACGCCGCGGGTGGCCAGTTCGTAGTCGCCGAGCACCGCCTCCGTGACGTCACAGGGATCGAGGCCGGCGGGCAGCTTAGGCGTCCATTGCGGTTCGATGTGCCTGTAGAGCTTGGCCGCATCGATCCCGGCCGCGCAGGCGATGCGGGCGCGGCCGACCTCGTTGGGGACGTTGCGGGTCAGGCCATGGCTGCGGATGCGCACCACGTCGTCGGCGCTCCAGCGGTCGGGCTTGGTCCCGGCCACTTGGAACTCCTGGGGCAGCGGCCGCTTGCCGGCGGCGATCTCGTCGACATAGGCGTTGAGGCCGGCGACGAAGGCTTCGGTATTGTCCTTGGCTCCGGCGCCGTAGGCGTTCCACTCGCGGGCCATGTCGCCGCGATAGAGGAAGAGGCGCGCGGCGCGGTCCTGCGCGACGTAGTCGGGGCCGAAGTCCTTGGCCAGCAGGCCCAGGCCGCGCTTGCGCCACAGGTCCACCTGCCAGAGCCGGTCGCGGGCGACGTTGTAGCCCTGCAGGAAGAAGGCGTCGCGGGTGTCGGCCGCGTAGATGTGGGCGATGCCCCAGCGGTCGATGCGGATCTCGGCCGGCTGGGCCAGACCGGCGACGCTCAGCGTCTCCTGCTTGGGTGCGGCGTGGGCGGCGGTGGCGAGCAGAAGGGCGGAAAGCGTGACCAAGCGTTGCATACGGCCACGCTAGGCCGGGCGCCCGGCCGGGGCTAGCCCTTTGAGGCGGTGATCAGCGCCGCGCGTTCCTCGGCGCTCAGCGGCCGCCACTTGCCTTCGGGCAGGTCGCCGATCTTCAGCGGGCCGACGCGCACGCGCATCAGGTCGACGACGCGCAGTTCGACCAGTTCGGCCATCCGGCGGATCTGGCGGTTGCGGCCTTCCTTCAGGACGATGTTGAGCTTCTGCTCGGTCACCTGGGTGACCTTGGCCGGGCGCAGCTTGCGGCCGTCGAGCTCCAGCCCGTGGCGCAGCAGGGCGATCTTCTGGGGCGTGATCACCCCGGTCAGGAGCACGTTGTACTCCTTGTCCATCTCGGACTCCGGCCCGATCAGGGCCTTGGCCAGCACGCCGTCCTCGGACAGCACCAGCAGGCCGCGCGACTCGCGGTCCAGCCGGCCGAGCGGGGCCAGGTTGTTGGCGGCGGTGGGCACCGTCGCCTCGCCGCCCCACAACGCATCCCGGGTCAGCAGGGTGACGGCCTCGATCTGGTCGTCCTGCGGCAGCGAAGAGACGATGCCGATCGGCTTGTGCAGCACGATCGAGAGGCTGCTGTTCAGTTGTTCCTGGGCGCTGTCGTTCAGCACCAGGGTCTGGCCCTGCAGGATCTTGCGGCCGGCGTCGTCCACGCGCTCGCCGTCGATGAACACCAGGCCCTGGGCGATCAGGCCCTCGGCCTCGCGCCGCGAGCAGACGCCGCTCTGCGCCAGCCACTTGTTGACGCGTTGGGGTTCGGGGTCGTCGTAGCGCCGGGTCCAAGCCATGGCGTCCATGTACGGCGCGGGCTAGCCGGCGTCCATCGGGGCGTAGAGCGTGCGGGCCTCCTCGGCCGGTCCGCGGCGCTCGCCCAGGGCGGCGACTTCGACGGCGATCAGCCGGCCGCCGAGCGCGAAGACCAGCCTGTCGCCGATCTTCACCGGCCGCGCGCACTTGTCGATGCGGGTCTCGGACCCGCCGCGGGTCAGCCGCACCTTGCCGTCATCGAGGAACTTGGCGGCCATCGAGCGGGTCTTGAAGAACCGCGCGCGCCACAGCCACACGTCGGCCCGGCAAGCGTCCTCGCTCACGACGCCTGGCTCCGCGCCGTCTTGGGCTTGCGACGTCGGCGCGGCCGGCGGGCGGGCGGCGGCGCCTCCTTGAGCGCGGCGAGGGCGGCGAAGGGCGAGTTGACGGGCGGCGGGGCGGCGACCTGCGGCTTGGGCTTCTCGCCGCGACGGCGCCAGACCAGCGGCTCGCCGTCCTTGGGCCTGGTGGTCGGCGCGAAGGCCAGGGCGCGCATGATCTCGCGGGCGTCGTCCTGGCTCCAGCCGAGTTCTTCGCGGGCCTGGTCGGACAGCAGGCCGGCCTTGGGCGCGGCGCGGAGCAGGGCGTCCAGTCGCTCCAGGGTTTCGACCGGGACGGCGTGGCGGCCGACCGCACGCAGGCCGAAGGCGGCGAGGATCCGTGGCTCGGGAACCGGGCCTTCGAGGCGTCCGGCGGCGGGGCGACCCTCGCGCGGCACGAAGCCCTGGGCGAAGGCCAGGGCCTGCGGCCGCAGCAGCGCCGGCAGGTAGAGACTGAAGGCCCCCAGCCGCACGCCCAGCGACTTCAGGGTGCGTCGCTCGACCTGGCTCAGCGCCTTGGCGTCGGCCCGCACCAGATCGCGATCCAGCACCCCGCCGCCCTCGATCAGCCGATAGGCGAGCCCGCGGGCCAGGCCCTTGACCTTGCCGGTGGCGACGGCGCCCTCGAGCCTGCGCAGCGGCGCTAACCGGCGGGCGGCTTCTGCGGCCAGGAAAGCTTCCAGGCGCCGCGCGGCGCGTTCGCGGGCCTGGGCCGGGCCAAGCTCGCCATAGAGCCGCACGCGCGGCGCGAACGGCGTGCCGCCGGCGAAGGCCGCCGTCGCCTCGCCGCGCCACAGCACGACGCCGTCGGGGGTGAAGGAGAAGGCGTCGTCCGGTTCGGCCGACAGCTGGCCAAGCCGCTTGGCGATCTCGGGCGAGACGGCGGCGACGGCGGCGGCGCGCAGGGCCTTTTCCTCGATCATCGAGGAGCCATGCGCCGGCTCGAAGGCGACGCCGCTCAGCTTGCCCACATATTGGCCCTCGATCGTCACCGCGCCGTCGGCGGCGACGCCGGCCAGCACGTCGCCGCGCACGTGCAGGGCGCGCATCAGCACGCTGGTGCGGCGGTCGACGAACCGCGCCATCAGCTTCTCGTGCAGGGTGTCGGAGAGCCGGTCCTCGAGCAGCCGGGTCTTGCCCTGCCAGCCGCCGGGATCGGCCAGCCAGTCGGGTCGGTTGGCGACATAGGCCAGGGTGCGGACGCTGGCGAGCCGGGCCGCCAGGGTGTCGATCTCGCCGTCGGTGCGGTCGAGGTGCTTGTACTGGCCAGCGATCCAGTCCTCGGGGACCTTGCGGTCGCGGCTGGTCAGCCAGCCGAAGAACTCGCGCACCAGCCGGATGTGCTCCTCGCCCGACGTCTTGCGGAAGTCGGGCGTCTGGCAGACGTCCCACAGCCGGGTCATGGCGGAGCGGTCGCGCAGGGTGCGGTCGATCACCTCCGGCTCGTCGGCCAGGGCGCGCAGGGTCTTTTCGTCCAGCGCCTCGGCCGACAGCTTCAGGCCCGGCTGGGCCGGCGGCGCCGAGAGCGAGCGCTGCAGGGTCGCGAGCGAGGAGAAGTCGAGGGCCGCGTTGCGCCATTCGGCGGCGGTCACGGCTTCGAAGTGGTGCTGCTCGACCGCCTCGATCAGGTCGGCGTCCATGTCCTCGCACTCGCCGGTGACGCCGAAGGTGCCGTCGCGGGTGAAGCGGCCGGCGCGGCCGGCGATCTGGCCGACCTCCGGCGGGTGCAGGAAGCGGGTGCGCTTGCCGTCGAACTTGCGAAGGCCCGCGAAGGCCACGTGGTCGACGTCCATGTTCAGGCCCATGCCGATGGCGTCGGTGGCGACCAGGAAGTCGACCTCGCCGGACTGGTAGAGCGCGACCTGGGCGTTGCGGGTGCGGGGGCTCAGCGAGCCCATGACCACCGCCGCGCCGCCGCGCTGGCGGCGGATCAGCTCGGCGATCGCATAGACCTGGTCGGCCGAGAACGCGACGACGGCCGAGCGGCGCGGCAGGCGGGTCAGCTTCTTGGGACCGGAATAGGTCAGGCGCGAGAACCGCTCGCGGGTGACGATCTCGGCGTCGGGCAGCAGCCGGCGGATCAGCGGCGCCATGGTCCCGGCGCCCATGAACATGGTCTCGAACCGGCCGCGGGCGTGCAGCAGGCGGTGGGTGAAGATGTGCCCGCGCTCGGGGTCGGCGCAGAGCTGGATCTCATCGACGGCCAGGAACTCGACCTGGCGGCTCAGCGGCATCGCCTCGACCGTGCAGACGAAATACTGCGCGCGGGCCGGGACGATCTTCTCCTCGCCGGTGATCAGGGCGACGCAGGACGGGCCGCGCAGCTTGACGATACGGTCGTAGATCTCGCGCGCCAGTAGCCGCAAAGGCAGGCCGATCATGCCGCTGGCATGGCCGAGCATCCGCTCGACGGCCAGGTGGGTCTTGCCGGTATTGGTCGGTCCGAGCACCGCCACCAACTTGGGCGGGCCGAAGTCCGACAGACGCGCGCTCATGAACTGAAGGTGGGGCGGGAATCACCGCGCGGCAAGCGGGGCTTGGCGGGGAGTGCGCCTAAGTTGCTCCCCCTCTGGGGGAGCTGTCGGCCGAATGGCCGACTGAGGGGGACTGCTGACTCAGCAAGCCCCCTCCGTCTCGATGCGGCGCATCGATCCACCTCCCCCACCGGGGGAGGAATTGAACGCCTACTTCGCCGCGGCGATGTAGTTGTCGATGACCTGGTCGAGGACCGTCAGCGGGGTTCCGCCCGCGAGCAGGCCCGCGTCGTGGAACTTGCGGATGTCGAACTTGCGGCCCAGCGCCTTCTTGGCCCGGGCGCGCGCGTCCATCCAGGTGATCTTGCCGACCATGTAGCTGCAGGCCTGGCCCGGCCAGACGCAGTAGCGCTCGACCTCGGTGATGGCGCTGGCCTCGGCGTCGCCGATGTTGTCGACGAAATACTTCACCGCCTGCTCGCGGCTCCAGCGCTTGTGGTGCATGCCCGAGTCGACCACCAGGCGGACCGCGCGGAACATGGCGTCGTGGATCATGCCGATGTGGCCGAGCACGTCGTTGTCATACATGCCCATCTCGACCGCCAACTGCTCGGCGTAGAGCGCCCAGCCTTCGCTGTAGCCCGAGAAGCCGATGACCTTGCGGATCAGCGGCAGGTCGCCGGCCTCGTTGTTGAGCGCCAGCTGCAGATGGTGGCCCGGAAGACCCTCGTGATAGGTCAGGGTCGGCAGGGTCCAGGCCGGGACCTCGGCGGTGTCGCGCAGGTTGATCCAGTAGATGCCCGGGCGCGCGCCATCGAGGCTGGGCGAGAAGTAGTAGCCGCCCGGGGCGCCGGCCTCGGTGGCCGGAGGCACGCGGCGGATTTCCAGCGGCGCCTTGGGCAGTTGGCCGAACCACTGCGGCAGCTTGCCCTCGATGATCTTCACCTGCTCGTTGAGCTTGGCCAGCAGCTCTTCCTTGCCGGCGTCGGTGTTCGGGTAGACCTGCTTGGGATCCTGCGCCATCGCGCGGTAGCGCTCGCCGACGCTGCCCTTGGTGTAGCCGGCCTTCTTCATCAGGGCGTCGGCTTCGGCGCCCAGGCTGGCGACCAGGTCGAGGCCGGTCTTGTGCACCTCGTCCGGGGTGATGTTCGAGGTCGTGTAGTTGCGCAGGCCGAGGCGATAGTACTCGTCGCCGTCCGGCAGGCGCCAGCAGCCAGCGTCGTGCACGGCCTTCGGGCGCAGACCCTCCAGCAGGGCCAGCTGGCGGGCGAGGGCCGGGCGGACCTTGTCGGCGTAGAGGCCCTCGGCCTGGCCGGCCCAGTCGCCCTCGATGTTCTTCTCCTTGGTCCGGCGCACCAGGCTGGCGACCAGCGGGGCCTTCTCCGGCTCATAGGCCAGGAACGCCTTGAGCTGGGTGATCGCCTTGTCGAGCACGAAGTCCGGCGGCGTGACGCCCAGGGCCACGTCATGGCGGACGACGTCGGCTTCCTGGTCGAGCAGGCGGCCGAAGGCCTCCATCCGCGCGACATAGGCGTCGGCGTCGTCCTTGGCCTCGATGCTGTGCTGGGTGTCGAGGAAGTCCGGCATCTGCTGGTAGGCGCCGGTCAGCTGCGAGATGACATAGGGCGAGTTCACCCCCTGGCCGCCGTACTGGAAGCGTCGGTTGGCTTCGTCCTGCACGGCCAGCACGAACTCGACGGTGTCGTAGCTGACCGCGTCCATGCCCTTGAGCTGCTTGCGGTCGAGGCTGCGCAGGTCCTTGAGGTCGCGGGTGGTGTTGGCCTTGTTCTCGGCCAGGGCGGTCAGCGAGTAGTCGGACAGCTCGGACTTGGTCCAGGCCAGGTCGCCCTTGTCGATGCCGAGCGAGGTCGGCACCTCCGGCGAGCGGCGGAAGGTCCGGGCCATCGCCTGGTCGAAGAAGGCGTACATCTTGGCCGCTTCGCCGGTCGGCGCGGCGGCGAGGGCGAGTTTCGGCGCGGCGGCGGCGGCGCCGAACGCGGCGGCGCTCGCCAGGAGCTGGCGACGGTTATGCATGGGATCCCCCCGTAACTGTAACTTTGCAAATGCAGTTACACCGCCGCAGGCGGGGGCTCCCGTTAATTCGCGCTAATCTGGCGCCGCGTCCGGGAGATCAATCCAGGGTGCGGCGGTAGCGGGCCATGGCCAGGGCGGTGACCACGCAGACGAAGGCGGTCAGGGCCAGCAGTTCGCGCCACATGTCCTCGATCCCCTGGCCCTTCAGCAGCGCCCCGCGCACCACCCGCAGGAAGTGGGTGACGGGCACCACCTCGCCGATCGCCTGGGCCCAGGCCGGCATGCCGCGGAACGGGAACATGAACCCCGAGAGCAGGATCGAGGGCAGGATGTAGAACATGCTCATCTGCATGGCCTGCAGCTGGGTCCTGGCGACGGTGGACATCAGGAAGCCGAGGGCCAGCGAACCGACGATGAACAGGGCCACCCCGAGCGACAGGCCCAGCCACCCGCCCATCATCGGCACGTCGAACAGGAACCGCGCCAGCAGCAGGATGATCGCGGTCTGCACCAGGCCGACGAAGACATAGGGCGCGAGCTTGCCGGCCATCACCTCGATCGGCTCGACGGGCGTGGCCAGCAGGCTCTCCATGGTGCCGCGCTCGGCCTCGCGGGTGACCGACAGCGCGGTCATCATCACCAGGGTCATCGACAGGATGATCCCCAGCAGACCCGGGACGATGTTGTAGGCGGTGATGGCCTCGGGATTGTAGCGGCGGTGGACGATCACCTCGAACGGCGGCGCGGCCTGGCCGCGGGCGGCGAGGGCGCCCTTCAGGTCGTTGACCAGGGCCTGCTGCGGCAGGGCGGCGAGGGCGGCGACCGCCGCGCCGGTCGCCGACGGATCGGTGGCGTCGACGTCGACCAGGATCTGGGCCTGATCGCCGCGGGCGACGCGGCGGGTGAAGTCGCCGGGAATGGTGATCGCGAACTGCACCTCGCCGCGCCGGACCATCTCGTCCAGCTCGGTCGGGGTGCGGGCCTGGGCGACGAGGTCGAAATAGGCGCTGTTCTTCAGCGCCGCGGTGATCGAGCGGGCGAAGACGCTGTCTTCCTGCACCAGCAAAGCGGTCGGCAGGTGCCGCGGCTCGGAATTGATCGCGTAGCCGAACAGCAGCAGCTGGACGACCGGGATGGCCAACATCATCGCGTAGGTCAGCCGGTCGCGGGTGAGCTGCTTGAACTCCTTGATCATCACCGCCAGCACGCGGGTCATCGAGAAGCCGTTCATTTGAAGTTGTCCTCCGACGTTTCCATCAGCCGGATGAAGACGTCTTCGAGGCTCGGCTCGACCTGGGTCCACTTGAACGGCGCGCGGCGGTAGGGCGCGAGGGCGGCCTCGAGCGCGGCGCGGTCGGTTCCCGAGACGTGCAGCGACTGGCCGAATGGGGCGGCCATGTCGACGCCGGGCAGCTTGCCGATCTCCACCGACAGGCGGTCGACGCCCGGCCCGTCGCCGTTGAAGGTCACCAGGTGGGTGCTCTCGATCACCTGCTGCGCCGTGCCGCGGGCGATCAGCCGGCCGTAGCTGATGTAGGCGATCTCGTGACAGCGCTCGGCTTCGTCCATGTAGTGGGTGGAGACCAGCACGGTCAGGCCCTCGGCCGAGAGGGCGTGGATCTCGTCCCAGAAGGTGCGCCGCGCCTTGGGATCGACGCCGGCGGTGGGCTCGTCGAGCAGCAGCAGCTTGGGTTCGTGCAGGGTAGCGGTGGCCAGGGCCAGGCGCTGCTTCCAGCCGCCCGACAGCGAGCCGGCGAGCTGGGCGCGGCGCTCGATCAGGCCCAGCCGTTCCAGCGCCTGGTCGACCCTGTCCTTGCGGCGGTTGAGGCTGTGGATGCGGGCGGAGAACTGCAGGTTCTCCTCGATGGTCAGGTCCTCGTAGAGCGAGAACCTCTGGGTCATGTAGCCGGCGCGGCGCTTGATCAGGTTGGCCTGGGTGATGATGTCGAGGCCCAGCGCCGTGCCTTCGCCGCTGTCGGGGGTCAGCAGCCCGCAGAGCATCCGCAGGGTGGTGGTCTTGCCCGAGCCGTTGGGCCCCAGGAAGCCGCAGATCTTGCCTTCTTCGACCTGCAGCGAGACGTCCTGGACGACGTGCTTGTCGCCGAAGCTCTTGTTGAGCCCGCGGACGTCGATGGCCAGGCTCACTTGGCGCGCTCCAGCGGCGTGACGTCTACGGGCTGGCCGGGATTGAGTCGGGCCGAAGGAACCGCCTCGACCAGGAACACCATGCGGTCGCGGGCCTCGCGGCTGTAGATCACCGGCGGGGTGAATTCGGGCCGGGGGCTGATGTAGCTGACCTTGGCGGTGAGACCGGACGCGCAGCCGTCGCAGGCGAACTTGACCACTGAGCCGACCTTGTAGGTCGAGACGTCGGCCTGGGGCACGAAGAAGCGGACCTTGATGCGCTCGTCCGGCAGCAGGGCCAGGATCGGCTGGTTCGCGGCGGCCCACTCGCCGGTCTGGAAGAAGACGTCCTCGACCCGCGCCGCGCCGGGGGCGAGGGGGGCGATGTCGGTCAGCCGGGCCTGGGCGGCGGTCAGGGCGGCGTCGGCCTGGGCCACGCGGCTGTCGGCGGCGCGGATCTGGTCTTCACGGGCGCCGAGCGCGGCGGCCTGGCGCTGCTTGCGGGCGGCGGCGACCTGGGCGGCGGCGGCGTCGCGGGAGGCCTGGGCGTCGTCCAGCTGGGCCTTGGCGTAGAAGCCCTTCTCGGCGAGCGGCCGCACCCGGCGCAGGGTGGCCTCGGCGTCGCGCAGGGTCGCTTCGGCGGCGGCGACATTGGCGTCGAACACCGCCAGTTCCACAGGGCGCTGACCCTTGCGGGCGTCGGCGGCCTGGGCCTGGGCGGCGGAGACCTCGGCGCTGGCCTGGTCGCGCGCGCCCTGCAGTTGCGAGGGATCGACGACGAACAGCTTCTGGCCGGCCACCACCTGATCGCCGCGCTGGACCAGCATCTGATCGACGCGGCCGGCGACGGGGGAGGCCATGTAAAGCGCCTCGCCCTCGACATAGCCCGACAGCACCGGCGAGCGGTGCAGGCGCGGGAAGACCCACAGCACCGCGACCAGCACGGCGGCGACCAGCAGCAGGCCGACGACCAGAAGGCGTTGCCTCATGCGGCGGCTCCTGTCTCGGGACGCATGCCGCGGAGCCAGAGCTCCACGTGCTGCTGCGCCAGGGTCGGGATGTCGAGCGGCTCGGCGCCGACGGGGACGAAGGTCTCGCGCCAGATCACCCCGAGCAGCATCGGCGAGACCAGCGAGATCGCGTAGTGGCGCGGATCGCCGGCCCGCAGTTCGCCACGGGCCTGAGCGGCGGCGATGGCGCCGCTCATCGCGCCGAGCGCCGGTTCGACCAGCCGCTCGCGCCAGGCGCGGGCGAGTTCCGGAAAGTTCCTCGATTCCCCGATCACCATCTTCATGATCCCGCCGACCGGCGAGTCCGCGGCGATGCCGGAAACGATCGCCACGACGGCGCGCAGCAGGTCGGGGAACGAGGCGTGGTGCTCGGCCAGCGCCGCCTGGATGCGGCCCAGGTTGGGGGCGACGCCATGTTCGATCACGGCCCGGAAGATGTCTTCCTTGGTCGCGAAGTAGAGGTAGAGCGCCCCCTTGGAGACCCCGGCGCGGGCGGCGATGTCGTCCAGCCGCGCGGCGGCGAAGCCCTTCTCGGCGAAGATCTCCATCGCCGCGGCGACGATCTCGTCAGGTCGGTCGGCTTTGCGGCGCTTGAACTTCGGCTGTCCGGCGGGAAGCATCTGTCTCGCCTTTAATAACTGACCGGTCAGTTATTAGTGTATCGACACGGGTTCCGCAATCCCGTGGCGCTCCGGGCGGCCTTCACTGCCTAAGGTTCCGGCGTGGCGCGGGTTCCCGAACAGGCGACGATTTTTTCGCGGGCCGGGCGCGGGCGCGCCAACCCAAAGCAGGCTTGGGATTTCGCGGTCCTAAGACCCGTCTCCGGTAGGACCCGGAGGGCGCGGAGCCCTGGCCATTTGGCCAGGGTGCGACGGAACGTCGCCGCAACCGATTGGCAACCATGCGCCACCACGACCGTTACGGACGCCGAAGTCTGCCCGTTTCATGCGGGGAAACCCTTGGCTCATCAGGGGGGTTCGAAAGCATCCAGACTTAGGAAAAGGCGACGGGAGAGGTCGTAAGAAGATGATCGGTACAAAAACTCGCGCGGTGGTTTTGAGCGCGCTCGCCATCGGGACGCTCGGGCTCGGCGGCTGCGCCACCAAGAAGTTCGTCAATGAGCAGGTCGCCGTTGTCGACGGCAAGGTCGCCAACCACGAGACCCGCCTGGGCGAACTGGACCGCACCTCGCGTGAAGCCCTGGATCGCGCCACCGCGGCCGGCAAGCTGGCCGAGGGCAAGTTCATGTACTCGGTGGTGATGTCGGACGATGCGCTGAAGTTCCCGCTCGGCAAGTCGACGCTGTCGCCGGAAGCCGAGTCGCGTCTGTCGGCCTTCGCCGAGCAGCTGAAGGGCGAGAACAAGAACGTCTACGTCGAAGTCCAAGGTCACACGGACGCCACCGGTTCGCCGGAAGGCAACATGCGCTTGGCCCAGGACCGCGCCGAGACGGTTCGCCGCTACCTGAACAAGCAGGGCGTGGCTCTGAACCGCATCGCCACCATCGCCTATGGCGAGGATGAGCCGGTCGCGTCGAACACCACCCGCGAAGGCCGCATGGCCAACCGCCGCGTCGTGCTGGTGGTTCTGTCCTAACAGGCAGACAGCACCGCAGAATCGAAAGCCCCGCGCGTCCGCGTGCGGGGCTTTTGTCATTCTTGGAGAACGGCGTTCTGGGATTAGCGGGGCGCGGGGAACACCGGCGAAACGAAGGGTGACCGAATCAGCGACTCGGGCCGATTCAGTTTTTGTTCCCTACAAGCTATTGTACCTCAAGGTCATTGGACCACAACGCGGCTCGCCCCTCGTCAGCGGCGGGAGTCGCTTTTCTGGCGGTTTGGAGCAGGCAAATGTCGGCTCCGCCTTGACGCCGCCGGGACCCTTCGACTATATCGCCCGCTCCTTGGCGCGGGTTCGCCCGCCGTCCATCCCTTTCTCGCGTAGGTCATAAAGCCATGTCGCGTCGTTGCGAACTCACCGGTGTCGGTCCCATGGTCGGCCACAACGTCAGCCACTCGAACATCAAGACGAAGCGCCGCTTCCTGCCGGCCCTGTCGCCCGCCACGCTCCAGTCGGACGCGCTGGGCCAATCGTTCCGTCTGCGCGTGACCAACGCCGCGCTGCGCACCCTGGACTTCAAGGGCGGCCTGGACGTGTTCCTTGCCGGCGCCCGTGACGAGCAACTGTCGCCGCGCGCTCTGAAGATCAAGCGCCAGCTGAAGGCCAAGCTGGCCAGCCAAGCCGCCGCCTAAGTCTACGAGCTCTCTCCAGAGTTCAAAGGGCCGCCCTCCGGGGCGGCCTTTTTCGTTTCGGCCGTTGTCCGAAGGGCCCATATTCGGCGAGGTCCGACAGGGAGCTCCGGCCATGAGCCTTCGCAACGTCGCCCTGACCCTGACCGCGCTCGCCGCGCTCGCGGCCTGCTCGCCGAAGACCGAGCGCGCCGCACCGCCCGAGCCCGCCGCAGTCGCCCAGGCCCCCTACAGCTTCAGGATCGGCGAGTTGCGGGCCGACGCGCTGCTGGACGGGACGATCAAGGTCGCCAACGACGGCAAGACTTTCGGGATCGGCCGCCCGCCGGCCGAAGTGGCCGCCGTGCTCAAGGGCGCGGGCCGCGACTCGCTCGATCTCAGCATCCAGCCCCTGCTGGTCCGCGGCGAGGGACGCGTCATGCTGTTCGACGCTGGCGCGGCGCGGGTCGGCTTCGCGGAGGGCGGCCAGCTGCTCGCCTCGATGCGGGCGGCCGGCGTCGAGCCCGCCCAGGTCACGGACATCTTCATCTCGCACAGCCACGCCGACCATGTCGGCGGCCTGACCGATGCGGGCGGGGGCCTGGCGTTCCCCAATGCGGCGATCCATGTCTCCGCGCCCGAATGGGCGGCGATGCAGGCCGATGCGGGCCAGGCGGCGCTGGTGAAGGCGATCGCGCCGAAGGTCGCGCCGTTCGCGCCGGACGCGGAGATCCTGCCCGGTCTGGTGACGGCGGTCGAGGTCAGGGGGCACACGCCCGGCCACAGCGCCTACGAGATCGCCTCGGGCGACCAGCGGCTGCTCTATATCGGCGATGCGATGCATCACTTCGTGATCTCGGTCGCCAAGCCCGACTGGACCCTGGAGTACGACGGCGGCTCGACGAGCGCGCCGGCCAGCCGCCGGGCGCTGCTCAAGATGGCCGCCGACCAGGACCTGCAGCTCTATGCGGTGCACTTCCCCTATCCGGGCCTGGGCCGGGTGAAGACGCACGGCGACGGGTTCGTCTGGCTACCGGCAGAGGGCTAGGGCGATCCTGCCGATAGGACGGTTTTTCGGGCCATCAACCTGCCCATAGGCCGCTCTGGCCTGCCGATAGGCCCTCTAGCGGCAGGTTTCGGCCGCGGGCTTCCAGAAAGCCGCCGCTCGGCTAGCGCGCCGGCTTCCAGTCGAAGGCCAGCAGCAGGGTGCGCTGGCTGCTTTGGAAGTTGTCGTCCGACAGGATGTAGAAGCGCACCGCGCCGTCCTTGGCCGGGACCGCGGCGATGGCCTCGAAATTGTCGATGGTCAGCGGCCGGGCCATGTCCATGCGGGCGATCTCGCCGCCGGCGTCGTGGATGCTGAGGGCGATGCGGTTGCCGCGCACCGGGTCCCAGGCGCGCAGCAGCCAGGCGGTGCGGTCCTGGGGCAGGCGGGTGACGGCCACTAGGCCGAACTCGACCGGCTTGGCGATGACCGGGCCGGGCGTGCAGCCGCCCGAGAGCTTGCAGGTCCAGGTCTGGCCGCTTTCCTCGCCGCCGGCGACATAGGCGTCGGGGCCGTTGGCGGGATCGGGGCCGAGCGCCTCCATGCCGCCGTTGGCGGGGAAGGTCGCGTCGGGGGCGGGCGCCTCGCGCGGCGGGGAGCCGTCGGCCGGGTAGAGCCAGATGCGATGGCGCTGCTCGAAGCTGATCAGCATGTCGCCGTTGGCGAGCAGGGCCATGCCCTCAGAGTCGGACTCAAGCTTGCCCTGCAGCGGCTTGCCGTCGAGGCCGGTCAGAGCGCTGACCCGGCCGTCGGTCAGTCCGACCAGGCGGCCGGCCTTGTCGAGCACGAGGCGCGCCTTGACGATGTCACCCTCGTCGCTGACCGCGGTCAGGTCGACGCCATTGCGCACGGCCATGTCCGAGAGCCCGTGGAAGCGGGCGGTGTTGGCCGAGGACAGCACCAGGCCGCCGGCGTAGTGGAAGTCGCCGATGCGGTCCTGGGCGGGGTCCGCCGGGTTGAGCGGGACCGGCGTCGCGGCGATGGCGATGGCCGGACCGGCGGGCAGCGGCGCGGTCGGCAGGGCCGGGGCCTGCTGCGCGCAGGCGGCGAGCGCCAGCGCGGCGAAGGCGGCGGCCACCTTAATTGCTCCCCCTCTGGGGGAGCTGGCGGCCGGACGGCCGACCGAGGGGGACTTTGACGCCATGTGAGGGCAGTCCCCCTCCGTCTCGATGCTTCTCATCGATCCACCTCCCCCAGTGGGGGAGGAACTGGACCGGCGCCCCCGCCTTGCGATCACGCCACCGCTCTCCGGACTTCCTTGAAGGTCGAGCGGCGGGCGGGGCCGCCTTGCGGGCCTTGGGTGCTCGGCGGCGGGGCCAGAAGGTTCGCGTTCTTGCGGGTGACCTTGCGGATCTCCTCGTCGAACAGCTCGGCCAGCTGGTCGACGATGACGCCGGCCAGTTGCTCGACGTCGACGATGGTGACGGCCCGGCGATAGTAGCGGGTGACGTCGTGGCCGATGCCGATGGCGATCAGCTGCACCGGGCTCTTGGTCTCGATCTCGGTGATCACGTCGCGCAGGTGACGCTCGAGGTAGTGGCCGGAGTTCACCGACAGGGTCGAGTCGTCGACCGGGGCGCCGTCGGAGATGACCATCAGGATGCGGCGCGCCTCGGGGCGGCCGATCAGCCGCTGGTGCGCCCACATCAGCGCCTCGCCGTCGATGTTCTCCTTGAGCAGGCCCTCGCGCATCATCAGGCCGAGGTTGCGGCGGGCCCGCCGCCACGGAGCGTCGGCGGCCTTGTAGATGATGTGGCGCAGGTCGTTCAGGCGGCCCGGCTGGGCCGGCTTGCCGGCCTTCAGCCAGTCCTCGCGCGAGGAGCCGCCCTTCCAGGCCCGGGTGGTGAAGCCGAGGATCTCGGTCTTCACGCCGCAGCGCTCGAGCGTGCGGGCCAGGATGTCGGCGCAGACCGCGGCGACCATGATCGGGCGGCCGCGCATCGAGCCGGAATTGTCGATCAGGATGGTGACCACCGTGTCGCGGAACTCGGTGTCTTCCTCTTCCTTGAAGGCCAGCGACGCGGTCGGGTCGGTGATCACCCGGGTCAGCCGCGCGGTGTCGAGGATGCCTTCCTCGAGGTCGAAGCTCCACGAGCGGTTCTGCTGGGCCATCAGCTTGCGCTGCAGCTTGTTGGCCAGGCGTGAGACGACGCTGGAGAGGCTGGCCAGCTGCTGGTCGAGATAGGCGCGCAGGCGCGTCAGCTCCTCGGCGTCGCAGAGCTCCTCGGCCGCCACGACCTCGTCGTGGGCGGTGGTGAACACCTTGTAGGTGGCGACCTTGGCGTCGCCCTTGAGGTCGGGGCGGGCCGGCTGCTCGCCTTCGCCCATCTCCGGCGGCTCGTCGGTGTCCTCGGCGTTGGGATCGTCCTCCGCCTGCATCATCTGGCTGTCGGCGTCCTCGCTCTCGCGATGGGTCGCCTCGTTCTCGTCCATCGAGGTCTGCTGCGGGGACTGGCCTTCGCCTTCGCCCTCGTCGCCGTCGTCCTGCGATTCCGCCTCGCCGTCCTCGCTGTCGCCTTCCTCGTCGTCGGCCTGGTCGGGGGCGTCGGTCAGGTCGTCGCCCATCGAGAGGTCGCGCAGGATGGTCCGGGCGATCTTGGCGAAGGCCTTCTGGTCGTCGGCCGCTTCGACCAGGCGGTCGAGGTCGGCGCCGGCCTTGGATTCCACCTCGGCGCGGAACAGGTCGACCAAGGGCTTGGCCATCGAGGGCGGCGGCTCGCCGGTCATCCGTTCGCGGGCCAGCAGGGCGACGACGTCGGCCATCGGCGGGTTGGCGAGCGCCTCGAGCTGGTTCAGCGGCTTCTTGGCCCAGGCGTGCTCGTGGACCGCGCGGAGGTTGACCTTCACCCCGCCCAGCGCATTCGCGCCGATGGCTTCGATGCGGGCCTGCTCCAGCGCGTCGTAGATCGGGGCGCCGAGCGCCGAAGCCGGCCGGCCCTTGGCGTGGGCGGCGGTGTCGTGGTGGGCCAGGCGCAAGGCCATCTGGTCGGCGAGGCCGCGGATGCGCGCGGCGTCGGCCGGGGTCAGGTCACGGGGCGGATGCGGCAGCACGGCGCGGTTGCCGGCCAGCTGCGGGCCCTCGCCTGAATAGACGATTTCCAGGTCCGGCTTCTCAGCCAGGGAGCGCGCGGCGTGGGCCAGGGCGCGCTTGAAGGGCTCGACAGGGCTTTCCGGGTTCTTGGCCATGCCACCCATTTAGAACGACGGTTCGCGTCGCCCAAGCGGGAATGCGCCGTGTGGCTCAGATGCTCCCCCTAAAGGGGGAGTTGCGGGCCCGGCGAGGGATCACCACCCGAGCCAGGCCTGCAGCAACGCGCCGGCCCAGGCGGCGGCCGTGACCAGCACCAGGCCGGGGACCACCCGCCAGACGAAGGCGCGCTGGCCGCCGGACAGGGCGAAAATCGTCTTGGAAAGCGTGTTGGTGGTCAGACCGACCAGGATGGGCAGAACCGCGGCGTGGGGCGTCATGTCCCCGGCGGCGGCCAGCGAGGCCATCGAGATCGCCGCCGCATGGGCGTCGACCAGCCCGGCGGCGGCCGCGCTCACCGCCGCGCCGGCGCCGCCGAACCGGGCGTTGAGCGCCGCCGAGACGACGAGGATGACCGCCAAGGTCGCGGCGAAGATCAGGGCGCTGGACAGGCTGAAGGCCTGACCGGCGTCGGCGTCCTCCTCGGCGGGAGGCTGGCGCAGCGCCTGCAGGGTGAACACCGCGCCATAGGCCCCCGCCGCCAGCCCGGCGCAGAGGAGCGGCGCGGCCATGGCGCGCAGCGTCGGCGGACTTAGAGCGGCGAGCAGGACGGCCAACTGTACGATGGTCGCCACGGTCGAGAGCACTGCGCCGGCTACGGCGCCGGCCAGCAGATTCGGGGTCTTGGCCGCGCGCGCCGACATGGCGCCGATCGCGGCGGTGCTGGACACGAAGCCCGCGACGAGGCCGGCGAGCGGCAGGCCGAAGCGGACGCCTAGGGTGCGGATGGCGACATGGCCGGCGGCGCCGATGCCCAGCAGCAGAATCACCACCAGCCAGATCGAGCGAGGGTTGAGGGCCTGGTAGGGGCCCATCGGCTGATCCGGCAGCAGCGGCAGCACGACCAGGGTGGCGCCGGCCAGCAGCAGGCCGCTGCGGACCTCGTCGCCGGTCAGCACCGATCCCACGAAATGATGCAGCGGCGTGCGGGCGGCGAGCAGGATCGCGACGACGACGCCCACCCCCGCGGCGAGCATCGGTTGCGGGACGGCCAGCGCGCCGACCAGAACCGCCAACACGAGGGCGGCTTCCGTCGTGAGGCCCGGATCGTCCTCGCCCTGGGCGCGCCAGTAGGCAAGTGCGGCGAAGGCCGCCGTGGCCGCGGTGACGACCGAGAGCAGAACGACGCCGCCAACCAGGAGGCTGACCGCGCCGGCCAGCGCGGCGACCGTGAAGGTGCGAATTCCCGCCGCCGACCGCGAGGGGCGTTCCTGCTTGCGGCGTTCGCGCTCGGCCCCGATCAGCAGCCCGACGCCCAGCGCCACGGCGAGGTTCAGGATAGGTTCGGTGGGAATGGGACACGCCTCCAGACCAACCGCGGCCCGGGCCGGCGGGAAGCCAGACTACAGCGAGGGGCGCCGCGTGCGGTGAAATTTCGTCGGCGCGTGTCCTGATGTCGGTTCGCTGGGTTCTGGTTCGTCCTAGGGTCGATCGGGCCTGCGGGGCTCATGCTGAGGAGAAGAACGATGCGCGTGATGGTTCTGGTGAAGGCGACGGCCGACAGCGAAGCTGGGCTGATGCCGTCGAGCGAGCTGCTGGAGGAGATGGGCCGCTACAACGAACTGCTGGTCGAGGCCGGGATCATGAAGGGCGGCGACGGGCTGCAGCCCTCGTCCAAGGGCAAGCGGGTGGCCTTCGACGGCGACAAGCGGGCGGTGATCGACGGGCCGTTCGCCGAGACCAAGGAGGTCGTGGCCGGCTACTGGCTGTGGGAGGTCAAGGACATGGACGAGGCGGTGGCGTGGGTGAAGCGCTGCCCCAACCCGATGCCGGGTCCCAGCGAGATCGAGATCCGCCCGTTCTACGAGATGGAGGACTTCGGCGAGGCGCTGACCCCGGCCGCGGCCGAGATCCACGACCGGGTCCGCGACAAGCTGGAGTCGGGCTCCTAGAGCGCGGTCGCGTTCCAAGCGCTTAGCTCGGCCACGCCTTCGCCGGGATGACCGGTGTTTAGCTAGTCGGCCTTCGACTCGAACAGCGTGCGGATGACCGGGATCAGGATGGCCTCGAGGTCGGCGGGCTTCGCGCCGGCCAGGACCTGGATCTCCATCATCTGGCGCATGACCTGCAGCCCGGCCACCAGCGACAGGGCGACGGCGGCGCGCTCGCGACCGAGCGGGCCGCCGATCATGCGCTCGAGCGTCTCCTGATGGCCCTGGCTGATCCAGTCGCGCCCGATCTCGGCGGCGCGCGGGCTGGAGGCCGAGTGCAGCAGCACGAGGAAGCCGTCGAGCGGGGTCTCGCCCGGGGCGGTGACCTGGACCAGGGCCTTGGCGAAGGCGGCGGGGAAGTCCTTGGCCGCCAGGTTGGCCGCCGAGAGGATGACCGGGTCGCGCATGGTGTCGGTGCAGACCTCGGCGAACAGCTTCTCCTTGGAGCCGAAGTAGCGGTTGACCAGCATGGCGGTGACGCCCGCGCCGGCCGCGATCTCGCGCACGCCGGCGCCGTCGTAGCCGGCGCGCGCAAAGGCGCGGCGGGCCGAGGCCAGGATCGCGGCGCGGGTGGCGGCGGCGTTGCGGCGGCGGGGCGGGGTCGGTTGGGTCATGAATCTACGCCTGTAGACATACCTGCGTTCGATAAGTATACAAGTGAAGACTTATCGGATCGAGCGGCAGGAGCGAGCGATGGCGCAGCGGGTGTTGGTGACCGGCGGGACGGGGTTCGTCGGCGGTTGGACGATCGTCGAGCTGTTGCGGCGCGGCTATCAGGTCCGGACGTCCGTGCGCAGCGCCGCGCGGGAGGCGGACGTGCGCGCGGCGGTCGCCACCCAGGTCGCCCCCGACGGGCTGGAGTTCGCGGTCGCCGACCTGAAGTCCGACGCCGGCTGGGACGAGGCGGTCGCAGGCTGTGAGGCCGTGCTGCACATCGCCTCGCCGCTGGGCGGCGACGACGAAAGCCTGATCGCGGCGGCGCGGGAGGGGACGCTGCGGGTGCTGGGCGCGGCGGCGCGGGCGGGCGTCAAGCGGGTGGTGATGACCTCCTCGACCGCGGCCTGCACGCCGGCGAAGCCGCTGGAGCGGGCGATCGACGAAAGCGACTGGACCGACCCCGACCAGAAGGACCTGGCGGCCTACCGCAAGTCCAAGGTGCTGGCCGAGAAGGCGGCCTGGGACTTCATCGCCACGGCGCCGCAGACGCAGCTGACCACCATCCTGCCCGGCGCGATCTTCGGTCCGGTGCTGACCCGCGAGCACCTGGGCTCGGTGGGGATCATCCAGCGGCTGCTGGAGGGCCAGCCGCCGGCCCTGCCGCGGCTCGGCTTCAACATCAGCGACGTGCGCGACCTGGCCGACCTGCACATCAAGGCGATGGAGGCGCCGCAGGCGGCGGGCCAGCGCTACATCGCCCTGGGCGAGTCGCTATGGTTCGCCGAGCTGTCGCAGACCCTGCGTGAGCGGCTGGGGGAGGCCGGCGCCAGGGCCCCGAGCGCGAACATGCCCGACCTGGTCGCCAAGGGGCTGGCCGTGGCTTCGCCGCAGATGAAGGCGCTGCTGCCGCTGCTGGGCCGGACCCAGGCGTTCAGCACCCAGAAGGCGCGGACGGAGCTGGGCTTCGCGCCGCGTCCGGCGCGCGACACGGTGGCCGATTGCGGGGCGAGCCTGGTCGACTGAAGCCAGCGGAACGGGCGCCGAGGACGGGCGTTGCCACCACAGTCAAGGAGGCGTTCCGATGTTGAAATGGGCTTTGATTTTCGCGGTGGTGGCGCTGATCGCCGGCGCCCTGGGCTTTGGCGGTATCGCCGGCGCAGCGGCCGGCATCGCCAAGATCCTGTTCTTCGTGTTCCTGGTCGGCTTCGTGCTGTTCCTGGTGCTCGGCTTCATGGCCGGGCGGAAGATCACAGGCGGATAGCCTGGCGAGGCGCTGGTTCCTCCCCTGCGAAGCGGGGGAGGGGGACCACGCGCCAGCGTGGTGGAGGGGGCGAGCCTCCGGCTCATTGCCGGCCGCCGCCCCCTCCACCGCTTCGCGGTCCCCCTCCCCCATCAAAGCTGGGGGAGGAAAATCGGGCCGCTGGCGCTGTTCTACTTCTTGGCCAGATAGGCCTGGGACTGGCTGCCGACGAGATCGACGAGGTCGCCCATGGCGAGGTTCACGTCGATCAGGTGCAGGCCCCAATCCTTGAGGATGATCGGGCCGGCCTTTACGTCGCCGGCGATCTCATCCGTACGCGGATCGTTCGGATCGGCGTTGATCCCCACCGACAGATAGTCGAAGCCGTCCTTGGAGACGCACTCGCCGGTCAGCAGGCCCGGAACCGAGACGAACGGCGTCGTGACCTTGGCGCCGTCCTTGGTCCAGGCCGGCGGCGGGGCGGCTTCGGCGGCGATCATCGCGCCCGACGACAGGTAGGCGTGCAGCGGGGCCTTGCCGCCGGCGAGCGCCGCCGGATTGACGCAGGCCGCCTGCATGGCGGGGTTCGGCTCGCGCGGCACGCCGAAGCGGCTGCCCTTGGGCGGCGGCGAGGTCTCGCGGAAGCTGACATAGGCCACCGCGCAGCCGGTCTGGGTCGGGGTCTTGCAGAGCGGGATCGACTTGAAGGTCCCGGTGTCCTGGCCCTTCAGCACCGGCAGGTTGGTTCCGAGCAGCAGGGCCGAGACCAGCTGCTTCTGGGCCGGCTTGCCGTCGATCTCCTTGGCGATCAGCTCGGTCAGCAGGCCCGCGCCCTGCGAGTGGCCGATCAGCACGACGCCGCGGCCCTTGTTCTCGTGCTTCAGGTAATAGTTCCAGGCGTCGGCGACGTCGTCGTAGTTGGTGGTCGGGATCGGCCCGGCCGGCGGCTTGGCGCCGGGCGCCATGCGCGCGCGCAGGGTGGTCAGGGTCACCTGCCGGTACATCGGCGCGTAGATCTTGCACTTGGAGCCGAAGCGGGCGAGCTGCTGCTCGACGACGCGGCGCTCCTCGGCGTTCGGGGTCATGTCCGAGAACACGCCCGGGTCGTTGGAGACGGTCGGATAGACGTAGAAGCAGTCGACCGGCGCGGCGAGGTCGGGCTTCCAGGTCTCCTGGCTCATCGCGCCGTCGGCCTGGATCACCGTCGTGGTGTTGTCGATCGCGCAGGCGTCGGCGCGGCCCGGCCAGCACAGCCAGGCGTCGGTCTTCGAGTAGTCGTTATGGTCGCCGGCGGCCGGCGCCTGGGCGGCGGCCGGAACGGCAAAAGCGCTGAAAAGCAGGCCGGCGGCCGCGGCCGCAAGCGTGATCCTGGACATGTTTCCCCACCTGAAAATCTGGTCTTCGTAATGGCGCGGAGAATGCGCAGAACGCCGGTCGGGGTCTAGGCTTCTTAGCTCTGCTCGGTCAGGCGACCCGCTGCTCGGCGCAGAGGCGGGTGTCGAGGGCCCGGTCGATGGCGTCGAGCAGTTGGATGATCTCGATCGGCTTAGGCACGAAGCCGTTCATGCCGGCGGCCAGGTACTCGGCGACCTGATGGTGCATGACGTTGGCCGACAGCGCCAGGATCGGGATCGGCGGCAGGTCGCGCTCGCCTTCCAGGCGGCGGATGGCGACCGCGGCCTCGACCCCGTTCATCACCGGCATCTGGCCGTCCATGAGGATCAGCTGGAAGTCGCCCTGGAAGAACGCATCCACGGCCTGGGCGCCGTCGCTGACGATGGTCAGGTCGATCGGGAACGGCTCGAGCATGGCCCGCAGGATCAGCTGGTTGGTCAGGTTGTCCTCGGCCGCCAGGACGCGCAGGCGCGCGTCGGGCCGGGGAATGCGGGCCTGGGCCGGCGGCAGCGGCGCGGCGGGCGCCAGGGCCGGGGCGCGCCATTCCAGCGGCACGGCCAGGGTGAAGACCGAGCCCTGGCCGGGGACGCTTTCGACGGTGAGTTCGCCGCCCATCATCGCGGCCAGCTCGTGGCTGATCGCCAGGCCGAGGCCCGTGCCGCCGTAGCGGCGGGTGGTGGAGGCGTCGACCTGGATGAACTTGTCGAACAGGTCGTGCATGCGGTCGGCGGGGATGCCGATGCCGGTGTCGGCGACCGTGATGCAGACAGCCGTCGCCTGGCGTTCGACGCGGACCGCGACCTCGCCGGCGTCGGTGAACTTGACGGCGTTGGAGACCAGGTTGGCGATGACCTGGCGCAGGCGCACGCCGTCGCCGCACCAGACGCCGTCGGCGGCCGGGTCGAGGTCGAACCGCAGATCGACGCCCTTCTCGGCGGCCATGGCCGCGAACGGGGCGCAGGCGACGTGCACGGCCTGGCCGAGGTCGAACTCGTGGGCGTCGATCTGCAGGCGCCCGGCCTCGATCTTCGACATGTCGAGGATGTCGTTGAGCAGCACCAGCAGGGTCTGGCCGCTCTCGCGCACGACGTCGAGCTGGCGACGCTGGCCGGCGGTGAGGTCCTCGCGCGCCAGGATCTGGGTCATGCCGAGAATACCGTTCAGCGGGGTGCGGATCTCGTGGCTCATATTGGCCACAAACTGCGACTTGGCGATGCTGGCGGCGGCCGCCTCGTCGCGGGCGCGCACCAGGTCGTCCATGGTCTGGCGCAGCACCAGGTCGTTGCGGTCGATCTCGCCGAACACCCGGTGGACGCGGGCGGCGAGCAGCAGGGCCGAGATCAGCAGCGCGACCATGCCGAGGGCGAACAGCGGCGCGACCTGGCGCAGCACGGCGTTGCCGGGATGGCTGCTGGTCCAGGCCAGGGCGGCGATCGGCGTCTCGTCGGGGGCGTGCAGCTGCACGCTGGCCGGGACGGCGCGGTTCCAGGGCGTGAGGCGCACGTCGTCGACCCGCATGGCCTGGGCGACGTCCTGCAGCAGGGCGGCGTCGATGCGGCGCGCCGAGATCAGCAGCCGGTCGGGCGCGCCGCGCGAATTGATCGCCGGGGTCTCGGGCAAGATGTTGGTGACGGCGGCCATGTAGAGCTCGCCGCCCACGCTGATCACGCCGGTGCGGGTGATCGAGCCGCCGATGCCGCGGTTGCGGGCCGCGCCGCGCAGGGCCTCCAGCTCGCGCACCTTGGCGACCAGGGGCGCGGTCTCGCGCAGGAAGGCGGCGGCCTGGCGCTCGCCGGCGCGGGCGCCGTCGCGCCAGGCGTAGACCGGCTGGTCCGCCTCATCGAGTACGAACGAGGCGGCGTGGCGCATGTAGGTTTCGAAGTAGCTGCCGACGTAGAGGTCGGCCCATTCGGCGTCGAAGCCGTTGCGGCCGAGCTTCTGGTAGGCGTCGTCCCAGATCGAGGCCGAGATCAGCTGACCGACCAGCTCGTGCTCGCGCTCGCGCAGGTAGTTGGAGACCAGCGCGCGCTCCTCGTCCACGTGGGCGCGGTCGACGACCTTGGCGGTGTAGAAGATCAGTCCCAGGCAGCCGGCGGCCACGATCAACAGCACGGCTGAAGAAAAGGCGACGATCCGGCTGATGGCGCGCCGGTTACGGGCGAGACTCGATCTGATCACACGGCACACGACACTTGGTTCGCCCAAG
The DNA here is from genome assembly GCF_964254345.1 of Phenylobacterium sp. LjRoot97. Lineage (NCBI taxonomy): Bacteria > Pseudomonadati > Pseudomonadota > Alphaproteobacteria > Caulobacterales > Caulobacteraceae > Phenylobacterium > Phenylobacterium sp. LjRoot97. The sequence goes on from NZ_CAXUTH020000001.1 coordinate 955,113, forward strand.
GTGTCGCCTACGCCGCGCTAGCAAATGGTGAATCGCGCCGGACGGGCGGGACGTCTGCGACATCCCGCCTCAGCTGGCGAGGTCGTCAGGCCACGCGGACGCGGGCGGTGCTCTCCGGCAGGTCCTGGCCGAAGGCGCGCTGGAAGAACTCGGCCACGGTGCCGCGCTCGAGCTCGTCGCACTTGTTCAGGAAGGTCATGCGGAAGGCGAGCGCGATGTCGCCGCCGAAGATCTCGGCGTTCTGGGCCCAGGTGATCACGGTCCGCGGGCTCATGACGGTCGAGATGTCGCCGTTCATGAAGGCGTTGCGGGTCATGTCGGCGACCCGGACCATCGCGGCGATGGTGCGCTTGCCCTCGGCGGTGTCGTAGTGCGGCGACTTGGCCAGCACGATGTCGGCTTCGACGTCGTGGGCCAGGTAGTTCAGCGTGGTGACGATCGACCAGCGGTCCATCTGACCTTGGTTGATCTGCTGGGTGCCGTGATAGAGGCCGGTGGTGTCGCCCAGACCGATGGTGTTGGTCGTCGAGAACAGCCGGAAGAACGGGTTCGGGCGGATGACGCGGTTCTGGTCGAGCAGGGTCAGCTTGCCCTGCGCTTCCAGGATGCGCTGGATCACGAACATCACGTCCGGGCGGCCGGCGTCGTATTCGTCGAACACCAGCGCCACCGGGCGCTGGATCGCCCAGGGCAGGATGCCCTCGCGGAATTCGGTGACCTGCTTGCCGTCCTTCAGGACGATGGCGTCCTTGCCGACCAGGTCGATACGCGAGACGTGGCTGTCGAGGTTGACGCGGATCAGCGGCCAGTTGAGGCGCGCGGCGACCTGCTCGATGTGGGTCGACTTGCCGGTGCCGTGATAGCCCTGGACCATCACCCGGCGGTCGAAGGCGAACCCGGCGCAGATGGCCTTGGTCGTCTCGGCGTCGAATTTGTAGGCCGGGTCGATGTCCGGGACGTGAGCGTCACGTTCGGAGAACGCCGGAACGTTCATGTCGACGTCGACGCCGAAGGTCTCGCGGACCGAGACCTTCTTGTCCGGCACCAGGGCGATGAGCTTGTCTTCTTGCGTATTGGCGAAAGAGGTCATGGCGCGGTTCGATTACAAGGTTACGGGGCCGATGCAAACGGCTGTTTGCGCATGACGTCGCGTCGGCCTGGGAAGGGAAATGTCTTTAGCCGGATTCCACCGGAGAGGGCAGTCCGATCGCCTGATCGAGGGCAGACCGCTGCAGCATGGCGCATAATGTCAAAACTTCGGCGCGTGAGGTCAACTGTTCGGGGGTAGGCTGCGCTAAACAGGAGGAAACGACCATGGGCCAGATGCTCGCCGACGCTATCGCCGTCACCCCGCAGCCGAGCGGCTTCGGGGCGCTGATCACGGGCGTCGACCTGTCGGCGCCGCTCGCGCCGCAGACGCTGAGCCAGGTCAAGGACGCCTGGGCCAGGCACGCGGTGGTGGCGTTTCCCGACCAGCCGCTGAGCCTGGAGGCGCTGGAGGCCTTCACCCTGCAGATCGGGCCGTTCGGGGTCGACCCGTTCATCAAGCCGATGGCCGGCCATCCGAACGTGCTGGAGCTGCGCCGCGAGCCGGACGAGAAGGCCAAGAACTTCGGGGCCGGCTGGCACTCGGACTGGAGCTTCCAGAAGGAGCCGCCGGCCGCGACGCTGCTGCGCTCGGAGGTCACCCCGCCGGTCGGCGGCGACACGCTGTTCGCCGATTGCGCGCGGGCCTATGAGGCGCTGTCGGACGGGATGAAGGCGCTGCTGGCGCCGCTGAAGGCGGTGCACTCGGCGACCCGCGCCTATGGCACCGAAGGGGTGTTCGCCAAGGAGACCGAGGCGCGGACGATGGAGATCATCGTCTCGGCCGAGGCCGACAAGACCCTGACCCATCCGCTGGTCCGCACCCATCCGGTAACCGGTCGCAAGGCGCTGTTCGTCAGCCCGACCTATACGGTCGGCATCGAAGGCCTGACCTTCCAGGAAAGCCACGCGATCCTTGGCTACCTCTACCAGCACATGACCCAGGAGCAGTTCATCTACCGCCACACGTGGAAGCAGGGGATGCTGCTGATGTGGGACAACCGCTGCACCGTGCACTTCGCCGAGGGCGGCTATGACGGCCACCTGCGGGTCATGCACCGCACGACGGTGGCGGGGGATGCGCCGGTTTAGGGCGCGCAGCCCCTTTGCCGCTCACCCCGGCGAAAGCCGGGGCCCAAGCGGCGTTTCGGTTGATCGCGGCCTGCGTGTCTGAGATTCCGCTTGGGTCCCGGCTTTCGCCGGGATGAGCGGTGTGAGTGAAGGCGCGATGATGAAACTCGGCCCGGCGCTGGTGATGACGCCCGACCTTGAGGCGGCGCTGGTCTTCTATCGCGACGTGCTGGGGCTGAGCCTCAGCGAGCGGTTCGAGGACCAGTTGGTGTTCGAGCTCGGCGGGCGGGCGCTGCACGTCTTCGCCTGCGCGCGGCCGGCGCCGGCGGGCGAGCACGGGGCGGACGGGGCCAGCGTGATCAGCTTCGAGGTCGCGGCGATCGGGCCGGCGATGGCCGAACTCGCCGCCAAGGGCGTGGAGTTCCTGCACGCGCAGCCGGCCTGGAACGCGCAGGCGGGCCTGGCCTATGCGGCGTTTCGGGCGCCGGGCGGGATCGTGCACGAGCTGGTCGAGCGGCGGCGGAGCTAGGGCTTCACTCCATCCGCTCACCCCGGCGAAGGCCGGGGCCCAAGCGACGTTTGCGTCCGCTGGAGCGCTGCCGGCCTGTCTGAGATTCAGCTTGGGTCCCGGCCTTCGCCGGGATGAGCGGGGCGGCCGTCAGTCCTCTTCCTCGGCCCAGACGATGAAGGCGACCTCGCCGTTCGTGCCGATCACGCCGCCGTCGAAGGTGGCCTTGGAAATGGCGTAGCTGCCGAACGATCCGGACGTGGCGTACTCGTGCCAGCGGCCGTTCGAGAAGAACCGCGTCGAAGGACCGAGGCGCTCGATCCCCTTGGCGAAGGCTTCGACCGTCTCGGCCGAAGCGGGCCGGCCGCGCGGCGTGACCATGCTGTCGGCGGCGAAGAAGGCGAGCGTTTCGCGGGCCGCGTCGGCGGACAGTTCGACAAAGGCGTCCGGGGCTTCCAGGGCGTACCCCGCCATCTGCGCGATCGCCTGCAGCTCCTCGTCCTGCGAGGATGCGTACGGCGCCGTGCCGAACCAGGTGCGAAGGCCGCCGCGGCCGCCGCGTCCGCGCGCGACTTCGACCAGCATCGCCCCGACCAGTTCCCAACTCATCCGATCCCCCTCGCGCTCGGCGTGAGCTTAGCGCGAAATCGAGGCGGCCTACGCGCTGCGGATCGCTTTCCAGTGCTCGAGACGTTCGGCGATCAGGGCGGTGCGGGCGGCGTCGTCGCGGCCGTCCATGATCGCGACCTCGGCGGGGCTGGCGCGCAGATAGGTTCCAGACGTGCGGGCGTTGAGGTCCGGCTGGCTGGCCGACAAGGTGGTGAAGTAGCCGGTCGCGCGGTCGGGCGCTTCGAGCTTGAGTTCGCCGGTGCCGTGCAGCTGCGGGGCGTCTGGGTCGAGCGGCCGCTCGCCGTTCCAGTAGTAGAACAGGCCGGCCGGGTCGCGCCGCTCCTTCACCGCCTCGCTCCAGTAGCGCGAGGAGAGGGCGCCGTCCTCGCGCCAGGCGCGGCCGGTCATCTCCAGTTCGCCGCCGCGGGCGCGGGCGATCCGCATGAGGCTGAGCGCCGAGGGTTCGCGCTCGGTGCGGGCGGTGAGCGAGAACTGCCACCAGGCCCCTTCGATGCGGGCCAGGGCGCGCTCGGCCTCGATGGCGCCGCGCAGCTTCTGGAGCATGGCCTTGGTTTCGGCCGGGGTGAGGGCGTCCTCGTAGCGCACGCAGGTCAGGCCGAGCAGGTCGGTCGGCAGCTTGGAGCCGCGGGCGTGCAGGATGAAGGTGCGGCGCATGCCCAGCACGCCGCCGAACAGCCCGGCCTCGAAGACCACGTTGTCGCGCGGCGAGGCCTGAGCGGCGTCGGGCTCAGGGGTGGCGGCGGTCCAGTCGTCCTGGGCGAAGACGAAGGCCGCGAAGTCGACCTGGCCGGTCAGCTCCAGCAGCCGGCCGAGCGTGGTGGTGCCGGGGTTGAAGGTCGTGGTCCAGGGCTCGACCTCGGCGACGTCGGCCAGGCCGCGGGTCAGGGCGGCGAGCAGCTTGGCCTGCTTGCCCGACGAGCCCAGGAAGATGCGCGGCTTGTCCATGCGGTTCTCCGGCCGGTTGGGCGGCGAGAGTGCGGGGAGGGCGGTCGGCCGCGCAAGGGGCTTCCCCGGTGCGCGGGGGCGGAGTTCGGCCGGGGGGCGGACGGACATGGCCGCGCCTGAGGCTTGCCAACGCTCAGACTGGCGTGTCGGCGAAGGGCTGAGCCAGGACTTGATGGGCGTCTTCATAGACGATGTAGCCTGGCCGTCTTGTCCGTATCGTTTCGGCGTAGACCCCGTGGTCTTCGAGGCTGCGCTGCAGCTCCCGCATCTTCGAGACGTGTTCAATCGCAGTCTCCTTGAACCAGCTCAGCGCCATGGCTGTGGCGTGCGGGCGTGCCGATAGCGCTGCGCGCGTCGGCTCGTCCATGTTCTCGAAGAACCAACGATGGACGGCCGCCAACCTCTTCAGGTCGTGGTCGCTCAGCTGGCCGACCTCTTCCAGTTCGTACGCGGCATAGAACAGGCCCTGACGCCGCCCCGACTGGCGGTCTCGCTTTGCGATGACAAATCGAATGAACATGCCGGCGGCCGGGAGTGCTGACTTCGGTAGCGGCCCTAGACGTCCCGTCCCGCCAGCCGCGCGGCCAGGGTGCGGGTGCGGCGGACGACGGTCCAGGCGGCGCCGGCGACGATGACCAGCAGGCCGAGGATCAGGGTCTGGCCGTCCCAGCCCCACATCGGCTCGAAGGCGGCGATGGCGCAGGTCAGGGTGAGGGCGGCCATGCGGTGCGGCTTGGCCATGGGGCCGGAGAAGTCGGCCGGGAAGCCGAGCCCGCGGCCGAGCTCGCGGACATAGGCGGTGAGCACGGCCAGCACCGCGGCGGCCCAGCCGAGCGGCGCGCCGAGGGTGAAGCCGGCCAGGCCCGCGCAGTAGCCGGCCCCGACCAGGAACAGGGCGTCGGCGATGCGGTCGGGCAACTCGTTCCAGATCGGGCCGGAGGGGCCGCCCTTGCCATGCTCGACCGCCACCATGCCGTCGAGCAGGTTGCACAGCAGGCGCAGCTGGATGCAGACGCCCGCGCCGATCAGCAGCGCGCCGCGATTGAACGGCGTCTGGTCGCCGGCCGCGTAGAGAAAGGCCAGCAGGCCGAGCAGGGCGAAGATGATGCTGCCGGCCGAGATCATGTCGGGGCTGGCGCCGGCCTTGGCGAGGCCCGAGGCCAGGCCCTGGGCCCAGCCGGTCCCGCGCGATTTCAGGGGGCGGCGGTTCTCGGGCGTTTCGGTCATTTGGCGGCCTTGGCTTGGCCGCGCGCCAGGGTCGCGGCGTAGACGACGGCGTAGAGGGTCGAGACAGACCACGGCACCGCGATGGTGCGGACGATCTCCGGCGTGCCGATCAGTTTGTGGACGCTGGCCAGCAGGGCGAGGGTCGTCGCGGCGGTGATCGCCGGGGGGACCACGTAGGCGAGCGCGCCGGGGAAGCGGGGGCTCATCGCCTCAAGAGCGCGCTTGAGCACCAGGGTGATCAGACCCGAGAGCACGCCTTGCGAGACGGCGGGCAGGGCGGCGGCGGCGAGGCCGTGGCCGGCGTTGGCGTAGAGCGCCCAGCCGCCCATGGCCAGGAAGGCGAAGCCGACATGGGCGAAGGTCGAGCCGGCGAAGGTGCGGAACGCGCTCAAGGGTGGCAGGACGTGGCTTTGCTGCTGGGGGATGGAATCTGCGCCGCCATCGGCTGTACGGTCAAGGCTGCGAACCAGCAGGAGCAGCTCACGGATGGACGCGTTCACGGCCTTTTTCGCGCAGCAGTCGCCGGTGGTCCTCTGGGGACTTGGCGGGGTGCTGGCGGTCCTGACCCTGGCGGTGGGGATCACCGCGCTGCTGCCGGTGCTGAAACCGGCCGGCGACTTCACCAACCTGCGCCAGCGGATCGCCTCGTGGTGGGTGATGATCGCGCTGCTGGCCGGGGCGCTGCTGCTGGGCTGGCAGGCGTTCACGGCGCTGATGATCGTGATCTCGTTCATCGCCCTGCGCGAGTTCCTGTCGTTGGCCCCGGTGCGGCGCGAGGACCGGCTGATCGTGCTGGCGGCGTTCGTGGCGATGGGGATCAACTACCTCTTCATCGTCATCGACGACTACGGCCTCTATCGGGTGTTCATCCCGACCTACGTGTTCCTGATCATCCCGTTCCTGATGGCCTGCATCGGCCAGACGCGGGCGTTCCTGGCGACCACGGCGACGTTCCACTGGGCGATCGTCACCTGCGTCTACAACCTCGGCTACATCGCCTTCCTGATGCGCACCCCGGCCGCCGAGGCGCAGCCGGCCGGCGCGGCGGGGCTGGTGTTCTTCCTGCTGGTGGTCACCGAGGCCAACGACGTGGCGCAGTACGTCTGGGGCAAGCTGTTCGGGAAGCGCAAGATCGTGCCCAAGGTCAGCCCCAACAAAACCTGGGAGGGCTTCATCGGCGGCTGGGTCACCACCAGCGCGCTGATCTGGTTCCTGGGCCCGGTGTTCACGCCGCTGAGCGGCATCGGGCTGGCGTGCCTGGCGATCTTCCTGCCGCTGGCGGGCTTCGCTGGCGACGTGACGATGAGCGCCATCAAGCGCGACATCGGGGTCAAGGACACCAGCGCGCTGATCCCCGGCCATGGCGGGCTGCTGGACCGGGCCGACAGCCTGACCTTCACCGCGCCGCTCTACTTCCACATCCTCGCCTACTTCGCCCTGGGGCACTTCTGATGCGCTGGTTCCGCCGCCTCGTCCTGGTGCTGATCGGGCGTCCGATCGCCCGCGTGTTCACCGGCGCCGACATCATCGGGCGCGAGAAGCTGCCGCTGAAGGGGCCGGCGATCCTGGCCGCCAACCACGCCAGCCACGTCGACACCATCCTGATGCTGACGCTCTATCCGTCGAAGGGGCTGGACCGGGTGCGGCCGGCGGCGGCGGCCGACTACTTCCTGCGCGGCGGGCTGATCAGCTGGCTGTCGAACACCATCATCGGCATCGTGCCGGTGGCGCGCGACAAGGCCGGGACCGGGGTCGACGTGCTGGCCCCGGTGCGCGCGGCGTTGGAGGCCGGCGACATCGTGCTGATCTTCCCGGAGGGCACGCGCGGCGACGGCGAGGAGATGGCGCAGCTGAAGAGCGGCGTGGCGCGGCTGGCCGCCGACGTGCCGCAGGCGCCGGTCTATCCGATCTGGCTGCAGGGCGCGGGGCGGGTGCTGCCCAAGGGCGAGGCGCTGCCGGTGCCGATGAACTGCACGGTGCTGGTCGGCGACCCGCTGCACTGGCAGGGCGACCGGCAGGCGTTCCTGGACGAGCTGCGCGCGCGGCTGGAGGACCTGAAGGCCAAGGCTCCGCCGCAGCGGTGGGCGTGAGGCCTCCAATTGCTCCCCCGTTGGGGGAGCTGTCGGCCGTCGGCCGACTGAGGGGGTGCTGAGTCAGCAGGCCCCCTCCGTCTCGGCGCGTTGCGCCGATCCACCTCCCCCAACGGGGGAGGAATTTTCCGAGCTAGAACCCCGCGGCGTCGAGCTCCACGGCGATGTCGGAGCCGGGGGCGAGGTCGAGCCAGAGGGCGACCTTGGGCATCTCCTGTTCGAAGAAGAACCGGCAGGCGGCGACCTTGCCGGCGGTGAAGGCGTCGGCGGGCAGAGCCTTGGCGGCCAGGGCCATGTCGAGCCACAGCCAGCCGACCACGGCGTGGCCGAAGGCGCGCAGGGCGCTGGTGGCGCCGGCCAGGGCGTGCGGGGTCAGCGGCGCGGCGACGGCGCTTGCGAAGGCGGCGACCTGCTCCCAGGCGGCGAGCAACGCCTGGGCGTTCGGGGCGAGGTCGGGATGGGCCTGCGCGGCGGCCGCGGTGGCGGCGATGCGGGCGCGGAGCTCGGCCAGGGCGGCGGGGTCGCGGGCCAGCTTGCGGCCGACCAGGTCGATGCCCTGGACGCCAGTGGTGCCTTCGTGGATCGGGTTGAGGCGGTTGTCGCGGTAGATCTGCTCGACGTCGAAGTCGCGGGTGTAGCCGTAGCCGCCGTGGATCTGGATGGCGAGGTCGTTGGCGGCCAGGCCCAGTTCCGAGGGCCAGGTCTTGGCGGCGGGGGTCAGCAGGTCGAGCAGGCGGCGGGCCGTCTCCGGGTCCTGACCGGTCTGTTCCTCGTCGAGCAGGCGCGCGCAGTAGAAGATCAGCGCCATGGCGCCTTCGGCATAGGCCTTCTGGGCCAGCAGCATGCCGCGCACGTCCGGGTGGCCGATGATCGGGGCGGGCGCATTGGCGCCGGCCGGGCGGCCCTGCAGCCGCTCCTGGGCGTAGGCCAGCGACTGGCGGTAGCCGCGATAGCCGAGCATGGCGGCGCCGAGGCCGACATTGATGCGGGCCTCGTTCATCATCTGGAACATCTGCGCCAGGCCCTGGCCGACCTCGCCGACCAGGTAACCGACCGCGCCGGCGCGGCCGCCGGGCGTATGGGCGCCGTCGCCGAAGGCGAGCACGGTGTTGGGGATGCCGCGGTAGCCCATCTTGTGATTGAGGCCGGTGACGACGACGTCGTTGCGTTCACCGTCCAGCAGCTTGGGCACGATGAACAGCGAGATGCCCTTCACGCCCGGCAGCGGCTTGCCGTCCAGGCCGGGGGTCTTGGCCAGCACCAGGTGGACGATGTCGCCGGTGATGTCGTGGTCGGCGCCGGAAATCCACATCTTGCCGCCGCGCAGCCGGTAGCGGGCGCCGAGGCCGTCCTGGCCGTCGGGCGTCGCCAGGGTGGTGATGTCGGCCAGGGACGAGCCGGCCTGCGGCTCGGACAGGCACATGGTGCCGAGCGCCTCGCCGGCGATCTGCGGCTGGGCGAAGGCGGCGACCTGGGCGCTCGTGCCGAAGGTCGCGATCAGCCGGGCGTTGGCCATGGTCAGCATCGGGAAGGCCGAGGCCGAGATGTTGGCGGCCATGAACGCGGCCATCGAGGCGCTGGCCGCCACGATCGGCAACTGCATGCCGCCCAGCCCGGCGTCGAAGGTCCCGGCCATCAGACCGGCGGCGGCGTACTGGCGCACGGCGGCGGCGATCTCGGGAATGACGTGGACGCCGCCCGCGTCGAGCCACGGTTCGCGCTGGTCGGCGGGCTTGTAAGCGGGAACGAAGATGTCGGCGGCCAGGCCCTCGCTGAGGTCGAGCACGGCGTCGAGGGTCTCGCGCGAATGGTCGGCGAAGCGCGGGCGGGCGAGCAGGTCCTCGATCTTCAGCCAGTCGAACAGCAGGAAGTCGAGATCACGCCGGTTCAGGATGTAGCTGCTCATCGAAACGCCCTTCGCGGCGCGGACCTGCGCCTGGCCGGCGTGCTAGCAGACGGACCATGACTTGCAAATTGAAACTTATTTCGAGGCTAGAAGTCCAGGCCCAGGGCGATGAAGGCGTGGAAACCAGGCGCGTCTCCGCCGTCCACGAAGGTCGGGCCGGCGGAGGCGAGCAACCGGAAGGGCGCTTTCAGATTCAGGATCGCGCCAAGGCCGAGGCTGGTCGACGCGGCTCCGTCGACGGTGTCGGCGCCTTGGCGGTCGATCTCGGCGCCGATCAGCAGCGCGTCGGAGACCTGGCGACTGACGGCGAGGCCGCCGGTCCAGTAGTCGCGGGCCCCCGCGCCCGGATTGACGGCGTAGCCGCCGCCTCCGAACACCGACCAGGGGCCGGCGTCCTTCTGGATCCAGACCGGCAGCAGGGCGGTCGCGCGGCCGGCGCCCAGCCCATGGGCGGCGGTGGGCAGGGTGATCCCCGGGAACACCGCGGCGGAGAAGCCCGCCGCCTCGTCGTGGAAGAACCGATACTTCACCGACAGTTTGAGATCGCCGCGGCCGGACCTGAACCCGTCGGCGTCGTGGACATAGGCAGCGGGCAGGCCGAGCGTCAGTTGGATGTCCGGCGCGGCCCCGTAGTTGAGCTCGACGCCGAGCGCGCCGTCGTAGTCTCGGCCCTTGCCCGCGGCGTCGAGCGCGGGAGCGTAGAGCTCCCAATGGCCGGTGTCGGTGGGCTCGGGATCGTCGGTTAGGAAGGGCGGCCCGGCCGCTGCGGGCGTGGCCAGCGCGAGCAGCAGGCCGGTCAGCCTAAGGCGCGGCCTCAAGCGGCGGGCTCCGCCCCAGGATGCCGGCCGGGGCGCTGGGGCAGGAAGACGATCAGCAGCACGATGGCGACGCCGAGCACCAGGGTGGCCAGCGGGCGGCTGAAGTCGAGGCCGCCCTTGTCCAGCGGCTTGTCGAGGAAGTCGCCGACGGTCGCGCCGAGCGGGCGGGTGAGGATGAACGCCGCCCAGAACAGGAAGACCCGGCTGACCCGCGTCCAGAAGAACAGGGCGGCCAGCGCCGCCAGGAGCGCGCCGAAGACCACGGCGGCGCCGAGATATCCCAGGCCGCCGTCGGCGGCCCAGTCGCCGAGCGCGGTGCCGAGGGTCTGGGAAAAGGTGATGGTGACCCAGTAGAACAGCTCTTCGCGCGGGCTGGCGACGGTGTTGACCGAGACGCTGCCGAGCGTCCGATGCCAGGCGAACAGCGAGGCCAGGACGCAGCCGAGCAGCAGCAGCGAGCCGCCCGGATAGCCGATGCCGAGGGAGCGCGTGCAGAAGTCGGCGAGGGTCGTGCCTGCGGTCGTCGAGGCGACGATGGTGGCCCAGTAAAGCCAGGGATTGAACCGAGAGGCCCGGATCTGGGCGGCGACCAGCACGATCAGCAGCGCGCCGAAGATGGCGGTTCCGACGAGATAGCCGTTGAGGCCCGCCCGGCCCGCCTGATCCGTCGTCTCGCCCAGCCAGGTCATCGAGACGCTGTCGCCGCCGGTCTCCCCCAGGGTGGTGCAGAGAATCTTGATGATCCAGAAGCCCAGCGTGACGGCTGGCACCTTGGTCAGCGCGGCGCTCGTGCGATCATCCATGGCCCGTCTCCGGAATGGCTTGGCGAGTATTGGCTCACGCCGGGCCTAGTGGCCATCCCCCCGTTCGCGCCATGCCGGCTGGGCCGTGGCGAACGTCGATTCATAATCAGAGCTAATAGGTTCTAGCGTATCTCCCCACCTAATGGCTGAACGTGGCCAGACCTATCTTGGGGCGCTCGGAACCCGGAGCGCCCCGATGAACAGCTGGTCTGCTTGCATTGCGGCTTTGGTGGTCGGCGTGGCCACGGCCGCGTCGGCCGCCGCAAGCGAGCCGCTGGCCATCCAGAGCCAGGGCAGCTTCGCCGTCGGCGGGACGATGGCGACCGCCCCCGGGACGTTCGATCCCCTGAAGCCGCTGGAGCCGGCGGGGCAGACCTATCGCGGCGACCACCTCTACGCCCGCTATCAGACGCCGGTGGACGCGCGCCGCTACCCGATCGTGATGTGGCACGGCGCGGGGCAGTCCTCGAAGACGTGGGAGACCACCGCCGACGGGCGCGAGGGCTTCGAGACGATCTTCCTGCGCCGGCGGTTCGCGACCTATCTGATCGACCAGGCGCGGCGCGGCGCGGCCGGCCGCAGCATGGCCGCCACGACGCTGACGCCGACCCCCGACGAGCAGCTCTGGTTCAACCAGTTCCGCATCGGGCTCTGGCCGAGCTACTTCGAGGGCGTCCAGTTCGACCAGGGGCCCGAGGCGCTCGACCAGTTCTTCCGGTCGATGACGCCGAACACGGGACCCTACGACGTCGACGTGGTGTCGGACGCCGGCAAGGCGCTGTTCGAGAAGATCGGCCCGGGCGTGCTGTTCACTCATTCGCAGGGCGGCGGACCGGGCTGGATGACCGCCATCAAGACCCCCAACGTCAAGGCCGTCGTCGCCTTCGAACCAGGCAGCGGCTTCGTCTTTCCCGAGGGCGAGGTTCCGCCGCCGATCCCGAGCGCCTTCGACACCGTAGCCGGCGCGGCCGTGCCCAAGGACCAGTTCATGGCGCTGACCAGGATCCCGATCCTGATCGTCTATGGCGACAACATCCCCGACCGTCCGGTGACGTCGCCGGCCCAGGACAGCTGGCGGGCGCGGCTGGAGATGGCGCGCCAGTGGCGCGACACGGTCAACCGGCACGGCGGCCAGGCGACCCTGATCCACCTGCCGCAGATCGGCGTCCGCGGGAACACGCACTTCCCGTTCTCGGACCTCAACAACGTCGAGGTCGCCGACGTCGTCTCAAGCTTCCTGAAGGAGAACCACCTTGACTGATCGCCAGGCGCCGCGCGGCGCCCGCAAGCTGGTTGCGCCGCTGCTCGCAGCCGGCGCCCTGTGCGCGGCGGAGGCCGCCTCCGCGCAGACGCCCTCGCGCGCGCAGCAACTTATGGGCGACGTCGCGCCGAAGTTGGCCGAGCTGACCGACGAGGTGCTGCTGGGCGACGTCTGGGAGCGGCCCGGCCTGTCCAAGCGCGACCGCAGCCTGGTCACGGTGGCCGCCCTGGTGGCGCTGAACCGTCCCGAGCAGCTGCGCTCGCATATCGCGCTCGCCCGCCGCAACGGGGTGACCGAGGAGGAGATCGTCGAGGCGATCACCCAGCTGGCCTTCTATGCGGGCTGGCCGAACGCGATCACCGCGGTGAGCGTGGCCCGGGAGGTCTTCCGGACCGAGCCGGGCGGATCAAAGGAGACCGGGAAATGAGCTTCATCGCAGCGTCCGTCGCCGTCGTCGCCCTGAGCGCGGCCAGCGCGCCGGCCATCGTCATCGAGCGGTCGAAGCCCCAGCCTCCGGTCGCGGGTTCTCCCAACTTCACGGGGGAGGTCAGCGTGACGTCGCGGTTCCAGCGGGAGGGGCCGGCGCGGGTCGGCGGAGGCGTGGTGCGGTTCGCGCGCGGCGCGCGGACGGTCTGGCACACTCATCCGCTGGGGCAGACCCTGTTCGTCACGGTCGGCGCCGGCCACGTCCAGGCGTGGGGCGGTCCGGTTCAGGAGATCCGCCCCGGGGACGTGGTGTGGATTCCGCCCGGCGTGAAGCACTGGCATGGCGCCACGCCGTGGTCGGGCATGACCCACGTCGCGGTCTCCGAAGCGCACGAAGGCAAGTCGGTGGAGTGGATGGAGCCGGTCGCCGACTGAGGCCCAGGCTCAGCGATTGGTCTGGGCCAGCACCGCCGCGGGCAGTCGCGCGCCCTGGATGACGATCGCGGCCGCCGCCTGGTCGATGGCGACAAGATCGTCGGCCGACAGCGCGACAGCGGCCGCGCCGAGGTTTTCGTCCAGGCGATGCAGCTTGGTCGTGCCAGGGATCGGCACGATCCAGGGGCGTTGGGCCAGCAGCCAGGCGAGCGCGATCTGGGCCGGCGTCGCCCGCTTGGCTTGCGCGATCCGCGTCAGCAGATCGACGACGGCGATGTTGGCGGCGCGGGCCTCGGCGGTGAAGCGCGGGGAGATGGCGCGGAAGTCGCCGGGCGCCAGCGGGGTCGCCGCATCGATCTTGCCGGTCAGGAAGCCCGCGCCGAGCGGGCTGAACGGCACGAAGCCGATCCCCAGCTCTTCGCAGACGCCCAGCACGCCATTGGCTTCGACGTCGCGGGTCCAGAGCGAGTACTCGCTCTGGAGGGCGCTCACCGGCAGAACGGCGTGGGCCCGGCGGATCGAGGCGACGCTCGCCTCCGACAGGCCGAAACACCTCACCTTGCCTTGCTGGATCAGGTCCTTCACCGCTCCGGCGACATCTTCCATCGGCACGTCCGGATCGACGCGGTGCTGGTAGAGCAGGTCGATGCGATCGGTCCGCAGGCGGGTCAGCATGGCCTCGACGACCTGCCGGATGTGGTCTGGGCGACTGTTCAGGCCGCCGCTGCGCGCGCCGGTCTGCAGATCGATGTCGAAGCCGAACTTGGTGGCGATCACGATCTGGTCGCGGAACGGGGCCACGGCTTCGCCGACAAGCTCTTCGTTCGCGAACGGGCCATAGGCCTCGGCGGTGTCGAAGAGGATCACGCCGCGTTCGTAGGCGGCGCGGATGATCGCGACGGCTTCGGGCCGGGGCGTGGCCGGTCCGTAGGCGGACGACAGTCCCATGCAGCCGTAACCGAGGGCGGAGACCTGAAGCTCTCCAAGCTTGCGCTGTTCCATGTCGTTTCTCGACCGCCGTGATGTGGATCTAACGCGGGAGGGCGGGAGACGGGCTCCGGCGCCTGACGCGACCAGGAATTTAGGCGGCGCGTATCCAGCCGATTAGCCGCTAGGATGCGTATGTACTTATGCTTGGAGCTTATGAATGCGCCGCGAGGATCTCGGCGGGCTCGCCGCCTTCGTCGCCGTCGCCGAGGAGCGCAGCTTCACGCGCGCGGCGGCGCGGATGGGGACGTCGCAATCGGCGCTGAGCCAGACGGTCAAGCGTCTGGAAGCGCGGCTCGGCGTGCGGCTGCTGACCCGTACGACCCGTAGCGTCGCGGTCACCGAAGCCGGCGAGCAGCTGTTGGCGTCCCTGCGGTTCGCCTTCGACGAAATCGAGACCCAGCTGGTGGCGCTTGGCGAACTGCGCGACCGGCCCGCCGGCACGATCCGGATCACGGCCGGCCAGCACGCCGCCGACACGGTGCTGTTCCCGGTGATCGCCCAGCTGCTGCCGGACTATCCCGACGTCAATGTCGAGCTGTCGATCGACACCGGCTTTCGCGACATCGTCGCCGACCGCTTCGACGCCGGGGTGCGGCTGGGCGAGCAGGTCGAGAAGGACATGATCGCGGTGCGCATCGGCCCGGACCTGCGCATGGCGCTGGTCGCCGCGCCCGCCTACTTCGAACAGCGGCCTGCGCCCCGCACGCCGCACGACCTGACCGGCCACAACTGCATCAATCTGCGGTTCCCGACCCTGGGCGGTCTCTACGCCTGGGAGTTCGAGAAGGACGGGCGCGAGCTGAACGTGCGAGTCGAAGGTCAGCTGGTCTTCAACGAGACCCGGCTGATCGTGCGCGCGGCCTGCGCAGGGCTGGGCTTGGCCTACATCCTGGAGGACCATGTCGCCGAGCACCTGGCCGACGGGCGCTTGGTGCGGGCGCTGGAGGACTGGTGCCCGCCGTTCTCCGGCTACCACCTCTACTATCCGAGCCGGCGCCAGCACACGCCGGCGTTCGCGCTGCTGGTGGAGGCGCTGCGGTCACGCAGCTGAGGCGGCTGCTGACACGTTCCTGGCCGCGGGGGAGCATGCTGGCGGCCAGACATGGAGGCGAGGATGATCCGGGGAAGCTGCAACTGCGGGACGGTCAGGTTCGAGCTGACCGCGCCGCCGACCATGATGGGGACGTGCCACTGCTCGCGCTGCCGCAAGGCAGGGGCCGGGACGTTCGTGATCGTGGCGCGCGAGACTCTGACCTGGATCGCCGGGCGCGAGGACGTCGCCAGCTATCTGCCCGAGCCGCCGTTCAAGTATGCGCGCTGTTTCTGCCGCCGCTGCGGGACGGGTCTTGGGGAGATCGCCTCGGACGCCGAGAGCTTCCCGATCGCCGCCCACTGCCTGGACGACGACCCGCTGGTGCGCAACCGCTTCCACGAATGGGTGTCGGTCAAGCCGGCCTGGTACGAGATCTGCGACAGCGCCAAGCAGTTTCCGGAGAACCCGGGGTAGGGCGTTGCGCCCGCCGTCGCCCGCTGCGAGGCTCGGCGTATGAGCGGCGGCGACCTGATCATCGGCTTCGAGGCGGCGTTGACCGGCAAGGGGCATTCGATCCGCGGCGCCGGCGAGCTGGCGCGGTTCGCGCGATACGCGGCGTCACGCGGGCACCTGATCTGCAATGTCGAGGCCTATGAGCTGCGTGGCGACCTGGAGGTCCCGCGGATCGACCTCGGCCTCTATCAGGGCTCGGCCGAGGAGGCCGAGCTTTCGACTGACGAGCGGGCAGGACGCTCGATGTTGCGGCTCGGCGAAATCGTCGAGGACTGCGAGGCCGAAGGCGCCGGCTTCCTGTTCAAGGTCTGGATCGACAGTCTGGAGGCCTAGGCCATCTTGGCTTTCTTCAGTGTCTGGTAGGCCTTGATGACGCGCTGGAGCTTGTGCTCGGCCGAGCGGTCGCCGCCGTTGGAGTCGGGGTGGGTGCGCTTGACCAGCTCGATGTAGCGGGCGCGGATGGTCGGGCCGTCGGCGTCCTCGTCGAGGTCGAGGTCGGCCAGGGCGTTGCGCTCGAGCTTGCCGAGGCGGCGGGCCGGCTCGGCGGCCTTGGCCTGCGGCTTGGCGCCGGCTCCGAACAGGCTGAACGGGTCGGCATAGCCTTCGCCCTTGCCGAAGCCGTGGGCGGCGCCGGCGGCCTCACGTGAGAACTTGCTGGCCTTGAACTGCCAGGTCGGGCGGTCGCCGACCGCGCTCTGGGCCTGGCGCTTGCGGATCTCGCCCTCGCTCATGCCGGCGAAGAAGTCCCACTGCTTGTTGTACTCGGCCGCGTGCGGCTGGCAGAACCAGTAGTGCTCGTTGAGCATCTCGCGCGATTTGGGCGCGCGCGCCGTCGCCGCCGTCCGGCAGCCCGGATGGTCGCAAGCCCGTTCGCCGGGCTTCAGCGCATAGACATCGTCGTTCCGTTTGGCCTCCTCCTCCGAACCGGGGGGACGCACACGGATATCGACGAACTTAGGCTTGTATTGAAACGCGCCGGCCATGGCCCAAGTATGAGGCTCCCTGAGTCCCTTTCAAGAATTGAACATCGATACGATGGGCGCCATATTTGAGGCTATCCACCACAAGTTAGACGCGGCGTTTTCGCCCACCCGCCTGGAAGTCGTCGACGACTCCGACCGGCACGCCGGTCATAGCGGCGCACGGGAGGGCGGGGAAAGCCACTTCAATGTGTTGATCGAGTCCGCGGTCTTCGCCGGGGTGTCGAAAGTGGTGCGCCAGCGCCTGGTCTACAAGGCCCTGGCCGACGAACTGGCCGGTCCGGTGCACGCGCTGTCGGTCAAGGCGCTGGCGCCCGGAGAGGCCGCCTAAAACTATACCGCGGACCGGAACGAGCGTTTGAACGTTCGTAGCTGGGCCAGCATAATAACAGCGTATGTGAGCGCTCACATCAGGGGAGGTGGGGATGCAAACGACGATCACGGTCAATGGGACGGCGCGAACGCTCGACGTCGATCCGCGGACCACCCTGCTTGACGCCCTGCGCGAGCATCTGGGGCTGACCGGCTCGAAGAAGGGCTGCGACCACGGCCAGTGCGGCGCCTGCACCGTGCTGGTGAACGGAGTGCGAATCAACTCCTGCCTGTCGATCCTGGCCATGCACGACGGCGACCAGGTGACGACCATCGAGGGCCTGGGCCAGCCGGGCGCGCTGCATCCGGTGCAACAGGCGTTCCTGGAGAACGACGCCCTGCAGTGCGGCTACTGCACGCCCGGGCAGATCTGCTCGACGGTCGGCATGCTGCAGGAGGCCGCCGACGGCTGGGCCAGCAAGGAAACCGCCGATCTGACGGCGCCGACCTCGCTGAGCGACGCCGAGATCCGTGAGCGGATGAGCGGCAACATCTGTCGTTGCTCGGCCTACCCGCAGATCCTGGCGGCGATCCGCGACCTGGCCGGAGAGGCCGCATGAAGCCGTTCACCTACGAGCGCGCCGCCGACGCCCAGGCGGCGGTGAAGGCGGTGGCCGAGATCCCCGGCGCGAAGTTCCTGGCCGGCGGCACCAACCTGCTGGACCTGATGAAGCTGGAGATCGAGCGGCCCACCCACCTGGTCGACGTCGGCCGGCTGCCCTTCGCCGGGGTCGAGGCGACCGCCGAGGGCGGCCTGCGGATCGGCGGGGCGATGACCAACGCCAAGCTGGCGGCGCATCCGAAAGTGCGCGAGCTCTATCCGGTGCTGGCCAGGGCGCTGCTGGCCGGGGCCTCGGGGCAACTGCGCAACAAGGCGACGACGGCCGGCAACCTGCTGCAGCGGACGCGCTGCGACTATTTCTACGACACCGCCAAGCCGTGTAACAAACGCGAGCCCGGTTCGGGCTGCAGCGCGATCGGCGGCCCGGGCGGCTATGGCGCGATCTTCGGGGCCAGCGAGGCCTGCATCGCCACCCACACCTCGGACATGGCCGTGGCGCTGACCGCGCTGGACGCCAGCGTCGAGACGATGACCCCGGACGGCGGGACGCGGAGCATCAAGGTCGAGGCGCTGCACCGGCTGCCCGGGGCGACGCCGCAGGTCGAGACCGACCTGGCGGCCGGCGAACTGATCACCACGGTGGTGCTGCCGCCGCCGCCCGCGGGAGGGCAGGCCTACGCCAAGGTCCGCGACCGCGCGTCCTACGCCCACGGCCTGGCCATGGTGGCGGTGGCTGGAGGCCGGGTGGCGTTCGGCGCCGTGGCCGCCAAGCCCTGGCGCGCCGAGCGGGCCGAAGCGGCGCTGGCGGCCGGCGCGAGCCCGGCCGAGGCGGCGACCGCCGAAGTGGCCGGCGCCGACGCCGACGACCGCCGCACGCACAAGATCGCCCTGGTCCGCCGGTTGGCGGCCGCGACCATCGAAGACGCCGGGAGCGCCCGATGACCTCCGTCCGCGACTGGGCTGGGCCCAACCCCGTCACCGAGAACCGCGGCGGCGTGATCGGCAAGGGCGTCGACCGCTACGAGGGAGCGCTGAAGGTCACCGGCACCGCGCCCTATGCCTATGACACCGTGGCGCCCTCGCCGCCGGCGATCGGGGTGCTGGTCACCGCGACGATCCCGCGCGGGAGGGTGACGTCGGTGGACACCGCGGAGGCGCAGGCCGCGCCGGGCGTGCAGCTGGTCTGGACGCACCTCAACGTGCCGACCCAGGCGCCGCGCGGGACGCGGGCCAATCCGCGCAGCCAGCGGGCCTCGAACCCGGCGCTGGGCGGCGACCGGGTCGAGTACTACGGCCAGAGCGTCGCCTTCGTGGTGGCCGACACCTTCGAGAACGCGCGGGCGGCGGCCGAGCTGGTCAAGGTCGCGTACGCGGCCGAGCCGGCGGTGGTCGACTTCCTGGCCAGCTTCGACCAGGCGACCCTGCCGCCGGACGAGGATGACGTGCACATCGGCGACTTCCACGGCGCCTTCGCCGCCGCGCCGGTGACGATCGACGAGAGCTATTTCAGCCCGATCCAGAACCACGTGCAGATGGAGCCCTGCGCCACCGTCGCCTGGTGGGAGGGCGACAAGGTCACGGTGCACACCTCGATCCAGATGGTGAAGGGCGGGCAGCACGCCCTGGCCGAGACCCTGGCGATCCCCTCGACCGACGTCCACCTGCTGACCCGCTACATCGGCGGCGGGTTCGGCGGGAAGGGCCAGCCCTATGACGACCTGATCCTGTCGGCGCTGGCGGCGCGCGAGCTCAAGCGGCCGGTCAAGGTCGCCTACACCCGCCAGCAGATGTTCCACGGCACCATCCACCGCCCGGCGGTGGACATGCGGGTGCGGCTGGGAGCCGAGCCGGACGGGCGGCTGACTGCGTTCGCGGTGGAGGCGACGACGCACTGCGCGCGGGCGGCGACCTTCACTGAGCACGCGGCCAACTTCTCGCGCAACCTCTACGCCGCGCCCAACCGACTGACCGGGCACCGGCTTGTGCGGATGGACCTGCCGCACGCCGGTCCGATGCGGGCGCCGGGCGAGGCGCCGGGCATGCTGAGCCTGGAATGCGCGATGGACGAGCTGGCCGAGAAGCTCGGCATCGATCCGATCGAGCTGCGCATCCGCAACGAGCCGGACATCGATCCGGAGACCGGCAAGCCGTTCTCGATCCGCCAGCTGGTGCGCTGCATGACCGAGGGCGCGCAGCGGTTCGGCTGGGAGCGCCGCAATCCGGTCCCCGGCCAGGTCCGCGACGGACGCTGGATGGTCGGCATGGGCATGGCCACGGCGATCCGCGGCAACTTCCTGCTGCCGGCCAAGGCGGGCGTACGGATCGACGCCGGCGGCATCATCACCCTGCGCCAGGGCATGACCGACATCGGCACCGGCACCTATACGATCCTGCAGCAGATCACCGCCGAGACCCTCGGCGTGCCGCTGGGCCACGTGCGGGTCGAGATCGGCGACTCCGACTTCCCGCCGGCCCCCGGCTCGGGCGGCCAGTTCGGGGCGGCGACGGCCGGATCGGCGGCGTTCGAGGCCGGGATGAACCTGCGCCGGGCGCTGACCGAACTGGCGGTGGGCGATCCCAACTCGCCGCTCTATGGCGGGCCGGCCGAGTACGTAACCTTCGAGAACGGAAACATCGCCATCGAGAACCGCAGCGAGACGCTGGCGGCGCTGGTGCGGCGGGCCGCGCCCGACGGCGTCTATGTCGAGGGCTCGATCTCGCCGGCGGCCGACGCGCGCGACTATTCCCAGCATACCTACGGCGCCCACTTCGCCGAGGTGGGGGTGAACCAGGTCACCGGCGAGGTGCGGCTGCGCAAGATGTTCGGCGTGTTCGCGGCCGGGCGGATCCTCAACGCCAAGACCGCCAAGAGCCAGATCACCGGCGGGATGATCTGGGGCGTCGGCACGGCGCTGACCGAGGTCAACGCCGTCGATCCGCGCTTCGGTTCGTTCATGAACCAGGACATGGCCGAGTACCTGGCGCCGGTGCACGCCGACATCGTCGACCTGGACTCGATGTTCCTCGACGAGGCCGACGACAAGGCCAATCCGATGGGCATCAAGGGGGTCGGCGAGCTAGGCATCGCCGGGGCCGGGGCGGCGATCGCCAACGCCATCTACAACGCCACCGGCGTGCGGCTGCGCGACTATCCGATGACGCCGGACAAGGTGCTGGCCGGGCTGATGGCGAAGGGGCTGTAGGGAAGAGAACTGCTCCCCCGCCTGGGGGAGCTGTCGGCCGATGGGCCGACTGAGGGGGTATGTTGAGTCAGCGGTCCCCCTCCGTCTCGGCGCTGTGCGCCGAGCCACCTCCCCCAAGGGGGGAGGAACTAGGTGATGGGCCACTCGATAGGCGGCGGCGGGACGCCGGCTTGGCAGCGGGCGTTCGCACGCGCGGCGGCGAGGAATTCCGGAATGCGATCCCGGGGCGCGGCTCCGCGGATGATGTCGCTGAGGACCATGTCCGACTGGCTGCAATCGGTCGCAATGGTGATTTCGTAGCGGCCGTCGCCGAATTCGCCCACGTGGGATATCGGGAAGCCGCCGGGGCGGTACGTGTATGAGAAGTCTATCAGCCCTTCGCGGAAGCGCACGTTGTCCGAGCGGCCGACCGGAAGTTCGAAGCTCAGCGTGGAGATAGCCTTGGGGAGCGTCGGCGCTGCGGTCGCGGCCAGCAGGCCGGCCACGCCGCTTGCCATGGCCGCAAGCAGAACAGTCACGTCAGGTTATCCCACGCGGGGCAGGAGTTCGCCGAGGATGCGGGCGAGGTCGCCTTCGCGGAAGGGTTTCTGGAGGACCGGGGAGCCCTTGTCGGCGTCGCGCAGGCCGGCGTCGCCGTAGCCGGTGGCGAAGGCGAAGGGGGCGCCCTTCTCGCGCAGCAGGTCGGCGAGCGGGAAGATTGGCTGGCCGCCTAGGTTCACGTCCAGCACCGCGCAGTCGAGCTCGACGCTGTTGGCCAGTTCGATGGCCTCCTCGAGCCGGGACGCGGGCCCGACCACCTTGCAGCCCAGGTCTTCGAGCATGTCCTCGATCAGCATCGAGACCATCATCTCGTCTTCGACCACCAGGACCCGCAGGCCGGCCAGGTCGCTAAGTCCGCTCATTCGGAGGGCTCCAAGACGTGAAGGGGAAGGTCCATCCGACAGGACAGCCCGGTCGGATGATAGTCCAGTCGGACGCGGCCAGCGAGTTCTCCCGCAAGGCCGCGCTCCAGAAGTCGGCTGCCGAAGCCCTGGCGCTCCGGCTTGACCACCTCGGGCCCGCCGGACTCGGTCCATTCGATCATCAGGCGGCGATCGGCTTGCTGGTCGTCGAGGCGCAGGCGCAGCGCCACGTGGCCGGCGGGCGTCGACAGGGCGCCGTACTTCAGCGCGTTGGTGGCCAGCTCGTGGAACGCCATGCCGAGCGCCACCGCCGCCTTGGGCCGGAGGCGCACGTCCTGGTCGCCCTGGAGGCTGAAGCGCGCCCCGCCGCCCTGGCGTCCGCCGCCGTAGGGACGCAGTTCGGCGGCCAGGATGTCGAACAGGCTGGCGCCTTCCCAGTTCTGGGCGGTGAGCAGGTTATGGGTCTGCGAGAGGGCCATCAGCCGGGCTTCGAACGCCTTGTAGTAGGTGTCGATATCCTTGGCGTTAACCAGGCTCTGGCGTGCCAGGGATTGCACCGAGGCCAGGGTGTTTTTGACCCGATGGTTCAGCTCGTTGAGCAGCAGCCGCTGGCGCTCTTCGGCCAGCACGCGCTCGCGGACCTCGGCGCGGGCGGCCTGGTGCAGGCGGACATTGTCGATGGCGACCGCGGCCTGGGCGCCGACCCCGGCCATCAGATGCTCGAGCCGTTCGGAGAAGCGGCCCGGCTCGGGGTGGCCGAACAGCAGCGCTCCCAGCACCTCGCCCGAGCGCGAGATCACCGGCACGCCGAGATAGCTGCGCACCGGCAGGTGGCCGCGGGGCATGCCGTGGAACGGCGCGTTGCGTCCGTAGCGCGGGTCGGCGGTGATGTCGTCGCTGCGCAGGATGCCTTCGCCGTCGAAGGTGGGGGCGAAGATCGCGGTCTTGCGGACCATCGGGAAGTGGTCGAAGGCCGAGCGCGGCGCGCCCGACAGCGAGTAGAGGGTCAGCGTGTCGCCGTTGTCGTCGAACGCCGTATAGAAAAAGGCGCCGAAGGCGGCGCCGGTCAGTTCAACGCCGCCGTCGACGACGATCTGCACGACCTGGTCGAGGTCGCCGCCGGCGCCGATGGCCGCGGCGATACGGTTGAGCGCGTCGGCGCGGACCGTCTCTTCGGCGAGGGCCGCGCGGGCGCTCGCCAGGCGCGCTTCCAGCGCCTCGATCCTGGCGGACGTCGTCTCAGTCATGCTCACGGTATCGTACGGCGCCCCGGAACTGTGCCGACTTTGGGCTGCAAACCAAAGTCGTTTTATCAGCTAGGTCAAGAGGCTAAGCCCAATGAACTAGTCTTGCGCGCGCTGTTGAGGCGGCGAAACCTTCATGACGGTGATCTGATTGCGTTCGCGCCGCACGATCTGGAAGCGATGACCGTAAAACGTCCAGGTCTGCCCCACCTTGGGAATGGTCTGGGCCTCGTGAATGACCAGGCCGGCCACGGTGACCGCGTCATCGTCGGGCAGATCCCAGTCGAGGGCGCGGTTGAGGTCGCGGATCGCCACCCAGCCGTCGACCATCACCGAGCCGTCGGCCTGGCGGCGGACGCCCTTGAGGGCGCTGTCGTGCTCGTCCTCGATCTCGCCGACGATCTCCTCGAGGATGTCCTCGAGCGTGATCAGCCCCTGCAGGGCGCCGTACTCGTCGACCACCAGGGCGAAGTGGCTCTGGCGCTTGAGGAAGCCGGCGAGCTGGTCCTTGAGCGAGGTGGTCTCGGGAATGAACCAGGGCTCGCGGGCCAGGCCCGGCAGGTCGAGGGCGTCCAGCGGCGCTCCGGCCAGGGCGGTGAGGACGTCCTTGGCGTGGAGCACCCCGACGATGTTCTCGGGATCGTCGCGGTAGAGCGGCACGCGGCTGTGGCCGGTCTCCAGCAGCTCGGCGAGCAGGTCCTTGGGCTTCAGCGCGGCGTCGATCATCGAGATCGAGCGGCGGTGGACCATGACCTGGGTGACGTCCATCTCGGAGAGGTCGAGCACGCCGCCCAGCATGTGGCGGTCGCTGGCCTCCACCAGGCCTTCGGAGTGGTGGTACTCGACCGCGCCGCGGATCTCCTCGTGGGCGGCCAGGACGTCGGTCTCCATCGACAGCTTGATGCCGAACGGGCGCAGGGTCTGGCGCACGATCCACTGCGCGCCGTTGGCCAGCGGGCCGAAGATCCGCACGACCCACCAGGTCGGGATCGACAGGAAGCGGGCGACGTCGTCGGCGCGGGCGATGGCCAGGGTCTTGGGCAGGATCTCGCTGAACACGACGATCAGCACGGTCATCACGGCGGTGGCGATCAGGGCGCCGACCGGGCCTGGAAACGCCGTCGACAGCGCCACGGTGGTGAGCGCCGAGGCGCCGATGTTGATGACGTTGTTGGAGAGCAGGATGGCCCCGATCATCTTCTCCTGATCGGCCATCATGCGGTTGACGCGCTTGGCGGCGCGGTCGCCCTCGCGTTCGAGCTGGTGCATGCGCGCGCGGCTGGCGGCGGTCATCGAGGTCTCGGCCGCCGAGATCAGCCCCGAGAGCGAGAGCAGCACGACCAGCACGGGCGCCAGGCCCGCGAGGACGGCGACGATCGTCACGGGAGCGCGCCTTCAGCGACCAGGAAGTCGCGGACGGCCTGGTCGTCGACGTTCTTGGCGACGAACGCATCGCCCAGGGCGCGGGCGAGGATGAAGGTCAGGCGGCCGCCCTCGGCCTTCTTGTCCTGGCCCATGTGGCGCACCAGCTTGCGCGCGTCGAAGGCGCCCGAGCCGACCTGGTCCAGGCGGGTGGGCAGGCCGACGGCGGCGATGGCGCTCTCGGCGCGCTGGGCGTCCTGGGGGGAGCACAGCCCCTGGGCGGCGGAGAAGCGGAAGGCGATGGCGCTGCCGGCGGCGACGGCCTCGCCGTGCAGCAGGGCCTCGCCATAGCCGGTCTCGGCCTCCAGCGCGTGGCCGAAGGTGTGGCCGAGATTGAGCAGGGCGCGGCGGCCGGCTTCCTTTTCGTCGGCTTCGACGATCTCGGCCTTCATCTCGACCGAGCGGGCGACGGCGTAGGCCAGGGCGTCGGGATCGCGGGCGAGCACGGCGGGCCCGTTGGTCTCCAGCCACTCGAAGAAGGCGAAGTCGCCGAGCAGGCCGTACTTGATGATCTCGGCGTAGCCGGCGCGCATCTCGCGCTCGGGCAGGGTGCCCAGCAGGTCGAGGTCGGCGAGGACCAGCCTGGGCTGGTGGAAGGCGCCGATCAGGTTCTTGCCGCGCGGGGTGTCGATGGCGGTCTTGCCGCCGACCGAGGAGTCGACCTGGGCCAGCAGGGTCGTGGGGATCTGGATGAAATCGACGCCGCGCTTGTAGATCGCCGCCGCGAAGCCCGCGAGGTCGCCGACCACGCCGCCGCCGAAGGCGATGATCAGGTCGCCGCGGTCGAGCTCGAGTTCCAGCAGCCGGTCGCAGACGTCGGAGAGGCCGTCCCAGCTCTTGGTCGGCTCGCCGGGCGGCACGACGATGGCCTGGGAGGAGATCCCGGCCGCGGCGAGGGCGTCGGTCAGCCGCTGGCCGTGCAGTTTCCACACCGTCTCGTCGCTGACGATGGCCGTGCGGCCCTGCTTGAGCATCGGCGCCAGGAGCACGCCGGCCTGGCCGAGCAGGTCCCCGCCGACCACGACGTCGTAGGCGCGATCGCCGAGGCCAACGCGGACGGTGCGGCTCATGGGGCTTGTTCCTCGAGGTGGCGGGTCAGGGCGCGGATCACCTGGTCGACGGTGACGTGGTGGGCCGTGTCGCCGGTCTCGACGGTGATGTCGGCCTCGGCGTAGACAGGATAGCGCTTCTCGGCGAGCTCGGTGAGGACCTCCAGCGGGTCCTTGCCCGAGAGCAGCGGGCGGCTGTCCTTGCGCGACACGCGGCGGACCAGCACCTCGAGGTCGGCCTTCAGCCAGACCGAGATCGAGCGTTCCTTGATCAGCGCGCGGGTCTCGTCGTTCATGAAAGCGCCGCCGCCGGTGGCCAGCACGTGCGGCGGGTTCTCGAGCAGGCGGGTGATCACCCGGCGCTCGCCCTCGCGGAAGGCGGGCTCGCCCATCTCGGCGAAGATGTCGGGGATGGAACGGCCGGCGGCGGCCTCGATCTCGACGTCGGCGTCCTTGAACGGCAGGTCGAGCGCGTTGGCGAGGCGGCGGCCGACGCTTGATTTGCCGACCCCCATCAGGCCCACGAGGGTGATGGTGCGGGCGCGCAGCGGTGTGTAACGGTCCATGAACGGCCAGGGTCTTACACGAGCATGTGCCTCGACGCCAAGTTGACCGTACTGCAAAGCTGGCAGGGATGAGCCGTAAGCTTGCTGTCCTGACGCTTGGCGCCTTCCTGATCGGCGCCAACCCCGCCCTTTCCCAACCCGCCGTGGAAGTCACGCCGCTGGCGGCGCCCGACGCCTTCGCCAACGGCGCGCGCGACACCGGACTGCCGGCCGACCTGTGGCGCGGAGCCTCGCTGGAGACGGCGCGCACGGTGCTGCCGCTGGTCGCCGCCAAGCCGCTATCGCCGGCCGCAGCGGCGCTGGCACGGCGGGTGCTGGCGACCGGGGCCAACGGCCCGGAAGGCGCAGCCCAGGACCGCGACCTGGCCGGGGCGCGGATCGCCGCGCTGATCGCTCAGGGCGGGATCAAGGACGCCGGGACGATCCTGTCGCGGACCTCGGGGCTGGAGAGCAATCCGGCGATGGCGCAGGCCGGCGCCGAGGCGGCGCTGCTGGCCGGCCAGGACGAGCGGGCCTGCGCCATCGGCGATGGCCTGGCGAGCGGCCGCGAGGAGATCTACTGGCTGCGGCTGCGGGCCTACTGCCAGGCGCGCGAGGGCCAGTCCGACGCCGCTCACGTGACCTTCGACCTGGCCCAGGGGGTGGCGCGCGACGCCACCTACGGGCGGTTGATGGGCGCCAAGCTGGCCGGGACCGGAAATCCAGGCGCGGCCTCGCTGCGGGGCGGGCTGGA
This sequence comes from Phenylobacterium sp. LjRoot97, assembly GCF_964254345.1. Taxonomy (NCBI): domain Bacteria; kingdom Pseudomonadati; phylum Pseudomonadota; class Alphaproteobacteria; order Caulobacterales; family Caulobacteraceae; genus Phenylobacterium; species Phenylobacterium sp. LjRoot97. The sequence continues at coordinate 981,888 of NZ_CAXUTH020000001.1, forward strand.
CTATGCGCTGTCGCGCAGCCTGGGGCTGGACCTCGCGGCCGCGACCCCCGCGCCGGCGGTGGCCGCGGCGCTGGCGGCCAGCGAGCCGGCGGCGGCGACCTGGAACATCGAGAGCGGGCCGGGGCCGTTGCAGGCGGCGATGGCGGCGGTAGCGGCCGGAGACCTGGCCGGGGCGCAGACACTGCGGGCCGGGCTGACGGCGGACGCGACGCCGGTCAACGAGCTGGCGCTGCTGGACGCACTGATCGCGGCGGCGGCCGGCAAGCCGGACGGCCCGACCCTGGACCGGCTGGTCGAGCGCGGCGCGGTCTCCGACGCCAAGACCCGGGGCAAGATGCAGAACGCGGCGATCCTGCTGGCGGCGCTGGGCGCGCCGATGACGCCGCAGGCGCGCGGCGAGTTCGCCAAGTTCGCCGGGGCCGAGGCCGGCAAGGCGACGGTGGCCCGCGGCCTGGCGCTGGACCTGGGCGGCGAGGCGAAGCTGATGGGCGAGAGCGCGCTGCTGGCGCTGTGGATCAGCGCCGATGCGGGCGACGCGGGGCCTGCGACCGGCGATCGGGCGCGGATCATCCGCGCGCTGCGGCTGGCCGGGCTGGAGGCCGACGCGCGCGCCTTCGCCGTCGAAGGGCTGCTGGCGCAGAGATGAGCGGCGCCGGCTGGATCGAAGCCTTTCTGGAGATGATGGCCGGCGAGCGGGCCAGCGCCCGCAACACGCTGACCGCCTATGGCAAGGATCTGGCCGACGCGCAGGCGTTCCTCAAAGGACGCGGCGTCGACCTGAGCACCGCGGGGGCCGAGCAGATCGAGGCCTATTTCGCCGCGCTGAGCGACCGCGGCATGTCGCCGGCGACGGCGGCGCGGCGGCGCTCGGCCGTGCGGCAGTTCTATCGGTTCGTGCTGGGCGAGGGCTGGCGCAGCGATGATCCCTCGCGCCGCGTCGACGCCCCCAAGAAGGGCCGGCCGCTGCCCAAGGTGCTGAGCCGGGCGGAGGTCGACGCGATCATCGCGGCGGCCGGCGCGCGCGACGGCGGGCAGGGGCTGCGGCTGGCCTGCATGGTCGAGCTGGCCTACGCCTCGGGCCTGCGGATCTCGGAGCTGACGGCGCTGCCGCTGTCGGTGCTGGCGCGCGATCCGGCCTATCTGATCGTCAAGGGCAAGGGCGGCAAGGAGCGGCTGGCGCCGCTGAACGAGGCCGCGCGGGCGGCGGTGAAGGCCTATCTGGAGGTCCGCAAGGACTTCCTGCCGAAGGGGGACGGCGCGAACCCGTGGCTGTTTCCGTCGCGCAGCAAGGCCGGGCGGCTCACGCCGCGGCGGTTCGCGCAGCTGCTGGACGAGGCGGCGGCCGACGCCGGGATCGATCCGGCCCGGGTCAGCCCGCACGTGCTGCGCCACGCCTTTGCGACCCACCTGCTGGAGGGCGGGGCGGACCTGCGGGTGGTGCAGAAGCTGCTCGGCCACGCCGACATCGCCACCACCCAGATCTACACCCACGTCGCCGGCGAGCGGCTGCGTGAGGTGGTGCAGACCAAGCATCCGCTGGCGAAGAAGTAGGGGCGAGAGCGCCTGCTTTCCTCCCCCATCCTGATGGGGGAGGGGGCCGGCGCAGCCGGTGGTGGGGGCGGCCGCTGGTCAGAGCTTGGGGCTAGCCCCCTCCACCACCCTTCGGGCGGTCCCCCTCCCCCGCCGCGCGGGGGAGGAAAGACGCTCCAGAAGGGGAGGAATTGTCAGCTCGTGATCCGGTACTTGCCCGAACCGTCCGGGCAGACGCGGACGTAGCGCTGCTCGCTGCTGGAGACCTGGGCCGGGGCCAGGCGGCACTGCATGCGGTCGTAGTCGTTGTAGCCATACTGGCCCGACTGTCGGGAGCGGTCGAAGTCGCTTTCCTGGTACGGGATGGTCTGGTCGTAGCTGTAGAAGTAGCCGCGCTCGTCGCACTTGGCCGAGGCGCGGCCGACCCCGAGGCCGATGCCGCCGCCGACCAGCGCCCCGAGCACCGCGCCCTCGGTCCGCACGCCCTTGGCGGCGACGTTGGAGCCGAGCGCGCTGCCGAGCAGGGCGCCGACTAGGGCCCCGCCGATCGAGCGGTTGGTCTTGCTGTTGGTGCAGGACGGATCGTTGCTCATGTAGGCGGTGGTCGAGGCGTCCTGGGCGTAGGTGTCGGCGCTCCACACCGGCGGCGGGCCGTAGGCGCGCTGATAGGCGCCGGCGCCCCAGCGACGGTCGTAGTCGGTGCGGGCGCGGTCGTAGGCGGCCAGCCGCTGTTCGTAGTCGAAGCGGCTCTGGCCGGCGGGCGGGTAGGACGTGGTCGGCTGATAGCTCGGCTCGGACCAGGTCGGCGCCGGGCCGTAGGCGCGGGCGTAGGCGCCGTACCCGTAGCGGCGGTCATACTGTTCGCGCGACCGCTCCCAGTTGGCGCGGGCGGCCTCGTAGTCCTGGCGGGACTGTTCGTAGGCGGCGCGGTCGGCCTGATAGCGGCCCTGGTCGTACTGGTACTGCGGCGTCGGCCGCGGATCCGAGTACGGATTGGCCGCCGGCGGCGGATACTGGCTCTGGTACTGACCCTGGTACTGGCCCTGATAGGGGTACTGGGCGAGGGCGGGCGTGGCGGCGGCCGCGACGAGCGCGGCGGCGGCGATGACGGTTCTGGTGGCGTGCATGGTCGACCTCCTGGTCCGCAACAAAACGTGAGCGGGCCAGGGCAGTTGCAGCGCCGGGGCGCTGGCGGCTTGACGCCGGGCGTCCGATGGCTGTTCCTCGGGGTTGTGAGGCGGGCGCTTCGGGCCTAGTTTCCGCCGCTTCCGCAAACGGAAAGAGAAGATTCCTCGAATGGCCGCACACTATCTCGAGTTCGAGCGCCCTATCGCCGACCTCGAAGCGAAGATCGAGGAACTGTCGAAGCTGTCGGAGACGACCGGTTCGGGAACCCTGGACGCCGAGATCGAGGCGCTGCGCGCCCGCGCCCAGGAAGTCCGCCGCCAAGCCTATTCCAAACTGGACGCCTGGCAGAAGACCCAGGTCGCGCGCCACCCGGACCGTCCGCACTTCATCGACTATGTCGGCGGGCTGATCGACGAGTTCGTCGAGCTGCGCGGCGACCGCAAGTTCGCCGACGACCAGGCGCTGATCGGCGGCCTGGGCCGCTTCCGCGGCCAGCCGGTGGTGGTGATCGGCCATGAGAAGGGCCGCGACACCGTCAGCCGGGTGAAGCACAATTTCGGCTATGCGCGGCCCGAGGGCTATCGCAAGGCCATCCGCCTGATGGAGCTGGCCGAGCGCTTCAACCTGCCGGTGATCAGCTTCGTCGACACCCCGGCCGCCTATCCGGGCGTCGGCTCGGAAGAACGCGGCGTGGCCGAGGCCATCGCCCGCTCGACCGAGAAGAGCCTGATGCTGGAGGTGCCGATGATCGCCATCGTCACCGGCGAGGGCGGCTCGGGCGGCGCGCTGGGCATCGCCTGCGGCAACCGGGTGCTGATCCTGGAGCACGCGATCTATTCGGTGATCCCGCCGGAAGGCGCCAACTCGATCCTGTGGCGCGGCGCGCGCACCGCCGAGGAAGCGGCCAAGGCGATGAAGATCACCGCCCAGGACCTGATCGGCATGAAGATCGTCGATCGGATCATTCCGGAACCGCCGGGCGGCGCGCACTCCGACAAGGAGGCGATGGTCGCGGCGGTGGGCGAGGTGATCGCCGACGAGCTGGCGAAAATCGCCGACATGAGCGCCGAGCAGCTGAAGAAGCAGCGGGCCGACCGCTTCTACGCGATCGGCCGCAGCGGGCTGCAGTAGGCGTCGACTCCGATCGCGCTTGCCTGACGCTCCGGCGCCGGGCTCAGTGTCGTCCAAACAAACGTTTGGAGGGCGCGATGGCCTTGAAAACCCGTTTCACCGAGCTCGTGGGCGTCGAGCACCCGATCGTCCAGGGCGGCATGCAGTGGGTCGGCCGGGCCGAACTGGTCGCGGCGGTCGCCAACGCCGGCGGCCTGGGCTTCATCACCGCCCTGACCCAGCCGACGCCGGATGACCTGCGGCGCGAGATCGACCGCTGCCGCAAGCTGACCGACAAGCCGTTCGGGGTGAACCTGACCATCCTGCCGGCGATCACGCCGCCGCCCTACGCCGAGTACCGCCAGGCGATCATCGACAGCGGCGTCACGGTCGTGGAGACCGCCGGCTACAAGCCGCAGGAGCACGTCGACCACTTCAAGGCGCACGGGATCAAGGTGATCCACAAGTGCACGGCGGTCCGCCACGCGCTGTCGGCCGAGCGGATGGGCGTGGACGCCATTTCGATCGACGGCTTCGAGTGCGCCGGTCACCCGGGCGAGGACGACATTCCCGGCCTGATCCTGATCCCGGCCGCGGCCGACAAGGTGAAGATCCCGATGATCGCCTCGGGCGGCTTCGGCGACGCGCGCGGGCTGGTGGCGGCGCTGGCGCTGGGCGCCGACGGCGTCAACATGGGCACCCGCTTCATGTGCACCAAGGAAAGCCCGATCCATCAGAAGGTGAAGGAGCAGATCGTCGCCAACGACGAGCGCGCCACCAACCTGATCTTCCGGACCATGCACAACACGGCGCGGGTGGCGAAGAACGCCGTCTCGGACGAGGTGGTGGCGATCGAGCGGCGCGGCGGCGCCAAGTTCGAGGACGTGAAGGACCTGGTCGCCGGGGCCCGCGGCAAGGTGGTCTACGAGGCCGGCGATCCCGAGCACGGCATCTGGTCGGCGGGCATGGTCCAGGGCCTGATCCACGACATCCCGTCCTGCGAGGAGCTGATCGGCCGCATCGTCCGCGAGGCCGAGGAGATCATCCACGGCCGCCTGGCCCGCTTCGCCCCGGAGCGGCGCTCGGTTCCGGCCTAGACGCCGGCTTCATCGCTGAAATGAAGAACCCGCCGGAGCGAGCGCTCCGGCGGGTTTTCCATTGGCCGTGAGGACCATCGGCCGCTCGCCCGTGGGGCGGGCGAGCGGCGTCCGGTTCCTAGTAGCGCAGGGTCGCGCCCATGTAGAAGAAGCGACCACGGTTGTCGAAGCTCGACGAACCGGTGCCGACGCCCTGGAAGGTTTCCGGCAGGTACGGCGGGTTTTCGTTGGTGACGTTCAGGATGCCCGCACGCATGGAGACCTGATCGTTCAAGGTGTAGCTGACCTTGATGTCGTGGTTGTAGTAGTCGCCCGTGTAGTACGGAGAGAGCTGGGTCGGGGTGAAGGCCGTCGTCGAGGCCATCGAGCCGATGTAGTGCGTGGTCCAGCTGACGCTCACGTCGTCGTGGGTCCACTGGATGGTGCCCTGGGCCTTCCACTCCGGCGTTGCGTTGGCGATGTTGTTCGCGAGCTGAGTGTAGGCTTGGCCCGGCAGGCCCTGCTGGGCCCAGCGGTACATCCAGGTGCCGTCCAGGCGCATGGCCACCTGGCCCCACGGCTTGTTGATGGCGTCCTGCAGGTCGAAACCGTACTGGATCGAGGCGTCGTAGCCTTCGACCTTCACCTTGGCGACGTTCTGGTTGGTCAAGATGACCTCGACCACGCCGCCGGGAACCGCGCCGCCGTTCGTGCCGGTCGGATCGCGAACGATGAGCGAGCAGAACGGGTTCGAAGCGTAGGCGTCGGTCGACTGATAGCAGAGGTCCTGCAGCAGGGTGTTGATCGGGATCGTGCCGACCTGGTCCTCGATGTTGTACTTGAAGAAGTCGAGGGACATCTGCAGCCGCGGAATCCAGCGGGGCTGGATCACGACGCCGAGGTTGTAGGTGTTCGCGGTTTCCGGGCCGAGATCCGGGTTGCCGCCTTGCAGCAGCGGCAGCGACGGACGGCCGGTGCCGAAGTTCGAGACGAAGGTCGCCGGGTTATAGTTGGCGATCGCGGCCGAGCAGGTGGCCAGGCGCAGGGCCTTGTTGGCGGCGCTGGCGACGGCGTAGCTGTCCTTGTCGCAGGGGTCGACGGCCGCGGTGGTGAAGTTGCGGCTCTGCGGCGAATACAGCTCGACGATGTTCGGCGCGCGCACGGCGGTGCCTTGCGAGGCGCGGAAGCGGATGTCCTGCACCGGAGCCCAGTCCAGGCGGACCTGGTACTGGTCGGTCTTGCCAATCGAGGAGTAGTCGGCGATGCGGCCGGCGGCCTCGAAGGTCAGTTCCTGGGCGAACGGCAGATCCTTCAGGATCGGCACGCGCAGTTCGGCGTAGGCTTCCTTGGTGTCGTACTCGCCTTCGCGGGTGCCGATGGCGTTGAAGAACAGCGCGCCCGAAGCGCCGAGGGCGTCCTGGGCGAAGAAGCTCTCTTCCTTGCGGTACTCCGCGCCGATGTTGACGCCGACATGACCGGCCGGCAGCTCGAACAGGTTCGTGCCGATGTTACCGGCGACGACGGTCTGCTTCACCTCCTGGTCGGTGACCGAGTTGGCGTTGGTCCAGGCGACAGCGGCCTGGTTCGGGCCGTTGATCAGATCCCACGGCACGCAGCCGGCGGCGCGGGCGGCGACGTCACGGCAGACGACCGCGCCGTTGACCAGAACCGCGTCGGTGGCCTGCTGCACCCGCGCCACGCGGGGCACGTTGTACGAGGTCGTCGAGCCGGTGGTCTTTCCGTACTGGGCGTACCAGTCCCAGTTGAAGGTGCGGCCGACGGCTTCGAAGTCGCCTTCCATGCCGCCGAGGACGCGAAGGGTCTCGCGCTCGGTCTTGACGTCACGGCCGCCGAACTCCGTCCAGAACTTGCCGACCTGGGCGGTGGAGCCCTGGGTCAGGGTCTTGCCGGCCGCGAGCCATTCGGCGCGCAGGGCCGCCGCGGTGGAGCCGGCGCCGTTCAGGTAGGCGTTGTCGCCGCGCAGGACCACCGGCATCGTGCCGCCGCCCTGGGCGTTGGAGAACGGCGGCTGGAAGAAGCCGTAGCCGTCGACCTTGGAGTAGGTGACGTCGGCGAAGGCCTTGATGTTGTCGGTGATGCGGTAGTCGGCGTAGCCGCGGATGGTGCCGCGTTGCGACTTGGCCTGCAGGGCGTTCAGCGAGGCCGAGTAGAACAGGGCGTCGTCCTGACACGTCGGCTGCACGGCCGGGGTCGAGCAGGGGGCGCTGAGGCGCACGACCTGCGAGGGATTGCGGTAGTCGAGGGTGACGGCGCGCGCCACGCCCACCGCGCCCGGCAGCAGCTGGAAGGTCGCCGTCGGGGTGGTGTTCGTCTTGCTGGCCGGGATCACCGTCTGCGGGTTGGCCAGGGTGTTGCGGCGGATGCCCGGATAGCCCCAGTCGCGGTCGACCTGGAAGATCGGCTCTTCGCGCGAGACTTCACCGCCGACCAGGATGTTGAGGCGGTCGTCCAGCAGCTTCGTGCCGTACATACCCGAGATCCGGAAGGTCTCGCCGTCGCCTTCCTGCGAGGTCCCGACCTGGCCCTCGATCTGCAGGCCGTCGAATTCCTTCTTCATGATCAGGTTGACGACGCCGGCGATGGCTTCCGAGCCATAGACCGCCGAGGCGCCGCCCGCGACGGTGTCGATGCGCTCGACCATCATGGCCGGCAGCAGGTTCAGGTCGACGGCGGGCGAAGAGGCGTCGGAGAAGACGATCCGGCGGCCGTCCTGCAGCACCAGGGTGCGCGTCGGGCCGAGGCCGCGGATGTCGGCGCGGGCCTGACCCGCCAGGAACAGGGTCGACGACGTGTTCTGACCATTGCTGGCCGCGTTGATCATCGGGATGTCGAGCAGCATGTCGCCGATCGACAGGTTGCCGGACGCGGCGATCTGCTCGGACGTCAGAACCGAGACCGGAACCGGCGAGTTGAAGGTGTCGCGACGGATGCGCGAACCGGTGACGACGATCTCGTCAACCGCGACCTGTTCCTGGGCGGTAGCGATAGCGGGCACGGCGAAACTGCTCGCCGCGACGGAGCCGAGCAATACGGCTCGAAGCGCGTTCTTCATTGGAACTTTCAATCTGGCCCCCCGGCCTGGGTGAGGAAGAGGGCTTCGGATGGGACGCCGAAGCCGCGGTTTCTCGGCCGTCTCGCAACGCCAGATTGTTACGCTCGCAGCTGCGATTGTGACGGTCTTGCGTCCCGAAAACGGCGAACCGGGACGCTTCCACGCGTTTGTTACGCCTGCAACGGAAAAGTCACAGAATCGCAACGCTACGTATCGAGGGGTATCAGATCGCCTTAAGGTGCGGCGAATGCGACACACTTGTGACGCGTGGCAGCCTTGGCCTTAAGGCGCGGGGGATCGGACGATCAGGCGATGGCCTTGAGCGTCGCGCCGAGTTCCTCGACGCTGTCCGGGGTGACGGCCCACGAGCACATGAAGCGCACCGAGCCGTCGAGGAATCGATAGGCGAACCAGCCGGCGGCGTGGAGGCGGCCAAGCGTCGCATCGTCCATCTCGACGAACACGGCGTTGGCTTCGACCGGATGGGCGAGCGGGAACGGCGACAGCTCGGCCAGCCGGCGAGCCATGGCGTTGGCGTGGACGGCGCGGGAGACGAAGGCGCCGCTCTCCAGCATGCCGATGAACGGGGCGGCGTAGAAGCGGCCCTTGGAGGGCAGCTGGCCCGACTGCTTCAGCCGGGCGTCGAAGCGGCGGGCGAGGGCGCGGTCGAAGATCACCACCGCCTCGGTGGCGGTCATGCCGGCCTTGGTCCCGCCGACCACCAGGATGTCGACGCCGAGCGAGCCGATCGCCTTGAGGTCGAAGCCGGCCGCCGCGGCGTTGGCCAGCCGCGCGCCGTCGAGGTGGACGCCGAGCCCCTTGGCCTTGACCGGGGCGGTGAGGGCGGCGAGCTCCTCGACCGAATAGACCGTGCCGTACTCGGTGGCGTTGGTCAGCGACAGGGCGACCGGGAACTGGCGGTGGGCCATGTCCGGCTGGGTCAGCGGCGCGGCCAGGGCGGCCGGATCGATGCGGCCGCTGGCGCCGGGAAGGCCGACGAGGCCGAGGCCCTGGCCGAAGAAACCGGGGGCGCCCGTTTCGTCGGTGCAGACGTGGGCGTGCTCGTGGGCCAGCACCGCCTCGAAGGGGCGGCAGAGCGTGGCCAGGGCGATGGCGTTGGCGGCGGTGCCCGAGGCGACGAAGCGGACCTCGGCGTCGGCGTCGAGCAGGGCGCGGACCGCGTCGGCGGCGCGGGCGCTGACCGCGTCGGTCCCGTAGCCGGACGTGAAGCCGGTGTTGGCGGCGACCAGCGCCTCGATCGCTTCGGGCGCGGCGGGGGCGGTGTTGTCGGAAGCGAAGTCGTAGCGGGCCATGTGCGTCTTCGTAGCGCGGCCCCAGGTCACGGCGATACCCGGAGTTTTCTGCTTTTTTCATAGACGTCGGGCATGGTGGCGCCAGGGGGAGCGTAGCGTATGGGTGGTTCCAAGTCGGCCGACCTGACTTCGCGGTTGGCGAGCGTGGCCCGGCTGACGCCGCATTCGGTGGTGCTGTGCGATCCGGCCGGGCGGATCGATTGGGTCAACGACGGCTTCACGGCCATGACCGGCTATGAGTTCGACGAGGTGAAGGGGCGCACGCTGGCCGAAGTGGTGCGTTGCCCCGACGCCGACCCCGAGGCCTGGGCGATCATGGACACGGCCGTAGCGGTCGGCGACGGCTTCCGCACCGAGGTCGTCGACCAGACCAAGGACGGGCGACGCATTCACGTCGATGTCGATATGCGGCCGAGCTATGCGGCCGACGGAACGCTGGACGGCTTCGTCGTGATCACGGCCGACATCTCGGCGGCCCACGCCACCCGCGAGCGGCTCAAGGCCGCCTCGCTGGCCCTGAAGTCGGCGGGCCGGCTCGCGCGGCTCGGCGGCTGGGAGGTCGACCTGGTCGAAGGCGTGGTGCGCTGGAGCCCGGAGCTGGCCGAACTGTTCGGGCGACCCGCGGTCGACGATCAGATCGAGTCGCTGGCGGTCTATGCCGACGAGGACCGCGAGTGGGTGCTGGACCACCTGCGCGAGGCGATGACCACCGGGATCCCAATCGACTTCGAGGCGCGGGCGCGCCGGGCCGACGGCGAGATCATCTGGCTGCGGGTGATGGGCGAGCCGCTGATGGTCGACGGCCGCTGCGTGGCGCTGCACGGCGCCAGCCAGAACGTCACCGCCCAGCGTGAATCGATCGCCGAACTGCGGGAGTCCGAGCGTTTCGGCCGCGGCGTGATCGACGGCTTGCCGGCCTATCTGACGGTGATCGACGAGGACGGCGCGATCATCGCCGCCAATTCCGCCTTCAAGAAGCTCGGCGCCGAGCGCGTCGGCGCAGACGCCTATCCGATGGGCCGCAATCTCTTCGGGGTGTTTCATGGCTTGCCCGGCGGTCGCGGCAAGGCGCTGGTGCGCGGGGTGCGCTCGGTGATCGCCGGTGAGGCGGCGAGCTTCTCGCGCGCCTACCAGGCCAAGGACGGCGAATGGTTCCGGCTGACCGCCGCGCGGTTCCAAGGCGAGGGTCCGGTGCGCTGCGTGGTCATCACCCAGTCGATCGAAGACCTGAAGCGCTCCGAGCGGCGGCTGAAGGTGGTGAATTCGTCGCTGAAGCGCGCCCGCGACCAGGCCAACGCCGCCAATATCGCCAAGTCGGCGTTCCTGGCGACCATGAGCCACGAGATCCGTACGCCGCTGAACGGCGTGCTGGGCATGGCCCAGGCGATGGAGCGGGACGAACTGAGCGCGCGCCAGCGCGAGCGGCTCGGGGTCGTCCGCCAGGCCGGCGAAACTTTGCTGGTGCTGCTCAACGATCTGCTGGACCTGTCGCGGATCGAGGCCGGACGGCTGGACCTGGAAGACGGGGCGATCGACATCTTCGCCCTGATGCAGGGGGCGGAGTCGACCTTCGGGCCGCTGGCGGCGGAGAAGGGGCTGGCGCTCGAACTTGAGATCGAGCCGGCGCTCAAGGGCGTGTGGGTCGGCGACCCGACCCGGTTGCGCCAGATCGTGCACAACCTGGTCTCCAACGCGGTGAAGTTCACGGCGGAGGGCTATGTCCGAGTGCGGGCTCTGCGACGGGCCGGCAAGCTGGTGCTCGAGGTCTCGGATTCGGGGCCCGGGATCGCGCCGGAACGCCAGGGCGCGCTGTTCCAGAAGTTCGTGCAGGAAGACGCCTCGACCACGCGGCGATACGGCGGCTCGGGACTAGGCTTGGCGATCTGCCGGGAACTGGCTGAGCTGATGGGCGGGACCATCGCGGTGGCCTCGCAGCCTGGCGAGGGCGCGAGCTTCACGGTGGTGCTGCCGCTAGTGCGGGCCAAGGCCGCGCCGGAGGTCGCGCCCGAGGCGCCCGCCGTGGCGCCGACCGGCGAACTGCGCGTGCTGGCGGCCGAGGACAATCCGGTCAACCGGCTGGTGCTGAAGACGCTGCTGAACCAGCTGGGCGTCGAGCTGCGCTGCGTCGAGGACGGCGCGGCGGCGGTCGAGGCGGCGCAGGAGGGCGGCTGGGACGTGATCCTGATGGACGTGCAGATGCCGGTGATGGACGGCCCGACGGCGGCGCGGGCGATCCGCGAGCGCGAGGCCGAGCAGGGGCTGGCGCGCACGCCGATCATCGCCCTGACCGCCAACGCCATGGCCCATCACGAGGCCGAGTACCGTGCGGCCGGCATGGACGTGCTGGTGCCCAAGCCGGTCGAGCTGGAACGGCTGATCGGGGCGATCGCCGCTGTGGTGGAGAGCTAAGGCCTCCCCCTCCGTCTCGCTTCTGCGCATCGATCCACCTCCCCCAGGAGGGGGAGGAGCTATCCGTGCTCCCGGCCCCAGGCCTGGACGTCGGCAACGAAGAGGTCCGGCTCCTCCATGGCCGCGAAGTGGCCGCCGCGCGGCTGGTCGCTCCAGCGGACGATGTTGTAGGCGCGCTCGGCCCAGGCGCGGGGCGGGGCGGTGTAGAGCGGCTCGCCCGGGAAGTTGGCGAAGGCGGTCGGGGTCTCGCAGCGCTGGCCTTCGGCGAGGGCGACGCCGCCCTCCTCAAGGAAGCCGCGGTAGTACCAGGCGCCGGTCGTGAAGCTGCCGGTCATCACGTAGAGCATGATATTGGTCAGCAGCTTGTCCTTGGGGTGGACCTGATCGAGGGGCTTCTCACGCAGGTCCGACCAGTCGTGGAAGCGCTCGGCGATCCAGGCGGCCTGGCCGACCGGGTTGCCCGCGCCCATCCAGGCCAGCGACTGCGGCTTGGAGGCCTGGAGCCGGAAGTAGGCGCCCATGAGCTCCATCATCTGGCCCTGGCGGGTGAGCCAGGCGACCTCGGCCTCGTCCTTGGGGCCGCCGAACGGGCGCAGGGCCATCATGTTGAGGTGGATGGCGCGGACGTTCTCGCCATGCTCGTGGCCGAGCCAGGAGGTGACCATCGCGCCCCAGTCGCCGCCCTGGGCGAGGTAGCTCGAGTAGCCCAGCACCTGCGTCATCAGGGCGTTGAACAGCCGCGCGGTGGTGCGCTGGCCGATCGGACGGACCGGCTTGGACGAGAAGCCGAAGCCGGGCAGCGAGGGGATCACCAGGTCGAAGGCGTCCTTCGGATCGCCGCCGAAGCGGCTGGGGAAGGCGAGCTTCTCGATCGCGCCCCAGAACTCATAGTGCGAGCCGGGCCAGCCGTGGGTCAGCAGCAGCGGACGCCGGCCGCCGGCCTCGCCGACCACGTGCACGAAATGCAGGTCGTAGTCCTCGACCCGGGCGGTGAACTGCGGGAAGCGGTTGAGGTCGGCCATGGCCGCGCGCCAGTCGTAGCCGCCGGTCCAGTGCGCGCAGAGATCCTTGAGGTAAGCTCCATCGCAGCCATAGGCCCAGCCGTCAGGGACCTCCGGGGCCGGCGGCCAGGGATAGGCGCGGACCTGATCCAGCACCGCCTGCACGGCCTGGTCGCTCCAGGCGACCTCGAACGGTTGAACCATCTTACCCCTCCCGATCTCGTTGAGGGGAGGATGCGCGGCTTGCCCCAAGGGGCGTCAAGAGGGCGCGCGCGTTACGCCTCCGGCCGCAGGCCCTTGGCGAGGGCGTGACCGAGCTGGCGGTTGAGGGTGCGGGCCATGCCCTTGGGCAGCTTGCCGGCCAGTTCGAGGGTCACCGCGCCGTGGGTGGCGGCCCAGAACATGCGGCCGATCTCTTCCGGGTCGCCCTCCATGACGCCGGCCTCGACCAGGCCGCGGATATAGGCCGACTGCATGGCGTTGGCGCGGGCGGCGGCGGCGACGAGCTCGGGATAGTCCTTCTCGTGCGGCTGGTTGAGGTCGAACATCAGCTTGTAGGTCTGCGGGTGTTCGAAGGCGAAGTTCAGATAGGCCTCGCCGACCGCCGAGCTCTTGGCCTTGGCGCTGCCCTGGGTGGTCGAGAGCGCGGTCTCCAGCGCTTCGGCGAAACGGTTGAAGCCGTTGGTGCGCACCGCCGCCAGGATGTCTTCCTTGTCGGTGAAGTAGCGGTAGGGGGTCATCGGGCTGACGCCGAGTTCGGCGGCCAGCTGGCGCATGGTCACCGCGTCGGGGCCCTTTTCCGCAAACAGCTTCTCGGCCGCGTCGCACAGGCGTTCGCGGAAGTCGGCGACATCGGACTCGGAGAGGACGCGGGGCATCGGTAAACTCGACCCAAAGAAAGTGCTTGTCCTGGGTTAGCTCTTACGTAATAAATTTACAACGTAAAAAGGCGAGGAAGCGATGTCGGACTGGGATGTGCTCGTCGCGAAGGACGATTTGCGCAAGATCGAGGTGCGGGAGGCCGCGCCGCGGGCGCCGCTGGCGGACGGCGAAGTCCGGCTCGAGGTCGAGCGGTTCTCGCTCACCGCCAACAACATCACCTATGGCCTGATCGGCGAGGCCTTCGGCTACTGGAAGTTCTTCCCGGCCGCCGAGGGACTGGGGCGGATCCCGGTCTGGGGCTTTGCGACGGTGGTGGACTCCAACGCCGCCGACGCGCCGGTCGGCCTGCGGGTGTTCGGCTATCTGCCGATGTCGAGCAGCTTCGTCGCGAGGCTGGCGCGCAAGGGCGGCGGCTATGTCGACACCTCGGCGCACCGGGCCGAACTGCCGCCGACCTACAACGCCTATGCGCAGGCGCCGGAAGACGCCTCGGACGACCATCGGGCGCTGCTGCGGCCGCTGTTCATGACCTCATGGCTGCTGGACGACTTCCTGTCCGAGGACGCGTCCTTGAAGACGCTGGTGCTGTCGAGCGCCTCGAGCAAGACGGCGATGGGGCTGGCCTGGTTCGCGCGGCGGCGCGGGACGCCGGTGGTGGGGCTGACGTCTCCGGGAAACGCCGCAACGCTGGCTAGCCTCGGACTCTACGATCGGATCGTGCCCTATGGAGAGGCCGGATCGCTGAAGGTTGAGGGGCCGGCGGTCTATGTCGACTTCGCCGGCGACGCGCAGGTCAATGAGACGGTGCACACGGCGCTGGGCGGGGACCTGGCGCGCAGCATCATCGTCGGCGGCACCCACTGGAGCGGCGATCGCGCGCCGCGCGCCCTGGCCGGCCCGCAGCCGGTGCTGTTCTTCGCCCCCGACCAGATCCGCAAGCGCGCAGCCGAATGGGGCCAGCAGGAGCTGGACCAGCGGTTCGTCGCCGCGCTGCGCGAATTCGTGGCCGACGCCGGTTGGCTGAAGCTGAAGCAATCGACCGGCCCGGACGGGCTTCTGGCGGCCTATCGCGAGGTGCTGGAAGGCCGGGCCCGGCCCGACGAAGGACACATCATTCGACCGGCCTGAAGCCGGCGTCAGAGGAGGAAGACCATGGACGGCGATGTTCGCATCAATCCCTACCTGGCCGGCAACTTCGCGCCGGTCCGCAGCGAAGACGACTTCGAGCTGACGGTGACCGGGGAGATCCCCAAGGGCCTGCGCGGCACCCTCTATCGCACCGGGCCGAACCCGCAGTTCGAGCCGCGCGGCGAGTACCACTGGTTCTCGGGCGACGGCATGATCCACGCCTTCCACGTCGAGGACGGCAAGGTCAGCTATCGCAACCGCTATGTGCGCACGCCCAAGTGGGAGGCCGAGAACGCCGCCGGCCGGGCGCTGTGGGGCGCATTCGGCAACCCGGCGACCACCGATCCGAGCGTCTTGGGCAAGGACAGCGGCGGGGTGGCCAACACCAACATCGTCTTCCACGCCGGCAAGCTGCTGGCCCTGGAAGAGGGACATCTGCCGTTCGAGATGCAGCCGCGGACCCTGGAGTCGCAAGGCCCGGTCGAGCAGTACAAGGGCCGCGTCACCGCCCACCCGAAGATCGATCCGAAGACCGGCGAGATGGTCTGGTTCGGCTATGGGATCGGGCCGATGCCGTTCGGCACGGGGATCAGCTACGGGGTCACCGACGCGTCCGGCAAGGTCGTCCGGCGCGACGACTTCGAGGCGCCCTATTCCTCGATGATCCACGACTTCCTTGTCACCGATAACTACGTGCTGTTCCCGGTGCTGCCGCTCACCGGCAGCATGCAGCGGGCGATGAGCGGCCTGCCGGCCTTCGCCTGGGAGCCCGACAAGGGCAGCCACGTGGCGGTGATGCGCCGCAACGCCGACGTCTCGACCATCCGCTGGTTCAACGCCCCGCCATCCTACGTCTTCCACCCGATGAACGCCTGGGAGGAGGACGGCAAGATCATCGCCGACGTGTTCCGCTATGACAGCGCCCCGCTGTTCCCCAACGCCGACGGCTCGCCCGGCGCCAAGGCCGCGGCGCGGCTGGTGCGCTGGACCTTCGACCTGAACGGCAATTCGGACGCCATCAAGGAAGAGGCGATCGATGACCTGGACGGCGAGTTCCCGCGCTTCGACGAGCGGCATGCGGGCCTGGCCTATCGGCACGGCTGGTATGCGGCCGACCCGAGCAACGCCAAGACCATCAAGCAGACGGCGATCGCGCACCTCGACCTGAAGACCGGCAAGCGCCAGGTCTACGAGCTGTCGGGCGGGGACATGACGTCGGAGCCGGTGTTCACGCCGCGCTCGGACAGCGCCGACGAGGGCGACGGCTGGGTGACGGCGGTGGTCTGGCGGGCGGCCGAGAACCGCAGCGACTTCGTGGTGTTCGACGCCCAGGACATCGCCAAGGGCCCGATCGGGACCGCGCACCTGCCGCGCCGCGTGCCGTTCGGGTTCCACGGCAATTGGGTGGCGGAGTAGGGCCGAACTTCTTCCTCCCCTGCACAGCGGGGGAGGGGGACCGCCCGAAGGGTGGTGGAGGGGGCGGCCCCGCCCACCGAGCCCGGTCACGCCCCCTCCACCGGCTGCGCCGGTCCCCCATGAATGGGGGAGGAAAAGCTGACGGCCGCCGATTTCCGCCCTAGACCTGTCGCCCTGAACAAGCGGGAGGGGCCATGCGGGCGATCTGGTATGACCGGACGGGACCGGCGCGGGACGTGCTGGAGCTGGGCGAGCGGCCGACGCCGCAGGCCGGGCAGGGCCAGGCGCTGATCAGGGTGCGGGCCTCGGGCGTCAACCCGTCCGACGCCGGGATGCGGGCGGGACCTGGGCCGATGGCCTATCCGCGCATCACCCCCAACAGCGACGGGGCCGGCGTGGTCGAGGCGGTCGGGCCGGGCGTGGCGCAGAGCTGGGTCGGCAAGCGGGTCTGGTTCTACAACGGCCAGCGCAACGGCCGGGCGTTCGGCTCGGCGGCCGAGTACATCGAGCTCGACGTCGACCTGCTGAGCGAACTGCCGGACGCGGTGTCGTTCGCACAAGGCGCAACGCTGGGCATTCCGTGCATGACCGCGCATCGCAGCCTGTTCCTGGCCGGGCCGGTGCAGGGGCGCACGGTGCTGGTCACCGGCGGGGCCGGCGCGGTCGGGCACTATGCGGTGCAGCTGGCCGCCTGGGCGGGCGCCACGGTGATCGCCACGGTCAGCTCGGACGAAAAGGCGCAGCGGGCCCGCGAAGGCGGCGCGCATCACGTCATCGACTATCGCCGCGAGGACGTCGCCGCGCGGGTGCGCGAGCTGACCGGCGGGGAGGGCGTGCAGCACGCGGTCGAGGTCGACTTCGGCGGCAACCTCGCCTCGACCCTGGCCAGCGTGCGCTTGAACGGCTCGATCGCCTACTACGCCACCAAGGGCGCGCGCGAGCCGGTCTTTGCGGCCGGGGCGGCCATGGGCCTGAACCTGCAGATCAACAGCGTCTACCTGCCGGTGTCGCCGCACGAGGCGCGGCGCCGCGCCCAGGCCGACATCACCCGCTGGATCGGGACCGGCGAGCGGATGCTGTCGGTGGCCGGGCGCTTTCCGCTCGAGGACTGCGCCGGCGCGCACGAGCTGGTCGAGAGCGGCGGCAAGGTCGGCACGGTGGTGGTCGAGCCGTGACCGCGCCGCAGGACGCCATCCGCGCGCGGCGCAAGCTGACCAACAAGCTGATCGCCGCCCATGACGCCCAGCGGCTGAAGCCGTTCTTCGCGCCGGACGCCAACCTGATCTCGGGCGAGGGCGGCCTGCTGATGGGCGCGCCGTCGATCATCGCCGCCTTCGAGGCGCAGTTCGCCGATCCGAGCTTCGTGACCTATCTGCGGACCACCGAGAGCGTGACCTTGGCGGCCGACGGCGCCCGCGCCGCCGAGGCCGGGACCTGGCTGGCGACGTGGAAAGACCAGACCGCGACCGGGCCGTATCTCGCGGCCTGGAAGAAGGTGGTCGGCCAGTGGGTGATCGAGAGCGAGACGTTCGTCACGGTCGGCTGACGCGGCGGCGCGGTTGAACCGCGCGCGGCCTGCGGCTATGGATGGGGCATGGTCCGCACCTTTGCAGCCCTTCTTGCGCGACTTACCGGCGGCCGCCGGACCTAGACGGCTGCCCCGGCGGCGGCACGCCAGCCTCATCGACAATCGTACCTGACCGCCTCGTTAGAGAGAGCCGCACCATGCTGCGCGACCCTTCCGTAAAATACCGCCCGTTCCCGCAAGTCGACCTGCCCGACCGCCAGTGGCCGTCGAAGACCATCACCAAGGCGCCGCGCTGGCTGTCGACCGACCTGCGCGACGGCAACCAGGCCCTGGCCGACCCGATGAACGCCGAGAAGAAGCAGCGCTTCTTCGACCTGCTGGTCGGCATCGGCGCCAAGGAGATCGAGGTCGGCTTCCCGTCGGCCGGCGCCACCGAGTTCGACTTTATCCGCAGCCTGATCGAGCAGGGCCGAGTGCCCGACGACGTGATGATCCAGGTGCTGACCCAGTCGCGCCGCGACCTGATCGAGACCAGCTTCGCAGCCCTGGAGGGCGCGCGGACGGCGACGGTGCACCTCTACAACGCCGTCTCGCCGGTCTGGCGCGAGGTGGTGTTCGGCCTGGACCGCGCCGGCGTGAAGGCGCTGGCGGTCGAGGGCGTCAGCATCATGCGCGAGCAGGCCGAGCGGCGGCCGGGCACGGATTGGCGCTATGAGTACAGCCCCGAGACCTTCTCGACCGCCGAGCTGGAATTCAGCCTGGAGGTCTGCGAGGCGGTGCTGGATGTGCTGCAGCCGACGCCGGAGAAGCCGGTGATCCTGAACCTGCCGGCGACGGTCGAGGCGTCGAGCCCCAACATCTACGCCGACCAGATCGAGTGGATGTGCCGCCACATCTCGCGGCGCGACAGCGTGGTGATCTCGCTGCATCCGCACAACGACCGCGGCACCGGCGTGGCGGCGGCTGAGCTGGGGCTGATGGCCGGCGCCGACCGCATCGAAGGCTGCCTGTTCGGCAACGGCGAGCGCACCGGCAATGTCGACCTGGTGACCCTGGCGCTGAACCTCTACACGCAAGGCGTCGATCCGGGGCTGGACTTCTCGGACATGGAGACGGTCGTGAAGACCGTCGAGTACTGCAACCAGCTGCCGGTGCATCCGCGCCACCCCTATGCGGGCGAGCTGGTGTTCACGGCGTTCTCGGGCAGCCACCAGGACGCGATCAAGAAGGGCTTCGACGCCCAGGCCAAGCGCAACGACCAGATCTGGGCGATGCCCTATCTGCCGATCGACCCGGCCGACCTGGGCGGCAGCTACGAGGCGGTGATCCGGGTCAATTCGCAGTCCGGCAAGGGCGGCGTCGCCTGGGTGCTGCAGCAGGACAAGGGCCTGAAGCTGCCCAAGCCGATGCAGGCGGACTTCAGCCGCGCGGTGCAGCAGCTGGCCGACGAGACCAGCCGCGAGCTGGCGACGGCCGACATCTGGCAGGCGTTCGAGCGCGCCTATCACCTGACGCCGGGCCAGCGCTTCGAGCTGGCCAGCTTCGAGGAGTCGGGGGTCTCGCGCGTCGACGGCCAGCGGGTGTTCGTTGGCCAGCTGCGGCTGGACGGGCGCGAGATGACCATCCGCGGACGCGGCAACGGGCTGATCTCCAGCCTGCTGGCGGCGCTGGAGCACGACTGCGGGCTGAAGCTCGACGTCGCCGACTTCCAGGAGCATGCGATCGGGGCCGGCGGCGACGCGATCGCCGCGGCCTATGTCCAGTGCCGCACGGCGGACGGGCGCACGGTGTTCGGGGTGGGCATGGACGCCGACGTGGCGACCGCCTCGGTGCGGGCGGTGCTCAGCGCGGCGAACGGGGTGTGAGGACGATTGCTCCCCCATGGGGGGAGCTGTCAGCGAAGCTGACTGAGGGGGACTTCCGACTCAGCAGGCCCCCTCCGTCTCGCGGCTGCGCCGCGATCCACCTCCCCCAGCGGGAGAGGAACTGAAGGCTTGCCGCTCATCCGGGTGAAGGCCGGGGTCCAGCGCATCGACCGGGCCGGTGACCGACTCCAAGCGCGGTCGTGGGCCCCGGCCTTCGCCGAGATGAGCGTCAGCGGGTGATGAAGAACTCCACCGGGGTGGAGACCTCGATCCGTTCGCCGCGCACGGTGTGCGGGGCGCCGGGGAAGGGGTTGGAGCGGTCCAGCATGGCCATGGCCTCGGCGTCGAGGGTGGCGTAGCCGGACGAGCGGGTGACGTCGCCGCCGAGCAGCCGGCCCTGGCGATCGACCGCGAAATGGACATGCACGACGCCCTCCTCGCGGCGCATCCGCGCGCGCTTGGGATAGGTCTTGTGCGCTTCCAGCCAGGCGCGCAGGCGCGAGGCGTAGTCGTTGCTGGCACCGTTCCTGGCGTCGATGTCGAGCCCGTCGCGGGTTCCCTGCCGCTGAGCGGTCAGGGCCGGGGCGGGCGGGCCGGCGGCGGCGACCTGCACGGGCGAAGGCGACGGCGCGGGGGCGGCCGCAGCGGCCGCCGGCGGCGCGCTGGGCGCCTCTCGCGGCTGCGGCGGCGCGGGGACTGAGGCGGAAGACGTCGGCGCAGGCTCCCGAGGAGGGGAGGAAGGAGCCTGCGCCGACGTGGGGACCGGGGCGTTATTCGCGCCGCCCCGGACCTGAACCAATTCCGCCAGCATGACCGTCTCGTCCCACACCGGCGCCGCATCGCCCCCCGAGCGCATGACCAGGGCGAGGACGCCCAGGTTCAGCGCCGCGGAGACCGCGAAGGCGACCGTGCGTGTGGGCGTGACGCGGATCATCAGAAGGTCCGCGCCAGGGTCAGCTTGAAGGTCCGGCCTTCGGCGTCGAGCGACTGCAGGTGGCGGCGGAACTGCTTGTCGAGCACGTTGTCGACCGCCGCGCGGACCTCCAGGCCCTCGAACGGACCCTGGTCCGGCGTCCAGGTCAGGAAGAGGCCGTGGACCCCGTAGCCGCCGGTGCGGCGGCCGCCCGGACCAATGTCGTCCTGGTCGGCCGCGAACTCTCCACGCCAGCCGGCGCTGAGGTTCTGGTCGACGAACCGCCAGCCGACGGTCATGTCGAGCTCGTCGGCCGGGATGGTGTTGAGCGGCAGGCCGGTGATGCGGTTCTCGCCCTCGATCCGCGAGAGGCCGGCGCGGGCGAAGAGGTTGCGCGAGGCGTACTCGGCCTCGATCTCGACGCCCTCGAACCGCGATTCACCGACGTTGACGAAGTAGGCCGAGTTGGCGGTGCCGCGGGTGATCAGGTTGGAGACGTCGTTGCGGAAAGCGGTGACCTTGGCGCGGACCGCGTCGCCCTGGGTCAGCACGTCGTCGAACGAGAGGGTGAAGCCGCCCTCGAAATTGTCCGACTCTTCCGGCTTCAGGTTGAGGCTGAAGTTGTTCGCGGTGGCGTTGGTGCGGCTGTAGATCTCGTCGAGCACCGGCATGCGCACGGTGCGGGCGACCGAGCCGAACACCGCGAAGTTGTCGGTGAACGAGTAGAGCACGGCCAGCTTGGGCGATGCGGCGCTGTCCTCGACCTCGGTGCGGTTGGTGACGCCGGCGCCGGGCTTCAGCTTGGTCCAATCGACGCGGACGCCGGGGATGATGGTCAGCTTGTCGGACCAGATCAGCTCGGCCTGGGCGAACAGGCCGTACTTGCCCATGTCGCCTTCCGGGTGGGTGGCGGCGCCGGGCGTGGTGTTGCCGGCGGCGTTGACCCGCGGATTGCGGCGTTCCTGCTTGTAGGCCTGGGCGCCGAGGAACAGGAAGCCGGTCCAGTCCTCGCCCCAGTCGAAGCGCGAGGTGTTCTGGATGCGGCCCTGCCAGGTCTCGTAGGAGAACTCGGAATAGACCACGCCGGGCAGGAAGGTGGTCTCGCGCTGCTCGACCTTGGAGTTGGCGTAGGAGACCTGGGCCTCGAGGTCGAACAGCTTGGAGCCGCCGAAGTCGTTCTCGTAGCCGAAGGTGGCGGTGATGTCGTCGACCTTGCGGCGGACCGGCGTGGTGCCGAAGGCCTCGGCCTGGTCGTACATCTGGGTGCTGTCGGACAGCCAGTTCTGGTAGGTCGCCCAGATGCTGTGGTCCTGGTCGCCGCCGATGTAGTAGCGGCCCTTCAGCAGGTACGAGCTGGAAGAGACGCCGGACGGGTCGACGGTGGTCCCGTCGCCGCTTTTGTAGTTGTCGGCCTCGCGGCGGGTGTACATCGCCAGCAAGTCGAGGTTCTCGACCGGCTGGCCGGCGACGATGGCGGTGCCGAACACGCCTTCGTTGTTGCTCTCGAAGCCGGCGCGCAGGCGCACGGCGAAGCGGTCGTCGCCCTTCAGGAAGTCCGAGGCGTCCTTGGTGGTGAAGTTGACCACCCCGGCCAGGGCGCCGGCCCCGTAGAGGGTCGAGGAGGCCGGGCCGCGCAGGACTTCGACGCGCTTGTACATGTCCGGCTCGCTGAACAGCGCGCCCATCCGGTACTGCTCGTAGAACTTCGTCACCCCGTCGATCTGGGTGAGGATGCGGCTGTCGGAGTCGGCGATGCCGGTGCCCATGCCGCGGATGTTGAAGCCCTGACCCAGGGCCGAGACGCCGCCGACGACGCTGACGCCCGGAATGGCTTCCAGCAGGTCGCCCATGGTGGTGGCCTGGGCGTTGTCGATGTCGTCCTGGTCGAGAGCGGTGACCGCCTGGGGCGTGTCGATGGCGACCTTCTCGGCGCCGGCGGAAACGACGATGCGGCCGAGCGACAGCTGCGAGGCCGCGCCTTCCGACGCCTGCTGGGCGTTCGCCGCCCCGGCCAGCAGCAGGACGGACGCGCCCGCCAGTAGTCCAACCCGTCTACGCCCCGGCGCCATCGTTCTCTCCAAATAATATGCAAGTGCGAGTCAATCGCATATGACTCGTGTGACGCCCCCCGTGGGCGCTCAATGAGGCCGCTAATGCAGCATCCGAAAGTCAATTGCAAGTGACTCGCAAGTGCATTAGTCGGCAAAGGACGAACTGATGAAGGGGACCCCATGGGGCGTATCGGATTTGCGGCGTTGGCAGGCGCCGGTTTGCTGGCGGCGGCGCCAGGCATGGCGCAGGCGCACATGCCTTACATGCTGCCCAACCTGTTCGACCTGACCGGCCGTGATCATGTCACCGTCCAGGCGAGCTTCACCGAAGACCCGTTCCAGGCCGAGGTGGTGATGAAGTCGGACGCCTGGCACGTGCGCGGCCCGGGCGGGGCGGTGACCCCGATCTCCGGCGTCACCTATCTGCGCGACCTGGCGGTGTTCGAGGCGCCGATCGCGGCGAAGGGCACCTATCGCGTGTCGTCGGGCGAACGCTTTGGCCGCAAGGGCAAGATGTATCGCGACGCCAAGGGCCAGTGGATCATCAGCGAGGGCAAGGACAAGCCGGCCGATGCGCCGCTGGTCGACGTGCAAAGCATGACCCTGGCCGAGGTCTATGTGACCCGCGGCGGGCCGAGCAAGGACGCCCTGGCGCCGACCGGCAAGAGCCTGGAGCTGCGCCCCATCACCCATCCGAGCGAAATCTTCGCCGCCCAGCCGGCGCAGTTCGAGCTGCTGTTCGAGGGCAAGCCGGTCAGCGGCGCGCACGTCGAGGTGTTCCGCAGCGCCGGCGTCTATGACGGCAAGAAGCAGGTCGGCGGCCAGATCACCACCGACGCGGCCGGCAAGTTCGCGATCACGCCGCCGGACGCCGGGACCTACCTGGCGCTGATCCGTTACCGCACCGAAGCCCCGGCCGGCGCGGAGACCCCCTACCGCAGCTACTCCTACACCCTGACTTTCGAAGCGACCGAATAGGACCGACCGACATGACCAGCTTTCGTCTTCCGCTTGCCGTGACCGCCGCCCTGCTGGCGCTGGGCGCCGCCTCGGCGCAGGCCGCGCCGCACGAGCACTCGGCCTTCGTCACCGACTACGACCTGGACAAGGACGGCAAGGTGACCGCCGCCGAGTTCAAGACCGCGCGCGACCAGCGCTTCGCGGCCATGGACGCCGACAAGGACGGCGTGCTGACCGAGGCCGAGTACGTCGGCGAGTACGAGGGCCGCCTGACCGCCCAGCTGGCGGCCTCCAGCGAGAGCGCCGAACGCAAGGAAGAGCAGCGCGTGCGCCAGATGCGCCAGGCGCACGTGCGCTTCGGCGTCCTGGACAGCGACAAGGACGGCAAGATGACGCCGGCCGAATTCGAGGCCTCGGGCCTGCGCGCCTTCGCCGAACAGGACGGCGACGGCGACGGCGTGGTCACCGCGGCCGAGAAGAAGAAAGGCGACTAGGATCTGGCCATCCTAGAAGCCTGAGGGCTGGGGCGGCGCGTACGGGCGCGCCGCCTCAGCCCAATGCCTCCCACATCGCCATGGCCAGGCTGAAGGCGCGCATGTCGCCGGTCGTGGTGCCCGCCATCTTGTTCATGGCGTAGGCGAAGACCGTGCGCGCATCCATGTCGACGATCACCAGCGAACCGCCGTAGCCGCCCCAGTAGATGGTATTGGGGTTGGGCAGGGGCACCGCTCCGCCGGCCAGGCCAAAGCCCATGCCGAAGCGCGCCGGAATGCCGAGGATCAGGTCCGGCCCCTCGATCTGCAGCTCCAGCGCCTTGCGGCAGCCGGCTTCCGACAGGATCCGCTTGCCCTTGGCGACGCCGCCGTTGGCGAGGACGGACTGCACCTCGGCGACCGAGCGCGCATTGCCGGTCCCGCCCGCGGCGGGGATCTCCGCGCCGCGCCAGGCGCGCGTGCGGGTCTCCGAAACCTCCAGCGGCGGGTTGTCCGACATATTGGCCTGCAGCTCGCTGCGCGGCCCGGCGCCGAGACCCGCCTCGGCCGGCGGCGGGGCGATCAGCTCGGCGACGCGGGCGTCTTCCGAGGCCGGAAGGCCGATGTAGAAGTCGGCGTCCAGCGGCTGAGCGATCTCCTCGCGGAACACCGTGCCCAGGCTCTTGCCGGTGATGCGCCGCACGACCTCGCCGATCAGATAGCCCTGGGTCAGGCCGTGGTAGCCCGGGGCCGTGCCCGGCTCCCAGAACGGCTCCTGGGCGGCCAGCATCGAGGTCGCCTTGTCCCAGTCGTAGAGGTCTTCCTTGACCATCGGCTCCTTCCAGCCGGAGAGGCCGGCCGAGTGGCTCATCAGGTGGCTGACCTTGACCGCTTGCTTGCCGGCCGCGGCGAACTCGGGCCAGTAGCGGGCGACCGGGGCGTCGAAGTCGAGCTCGCCGCGGTCGGCCAGCAGCAGGGCCGTCAGGGCGGTCATCGTCTTGGTGGTCGAGTAGACGTTGACGAGGGTGTCGCGCTCCCAGGGGCGCGTGCGGGCCTCGTCGGCGAAACCGCCCCAGAGGTCGACCACGGTCTCGCCTTCCACCGTGGCGCAGAACGAGGCGCCGATGTCGGCGCCGCTGTCGAGATTGGCTTCGAACGCCGTGCGCACGCCGGCGTACTTGTCGTGGACGAGACCCTGAACTGCACCGTCGGCCATGGTCTGGCTCCTCCCATTTGGGGGGGAGCCTAGCAGCCCTGGAGGCCTAGCCGAAGAGTTTGCCGAACAGGCCCTTGCGCGGCGGCGCGGGCGGCGGGGCGATGTCGCACGACAGGTCGGGCAGCCCGCCTTTGCGCGAGACCAGCACCTCGATGTATTCGGCGTGGATGCCGCGGCCGAGGTCGTCGATGGTCCAGATGGTGGTGCTCAGGCCGCTGACCGAGTCCCAGTAGGCGGCGATGTCGTAGCCCCAGTCGATGGTCACCAGCGAGCCGTTCGGGTCCATCGGGTTGCCGTGATAAACCGGCTCCAGCAAGTGCTCGACGCCGCCGTCCGGCCGGCGGGCGGCGCGACGGACCGACGGCTTTTCCTTGTTCACGATCGGCACGGTGCAGACGTGCAGGCCGCCCGGCTTCAGGGTGCGGGCGATCTCGCGCAGGGCCAGGTCCGGGGCGAAGACATGCTCCATGACGTCCTGGGTGACGACGAGATCGAAGCTGGCGTCCGCGAAGGTCTGGCGCTCGAGGTCCTCGGAGCGCCAGCCGCCGGCGGGATGGGTCGAGCCCCAGGGGATCGACGGATCGTACTGGCTGGCCCGGTAGCTTGGCGCCTGGTCGGCCAGGCGCCGGCTGGCGGCGGTGCCGGGCGAGCTCTCGTGGATCGTCAGCTCGCGCCAGTTGGGCCGCAGCTGGGCGAGCACCGAGAGCAGCGCCCGCTCGCGCGGTTGGGCGTTGCAGGTCTGGCAGAGGAAGTGGTCCCGCAGCCAGGGATCCCTGGCCGCGAAGGTGGCGGGGAGTTCGCAGACTGGGCAGAAGCCGTCGACCTGGAAGAGGAAGTCGGCCATCTGCTCGGGTCCCCTAGATCAGCGCACCATGGCAGTGCTTGAACTTCTTACCCGAGCCGCAGGGACATACCTGGTTGCGACCTGTCTGCTCCCAGCCGTCGGGCAGGGCCGTGATCGGCAAAGCCTGGCGCTGTTCGGCCGAGAGGCCGTCAGGCAGGGCGCCCATCTGGGCCGCGTTCTCGCCAGTGAGCGGGTCCATGTGGACTTCTGTCAAGCCGGACAGCGGCGCGATGGGTTCGGGCTCGGCGAACTGGAACTCGACGGTCATCAGCCAGCGGGTGACGTTCTGGCGCAGATCGACCAGAAGCTTCTCGAACAGCGTGAACGCCTCGGTCTTGTACTCGTTCAGCGGGTCGCGCTGGCCGTAGCCGCGCAGGCCGATGACGTTGCGCAGGTGGTCGAGGTGCATCAGGTGCTCGCGCCACTGCAGATCGATCATCTGCAGCAGGAAGCTCTTTTCCAGATTGCGCATCTGGTCGGGGCTGATGGCGGTCTCGCGTTCGGCGGCGCGGGCGTCGGCCGCCTGCTGGATGCGCTCGCGGATCTCTTCGTTGGCGATGCCTTCCTCAGCCGCCCAGGCGGCGAGCGGCAGGTCGAGGCCGAGCAGTTCCTGAACGCGCTCGGTCAGGCCGGCGATGTCCCACTGTTCGGCGTAGGCCTTGGGCGGCAGGTGGCGCTCGACCAGGTCCTCGACCGTGTCCTGGCGCATCTCGGTGATGATTTCCGAGAGGTCGGCGGCGGTCATGAACTCGGCGCGCTGCTCGAACACGGCCTTGCGCTGGTCGTTCACGACGTCGTCGTACTTGAGCAGGTTCTTGCGGATCTCGTAGTTGCGCTGCTCGACGCGCTTCTGGGCCTTCTCGATGGCGGCGTTCAGCCACTTGTGGGTGATCGCCTCGCCTTCCTGGACGCCGAAGGTGCGCATGATCGCATCGAGGCGTTCGCCGGCGAAGATGCGCAGCAGGTCGTCCTCGCAGGAGAGGAAGAACTTCGAGTGGCCGGGGTCGCCCTGACGGCCGGTCCGGCCGCGCAGCTGGTTGTCGATCCGGCGGCTTTCGTGGCGCTCGGTGCCGAGCACGTAGAGGCCGCCGGCGGCCAGGGACTGTTCCTTCAGCGCCTTGGTGTCGGCCTCGATACGCGCACGCTCCTCGGCGGCGGCCTCGGGGGTGACCTCGATGCCGAGGCCGCGCTGCTCCTCGCGCCACTTCAGCACGCGGATGTCGATGTTGCCGCCCAGCTGGATGTCGGTGCCGCGGCCGGCCATGTTGGTGGCGATGGTCACCGCGCCGGGGATGCCGGCGTCGGCCACGATCATGGCTTCCTGCTCGTGGTAGCGGGCGTTCAGAACGTTGTGTGGGACGCCGTTCTGGGTCTTGCCGTTGTGCTCGAACTTGTGGGCCTTGAGCAGCTCGGACAGCTGCTCGGACTTCTCGATCGAGACGGTGCCGACGAGGATCGGCTGGCCGCGGACATAGCAGGCCTCGATCTGCTTGATGATCGAGTCGTTCTTCTCGCGCTCGGTGCGATAGACCTCGTCGTCGTCGTCGATCCGCGCGACCGGACGGTTGGTCGGGATCTCGGAGACGTCCATCTTGTAGATGTCGCCGAATTCTTGGGCCTCGGTCGCGGCTGTGCCGGTCATCCCCGAGAGCTTTTCGTAGAGGCGGAAGTAGTTCTGGATCGTCACCGAGGCCAGGGTCTGGTTCTCGGGCTGGATGTTGGCGCCTTCCTTGGCCTCGATGGCCTGGTGCAGGCCTTCGGACAGGCGGCGGCCCTGCATCATGCGGCCGGTGAACTCGTCGATCAGGATCACCTCGCCGGCCCGGACGATGTAGTCCTTCTCGCGGGTGTAGAGGATGTTGGCGCGCAGCGCCTGGTTCACGTGGTGGACGATCGAGACGTTGGCCGCGTCGTAGAGGCCGGCCGAGTCGGGATCGAGATGGCCGCCGGCGGTCAGCAGTTCCTCGACCTTCTCGGAGCCTTCCTCGGTCAGGATGACCTGGCGCTGCTTCTCGTCGTGGTCGAAGGTCGTCGGATCCTGGATCAGCTCCTTCATGACCAGGTCGATGGTCTTGTAGAGCTCGCTGCGGTCCTCGGTCGGGCCCGAGATGATCAGCGGGGTGCGGGCTTCGTCGATCAGGATGGAGTCGACTTCATCGACGATCACGAAGTTATGGCCGCGCTGGACCATCTCGGTCGGATCGTAGACCAGGTTGTCGCGCAGATAGTCGAAGCCGAACTCGTTGTTCGTGCCGTAGGTGATGTCGGCCTGGTAGGCGGCCTGGCGCTGGCCCTGGGAAAGGCCGTGGACGATGACGCCGGTCGAGAGGCCGAGGAAGGCGTAGACCTGGGCCATCCAGTCGCCGTGCAACTGGGCCAGGTAGTCGTTGACGGTGATGACGTGCACGCCCTTGCCGGCGAGCGCGTTCAGATAGGTCGGCGAGGTGGCGACGAGGGTCTTGCCTTCGCCGGTCCGCATCTCGGCGATGCCGCCGTTGTGCAGCACGATGCCGCCGACCAGCTGGACGTCGAAGTGGCGTTGGCCCAGCACCCGGCGCGAAGCTTCGCGGACGACGGCGAAGGCTTCTTCGAGGATCTGGTCGAGGGTCTCGCCCTTGGCCAGGCGGTCCTTGAATTCGTCGGTCTTGCCGCGAAGCTCGGCGTCGGAGAGCGCCTGCATCTTCGGCTCTAGCGCGTTGATCTTGGCGATCCGCGTGTTGAGGCCTTTGACCTTGCGGTCGTTCGAGGAGCCGAAGAAGCGTTGGAAGATGCTCAAGGGAAATCGTTCCGGATTTGCGGGAGGGCCCGGCGGCGGCGCCTCTAAGCCTGCTCGCCTGCCCGGAAATTCCGCTCTTTTCAGGGCGCGCGAGACTTAAGCAGCGCCCATGCCAGTGTCAACGCGGGGGTGGCCGCTCAACGCAATGGTGAGGTGTCGCGCCCCATCACCGCTCGTCCCGGCGGAAGCCGGGATCCAAGCTGCTCGTCAATCGAGCGAGAGCAGATTGTTGAGGTCCGGATAGAGGTCCCGCCACGTCGGATTTAGCGCTTCGATCAACTCGATCTTCCAGCGACGCTTCCATTCCTTGATCTGGCGCTCGCGACGAAATGCGCCTTCTCGGCCCTCGAAGGCCTCGAACCAGACAAGTTGCGTGATGTCGTATTTGGCGGTGAAACCGCGCCGGACCTTTTCTTTGTGTTCGAAGATCCGCTTCGGAAGGTCGTCGGTGCTTCCGGTGTAGAGCGTCCCGTAAGGGCCGCTCGCCAGGATGTAGGTGTAGAAGCCCATCCCCCGCTCGGCTGAAATTCAGCTTGGGTCCCGGCTTTCGCCGGGATGAGCGGGGGAGGGGTCAGTTCTCAAGTCTTAGTAGATTTCGATCAGGCCGGCGGCGCCCATGCCGCCGCCGATGCACATGGTGACAACGCCCCACTTGGCGCCGCGGCGCTTGCCTTCCTGCAGGATGTGGCCGGTCAGACGGGCGCCGGTCATGCCGTAGGGGTGGCCGATGGCGATCGAGCCGCCGTTGACGTTGTACTTTTCCGGGTCGATGCCCAGCTGGTCGCGCGAATAGACGCACTGCGAAGCGAAGGCTTCGTTCAGTTCCCAGATGTCGATGTCGTCGACCTTCAGGCCATGACGCTCCAGCAGACGCGGAACGGCGAAGACCGGGCCGATGCCCATTTCGTCAGGGGCGCAGCCGGCGACGGCCCAGCCGCGGAAGGCGCCGAGCGGCTCGAGGCCGGCCTTGGAGGCGGCCTTGGCTTCCATCAGCACCACGGCGGCGGCGCCGTCCGACAGCTGCGAGGCGTTGCCGGCGGTGATGAACTTGCCTTCGCCGCGGACCGGCTGGAGCTTGCGGAGACCTTCGATGGTGGTGTCGGGACGGTTGCACTCGTCGCGATCGACCAGATAGTCGACGATGCTCTCTTCCTTGGTTTCCTTGTTCACGACCTTCATCTTGGTCGCCAGCGGGACGATTT
Organism: Phenylobacterium sp. LjRoot97; assembly: GCF_964254345.1. NCBI lineage: Bacteria > Pseudomonadati > Pseudomonadota > Alphaproteobacteria > Caulobacterales > Caulobacteraceae > Phenylobacterium > Phenylobacterium sp. LjRoot97. The sequence goes on from NZ_CAXUTH020000001.1 coordinate 1,011,782, forward strand.
CGTCCTTGAACTTGCCGGCCTGCTGGGCGGCGGCCATGCGGCGCTGGGATTCCAGGCTGTACTCGTCCTGGGCTTCGCGGCTGACCTTGTAGCGCTCGGCGACGATGTCGGCGGTGTCGATCATCGGCATGAAGATGGCCGGATACTGGGCGACGAGGTTCTTGTCGAAGTTGTCGCTGCCGCCGCCGCCGCCGCCCGGGAAGGACAGGGATTCGACGCCGGCGCCGATGGCGACTTCAGCGCCGTCGTTGCGGATGTAGTTGGCCGCGGTGGCGATGGTCTGCAGACCCGACGAGCAGAAGCGGTTGACGGTCACGCCCGAGGTGGTGATCGGCAGGCCGGCCAGCAGGGCGGCCTGACGGCCCAGGTTCCCGGCGCCGTGCGCCACGTTGCCGAGGATCACGTCTTCGACGGCGGCCTTGTCCACGCCCGAGCGCTCGACTGCGTGCTTGATCGCATGGGCGGCCATGGTCACGGTCGGGGTCATGTTGAACCCGCCGCGCTGGGACTTGGCCATCCCGGTCCGAGCGTAGGAGACGATTACGGCTTCACGCGTCATGAAATGATTCCTCCGAAAAAAATGAGGCCGCGACGGCTGTTATCCGGTCCGGGCGGCTTTAGATCGGGCGCGACCTTTGCATCCCCGCGCCGAGTTGGCTAGGGACGGGCAAGCGCCTGCGGGCGGTTTTCGCACACGAGGTACGTCGACGATGACGAACTCCGCCTTTCGCCGCGTCCCGAACGCGCTGGCGCTGGCCGCGGTCATGCTGGTCGCGGCGAGCCTGCTCGTCGCCTGCGGCGACCGCGGCGGGACCGAGGGCGCGCCCGCGCCCGGCGACACCGCCGTGGCCAAGGTCGACGGCAAGACGGTGTGGGCCTCGGACGTCAAGCGCGAGGCGGTGGCCCAGGGCCTGATCGGCGAAGGCGAGCCGCTGGACGTCTCCTCGGACCTGTTCCGCCGGGTGCTGGACGAGGTGGTCGACCAGAAGCTGCTGGCCGCCGAGGCGCTGAGCCGCAAGCTGGACAAGGATCCGGTGGCGCAGAAGCGGCTGGCCGCGGCGCGCGAGCGGATCCTCGGCGACATGCTGGTCGAGAGCGTGGTGGCCGACGCCGTCAACGACAACGCCATCCGCGGGCTCTACCAGGAGCAGCTGAAGCTGGCCAAGCAGTCGGAGGAGATCCGCGCCCGCCAGATCGTCGTCGCCACCGAGGCCGAGGCCGAGGCGGTGCGCAAGCTGCTGGCGACCGGGGCCTCGTTCGACGCCCTGGCGATGGAGCGCTCGACCGACGCGGCGACCCGGTTCAACGGCGGCGACCTCGGCTACTTCACCGTCGACGTCATGCCCGAGGCCTATGCGGCGAACCTCAAGACCGGAAAGGTCGGCGACATCGTCGGCCCGTTCGGGATCGAGGGCGGCTGGGCGATCCTGAAGATCGAGGACCGGCGGCTGGAGCAGCCGATCACCTTCGAGGCGGCCAGACCGCAGATCGTGCGTTTCCTGACCTATGACCAAGTCCGCGACCTGCTGGAGAAGCTCCGAAGCCGGGCGAAGGTCCAGACGCTGATCGGCGCGCCGCAAGACGTGCCGGGTCAGCCGAAGGAACCCGCCGACGCCCCGAAGACCGCTCCGCAAACTCCCGCGACGAAGGCCGCCCCGGCCGCGTCCGCCGCCCCAGCCAAGGCCGCCCAGCCATGACCAAGACGCCCGCCGCCCCGAAGAAGGCCGCCCCGATCAAGTCCACCGCCGGCAAGGCGCTGGAAGCCGCCGCCAAGCCCGTCGAGGCGCTGGCCGGCGCGATCGTCGATCCGCTCGCCACCGCCATCAAGCGCGCCGCCAAGAAGACCGAGCCGGCCCCGAAGGCCGAGCCGGCCAAGCCCGCCAAGGGCGCGCTGCCGGTGTCGCCTCTGGCCGTGCCGTTCCCGCAGATCCCGCCGATCGCCGGCGTGCAGCTGGCGACCGGCCGGGCCGGTTTCTACAAGCACGAGCGCGAGGACCTGCTGGTCATGCGCTTCGCCAAGGGCACGGCCGGCGCCGGCGTGTTCACCCGCCACGGCATCGGCTCAGCGCCGGTCGACTGGTGCAAGAAGCATCTGGAAATGACCAAGGGCGCCGACGTGCGCGCCCTGGTGGTCAACGCCGGCTGCGCCAACTCCTTCACCGGCAAGCCGGGCGCCGATGCGGTGCGGCGGGTGGCCTCGGCCGTGGCCAAGCGCTTCGACTGCCGCCAGCGCGACGTGATGGTCGCCTCGACCGGGGTGATCGGCGTGCTGCTGGACGACACCAAGATCGCCCACCGGCTGCCGGAGGTGGAAGCCAAGCTGACCGACCACGGGTGGGCCGGCGCGGCGCGGGCGATCATGACCACCGACACGTTTCCCAAGGGCGCCTACGCCGAGGCGATGATCGACGGGGAGAAGGTGCGCATCGCCGGCATCGCCAAGGGCTCGGGCATGATCGCGCCCGACATGGCGACGATGCTGGCCTTCGTGGCCACCGACGCGAAGATCTCGTCGACCGCCCTGCAGACCCTGGCCAGCCTCTACACCCGCAACAGCTTTAACGCGGTGACGGTGGACGGCGACCGGTCGACCAACGACACCCTGCTGCTGTTCGCCACGGGCCAGTCCAGCGCCCCCAACATCACCCGCGCCGGCGACCGGCGGCTGGCCGACTTCCGCGAGAAGCTGGAGGCGGTGCTGATGGACCTGGCGCTGCAACTGGTCCGCGACGGCGAGGGCGCCAGCAAGTTCGTGAAGGTGACGGTGTCGGGGGCCGCGAGCTCGGCCAGCGCCCGCAAGATCGCCCGCACCATCTGCGAGAGCCCGCTGGTCAAGACCGCCTTCGCCGGCGAGGACGCCAATTGGGGCCGGATCGTCATGGCCGTGGGCCGCGCCGACGAGCCGATCGACCGCGACCGGGTCAAGGTGCAGTTCGGGCCGCTGGTCGCCGCGCAGGACGGACTCATCTCGCCGACCTACGACGAGGCCAAGATGAGCGCCTACATGAAGAACCAGGAGCTGGAAGTGTCGGTGGACGTCGGCGTCGGCCGCGCCTCGGCGACCATGTGGACCTGCGACCTGACCAAGCAGTACGTCGCGATCAACGGCGACTATCGGTCTTAGCGGCTTCAGATCCTCCCCCAGTGGGGGAGGTGGATCGCCGCAAAGCGGCGAGACGGAGGGGGACTGCTCTCAAAGCAGGGAAGCCAAAGTCCCCCTCAGTCAGCCGTTCGGCTGACAGCTCCCCCAGAGGGGGAGCATTTACTCAGCGGCTTAGTCGATCGGCGACCAGCGCTTCTCGGCGGCGGGCTTGGCGCCGCGCTTGGGACCCTTGAACTGCGACTGGTCGATCGGCGTGGTCGCGGCGCGTTCGCCGTGAGCGCGCTGGCCGCCGGCGCGGTGGTCGGTGTGGCGCTGGGGCTGGCCCTGGCGCTGTTCGCCGCCGCCCTGGCCCTGACGGCCGCCGCCGGCCGCCTTGGCCGGACGGTTGCGCTGCTTGCGCAGGCCCGGAGGCAGGTCGCTGCGGCCTTGCGGCTTGCGTCCGCCGCCGCCGTTGGCGCGGTCGGCGTTCTTGCGGCCGGCCTCGGCGCGCTCGGCGGCCACTTCCGGCATCGCCTGAGTCATGACGTGCAGACCGCGGTCGTTGCGGCGGTCGAAGGACGGGATGGTCTGGCGGGTGACCTTCTGGATGTCCTTCAGCAGGTTGCGCTCGTCGTCGGCGCAGAACGCCACGGCCGAGCCGTCGGCGCCGGCGCGAGCCGTGCGGCCGATCCGGTGGACGTAGGCTTCCGGCACGTTGGGCAGTTCGTACTGGATGACGTGGCTGACCGCGTCGATGTCGATGCCGCGGGCGGCGATGTCGGTGGCGACCAGGGCGCGGACTTCGCCGGCCTTGAAGGCGGCGAGGGCGCGCTCACGCTGGCCCTGGCTCTTGTCGCCGTGGATGGCGGCGGCTTCGACGCCGGCCGCCTCAAGCGACTTGGCCACGCGGTCGGCGCCGCGCTTGGTGCGGGTGAAGACGATGACGCGCTTGAAGTCGCGCTCGGCGAACATCTCGCAGAGCAGGGCGCGCTTGCGGGCGGTCTCGACGAAGATGACCTGCTGCTTGATGCGCTCGACCGTGGTGGCTTGCGGGGTCACCGAGACCTTGGTCGGGTTGGGGCGCAGCAGTTCGCTGGCCAGCTTCTCGATCTCGCTCGGCATGGTGGCCGAGAAGAACAGGTTCTGACGCACGCGCGGCAGGTGCTTCTGGATCTGCCGGATCGGCACGATGAAGCCCATGTCGAGCATCTGGTCGGCCTCGTCGAGGACGAACATCTCCACGCCCTGCAGCGTGATGGTCTTCTCTTGCAGGTGGTCGAGCAGGCGGCCCGGCGTGGCGACCAGGACGTCGACGCCCGGGGCCATGGCGCGCATCTGGCCGCCGTACTTCACGCCGCCGAAGATCACGGCGACGCTGAGGTTCATGTGCTTGCCGTAGGCCTTGAAGCTTTCGGCGATCTGAGTGGCCAGCTCGCGGGTCGGCGAGAGCACCAGGACGCGGCAGCCGCGGCGCGGCGCCGGCTTCTTGTCGGCGGCCAGGCGGTGGATGATCGGAAGGGCGAAGGCGGCGGTCTTGCCGGTGCCCGTCTGGGCGATCCCGAGCAGGTCCTTGCCGGCCAGCACGCCGGGGATCGCCTGGGCCTGGATCGGGGTCGGCTTCTCATAGCCCTCGTCGTTGAGGGCCTTGAGCAGCATCTTGTCGAGGCCGAGGTCGGTAAATTTGGTCAAACGAGTGTCTTTCACGGATGCGCCGAGCGCGGCCGCTCGCATGCTGCGAGGGTCGCGAAGGTCGCGGGTCATTTGTGGAAAGCCCCCGCGTGGCGGGGCGATCTATGCGATCTCTTCAGGGCGCTCGACAGCTGGGTCCGAGTTGCGGAACCATCACGCGGCTGGAGCGCCGATAGCGCCACGAATGTTGCGGCGCAGCAGGGATATGGCTGGCCGCGCGCCGAAAGTCAAGTTTTGCAAGGGATTGCCGACTCCGATGCTCGAGATGCCGGACGACCTGCCGCTGACCGAGCGCCATGCGGTGCGGGTGGTGGTGCGCGACTGCGAGGGCCGGATCCTGCTGTTCCACACCCGCGACGTGACCGAACCGGAGCAGGGCGAGTGGTGGGAGCTGCCTGGCGGCGGGATCGACGCGGGCGAAACCTATCTCGACGCGGCGCTGCGTGAACTGCGCGAGGAGACCGGCATCGTGGTTCGGGCCGAGCAGGTCGGACGCCCGTCGTGGCGGCGCACCGCCACCTTCCGCTATCGCCAGGCCCGGCGGCTGCAGCATGAGGTGGTCGTCGAGGTGAGGCTGGACGGGCGCGGCGCGGCGATCGACGAGACCGGGCGCCTCGACTACGAGCTGGAGGACTACACCGACTTCCGCTGGTGGACGCCGGCCGAGATCGAGGGCCACGACGGCCGCTTCTATCCGGGGCGGCTGCCGGCCTTGCTGGCGAGGTTCCTGGCCGGCGAGGACATCGACGAGCCCTTCGAGCTGTGGTCCTGAGCTCTTGCAATCGCGGGCGCATCCCGCGAGGAAGCAGGCATGTCCGACACCAAGCGCATGGTTCTCGTCGCCGCCGCGGCGCTCATCGACTCCGACGGCCGGGTGCTGATCTGCCAGCGCCCACCCGGCAAGCAGCTGGCCGGGCTGTGGGAGTTTCCGGGCGGCAAGGTCGAGCCGGGCGAGACCCCCGAGCAGTGCCTGATCCGCGAACTGGACGAGGAACTGGGCATCGTCGTCTCGCACGCCTGCCTGGCGCCGTTCGTGTTCGCGAGCCACACCTACGAGGACTTCCACCTGCTGATGCCGCTCTACCTCGTGCGGCGCTGGGAGGGCGTGGTCACCGCCAAGGAGCACTCGGGCATCGCCTGGGTGAAGCCGATGAAGCTGGGCGACTATCCGATGCCGCCGGCCGACGCGCCGCTGGTGGCCTGGCTGCGCGACCTGATCTGAAATGAAAAAGGCCCGCGGTGAGCTCGGATCACCGCGGGCCTCTCAGGGCCGGAGCTAGCTAGTCCCCGACCGTGTCGACGCAGGCTGTGCATCGGACCCCTCAAGGTTGAGCCCGAGTCCCGCCTCAACGCCAGCGCCATATCCCCGTTCGGCTAGGGCGAAACGTCGCACCTCAGGGGCGGCGAATTTCATAAGCGTCGAGCACGCTTGTTCGATGGCGCAGTAAGTTTAGCTTATCCCGATGCCGACCCTCCGACAGCTGCGCTACCTGACCGCCCTGGCCGACGAGCGCCACTTCGGGCGGGCGGCGGCGGCGTGCCACGTCAGCCAGCCGGCGCTGTCGATGCAGATCCGTGACCTGGAGGCCGAGCTCGACCTGGTGCTGGTCGAACGCGGCCGGAGCGCGAGCGTGCTGACGCCGGACGGCGCGGCGCTGGCCGAGCGGGCGCGGGCGCTGACCGCGGGGGTCAAGGACCTCGAGGACTTCGCGCGCGAGCGGCGCGGCGTCGGCTCCCGGCGGCTGGCGCTGGGGATGATCCCGTCGGTGGCGCCCTATCTGCTGCCGCGGGCCCTGCCCGTGCTGCAGGCGGTGCTGCCGGAACTGGAGCTGCAGGTTCGCGAGACCCAGACCGCGACCCTGCTGACCGAGCTGGCGGCGGGCGACCTGGACGCGGTGATCGCGGCCGCGCCGCTCGCGGCCGAGGGCATCGAGACCGTGGCGCTGTTCGAAGACCCGTTCCTGCTGGCCAGTCCCGCGGCCGCGCCGCTGGCGGCGGAGGACCCGCGGCGACTGCCGCCCGACCGGCTGCTGCTGCTGGAGGAGGGCCATTGCCTGCGCGACCAGGCGCTGGGGGCCTGCGAGCTCAGCGACTTGGCCACCTTCGGTGCGACCAGCCTGACGACGCTGCTGCAACTGGTGGCGCACGGGCAGGGGGTGACCCTGCTGCCGCAGATGGCGGCCCGGAACCTCGCCGATCCGCGCATCAGCCTGGCGCGGTTTCCCGATCCGGCCCCGCGGCGGACTATCGTCATGGCCTGGCGTACGGGCTCGGCGCGGCGTCGCCAGTTGAAGGACATCGCCGCGCGCCTGACGACGGAGGCCGCCGATGACGCCTGAGCCCTGGCTGACGCAGTTCATGGCGCAGGAGCGGCTGCCGGCCAGCTACGAGGCGGTGGTGCGCGACGTCGCCGTGCCGCTGGCGGATCGCATCGCCGCGGCCGCGCGGCCGGGCGGGATCGTGGTCGGCGTCTGCGGCCCGCAGGCCAGCGGCAAGTCGACCCTGACAGCGGTGCTGGCGCGGCTGTTGGAGCAGCGCGGCCTGAAGACGGCGGCGATCTCGCTGGACGATCTCTATCTGACGCGCGCCGAGCGGCAGGAGCTGGCGGGCCAGGTGCATCCGCTGCTGGCGGTGCGCGGGGTTCCGGGCACGCACGACGTAGCGCTGGGCGTGGAAATGCTGCGGGCGTTGCGCACGCCGGGGAACCACGAGCGGCCGGTGTTCGAGAAGGCCCGCGACGACCGCCGCGAGCACGGCGCGCCGTTCGAGGGCCCGGCCGACGTCGTGCTGTTCGAAGGCTGGTGCGTCGGGGCGCGGGCCCAACCGGCGGAGGCGCTGGCCGGGCCGGTCAATGCGCTGGAGGCGCAGCAGGACGCGGACGGCGCCTGGCGCAGGTTCGTGAACGCGGCGCTGGCCGGCCCCTACCAGCAGCTGTTCGGTAGCCTCGACCTGCTGGTGCTGCTGCAGGCGCCGAGCTTCGAGGTGGTGCTGGGCTGGCGGATCGAACAGGAGCGCAAGTTGCGCGAGCGGCTGGCGCGCGAAGGCGCCGACGCCAGCCGAGCGATGAGCGACGAAGAGGTCTCCGCCTTCATCGCCCACTACGAGCGGCTGACGGCCTGGATCCTGGCGGAGATGCCGGCGCGGGCCGATGTCGTGGTGGCTCTGGACGAGGCGCGGCGGCCGACGTTGCAGGCATGAAAAAGGCCGCCCCGGCGGACCGGAGCGGCCTTCGAAAGGCGTGAGCCTAAGGCCTTAGGCGGCCGGTTCGGCGTTCAGCACCGTGGTCAGACGCGCACGCAGGGCGGGGTCCTTCTGCACGGCGGCCGACATGTCGTTGTATTGTTGCGGCGACAGGCCGCTGGCCTGCACGGCCGCGCCCATCTTGCCGATCATTTCCTTCTGCACCTCGGCCTTGGTCGGGCCGTCGGCGCCGGCCATCTTCGGGGTGTACTCGCCGTTGATCTTCTGGATCTCGGTCATCGCCGAGCCGAAGGCCTTCAGGTCAGTGTCGGAGAAGCCGCCCGCGGCAGGCGCTTCGGCGGCGGGGGCGGCCGGAGCGGTCTGGGCTTGCACGGAAGTCGCGGCGACAGCGGCGCCGAGCAGGCCGGCGGCCAGGATAGCAATACGCATGTAGGGGGGTTCCTGTAGTCGTTTTGGGGTCGAGCCAGGAGCGAGGTTAAAGCGCCGACGTGGCCAAAAAGCGACCCGGCTTGGCCGTTCGGTCCGTGAAGATCTCGTGGCGCCCAGGTTTGACGCAGACAGCTGCGCGCCTGCGGGCGCCGGCAGCCGGGCTAGTCCTCGTCCCGCGGCAGCGGGTTTTCGACGACGCCGAGGGCGTCGGCCAGGCGCATCTTGGCCGAGCCGGGCTTCAGCGGCTTCTGCTGGCTGGGGTCGGGGGCCCAGCCGGTCAGGGTCAGGATCTCGAAGGTCGCGGGGACGCGGCCGTCTGGCTCGGCGAAGCGCTCGACATAGATCTCGAAGGCGCGGGCCAGGACCTGGCGCGTGAGGCGCTTGGGATGCCGCTCGGCCAGGACGCTGGTCTCGCCCATGGCGCGCAGGTCGGCGAGCAGCTTGAGCGGATGGGCGTAACGGACGGTGACGCGGTCGACGTCGGCGACCGGCAGGGCGAAGCCCGAGCGCTGCAGCAGGCCGGCGGCGTCGTAGGGGTCGGCGAAGGGCGAGACGCGGGGCCCGGCGCCGCCGGTGAGCTCGGCCTCGGCGGCCAGCAGGGACTGGCGAAGCTCGGTCAGGGTCGCGCCGCCTAGCAGCGAGCCGATGAACAGCCCGTCCGGCTTCAACGCCCGGCGGATCTGGATCAGGGCGCCGACCACGTCGTTGGTCCAGTGCAGGGCCAGGGTCGAGACCACGAGATCAAGGCTGCCGGCCGCGAAGGGCAGGCGCTCTTCGTCGGCGACCAGGCGAACGCCCTGGCGTCCGACCAGCATGCGCGGCGACAGGTCGGCCTCGACCAGGAAGCCGACCCGCTCGGCGGCGTCGCTCTGCGCCAGGGACCGGGCGAACCAGCCGTTGCGCGCGCCCAGATCGACGGCGCGCGGGAAGTCGCGCATGATCGCTTCGAGACGCACCACGGCGTCCTCGGCGGCACGGGCCTTGAGGAAGTCGGCGGCGGCGTAGCCGGGGGCGGCGCGGTCCAGGCGGGTGCGGTGCTGGTCGCGGTCGAAGATGCGGGGCGAGGCGGACATGGGCTTTCTAGATGGCGATGCGGACGCCCGGTGGAAACCCGGGCCGCGCGCGAAGGCCGCGGTTCGTACCGCGCTCGACCTGCTTTTCCCACCCCAATCGCTCGATGGCGGCGCGCCGGCGATGAGCGGCGGTCTGAGCGCCGCGGCCTGGAGCGCCATCCCGTTCATCGACGGGCCGCTGTGCGACGGCTGCGGCCTGCCGTTCGAGTACGACCTGGGGCCCGGCGTACGCTGCCCCGACTGCTCGGCGCGGCCGCGGGCGTTCGCGCGGGCCAGGGCCGCCTGCCTCTATGACGAGACCTCGCGCGGACCGATCCTGCAGCTCAAGCACGCCGACCGCACTGACCTGGCGCCGCTGATGGCCCGCTGGATCAGCCGCTCGGCCCGCGAGCTGCTGGACGAGGCTGACGCCCTGGTTCCCGTGCCGCTGCACCGCTCGCGGCTGCTGGGGCGCCGCTACAACCAGGCTGCCGAGATCGCCCGGCCGCTGAGCCGGCTGTCGGGCGTCGCCTATCTGCCCGACACGCTGGCGCGGGTGCGCGCCACCGCGCCCCAGGGCGGCAAGTCGGGGAGCGGGCGGCGGCGCAACGTCGCCGCGGCCTTCGCCGTGCCGCCGGCGCGGGCCCGGCGGGTGGCCGGCAAGACCATCCTGCTGATCGACGACGTGATGACCACCGGCGCCACTTTGGAAGGCTGCGCGCGGGCCTTGCTGGCGGCGGGCGCGCTGCGCGTGAATGCCGCAGTGGTGGCGAGGGTTAAAGAAAGCTCAAGTCGATCCATATAGAACCGAAACCGTCGCAACCCGTTTCAGTTGAGCCATGGCCGAAGTCACCATCTATACGAAGCCGTATTGCCCCTACTGCATCCGCGCGGTGTCGCTGCTGGAGAAGAAGGGCGTGGAGTTCCAGGAGATCGAAGCGTCGTTCGATCCCGACAAGCGCCAGGAGATGATCCAGCGCGCCAACGGCCGGGCGACCTTCCCGCAGATCTTCATCGGCGATCAGCACATCGGCGGCTGCGACGACATGATGGCGTTGGAATACGACGGCAAGCTGGACGCCCTGCTCGCCGCCTAGGCTTGATCTTTCCGCTCACTCCCGCGAAAGCGGGAGCCTAAGCTGAGCATGGGCTTGGATCCCCGCCTGGGCGGGGATGAGTGGAGTACTTGATGACCCTGCGCGTCGGCCTGATCCAGACGAGAACCCCCGCCAGCCACGAAGCCGCCCTGGCGCACGTGGCGCCGCTGATCCGTCAGGCGGCTGCGGACGGCGCGAGCTTCATCGCCACGCCCGAGGGGACCAACATCCTACAGAAGGACAAGGCCGCGCTGCTGCCGCAGCTGACCTTGCTTGAGGACGATCCCGTAGTTCGCGGCCTGCAGGCGCTGGCGGCCGAGCTCTCCGTCACCATCCTGATCGGCTCGGCGCTGGTGAAGCGCGCCGACGGCAAGGCCGCCAACCGCGCGGCCCTGATCACGCCGCAGGGCGAGATCGCCGCCACCTACGACAAGCTGCACATGTTCGACGTCGATCTGCCGACCGGCGAGACCGCGCGCGAGAGCGAGACCTACGAGCCCGGCGAACTGGCGGTGGCGGCGCGGGCCGGCGAGCTGAAGCTTGGCCTCACCATCTGCTACGACGTGCGCTTTCCGGCGCTCTACCGCGCCCTGGCCCTGGCCGGCGCCGAGGTGATCGTGACGCCGGCGGCGTTCACGCGTCCGACCGGCGAGGCGCACTGGGAGACGCTGCTGCGCGCCCGCGCCATCGAAACCGGCAGCTTCGTGCTGGCCCCGGCGCAGGGCGGATTCCACGAGGACGGCCGCGGCACCTGGGGCCGGACCCTGGCCATCGGCCCGTGGGGCGAGGTGATCGGCAAGGTCGATCACGACGAGCCGGGGGTGCTGGTCGCCGACCTCGACCTGGGCGCCGTCGCCAAGGCGCGCGCGGCGATCCCAGCCCTGCCCAATGCGCGAAGCTTCGCGGCGCCTATATCCATCGCATGATCCGCTATGCGCTCATCTGCGAGCACGCCCACGAATTCGAGGGCTGGTTCGCTTCGTCCGGCGACTACGACGACCAGTCGGCGCGGGGCCTGGTCTCCTGCCCGGTCTGCGAGACCACGGCCGTGGACAAGCAGATCATGGCCCCGTCGGTGGCGGGCACGAAGAAGTCCCAGGCCGCCGACCTGCCGCCGCAGGTGCGCTCGATGGTGATGGAGGCGATGGGCAAGGTCCGCGCCCACGTCGAGGAGAACTTCGACTATGTCGGCGACGCCTTCGCCGGCGAGGCCCGCGCCATCCACGAAGGCCGGTCCGAGGATCGCGGCATCTACGGCGAGGCCAGCCCCACCGAGATCAAGGCGCTGAAGGAGGACGGCATCCAGATCGCGCCGCTGCCGCCGGCCGCGCCGAAGAAGTCGGACGTGAACTAAATCCCCCGGTTGTTGTGGGCGGCTCGGCCATTGCCCGCGCGGCTGACGCCCCATAGGCTCCCGCCAGTTCATGGGGAGCGTCAATGATCCGTACCTTCACCGCCGCCGCCTTGGCGGCCGCCGCCGTCGCCTCGCCTGCGATGGCGCAGAGCCCGCGTCCTGACCAGCTGGCGTTCCGCGACCTCTACAAAGAGCTGATCGAGATCAACACCACCCTGTCGGTCGGCAGCTGCACCGCGGCGTCCGAGGCGATGGCCGCGCGGCTGAAGAGCGCCGGGTTCGCCGACGAGGACCTGAAGATCATCGTCTCGCCGGACCGGCCCAAGGACGGCAACCTGGTGGCGACGCTGAAGGGGACCGACGCCAAGGCCAAGCCGATCCTGCTGCTGGCCCACATCGACGTGGTCGAGGCCAATCGCGACGACTGGGAGCGCGACCCGTTCAAGCTGGTCGAGGAGAACGGCTTCTTCTACGCCCGCGGCGCGGCCGACGACAAAGCCCAGGCTGCGGTCTGGGTCGACGCCCTGGCCCGCTACAAGACCGAGGGCTTCAAGCCCAAGCGCACGATCCGCATGGCGCTGACCTGCGGCGAGGAGACGCCCGACACCTTCAACGGCGTCCAGTACCTGATCAAGAACCACCGCGAGTTGATGGACGCCGCCTTCGTGCTCAACGAGGGCGCGGGCGGGCGGCTGGACGCCCAGGGCCAGCGGGTCTCGCTCGGCGTCCAGGCCGGCGAGAAGGTCTATCAGGACTACACCCTGGAAGTGACCAATCCGGGCGGCCACTCCTCGGCACCGGTACGCGACAACGCCATCTACCACCTGTCGCAGGGGCTGGCGCGGCTGGGCGAGTACGACTTCCCGGTGAAGCTGAACGACGCGGTGCGCGGCAACTTCGTGCAGATGGCCAAGATCGAGGGCGGCCCGATGGGCGAGGCGATGGCCGCCGTCGCCAAGGATCCGTCCAACGCCGCGGCCGTGGCGGCGGTGGCGCGCGATCCGGGCCGCAACTCGATGATGCGGACCACATGCGTGGCGACGATGGTCAACGCCGGCCATGCGCCCAACGCCCTGCCGCAGCGGGCGCGGGCCAACGTCAACTGCCGGATCCTGCCGGGCGAGGGCGTCGAGGCGACGCGCGAGGCGCTGGTCAAGGTGCTGGCCGATCCGGCGATCAAGGTGACGACGGTCGGCGAGCCGAGCCCGGTCACCCCGCCGCCGGTGCTGAACAAGCAGATCATGGGCCCGGTCGAAACCGTCTCGGCCAAGCTGTGGCCTGGCGTGCCGATCGTGCCGGTGATGGCGACGGGCGCCACCGACGGCCGTTTCCTGAACGCGGTCGGCGTGCCGACCTATGGCCTGACGGGGATGTTCAGCGAGCCGAGCGGCAATGGCGCCCATGGCCTGAACGAGAAGATGCGGGTGCGCTCGCTCTATGAGGGCCGCGACTTCCTCTACGAGGTGGTGAAGCTCTACGCGAACCAGAAGTAGGGCGACCGCGCACCCCGGCGAAAGCCGGGGCCCAAGCGGCGCTTCAGCCTGGCTGGAGCGCCGCTTCTGCGTTGTGCGAGGCCGCTTGGGTCCCGGCTTTCGCCGGGATGAGCGGATGTGGGACTAGAACGTCTTGCGCAGGCCCAGCGACAGCACGTAGCCGGCGCCTTCGACCTCGCCGCGCAGGCGCGTCGTGGTCGCTGCGGGCGTGCCCTCGTAGAACACCGTGTCGTGGTGGACGTCGGAGTTGGCGAAGTCGATGTAGGCGAAGGCCGCGTCGACCTTGAGGCCGGACATCACGTCCGCCGTCGCCCCGACCCCATAGAGCCAGCGGTCGCCGTCCGGCACCCGGGCGGTGCGGGCCTCGTCCGGGGTCGGGGTCGGGTCGTACTGCACGCCGGCGCGCAGGGTCAGCTTGTCGTTGACCGCATAGTCGAGGCCGACGCCGCCGGTCGTCACGTCCTCGTAGCCCTGGAACAGGTTTTCGCCGCCGCCGGCGAACTTCACGTCGATCGACTCGAACTCGCCCCAGCCGATGCGCTGGACCTGGGCGTTGAGCGCGAGCTTGTCGGTGGCCTGCCAGCGCGCGCCGAGGGTGGCGATCCACGGGGTGGTGAAGGCGGCCGAGCCGCCGACCTCGCGATTGACCGGGGCAAGCGGGCCGACCAGTCCGCCGACCAGCACGTTGCCGTCGAGGTCATGCTCGATCTTCGAGCGGTAGCTGGCGCCGACCGTCACCGGCCCGAAATAGGCCTGGGCGCCCACGGTCCAGCCGAAGTCCCAGCCGTCGCCGCTGAGCTGCGAAATCCCGTCGGCGAGCAGCGGCGAGAGGTTCGGATAGGCGGTCTGCAGCTTGGCGTCGGTGTACTGGGCGCTCACCCCGACCCCGAGATCGAGCCACTCGGTGGCCTTCATCGCCCCGGTCAGCTGGATGTCGGCGGTGGTTAGGCGGGAGGTCAGGGCGTCGTACCGCGCCCAGGACGTCTTGCGGTACTCGGTGGTGAAGTTGAAGGGTGCGGCCACCGACAGGCCAAGCGCAAAGCGGTCGCCGATCGGTGTGGCGATGGCGAAATTGGGGGCGGCGCCGTCCTGAATCGGGTTGAAGGCGCGCGGCTCGCCCTGGATCGGGATGGTCAGTCCGTTCGGATAGGTGATGGTCGAGCCTTCGTTCCGGACGGTGGCGTCGACGAACACGGCATGTACGCCGACATAGGCCTCCCGCTCCGAGCGCGCGATGGCGGCCGGGTTCCACCACAGCGAGGCGACGCCCTGGTCGGCGACCTCGCCGGAGTAGGCGCGGCCCGCGCCCTTCACCGACTGTTCCTGCAGGTAGTAGCCGCCGGCATGGGCCTGGGTGGACAGGAGGGCGATGGCGGCCGTGGTCGCCGCCAGGAGGGTCAGCCGGGTCATGGGAGGTGCTCGTCTTCCGGGGGAGGATCCGCGCGCGGATCGGTTGTCCCCCAAACCCGGTGAGCCCGTCGCCGGTTGCAGAACGGCGATCAACCGCTTGCCAAACCGTGGCCCAGGAGCCACATTTAGATAAATTGGCATGGAGCCTGTCATATGTCTGGATCGCATGACGCGGCGAAGGTCGGCCGCACCCTGGCGGACTCCGTCCCCTATTGGCCGCCCAAGACGAAGCCGCCGGCCGGCTCGCCGAACATCCTGGTGGTGCTGTTCGACGACGTCGGATTTTCCGACTTCGGCTGCTACGGCTCGCCGATCAAGACTCCGACCATCGACAAGCTGGCGGCCGAGGGGCTGCGCTTCACCGGCTTCCACACCACAGCGATGTGCTCGACGACGCGCGCGGCGCTGCTGACCGGGCGCAACCACCACTCGGTGGGAATGGGCTGTTTGGCGAATTTCGACAGCGGCTTCCCCGGCTATCGCGGCAAGATCGCCCGGGAAGCGGGGACCCTGCCGGAGATCCTGCGCGGCCAGGGCTATGGGACCTACATGGTCGGCAAGTGGCACGCGACGCCGGTCAACCAGACGGGTGCGGCAGGGCCGTTTGACGGCTGGCCGCTGGGGCGCGGCTTCAACCGCTTCTACGGCTTCATGGACGCCGAGACCGATCAGTTCTCGCCCGAGCTGGTGCGCGACAACACCCCGGTCGAAGCGCCGGCCGGTTATCGCGAGGGCTATCACCTGACCGAGGACCTGGTCGACGAGAGCATCCGCTTCGTCGCCGACCACATCGCCGACGCCCCCGACCAGCCGTGGCTGCTGTGGCTGGCGCTGGGCGCCTGCCATGCGCCGCACCAGGCGCCGATGGACATCATCCGCAGCTATGACGAGGTGTTCGAAGCCGGCTGGGACGTCGAGCGCGAACGCCGGCTGGAACGCCAGAAGGCGATGGGGATCGTGCCGGCCGACACGCAGCTGCCGCCGCGCAACGACGGAGTGAAGGCCTGGGCCGACCATTCGCCGGACGAGCAGAAGGTTTTCACCCGCCTGCAGAGCGCCTTCGCCGGGATGCTGGACCATGCCGACCGCCACCTGGCGCGGCTGGTCGATTTCCTCGAACAGGCCGGCGTGAAGGACGACACCCTGATCCTGGTGCTGTCGGACAACGGCGCCAGCCAGGAAGGCGGGCCGCTGGGCTTCGTCAACGCCATGGGCCCCTACAACATGAAGTTCGAGCCGATGCCGGAGAAGCTGGCGCGGATCGAGGACATCGGCGGTCCCGACAGCCATTCGAACTTCCCGTTCGGCTGGGCCCAGGCCTCGAACACGCCTCTGCGCCGCTACAAGCAGAACACCCACGGCGGCGGCATCCGCGACCCGCTGGTGATCAGCTGGACGAACGGGATCGCCGCGCGCGGCGAGACCCGCGGCCAGTTCGCGCACGCCAGCGACCTGACCCCGACCTTGCTGGAGTTGCTGGGGATGAGCTCGCCGGAAGCCATCGCCGGGGTCGCGCAGATGCCGATGGAGGGCGAGAGCTTCGCCGCCTCGCTGGCCGATCCCAACGCGCCGGCCAAGACCTCGCCGCAGTACTTCGAGATGTTCGGCCACCGCGGGCTCTGGAAGGACGGCTGGAAGGCGGTGGCGTTCCACCCGCCGGGCGCGCCCTTCGACAAGGACGTCTGGGAGCTCTACCAGCTCGACGCCGACTTCTCGGAGACCAAGGACCTGGCGCAGGCCGAGCCGGAGCGGCTGGAGGCGCTGATCGACGAGTGGTGGGCCCAGGCCGAGCGCTGCAACGTGCTGCCGCTGGACGACCGCTTCGGCCCGCGCTTCGCCGAGAACGCCTTGCGCCACCAGGGCGCGCGCAAGCAGTTCGTGTTCCACAAGGGCATGGGCCACGTGCCCAGCGATTGCGCTCCTGACGTGCGCTCGCGCTCGTACTTCATCGAGGCCGACGTGACCCTCGACGCGGGGGACGAGGGGGTGTTGATCGCGCATGGCGACGCCACCAGCGGCTATTCGCTGTTCGTCCGCGACGGGCGGCTGCATCACACGCTGAACGTGGGAGGCCTTCGCACCACGGTGAGTTCGCAGGCGCCGGTCGAGCCGGGACGCCGGCGGCTGGGCGTGCAGTGCGTGCAGGGCGACGGGCGGCGGTTCATCCTCAGCATCGACGGCCAGCCGGCCGGCGAAGTCGCCACCCATCTGGGCTTCATGACCCTGATCTCATGGTCGGGCCTGGATATCGGCCGCGACCGCGGCAGCGCGGTCGGCGAATATGCCGAGCCGTTCAAGTTCACCGGCGCCCTGCGCACGGTGACGGTGACCATGGACGCCGACCAGGCCCTGGACGGCGACGCCGTCGCGATTGCGGAACTGGCGCGCCAGTAGATTGCGCCGCCCAACTCCGGGTTGCGGAAACGCCGCCCCTCGGCCACTGTCACGGTGATCCGGGGGGAGGAACTACGTGTTTATCAGAGTGATGGCGCTCGCCGCCGCGTTGCTGGCGTCGGCGTCCGTGGCGTTGGCGGCGCCGCTTGAGGCCTATGGCAAGCTGCCGAGCATCGAGGCGGCGGCGATGTCGCCCGACGGCGAGCGTTTCGCCGTCATCCTGACGACGGCGAGGATCGTCAGATCGTCGTCAAGGAGATCGCCACCGGAACAGCCAGCGTCATCCATGCGGGCGCGGCGAAGGTCCGCGACCTTGATTGGGCCAGCCCGCAGCACCTGTTGATCACCGCCAGCGTCACCGCGACCATCGCCAATGTGATCGCGCCGCGCCAGGAGTACACGACCGTCGTGCTCTACGACGTGGCGGCGAACCGGCAGACCCGGTTGATGCACGACGCTCAGAACAGCCTCAACATCGTGCTCGGCACGCCGTTCCGGCGGATGGTCGACGGCAAGCCGGTGGCCTTCGTGCAGGGCGTCAGGTTCGACAGCACCGGCCGCGGACGGGTGGCCCTCTATCGCATCGACCTCAAGAGCGGCGCCTCAAAGGTGGTCCACGAGGCCTTCCCGAACACCGAAGAGTGGCTGGTCGGCGGGGACGGTCAGCCGGCGGCGGCGTCGGTGTTCGATCACACCACCGGAATCTGGACGCTGAAGGTCAAGGTCTCGGGCGGCTGGAAGGACGCCATGCGTTCGGAAGGCTACCTTGATCGGCCGAGCCTGGCCGGCCTGGGCCGGGACGGACGTTCGATCCTATTGTTCGACGAGGTGGACGACGAACGGGTGCTGCGCGAGCTCAATGCCGACGGCACCTTTGGTGAACCCATGTCGACCCAGGGCGGCGATCAACTGCTGTTCGACCCGGACGGGCATAATCTGATCGGATCGCGGGCGTTGATCGGCGACGAGTTCCGCTACGACTTCTTCAGTCCGCAGGACCAGAGGATCTGGCGCTCGATCGAGGTGGCCTATCGCGGCCAGCACGTGCAACTGCTCTCGTGGTCCAACAATCGCGATCGGATGATCATCCGGGTGGACTCTCCGACCGAAGGGGCTGGGATCGCCTATGTCGACTGGAAGACCAAGCGCGCCGACTGGATCGGATCAGTCTACCGCGGGCTGAAGGAAGCCGACATTGCTCAGGTGAAACCGGTGCGGTTCAAGGCCGCCGACGGCCTCGACCTGAGCGGCTACCTGACCCTGCCGCGCGGTCGCGAGGCCAAGAAGTTGCCGCTGGTCGTACTGGCCCACGGCGGGCCGGCGGCGCGCGACACGCCGACCTTTGATTGGTGGTCCCAGGCCCTGGCCTCGCGCGGCTATGCGGTGCTGCAAGTGAACTTCCGCGGCTCAGCCGGGTTCGGGGGCGAGTTCCTGCAGGCCGGATACGGCCAGTGGGGCCGGAAGATGCAGACCGACCTCTCGGACGGCGTGCGGCACCTAGCCGGGCAGGGGATCGTCGATCCAGCGCGGGTCTGCATCGTTGGGGCGAGCTATGGCGGATACGCCGCCCTGGCCGGAGCGACGCTCGATCGCGGGGTCTATCGCTGTGCGGCTTCGGTGGCGGGCGTGTCTGACCTGCGCCGGATGGTTGGCTGGTCGAAGACCAACAAGGGACGGACGGCGCAAAAGTACTGGATCCGCTTCATGGGGGCGGATGATCCGAACGACCCGGTGCTGCGTGAACTGTCGCCGTCCGAGAAGGTCGACGGGGTGATGACGCCGATCCTGCTCGTCCACGGTCGCGACGACACGGTGGTGCCGCTGGAGCAAAGCAACATCATGCAGCGGGCGCTCGAAAGAGCGGGCAATCCCGCCGAACTGGTGGTGATGAGCGGCGAGGACCACTGGCTGTCTCGGGGAGAAACCCGCCTGCGGATGCTCAACGCGGTGACGACCTTCCTGGAAAAGAACAACCCGCCGAGCTGACGGCGCTGTCGCGACAGTAGATTGCGGACCCCAACTCCGAGTTGCGCGACGGCCTTGGCTCGGCCAAGGTCTTCGTGATCCGGGGAGGACTACCATCGTGCTTATCAGGGTGATTGCGCTGGCCGCGGCGCTGCTTTCGGTCGCGCCGGTTGCTGAGGCCGCGCCGCTTGAGGCCTATGGCCGGCTGCCGGCCATCGAGGCGGCCGCGCTTGCGCCGGACGGCAAGCACTTCGCGTTGGTGACCACGGAAGGCGACGAGCATCGGATCCTGATCAAGAACGTGGAGACCGGCCAGGCGGAGGTCATGGCCGCGGGCCGGGCGAAGGCGCCGGGAGTCATCTGGGCCGGGCCCCGCTACCTGCTGATCACAACCAACCGCACGGCGGAGGTCGTCGGCGTGCTCGCGCCCGGCGCCGAATACACGACCATCAGCGTCTTCGATGTCGTGCGCCGCAAGGGATCACCCTTGCTCATCGACTCGACCACGGGCTTGAACGTCACCGTGGGCGGCCCGCAAGTCCGCAAGGTCGGCGGCGAGGTGCAGGTTTTCGTCAAGGGCGCGCGGTTCGACAAGCTGGGGCAGTCGCGGCTGGCCCTGTTTCGGGTCGACCCGGAGACGCGGCGTTCCACCGTGCTGCACGCCGGGTTTCCGAACACCGTGGACTGGCTCGTCGGCGCCGACGGTCAGCCGCTGGCCGAGACCGGATACGACGCCGCCAAGGGCCAGTGGACCATGAAGCTGAACGGGCCCGCTGGATGGCGGGACGTGAAGTCAATGACCTCCTTCGCCGAGACGCCGGTCCTGATGGGACTGGGACGCGACGGGGTTTCCGCCCTGGTGGAAGAGGATATCGACGGCAAGCCGATGCTGCGGGAGATCGCCCCCGACGCCGCTGGTTGGCCCGAGCCGTTCGCCGACGTCAGCGGGCGCGACATCGTGCTGGATCCGATGGGCGTTCACATGACCGGCGTGAGCTATCTGGAGGGCGATCAGCGGCGCTACGACTTCCGCAGCGCCGACGACCAGAAGCTCTGGCGCTCGGTGCAGGCCGCTTATCCCGGGCAACTGGTCGATCTCGTCTCGTGGTCGGACAACCGCAACCGCCTGATCGTCAGCGTGGACTCGCCGGTCGAGGGGCCGGCTCTGGCCTATGTCGACTGGACCACGAAGAAGGCTGACTGGATCGGACCCTACTATCCCGAGCTGACCACGGCCGACATCGCGACGGTGAAGCCGGTTCGCTTCAAGGCCGCCGACGGTCTCGAACTCTCGGGCTACCTGACCCTGCCGAAGGGCCGCGAGGCCAAGGGCCTGCCGCTGGTCGTGCTGGCGCATGGCGGGCCGGCCGCGCGCGATGCGCCGGGCTTCGACTGGTGGGCCCAGGCGCTGGCCTCGCGCGGCTATGCCGTGCTGCAGGTGAACTTCCGCGGCTCGGCGGGCTTCGGTCGCGAGTTCCTGGAGGCCGGGTTCGGCGAGTGGGGCCGCAAGATGCAGACCGACCTCTCGGACGGGGTTCGCCACTTGGCCGCAGAGGGAACCATCGACGCCCGCCGCGTCTGCGTGGTCGGCGCCAGCTATGGCGGCTATGCGGCGCTGGCCGGGGCCACGCTCGACCGCGGCGTCTATCGCTGCGCAGCCTCGGTGGCGGGCGTTTCCGACCTGCGCCGGATGCTGACCTCGGCCGGGGGCCAGGAGCGCTACTGGATGCGGTTCCTCGGCGCCGATGGTCCCAACGACCGCAAGCTGATCACGCTCTCGCCAGCGTTCAACGTCGAGGGCGTCAAGACGCCGGTCCTGCTGGTGCACGGCCGCGACGACAAGGTGGTTTCGGCCGACCAGAGCTACGTGATGGCCGAGGCCCTCAAGGCGGCCGGCGCCCCCGCCGAGCTGGTGGTGCTGGACGGCGAGGACCACTGGCTGTCTGGGGGCGACACCCGATTGCGGATGCTCAATGCGCTGACGATGTTCCTGGAGAAGAACAACCCGCCGAGCTGATTTCGGGGTGGTCCCGGTTGTGTGGCGAAATCGCCACACTACATCCCGTCGAGGCGCGGCCGTGCTTGATGAAGGCGGTCGCGTCAATCCGCCTATCGAGGGGAACACATGAACATCGACCTCTACTCCGACCGCGCCAAGCAGGCGATCCAGTCGGCCCAGAGCCTGGCGCTGGCGCGCCGCCATCAACAACTCGCGCCCGAGCACCTGCTGAAGGTGTTGCTTGAAGAAAAGGACGGTTTGAGCCGCGCGCTGATCCAGAGCGCCGGCGGACGTCCCGACGCGGCCGACAAGGCCGCCGACGACCTGCTGGCCAAGCGGCCGAAGGTCGAGGGCGGTTCGGGCCAGCTCTACATGTCGCCCGAGACCGCGCGGATCTTCGCCGAGGCCGAGGCCGGGGCGAAGGCCGGCGGCGACGCTTTCGTCACCACCGAGCGGCTGCTGATCGCCATCGCCAAGGAAGGCGGCGACGCGGCCAGGGCCCTGAAGGACGCCGGGGCCAACGCCTCTGCGCTGGAAGAGGCCGCCAAGGCCATGCGCAAGGGCAAGACCGCCGACAGCGCCTCGGCCGAGGAAGGCTATGACGCGCTCAAGCGCTATGCCCGCGACCTGACCCAGGCCGCGCGCGACGGCAAGCTCGACCCGGTGATCGGCCGCGACGAGGAGATCCGCCGCACGATCCAGGTGCTGAGCCGCCGGACCAAGAACAATCCCGTGCTGATCGGCGAACCCGGCGTCGGCAAGACCGCCATCGTCGAAGGCCTGGCCCTGCGCATCGTCAACGGCGACGTGCCGGAAAGCCTGAAGGACAAGCAGTTGCACGCCCTGGACATGGGCTCGCTGATCGCCGGCGCGAAGTATCGCGGCGAGTTCGAGGAGCGGCTGAAGGCCGTGCTCGGCGAGGTCACCGCGGCCGAAGGTTCGATCGTGCTGTTCATCGACGAGATGCACACCCTGGTCGGCGCCGGGAAGACCGATGGGGCGATGGACGCCTCGAACCTGCTCAAGCCGGCCCTGGCGCGCGGCGAGCTGCACTGCGTCGGCGCGACCACGCTCGACGAGTACCGCAAGCACGTCGAGAAGGACGCCGCCCTGGCGCGCCGGTTCCAGCCGGTGTTCGTCAGCGAGCCGACCGTCGAGGACACGGTCTCGATCCTGCGCGGCCTGAAGGAGAAGTACGAGGTGCACCACGGGGTGCGCATCTCCGACAGCGCCATCGTGGCCGCCGCGACCCTGTCGAACCGCTACATCACCGACCGCTTCCTGCCCGACAAGGCCATCGACCTGGTGGACGAGGCGGCCAGCCGCGTGCGGATGGCGGTCGACTCAAAGCCCGAGGAGCTGGACGAGATCGACCGGCGCGTCGTGCAGCTGAAGATCGAGCGCGAGGCCCTGTCGAAGGAGCCGGACGCCGCCTCGCAGGCGCGGCTGGAAAAGCTGGAAGACGAGCTCGACGACCTGGAAGGCCGCTCGGCCGAGATGACCGCGCGCTGGAAGTCGGAGAAGGACAAGGTGTCGTCGGCCGCCCAGGCCCGCGAGGCGCTGGACCGGCTGCGCGCCGAACTGGTCGCGGCCCAGCGCCGGGGCGACCTGCAGCGCGCCTCGGAGATCGCCTATGGCGAGATCCCGGCCCTGGAGCGCCGCCTCGAGCAGGAGGAGGCGGCCGCGGCCGAGAATCCGATCAGCCCCGAGGTCGTCGACGCCGAGCAGATCGCCGCGGTGGTCAGCCGCTGGACCGGCATCCCGGTCGACAAGATGCTGGAAGGCGAGCGCGAAAAGCTGCTGAAGATGGAGGACGCCCTGCGCGGCCGGGTGGTCGGGCAGGAGGAGGCGCTGGTCGCCGTCTCCGACGCCGTCCGCCGCGCGCGGGCCGGCCTGCAGGACCCCCACCGGCCGATCGGCTCGTTCCTGTTCCTCGGCCCCACCGGGGTCGGCAAGACCGAGCTGACCAAGGCCCTGGCCGAGTTCATGTTCGACGACGAGAGCGCGATCACCCGCCTCGATATGTCTGAATACATGGAGAAACACTCGGTCAGCCGGATGATCGGCGCGCCTCCCGGCTATGTCGGCTACGACGAGGGCGGGGCGCTGACCGAAGCCGTGCGGCGCCGGCCCTATCAGGTCGTGTTGTTCGACGAGGTCGAGAAGGCGCACCCGGACGTGTTCAACGTGCTGCTGCAGGTGCTGGACGACGGTCGCCTGACCGACGGCCAGGGCCGCACGGTCGACTTCCGCAACACCATCCTGATCATGACCTCGAACCTCGGCTCCGAGTTCCTCGCCAACCAAGCCGAGGGCGAGGACGTCGAGGAAGCGCGGCCGCTGGTCATGGAGGTCGTCCGCCGCCACTTCCGGCCCGAGTTCCTGAACCGGATCGACGAGATCATCCTCTTCAAGCGGCTGGGCCGCGGGGAGATGGACAACATCGTCGCCATCCAGCTGCAGCGGGTCGAGAAGCTGCTGGCCGACCGGCGCATGTCGATCGCCCTGGACGCCGCGGCCATGCACTGGCTGGCCGACAAGGGCTACGACCCGGTCTATGGCGCGCGCCCGTTGAAGCGGGTGATCCAGAAGGAGCTGGTCGATCCGATCGCCCGCAAGCTGCTCGCGGGCGACCTGGAGGACGGCGCAGTGATCCAGGTCGGGGCCGACGCCGACGGCCTGGAGATCGGCAAGGCCAAGGTCCACTAACGACAACGCCCCGGAGAGCGATCTCCGGGGCGCTTTTGTTTGGGACTGCGAAGGCGTCTAGAGCTCGACCTTCACCGCACGGCCGCCGCGGATCTCAACGCGGCGCATGACGGCGATGTCCGGGCCAGGGCCGCTGACCGGCTTGGCGACCGTGATCACGTACCAGGCGCCGTTGGCCAGCCCAGAGAAGCTGAACGTGCTGTTGGCGTCGCAGACCGCGCGCTTGACGAAAGCCGAGTAGTCGCCGCTGGGCGCCGAAGGCGTGCGGGCGCGGACTTCGTCGGCCGGCAGGGCGGCGCGCTCTGCGGAGGTGTAGAGGATCGCCATCCGGCGGCGGGTCCACGGCGTCTCCGGCGTCAGCACAACCCCGGCGCCGGTGCAGGAATAGCGGGTCTGGCCGGCCTTGTAGGTCAAGCGGCCGTCGACGCGGCCCGAGCCAGGCACGGCCGACCACGAGAAGTCCTCGGCGCGGAAGGCGCCGGCCGTGGCGGGGCCGCCGCCGGGCGGCGGAGGCGGGGGCGGGCCCAGGGTCGGAGCGCAGGCGGCGACGAGCAGAAGGGCGGCGGAGGCGGAGAGCAGGCGGATGCGTGACATGGCGCGCGCACATTACGCACCGCAACGCCTGCGCGCCAAGGGTTTACCCCTAGTCGTCGCTCCGCACCCGCCCGCGCTTGGCCTTGACGTCGCCGCGGCGGACCTTGGCTTCGACGCGGCGCTTCTGCGAGGCCTTGGTCGGCTTGGTCTGCTTGCGCGGCGGCGGCGGCGGCCTGGCGGCCTCGCGGATCAGCTCCAGCAGGCGTTCCTGCGCGTCGGCGCGGTTGCGCTCCTGGGTGCGAAAGCTCATCGCCGTCAGCACCAGCACGCCGTCCTGGGTCAGCTTACGGCCGGCCAGGCGCATCAGTCGCACCGCCACGTCATTGGGCAGCGACGGCGAGCGGCGCACGTCGAATCGCAGCTCCACCGCGGTGGAGACCTTGTTGACGTTCTGGCCGCCGGGACCGGCCGAACGGATGAACCGTTCGGTGATCTCGTCCTCGGAGATGGCGATGGTGGGGGTGACTTCGATCACCGGCTTTCCAGATACCTGCGTTCCGACTAACTATGCCGCATGCGCGCTTTCGCGACCCTTATGCACGTGACCTGCCGAACCGCCCAAGCGGGATCGGTGAGGGATGTCGTGCGCTAGGACTGTTAGGCCGCATCAACCCCGCCAGCCCCGCCGCAAGGACGGGGCTTTTTTCATGGCTCCGTTCTCCGAACCAACGAGAGAAGACGATGAGCCAAGATGAAATACTGATCCGCGCCGCCGAGCCCGAGGACGTGCCCGATCTGACCGAGGTGATGAACCAGCCGCGCGCCGTCTGGGGGACCATGCAGCTTCCCTTCACGAGCGTTGCGACCCGGCGCGAACGCTTCAAGGTCACCTCGACGACCCAAACCCTGCTGGTGGCGGTGATCGCTGGCAAGGCCGTCGGCAGTCTGGGACTCAGCCGCCTCGAGGGGCGTCGCAGCCAGGTCGGCACGTTCGGCATGGCGGTCCACGACGCCTATGCCGGCCGAGGCGTGGGCAAAGCCTTGATGGCGGCGGCGGTCGAGCAGGCCGACCGCTGGTTGGGGCTGCGGCGCCTGGAGCTCACGGTGTGGAGCGACAACGCCCGGGCCATCGCGCTCTACGAACGCTTCGGGTTCGAGCGCGAAGGGCTGATGCGCAGCTATGCCTGGCGGGACGGGGAACATGTCGACGCCATCTCGATGGCGCGTCTTCGGCCCTAGCCGGCGCGGCAGGCCGAGCAGCGGCCGCGGGCTTCCAGGGTGATGGTCGCGACCTGGTAGCCCGCGCTTTCGGCCGCCTTCAGTTGGGCGGAGAAGTCGGGCTCGAATTCCTGGGCGGCCCCGCAGCAGTCGCAGATCAGGAAGGCGGCGCGATGCTCGCCGCCGTCATGGCGGCAGGGCACGTAGGCGTTCAGGCTCTCGATCCGGTGGGCGAACCCCAGGCGTTCGAGGAATTCCAGCGCGCGGTAGACGGTCGGCGGCTTGGCCGGTTCACCATGCTCGCCGAAGGCGGCGATCAGGTCGTAGGCCTTCTGCGGGCCGTCGGCCTCGAGCAGCAGCTCAAGGACCCGGCGACGCGGGGCGGTCAGGCGTTCCTGGGTCGCCACACAACGGTTTTCGGCGGCGCCGAGCGCATGGCTCAGGGCGTGTCCCTTGAGGCCCGGATGCGCGCCGTCCGCGTGATGACACTCGCTTCCCATAAGCCTTGGCTACCTGCCTCTCGCGCTCGCCGCAAGCAATGCCGCTTGACGCGTGGTTATGTTATCTCATAACGGTCGATGTTATTTCGTAACATGGCGCGGCGATTTCAAGGCCGGCGTCCGTCAGTATGCCCGAGGCGTTCGTATGACCAAGACCTACCTGCTCGCCGCCGCCGGCGCTGCTGCGCTGTCCGCGGGATCGGCCCATGCCGAGGCGGCCAAGGAGGTCTCCGAGCTGGTGGTGACCGCCGCCCCTTACGTCGTTTCGATGGACTCAGTGACGACCAGCGTCGAGGTGATGAAGCGCGACGACCTGGACGCTGCGCCGTCGGCGGGTCTGGGGGACGTGCTGGCTGGGCTGCCGGGCGTGCGCTCGACCTTCTTCGGACCGGGGGCGAGCCGGCCGGTGATCCGGGGCCTGGCCGGGCCGCGGGTGCTGGTGCTGAGCAACGGCGTCGGGATGATCGACGCCTCGGCGCTGTCGCCGGATCACCAGGTGGCCAACGATCCGCAGGAAGCCGAGCGCATCGAGGTGCTGCGCGGGCCCTCGGCCCTGGCCTATGGCGGCTCGGCGATCGGCGGCATCGTCAACATCATCGACGACCGGATTTCGAGCACCAAGGTCGAGGGCGTGCATGGCCGCATGTTGGCCTCGGGAACGACCGTCGACGAGGGCTCTGCGGTCTCGGCCTCGGTGAAGGCGGGCGTCGGAAACTGGGTGTTCAGCATCGACGGCCTGCACCGCGAGATTTCGGACTACGACATTCCCTCGCCCGCGGAGTCGCGCCGGTTCATGGCCGCCGAGGGCGAGGAGTACCTGGGCAAGGAGCCCTCGACCGTCGCCAACACCGCGGTCGAGCTGAACGCCTATGGCGGCGGCGTCTCCTATGTCGGCGACAAAGGGTTCCTGGGCGTGGCGGTCAAGCGCACCGACACGACCTACGGCGTGCCCGGCCACTCGCATGAGGCCGGCGAGGATCACGACCACGATCACGACCATGACCACGAGGGCGAAGAAGGCGGCGTCCAGATCGACCTGAAGCAGACCCGCTACGACCTGCGCGGCGGGCTCAATCTCGATCTTGGACCGTTCGACCAACTCAAGGTCTCGGCCGGCTACGCCGACTACGAGCACGCCGAACTGGAAGGCGGTCACATCGGCACCCAGTTCCTCTCCGAAGGCTGGGAGGCGAGGGCCGAGCTGGTCCAGAAGGCCCGCGGCGGCTGGCAGGGCGCGGTCGGCCTCCAGGCGCTGTCGCGGACGCTCGACGCCAATGGCGAGGAGGCTTACGTGCCTTCGACCGAGACCCGTGAACTCGGCCTCTTCACGCTGCAGCGGCTGGACAACGACACCTGGGGCGTCGAGGGCGGGCTACGGCTCGACCGCCGTGAACTCGAGACCGACGCGATGTCGCGCGACTTCACCAACGTCTCCGCCAGCATCGGCGGCTTCCTGCGCCCGGCCGAGGGCTGGTTCCTGGGGCTGTCGGCTTCGCGCACGGCGCGCGCGCCGACCGAGGCGGAACTGTTCGCTGACGGCGCCCATGCGGCCACCCGCGGGTTCGAGGTCGGGAACGCCGACCTGGACCCGGAAGTCTCCTACTCGCTGGACGCCACGGTGCACTATGGCGCCGGCCCCTGGGAGATGGACCTGCACGCCTTCGCCGTGAAGTACGACGGCTTCATCGATCTGCGCGCCAACGGCCAGATCGATCCGGAGAGCGGCTTTGCGGTCTTCGACTATCTGCAGACCGATGCGACCTTCTACGGCGCCGAGGCCGAGGCGTCGTACCGCCTGTGGCAGGACGGCGAGCGCAGCTTCTCGCTGCAGGGCGCGGCCGACTATGTGCACGGCGACACCGACCTCGGCCCGCCGGCGCGCATCCCGCCGTGGTCGGTCACCGGCCGGGCGGTGTTCGACGGCGGCTGGTGGAGCGGGAAGCTGGAGTTGCGCCATGTCGGCGAACAGGACCGCGTGGCCGAGTACGAGCTGCCGACCGACAGCTACCAGATGATCAACGCCTATCTGTCGGCCACGCCGTTCGCCGACCGCAAGCTGCGGCTGTTCCTGGAAGGCCGGAACCTCAACGACGCCGAAGCCCGCGAGCATGCCTCGTTCCTGAAGGACCTGGCCCCGCTGCCGGGGCGCAGCGTCCGGCTCGGCGTCGGCTACAAGTTCTAGGGGCCAAAGAAAAACCCCTCCCGCGAGGGAGGGGTTGATCGTTTTCAGAGCCTAGGCGCTGGCCTCAGGCTTCTTCAGTCTCGTTCGAAGAAGCTTCACCGCCCTCGAAGCTGCGCGGGGCGCGGCGACGGCGGGCCTTGGGCTTTTCTTCTCCCTCGGCGGCGGCCGGAGCCTCGGCCTTCGGGGCGCGGGGCGCACGCGGAGCCTTCAGGAAGGCCGGAGCGTGGCTTTCGCCGCCGTCCTCGTCGCGCAGCACGGGCGAGGCTTGCTGTTCGGTCGCGACCAGCGGCGCGGCCTTGGGTTCGACGACGGCCAGCGGATCGCGCTCGGGGCGGTCCTGCCGCTCGGCCCGCTCGGTGCGGTCCGGACGTTCGCCACGATCTTCGCGGTCGCGACGGCCTTCAAAACGCTCGCTGCGCGGACGGTCGTCGCGGTCGCGGCGATCCTCACGCTCGGCGCGGGGCCGATCGTCGCGGGGACGCTCGTCACGCGGACGGTCGTCGCGCTGGCGGTCGTCACGCTGGCGATCGTCACGGG
Organism: Phenylobacterium sp. LjRoot97; assembly: GCF_964254345.1. Classification (NCBI taxonomy): domain Bacteria; kingdom Pseudomonadati; phylum Pseudomonadota; class Alphaproteobacteria; order Caulobacterales; family Caulobacteraceae; genus Phenylobacterium; species Phenylobacterium sp. LjRoot97. Next base: position 1,040,627 of record NZ_CAXUTH020000001.1, read on the forward strand.
GCCGATCATCACGCGGACGGTCGTCGCGATCGCGATAGCGGTCGTTGCGGTCGCGGTTGCGGCCTTCGAAGCGGTCGTTGCGTTGACGGTCGTCGCGGTCACGGTTGCGGTCGTCGCGCGGACGATCCTGACGGTCGTCGCGATCGCGCCAGCGCTCGCCGCGGGCCTGTTGGCCTTCGCCTTCGCCGTTCTCGCCGGATTCAGCGGCCTCGTTGGCCGCCGCTTCAGCTTCCGCCGCCGCAGCCTGGGCGCCGCTCTCGTCCTCGAAGTCGATGTCGAGGCCGCCGGAGTAAGTGTCGCGGCCGAGGATCTCGGCGGCGGGCTTGTTCGGCTGCATGGCGCGCACCGTGCGGAAGTAGTGCTCGGCGTGCTGCAGGTAATTCTCAGCCAGCACGCGGTCGCCGGCCGACGACGCGTCCCGGGCGAGCTGCTGGTATTTTTCGAAAACGTGTTGGGCGTTGCCGCGCACCTTCACGCCGTCCGGACCGTTGGAGTCGAAGGCCCGGTTCGCGTTCTGCTGCTGCGGCTTGCCGCCCCCGCCGCCACCGCGATTGCGGCCGCGCTGGCGCTTCATACCCTTGAAATCTCTCATTCTCTGTGTCCGCCGCCGCGTCGGTCTTTCGCCGGTCTGCGCGCGGTCTATCCTCTCGCCTTGGTCGGGCCGTTCGCCCGTAAGTCCGTGTTGAAGACGTAAGTGTTCTCCGTCGTCCGCCCTGACCTTGAGGCGCGAGACACGCTAAGCCTGCGCGCCTTCCGGAGCGGGTGTACGTCCTGACTTCTCAGGGCGTCTAACCTCTAGCACCGGCGAATTGGGTGGAGACGAGATAAAGACTTAGCGATTCACTTGCGCGTTTCCAAGGGGTTTTTCACGCCCACGACGACGCGGTCGTTCGTCGACAAATCCTTGATCGTCCAGACTTCACTGCCGCCCGCTTCGTTGAACAGGGCTTCGACCTGATCCTTCTGGTCGTAGCCGATCTCGACCGCGAAAAGGCCGCCCGGCTTCAGCACCCGCATTATCTCGGGGGCGAGGTGTCGGTAGGCGTCCAAACCGTCCGCGCCGCCGTCCAGCGCCAGGCGCGGGTCGAAATGGCGTACCTCGGGCTCGAGGGTCTCGATCACCTCGCTGGCGATGTAGGGCGGGTTGGAGACGATGACGTCGAAGCTGGCGTCCTGCAGGCCGGCGGTCCAATCGCCGCGGGCGAAGGCGACGCGCCCGGCGAGGCCGAGGTTGGAGGCGTTCTCGCGCGCCACGGCCAGGGCTTCGTCGGAGATGTCGGTGGCCAGCCCCTTGGCGGCCGGGCGCTCGGCCAGGATCGACAGGATGATCGCGCCCGAGCCGACGCCGAGGTCGAGGATGTCGAAAGCCATCTGCTCGGGGAACTGCTTGAGCACGTAGTCGACGATGACCTCGGTCTCCGGGCGGGGGGTCAGGACGTCGGCGTTCACCGCCAGCATGACCTTCCAGAAGCCCTTGCGGCCAAGGATGTGACTGACCGGCTCGCGGCGCTCGCGGCGCGAGACGTAGTCGTTGAGGCGCTCCTCCTGCGCGGGCGTCAGGGCGCGGTGCGGGTCGGCGACGATGTCGGCGCGGGTGGCGTCGGCCGCAGCCTCGACCAGCAGGCGCGCGTCGATCACCGGTCCCACGAGGCCGACGGCCTCCAGGCGCGTCTTGGCCGACTGCCAGGCTTGCAGGAGGGTGATCGTCATGCAGTGGGCTCCAGGGACGGCATGGTGGCGGCGTCGCCGACCGTGACCCGTCCAGAATCGGTAACGTGGACATAGATGCCCAGGTTCATGTGCCCATAGTTGTCGAACAGAGCCTTGACCACATCCATGTCCCGCTCGGCGGTGTCCGGGTTCACGTGGGTGGCTGCACAACGGACGATGGGCTTGAACACCTTGGCGCGGGCGAAGCCGACCATTAGTTCGCGCCCCTCCCACTCGTTCTCGACCCAGGCGGGCCAGCCCTCGACATAGAGGTTGCCGCGGAAGCGCAGCGGATCCACCGGGCGGCCGATCTTGGCCTCCAGGTCGCGGATGCTGGCCATGTTGACGATCGACACATGGCCCTGCGGGTGGTCCATGAACCGGTAGCCGGGCGCGTCGAGCACCTTGAGCTCGCCGCGGACCTCCTCGCCGAGCAGGGCGGTGAGCCAGCCGGCGAAGGCGGCGCGACCGTCGGCCTGTTGCAGCGAGCCGCTGAAGTCCGGCTGGCCCTCTGCGGTCGCCGACAGGACGCCGCTGGCCTCGTCGTAGCGGGTGCGGGCCTTGGCCACCTCGGCGATGGACATCAGCACCGTGAACTTCTGCTTGGCGATGTAGGCCGGGGCGGCCGGATCGAAGCCGGAGGGGCCGTTCTCGACGGCGTAGAGCCGATCGCAGGGGAACGGCCCGCCGGCGGTCAGCTGGGCCTGGTCCAGGCGCTCGGGCGTGAAGCCTTTGACGGGGTGGCGATAAAGCGCGGCGATGTGACCGGTCATGTGCCCTTCGTCTTCCTGACCCTTCCACGGGTGGATTGTCTTCGCACAGTCATGACCGAGCCGGTAGCTGCCTGGCGGGCGGAACGCTGGCATGATCGGGGTGTTCCAGCCTGTCGGGTGCGGCGGAGAGAGGGTGCGGATGTCGGAGCAGGAAGAGCGAACGGCGTGGGATCGCGTCGTCGGAATCTTCTGGCGGGCCGCGCCGTGGGTCGGGTTCATCGCCATGACCGAGCTCTGGCGGCGCAGCCGCCAGCATGTCCGCGGCGGGCTCAGCGTCGACGCGATCGCCACGCCGGCGGCCTTCGAGGAGGCCGAGCCGCGGCGCGGGCGGTTCGCCCACAGCCCGCATGCCATCCCGCCCAAGGGCTGGAAGGACATCGTCTGGCGCACCTACCAGGAGATCGGCCGCGACCGGCTGCCTTCGGTGGCGGGCGGAGTGACGTTCTACACGCTGCTGGCGCTGTTTCCGGCCATGGGCGTGTTCGTTTCTCTCTACGGCCTGATCGCCGATGTCGGTGCGGTCCAGCAGCAACTGGCGAGCATGTCCACGGTGTTCCCGGCGGAGGTCATCAACATCGTCGGCGAACAGATGCTGCGGCTGGCGAACCGGCCTTCGGCCACGCTGTCGGTGGCGTTCGTGGTCAGCCTGCTGCTGTCGGTTTGGTCCTCGAATGCGGGGATGAAGGCGCTGTTCGACGGTCTGAACGTCGCCTACGACGAGGATGAGAAGCGGAACTTCTTCAGCCGCACCCTGCTGACCTACGGCTTTACGTTTGGAGCCCTGCTGTTCCTGGTGGTGATGACCGCGGTGCTGATCGCCGCCCCCATCGCCTTCGACTATCTTGGCCTGTACGAACTCGCGGTCGTGTGGGGCCCGCTCCGATGGTTGATCCTGCTAGCCATGGCGGCCGGCGCGTTCTGCGTGATCTATCGCTACGGCCCTTGCAGGGCGCGGGCGAAGTGGGCCTGGGTGACGGTCGGGGCCGTGCTCGCGGCGGTCTTCTGGCTGCTCGGGTCGCTGGGCTTTTCCTGGTATCTCAACAACATCGCCCATTACGACGTCACTTACGGCTCGCTGGGCGCGGTGGTGGCGTTCATGACCTGGATCTGGTTCTCGGTCATGGTCGTGCTGCTGGGAGCTGAGATCAACGCCGAGATCGAGCACCAGACGGCGCTGGACACGACGATCGGTCCGGAGAAGCCGATGGGCGAGCGCGGCGCGGCCATGGCCGACAGCGTCGGCCTGGCGTTCCACCTGGATATCTCGAAGATCACCAACAAGGCGGTGAGCGACAGCCTTCGGCAAGCCGATCGCGTGCGCCGGGCGCTGCGGCGCTAGTTGAACTCGTCTTCCAGCGCGGCCAGGCGGGCGGCCTGGTCCTCGGCGATCAGCGGATTGATCACGTCGTCCAAGGCTTCGCCTTCGATGACCTTGGCGAGGTTGTAGAGCGTCAGGTTGATCCGGTGGTCGGTCACGCGCCCTTGCGGGAAGTTGTAGGTGCGAATCCGCTCGGAGCGGTCGCCGGAACCGACCTGGCTCTTGCGGGCGTCGGCGCGGGCGGTGTCGAGCGCCTCGCGCTGCTGGTCGTAGAGCCGGGCCTGCAGCACCTTCAGGGCGCGGGCGCGGTTCTGGTGCTGCGACTTCTCGGACGAGGTGACCACGATGCCGGTCGGCAGGTGGGTGATGCGCACGGCCGAGTCGGTCTTGTTGACGTGCTGGCCGCCGGCCCCGGACGAGCGGTAGGTGTCGATGCGCAGGTCCTGTTCGCGGATCTCGATTTCGACGTCCTCGACCTCGGGCAGCACGGCGACGGTGGCGGCCGAGGTGTGGATGCGGCCGCCGGCCTCGGTCTCGGGCACGCGCTGGACTCGGTGGACGCCGCTCTCGAACTTCAGCCGGCCGAAGACGCCGTCGCCGGTGATCGAGGCGATGATTTCCTTGTAGCCGCCGACTTCGCCTTCCGAGACGCTGTCGATCTCCACCCGCCAGCCGCGGCTCTGAGCGTAGCGCTGGTACATGCGGAAGAGGTCGCCCGCGAACAGCGCCGCCTCGTCGCCGCCGGTGCCGGCCCGCACTTCGAGAATGGCCGAGGCGTTCTCGTCCTTGTCCTTGGGCGCGAGCAGCAGGGCGACGTCGCGCTCCAGCCCCGGGAGGCGTTCGTTGAGGGCCGCTAGTTCGTCCTCGGCCATGGCCGCCATCTCGGGGTCGCCGGCCTTGGCCATCTCCTCGAGCTCGGGCAGTTCCTCGCGGGCGCGGGCCACGGCCTGCACCGCGTCGGCCACGGGCTTCAGCTCGGCGTGCTCCTTGGACAGGCGCACGATTTCGGCGCCGTCGGTGGCCGCGCCCATGCGCGCCTCGATCTCGCGGAAGCGGTCGAGGACCTGATCCAATCTGGCCTGGGGGAGACGCACGGAGTTCCAGTCGCTGCTGAAATGAAGGGACGCTTCTCTAACGCCCCCGCGTCGAGCCTCCAACGAAAAAGGCCCTCTCCGCGAGGAGAGGGCCTGTCCGTCCGCCGAAGCGGAAAAACGTCTTAGACGCGCACGCCCGTGAGCGGGGCCGAGCCGAAGGCGCCCAGCTTCACGTTGCCGCTCATCGAGTCGCCCGACACGGTGGCCGAGAACTCGAGGGTCATCGGCATCGGTTGGGTGATGGCGGTCGACCAGGTCAGGGTGTCGCCCGAAACCTTGCCTTCGATGGCTTGCTCACCCATGCGGCCCTTGGTCTGGCCGGTGAAGGTGTCGCCGCTCGTGGTGATCGAGGCTTCGACCTCTTGAGCGCCCATCGGCGAGTTGATGGTGATCTTCCAGTTGCCGTCAGCGGACATTGTGTCCCTCCCTGGGGTTTAGGCGGGGCACCTAATCAAGGCTAAGGCGAGAGCGCAAGAGGTGACGCGGGCGTCATCTTTGACAATGTTCAATTTGAAATGCCGTTCGGGGACCGGCGTTCACGCGCTGAGCGGAGGAAGCTCAGGTTCGACGAGCTCAAAGCCCACCTCGCGCAAGGCGCGGCCAAGGCGTTGGATGCGCTCGTAGAATTCCACGGCGGCGTCCATCATCTCGGGCGAGGTGAACACTGCGGCCGGGGCGATCAGGCCGCCGGGCGCGCGCTCGATGATCCCCAGGGAAATAAAAGCCTCGACGTAGCGGCCGACGATCTCGGCTGGCGCGCCGATGGCTTTGTAGAGCGCCGCGTCGGTCATCGGCAGACTGCCCTTGTCCGGGCCGATGCGGTGCAGCCCGGCATAGCGGTCGTCGCCGAGCAGGTTCTCGCCGTTGGCGCTCCAGATGGTGGTGAAGACCAGCAGGGCGAAGACATCGCCGCCATGCAGCTTGGCGAAGGAACGGAGCGCCGCGAGGATCTCGAAGGTGCCGGTGCGGAGCACGGCGCGCCGATTGTCGGCTGCTGCGTCCATGGTCGCCCCCCTCGAATTGCGTTCGCCGAACGACCTATGCGAACCGGCGGGGCCCTGGTCAACCGTCCAGGTCAGTCGCCGAAGGAGAAACCGGCCGAGCGCATCGAGGTGACCATCTGCACCACGCTCTCATAGAGTTCGCTCGTGCCCTGGAGCATCTCGGGTTGGGTGAAGACCGCGGTCGGCACCACCAGTTTGCCCGAGACCTCCTCGGCCAGCCCCTTGTCGAGCAGGCGCTTCACGTAGGTCTGCAGAATGTCGTCGGGCATCGGCAATGCGGCGCGCAGCTCTTCGAGGCTGGCGGGCTTGCGCAGGGCGTCCGGCGGGATCGATTTGAGCTGGACGTAGCGTTGGTCGCCAATCAGGTGGCTCGAGTTCAGCACCCAGAGGGCGGTGAACACGAAATACTCGATGACGTCGTCGCCATGGACCTTGGCCATGCCCCGCGAGATCTTGGTCATCTCGGTGGCGACGATACGAACGACGGCGCGGCGGGTGTCCGCTGGAACGGGAGAGAACGTAGTCAAATCAATACCCCAGAGCACTCATCACAAGGTCTAGGGCATTTCGTCGGGCGCGAATAGCGGGCCCGACGCAGTTCGCATAACGTGTGATCTATTCGGCCGCCTGCAGCGCGGCCTGCTCGGCCTTGGCGAGCTCGGCGGCCTTGGCTTCGACCAGCTCGACGATGTGGTCGACCATCCGCTCGTTGTCCATCTTGTGGTCCGGCTTGCCGGCCAGATAGACCATGCCCGCGCCCTTGCCGCCGCCGGTGAAGCCGACGTCGGTCATCAGCGCTTCGCCGGGACCGTTCACGACGCAGCCGATGATCGAAAGGCTCATCGGGGTGGCGATATGGGCTAGGCGCTGCTCCAACGCTTCGACGGTCTGAATGACGTTGAAGCCCTGCCGCGCGCAGGACGGGCAGGCGATGATGTTGACGCCGCGGTGGCGCAGGCCGAGCGACTTCAAGATGTCGAAGCCGACCTTGATCTCCTCGACCGGATCGGCGGCGAGGCTGACGCGGATGGTGTCGCCGATCCCGGCCCAGAGCAGCGCGCCCATGCCGATCGCGGACTTCACGGTGCCGGTGCGCAGGGCCCCCGCCTCAGTGATGCCGACGTGCAGCGGGCAGTCGATGGCCTCGGCCAGCTGCTGGTAGGCCGCGACGGTCATGAAGGGGTCGGACGCCTTCACGCTGATCTTGAACTCGTGGAAGTCGTTGTCCTGCAGGATGCGGGCGTGATCGAGGGCGCTCTCGACCATCGCGGCGGGGCAGGGCTCGCCGTACTTCTCCAGCAGGTGCGGTTCGAGGCTGCCGGCGTTGACGCCGATGCGCATCGAGCAGCCGTGGTCGCGGGCGGCCTGGATGACCTCGCGCACGCGATCGGGCGAGCCGATGTTGCCGGGATTGATCCGCAGGCAGGCTGCGCCGGCCTTGGCCGCCTCGATGCCGCGCTTGTAGTGGAAATGGATGTCGGCCACGAGCGGGACCTTGGCCTCGCGGGCGATGGTCTTGAACGCTTCGGTCGAGTCGACGTCGGGGCAGGAAACCCGGACGATGTCGGCGCCGGCCTCTTCGAGCTGGCGAATCTGGTCGATGGTCGCCGCGGCGTCGGCCGTCAACGTGTTGGTCATCGACTGGACCGTGATCGGGGCGTCGCCGCCCACCTCGACCTTGCCGACGCGGATCTTGCGCGAGACCCGGCGGTCGATGGCGCGCCAGGGACGGACGTGGGTGTGATCTTGCACGGTCATGGCTTCGAAAATAAGGGCTTTGGCGGGAAAACGCGAGGCCGCGCCGCGCCGCAGCGGAGCGGCGCAGCCTCGCATAGCGTCAGGTGATGTCCTCGCCATGCTTGACGCCGCCGGCGACAAGCTGGGTCCAGACCTGTTCGGCGCTCTCGGCGAAGCTGAACAGCTCAAGATCGGAGGCCTTGATCATGCCCTCGGCGATCATGGCGTCGAAGTTGATCACCGAGCGCCAATAGGCCTCGTCGAACAGCACCACCGGGATCGGCGGGGCCTTTTCGGTCTGGCGAAGGGTGAGGATCTCGAACAGTTCGTCCAGGGTCCCGAAGCCGCCCGGGAACACCACCAGGGCGTTGGCGCGCATGGCCAGGTGCATCTTGCGCATGGCGAAGTAGTGGAAGCGGAAGGTCAGGTCCGGGGTCGAGTAGGCGTTCGGCTCCTGCTCGAACGGCAGGGTGATGTTGAACCCGACCGAAGGGGCTCCGGCGTCGACCGCGCCGCGGTTGGCGGCTTCCATCACGCCAGGACCGCCGCCGGTGGCGATGACGTTGTCACGCGGGCCGCCGTTGCTGAGCAGGGCGCCGCCGCGCTGGGACGCGATCTTGCCGAACTCGCGGGCGGCCGCATACCAGTCGGCATGGCGTCCGGGACCCGCCTCGGAAATGCGGGCGCTGCCGAACACCACGATGGTCGAGCGCACGCCCCAGGCGCGCAGCGCCTCTTCGGCCTTGGCGTATTCCAGCAGGAAGCGGACGCCGCGCATGGAGTCGCCGAGCAGGAAGTCCTCGTCGAGCGCGGCCAGCCGATAGGATGGGGCGGCCATCTGCTCGGCGTTGCTGGGGTGCTCTCCGCCTTCTGTGACGCCTGCGACCATGACTGAACCTCCGTACTGAATCGGAGGGCAACTTCGCCGAGACGGCGCCGCGAGGCTAGCCCGCAAGCTTCTCGGCGGCGATCGTCGGGGCCGGCATCACGCCCTTGCTCTGCCCGCCGACGAAGACCTGGAAGGCGGCGGGGTCGGTGACCTCGAGGGTCAGGCCCTTGAGGTTCGGGACGCGGTAGGCCTCGCCCGCAGAAAGCTGACGGGCGAAGTAGGCCGCGCCGCCATTGCCGCGGACGATCAGGGACGCGCCCTTGCGGGCCTGCAGAGTGACGAGCGACGCGGCCGGCTGGGCGCCATAGACGGCGCCGCGGGGCACGAAGGTCGGAGGCAGCGGTTCGGCGGCCGTGGGATCGGCCTGCGTGGCCAGCGTCGCGGCCTTCTTGGCGGCGACGACGGCGTCGGACGAGCCGCCGGCGGCGGTGGCCTCGGCCAGGCCCGGCGTTTCGTAGGGCGTCGGGGTGGTCGACTCGACCGGAGCCGGCAACGGCGCGCCTAGCGCGACCGGACCGGCGGGCGCGCCGAGCTTGGCCTTGGCGATGGCCGCGGCGGGCGCTGTGTGCGGCGGCGGTGCCTCGGCGGTCATCGCCCGCTGGGCGACGTTCCAGAGCACGATCGCTGCGATCACCAGCATGCCGCCGCCGATGACCAGGGTCAGACGCGGATCCTTCGACTCGACGACGCCGATCGGCGCGCGCAGGGCCGTGTCGGTGACCGGCTCGTCGCGGCGGAAGCGTTCGACCGCGGCGTCGCCGTCCAGGCCCAGGGCGGCGGCGTAGGCGCGGATGTAGCCGATGGTGAACGGGCGCGAGGGCAGCTCGTCCAGCCGCATCTCTTCGATCGCCGCCAGGTAGCTGCGGCGAATTCGCGTGGAGTCGGCCAGTTCCTGCAGGTTGAGGCCGCGAAGTTCCCGGGCGGCCTTCAGCGCGGCGCCAACATCGGGTCCAACTTCGAGGGATGGGGTCAGGCCGCTGGCGCGGTTGGTCTCGCGATCACCGCTGTTACGCAAATCCAGACTGGTAACCCCGCCAGTATCGAGCGGCATGGCTACTTTGGCGCCTCTTGCTAGCGTTTACGATCTAAAGGCGAAGTCGCGCCCTGCCAGATTTACAGTATAGGTCTTAATATTAGGTTGTGAGTATCACCCTAGGCATTGAAATTCAATGCGCTAAACGGGTGGCGGGGTGCGACGCAGCGTCCCCGGTCAAGCCTGTTTCAGATGGCCAAATACAATTTTCGGGCGAGGGTTTCGATCTCGTTCCGGACCGATCCGGCCGAGGTCCGCAGCAGGGCTGTGACGCCGCGGCGCGCGGCCTCGCGATCGCAGGACAGCACCATCTGCTTGACCGGACCGATACCGGCCGGCGGCATCGACAGGCGATCAAACCCAAGCGCTACAAGGGCGAACGCTTCGAGCGGGCGGCCGGCCATCTCGCCGCACACGGACACCGGCGTGCCGGTTTCCTCGCAAGCCTTCTGAATCACCTCCAGCGCCCGCAGCGCTGGCGGCGAGAGGAAGTCGTAGCGATCCGACACCCGCGGGTTCCCGCGGTCGGCGGCGAACAGGTATTGCATCAGGTCATTGGTGCCGACGCTGACGAAATCAGTCATCGGAAGCAAAGCGTCCAAGTGCCAGACCAGGGCCGGCGCCTCGATCATCGCGCCGACGTCGAGGCGCGACGGCGCAGGGCGGCCGCGGCGCTGGGCCCAGGCGACCTCGTGATCCACCAGGGCGCGAGCGGCGCGGAACTCGTCGACGCTGGCGACCAGCGGGAACATGATGCGCAGCGGCCGGCCGCGGGCGGCGGCGATCAGGGCGCGCAGTTGCAGGCGCAGCAGGGCCGGACGGTCCAGGCCCATGCGGATCGCGCGCCAGCCGAGGGCGGGGTTCTCCTCGCGTTCGGCCTCCAGGTACGGCAGCACCTTGTCGCCGCCGAGGTCGAGGGTGCGGAACGTCACCGGCCGATCGCCGGCGGCGTCCATCACCCGGCCGTAGAGCGCCGTCTGCGCGTTGAAGCGCGGCATCTCCTCGGCCACCATGAACTGGAACTCGGTGCGGAACAGGCCGATGCCCTCCGCGCCGGTCTCGCCGAGGATGTCGAGGTCCACATCCAGCCCGGCGTTCATCAGCAGCGTCACCTTGGCGCCGTCGCGGGTGAAGGCCGGCGTGTCGCGCAGCTTGGCGAACTCGGCGCGCCGCTGCAGGCGCACCTCGAGGCGGGCGTGCAGCGCCTTCACGACGTCGACGCGCGGGCGCAGATAGGCCTCGCCGGTCTCGGCGTCGACGATGACCGGGTCGCCTTCCGACACCTTGTCGCGCAACCCGGGCAGGCGGCCGACGCAGGGGATGTCGAGCGCGCGGGCCACGATCGCCGCGTGGCTGGCGGAGGAGCCCTCCTCGAGCAGCAGGCCGGCCAGCTTGGTGCGGTCGTATTCCAGCAGGTCGGCCGGGCCCAGGTTTCGGGCGATCAGGATGGCGTTCTCGGGCAGGTCGCGCGCGGCGTGGCCTTCGCCAGAGAGGTGGCGCAGCAGCCGGTCGGCCAGGTCCTCGAAGTCGTGCAGTCGCTCGCGCAGATAGGGATCGCGCGCCTGGCCCAGTCGCGCGCGGTGTTCCGAGCGGACCCGTTCGACCGCCGCCTCTGCGGTCAGGCCATTGCGGACCGCGTCCTCCAGACTGCGGTTCCAGCCGCGGTCGTGGGCGAACATCTTGTAGGTCTCGAGCACCTCGTAGGACGCGTCGACCAGACCGTGCTCGCCGGTCAGCATGTCGTCGATTTGCGCCTGCAGGCTGAGGATCGCGGCCTTCAGGCGAGCTTCCTCGGCCACAACGTCCTCGGCCAGCAGCTGCGAGGGGGCGACCGGCGGTTCGTGCAGCACAGCCACGCCCAGGGCCAGGCCGTCTGCGAACTTCGAGCCGATCAGCCGCTCGGGCCGGTGCGGCGCGATCTCGACGCCCTTGAGCTCGCCTTCCAGCTCGCTGCCGGCCACCATCTCGGCCAGCACCATGGCGACGATCTGCAGGTCCTCGACCTCGTCGTCGGTATAGACCCGCTCGGTGCGGTTCTGGACGACCAGCACGCCGATCGCGCGGCCGCCGCGCAGCAGCGGCACGCCCATGAAGGCGTGGAACGGGTCTTCGCCGGTTTCGGGCCGGTAGGAGAAGGCCGGGTGGTTGGGCGCGTCGGACAGGTTGAGCGGCCGGCCGAGCCGCATGATCTCGCCGACGAGGCCCTCGCCGGGCTTCATGCGGGTGACGTGGACGGCGCCGGGATCCAGGCCTTCGGTGGCGAACAGCTCCATGTCGCCGCTGGCGCGCCGCATGTAGAGCGAGCAGACCTCGGCCACCATCGAGCGGGCGATGATCCGCACCACGATGTCCAGGCGCGACTGGGCCGGCCCGCCCGAGGCGAGCGCTTCGCGAATCTGCCGCAGCAGACTGCGTTGTCCCCGAACCGCGATCCCCGGCATGGCCATCAGGCGAGTTTCTCTCCCTTTTCCCTAACCGCCTCCTAGCAGCTTTGCGCGTCGGAACGGAGACGAAAACGGGGCGGAGCGACTTTGTGAGCGCGGCCATGCGGTGCGTCGCGGCCGCTGCGGCCGCCCGGCGGCGCTTTGCCGATAATTCGCGCAGCGTCGCTGGTCCGCGCGGCGCGCGCCCTCAGCGCACGATGCTGATCGAGTGTTCGCCGTAAGCGTTGGCTCCGTCTTGCCCGGGGGCCAGCGCCACCCAGGCGAGGAAGCCGAGGGAAATCGCCGTCGCCAGCGCCAGGGCGCCTAAAAACAGGGCGTTGTTCTGGGCCATCCGGACGATGGCCTCGTCGGCCTTCGCTTCGCCCGCCGCGGCGAGCGCAGCCCAGGCGACGACGCCGGCCCAGGGCGCGATCTGGGCGAGCTGCAGCCAGCCGCTGCGGCCCATGTCATGCAGGCGCTTGGTGGTGATGTTGATCATCGCGATCGAGGTCAGCAGCGCGAAGATCACGCCGATCAGCGGCATGAGCGAACTGAGGACCGAAACGACGAACAGGCCCAGATAGGTCTGTCGAAAGGCCTTCGCGCTAAGACGTCCACGAGCCGAAAAATACAACCAGCGCAGTTCCATGCGTTCCCTCGTCCCGCCGCCAGCATCATACTCAAGCTTGATCGCAGCCGCAGCCAGCACTCTTTCTGGCTGAGGCGCATCGGGGGCCCCTGCGGCGAGCTTGGAGTGTGGCGGTGATTGTCGGCATCGACCTGGGGACCACCAATTCGGCGATCGGCGTCTGGCGCGACGGCGAGGCGCAACTCATCCCCAACAGCCTTGGCCACTACCTGACGCCGTCTGCGGTCGGCATCGCCGACGACGGCGTGGTGCTGGTCGGCATGGCCGCGCGCGAGCGGCAATCGACGCACCCGAACGACACCGCCACGGCGTTCAAGCGCTACATGGGCAGTCAAAAGGCGACGCGGCTGGGCCGGCGCGAATTCCTGCCCGAGGAACTGTCGGCGCTCGTGCTGCGCGCGCTGAAGGCCGACGCCGAGGCGTTCCTGGGAGAACCCGTCACCGAGGCGGTGATCGCCGTACCGGCCTATTTCAACGACAAGCAGCGCAAGGCGACGCGACGCGCCGGCGAGCTGGCGGGGCTGAAGGTCGAACGGTTGATCAACGAGCCGACCGCCGCGGCGCTCGCCTACGGCATTGGCGAGCGGGGCGACGAGGTGCGCTTCTTGGTGTTCGACCTTGGCGGCGGCACCTTCGACGTCTCGGTGCTCGAACTCTTCGACGGGGTGGTCGAGGTGCGCGCCTCAGCGGGCGACAACCGGCTGGGCGGCGAAGATTTCAACGACCTGCTGGTCGACATGCTGCGTCGCCGCTTCGATGCCGAATGGGGCGAGGCTGCGCGGGACGACGCCACGCTGCTGCAGCGTTTGCGCACGGCGGCCGAGCGCGGACGGCGCGAGCTGTCGGAGAAGTCGACCGCGACGCTGTCGGTGGTCTGGAAGGACAGGGCCTACGAACACGAGGTGAGCGCCGAGGCCCTGGAGGCGGCGGCAGAGGGCCTGCTGAGCCGTTTGCGCGATCCGGTGCTGCGCTCGCTGCGCGACAGCGACCTGCGGATCGGGGCGTTGAACGAGATCGTGCTGGTCGGCGGCGCGACGCGGATGCCGATGGTCCGCAAGGCGGTGACGCGGATGTTCGGACGTTTCCCGGCCGCATCGATCAATGTCGACGAAGCGATCGCCCGCGGGGCGGCGGTGCAGGCCGGCCTGAAGGCGCGGGACGCGGCGCTCAACGAGGTCGTGCTGACCGATGTCTGTCCCTATTCGCTGGGCGTGGATGTCGGCGAGCATGGTCCCAACGGCCAGATCCGCACGGGCTTGTTCTCGCCGATCATCGAGCGAAACACGACCATCCCCGCCAGTCGCGTCGAGTCCTTCCGCACGCTGCGGGCCGGCCAGCGGCAGATCGAATTCGGCGTCTATCAAGGCGAGGCGCGCTGGGTCGCCGAGAACATTAAGCTCGGCGACATCGTCATTCCGATCCCGGCCCGGCCCGCGGGCGAGGTCGAGGTGCAGTGTCGCTTCACCTACGACATCAATGGCCTGCTGGAGGTCGACGTCGAGGTGCCGCTGACCGGCGAGCGACGGCAACTGGTCGTCGTCGACGAGGACAATGTCGACGAGGCCGACGTGGCGACGCGGCGCGCGGCGTTGACGCAGCTCAAGGTGCATCCGCGCGACGAGGGCTCCAATCGCGCGGCGATGGCGCGGGCCGGCCGCTGCTACGAGGACTTCATCGGCGAGCGCCGCGACTATGTCGCCCGGCTGATCGGTCAGTTCGAGGGCGTGCTGGACCGGCAGGATCCGCGGGCGGCGGCGCTGGCGCGAGGCGAGCTGCTGGCGGCGCTGGACCAGCTGGAAGGCGAAAGCTTCCTGTGAGCGGACGGTCGATTTGGGAGGTTCTTGGCCTCGATCCGACCGACGACCTGCGGGCGATCAAGCGCGCCTACGCCCGGCAGCTGAAGCGGACGCATCCTGAGGATGACGCCGCCGGCTTCCAGCTGCTGCGGCAGTCCTATGAGCACGCGATGGCGATCGCCGCGCACGAGGCGGTTCGCGGGCAGGCGGTCGATGCGGCCGAGGTCGAGCGCCCCGACCTGGCGCAGGAGGAACCGGCGGCCGCCGAGCCGTTCATACCCGAGGAGGATCCGCATGAGGCGCACTGGCGCGTCTGCGGGCGATTGGAGCAGCTTCTGGCCATGGAAGGCGGGGTCGATCCCGCCGCCATGAAGGCCGCGCTCGAGGCGGTGCTGCGCTCGGACTCGATGGAGAACCTCGAGATCTTCGCCGACACCGAGGTGGGGCTGGCGCGGGTGCTGCTGCACTTCGCGCCGCGCGGCGACGTGCTGCTGCCCGCGGCGATCCAGCACTTCGGCTGGTATGACCAGGAGGGACGCTGGGACCTCGCACATGAGATCCGCGGCGCGCTGGCTCGAGAGCGGGCGCTGAGCATGATCGAGCGGCTGAGCAATCGCCGTCACGAGCATCACCTGGGCTACATGACCCTGCGCGCCGGTCCGCCGGAGAAGTTGGGGTTGTGGCGGCGGCTGCGGCTCGACCGCCGTCATCGCCTGGTGTCCGAGTTCCTCCACTTTGCCACCGGCCACGCGCCCGGCGTGCTGCACATGCTCGATCCCGAGGCGGTCGAGGCGTGGGAGCGGCGGATCGCGCGGCGCGAGAAGAAGCCGCATGTCCGTGCGGCGCTCTGGGTCGCCTTCCTGGCGGTCGTCGTGCTGCTGTCCGTCGCTGCCCGGCTCGGCCACGCGCCGCAAGACCTGGCGGCGCGGGCGGCGGCTGAGCCGACCGACCCGGCGCTGTGGGCCGACCTCTGCCGCGAGCGCGCCCGGGGGGACGCGCCGACGGAAATCGAGCTCAACGACTGTGAGCGGGCGCTGGCGCTGGCGCCGCGGTCGCTGGGCGTGCTGGGCGATCGGGCGCTGATCAAGGCGCGTATTGGCGACATGGCCGGGGCGGTCCGCGACTACGACGCCTTGCTGGGGCGCAGTCCTGGCAATGTCCGGGCGCTCTACGGCCGCGGCGAGGCCCGGATAGCGATGGGGGATCGGCAGGGGGGCGGCGCCGATCGGGCCCGGGCCACGGACCTGGACCCGGCGGTCGCCTACAGCATCGACTTCTTTCGCATCAACCAGATCGCGCCGCGGCCGCCGATATACTCGCGCTCGCCCGAAACACTGACGCCGGCGGAGATTGTCGGCTTCGACATGCCGGTGGCCGTGCTGCAGCGGCCCGAGGGCGTGAGCCTGACCGCGGCCTATCCGGAGCGCGCCTCGCAAGTCGGCGCCAGCGGGGCGGTGAGGGTGCGTTGCCGCGTACGGCTTGACGGGCGGGCAAGCGATTGCGTCGTGCTGTCCGAGGCGCCGCAGGACCTGGGCTTCGACGACGCCGCAGTGGGGATCGTCGAGCAGTTCGTGTTCGCCCCAGCCCGTCTGCGGGGCAAGCCGGTCGACGGCGCCTTGGTGACAATCCCGGTCACTTTCTCCAAGCCGGAAGGCTAGGCCTCGCTCTACGATTGCCTGAGCGGAGCGGTCACGCTCATAGTTCCCGCATAACAACGTTCGGGGCGGCGACCATGGGGAAGGCTTGGCTGGGGCTGGTCGGCGGGCTGGCGGTGATCCTGAGCGGAGCGCTGCTGGCCTGGCTGGTGCAGACGGCGGGCGGCGTGAGCGTGCGCGACGTCCGCTTCGCGGGCGATCGGGGCACGACGCTGTCGGCGCTGGTCTACACGCCGGCGTCCGCTACGGCGGAGACGCCCGCGCCGGGCGTGCTGCTGAGCCATGGCTACATCAACACCCGCGAGATGCAGTCGGCCTTCGCCATCGAGCTGGCGCGGCGCGGCTTCGTGGTGGTGGCGATGGACCAGCCGGGCCACGGCTATTCCGACGCCATCGTCGGGGCGAACGACTTCGGCGGCCCGGCGGCGCTGCGCTACCTGAAGAGCCTGCCGCAGGTCGATCCGGCCAATATCGGCCTGGCCGGGCACAGCCTTGGCGGCGGGCCGGTGGTGGGGGCCGCGGCGTCCGATCCGGACGGATACCGCGCGGCGGTGCTGCTCGGCTCGACCCCGGCGATCGGGGCGGTGTTCGGGTCGAAGGCCAGGGCCGACCTGCGCAACCTGGCGCTGGTGTTCGGCGGCTATGACGAGTTCGCCGAACTGATGTGGCAGGTCCCGCGCGGCTTCGATGTTCCGCGCTCGCCGGCCCTGCAGGCGCTGTTCGGGACGCGTGAGCCGATCGTGCCAGGCCGTGTCTACGGCGACATCGCGGCAGGGACGGCGCATGTGCTCCACGCGCCGCCCGTCACCCATCCCTGGGAGCATTTCTCCTCGGGCGGGGTGGCGCCGACCATCGACTGGTTCCAGCGCACGCTGGACGGCGAGGCGCGGCCGCTGCCGCCGGAAGACCAGATCTGGTTCTGGAAGGAGGTCGGGACCCTGATCGCCTTCGCCGGGATGGCCGCGGTGTTGCTGGCCGCGTTCGAGATCCTGCTCAGCGTGCGCTGGCTGCACCGGCTGGATCGGCGACCACAGCCGGCGGCGCCCGTCGTTCCGCACCGTGACGGCCGGTGGTGGCTGTTCTTCGCAGTGACGGCCGCGCTGCCGGCGATCACCTACTTCCCGTTGATGAAGCTCGGCATGCTGTTCCTGCCGATGCCGCTCTATCCGCAGTGGATCACCAACCAGTTGCTGGCCTGGGCGCTGGGCGGCGCGGCCCTGACCCTGGTGATCGGGCTGGCGAGCAAGGCGCCGAAGCCGGCGGTGCGCGCCGACTGGCCAAGGTCGGCGGCGATCGCGCTGCTGACCGTGGCGGCGGGCTATCTGACCCTGGTGGTCGTGGCGGGCGTGCTGCACGTCGACTATCGCTTCTGGGTGGTCGGGCTGAAGCCGCTGGACCTGCGCCACCTGGGCTTTGCGCTGGCCTATCTGCCGCTCTGGGCGGTGTTCTTCGTCATTGCGCTGCGCGGGCTGCACTCGCGGCTCGCGGTGGCCGACGAGGGGCGCTGGAGCCATTACTTCGCCGGCATGGCCGCGATGTCGCTGGGCTTCGCCATGCTGCTGGCGATCCAGTACGGGGCGCTGTTCCTGACCGGTAAGCTGGCCATGGCCGAGCCGCTGAACACCATCATCGCCATCCAGTTCGTGCCGCTGCTGGCGCTGGTCGGGGTGATCTCGGTGTTCACCTGGCGTCGCACCGGCAGCCATGTGCCCGGGGCGCTGATCTGCGCGCTGCTGCTCACCTGGTACGTGAGCGCCGGTACGGCGACGCACTGGTCGCCGAACTTCCAGCTGCCGGCGCCAGGTTAAGGGCCGGGGTTAGGGACGGGCGACCCGCTTTGCCATCAGCAGGTCGGGGCGGCCGAAGCCGTTGGCGTCGGGCACGACCCCCACCGCCTCGTAGCCGAGCTTGCGGTAGAAGAAGAACGGGTGGCCGCTGGTCGGAGCGATCTGGGCCAGCTTGGCCAGGGCGTCCGGGAAGATGTCGGCCCCGAACAGGCTGGTGCCGCCGAAATCGTCGTCGGTGCCGAGATAGACGGTGAGCTTGCCCATGGCCGCGACGTGGGCCTCCAGCGCGGCGGTGAGCGCCGCGCCGACCCCCTTGCCGTGGTGGCGCGGATCGACCGCCAGCGGATGCAGCTCTGCGGCGTGGCTGTAGGTGTCGATGCCTCCGATCACGCCGAGGACGGTGTCGCCGTCGAGGGCGGCCATGGCGAAGCGTTCGGGAACGGTGAGGAAGGTCTCGACCTCGGCTTCAGCTTCGCCCTCCTCCTGATAGGCGGGCACGTGGGCGAAGGCCTCGCGGAGGATGCGCGCGCTCTCGGCGCGTTGGGCGGCGTTCAGGTGCTCGAAGGCGACGATGTCCATGGCGTGACAAGGTACGCGCACCGTCGCGCGCCCGCCAGGATGTGGTCGGTGCGCTCGACGCCGGCTGGCGCGAGCATGGCGCGGAACAGCGCCAGCTCCGAGCGGCAGAACCCCTGGCAGGCGCTGGCCGCCGCGCAGATCGGGCAGTGGTTCTCAATCAGCAGGTAGCCGCCGTCGGCCAGCGCGGTCCACTCGGCCATGTAGCCTTCCGCGGCGCGGACCGCGGCCAAACGCTCCAGCTTCTGTTCCAGGGTGTCGGCGGCGGCGAGCGCGCGGCGGTAGCCGATCTCGATCGCCTGTTCGCGTCGGCCGACCAACCGCTCCAGGCCGTCTTCGCCGAACTCGCTGCGAACCGCGTCCAGCAACTCGACCGTCAGCTGGGCGTGGGTGTTGGGAAAGCGCTCGTCGCCCTTGGCGCTGAGCGACCACGAGCGGCGCGGCCGTCCGACCCCCATGCGTTCGGTGACGTGCTCGACCAGGCCCTCTGAATGCAGCTTTTCCATTTGCAGGCGGGCGGCCTGGCGGGTGACACCCATGGCCTCGGCGATCGCCTTGGTCTGAGCCGGGCCCTTGCTCTTCAGCAGCAGGAGGATCTGGTCGGATGTGCTGTGCATTTGACAAATAGATGATTGCAAAACCTGCGCGCCGGGTCTAGCGCCTAATATGTAAAGTTGGAGATTGCCAAATGGCTGTGGCGGCGCGCGCGGACGGAAGTTGGGCCGATGTGGTGGGCGAGGGGCGGCTGCCGCGGTTCGTGCTGATCTGCCTTGGCGTCTGGATCAGCGCCGCCGACTCGATGGTCACGGCGACGATCATGCCCAGCGTTGGCGCCGACCTCGGCGGCTACGCCTATTTCGGCTGGGCGACGGCGGGCTTTCTGCTGGGGTCGGTGCTGGCCGGGGCGAGCTCTGGGCTGCTGGGGCTGCGCTTTGGCCTGCGGCGGGCGACGGCGGCCGCGGCGATCCTGTACGCCGTCGGCTGCGCGCTCAGCGCCGGCGGCCCGGACATCGCCAGCTTCCTGATCGGGCGGGTGCTGCAGGGCCTGGGCGGCGGCTGGGTGGTCGGCTTCTGTTCGGTGGCCATCGGCCTGATGTTCCCCGACCGGCTGTTGCCGCGGGTCTATGCGACGATCACCGCGATCTGGGGCGTGGCCAGCCTGCTGGGACCGTTGATCGGCGGGATCTTCGCCGACCTCGGCGCCTGGCGCTGGGTGTTCTGGTTGTTTGCGATCCAGGGAGTCGGCGTGGCCTGGGCGGCCTATGTCATGCTGCCGAGCGACCGAGGGAACGACGACGCCAAGGTCGCCTGGCCGCAGTTGGCGTTGATCGCGGCCGGGGTGATGGCCATCGGCCTCGCCGACATGGCCCGCGACTTCCTGAGGTCAGGCTTGCTGACGGCGCTAGGCTGCGCGCTGTTGGCCTTCACGGTCTGGTTCGACGGGCGGGCGCGCACGCGACTGCTGCCCAAGGGGGCGAGCGACCTGACCACCATTCCCGGGGCCGGGTTCGCCGCGATGTTCCTGCTGACCGTCGCCTCGATGGGCTTTGCGATCTACGGCCCGGCGATCCTGCAGAAGCTGGCCGGACTGACGGCGCTGGAGGCCGGCTACGTGATCGCCGGCGAGGCGGCGGCCTGGACGGTGATGGGCCTGCTGGTGGCGCACCTGACCGGAGCCTGGCCGCAGCGGATGATCCGGCTAGGCGCGATCGTCGCCACCCTGGGCGTGGCGTTCGCGGCCCTGACCATGCCGTCGGCCTCGGTCGTCGGCGTGGTCGTGGCCGGCGTGTTCCTGGGCGGCGGTTTTGGCCTGTCCTGGGCGTTCATGAGCCAGCGCATCCTGGCCTCGCTGCCCGAAGGCGACGAGCGGGCGATCGGGGCGGCGGCGATGACCACCGTGCGCCTGACCGGCTCGGCGGTGGGCGCGGCGGCGGCCGGCGCAGTCGCCAACCTGGTCGGGTTCTCGGAAGGCTTGAGCGAGGCCAGCGCCCGTTCGGCGGGTCTGTGGGTGTTCGTCGCGGTGCTGCCGCTCGCCATCGCCGGCGTCTGGGCGGCGTTCGGGCTGACGTCGGCTAGGACGGGCGAAGCGCGCCCAGCATGATGCGCGACAACGCTGCGACCGCCTCGGCGCGGTTCATCCGACCGGCGGCAGCGGCTTGCGAGAGGATGTCGGCCGCACCGATCACGCCCAGCAGCACCGCGCGTCCCGCCGTGCCTGACAGCGGCGCGAAGCGGGCGAGCGCGGCCGCGTACTGATCGACGTAGCCCTCGCGCAGCGCCTGACGGAAATCGTCCATTTCCTCGCTGGCCGACAGCGCCGCGGCGATGGCGCCGAACTCCGGGCCGGACTGAAGTACGCAGTCGACATAGGCCGCGCTGAGGATCTCGACCACGTCCTCCAGGGTCTTGGCCTGTGCCGCCAGCGCCGCCTGAACGGCTTTCGCCTGTCGTTCGTCGAAGTAGCGGTAGAGCGCGATCAGCAGGCCGGCCCGCGTGCCGAAGTGCTCGTAGGCGATGGGCTTGGTGACGCCGGCCTGCTCGGCCAGCCGGGCCAGGGTCAGCGCGTCGGTGCCTTCGGCGCGGACGATGGCCGCCGCCGTCTCCAGAAGCTGGTTGCGCCGCTGATCGCGCGGCATGCGCCTGACCGACACGCCCTGTCCTTCCACGCCGCTTGACAGCGACCTTACGAGTCGTAACTTACGATCCGTAACTTACAGATCGTAACAACAGACTTAGCGGAGGCGGACGTGACAGCCAACACCCTTCAGCTCGCGCCGGTCGGTGCGGACCAGATCGCGCGGTTCGCGCCGCTGATCCCCGGCCTGATCCGGGCGACCGGACCGGTCAGCTACGACTATCAGTTCGGCGTCGACGGCCTGCTGGAGCAGGTGGTCGCCGCGTCGTGGGGGACGCCGGACACGCTGTTCTGCGCGTCCTGCACGACGGCGGTGGTTCAGGACGGCGAACTGCTCGGGATCGAGCTCGGTTTCGCCGGGCCGAACTTCTATGCCTTCAAGGCCAATCTCGTGGCGCTGGCGCCGGCGCTGATGGCGGAGGGCAAGGTCAGCTACGAACAGTTCGCCGGCCTGGCGGCGCGCGCGGAGATCGCCAGCTATCTGAACGCCCATGTGCCGGAGGACGTCTACTACCTGCACGCCCTGTCGACGCCGCCGCAGCACCGCGGCAAGGGCGTGGGGCGTGACCTGCTGAAAGCCGCGATCGGCCGCGCCAGGACGGCGGGCTATCGCGAGCTGCAGCTCGACGTGCTGGCCGACAATCCGGCGGTAGGATTCTACCAGGCCATGGGCCTGCGCATCGTCGCCGAGCTTCGCTCGCCGCTGCTCAGCCGCGACCATGGCTTCCCGGCCGAGTACCGCATGGCGGTGACGCTGTGAGCCCGCGGGTCGTCATCGCCGGGGGCTATGGCCTGGTCGGCGGCTGGGTCGCGCGGCATCTGCGGGCGGCGGGCCATGACCTGGATCTGGTGCTGGCCGGCCGCAATCCTGAGCAGGGGGAGGCTCTGGCGGCGGAACTGGGCGCGCGGACCGCGCGATTGGACGTGGCCGATCCAACGGCGGCGCTGGCTGGGCTGGGGCCTGTCGACCTGGTGATCGCCACGCTGCAGGACCCGGGCGACAACCTGCTGACCGCAGCGTTGCGAGCCGGCGCGGCGCACATCGGGATCGTACGGACGGCCGACAGCATGGCCTCAAGCGCCGTCGCTGCGACCAATCTGGCGCAGAAGCCGGCGCTGATGCTGGGACACTGGCAGGCCGGCGTGCTGATCCTGGCGGCGCTCGCCGCCGCCAGGGTCTTCGCACGGGTCGAGCGTATCGAGCTGGCGGCGCTCTATGACTACGCCGACCCGATCGGGCCGATGACGGCGACGGACTCCGGCGGCTTCGTCGGCCGGGCCCTGGTCCGCGAGAACGACGCCTGGGCGAACCTCGACGCGGCGGTCAACGGTCGCCGGGTCGAACGGGGAGAAGCCCCGGCCTTCGACGCCATGCCGATGGGGGTGCTGGACACGCCGGGGCTGGCGGCGATGACGGGGGCGGCCGACGTGCGCTTCGACCTGGGCACGGGCGCATCGATCGGGACGGCGGGCGGCGGCGCGGCCTCGCACGACCTCTATATCGACATCACCGGAACCACCGCGGCGGGCGAGACGACGACGCGCCGAACCCTGATGAGCGATCCCAAGGGGCAGGCGCATCTAACCGCGCTCGGGGTGCTGATGGGGGCCGAGCGGGTTCTGGGTCTGGATGGCCAGGCGCCGCCGGCGGCGGGCTTCAGGCTACCGGAGACGACCATCGACGCCGACTGGGCCGTGGAGCGTCTACGGGCCTTCGGCGTGCGGATCGGGGCGGCGTGATGCGGGCGCTGGGCATAGACCTGGGCCAGGCCCGGGCGAGCGTGATCGAGGCGCCGGTCCCGACCCCTGGCCCCGGTGAGATCCTGGTCGAGATCAGGGTCTCAGCGGTGAACGAAATGGATGTCCAAGTGCGCTCTGGCGGCTGGGCCGGCCAGGTGAAGCGGTTCCGCCGCGCCGGTCCGGTGCTGACCGGCTTCGAGTTCGCCGGCGTGGCACGCAGCGACGGCGCGCGCATCCGCTCGGGGCGACGGGTCATCGGCTACAGCCACGTGCTGAATGGCCCGCGGACCCATGCCGAGTTCGCCTGCGTCCATGAGCGGGACGTGCAGGTCATCCCTGACGACCTGTCGGACGAGGGCGCCGCCGCCCTGGTGGTGATGGGCTTGACGGCGATCGAGGTGCTGGAGCGCATCCGGCGGCTGAAGGCGGGCGAACAGTGTCTGGTGATCGGGGCGGCTGGCGGCGTCGGCGTCTATGCGACGCAACTGGCCGCAAGCCAGGGCGCCAAGGTCACCGCGATCGCCTCGCGCGCCAACACCGACTGGGTGCGAGCCCAAGGCGCGGGTGAGGTGCGGGCCTATGAGGACGGCCCGCGCTATCGCGCCGGGGACCGGTTCGACCTGGTGATCGATGCGCCGGCCAAGTCGTCCTTCGCCGAGGCCGCGACGTATCTAGCGCCTGGGGGAACCTATGTGACGACCAACCCGACCGCGGACATGGGCGGCTTCGTCAGGGCGATGTTGTCTGGGAAGCGGGCCGGCTGGCTGATGATGCTGCGCACCGATCCGGCCAAGCTGTCGCGATTGGTCGAGCTTTGGCGGATGGGCGCGATGCGGCCGGCGATCGACAGCGTCTACGCCCTGGAGGACGCCGACGCCGCCTTTGATCGGTTCGCCGCCCGCGGAAAGCAGGGGCGAGTGCTCTTGAAGATCTAGAGCTGGTCGAGGCCGAAGCCGGCGTGCAGGGCGCGCACGGCCAGTTCGGTGTAGGCCGCGTCGATCAGCACGCTGATCTTGATCTCCGAGGTCGAGATGACCTGGATGTTGACGCCCTTGTCGGCCAGCGACTGGAACATGGTCTTGGCGACGCCGGTGTGGCTGCGCATGCCGACGCCGATGACCGAGACCTTGGCGACGTCCTCGTTCACCTGGACGTCGTCGAAGCCGATCTGCGGCTGGTGGGCGCGGACGATCTCGACCGCGCGCTGGGCGTCGCGCTTGCCGACCGTGAACTCCATGTTCGCGGTGTCGGCGGTGCGAGCATGGCTCTGCACGATCATGTCGACATTGACGTTGGCGTCGGCCAGGGCGCCGAAGATCTCGGACGAGACGCCCGGATGATCGGGCAGGCCGAACAGGCTGATCTTGGCTTCGTCGCGGCTATAGGCGACGCCGCTCACGATGCGCTTTTCCATGATCTCTTCCTCGTCGCACACGATGGTGCCTTGGCCGGGCGCTTCGCCGGGCTCGACAAAACTGGACAACACCCGCACCGGCACGTTCTGGGCCATGGCGAGTTCGACGGAACGGGTCTGCAGGACTTTCGCGCCCAGCGAGGCCATCTCCAGCATCTCCTCGTAGGAGATCTTGCTGAGCTTCCTGGCCTTGCTCTCGATGCGCGGGTCGGTCGTGTAGACGCCGTCGACGTCGGTGTAGATGTCGCAACGGATGGCCTTCACCGCAGCGGCGATGGCGACCGCGCTGGTGTCCGAGCCGCCGCGGCCGAGGGTGGCGATGCGGCCGTCGCGGGTCACGCCCTGGAAGCCGGCGATCACCGCCACTTCGCCAGCGTCGAGCGCCGCGTTGAGCTTCTCGGGCGGAATGTCGTCGATGCGGGCGCGGCCGTGGGCGTCGTCGGCGACGATCGGGATCTGCCAGCCGAGCCACGACCTGGCGGGCAGGCCCATGTTGCGCAGGGTCATGGCCAGCAAGCCGGCGGTGACCTGCTCGCCCGACGCGACGATGGCGTCGTACTCGTCGTCGGACGAGGGCAGGCCCTGGGCGGCGGCGCCGGCGCCGTCGGTCCAGGCGACCAGTTCGTTGGTCTTGCCGGCCATGGCCGAAACCACGACGGCGACCTTGTGTCCGGCCGCGACTTCAGCCGCCACCAGACGGCCGACGCGTCGGATACGCTCGAGGTCGGCGACGGACGTGCCGCCGAATTTCATCACTAGCCGAGACAGCGCAGGAGCTCCGCTTGAGAGGGAAGGCTGCGCCTAATAGCGGGGCGCGCCGTCAGGGGCAATGTCTGCCTTCGCAGGCGCGAAAAGGACGCGCCCCGCGCAAGATGGCGCCCATTCTGGGCCTTGCCGGCCGATAGGGGCTGGCGCCGTGCGCCGCTCGGTAGGAAAAGGCTTTCATGTCGTCTGCGTCCGCATCCTCGATCGACCCGAAAGAGGTCGAACAATTCTCGCGCATCGCCGCCGAATGGTGGGATCCGAAGGGCAAGTTCGCCCCTCTGCACAAGTTCAATCCGGTGCGGCTGTCGTTCATCCGCGACGAGGTTCAGGCGCGGTTCGGGCGCGACCCGAAGGCGATCCGGCCGTTCGAGGGGCTGCGGCTGCTGGACATCGGCTGCGGCGGCGGGCTGCTGTGCGAGCCGATGACCCGGCTCGGCTTCCAGGTGACCGGCGTCGACGCCTCGGAGCGCAACATCGGCACGGCCGGCGCGCACGCGGCCGAACAGGGACTGGCCATCGACTACCGCGCCACGACCGCCGAGGACCTGCTGGCCGCCGGCGAGCGTCCGTTCGACGTGATCCTGAATATGGAAGTCATCGAGCACGTCGCCGATCCGGGTGCCTACCTGCGCGACTGCGCGCGGCTGCTGGCGCCGGGCGGGCTGATGATCGTGGCCACCCTCAATCGCACCTTGAAGGCGTTGGCGCTGGCGAAGATCGGGGCCGAATACGTGCTGCGCTGGGTGCCGGCCGGGACCCACGACTGGAACAAGTTTCTCAAGCCGGAAGAACTCCGTGGATTCCTCGACGGCGAGCCGGTCGCCGTGCATGGCCCGTTCGGCGTGGCGTTCAATCCGCTGACCGATCGGTGGGTCCGCTCCTCGGACTGCGACATCAACTACATGGTGACGGTGACGCGGGACGCAGCGTAAAGAGGCCGGCCACGAGGAAGTACCCATGCCGTCTATCAGGGTGCTTGGTCACGCCTATCGCGCCTGGCGCCGTAACAGGACGTGGGCCAAGCACGAGCCCGAGACCCCGTATCTCGCCGATCTGCTCAGCGGTTCGCCGGTCTGCCTGCACGTGGGAGCCAGCGACGGGCGCCATTCGTACGTGATGACCCAGGTCGCGCCGAAGGCGCAGATCCACGCCTTCGAACCCTCGGCCTTCACCTTCGAGGTGCTCAAGACCTGCCTGGCCTGGCACCGGATCTCGGCCCACGTCACCCCGGTCAACGCGGCGGTCGCCGACATCCCGGGGGAGCTGCTGCTGGTGACGCCGATCAAGATGTCCGGGCGCATGGCGCGCGGCTACGCCTATGTCGCCGCCGAGCGACCGCAAAGCCCGGTGCGACCCGACTTCGAGGACATGGGTGCGGAGGTCGAGACGACCTTGGTCACGACCCTCGACCAATATTGCGAATCCCAGGGCCTGAGCCGGATCGACTTCATCCGCATGGATGTCGAGGGCGCCGAGCTGAAGGCGCTGAAAGGCGCCGAGCAGATCCTCGAACGCGACCTGCCGCACGTGCTGATCGAGATCCATCCGCTGATGCTCGAAGGCCGGTTCGGCGGTTCGGCGCAGGCGGTGCTCGAGGTCTTTCTGTCCCGCGGTTACCGAATGTTCGCGCTCAACGGCGACCGTCTGGAAGAAAGTTCTGACGTCGACGTCGAGGCGCCTTGGAAGGACTACTTCTTCGTTCACCCGGACCGGGCCGGCGAGCTGCCGGACGGAGTCTTCAAGGCGCGCATGGCGGCCTGAGGACGCCGCTGTGACGCGCCGCATCCTCCTGGTCGGCGCGACGGGCGCGTTTGGGGAGCGGTTGGCGCGGCTGCTGGCCTCCTGGCCTGAGATCGAGCTGATCCTGGCGGCGCGTGGGCTGGAGCGGGCGCAGCTTCTGGCGCGCGAGTTGGGCTGCGCAGCGGCAGGTTTCGACCGCGACCGCCCAGAAACCCTCCACGCCATGACCGCCGGCTGGTCCCACATCGAGCGGGTCCTGGTGGCCATCTCGCCGGGCGCGCGGGCGCCGCGCGGCGTTTCGGTGGTGCGGGCGATCCTTTCCTATGTCGGTCAGCCGGTCCGGGTGTTCTCCGGCGGCGGATGGACCTGCCAGCCCGGCTGGAGCGGGCTGCGACGCATCGCGATACCCGGCGTCGGCCAGCGGCTCGCCTCGCTGTGCGAGACCCCGGACCTCGACCTGATGGCCGGCCGCGTCGGAAAGGAAGCGCGGTTCCTGGCCGGATTGGAGCTGGCGCCGCTGCATCTGGGCCTCTGGCTGCTGTCGTGGCTCGTGCGGCTGCGCCTCGTCCGCTCGCTGGAGCCGGCGGCCGCGCCCTTGCGGGCCATGGCCGACGCGGTGGCGCGGCTGGGGTCGGATCGCGGCGGGATGGTCGTGCTGGCCGAAGGGAGCGGCGAGGACGGTTCGCCTCGTCGCGCGCGCTGGTCGCTGGCGGCGCAGGCCAACGCCGGGCCGACCGTGCCGGTGGCGGCGGCCGCCGCGGTGCTGCGTGGTCTGTTGTCGGGGCGGATCACGATCCGCGGCGCGCGAGCTTGCGTGGGCGTGGTCACGCTCGACGAGATCGTCGCCGAACTGGCTGGATTGGCGATCACGACGCAGGTCGATCATGGCGCGCCGGATGCGCCGACGCTGCTGCGGCGTTTGCTTGGCGACGGCGCCTGCAGGCTGCCTGCGCCGGTGGTTGCGGTGCACGACCGCTTGGCCGCTCAGACCTTTAGCGGCCAGGGCGTGGCGCGTGGCGCGCGCGGACCGTTGCAGCGCCTGTCGCGTGCGGTGATCGGCTTGCCGGAAACCGGGCGATACCGGGATCTGAGGGTGACGATCGCGCCCGATGCGCGCGGCGAGCGATGGACCCGCGACTTCGGGCCCTGCCGGTTTTCGTCTCGGTTGCGGACGCTGGCCGCGCCCGGCGAGTTCGAGGAGCAGGTTGGGCCGCTGAGCTTCCGGTTTCGACCTGTGTTGAAAGCGAACGGCTTTTCCTGGCGATTGCTGTCGTGGCGGCTGGGACCGCTCGTGTTGCCGATGGCCCTGGCGCCGCAGGTGCGCGCCGCGTCGTTCGAGCGCGACGGCGTCTATCGGTTCAGCGTGGTCACTGCCCATCGGTGGTTGGGCGTGGTTTTCGCCTACAGCGGGCGCTTTGCCGTCTGACGGGCGCAGAAGGCGAACATATCCCGCTGTAGTTGAGATGTTGCGACGCAACGAAACTGCCGTCGCCTCAAGGCGTTCACCCTACATCAGGCATCCGAGTTGGGAGCTGAACCTTGCAAAAGAGACCCAAGGGCGTGTTGTCCGTGGGATGGGCGTGTTTCGCTTCGGCTGCGAGCGGCCGCACCGAACACGTGCCGACGTCGGACGACTATCCCGACAGCGTCGTGCGACGCTTTCGCTTCGAGGCCGGTGGCGGCCTTGGCTGGAAGATTTCCGCGCTCACCACCCCCCGCGATCGGCCCGCGCCCTGGAAGATCGTGGTCGTGACCGGCGCGCCGTCCTGGGCCGAGTACTGGGCTCCGGTGCTGGCCGGCCTCCCGCAGGACCGCGAAATGGTCGTCGTCGACCGCCCCGGCTACGCCGGGTCCGAGCCGGTGGAGTATGTCGGCGACATCCAGACCCAGGCCCGGGCCCTGGCTCCGCTGCTACAGGCCCGGCCGGGCCAGAAGGTGCTGCTGGTCGGCCAGTCGTACGGCGCAGCGATCGCCTCGATCATGGCCGAGCAGAACCCGCGCCGTGTCGCCGGACTGGTGATGCTGTCGGGGTACTTCGGTGAGTCTGGGCCGACCGCGCGTTGGCTGGTGCACCTGGGCACAAAGCTCCTGAAGGTGATCCCGCGCGACTTGCGCCATGCGGTGCTGGAGGTGTCCGGCCAGCCGAGCCAGTTGGAGCACCTGCACAAGGCCCTGTCGCGGCTGCGCATCCCGGTGCATGTGATCCATGGCGACAAGGACGACTTCGCACCGATCGAGATCGCCGAACGGCTGGCGGTCCAGACCGCAAGCTGGAAGCCGATCCGGTTCGAGCGGGTGACCGGCGGAAACCACTTCATCAGCGACGGTCCGGTTGAGCCGCTGCTGGCCTCGCTGGAGGCCTGTATCCCCGCCCGCAACGCCTGGGCGCTGCGCTTGCCGGCCTGGACGCGACTGGCCTGGCCCAAGCTGCGCCTGGGCGGACGCACGGCGCAGGCGTGATCACGATTGGACGGGTGGGCGGAACTTCGCGCGAGGGCCTGAGTTGGGTCGCCGCTGGGCGGGCCTCCGGAGGACCCAAGATGAACGTGAAGTTCTTGCCAGCCCTCGTCGGCGCCGCGCTGGCGGCGCTCGCCGTCTCGGCGGCGGCGCAGCAACCGATGCAATATGATCAAGGTCGCGGGCTCAATCCGCCGATCGACACCCCAGCGAACCAGCCGGGCAGAAACTACGAAGCTCCGCCGGTCGCCGAGACCGGACGGGCGGCGAACACCGCGGCCACCACGTCCAACCTGCGCGCGGGTTCGCGGGTGAAGGATGCGGCCGGCGCCGAGGTCGGCCAGGTCGTCAAGGTCGACGGCGGCATGGTGACCCTCTCATCGAAGGGCAAGACGACCAAGGTGCCGATGTCGAGCCTCAGCACCTCGGGCTCGGATATCATCTCTTCGTCCAGCCGCGCGGACGTCTGGGCGCCGAAGTAACCCCAAGCGACCTCTCCAGCGCCCGATCGGGTGTCTCACGCCAAAAACGTCCTTGGCCGCGGCCATCTGAACAGCGATAAGGTTGGCGTGACGAGCGCCGCGGCCATACCGTGGCTTCGATAATCCGCGCCCGATCGGGCGTCGCTTGGGGAGATCGCCGTAGATGAAAGCCGCAGTGCTGCGCGAAGTGGGCAAGCCGCTTCAGATCGAAGACGTCCAGATCAACAAGCCGGGCCCGCACGAAGTGCTGATCCGCACCAAGGCCGCCGGCCTCTGCCACTCCGACCTGCACTTCATGCAAGGCTCCTATCCGACGGCGCTGCCGGCGGTGCTGGGCCATGAGAGCGCCGGCGTCGTCGAGCAGGTCGGCTCGGAAGTGCGCACCGTGAAGGTGGGCGACCACGTCATCACCTGCCTGTCGGCCTACTGTGGCCACTGCGAGTTCTGCCTGACCGGCCACCTGTCGCTGTGCGTGTCGCCCGACACCAAGCGCGACGCCGAGCAGGAGCCGCGTCTGAAGGCCACCACCGGCCCGATGCAGCAGTACCTGAACCTGTCGTCCTTCGCCGAGCAGATGCTGATCCACGAGCATGCCTGCGTTGCGATCCGCAAGGATATGCCGCTGGACCGCGCCGCCCTGATCGGCTGCTCGGTGATGACCGGCGTCGGCGCGGCGATCCACACCTCGAACGTGCGCCCGGGCGAGACCGTGGCGGTCATCGGCTGCGGCGGCGTCGGCCTGGCGGCGATCAACGGCGCGGCGATCGCCGGCGCCTCGCGGATCATCGCGATCGACATGGTGTCCTCGAAGGGCAACCTGGCCTCGCAGTTCGGCGCCACCGACTTCATCGACGCCTCCAAGACCGACGCGGTCAAGGAAGTGCTCGAGATGACCAAGGGCGGCGTGCACCACGCGTTCGAAGCCATCGGCCTGGCCAAGACCGCCGAGCAGGCGTTCGGCATGCTGCGTCGCGGCGGCACGGCCAACGTCATCGGCATGATCCCGATCGGCCAGACCGTCACCCTGCCGGGCTTCGCCTTCCTGTCCGAGAAGCGCATCCAGGGCTCGATGATGGGTTCGAACCGCTTCCCGGTCGACATGCCGCGCCTGGTGGACTTCTACATGTCCGGCAAGCTGAAGCTCGACGAGATGATCTCGCAGCGCATCAAGCTGGAGCAGGTCAACGAGGGCTTCGACGAGATGAAGAAGGGCGAGCTGGCCCGCTCGGTCATCGTCTTCGACTGACGAAGAATTCCCCGCCGGGGACGAACAGGAGCCCTCCCATCGGGAGGGCTTTTTTCGTGGGCGCTCGCTCAACTATTTGTAAGGCCCGCGCCTGAGCGGCGTCAGGTGGCAGGACGAGGCTTGCTGACAGGCGGATGTCCCCGCCGTTCGGAGCAAGTCCCATGAAGCCCACCCTCATCGTCGCCGGTTCGCTGGCCGCCTCGCTCGCCCTCGCCGGCGTCGCCATGGCGGCCGCACCGGCCGCCGCGCCGACCACCACCTCGTCGACCGCGACCACTACGGCCAAGCCGGCCACCCATCACAAGAAGCACAAGCACCACAAGGCCGCGCCCGCCGCGACGGCGAGCACGCCGGCGACCAAGTAGGTCGTCCAAACCTGAGGAGGACCGCCATGTCCCGCAGTCTGTCCCTGATGACCGCCCTGGCGCTCGTCGCCGGCCTGTCCACGGCCGGCGCGGCCTCGGCCGCCACCCAATGCCGCGACGCCCAAGGTCACTTCGCCAAGTGCCCGGCCGCCGCCCCAGCCAAGTCTGAAAAGTGCCGAGACGCCAAGGGGCACTACGCTAAGTGCTCGTCGGCCAAGGCCTCGACCACGGCCATGGTCGCCAAGACGCCTCCTGCCACCAAGGCCCCGACCAAGTAGGAGGCTGGGAGCCCCCGGACGGAACGCACCCGGACCGGGGGTTCTATTTCACGAAGTAGCCGAGCAAGGCCGGGCGGAGGTACTCCTCCATCACCCCGTCCGTGACCACCGGGCGCCGCCGCGGTTCCAGCGGCAGGCAGGCGTTGAACGTCACCATCATCGCATGCGCGGCCAGCAGCGGGTCGACCGGGCGGATCGAACCGTCGGCCACGCCGTCGGCGATGATGCCGGCGAACGAGTTCGTCGTCTGCAGGAAGCGCACCAGCATCTGCCGGCGCATCGCCGGCGGCACTGCGGCGATGCAGTGGTGGCGCAGCAGCCGCCCACCGGCGCTCTGCGCCTGCAGCATGCCGAGCGACGTCACCGCCAGCCACAGCCGCGTCCAGTTGCTGCCGGCCTTGGCCGCCTCGCGCTTGGCCTGGTCGATCAGGTCGAAGGTGGCCCCGAAGCAGGCGACCGCCAGTTCGTCCTTGTCGGCGTTGTGGTGATAGAACGAGCCCTTGGTAACCTTGAGCTCGGCCGAGATCTTGTCGACCGACGCGCCGCGATAGCCTTCGCGGTTCATCAGCTTCGTCGCGGCCAGCAGGAACCGGTCGCGGGTGACCTCGTCGTTCTCGGCGCTCAGCGCGCCGAGCGCCAGCAACGGTCCATCCGGCCAGGGTTGGCCCCCAGACGGCAGACCGTTGATCATGATGTCGCTGAGCCGGGCCGCGACCCGGGGATAGTCCTGCGGCTCATAGGTCGACAGCCAGGTGTCAGCCCAGGTGAGCTGGTTCACCACCAGCCGCGCCAGGCCCTGGCGGCGCGGCGTGCTGACCCATGGGGTGTCGTCCGACTTCAGCAGCCGTCCGATGCGGACGTAGAGCGCCTCGAAGCTCTGGATCACCGGCTGCTTCTGTTCGCCTTCGATCAGATAGACCTCGCTGAACGGCGCCAGCACATCCTCCTCACCCACCGCGATGCGTCGGCGGGTCTCGAAGTAGGCGGCGATAAAGGCGGTCAGCCGTTCGGCCGGGGTGGTGTGGGTCTCGGCCTCGTCGAGCATGAGCGCGAAGCGGGCGATGGTGTCGTGCAACACCGCCGCGGCGAGGTCTTCCTTGCGCTTGAAGTAGTAGGTGAGGCTGACCGGGTGAAGGTCCATCCGCTTGGCCACGGCGGCCAGGGTGAACCCGCTCATGCCCTGGTCGGCGAACACCTTGGTCGCGGCCGCCATGATGGCGTCGCGCTTGGCGGCGTACCGCGCGCGGGGCTTGGGTTTGACGGCTGCAGTCAAGGCGACTCTCCGCGCGAGCAGGGTTCGATCTGCCACATTAGTGCGCAGGAGAGCAGGTTGGAAGCCGCGTGGAGGCTTCCGTTAGGACAACCTAGCGTCGAAGGGCCAGCGGAGGGGTGGTTTCCGCCACCGCCAGACGCGCGGGCGCCTCGTCGGCGCCCTGGTCGCGGACCAGCGTGTCGATGCGGGCTTTCTGGGCGCGGAAGGCGGCCAGTTCGGCGCCGGCCAGCACGGTGCCCTGGGGCACCTTCGCGCCGATCGGGTTCACGCGCTTGCCGTTCTGCCAGATCTCGTAGTGCAGGTGCGGGCCGGTGGAGGCGCCGGTCGAGCCGACATAGGCGACGACCTGGCCCTGGCTGATGCGGGCGCCGGTCTTGATGCCCTTGCCGAACCGCGAAAGGTGGGCGTAGCCCGTCTCGAACCCGCCCGAGTGACGGATGCGCACCCAGTTGCCGTAGCCGCCCCAGCGGCGGGCCTCGACGACCACGCCGTCCCCGGCGGCGAGCACCGGGGTGCCGGTTCCGGCCCCGAAGTCGATCCCCTGGTGCATGCGGTTGTAGCCGAGGATCGGGTGGCGACGCATGCCGAAGCGGCTGGTCATCCGGGCGTTGTCGACCGGGGTGCGCAGCAGGAAACCTTTGATGTTCTTGCCGGTTTCGTCGAAGTACTGGACATCGCCGTTCTGGCGCTCGAAGCGATAGAACTGCACGCCCTTGATCTGGGCGTACTCCAGGTCGCCGGTCTCGATGGTGCGGCCGCTCTCGGTGACCTTGCGGTCGAAGACCATGGTGAAGGCGTCGCCGGCCTTCAGGTCGCGGTCGAAGTCGACCTTGTGCGAGAACAGCTTGACCATGCCGGCGACGATCGTCGGATTGGCGCCGATGCGCGAGGCGCTCTCGTAGAGCGAGCCGGTGATCTCGCCGCGGGCGACCATCTGCTCGTCGCGGATTTTTTCCTCCATCTCGCGCAGGCGCAGGGCGCCGTCGAAGGTGCGCGAGAGGGTGATGGACTGGGCCGGGCCGGTGCGGAGCGACAGGCCGACCAGGCGGGCCGGACCGCGCTCGCCGCGCGGCTGGGCGACGGCGGCGTCGAAGGCCATGCCGGCCTTGATGTGCACGGTGTCCATCGCCTCGGCCAGGGTCTCGACGGCGCGGCGGGCTTCGTCGCGCGGCACCCCGGCGCGCTCGACGGCGGACTCGAGCGTCTCGCCCGGCAGCACCTTGACCGGCACGCTCTGCGGGCGGCCGAAGCCGGGCTGAGCCTCGGACTGCGTAAACGCGGCGTGCTGGAGGGCGGTGATCGCCGCCGGATCGAGCGGCGCCTTGGGCGGGGCGGCGGCCTGATCGGCGGTGAGCTTCCAGCCCAGCGCCAGGGCGGCGACGCCGGCCACGCCGATGGCGAGGCGCGGAGTCAGCCGAAAGGTCGGACGTCGCGGATCGAACTCTTGCATCGTGCCCCCGTACTCGCGATGCCACACGGCCTGCCGGCCATGCGAAAGCTGCGTCGTAACTGGCGAACGGCTTAACCGTTCTCTACCGATATGGTTAATCGCCGGTAACCAATCCGACGACCCTCACAGCTCCGGTTAGAGCAGACCAAGGACCAGTTCGGCAGGACGGCACAGCGCCGCACCCTTCGGGGTCGAGACGATAGGGCGATTCACCAGGATCGGATCGAGGATCATGGCCGCGACGATCGCCTCGTCGGAGGTGGCCGGATCGGTCAGGCCGAGCTCGACCGCCTTGGTGCCGCGCTCGCGCAGAAACTCGCGGGGGGAGACGCCCATCTTGGCCGCCAGGGCGACCAATTGGTCCTTGGTCCAGCCGGTCTTCAGGTACTCGACGACGGTGGGTTCGAGGCCCTTCTCGCGCAGCAGGGCCAGGGTGTTGCGCGAGGTCCCGCAGGCGGGATTGTGATAAATGACGATGTCGTCCTGCGCGGTCATGCGGGGTCCTCCGGGCCTGGCTGGGCTAAGCGGGTTCGGCATAGCGCGTTCGCCCGGCGGTGCGCCAGACCTGCGACGGTCTTGTGAAAACCAGCGCTTGTTCTTGACGGACGGCGGGTGCGGTTCGATCTAGGTCCGATCTGGGCCATTTCGATATTCGGAGAACTGCAGACATGAAGAAGCTTCTCGCGGCCGCGAGCATGGCGATGCTGATCGCCACCCCGGCCTTCGCCCAGATGCCCGGCGCCGCCGACACCTCGCGCATCGCCGCGGCGACCTACAAGGTCGACGGCCACCACACCCAGGTCGTCTGGTCGTTGAACCACATGGGCTTCTCGGTGCTCTACGGCATGTTCGGCGAGATGACCGGCAGCCTGACGCTCGACCCGGCCAACCCGGCGGCCGCCAAGGTGGTCATCGACATCCCGATGTCGGGTTCGACCACGACCTCGCCGGGCTTCACCAAGCACCTGGCCAGCAAGGACCTGCTCGACGTCGAGAAGTTCCCGACCGCCAAGTTCGTCTCGACCTCGGTCGTCGTCGACGGCCAGACCGCCAAGATCAACGGCGACCTGACGCTGAAGGGCGTGACCAAGCCGGTGACCCTGGACGCCAAGCTGACCGGCGCCGGGACCAACCCGATGAGCAAGGCCCACACCGTCGGCTTCGAGGCGACCGCCAAGATCAAGCGCAGCGATTTCGGCCTGGGCTACGCCCTGCCGGTGGTCGGCGACGACGTCGACCTGAAGATCACGGCCGCCTTCGAAAAGTAGGGCGCTACCAGGTGAACCTGCGGGCGCCGCCGACGATGGTCGCGCCCGAGGTTCCGAAGGCCATCAGGTCGGCGGGGCGAGCGGGCAAGGGCTTCGCTTCCGCCGGCCATTGGTCGATCACCGTGGAATACTTGACCTCGATCGCTCCCGGGCTGGGGGCGCGGAAGGTCAGGGTGAGGCCCTCAGTGGGGGCCTCCCAGGCGATCCGGGCCGAGCCGCCGACGAGCGGCTTGAGCGGATGGCCGTTGAGCGCCGCATTCTCCAGTTTGGTCTTGGCGTCGAGCCGCAGGATGAGCGTGCGCGCGCCGGTCGCGTCCAGGTGCAGGCGGTAGCCGCCGTCCGGCTGGCGCGTGAACTCCATCCCGCCCGGCGGAACGGCGACGGCGGCAGCCCGAGCCGCCCAGACGCCGTCGCGGCGCAGGCCCGGCAGCTTCGTCCGCTCCACCGCGCCGCCGTCGGCGGCCAGGATCCCGCGGGTCCAGTCGGGCAGGCCGGGCGCGTCGCTGATGCGGTAGGCGCGGCCCGCCTCGCGCTCGAGGTAGTAGGCGATGTGGGTGACCTGCGGATGGCGGGCGGTCCAGGGCGGATCGAGCCGCACCACCAAGACCGCGACGGCGCCGAGCAGGACCACGGCCAGGGCCGACATCCGCGCGCCCTTCTGGTCTTCGGCCGGCTGCGCCAGCGGCCAGAGCGTCAGCGCTCCCAGCCAGACGATCACCGCCAACAATTCGGGCTGGTCGAGCCCCTGGTAGATGCCGTGCCCGAACGCCAGCAGCCAAGACAGGCCGAGCACGCCGGCGATCGCCAGGACGAACAGCACCGGCAGGCTGCGGCGTGCGCCAAGCGTGGTCAGCGCCGCCGCCAGGCTCGCCAGGGCCAACGGCCAGCCGACCAGGAAGGCGGTGGTCGGGGCCGCAAACTGCAGGGCGACAGCGATCAGCAGGCCGGTGGCCAGGACGCCGGCCCAGGCGCCGGCCAGGCGTGCAGGGCGTCCGAAGCTCGCCACCGCCAGGACGGCGGCGATCGCGCCGAGCGCCAGCCCGATTAGGTCGAGGCGTCCGAAGGCCGAGCACGCGCCGCCGACGATCAGGGCCAGGACGGCGCCGGCCAGCCGGGTTCGGCCGCGGCCGGCGGCGGCGGCGGCCAGCAGCAGCGCGCCGACGCCCAGCAGGGCGAGGGCGGTCTCCCAGCGGCCGGCCTGGGCCAGCAACTGGCTCTGCTCGAGAAAGCCGAACGGGACGCCGGTGGCGAGGCGGGCGAGGCGGAACACGGCTGCGGCGAAGGTCAGGGCGAACAGCGCTGCGCCCATGCCCTTCAGGACGTCGAAGAAGGACAGCGCGCCAGCTCGCCGGGCGCGCAGCATCGCCAAGGTCAGCAGGAGCCCGGCCGCCGCGACGACAAGCCAGCCGGCGGCTTGAGGGTAGGCGAGGATGTGGCTGCCGAAGGTGTTGGCGTAGACGAGGTTCGGCCCCTCGGCGGGCAGCGTCGTGGCGTCGGCGGCGGCGATCGTCGCTGCCAGCACTTGCTCGCCGATGTGCTGCAACGAGCCCTTGTCGAGGTTGGCCGGGGTCGAGGTGGCGGCGTGATAGTCGAACTGACTGCCGATGAAGGCGTAGTTCAGGCCGGGGATCCCCTTGGCCTTCGACACCGAGAAGTCGGTGTCGTTGGGCATGTGCTCGTAGAGGAAGACGGTCAGGGACGAGGCGACGGGTGCGACGGCGCTCTTGCGGAAGAGCTCGATCGTGCCGGCGTTGTCGGCCCCGGTCTGGAACATCTGAGCGCGGCCGCCGCCGCCGCGGGCCTCCATGTTGAGCAGGAAGCCGATGCGGCCGGCGAGCGGGTGCTGGTCGAAGAACGCCTGGGCGCCGAGCAGGCCGCTTTCCTCGCCGTCGGTGATCAGCAGGATCACGTCGCGGGCCGGCTGGCCCTTGGCCTTGATCGCGCGGGCGATCTCGAGGGCCGCGGCGGTCCCGGCCGCGTCGTCGGCCGCGCCGGGCGAGCCGGGGACGCTGTCGTAGTGGGCCATGACCGCAACGGCCGGCGCTGTCCGGTCGCGACCGGGCAGCACGCCGATGACGTTCTCGACCGTCCCGCCGGCGATCCAGCCGTCCTCCTGGCGCAGCACTTGCGCGCGCTGGACCTGCGGCGAGAGGCCGAGCTCGGTCATCCGCGCGACGAGGTGGTCGCGGACCGCGGCGTTGGCCGGGCTGCCGATCGGGTGGGGGACCTTGGCGATGACCTCGACGTCGGCCATGGCGCGGCCGGCGGAGAAGGCCGAGGCAGGCGCGTCGACGGGGAGGGGCGTCGGCGTGCGCTCCTGCGCCCAACCGATCAGGAACGCGAGCGCAAGGCACGCGACCAGTGCGATAGTTCTTCCCAACGCCGCCTCCCCGCGAACTGTGTGGCGGAGCCTAACGCGGAACGCGGGCAAAAAGAAAACGCCCGCCGGAAGGAGCGGCGGGCGTTCGGCAGTCTAGTGAAGCGTCGGGCCCGTTCAGGCGGCCGCGGCGCTCTCGTGCGGGTCGCGCAGCACGTAGCCGCGGCCCCAGACGGTTTCGATGTGGTGCTTGCCGTCGGCGGCGGCCGCCAGCTTCTTGCGCAGCTTGCAGATGAAGACGTCGATGATCTTCAGCTCGGGCTCGTCCATGCCGCCGTACAGGTGGTTCAGGAACATTTCCTTGGTGAGCGTGGTGCCCTTGCGGAGCGAGAGCAGCTCCAGCATCTGGTATTCCTTGCCGGTCAGGTGGACGCGGCTGTTGTTCACTTCGACGGTCTTGGCGTCGAGGTTCACAGTGATGTCGCCGGTCTTGATGACCGATTGGGCATGGCCCTTGGAGCGACGGACCACCGCGTGGATGCGGGCGACCAGTTCGTCCTTGTGGAAGGGCTTGGTCATGTAGTCGTCGCCGCCGGCGCCGAACGTCTTGACCTTGGTGTCGATCTCCGCCGTGCCGGACAGGATCATGATCGGAGTGTTGATTTTTGCGACCCGCAGGGTGCGCAGAACGTCCATCCCGCTCATGTCGGGGAGGTTCAGGTCGAGCAGGATCAGATCGTAGTCATAGATCTTGCCCAGATCGACGCCTTCCTCGCCGAGGTCCGTCGTATAGACGTTGAAACCCTCGGATTTGAGCATCAATTCAATGCTCTGCGCCGTGGCGCTGTCATCTTCGATCAACAGTACGCGCATCAGTTCCTCCTCGAACGGTAGCGCTAGAAAACAACATATCCGGGCAATCCGCCCCGATCCTCGCTGTTAACTTGCCAGCGAGTTAATTTATGACCGGTTAATGGTGAAGCGCCTTCGGACGAATCGTTAACTCGGTTCGGGAATCGGCGACAAGCGCCCGCCTCCGGGGCGAGTCGCACGGCCGTTGAATCTTTTGTGATTGGACTTGATTGGCGAACACCGGCTGCCGCGGCGCCCGATCTTAACGGCGCGCGGCGGGCGGAACGGTCACGCCGGCGGGTCGTTTGGACCTGGAACAATCCCCCAGCCCAAAGGATCGTCATGGCCGTGAAACTGAAGCCGCTCGCCGACCAGGTCATCGTCATCACCGGAGCATCGTCGGGCATCGGCCTGGCGACCGCACGCAAGGCCGCCAAGGCCGGTGCGGCGGTGGTGCTGGCTGCGCGCAACGGCGAGGCGCTGCGGGCGATCTGCGAGGACATCAACGCCCAGGGCGGCCGCGCCCACGCGGTGGTCGCCGACGTCGGAGCGCCGGAGGACGTCGACAAGATCGCTCGGGCGGCGATCGCGCGCTTCGACCGTTTCGACACCTGGATCAACGACGCCGGCGTCGGGCTTTATGGCGAACTGGCCGAGACCACGGCGGAAGACCATGAACGACTGTTCCGCACCAACTACTTCGGGGTGGTCAACGGGTCGCTGGAGGCCGTGAAGCACTTCCGGGAGAACCGCCGCTCCGGCGCGGTGATCAATGTGGGCTCGTCGCTGTCGGACGTGGCCGCCCCGCTGATGGGCGCCTACTCGGCCTCAAAGCACGCAGTGAAGGGCTTCACCGACGCGCTGCGCCTGGAAGTGCTGCGCGAGAAGATCCCGGTCTCGGTGACGCTCATCAAGCCGTCGAGCGTCTCGACCCCGTTCGCCGACCACGCGCGCAACATGATGGATCAGCCCGCCTCGGTCCCGCCGCCGCGCTATGCGCCGGAGGTGGTCGCCGACGCCATCCTGCATGCGGCGGCGCATCCGATCCGCGACATCGCGGTCGGTTCGGGCGCGCGCCCGATGGCGATCGGTTCGGCCGCCGCGCCGATCCTGGTCGACAAGATGATGGCCCGCATGATGCCGCCGATGACCCGCCGTCGCGGCGACAAGCCGACACGCGACAGCCTGCATGCGCACGGGGTCGACGGCCTGACCGAGAGCGAGCACCTGAAGGGCCGCCGCTTCAGCGTCTACGCCGAGGTGCAGAAGCGACCCGGTCTGACGCTCGGGCTCGGCGCGCTGGCGGTGGTCGGGATCGCCGCTTTCCTGGGGCGTGACAGTCTGGCCAAGAACGCCCGGCCGATGCTGGCCAAGGCCGCGCGGCCGCTCCTGCTGCGCGCGGCCATGCAGCGCCCCGGCACGGCGGCCAAGCTGGTGGCGCGCCATCCGGGCCAGGCGGCGCGGCTGGCGGCGGCCCTGCGTTGACGACGCGGGGAATCTTCATCGGGAGTTAACGGCGGCGGGCGGATTCTCCCAGGCGGTCGAATCTGACCGCTGGGGTCCTGTCCTTGCGTAGCCTTGTCGCCGCCGTCGAGCGGATCGATCCGCTTACCGTCTCCGGCCGCGTCGCGGCCGTGAACGGCCTCCTGATCGAGGCGCGAGGCGGTCTGACGCGCCTTGCGGTCGGGGCGCGCGCCGAGATCGAGCGCCGGGCCGACAAGCCGCTGGCCGCCGAAGTGGTCGGCTTCCGCGAGACCCGCGCCCTGCTCATGCCGTTCGGCCCGGTCGAGGGCGTCGCGCCAGGCGCCGAGATCCGCATCGAACCGCAAGGCTCGGCCGTGCGGCCGACCACGGCCTGGCTGGGCCGCATCGTCGACGCCTTCGGCGAGCCGATCGACGGCCTGGGGCCGCTGCCGCAAGGCACGGCCGCCTATCCGCTGCGCGCCGCCCCGCCGGCCGCCCATGCGCGCGGCCGGGTGGGCGAGCGCCTGGATCTCGGCGTGCGCTCGATGAACGTCTTCACCACCTGCTGCCGCGGCCAGCGTCTGGGCGTGTTCGCGGGCTCGGGCGTCGGCAAGTCGGTGCTGCTGTCGATGCTGGCCAAGCAGTCCGATTGCGACGCGGTCGTGGTTGGGCTGATCGGCGAACGGGGCCGCGAGGTCCGCGAGTTCATCGAGGAGACCCTCGGCGAAGAAGGCCTGAAGCGCGCCATCGTCGTGGTGGCCACCTCGGACGAGCCGGCGCTGAAGCGCCGCCAGGCCGCCTACATGACGCTGGCGATCGCCGAGTTCCTGCGTGACCAGGACCTCGAGGTCCTCTGCATGATGGACAGCGTCACCCGCTTCGCCATGGCCCAGCGCGAGATCGGCCTCGCCGCCGGCGAGCCGCCGACTACCAAGGGCTACACGCCCACGGTCTTCACCGAGCTGCCGAAGCTGCTGGAACGCGCCGGGCCGGGGCCGATCCGCCCGGACGGCACAACGGCTGGGCCGATCACCGGCATCTTCACGGTGCTGGTCGACGGCGACGACCACAACGAGCCGATCGCCGATGCCGTGCGCGGCATTCTCGACGGCCACATCGTCATGGAGCGGGCGATCGCCGAGCGCGGTCGCTTCCCGGCCATCAACGTCCTGAAGTCGATCAGCCGGACGATGCCGGGCTGCCACCTGCCGCACGAACGCGAGATCGTGAAGTCCGCACGCCAGTCGCTGTCGGCCTACGCCAACATGGAAGAACTCATCCGCATCGGCGCCTATCGCGCCGGCGCCGATCCGCAGGTCGACCGGGCAATCGCCCTCAATCCGGCGCTCGAGGCGTTCCTTGGCCAGGACAAGGACGAGGCCACGAGCCTGGACGACAGCTTCAACATCCTCGCCCACATCCTGAACGGTGAAGCCGCATGAGCTGGGCCAAGTCCCTGATCAAACTCTCGACCTACGAGGTCGAGATCCTGCAGAAGCGGCTGGCCGAGATCGCCGACCGGCGCATGCAGTACGAGATGAAGCTGGCCTTCCTCGAAGCGGAGGGTGAAGCCGAGGCGCAGCGCGCTCGCCAGGACGCCGAGGCCGGGTGGTACCAGGTCGGCTTTTGGGAAGGTCTGCGCGCCCGCAAGGCGCTGATCCAGGCCGACATTGATCGTGTCGCCATCGAGGAGGCCGGCGCCCGCGACGCGCTGGCCTTGGCCTTCGAAGAGCAGAAGAAATACGAGCAGGTGGCCGAGGGCATCCGCTTGGCCCAGGTGAAGGAGGCCGCGCGCCTGGAGACCGCCGCCCTGGACGAACTGGGGCTGCGCAGGGCGGCCGGCGCCCGGTGAGCCTTTCACGGCGCTCGGTGGTCGGAGCGGCGCTGGCTTTGGCGGCCTGCGACCGTGCCCCCGACGCCCAGGCCGCAACTCTCGATCTGCCGCCGCTGAAGTCGGTGGCGCCGTTCCCGATCGGAACCTGCGTCCAGGCGTTCCAGCTCGACGAGCCGGATCTGTCGGCGCTGATCGCCGCCCAGGTCTCCCAACTCACCGCCGAGTGGGAGATGAAGATGGAGTACATCGTCCAGGACGACGGCTCGCTTCGCTTCGATGCGCCGGACCAGATCGCCGCCTTCGCTCGTACGCACGGCATGCGGTTCTTCGGTCACACCTTGGTCTGGTACGCGCAGGAGCCGCCGGCCTTCAAGAATCTGGACACCGGCAGGGCCAGTTTTGAGGCGGCCTATCGCAATTACATCTCCGCCGTCGTCAGCCGATATCGCGGCC
Source organism: Phenylobacterium sp. LjRoot97 (assembly GCF_964254345.1). Lineage (NCBI taxonomy): Bacteria > Pseudomonadati > Pseudomonadota > Alphaproteobacteria > Caulobacterales > Caulobacteraceae > Phenylobacterium > Phenylobacterium sp. LjRoot97. Next base: position 1,083,104 of record NZ_CAXUTH020000001.1, read on the forward strand.
AGGCGGTGGGGTGGGACGTGGTCAACGAGGCGGTCGACGAGGACGGCGACGGCTGGCGCGACTGCCTGTGGGCCCAGCGGCTGGGGCCGTTGGAGCACATGGTTCTGGCCTTCCAGCACGCGCGTGAAGCGGACCCCGACGCTGTGCTGTTCCTCAACGACTACAACCTGGAGAACCGGCCGAAGAAGCGCGCCACGTTCATGAAGTTGGTCGAGACGCTGCTGAAGGCCGGCGCGCCGCTGAGCGGCGTCGGGACCCAGACGCATGTGGCGGCCGACCTCGCCCCGGGCATGATCACCGCGGCGATCAAGGACCTGGCCAGCTTCGGCCTGCCTGTGCACCTGTCGGAAATGGACGTCTCGCTGAAGCGGGCCGAAGGCTTGCACGGCCGCGCTGAGCTCGAGGCCGGTCAGGCGCGGCTCTACGCCGAAGCCGCGGAGGCCTTCTCAAGCCTGCCTGCGCAGCAGCGCTTCGCCTTCACGCATTGGGGCCTGCGCGATCCGGACTCGTGGCTCAACTACAAGAGCGGCGGCGACAAGCCGCTGTTGTTCGACGGCCGCGGTCGTCCGAAGCCGGCGACGGCCGCCTGGATCAACGGACTGCGCTAGTTCAGCGGGCCGGGGGTCGGCGCACGCGGCGCGGCAGGGCGGGCAGGCGCCTGTTCGGCGGCGTCGGCGGCCTGACGCAGGGCGTGGAGGTCGTCGCTGAGGCGGAACAGGGCGACATAGAGTTCGCAGAACGAGCGCCAGAGCAGCACCAGCCCAGCGACCACCAGCAGACCGGCGACCAGCACCGGAATCGCCAGAATCACGCCGATCCAGCTTTCTTCGCGCAGGGCCACGCCGACTGCGGCGCCGACCGTACCGAACGCGATCAGTGCGATGACCCCCAGGCCCGCCCAATAGATGAGATGAATCACCTGGTTGGTCATCAGGCGCTCGAAGGTCAGCAGATCCCAGAAGATCGAGCTGCCCGGGCCGCGCCGGGTCGGGGAAGCAGGTCGCCGCATTCGATTTCCAACGCTTCGCGGCCCAATCGACCGCGCCAGGCGCAAATCGCTACCAGCCAGGGGGCGCGGCTGCAACGCCCCTCGCGCCGCAGCTTCGGTCCGGGCGGCCCGGGCGCGGGGTTTTGAGCGCCAGCCGAGCGCCCAGGCGAGCGCTGGGATGACAACATTCGCTGAATGCGTGTTAGCCTTCGAGCCATGGGCACGACGACACAAGCCGCCGACTGGAGACTTGAGCCGATCTCGGGCGCCGACCGCGACGTGGTCGAAATCATCGGTTTGCCGCCCGAACAGGAGGCGTTCGCCGGCAGTCTGGACGAGGTGTTCGGGCGATTGAACGAGTCCGACGCGGTCGGGCTCGAGCAGGGCTTCGCGGTCGTCGAACCGGGCGGCGAGGTGGTCGGGTTCTTCGTCCTGCGCGAGGGGCTGCGCCGTCCGCCCTGGGCGCCGCCCGGCACCGTCAGCCTGCACAATTTCCGCGTCCGGCCCGGCTTTCAGGGCAGGGGCGTCGGGCGGCGCTGCATCAGCCTGCTGGAAGAGTGGTTCGTGCGCGAGCGTCCGGTGCAGCCGCAGCTGATGCTGGCGGTGAACGCCCGCAACATCCCGGCCATCGAGGCCTATCGGAAGATCGGCTTCGTCGACACTGGCGGCCGGCACGAGGAGGGCTTCGGCCCGCAGCTGATCTTCGCCAAGCCGCTAGGCTGACGCCGACCTAGATCTGCCCGACCGTCTTCAGGCGGGCCTTCGGGTGGATCTCGTTCTGGCTGAGCACCGGGGTCTGGCCGCGGAAGCGCTCGATGATCGAACGCACATAGGGGCGGATCTGCGGGCTGGTCAGCAGCACGGCGCTGTCGCCGGCCAGGGCCGCGCGTTCGAAGCTGTCGCGGACGGCGCGGATGAAGTCCTGCAGACGCGAGGGGGCCAGGGCCAGCTGCTTTTCCTCGCCGGCGCCGATCAGCGCGTCGGCGAAGGCGTTTTCCCACTCGCCCGACATGGTGATGATCGGCAGGGCGCCGTCGTCGCCGCGATAGGCGAACGAGAGCTGGCGGGCCAGACGGCCGCGGACCTGTTCGACCAGCAGGGTGATCGAGGCGGTGTGCGGCGCGGCCTCGCCGATGCCTTCCAGGATCGCCGGCAGGTCGCGGATCGAGACCCGCTCGCGCAGCAGCGCCTGCAGCACCCGCTGGATCGTCGTCGCCGAGACGACAGCCGGGACCAGATCGTCGACCAGCTTCTTCTGCTCGCCGGGCAGCTCCTTCAGGAGCTTCTGGACCTCGGCGTAGGAGAGCAGGTCGGGCATGTTCTCCTTGAGGATCTCGGTCAGGTGCGTGGTGAGCACGGTGGCCGGATCGACGATCGTGTAGCCGCGGAAGGTGGCTTCCTCGCGCAGGGAGTCGTCGATCCAGGTGGCCGGCAGGCCGAAGGCCGGCTCGCGCATGTGCTCGCCCGGCAGCTCGACCTGGCCGCCGGACGGATCCATGGCCATCAGCGAGCCGAGCCGCACTTCGCCGCCGCCGCCCTCCATCTCCTTGATACGGATCATGTAGCCCTGCGAGGGCAGGCGCATGTTGTCGAGGATGCGGACCGCCGGCATCACGAAGCCGAAGTCCTGGGCCAGGGTGCGGCGCAGAGCCTTGATCTGGTCAGTCAGGCGGCGGCCTTCGAGGTCGTTGATCAGCGGCAGCAGGCCGTAGCCCAGCTCGATTTTGATCTCGTCGATGGCCAGGGCCTGGCTGATCGGCTCTTCCTGATCCTGGGCGGCCGCGGCCGGGTCCACCGGCACCAACTCGACGGGCGGCGGGGCGAGGGCGTCCTGCGAGCGTTTCCAGGCCAGGAAGCCGGCGCCGGCGGCGAGGCCCGCGAACGGGATGATCGGCATGCCGGGGATCAGGGCGATGACGCCGGCCGAGGCCGAGACCATGCCCAAGGCGATCGGATTCATCGCCAGCTGGGCGACCAGGGCCTTGTCGGCCGAGCCGTCGACGCCAGCCTTGGAGACCAGGAAGCCGGCGGCGATCGAGATGATCAGGGCCGGGATCTGGCTGACCAGACCGTCGCCGATGGTCATGATCGTATAGGACGAGGCGGCCTGGGCGAGCGGCACCTTGTGCTGCACGACGCCGATCAGGATGCCGCCGATGATGTTGATGGCGACGATGATCAGGCCGGCGACCGCGTCGCCGCGCACGAACTTGCTGGCGCCGTCCATGGCCCCGAAGAAGGTGCTTTCCTGCTCCAGCTCCTTGCGGCGCTTCTTGGCTTCGTTTTCCTCGATCAGGCCGGCCGAGAGGTCGGCGTCGATGGCCATCTGCTTGCCGGGCATCGAGTCCAGGGTGAAGCGCGCGGCGACTTCGGCGATCCGGCCCGAACCCTTGGTGATGACGACGAAGTTCACGATCACCAGGATGATGAACACGATCACGCCGATGACGAAGTTGCCGCCCATCATCAGCTTGCCGAAGCCTTCGATGATCTTGCCGGCCCCATGCGCGCCTTCGTGGCCGTGACCGAGGATCAGGCGCGTCGAGGCGATGTTCAGCCCGAGGCGGAACAGGGTGGTGACCAGCAGGACGGTCGGGAAGGCCGTGAATTCCAGCGGCTTCTTGATCAGAAGCGAGGTCATCAGGATCAGCACCGAGGAGGTGATCGAGACGGCCAGCAGCAGATCCAGCACGAACGGCGGGATCGGCAGGATCAGCAGAATGACGATGCCGATGACGCCCAGCGCCAGGGCGACCTCGCCCTTCATCAGCCAGCCCAGCATTTCGCGGGGCGACGGACGGGTCGAGGAAGGGAGCGAGGCGTCGGTCATGATCTGCTCGGGTTACTCGTTCAGGCCGCGCTGGCGCCCATCTGCGGGGCGGGCACCGGGACGCCGGCCTCGGTGTATTCCTTGAGCTTGTTGCGCAGGGTGCGGATCGAGATGCCGAGGATGTTGGCCGCGTGCGTGCGGTTGCCCAGGCAATGCGACAAGGTGTCGATGATCAGCCGCTGCTCCATGTCGGCGACGGTCTGGCCGACGAAGGTGCGGGTCACCGCCTCGGCGGCGTCGGCCGCGGTCTGGGCGGCGCGGGCGGCCGGATCGGGGGCGGCCAGCGGCTGGCCGTCGGGCAGGCGGATCGCGCCTTCTTCGATCTCCGGCCCGCTCGCCAGCAGCACCGCGCGGTGCATTGCGTTCTCCAGCTCGCGCACGTTGCCCGGCCAGCGGTGGGCGGCCAGGCGGCGCTTGGCCTCGGCCGACAGCGATCGCTCGGGCATGCCGTTGGCCTTGGCGTACTTGCGGATAAAGAACTCGGCCAGGGCCACGACGTCGCCGGGCCGCTCGCGCAGCGGCGGCAGGCGCAGGTTCACGACGTTGAGCCGGTAGAGCAGGTCCTCGCGGAACGTGCCGTCCTTGACCGCCTGGGCCAGGTCGCGGTTCGAGGTGGCGAGGATGCGGATGTCGACCTTCACCGGCTTGGCGCCGCCGACCCGGTCGATTTCGCGCTCCTGGATGGCGCGCAGCAGCTTGGCCTGCAGGCGGGCGTCCATCTCCGAGATTTCGTCGAGCAGCAGCGTGCCGCCGTTGGCTTCCTCGAACTTGCCGATGCGGCGGGCGACAGCGCCGGTGAAGGCGCCCTTCTCGTGGCCGAACAGCTCGCTTTCCAGCAGGTTCTCGGGGATGGCCGCGCAGTTGACCGAGATGAACGGGCGGCTGGCGCGGCGCGACTTCTGGTGCACGTAGCGGGCGATGACTTCCTTACCCGAGCCGCTTTCCCCGGTGATCAGGATCGAGGCCTCGGACGGGGCGACCTGGTCGGCCAGGCTGATCACCGACTGCATGCCGGGGTCGCGCACGACCATCGGCTTTTCGTCGTCGGAGACGGCGGCCAGGACGGCGGCGATCATCTCGGCGTCCGGCGGCAGCGGGATGAATTCCTTGGCGCCCGCGCGGATCGCGTCGCCAGCTTTCTGGGCGTCCGGATCGACGCCGCAGGCGACCACCGGCACGCGGATGCGCTCGCCCTCGTTGGCGGCGATCAGGCCGGCGATGTCGAGGTCGTAATCGACCAGCAGCAGGTCCGCGCCCTGGCCCGCGCGCAGGGCGTGGGTGGCCGCCTCGATGGTCTCAACGTGGCTGACCTTGGCGCCCGCCGTCATCGCCATCTTCACGGCGTTGGAGAGCTGTCCGTTCAGTTTTCCGACGACCAAAAGCCGCATAGCACTATCTCCTACAGACCCTCAGGCGATCAGCCCTGAGTGTCGCCGTCCTTGATGATTTCGGTCATGGTCACGCCCAGGCGGTCGTCGACGATGACGACCTCACCGCGGGCGACCAGCCGGTTGTTCACGTAGATGTCGATGGCCTCGCCGACCTTGCGGTCCAGGTCGAGGACGCTGCCCGACTGCAGTTGCAGCAGCTGGGCCACCGACATGGTGGCGCGGCCGAGCACCGCCGAGATCGAGACCGGCACGTCGAAGACCGGCGCCAGATCGCTGGCGGTCTTGTCCTCGATCTCCATGCCCATATCGGCCATGGGCATGTCGGAGGGACCGAATTCGTCGAGTTTGAGGTCGTTGTCGGACATGGCGGTCAGCTTTCGCTTCCGGGAATGAGGGGTTCGGCGTGCAGCCCTTCGGCGGCCAGGGCCGCTTCGAGAGCGGCGGCCACGCGGGCGGCTGCGGCGGCGGGGTCGAAGGCGGCCGCGCCGTCGCCGAAGTCGAGGGTGAAGGCCGCAGGGCCGACGCCGGGAGCCGGGCGGACCTGAATCGCGCCGGCGTAGCCGATCGCCTGGGCTGTCTGCTCCAGCGCCGCCTGGGCGCCTTCGGCCAGATCGGCGCCGACGCTGACGACCAGTCGCGGGGAAGCTTCGATCTCGCGGGCGAGGTTCTCGAGCGCGGCCTGGATCGGCGCCTCGGGGAACTTGGCGAGGGCGGCGTCGGCGATAGCGCGGGCGCAGGCCAGGGCGAGTTCGGCCGAGCCGACGCGGTGCTCGTGGGCGACGCCGGCCAGCCGGGGCAGGGCCTGGCCCACGCTCGCGGCGATCTGAGAGAGGGCCTGGGCCTGCAGCGCGGCCATCGATCCCAGGGCCTGGCGCTCGCCCTCGGCGAAGGCCTGGGCGCGCAGGGCCTCGACCTCTTCGGCCGGGAACAGGCGCTTGGGCCGCTGGGCGGCGTAGGCGACGTCGCCGGCGTTGTCGAACACCGTGTCGAAGCCGAATTTCTGGTGGGGCGTGCTGGTCATCAGTAGATCAGCTCGTCATCGCCGCCGGACCCGGCCAGCATGATCTCGCCCTTGGCGGCCAGGTCCTTGGCGACCTGGACCATGGCCATCTGAGCCTGGTCGACGTCGCGCAGGCGCACGGGGCCCATGCTCTCCATGTCCTCGCGCATGATCTTGGCGGCCCGCTCGGACATGTTGGAGAAGAACATTTCGCGCAGGGAGTCGGACGCGCCCTTCAGGGCCAGGCCCAGCTGGTCCTTCTCGACGTTGCGCAGCAGGGTCTGGACCCCGCCAGGGTCGAGCTTCGACAGGTCTTCGAACACGAACATCAGGGCGCGGATGCGCTCGGCGCTTTCGCGGTTGCGTTCTTCCAGGGCCCCGATGAAGCGGGCCTCGGTCTGGCGGTCGAAGGCGTTGAAGATGTCGGCCATCATCTCGTGGCTGTCGCGCTTGGACGTGCGCGCCAGGTTCGACATGAACTCGGTGCGCAGCGTCTGCTCGATCTTGTCGAGGATCTCGCGCTGCACCGGCTCCATGCGCAGCATGCGGGTGACGCACTCGAGCGCGAAGTCTTCCGGCAGGGCGGCCAGCACGCGGGCGGCGTGGTCGGACTTCACCTTGGACAGCACGACGGCGACGGTCTGCGGGTACTCGTTCTTCAGGTAGTTGGCGAGCACCGCCTCGTTCACGTTGCCCAGCTTGTCCCACATGGTCCGCCCGGCAGGGCCGCGGATCTCCTCCATGAGGGAGTCGACCTTGTCGGGCGGCAGGAAGGCCTGCAGCAGGCGCTGGGTCTGTTCGAACGAGCCCATGATCGCGCCTGCTCCGGACATGCCGGAGATGAAGTCGACCAGCAGCTGCTCGACGGCGCTGGACGAGACGGTGCCGAGACCGGCCATCGCCTGGGAGATCTCCTTGATCTCCTCTTCGTCCAGGTGCTCCCAGATCGTCTTGTGCTCTTCGCCAAGCGCGAGCAGCACGACCGCGGCGCGCTCAGGACCGCTGAGCTTGGATGCGTCGTTGATGGACTTCACGCGGCTGCTCATGTCGTCTCGTGGAGCCAGCTACGCAGCAGCGAGACGGACTCTTCGGGGTGCGTCTCAACGAACTCCGAGACGCGCTTCACCGAGGAAGCTTTCACCTGCCCCTCGATGCGGGCGATGTCGATGCGCTGCTCCAGCTCGTTGCCAGGGCCAGGCAGGGCCAGCGGCTGGCCGGTGGCCGGATCGAGCTGGATCTGCATCGGCTGGCCGTCGGCGGTGGTCACCAGACGGGTGATCGGGGGACCGCCGGCCAGGGCGGGCATGCCGCCCGCGCCCGATGACGGCTTCAGCAGCGGGCGGACGACGAAGAAGATCAGCAGCACCGCGACGAGGCCGAGGATCGCGATCTCGACGGCGCGCATGATGTCGTTCTTGTCGAAGCCCATCAGTGGATTGGCGGCCTCGACGCCGCCCTCCACGTCGGCGGTGGGGAAGCGGACGTTGACCACGGTGACCTGATCGCCGCGGTCGGCGTTGAAGCCGACGGCGGTGCGGACCAGCTGCTCGATGCGCTGCATCTCCTCGGCCGTGCGCGGGGTGTAGGCGCCGGGCTTGCCGTCCTGGCCCGCGGCGGTGGCGCCGTCGACGGCCACGGCGACCGACAGCCGCTTCATGTCGCCCGGCTCCTGCACCTCGGTGCGGACGGTCTTGGAGATCTCGTAATTGGTGGTCGATTCCGTGCGGCCGCTGGCGGACTGGTTCGTGGTCTCGCCGTTGGCCCCGACGCCGCCGGGGATGTTGGCGCTGGCCGACACCGCGCCGTTGGCGTCGGGCTGGCTCTCGCGCGAATTCTCTTCGTTGGTGGTCTCGGAGCGGACGACCTGGCCGTCGGGGTCGAACGTCTCCTGCTGGACGGTGACGCGAGCCAGGTTGAGGTCGGCGGTGACGTTGACGCGCGCCTTGCCGGGGCCGACGACGCCCTCGACCAGCTTGGTGACGGTCTTGGCGATCCGCTGCTCGACCTCGCTGCGGCGGCCGTCGGCGGCCTGGGCGCCGAAGCCGTCCTCGCCCGTCGACAGGGTCTTGGCGTGCTGGTCGACGACGGTGACGCGGCCCGGCTTCAGGTTCGGCACGGCGCTGGAGACCAGGTTCTGGATCGCCTGCACCTGGTCGGCCGAGGGCGCACGGCCGCCGACGCCGATGGTGACTGCGGCCGAGGGCTGCTCGGCCTCTTCCTCGAACAACTGGCGCTTGGGCAGCACCAGGTGAACGCGGGTCGAGGTGACGCCGTCGAGGCCCTGGATCGTGCGGGCCAGCTCGCCTTCCAGTGCGCGCTGGCGGTTCAGCTGCTGGACGAAGTCGGTCTGGCCGAGCGCATTGGCTTCGTCGAAGATCTCGTAGCCGACAGAGCCGGAGGTCGGCAGGCCCTTGGACGACAGCATCAGGCGCGTGGAGGCGACCTTGTCGCGCGGCACCATGATGGTCGAGCCGTCGCCCTTGACCTCGTACTTCACGCCCGCCTGGTCGAGGGCGGTGGTGATCGAGCCGGCTTCCTTCAGGTCCAGGTTCGAATAGAGCAGGGCCTTGGGCTCGCCCAGGTTCATGGTGAGCGCGATGAGGGCGGCGGCGACGCCGACCCCGATCCCGAGGATGGCCGCCAGTCGTCCTATTCCGAACCTCTGCAGGGCGGCGACGAAGTTGTTCAAGCGGGCGTCCTTCCCGGGGTACGCGGGACGGACGCTCACTCGCCCGCCGCTAGGCAGGATTTACCCAGTGCTTGGTAAACGACGCGTTTACATTTGCGGCGTTAACGCCTCAATTCGCGGAAGAATTTCGTTCTCTATGGTTGAGAAAAATCAACCACTCCAAGGGGTAAGCGCGCCCCAGAGGCCAAGCAGCAGCGTGAAGACGCCGTAGAGCAGGGCGGTAAAGGTAAACGCCGCCTTGCGTGTGGCCGGCCACGAATCAACCCGCCGACCGCCACGCCAGATGGCCGGCATCAGGATCAGCCCGCCCAGAGTCAGGGCCGCGGCGACGAGCACGCAGGCCGAGGCGAAGATCAGCGTGGCGCCCGGCCAGGCGTACATGACGTTGGCGATGTCAGCGGCGTTCGCCGCCCAGGCGCCGAACAGCGCCAGGGCCAGCAGCCAGAGCACCGCCTGGGTGGTTTGCAGCAGGCTGGCCTGACGCTGGATTGCGCTCTCGCGGAAGTCGCGGCGATTGCGCAGGAACAGCCCGCCAATCGTCGCCAACGCCGCCAGCCCGACCAGGATCGCCACGCCGGCAAGGACTTCGGGGCGTTTCCAGAAGCCGGCGCGTTCGAAGGTCTGGTCGCCGAAGGCGCTCTGGAAGCTGTGGGCGCGACCGCCGTCGATGGCGAAGGCTAGGTGGTCGGAGCCAGTGGTGGAAATGAAGCGGCCTTCCGACAGGTCGCCCTGCGGCACGAAGCTCCTGGTCTTGCCGTTGGCGGTCACCAGCAGATAGCCGTCGGGCGTCACCGCCACCGACGCGCCGCCGATCATCAGGCCGACCATGCCTTCCAGGCCGCGATAGGCGCGGCGGGTGCCGACATAGTAGCCGGCGAAGTCGCCGCCGCGCTCGGCCAGCGCGCGCGACCCTTTGCGCGGGAACGTCTCGGGCGCGACGTAGAACTGCTGCACGACGTCTCCGGCGAGGCCCATGGCCAGGTCGCCGCCGGTCTCGGTGTTGGTGCTGATGAACACGCCGAGGTTCAGGTCGGGGATCACCACCATGTTCGAGAGGAAAGACAGGGTGCCGCCGGCGTGGCCGAAGCCGGTGCGGCCGCCGGGCAGATTGTATTCGATGAAGCCATGTCGCCAGCCATTGACGCCGGGCGAGGTCTTGCGGATCGGGGTGTTGAAGGCGCGGGCCGCGCCGGGGCCGTAGATGACCGCGCCGTCCAGCGTGCCGCCGTTCAGCAGCAGCTGCATGTAGCGGGCCATATCGGCCGCGGTGGACGAGGCCGAGCCGGCCGGCGCCACTTGGCTGATGTACTCGAACGGCCGCGCGACATAGCCGCCAGGCGTCCAGCGATAGCCCTCGGAGATGCTCTCGCCCAGGCGTTGGGGGATCGCGCCGGGAATGCCGGCCTTCGGCGGATGAGGTTCGCGGAAGCTGGTGCTGTTCATCCGCGCGGGCAGGAAGATCCGCTCTTCGATCAGCCGTTCGAACGGCTTGCCGGCGACATAGGACACCGCCTGGCCGGCGAGGGTCGCGCCGTAGTTGGAGTAAGCCGAGGCCGAGCCAGGCTCGCGCACGCGGCGCGGCCGCTCCTGGCGCAGGTAGTCGGCCATCGGGCGCACGCGGTCGAAGTTGCGCTCGAACAGGTGGCCGAGCGCGCGGTCCTCGAAGCCGGGCGAGTGATCCATGAGGTTGATCACCCGCACCGGGGTGCGGAAGCCCTGGTCGCGGATCTGCAGCCGCTCGGGCAGGTAGAGATTGACCGGCGCGTCCTGGCGGATGCGGCCGGCCTCGATCTCGTTCATCAGCGCGATCCAGGTGAAGGTCTTGGAGATCGAGCCGATGCGGAACAAGGTCTGGTCGGGATCGACCTTGCGGGCCGGCGACAGGGCGGCCAGGCCATAGCCCTTCTTCAGCACCACCTGGCCGTTCTGGACGACAGAGACGGTGACGCCGGCGATGTGGTCGCGGTTCATGGCGCTGCGCACCACGCCGTCGACGTAGGACTCGAGCTCAGCGGCGGGGATCGCCTCGCCGGGCGCCAGGCGCGCGCCCGAAGCGGCGGCGGGCAGGGCGGGCGCTACGGTCAGCGGGACCCCCGGCGCGGCGGTCGCGGTCGTCGTCGCGGCCGCTGTGGGCGCTGCAGCCGCAGCCGTGGTCCGCGCAACTGGGCGCGGACGCTGCGGGCGCTGGAGACTGGTGTAGGGGACCGGGCCGCGCGGATTGACGGCTGGCGCGGAGGCCGGCGGCGGGCTGGCGGCTGGGGCCGAGGCGGGCGCCGGCTGGGCCGTGTCCTGGGCGCTCGCCGCCGTGGCGGCGCAGGCGAAGGCGGCGGCGAAGACAGCCTTGAAGATCAAACGCATGGATGATTACCCGCTGGCCCCTATTGCCCCACGATTCCTCTTGTAGGGCGCCGCACGCGCGGGGCGCTAGAGCGGTTGCGGCCTGCGACGATCAGGCCGTGGATCAGTGTTCATTCGCCGCCGGGCGGACCGGTCGGGAAGGCGTAGAGCGGCAGCATCGGGCGCAGTTCGCCGCCGATCCAGATCTGCGGCTCGGAGGGCGGCTTCATGCCCTCGGCGATCTCGCGCAGGGCCACGCAGCTCTTCACCGCGCTGGCGAGGGCGGCGAAGTCGCGGACCGACGGGCTCGACTTCAGCACGCAGTCGTCGAAGAACGGATAGATGTTGTCCTCGCCGCACCCGAACGAGGTGCGGTCGGGCCGGGCGGCGGTCAGGATCATGCGGTTCGGATGGGCCAACGGCCGCACGAACACGCCCGAGAAGCAGGCCGACATGATCACCACGGTCGGGCGGTTCTGGCAGGTGGAGTCGAGGATTCGTCCCAGCAGCCCAGGGGTGAGGATCTGTTGGTCGACGACCACGCCCTGCGGTGCGCCGTGCGAGGTGAAGTAGACCAGGCAGCCGGCCTTGGCCTTGGCCGACAGGTCGTTCAGCGAGCGGTAGATCGCCAGGGTGTCCGACTTCAGCGGCCGGTCCTTGTAGCGCTCGGGCCGGACCGAGAATTGGACGATGTTGTCGCGGGAAAAGCCGAGCCGCTGCAGCTCCTTGGAGACGTCGCGGCGGGCGTTGTCGAAGGCCTCGGTCGGGCCGCCGCCTGCGCCGTGGAAGTCGCCGGCGATGACCACTGCGGCCCAGTCGCCGAACGGCCCGGCCTGGGCTGACGCCACGGAAGGCGCGACCATGGCCAAGGCCCAAATGAAAAACGCGCCGACGATGCCAGCGCGTTTCAACATGTCAGCTTTTGTACCGCTGGAAGGGCGTGGGCACCGCGGTCCCTGTCGCCTTGGCTACCAGCCGTCCGTCGGCGTCGTAGAGCTCGCCCTCCGTGAAGGCGATGGTTCGGCCCCACTTGGCGACCTTGCCGATCCCCTTGAGCTTACCGGGCATGGCCGGGCGGAAGAAGGTGGTCTTCATCTCGGCGGTGGGCGCCACGTGGGTCATGCCCGAGGCGACCATGCAGGCCACCGACATGCATTCGTCGAGCATGGCGCAGAGGTAGCCGCCCTGGACCTGCTTCATCGGGTTGAGCAGCAGTTCGGGCTTGGCGTCGAACTCGACCTCGACCGACTTCTCGGCCTGGCTGACCGCGACGATGCGGAAGCCCAGCGTCTGGGAGCCGGTCGGCTGGTTCTTCGAGCGCTGGAAGCGCGCCAGGATGGCTTCGTCCGTCAGGACTTCGGGTTCGGCGGGGGCGACGTCGGTCATGCGGGCGAGTTACTTCTTTCGGAAGGTGTCGAGCGACACGACGTTGGGCGCGTTGGGATCCGCCGGTTCGCTCGGCGCGGCCGGCGGCTCCGCCTCGGCGGCGGCGGCGGCGGGCAGGGTGGCGGCGGCGGCCGGAGCTTCGAACTGCAGCAGGAACTGGACGCTGGGGTCATAGAACCGCGTCACGGCCGCATAGGGCACCGACACGCGCTTCGGCTGGCCGCCGAACTTCAGGGTCACCGAGAAGAAGGTCTCGCCCGGCGCCAGGTCCCAGTACTGGTGCTGCAGGACGATGGTCATTTCGTCCGGGTATTTCGACAGCAGGTCGTTGGGGCCGGAGACGCCCGGGGCCTCGGTCTTGAAGGTGATGTAGAAGTGGTGCGCGCCAGGCAGGCCTTCCGGGGCCGCGGCGCGTTTCAACGCGGCCTTCACCACGCCGCGCAGGGCCTCCTGGGCCATGGCTTCGTAGTGCATCTGATCTTGGGCCGGCGGGTCCTGGGCCATCTAAACTCCGGGGGTACTGAACGTGGTGCGGAGGGTAGCGTTTCGGCGTCAGCGCGCAAGGCGGCTCTCGCCGCAGGCGTCGTTGAATCGCAGGTTCGTCAGGTGAAGGTGGAGGGGTTCTGTTGCAAGGCCCCCTCCGGGCCCCGCCTAGCGCTGCTAAGACACTAGGAGTTTAGGTCGAAATCTATCGGACCGCTTACGCAGCCAGACGGACTTCTTCAGCGAAGTTGTCGTTCGCATTTAGTTTAAAGCCCGAAACGGTGGGCCAAGCCGAGAGAAAGCAACACCTTTAGACGTCTGTCGATGCTGATCGGCCCCATGCTTCCGGCGACAACTGCCGAGGAAGGATTGGTGGAGCCGCCGGGAATCGCACCCGGGTCCAGTCCGCTTATGACGTGCGCGTTTATCTCCATAGTCAGGGCAAGCCCCGACACTCCCAATATAGGGGTGACGCGCTGGTTTTAGAAGAACTTCCGGCTTCGGAACGGTGGATGACCGTTCGCGAAGCGCGAACGGACAGGTTGATTTCGCGAACCGCCGCGCCGGCTGCGCGGGCGGCCTCGGCGGTCGCGGGGCCTCGCCGCTAGGCTCTGGGCACGCTTTCAACGCCTGGAGTTTCCCCGTGAGCCCCCTCGTCTACGCCGCCCGCCCGATCCTGATCGACATGGCCGCGACCCTCGTCTTCTACGTCTTTCTCGCCGCCAGCGGCGACGTCGCCCTGGCCACCGGCGTGGGCATCGCGCTGGGCGTGGCGCAGGTGGCGGTGATGAAGCTGCGGGGGCGCAAGATCGCGGCCATGCAATGGACGGCGCTGGCCCTGGTGGTGATCATGGGCGGAGCCACGCTGATCACTCACGACGCCCGGTTCGTGCTGTTCAAGGCGACCATCGTCTATGCAGCGATCGGGGCGGCGATGCTCGAGTGCGGTTGGATGGGGCGCTACATGCCGCCGATCGCCCAGGGCCGCATCCCGGAGTCCTACATCAACGGGGCGGGATACGTCTGGGCGGGGCTGATGTTCGTCAGCGGGCTGCTCAATCTCGGCATGACGCTGCTGGCCGACCCGAAGCTGACGGCGAGCGTCATGTCGCTGTGGGCGCCGGGGTCGAAGCTGGCGCTGTTCGCCGCGCAGTACCTGCTGTTCAGGTCGGTTGCGCGGCGAAACACGGCGGTCAGCGTCTAGCGGACCACCAGCACCGGCACCGGCGCGTGGCTGAGCACTTCGGAGGTCTGGCTGCCGAGGATCAGCCGGCCAAGGCCGCGGCGCCCGTGCGAAGCCATGACGATAACGTCGACGCCCTGCGACTTGGCGGTCTCGATAATCGCCTCCGCCGGCGGCGAGTTCGGGACGTGCAGGGTCTTGGCGGCGACGCCGGCCTTTTCCGCGGTGGCCTTGGCCAGGCCGAGCACGCGGTCGGCGAATTCCTTCTGGATTTCGTCATAGTTGCCCATCTCGGTCGGCACCCAGCCGCCGGCGGCGCTGGCATAGACCGGGAACGGCTCGGTGACGGTGATCAGGGTCACCTGCGCGCCGAGCGCCTTGGCGAGCGCCAGACCTTGATCGACGCCCTTCTGGGCCGTTTCGGAGCCGTCGGTGGAGATGAGGACGTGCTTGTACATTTTGTCTCCATGCACTGGGCCGGGCCACGTTCGTGCGGCCCGCGTGAGTATTCGCTTCTGAAATCCGCAGTTCCAATTCCGCGAAACTACATAGGTTGCACGCGGTCCGGCACCCTAACAGCCAGGCTTCGCATGGGTCAGCCACGCTGTGCTCAACTCTGAGTGAGCGTTACGCCGTTCGCAGAGCGGCGCTATCTCAAGCTTCAACCATGGGTTAGCCTCGCTTCAAACGGGAGGCATTCCATGCAGAAGTTCGTCGCTGAGTTCATCGGTACGCTTACGCTTGTGCTCTTCGGGTGCGGCGCCGCCGTGTTGGGCGGCGAGAATGTCGGCCAGCTCGGCATCGCCCTGGCCTTCGGTTTCG
The DNA here is from genome assembly GCF_964254345.1 of Phenylobacterium sp. LjRoot97. Taxonomy (NCBI): domain Bacteria; kingdom Pseudomonadati; phylum Pseudomonadota; class Alphaproteobacteria; order Caulobacterales; family Caulobacteraceae; genus Phenylobacterium; species Phenylobacterium sp. LjRoot97. The sequence goes on from NZ_CAXUTH020000001.1 coordinate 1,098,213, forward strand.
CGATCGTCGCCATGGCCTACGGGATCGGCTCGATCTCGGGGTGCCACGTCAATCCGGCGGTCAGCCTGGCCGCCTTCATCGCCGGGCGGATGAACGCCCGGGACATGGTGCTCTACTGGATCGCCCAGTTCCTCGGCGCGCTGGCCGGCGCCGTCATCCTGGCGGCCATCGCCGGTTGGCCCGAACGCCTGGGACAGAACGGTTGGGGGCCGGGCTATCTGGGCGAGTTCAGCATGCAGGCGGCGCTGATCTTCGAGGTGGTGATGACCGCCCTGTTCGTCATCGTCATCCTCGGCTCGACCTCGAGCGCGGCCCCGGCGGGGTTCGCGGGCCTGGCCATCGGCATCACGCTGGCCGTCATCCACATCGTCGGCATCCAGGTCACCGGCGTTTCGGTGAACCCGGCGCGCAGCTTCGGACCGGCGGTGCTGGTCGGCGGCCAGGCGCTGTCGCAGCTCTGGCTGTTCTTCGTCGCCCCCGCGATCGGCGCGATCATCGGCGGGGCGCTCTACCGCCTCAACGTTCTGCGTTAGGCGACTGCGGAGCCGCCGGCTCGTCCTCGGGCGGCGGCTCCGTGAAGCTCGGCGGCTGGGGGCGGGCGTTCGGCGCGGGCTTCAGCCCGCCGCCCTCGGCGATCAGGTCGCGATAGGCGGACCGCGCCGCCGAATAGTTCGCACCGCCCGGATAGATCACGTCGATGCGCGGCTCGTGGCCAAGCGCCAGGCCGAGCACGGTCTCCAGCACGTCAGCAGCCTGGCCGATCTCGGCGCTGTCGCAGGCGCGGCGCACGGCGCGCACCTGCCCCGGCTGGGCCAGGGTCATGTCGTAGGAGGTGCCGTCGACGCAGAGCGCGTCGGCCGCCCCGGCGCTGTCGACCACTCGAACCTCGCGCGGAGCGCTCCAGAGCGGATCCTGGGCCAGGGCGGCCAGCCGCGCGGCCGCGCCCTGCGGCGCCTCGGCGTCGAAGCCGACGCGGCGGGCGATGCCAGGCTCGCAGCAGCCGAGACCGGCGCGGGCCTGGATGAAGGCCTTCCCGTCGCGCCGCACGGTCGCGCGTACCAAGGTCTGGCGCGCCGAAGTCGCCGGCCGAACCGCGATCTCGACGATCAATTCACCGGACCGCAGCACCTGGTTCTGCAGCGGCGGCAGGCCCCATAGGCGATAGAGCAGGGGATCATAGCCGTTGGCGACGACCAGCGGTCGCTCGCCGCGGTTAGGGCGGCGGCCGCCCAGCGGGTCGGCCGCTTCGTCGGGCTTGGGACGCGTGTCGTCCCACCAGGACTTCGGATCGGGATCTGGCCAGGGCCAGTCGAGGACCGGCTCGGGCGGCGCGGGCTGCGGCGCAGCCTGGGCGTTGGCCAGGTGCGGCGCGGATAGGAAGGCGAGGCCAAGAACGGTCGCGGCGATGCGGACCATCCGATCCTCCTTCCTACATGGCGTCAGGGCCCCGGGTGATGGAAAGCACGCCGGTGCGCGAGAGTTCCACCAGGCCGAGCGGACGCATCAGCTCGATGAACTTGTCGATCTTCGAGGAGGCGCCGGTCAGTTCGAAGATGAAGCTGTCGATGGTGGTGTCGAGCACCTTGGCGCGGAAGATGTCGGCGATGCGCAGGGCTTCGACGCGGTCGGGGCCGGTGCCCTTGACCTTCACCAGGGCGAGTTCCCGCTCCAGGCCGTTGGGGTCGCGGGTCACGTCCTGGACGTGGCGGGTGGCGACCATCTTCTCCAGCTGCGCCTCGATCTGCTCGAGCACGTGCGGCGCACCGCGGGTGACGATGGTCACGCGGCTGGTGTGCGCCCGGCGGTCGGTCTCGGCGACGGTCAGGCTCTCGATGTTGTAGCCGCGGGCCGCGAACAGCCCGACCAGCCGATGCAGCACGCCAGGCTCGTTTTCGACCAGGATCGCGAAGGTCGCCAGGTTCTCGGCTTCCTCGGCGTGGCTGAGGTCGTAGACGGAGGCGGGCTGGGCGTCGGACATGCGGGGCTCTCTAATCGTCGGTCGCTGAGGACGTGTCACAAGCAGGCGTGGGGGGCAAGTCGTGACTGCGGGCTGCGGGTGAACAAGTCATGAACATTTCACTTGCGCAGAACGGTGTTTGGTGACGGGAATGCCGGGCCGGGCGCTGCGCCCGGGCTGCCCCCCTGGAGCTGACAGTCATGAGCACCCAAGACATCGCCAACGATCTGGTCGCCCTTTGCAAGGCCGGCAAGTTCGACGAGGCGGGAAAGAAGTACTGGGCCGACGACGTGCTGAGCGTCGAGGCCGCGCCCGGCGACATGGCGCAGATGCGCGGCAAGGAGGCCCTGCGCGGCAAGGGCGAGTGGTGGGCCAGCGCCCACGAGGTGCACTCGACCGAGGTCGAGGGCCCCTACGTGAACGGCGACCAGTTCGTGGTGCGCTTCAAGATGGACCTGACCCAGAAGGAATCCGGTAATCGGATCCAGATGGACGAGGTCGGCGTCTACACGATCAAGGACGGCAAGATCGCCGAGGAGCGGTTCTTCTACGGCTGAGGCGAGGCGGGCGGCGCTGGGGGCGCCGCCGCTCGACCTAGACCAGACGCTTGCCGGCGTCGTCGATGATCGAGCCGAGGTCCCGGGCTTCCTCGGCCATGATCATCTCGTTGTGGGCCTTGCCGGACGGGATCATCGGGAAGCAGTTCTCTTCCTTGGTGACCCGGCAGTCGAACAGCACCGGCTTGGGGCTGGCGATCATCTCGCGGATCTTGTCGTCCAGCTCGTCCGGATGCTCGGCGCGGATGCCGACGCCGCCGAACGCCTCGGCCATCTTCACGAAGTCCGGCAGGCTCGACGAATAGGAATGGCTGTAGCGCTCGCCGTGCAGCAGCTGCTGCCACTGGCGGACCATGCCCATCCATTCGTTGTTCAGGATGAAGACCTTGATCGGCAGGTCGTACTGAATGGCGGTCGAGATTTCCTGCATGGTCATCTGCACCGAGGCGTCGCCGGCGATGTCGATGACCAGGGCGTCCGGGTGGGCCATCTGCACGCCGACCGCGGCCGGCAGGCCGTAGCCCATGGTGCCCAGGCCGCCGGACGTCATCCAGCGGTTGGGCTTGTCGAAGTGGTAGTACTGGGCCGCCCACATCTGGTGCTGGCCGACCTCGGTGGTGATGTAGGTCTCGCGGTCCTTGGTCAGCTCGTACAGGCGCTCGATGGCGTACTGCGGCTTGATCAGCTTGGCGTCGGGCCGATAGCGGAACGACTGGCGGGCGCGCCAGGCCTCGATCTGGCGCCACCAATCGTCGATTGCGGCCTTGTCGGTCGAAAGGTTGCGCGACTTCCAGGCAGCGATCAGGTCCTCCAGCACGCTGGCGGCGTCGCCGACGATGCCGATGTCGGCGCGGACGTTCTTGCTGATCGACGAGGCGTCGATGTCGATGTGGATCTTCTTCGAGCCCGGCGCGAAGGCGTCGAGGCGGCCGGTGACGCGGTCGTCGAAGCGCGCGCCGATCGCCACCATGACGTCGCAGTCGTGCATGGCGTTGTTGCTCTCGAAGCTGCCGTGCATGCCGACCATGCCCAGCCACGCCGGGTCCGAGGCCGGGAAGGCGCCCAGGCCCATCAGGGTCGAGGTGACCGGCGCGCCGGTCAGCTTGGCCAGTTCACGCAGCAGCTCGGCGGCCCTGGGGCCGGCGTTGATGACGCCGCCGCCGGTGTAGAGGATCGGGCGGCGGGCGCCGGCGATCAGCGACACGGCTTCGGCGATCTTGTTGGCGTCGCCCTTGGTGCGCGGATTGTAGTTGTGCGCGTGGGTGACTTCGGTCGGGCCCTGGTAGACGCCCTTGGAGAACTGGACGTCCTTGGGGATGTCGATGACGACGGGGCCGGGGCGGCCGGACGTGGCGATGTGGAACGCCTCGTGGATGATCCGCGGCAGGTCGGCGACGTCCTTGACCAGGTAGTTATGCTTGGTGATCGGGCGGGTGATGCCGATCGTATCGCACTCCTGGAACGCGTCGGTGCCGATCAGGTGCGTGGCGACCTGGCCGGTGAAGACGACCATCGGGATCGAGTCCATCAGCGCGTCGACGATGCCGGTGATGGCGTTGGTCGCGCCGGGGCCGGAGGTGACCAGGACCACGCCCGGCTTGCCGGTCGAGCGGGCGTAGCCCTCGGCCATGTGGGTCGCGCCCTGCTCGTGGCGGACCAAGACGTGCTGCAGGCGCTGCTCTTCGAAGAGCGCGTCGTAGATCGGCAGCACCGCTCCGCCCGGATAGCCGAACAGCACTTCGACGCCCTGGTCGATGAGGGCGCGGACCACGATCTCGGCGCCGGTCAGGGTCTCAATCGTCGTTTCGGCAGCTATCGTCTGGTGGGCTGTCATTTCAGCAAGGCCTTGATTTTCGGCAATAAAAAAGGCCCTCGAGGGGCCTGGGCGAGCGACCTTCAGCGGTCTGACACGTGGTCAGTCCGCGAGAGGTCGCACAGAGAGTACAAGAAGCTCACGCACGAGCGTTCTCCAAATGAAGTCGTCGAGGTCATGACATGCCCCGCTCACCCCGTCAAGGCGGGGTGTAGCGCAATAAACTGCCTCCATTGGTCCTCATGGGCGACGGCGGTAAGGCGCGGCCAGTCGGCCATCTGACCCCGCAGCCAGGTGGCCTGACGCTTGGCGTATCGGCGGGTTTCGCGCTGGGCGTTCTGCAAACCTGCCGAAAGGCTGACCTCGCCGGCCAGCGCGGCCGCCAGCTCGCGGTAGCCGACCGCCTTCATGGCCGGGAGATTGGGATCGAGCCCACGGGCGGCGAGGGCGGCGACCTCGTCCAGCGCGCCGGCCTCGACCATGATCTCCAGTCGCGCGTCGCAACGATCGAACAGCGCCTCGCGCGGCGGGTCGAGCGCGACGCCGGCCCAGGTCCCCGGGGCGATGGCCGGATCGGTGCGCGCCTGCCAGTCGCTGAGCGAGGTCCCGGTGGCGGCGAACACCTCCCAGGCCCTGGTCAGGCGCTGGCGGTCGGCCGGCGAGATGCGCGCCTGCGCGGCGGGATCGGCCTGCGCCAGCCGCTCGCGGAAGGCCGCCTCGCCCATCGCCTCGAACTCGGCGGCGGTCTGCACCCGGATCTGCGGCGGGGTGTCGGGCACCTCGGCCAGGCCGTGGGTCAGGGCGCGGAAATAGAGGCCGGTGCCGCCGACGATCACGGTCGGGCGACCGCGGGCGGCGATCTCGTCGATCAAGGCCACGGCGGCGCGCAGCCAGCGGCCGACGGACCAGCCCTCGGCCGCGTCGACGACGCCGAACAGGTGGTGCGGGGCGGCGGCCTCCTCCTCGGGGGAGGGGCGGGCGGTCAGCAGTCGCAGGTCGCGGTAGAGCTGCAGCGCGTCGGCGTTGACGATCTCAGCCCCGATTTCGCGAGCCAGGCGCAGGGCCAGGGCCGACTTGCCGCTTGCGGTCGGCCCGGCGATCAGCCAGATGCGGGGCTCCATGCAGATCGCCCTTACCCTTGTCGGTCCCGATTCAGACGCCGCCGCGAAGGCGCTCGCCACACTGGCCCCAGCGCTCGCAGGCGTGCACGCCCGCGTCAAGGAGCCCCGCACCCTGGGGCCCGGCGCGCTCGACCTGCTGGTGGACGGCGCCGACGTCGCGAGTGTCCGCGCGGCCGCCGAGGCGGCCCTGGCCGGGAGCGGCGTCGACGCCTGCGCCCAGCCCTGGGACGGCCGCAAGAAGCGGCTGCTGCTGGCCGACATGGATTCGACCATCATCAACGTCGAGTGCATCGACGAACTGGCAGACTTCGCCGGCGTGAAGGACAAGGTCTCGGAGATCACCGAGCGGGCCATGCGCGGCGAGCTGGATTTCGAAGGCGCCCTGCGCGAGCGGGTCGGGATGCTGAAGGGACTGCCGCTCGGCGACCTGCAGCGGGCCTATGACGAGCGCGTGCGGCTGAACCCCGGGGCGCGGACCCTGGTACGGACCATGTCGGCGGGCGGCGGCCGCGCGGTGCTGGTCTCGGGCGGCTTCACCTTCTTCACCTCGCGGGTGGCGCAGGCGGCGGGCTTTGCCGCCAATCGGGCCAACACCCTGAACGAGGACGGCGCAGCCCTGACCGGCACGGTCGGCGAGCCGATCCTGGGCCGGGAGGCCAAGCTGGCGGCGCTGAAGGAAGAGGCGGCCGGGATGGGGATCGAGCTCTCGCAGACCCTGGCGGTCGGCGACGGCGCCAACGACCTGGCGATGATCGAGGCCGCGGGCCTCGGCGTGGCGTACCGCGCCAAGCCGATCGTCGCGGCCCAGGCCGACGCCAAGGTCGACCATGCCGACCTGACGGCGCTGCTCTACTTCCAGGGCTACCGCGCCGAAGAGTTCGTAACGGACTGAAGCCGGGTTTGAATTCCGCTCACGGCCGCCGCGCGCTAGAAGCCCGGCCATGAGTTTGCCCCGTCTTCCCGTGGCCGTCGTCTTCGACATGGACGGCCTGCTTTGCGACACCGAGGTCGTCTATCGCGACGCCATGACCGCGACCTGCGCCGAGCACGGTCACGACATGCCGCTGACCCTGTTCATGAGCATGATCGGATTGCCCGGTCCGGCCGGCAACCAGAAGGTCCTCGACCACTTCGGCGCCGATTTCCCGATCGACGTCTTCAACGCGCGGGTCATGGAGCACGTCGATGCGGCCTGCGAGACCGGCATCGCCCTGAAGGCCGGCGTGCTGGAGATGCTCGACCAGCTGGACGAACTGGGCCTGCCGCGGGCGATCGCCACCTCGTCCAGCCACCGGGCGGTGCAGGCGCACCTGGGCAAGAGCGGGATCATCCCGCGCTTCAACGCCATCCTGGCGCGCGGCGACTATGAGCGCGGCAAGCCGAACCCCGATCCGTTCCTGGCCGCGGCTGCGCGGCTGAACGTGGCGCCGGAGTTGTGCCTGGCGTTGGAGGACAGCCACAACGGCGTGCGCGCCGCCTCGTCGGCCGGGATGATGACGGTCATGGTCCCCGATCTGCTGGAAGCCACCGAGGAGATGCGCGAGCTGTGCGTGCGGGTCGCCGGCGACCTGCACGAAGTGCGCAGGCTGATGGTCGCGGTGCGCGGCTAGCGCTGGGCGGGCGCGGCGGCCGGCGGCGGGCCGGCCCTCACCTCGTCGACGACCGACTTCACGACATTGGCCGGGATGGCGAAGGCCAGGCCGGCGCCGGGCTCGCCGCGAGACTCGCGGGCGCTGGCCATGCCAATCACCTGGCCGGCGCTGTTGAGCAGCGGGCCGCCGGAGCCGCCGGCGGTCAGGGCCGCGTCTGTCTGCAGGTAGGCCTTCACCGGGCCGCTGAGCGCCGCGCCGGCGAAGGGGTCGTCCTCGTCGACCGGCGCGCCGATCTGGCGGTTCACAGCCGAGATTATGCCCGAGGTGGCGGTGCCGACCAGGCCGTACGGCGCGCCCATCAACACGACCGGCTGGCCGGCCTTGACCTGGTTGCTGTCGCCGAACGAGAGGGCCGAGAGTTGGCGGCCGGGGGTGGCGCGGTAGACGGCGACGTCGGCGGCTTCGTTGGCGCCCGCCAGTTCGGCGCGGGCGACCGTGCCGTCGGCGAACACCAGATTGACCACCGGCAGGCCGCCGGTGACATGGGCGGCGGTGACCACCAGCCCGTCGGCCGAGACCACGAAGCCCGAGCCCATCTGCATTGGCGCGCCGCCATTGCGGCCGTCAGAGCCGGAGACCGTGAGCATGACGGTGGCGGACTGGGCCCGCTGGACCGCGTCGACGAAGTTGGTCGCGCCGCGGGCGGCCGGGGCCTCGCCGCGATGGCTGAGCCCAAATCCGATGAGCAGCAGGATCAGGAAAATAACAACGCTGGCCGCGGCGTAGAGAAGTTGTTGGGTGCGCAAAGTGCGGGCTCCGACGTAGGGACTCACGCCGGAAAGCGGCCAAGGCGCAGCTTGGTTCCCTTTAGGGCCTGCTGCGGATGGACGCAGTTTGGGGCTGTTTCGGGGCAGGATCGTCTAGGATTCGACCAGGGAACGACGTTGCAATGCCTGCCGCGTCGCGTAGGCCGCGCCGGCGACGACCACAAATGCAAGGGTTGCGGCCAACTCGCGCGGCGCCAGAGTGCTCAGCAGCCAGACGATCATGCCCGCCGCGGCGACGGGCGCGATCCACCCGCCCGGGGCGACGAACGGCGCGCCGTCGCCCTTGAAGTCCACGGCGCGCAGACGAAGCACCCCCAGGCAGCAGATCATGTAGCTGACCAGCGTCCCGGCGACCGCCAGCACGGCGATCTGCTGGAAGCTGCCCGACAGGGCGAGCAGGATCACCAGCCCCGAGTAGAGCCAGATCGCCACGGCGGGCGTGCCGAAGCGCGGATCAAGCCGGCCGATCACTTGCGGCAACTGGCCGGCTCGCGCCAGGGCGAAGGCGATCCGCGGCGTACACAGCATGTCGGCGGCGAGATAGCCGCCGGCCGACAGCAGCGTCAGCACGCCGAGCAGCGATGCGCCCCAGGGGCCGAAGACGGCGCCCGCAGTGTCGGCCAGCGGCGTCTTGGACGCAGCCAGGGCCGGGCCGAGCACGCCCTGGGTCACGCCCTGAAGGCCCATATAGAGCGCCGCGACGATGATCAGGGTCAGGGCGATGGCCCGTGGGATCGTCCGCGAGGGATTGCGCGTCTCGCCGGAGATGCAGAGGCCGGACTCGATGCCCATGAAGGCGAAGAACAGCAGCAGCGCGCCCTCGCCGACCTTGGCGACCGGCGGGACGGAGGTCCAGACGAGGTTCTGCGGCTGGACGGCGAACGCCCCGACGAGGATCAGCAGCAGCAGCGGCGTGAACTTCAGGATGCCGAAGACGATGGCGAGACGGCCGCCGCCGCGTGTTCCCAAGGTGTTGGAGATCGCCAGGAAGCCGTAGAGGGCCAGCAGGACCATGATCGCGCCGATCGGCTCGCCGACGGCGGGAATGAAGCTCGCCAGCGTGTCGATGAAGAACCGGGCCAGGGCCGCGGCGCTGCCGATCGAAGTGGCGAACAGGGCCAGCGCCCCGGTGACGCCGCCGACCACGGGACCGAACGCCGCCGTGGCGTAGGCGTAGAGACCGCCGGCATGGGGCACGCGGCTGCCGGCTTCGGCCAGGCACAGCGCGACCAGTCCGATGAGCAGCAGGCAGGCGCCGTAGGCCAGGATCGCGGCCGGACCCAGCACCCCGGCGACCAGCCCAGGCAGGGCGAAGATGCCGACCCCGACGACGCAGTTGAAGGAGGTGAGCGCGACCCCGGCGACGCCGATGACGCGGGCCGGTTCGGAGGTTGGCTGCGTCATGAACGCCCGCTGTCGAGACCTCCTCTTGGACGCTCGCCCATCGCCGCCCTCAGAGTGAGTTGGGGCAGCATGTCATGTCGCATAACGGCGTTCATCATAATTCGCCGTCCGACCGGCCGGCGGCGAGAACCGCCAGGGTGAGGCGATCGAGCAGCCGCGCGGCGAGCCGGGTGCGCTGCCAGTAGAGCGGCACGGCGATGCGGCGGGCGGGCGGCAGTTCGACCAGCCGGCCGCTGGCCAGATGCGGCGCGGCCAGGTCGAGCGGGGTCATGGCCCAGCCAAGGCCCGCCAGGCAGAGGTCGAGCATGCCCTGGGTCGAAGGCGACCAGTGGACAGGGGCGCTCAGCTCCAGGTCCAAGGCCTCGCGGGCCCAGCGCGCCTGGAGCAGGTCGCGGCGGTCGAAGCGCAAGGTCGGCGCCTGCCGCAGACTGGCTGCGTCGACGCCGGTCGGAAAGGCGGCGGCGACGAAGGCCGGGGTCGCGGTCGCCACATAGACCAGGGGGGCCAGATCGTAGGTGCGACAGCCCTGGACCGGGACCGGATCGGCGGTGACGGCGGCCAGCACTTCGCCGGACCGCAGCCGCTCGGCGGTGTGCGCCTCGTCGTCGAACACGAGGTCGAGGGTGGCGGCCGTCTCTCGAGCGAAGGCCGCCGCAGCCTGGGGAAACCAGGTGCTCATGCTGTCGGCGTTGACGGCGATCCGGATCGACGGCGGCTCGGCGGTGTCACCCAGGCCGGGCAGGTCGGCGGTCAGCTCGCGCTCCATGAGCCGGACCTGTTCGGCGCGGACGCGCTGCTGATCATCGCGGGGGTGAAGGGGCTGGGCGCGGCGCTCAACCTCGTGCCGGGGCTGTCGCTGGCGATGGGCCTGGGCGGCGCGGCGTTCCTCGGCTGGTATGGGCTGTCGGCGCTGCGCCGCGCGGCTCGACCAGGCGTGATGGTCGTGCAGCAGCAGGCGGGCATGACGCTGGGCGCGGCGATCGCCGGCGCCGCGGCCTTCACCTTCCTCAATCCGCACGTCTACATCGACACGGTGATGCTGATGGGGGCGGTCGGCGCGAGCCTGTCGCCGGCCGAGCGGCCGCCGTTCATGGCCGGCGCGTCGCTGGCCAGCCTGGCGTGGTTCTCGGCCCTGGGGTTCGGCGCGCGCCTGCTGGCGCCGGTGTTCGCCCGGCCCGTGTCCTGGCGGGTGCTGGACGTCGGTGTCGGGCTGACGATGCTGGCCCTCGCCGCGTCGCTGCTGCTAGGCGCGCTCGGCCGGGCCTACAGCTCGATCCAGTAGTGCAGGGCGGTGTCGCCGGGGATCCAGATGTGCGGGATCGAGGCGGTGTGGACGCCGCCGTTCTTCTCGATGACGCGGATCGAGGCGGCGTTGGTCGCATTGACCGTCAGCAGCACACGATCGAGCGGCAGATGCGCGCGGATGTAGTCGAGGCCGGCGGCGAGGATGGCGCTGGCGTGGCCCTGGCCGCGGGCCGAGGGGCGCACAGCGTAGCCGACGTGGCCGCCGACCTTTTCCAGGTTCTCGTTCAGGTGATGGCGGATGTGCAGCGAGCCGAGGAACTGGTCGCCCTCGACCCACCACAGCACGGTGTAGGGAACGGCCGGGCCCTGGCTGCCGTCGGGCAGGGTGACGCTGGTCGGCGGGGCAAGCTGGCTGGCGACGAAGGCCGCCGGATCGTCCGCCACTTGGGCGATGCTCTCCGGCGTCTCGGGACGCAGGGTGTCGCGGGCGTAGCCCTCGCGCATCGCCGCCACGAAGGACGGCATATGCGCGAGGTCTGGCCGGACGAGTGCGGGCATGGGCGCCCTAGCGGGCGTTGGGCCCGCGCTCGAAGTACTTGAAGAAGGCGCTGTCAGGCGAGAGCACCATGGTCGTGTCGCCCTGGCCGAGCGAGGCCTCGTAGGCCTGCATCGAGCGATAGAACGACGCGAAGGCCGGGTCCTTGCCGAAGCCCTGGGCGAAGAGCCGGGTCCGGACGGCGTCGCCGGCGCCTCGGGTGGTCTCGGCCTGCTCGCGGGCGGTGGCGAGGGTGATGGCCACTTCCTTGTCGGCGCCGGCGATGATCTCGCGCTTCTCCTGCTCGCCCTGGGCGCGGATGCGGGCGGCTTCCTGCTGGCGGCTGGTCTGCATCCGGCGGAACACCGACTCCTGGATCTGCGGCGGGTAGTCGGCGCGCTTGATGCGGATGTCGATGATCTGGATGCCGAGGCGCGAGGCGGCGGCGCGGGCGACGACGTCCTTCTTGGTCTGAGCCAGCAGCGCTTCGCGACGGCCCGAGATGATCTCGGTCGAGGTCGCGGTGCCGAGCACCTGACGCAGCGAAGAGTTGACCAGCCGCTCGATGCGGTCGCTGGCGGTCTGCTCGTCGCGTAGGGTGCGGTAGTAGAGCAGCGGATTGGAGATGCGGTAGCGGACGAAGGCGTCGACCACCAGGCGCTGCTGGTCGGAGGCGGTGATTTCCTCCTGGGCGGCCTCGATGGCGAGGTTGCGTTTGTCGAACTGGACCACGTTCTCGACGAACGGGACCTTCATCTTGAGGCCGGGATCGGGATCGCCGGGGGCGTTGATGACGCGGACCGGTTCACCCAGCCGCACGATCACCGCCTGCTTGCGCTGATCGACGATGAAGAAGGTCTGCGACAGGACGATCAGGGCGCCGGCCAGCAGAATGCCGAGGATGGGAAGGCTGCGGTTCATCGGGCGGCTCCCGTCGTCGGAGCGACCGTGGGCGGAGCGGGCTCCGCGGCCGGGGCCGGCTGGGTGCGCGGACGGAAGACGTCAGGCGGCAGGATGATCGGCGCGCTCGCGCCCTTGCCGTCGATGACGACCTTGTTCGACTTGGCCAGCACGCGTTCCATGGTCTCGATGTAGAGGCGGTCCTTGGTCACGCCCGGAGCCTGGCGATACTCGTTGTAGATCTGGTTGAAGCGGGCCACGTCACCGGTCGCCTCACGGACGGCCTGCTCGCGGTAGCCCTCGGCCGATTGGACCAGCTTGGCCGCGTCACCCTTGGCTTCGTTGACCACGCGGTTGCGGTAGGTGTTGGCCTCGTTGCGGGCCGACTCCTGGTCCTGGCCGGCGCTGTTCACGTCGCGGAACGCGGCGGCCACTTCCTGCGGCGGGTTGGCCGAGCGGATCTGGACTTCGACGACGCTGATGCCGGCGCCCCAGGAATCCAGGGTCTTCTGCATCAGTTCGGCGGTCTGGGCCTGCACCTGGCCGCGGCCGGTGGTGAGGATCGGCTGCAGGTCGGACTTGCCGACCACTTCGCGCATGGCGCTTTCGGCCGCGGCCTTCACCGAGGCGTCGGGGTCGCGCAGCGTGAACACGTACTTGCTGGCGTCGGCGACGCGCCAGGTGACGCTGAAGTTGAGGTCGACGATGTTCTCGTCGCCGGTCAGCATCAGGCTCTCTTCGGGAACCTTGGCGTCGCCCACCCCGCCGATGTCGATGCGGTTCAGGGTGGTGACCGGCACCTTCTCGACCCGCTCGATCGGAGCCGGGAGATGGTAGCGGATGCCCGGGGCCTCGGAGCGCGAATAGGCGCCGAAGGTGGTGACCACGGCCTGCTCATTGGGCTGGACGATGTAGACGCCCGACAGCGCCCACAGGCCGACGCCGACGCCGGCCACCGCGGCGACCGCGGCAGGGCGAACGCCGTCGCCGCCAGGACCGCCGAAGAAGTCGCGCAGCTGGCGCTGCAGCCGCTCGAAGGCGGCGTTCAGCTCAGGACCTTCGGGCCGGCGCGGGCCGCGGGGGCCTCCGCCGCCTCCGCCTCCGCCCAGCGGGCGGCGGGGTCCGGGTTTCTTGTCGCCGTTCCCGTCGTTGGGCGGCGGCGCGCCCCAGGGTCCAGGGTTCGCGTTGTCATTCCAAGGCATGGTCGCGTCGTCTTGCTTTCGTCTCGGCGCGGCCGCGTCGTTAGGCCCGTGGATGGGCTTGTAAACCGGCGCTGTGAGCCGGATATGTGGCCCAACACCGGTTAAAGCAAGTCAAAGGGCCGTATGGATCCGACAATCCCCGACCGCGACAGCATCCTGGCGGCGCTCGATCGCGTCCTCGACCCGAAGACGGGCAAGGGGTTGGCGAGCGCCGGGCTCGTCCGTGGGCTGACGGTCGGGCGCGGCCGCGCCGGCTTCATGCTCGAGGTGCCGGCCGGCGAAACGGCGCTGTATGCGCCGGTGCGCGATGCCGCCCAGGACGTGCTGGCGGCCTTGCCGGGCGTCGAGAAGGCGCAGGTCGTGCTGACCGCCGAGCACGCCGCGGCCCCGCCGGCCGAGGGCGTCACCCGGGTGCGCAAGGGCGCGCGCGTCTCGCAGGATCCGCAGGCTGCGCCCGCCCCGCCGGCCGACGCTCAGCGCCCGGCCCACGTGCGCCGGGTGATCGCGGTGGCCAGCGGCAAGGGCGGGGTCGGCAAGTCGACGGTCTCGGTCAACCTGGCGACGGCGTTCGCCGCCCAGGGGCTGAAGGTCGGGCTGCTGGACGCCGACGTCTATGGGCCCTCGGCGCCGCGGATGCTGGGCATCGACGAGGAGCCGGCCTTCGTGGACGGCAAGCTGCAGCCGCTGGAGGCCTGGGGGCTGAAGGTGATGTCGATCGGCTTCATGGTCGACGAGGGCGCGCCGATGATCTGGCGCGGGCCGATGGCCAGTTCGGCCGTGCGCCAGATGATGAACGATGTGGCCTGGGGCACGGAGGCCGCGCCGCTGGACGTGCTGGTCGTCGACCTGCCGCCGGGCACCGGCGACATCCAGCTGACCCTGATCCAGAAGATGAAGATCGACGGGGTGGTGATCGTCTCGACGCCGCAGGAGATCGCGCTGATCGACGCGCGGCGGGCGGCCTCGATGTTCCAGAAGACGGCGACGCCGATCTTGGGGGTGATCGAGAACATGGCCTTCTTCAGCGACCCGACGACCGGCGCGCCGATCCCGATCTTCGGCTCCGGCGGAGCCAAGGCCGAGGCCGAAAAGCTCGGCGTGCCGGTGCTGGCGGAGATCCCGCTGGAGGTGCCGTTGCGCGAGGCCTGCGACGCCGGCCGGCCGCTGGTGGCGACCGCGCCCGAGAGCGCGGCCGCCAAGGCCTTCATCGCGGCGGCGAAGGCGCTGATCTAGCGCGGCGCGTCGGTCGCCAGGCCGACGCCGCTGACGCTCTCGAGCAGGCCGGCTTCGGCGGCCAGGGCGTCGCGTTCGTCGAGCTGACGGCGGACCTCGGCGTGACGCTTGGCGTCGAGCTTCCAGCCGATGAACGCCGCGCCGCCGAAGAACACCAGGATGATCGGGGCGAAGACGTAGCAGAGCTCGAGGCCGCGGATCGCCTCGGGGGTGTTGGTCGCGCCCTCGGCGGCGTTGTAGCCGACCAGGTCGAGAACGGTGAAGCTGATGCCGACGGTGATCGCGGTGCCGATCTTCTGGGTCGTGGTGACCAGGGCGTAGAGCAGGCCGACGCGTTCCTTGCCGGTCTCCAGGCGGACTTCGTCCGCGACGTCGGCGACCATGGCGCGGACGATCAGCACGAAGGCCGAGGAGACGAAGCCGACCGCGAACATGCCCGGGATCGCCAAAGCCATGGTGGCCGGCGGGATGATCATCAGCGCCGACTGGCTGACGGCGTAGGCGACCGCCGAGACGATCAGGGCGCGGTGCTTGCCGATCTTCTGGGCCAGCCAGCCCCAGAACATGGCGCCGACCAGGCCCGCGCCGATGAAGAACACCAGCAGGACGCCGGTCTGCTGGCCGGTATAGCCGCGGGCGTCGTGGAAGAAGAACAGGTAGAGCGCGGCGGTCGTGCCCGGGCCAAGCGCCATGAACAGGTCGGCGAAGATCAGGCGGGCCATCTCGGGACGGCGGATCAGGTCCCAGTAGTCGCGCAGGGTGACGCGTTCCTTGCCGGAGTCGGGGGCGACGCGCTCGGGCGTGAACAGGGTGCAGAGCGCCAGGGTGACCGGGATCAGCAGGATGCAGAACCAGCCCATGGCATGGACGCCGTTGGCGCCTTCGCCGCGCTTTCCGAGCGCCAGCGGCAGCAGCAGGATCAGCACCGCGCCGATGACGCCGACCGCCTGGATGACGCCGTAGACGCGCGAGCGGTCATGGTAGTCGGTGGCCAGCGACGCGCCCCAGGCGGCCTGGGCCAGGGTCAGGATCGAGACGCCGAGATAGAGCACCAGCAGCCACTCGATCAGATAGGCCTCGGTGATGCCCGGATGGGCCATGAACAGCATGTAGGCGGCGACCATGACGATCGGACCGCCGGCCAGCAGCCAGGGCCGGTAGCGGCCGAAGCGCGTGCGGGTGCGGTCCATGGCCATGCCCAAGATCGGGTCGATGGCCAGATCGATGAGCCGGACGATGGTGAAGGCCAGGCCCACGGCGGCCAGCGACAGGCCGAGCTGGCCCGCGAAGAACCGCGGCAGGTAGACCGCCATCACCAGGCCGATGGCGGCGATGGGCAGGGCGGTCGAGGAAAACGCCATAACGACGGGCAAGGGCAGGCGGGTGCTGCCGGCGGCGGAATGCGCCATGTATCGCCTCAAATGTCAGGCCCCGGAAAAATGCAGAGGGGCAGGGTCAAAATGAAACCGGCCCGGACGAAGCCGGGCCGGGGCAGTGGTGTTATCGACCCGCTTGGGGCGGGACCGCAATGGCTGCTTCGGCGGAAACGACCTCGATGATCGGGGTTTCGTCGTAGAGCGCGTCGCGTTCGTCGAGCTGGCGGCGGATCTCGCCGTGGCGCTTGGCGTCGAGGGCGTAGCCGATCATGCAGGCCCCGCCGAGCATCACGAACACCACCGGGCCGATCAGGTAGGCGAGTTCGAGGTTGTGGATCGCCTCGGGGGTGTTCACCGCCCCTTCCTTGGCCTGGTAGCCGACCGCCTCAAGCACCAGGAAGGTCAGGCCGATCGAGAAGGCCCCGGCGATCTTCGAGGTCATGGTGGTGATCGCGTAGAGCAGGCCCGAGCGTTCGCGGCCCTGTTCCAGGCGCACTTCGTCGGCGATGTCGGCGGTCATCGCGCGCGTCAGGACGTTGAAGCCCGCGGCCAGGAAGCCGGCCCCGAACATCGGGACCATGGCGATCAGCATGTTTCCCTTCGGGATCGCCATCAGCGAGATCAGGATCAGCGAGTAGCCGGTGGTGGCGACCATTACCGCACGGTGCTTGCTGATCGTCATGGCCAGCCGGCCCATCATCGGCGCGCCGGCGAAGCCCGCCAGGATGTAGATGGCCAACAGGATCGAGGCCTGGCCCGTGGTGAAGCCGCGGCTGTCGGTGAAGAAGAACAGGTAGAGGGCGCTCATCCAGCCCGGGCCAAGCGCCAGGCAGAGGTCGGCGGCCAGGATGCGGGCCATGCTGGGCCGCGAGACCAGCGACCAGTAGTCGCGCAGCTTGAACTGGTGGCCGGGAACGTCGGGGGCGATCCGCTCGGGCGTGCGCCAGACCACCAGGCCGACGGCGATCGGGGTCAGGGCGAGGATGAACCAGCCCATGGTGGCGACGTTGCCGGAGTCCGGCAGGCCGCGCTGCTCGGCGATGATCGGGATGGCGAGGATGGCGGCGGCGCCGAGCACCCCCACCGCGGTCATGATGCCGAACACCCGCGAGCGGTCGTGATAGGTCGGCGCCAGGGTCGCGGCCCAGGCCGCGTGAGAGAGACTGAGGATCGAGGTGCCCAGGTACATGACCAGCAGCCAGAAGATCAGGTAGCCGATCCCGACCCCTTCGGCCGGCATGAACAGCCAGTACATCGAGGCCATCAGGAACGGCGCGCCGACCACGGTCCAGAGCCGGTAGCGGCCCCACTTGGTCCGCGTCTTGTCCATCACCCAGCCCAGCAGGCCGTCGACCGGAATGTCGATCATGCGGACGATGAAGAAGGCGCCGCCGACGGCGGCGAGGCTGACACCCAGGTGGCTGGCGTAATGTCGGGGAAGGTAGACCGCCACCGCGATGATCACCGCCTGAATCGGTAGGCTGGTGGCCGCGAAGGCGAAGATGGTGGACAGCGGCAACGTGCTGGCGCGCGGAGCCGGCGAGGCCTGGGTCAAGGTTCGATTCTCCCTAGGGTGGGCGAGCCTCTGACGGGCCACCTCATGCCGTTAGGTTACGCGCGATCACCTAGGTTGCGGCAAGTGAATTCGTTGAAATGCGGGAGAGAGCGCGACGGTGCGTCGCGCGCGCCGCCCCGCATGCACGCATAGAGGGCGGCGTCAGGCCTTGCGCGCGGTCGTATCGAGCAGCGCGGCGATCTTCCCGGCGTCGGCGGGGCTGACCGGATTGTAGACCAGCATGCTGAGGTCCAGCCGCCCGTCGACAGCGAAGACCGAATGCTCGAAGGCGATGGTCCCCAGCTGCGGGTGGCGCATCCGCTTGACGGCCTCGACGTGGGGCAGGACCTCGTTCTCGCGCCACATGGCGGCGAACTCCGGACTTCGGCGGCAGAGCTCCTCGACCAGCGGGGCGACTTCGTCGGCCGCCCCGGCGCGGGCGGCGTCGACCCGGAAGGCGCTGACCACGAAGCGGGCGATGGCGTCCCAGTCGTAGTGCCGGGAGCGGGCCTGCGGGTCGAGGAACATCAGCCGCAGGGCGTTGCGCTCCTCCGGCGGGGCGGCGTCGTAGTCGGTGAGCAGCACGCTGGCTGCGCGGTTCCAGGCCACCACGTCCCACGTCGCGGTGCGGATCAGGGCCGGGCAGGGCAGCAAGGCGTCGAGCACCCGCTGCAGGCGCGGCGAGGCGCCTTCGCTCGGCCGGTAGCGGGCCTCGGGCGGTCGGCCGAGGCCGAGCAGGAACAGATGCTCGCGTTCGGCCTCGGTCAGAAGCAGGGCGCGGGAGATGCGGTCGAGCACGTCGGCCGAAGGCGCGCCGCCGCGGCCCTGTTCGAGCCAGGTGTACCAGGTCGGGCTGATATTGGCGCGCTGGGCGACCTCCTCGCGGCGCAGGCCGGGCGTGCGCCGCCGGCCGGTCGCAAAGCCCAGCGCCGTGGGATCAAGCTTGCCGCGGCGGTCCTTGAGGTAGGTCCCGAGCCGGTTGTCGTCCGCGAAGGCCAGGCTCATGCTGTTACCCATTATACCCTGATAAAGGCACTACTTTACCAGGATGAGGAGGCGCGCGCACCCTGTGGATCGAGATAGCCAAGGAGATCGGGCATGCGCGTATTCGTGACAGGGGCGACGGGGTTCGTCGGGGCGGCGGTGACCGCTGAACTGATCGGCGCCGGCCATCAGGTGCTGGGGTTGACCCGTTCGGAAGCCGGCGCCGAGGCGCTGGCCGCGCTGGGCGCGCAAGCGCACCCTGGATCGCTGGAGGACCTGGCCAGCCTGAAGGCGGGCGCGGCTCAGGCGGACGGCGTGATCCACCTGGCGTTCAATCACGACTTTTCGACCTACCAGGCCAATTGCGAGGACGACCGACGGGTCGTGGCGGCCTTGGCCGGGGTCCTGGCCGGATCCGATCGACCGTTGCTGGTGACCTCGGGCACGGGGATGAGCACCGCCGGGCCAGGCAAGACGGCGCGCGAAGACGATCCGCCGGCGAGTTCGGCGCTGCTGCCGCGGGCGGCGTCGGAGGAAGCGGCGCAAGCGGCGGCGGCCAAGGGCGTCAACGTCGGCGTGGTGCGGCTGCCGCAGGTGCACGACACCGAGAAGCACGGGCTGATCACCTACGCCATCGAGCTGGCGCGGGCGAAGGGCGTCTCGGCCTATGTCGGCGAGGGCGCTAATCGCTGGACCGCCGCGCACGTGAGCGACACCGCGCGGCTCTACCGGCTGGCGCTGGAGCGCGGCGAGCGCGGCGCCCGCTACCATGCCATCGCCGAGGAAGGGATTGCGATGCGGGCGATCGCCGAGGCGGTCGGGCGGCGCGTCGGGGTTCCGGCCCGCTCGATCGCAGCCGAGGAGGCGCCTGCGCACTTCGGCTGGATGGCGATGTTCGCCACGCACGACGTGCCGGCCTCCAGCGCCCTGACCCGGGAGAAGCTGGGCTGGACGCCGACGGGACCGGGGCTGATCGCCGACATCGAGGCGGCCTGAAACGAAAACGGGCGGCCGCCCCGTGAGGAGCGACCGCCCGCGTATTCGAGTGCCTCAGATGAGGAGGCTTAGCCGCCTTGCAGCTTGCGGAAGAACTTGCCGCTCTGCTCGCCGCCGGTGACGTAGGCTTGCTGGCCGGCCGGGTCGGCGATCTTGGCCCAGTTGTCGCGGACTTCTTCGACCGAGAGGCCGCCCTCGCCGAGGTAGACGCCCTCGGTTTCGTAGATGCGCGACAGGGCGAAGGCGCCGGCGCCGGCGGTCAGGATCGCGCCGTTCGGGGCTTCTTCCGAGGCCAGGTAGACGACGCCCGGGGTCACGTATTCCGGCTTCAGACGCTCCAGCACCTCGGCCGGCATCAGGTTCTCGGTCATGCGGGTGGCGGCGACCGGGCTGATGGCGTTGATGTGGATGTTGTTCTTCTGGCCTTCGAGCTTGATGGTGTTCATGAAGCCGATGATGCCGAGCTTGGCCGCGCCGTAGTTCGACTGGCCGAAGTTGCCGTACATGCCCGACGACGAGGTCGTCACGACGATGCGGCCGTAGTTCTGCTCCTTCATGATCTCCCAGACCGCCTTCACAGGCTTCACGGTGCCCATGAGGTGGACGTTCACGACCAGCTCGAAGTCCGAGATGTCCATCTTGGAGAAGGACTTGTCGCGCAGGATGCCGGCGTTGGCGATCAGGATGTCGATGCGGCCCCAGGTGTCCATCGCCTGCTTGATCATCAGGGCGACGCCGGCGTCGTCGGTGACCGACGAGCCGTTGGAGATGGCTTCGCCGCCGGCGGCCTTGATCTCGGCGACCACGGCGTCGGCCGCGGCCGAGGAGCCGCCCGAGCCGTCGACCGAACCGCCCAGGTCGTTGACGACGACCTTGGCGCCGCGACGGGCCAGTTCCAGGGCGTGCTGACGGCCCAGGCCGCCGCCCGCGCCGGTGACGATCGCGACTTTGCCGTCGAAGCGGATGTCCGCCATGAGAAGTCTCCCATCAAACAGGGGTTTGAATTTTCGCCGCGGTTTGTGCGGTGCGGGAGAGGGGACGTCAAGCGTTCCTCCCCGTCGTCCAGGTCACGGGCGAGCGTGCGGGGCGCGGCCCGAAGGCCAGGTGGCCGCTAGGCGCCGAAGCGGTCGACGACGACGCCATGCCGGAGACCCCGGTCGCTGACGGTCAGCGCGCCGGCGCCGAGCTTGTCCATGACCGTCCTGACGATGCAGGCCCCGGCCAGGATGACCTCGGCGCGATTGGGCTGGAGGCCGACGATCGCCCGTCGCGCCGCCGCGTCGCAGGACCGGTAGAGCTCGATCTGGCGATCGATCTCGGCCCGATCCAGGACGGCGCCCTGCACGACGTCGGGGGCGTAGGTGCTCAGTGCGAACTTGACCGCCGCCAGGTTGGTGACCGCCCCGCCCATGGCGACCAGGAGGTCGGGCGGCGTGCGTCCGTCGAGGCGCGACAGGTCCGCCGAAATCGCCGCCAGCGCCGCGGTCAACGCCTCGGGGTCGACGGCGCCGCCCAGGCCGAAGCGCTCGGTGTAGCGGGCCGCGCCGACATTGACGCTGAACCGTTCGCGCACCTGGCCGCCCTGGCCGAAGGTGAACTGACTGCTGCCGCCGCCGGTGTCGAAGACGACGAGGGACCCGGCGGCTGCAGTCAGGCCCGCCTCGACGGCGCGGTAGGCCAGCCGGCTCTCCTCCTCGCCGGAGATCACCTCGATCTCGACGCCGGTTCGCGCCCGGACCAGATCGATGACCGCCGCGCTGTTGCGGGCCAGCCGCATGCCGGCGGTGCCGACGGCGAGGATGGCGTCGGCGCCGCGGCGGCCGGCCTCCTCCACCATCGCGCAGATGGCGTCGACGGTCCGGGCGGCGGCGGCTGGCGAAATCTCGCCGCTCGCCTCGAGGCCTTCACCGAGACGCGTCAGCTCGGCCCGATCCACAATCGACCGCCAGCCGGAGCCGTCTCGCTCGGCGAGATGCAGCTTCACCGAATTCGTCCCGACGTCGATCACGGCGCAGCGTTCGGGCGCCTCGCCAAGCAGCCGCTGCAGGCCGCGTGGGTAGTTGGTGTTCCGGTAGCCGCCCAGGCCAGCGGACGTGACGGCGCGGACGACCGCAGCCGGATCCTCGTCCTCGATGGCGATCGTGCGGCATCGCTTTCCCGCGGCGAGGACGTCGGACATCTCGGCCATGCACCCGTCGACGGTGAAGCGGACGCGATGCTTGTGAACCTGCACCGGGTGGAGCACCCCCGCGGGCGCGACCAGGTCATCGATGACCTGGTCGAGGGTGTAGGCCTCGCGGCGGAGGTCCGGCGTCGGGAGCCCGAGCGCCCTATAGACGTCGGCCGCCACCGCGGCCGGCAGAGGGAAGGGTTGCTTGAGCACCGGCTCCCAGCGCTCGAGCCCGAAGGCGTCCACCTCGCGCAGCACCTTCACGTCGAACAGCGCGTCGCGGACCTTCACGATCGCGCCGGAGCCGCCGACGAAGTAGATCTCGTCGCTGTCCTGCACGCCGGTCTGCGGCGACGCGGCGAAGCGCTCTCCCAGGCTTCCGAAGCCGGCGGCGAATGCGCGCCACTCCCATCGAGGAACGATCGGCGGCATAGGAGCCTCCCGCGCCGGAACTAGGCCGAGGCGCCCTTGAGCGTCTTGGCGAAGTATTCCAGCGCTGTGCGGGTCTTGGTTTCCTGCGCGCCCTGCGGGTCGAGGCCGAGCTTGGCGAGGTGAGCTTCGAACGCCGTCCGGGCCGTCGCGGCATCCTCAGGCGAGGTCTTGATGGAGACCTCGACCAGGTCGTCGCCGTCGGGGAGCCGCCACTCCTCGACCGTCAGCCGGTACGGAAAGCCCTTGTGTTCCAGCTTCCAGCGCAGAACGCGGATCGGACCCATGACGCTCAGTTTCGAGAAGTCGATGGGGTGACTGGAGAACTCGGTCAGGAAGCGCTCCTGGTCCTGGGAGAAGAGCTTGTCGATCGGCCGCTTGCCTTCGGCGACCTCGTCGATTTCGTCGCGCTTCTGGAGACAGGTCAGCGAGGCCGAGCGGACCACCCGCTCGCCGACGCAGTCGGCCTCCAGCTTGAAGCCTTCCAGGATCTTCCAGGCCTCCGAGATGTTCGCCTGTTCGACCGGCCGGAACTTGACGGTGGAGTCGTCGGCGTCGCCCTTCACGAGGCGCGAGCGGACCGCGATCCCCGCATTCAGCAGGTCCAGATCCGGGGTGTCATAGAAGTAGATCACCCGGATTTCGGCGGTGTCCTCATTGACCTGCATCTCGCGCTCGGCGCGAAGCTCCTGGTCCGGACGGATCGTGACCTTGATTTCGACGGCGTCCATGCCGACGAAGATGTCGGCGTCGCCTGGCGGGGGCGAGGAGGCGGCTGTCGTGCCCATTGACCAACTCCTTGTCGGCCGGGGGCGGCGTCGCCTTAGGGGTGCTGCGGCGCATCCCGGCGGAGTCACGGAAAGCCAAAGAGCCGGCCGCGCCTATCGGGTGCATCCCTCAAATTTCTGGCCGTGGTTCCCTCCGTCCTGGCGGCCGATGAGGTCAGGCGTCGCCGGTCAGCGGGCCGCCAGGGCGGCCGCGCCGTCGCGCATGAACTTCACCAGCACGCGCTGGCCGATCAGGAAGGGGGCGCTGTCGGCGCTGACCACCACCTCGACGACGCGGTCGTCGGCGCGCTCGCTGGGATCGTCCGACTGCAGCTTGCGGGCGCCGAACACCGCAGCGCGGCGCAGGACCTTGCCATTGTAGACCTTGGTCGGCTCGGACTCCGGGGCGATCTGGACGGTCTGGCCGATGGCGACGTGGGGCAGGGCGCTCTCGGCGATCTCGGCGCGGACGATGCGCGGGGCCTCGGGCTCCAGGTCGAACATGTTGGAGACGTTGAGCGTCGAGGCGCCGGCGCCCGGATTGGCGTAGCGGCGGGCGATGCGTCCGTCGGTCGGGGCGCGGATGATGGTCAGTTCGAGATTGTAGCGGGCTTCTTCCAGAGCGGCCTGGGCGGTGGCGATGGCCGCGCGCTGGGCCTGGATGTTGGCCTGGGCCTCGCGGATCTTGTCGATGGCCTGGTCGACCTTCTGGGCGGCGACGAAGTTGGTCGAGACCAGGCCCTGCAGGCGCTTGTGCTCGCGCTCGGCGCTGGAAAGCTGGACCTGGTATTGGGCCATCTGGGCCTTGGCCTGCTCGACCGCGGCGGCGGCGCGGGCGGCCGAGAGCTTGGGCTCGTCGTCTTCCTGGCGCGCGAGGATCTGGCCCTTCACGACCTTGTCGCCTTCCTGGACATAGACCTCGCGCACGATGCCGGCCCGGCGGGCGGCGACCTGGATCATGCCGCCCTCGACGTCGGCCTTGCCGTTGGCGACGGCGACGAACGGGCTCTTGGGCGCGGCGGCCGCGGCGGCCTTGGCCTCGGCTTCCTTCTTGGCCTTGGCCTGACCCGACGCCATGAAGGCGCCGCCGCCCAGAACGACGAGGGCGGCGACGACCGCGATCTTGATGCGGTTGGATTTCACGAAGGCGAGCATGGTCTCTTAGGCTCCAACGAGCTCGGTGTGGGGGACGGGAGGCTGGGCGTCGCGCGTTCGGCGATCGTCCAGAATGCGTCCGTCCTCGATGTGGATGATGCGGTCGGCATAGGCCTCGAGCCGCGGGTCGTGGGTCACGCAGATGACCGCCGCGCCGTGCTCCTTGGCCGCGCGCTGCAGCAGCTTGATGACGATCTGGCCGTTCTCGCCGTCGAGGGCGCTGGTCGGCTCGTCGGCGAACAGCAAGCGCGGATCCTTGGCCAGGGCGCGGGCGATGGCGACGCGCTGCTTCTCGCCGCCGGACAGCTCGGACGGGCGCTGGTCGAGGCGATGGCCCAGGCCGACCTCGGTCAGGGCCAGGGCGGCGCGGTCCTTGGCTTCCGACGGCGAGTAGCCCTTGTACTTCAGGATCGTCGTCACCTGCTGCAGGGCGCTGAGCGCGCCGAACAGGTTGAAGCCCTGGAAGATGAAGCCGCAGTGGTCGAGGCGGAACTTGTCGATCTTGCCGGGGCGCTGGCTCCAGAGGTCCTCGCCGAGCGCGACGACCTGGCCTTCGTCCGGCCGCAGCAGGCCCGAGAGGCTGGCGATCAGGGTCGACTTGCCCGAGCCGGACGGGCCCATGACCATGGTCATCTCGCCGTGGCGGCAGTCGAAGTCGACGGACTTGAGCACCTCGATGTGGGTGCGGCCGGTCTTGAAGCGCTTGGTGAGGCCCGTGCCCTGCAGGGCGATGGCGGTCTTGGAGGTCATCGCAGCAGGTCCGCAGGTTGGCTCTTCTTGAGGATGCCGAGGGCCATCAGCCCGGAGGCCAGCGAGATCGCCATCAGCAGCACGCCGACCGCCACGACCCAGCCCATCGGAAAGCCCATCGGCAGGCCGCCGCTGCGCGCCAGCATCGAGACGAGGAAGGTGAAGAGGGCGGTGGCGCCGAGGCCCACGACCCCGACCCAGAACGACAGCTCCAGCACGATCAGCCGCAGCGAGCCCATCGAGACGCCGAGCGCGCGCAGGGAGGCGAACTCCTTGATGTTGGCGAGGATGGCGCCGCGCAGGGTCTGGGACGTGATGCCGACCCCGATCAGGAAGCCGAGGAACACCGAGAAGCCGAGGAAGATGCCGATGATCTGCTCCTTCATCAGCGCGCTCTCGTTGGCCTTGGCGAGCTCGGCGCGGGTCCAGGCGCGATAGGCGCCCTTGGCGTCGGCGTTGAGCTGGTCGCGGACCGCCGCGGCCTGGGCGGGATTGTTGACGCGGACCATCAGCGGGCCGGTCTTCTCGCCCTTCTCCATCATGCCGAGCCGGCGAAGCGTGTCGCGCGAGACGACGATCGAGGGCTGGTTGATGTCGGGATAATTGTCGAGCAGGGCGCGGACGCGGACCGTCTTGCCGTTGACCGTGGCGGTGTCACCGAGCTTGACGCCAAGACGGCCCAGGCCCGAGCGGTCGATGGCGACGGCGTTCGGCTCCATCAGCGCGATGCGCACGCTTTCCGGGTAGTCGACCGGCAGGGTCAGGGCGCCCGCTTCGGTGTCGACCATGTTCACCTGCACGAAGGTGGTGACCTGCTTCTGGCCGTCCTTGGGCTGGTTGGTCCAGCGGCCGCCGCCGCCGTCGAAGCTGGCGACCTCTGCAACGTTGGGGTTGAGGTAGAGCTGCGGACCGATGCGCCGCGGCAGGCTGGAAGGGCCTGAGTTGATGAGGCTTTCCGACTTGGCAGGCATGATCATCAGATCGGCGCGCGAGCGGTTGATCGTCGCCGTGGCAGCCTGGATCATGCCGGTGAACATGCCGACCTGGGCCAGGATCAGCAGGCCCGAAAAGGCGAGCGCGATCACCGCCGCCAGATAGCGGCGCCACTCGTAGATCAGGGTCGCTAGAGCCAATGACATGGGGCCCTCCTCGCGCCCAGCATGTGCGGCCGACCGGGGTTCTCGCCTAGTTAAATCGAGGTAAGGCGCGGCCCAGGCCGCTGGTCCCGCCGAAATGCAGGTGTTACAGAGTTACATCTTTGCGGCGCTCAGCGCCTTTCAAGTTGGTGATGATGAATTCAGTGAAGTTCGGCGCGGGCCTCGGACTGGCCGCCGCGTTCTCGATTGCCGCCGCGCCGGCGCTGGCCGACGAAGGCATGTGGACCTACGACAACTTTCCCCTCGCCAAGGTCAACGAAGCCTATGGGCTGAAGCTGGACCAGAAGTGGCTGGACCGGATGCAGGGCGCCTCGGTGCGCCTGACCACCGGCTGCTCGGCCTCGCTGGTCTCGGGCTCGGGCCTGGTGCTGACCAACCACCATTGCGTGGTCGAGTGCGTCCAGGACCTGTCGTCGGGCGACAAGGACTTTGTGCAGGACGGCTTCCTGACCAATGGGCGCGAGGACGAGAAGAAGTGCCCGGGGATGCAGGCCGAGATCCTGACCTCGATCACCGACGTCACCAAGGACATCCAGGCGGCCGGCGCCGGCAAGACCGGCCAGGACTATGTCCGGGCCCGCGAGGCGGCGATGGCGGCCATCGAAAAGGCCGGCTGCGGCGATGATCCGAGCCTCCGCTGCCAGGTCATCACCCTGTACCGGGGCGGCCAGTTCAAGCTCTACAAGTACCGCAAGTACGCCGACGTGCGGCTGGTCTTCGCGCCCGAGTTCGCGACGGCGTTCTTCGGCGGCGACCCGGACAACTTCAACTTCCCGCGCTTCAATCTCGATGTCGGCTTCATCCGGCTGTACGAGAACGGCAAGCCGGCGGTGACCCCGACCCACCTGACCTGGACCGCCCGCGCGCCGCAGGAAGGCGAGGCCACGTTCGTGTCGGGCAATCCTGGCTCGACCAACCGCCTGCTGACCGTCTCGCAGCTGGAGACGCTGCGCGACCTGACCATCCCGGTCGGCCAGCTGCAGCGCTCGGAGATCCGCGGCCGCCTGGCGCAGTTCGGGGAGGAGAGCGCCGAGCACAAGCGCATCGCCACCGACCCGCTGTTCGGCGTCGAGAACAGCTTCAAGGTGTTCTACGGCCAGCAATCGGCGCTGAACGACAAGGCGTTCATGGACGCCAAGCGCGCCCAGGAGGCCGAGCTGAAGGCCAAGGTCGCGGCGGATCCGAAGCTGGCCGCCGAGATCGGCGATCCGTGGAGCGACATCGCCAAGGCGCAGGCCGCCTACGCCAACAACTACCTGCGCTATCGCCAGATCGAGGGCGGCGCGGGCTACTCGAACCTCTACTACTACGCCCAGGCGCTGGTCAGGGCCGCCGAGGAGCGCGAGAAGCCGAGCGCCGAGCGCCTGGCCGAGTACGCCGACACCCGCCTGCCGCTGGTCGAGAAGAAGCTGCTGGACGCCAAGCCGGTCGATGCGGAGCTGGAGGAGGTCTACCTGGCCTTCTGGCTGTCGAAGACCCGCGAGTACCTGACCACCGATGATCCGGCAGTGAAGACCCTGCTGGGCAAGGAAAGCCCCGAGGGCCTGGCCAAGCGGGCGGTCGCCGGCTCCAAGCTGGCTGATCCGGCGGCGCGCAAGGCGCTGTGGGACGGCGGCTTGGCGGCGATCAAGGCCTCGGACGATCCGATGATCCAGCTGGTGCTGCGCAACGATCCGGCCGCCCGCGCCGTGCGCAAGGCCTGGGAGACCGACGTCCAGGGCCCGACCGACGCGGCCGCCGAGCGCGTCGCCCGCGCCAAGTTCGCGGCCTATGGCGACGCGGTGTATCCGGACGCGACCTTCAGCCTGCGGCTGTCCTACGGCAAGGTCGCCGGCTGGAGCTATCGCGGCGTGACCGTGCCCTCGATGACCAAGTTCGCCGGCCTCTACGACCGCGCGACCGGAGCTGAGCCCTACAAGCTGGCCCCGCGCTGGGTCGAGGCCCAATCCAAGGTCAACCCGAACACGGTCTACAACTTCGTCACCACCAACGACATCATCGGCGGCAATTCCGGCTCGCCGGTGGTCAATGCCAAGGGCGAGGTGCTGGGCGCGGCCTTCGACGGCAACATCCACTCGCTGGGCGGCGCCTTCGGCTATGACGGCTCGATCAACCGCACGGTGGTGGTCGCCACCTCGGCGGCGACCGAGGCGCTGACCAAGGTCTACGGGCGGACGGCGCTGGTGAAGGAGCTGACCGGGAAGTAGGGGCGGCGAAGTTAGTTGCTCCCCCGCTGGGGGAGCTGTCAGCCGAATGGCTGACTGAGGGGGACTTTGTCTCAAGCTGCTTGAGAGCAGTCCCCCTCCGTCTCCATGCTGCGCATGGATCCACCTCCCCCAAGAGGGGAGGATCCGACAGCGCTTGCCGTGCGCGCCTGGCCCCTCATATTGGCGGGATGTCCAGTCTCCGCATGCCGCAGGGATCGACGTCGCCGCTGTTCAAGACCGGCGCGAGCATCCTCGACTACGAGATCCAGGAAGAGCGCGGCTATGCGCTCGGTCGCGCCGGGGAGCGGGTCGAGCGGGCGCTCGCGGCGCTCAAGGCGTTCGACGGTCCAGACGAGGAGCGCGCGCCGCTGCTGAAGGAGGCGGCGACCGCGGTCTGGTACTACTTCATCCAGCGCGAGGCGTGCGGGATCCGCAATCAGAAGCCGGCCATCGAGCACTACGGCATTCCGCGCGAAGTGCTGATGCGGCTGGGGGCGCGCTAGGCCTTCATCCGCCTGGCCAGGTCCTGCAGCGTGGCCCGCAGGTCGACGATCTCGTCCAACGGCAGATGCAGCTGGCAGGCGAGGGCGGCTGGAACTTCCGCCGCTTTCTCGCGCAGGGCGCGGCCGGCGTCGGTCAGGTCGATCTGCACCTTGCGCTCGTCCTGGGCGTCGCGGCGGCGGGTGACGAAGCCGGCCGCCTCCAGCCGCTTGAGCAGCGGGGTGAGGGTGCCGGAGTCGAGATCCAGCGCTTGGCCCAGCGCCTTGACGGTGCGCGGTGCAGTTTCCCACAGCGCCATCATCACCAGGTACTGCGGATAGGTGAGGCCCAGCGGTTCGAGCAGCGGGCGATAGGCCCGCGTGACCAGCCCGCTGGCGGCGTAGAGCGCAAAGCAGAGCTGGTTGTCGAGGCGCAGCAGATCGCCGGCCGCGGGTGCGGCCGGCGTCGTCGGCGAAGATTTGGTCTTGGCGGTCATTCAGCTCGCACAGATATCGCAACATCGACGTTGCCGCGAATGGCGTTGGAATAAGGGCAGACCTGGTGGGCGGCGGCGACCAGCGCTTCGGCCGCGGCCTGGTCCAGGCCTTGGGTCTCGGCGTCGAGCGCCACGCCCAGCTTGAAGCCGCCTTCGGCGCGCGGGTGCAGTTCGACGGTGGCGGTGACCG
Source organism: Phenylobacterium sp. LjRoot97 (assembly GCF_964254345.1). NCBI lineage: Bacteria > Pseudomonadati > Pseudomonadota > Alphaproteobacteria > Caulobacterales > Caulobacteraceae > Phenylobacterium > Phenylobacterium sp. LjRoot97. The sequence goes on from NZ_CAXUTH020000001.1 coordinate 1,127,311, forward strand.
CCGCGCCCTTCAGCGGGATCTTCTGTTGGCCGGCGATGTAGCGGACCGCGTTCTCGAAGCAGGCGGCGTAGCCGGCGGCGAACAGCTGCTCGGGATTGGTCCCGCCGCCCTTGCCGCCCATCTCGCGGGGGAGCGCCAGGTCGAGGCTGAGCAGGCCATCCTGGGATTCGACGTGGCCGGCGCGGCCGCCGACGGCGCGGGCCTGGGTGGCGTAGAGAGCGGTCATCTGATTATCTCCAATTCAATTGTGCACAATTAAATATGACGCTATCCGACCTCGTCAAGGGGCGACGTGCAGACGCGACGCTGCGTGCGCTTGCATGACCCTGCCCTGCCGTAGTCAATAGCGCGAGATTTCCTGCGCGAGTCCGCGCGGACCTGAGGAAGATTGGACGCCGCGAGAGCGGCGTCCGGGGGCCATGCATGTTTCGTCCTGAGAACGCCCAGAGCCTGGCCGGCCTGGGCTTTGTGATCGCCGTCTGCTGGGCGCTCTCGGAAAACAAGAAGGCCTTTCCCTGGCGGTTGGCGCTGGGCTCGATCGCCGTGCAGATAGGTCTGATCCTGCTGCTGTTCGGGCTGCCGGGCGCGCAGACGGTGATCGAGACGATCAACCGCGGGGTCGATGGGCTGGCTGCGGCCACCGCGACCGGCACCCAGTTCGTGTTCGGCTACATGGGCGGCGGCGCGCAGCCCTACGAGGTGACGAACTCCGGCGCGCTGTTCGTCTTCGCCTTCCAGGTGCTGCCGCTGATCCTGGTGATCTCGGCGCTGTCGGCGCTGCTGTGGCACTGGGGCATCCTGAAGTGGATCACCCGCGGCTTCGGACTGCTGTTCCAGAAGACCATGGGCCTGGGCGGCGCTTCGGCCCTGGCGGTGGCGGTGAACATCTTCCTGGGCATGATCGAGAGCCCGATCGTCATCCGCGCCTATCTCGACAAGCTGACCCGCTCGGAGCTGTTCCTGATGATGGTGGTCGGCCTGGCGACGGTGGCCGGCTCGACCATGGTCGCCTATGCGACCATCCTGAAGATGGTGCTGCCCAACGCCGCCGCGCACGTGCTGGTCGCCTCGATCATCTCGGCCCCGGCCGGCATCCTGCTGGCCAAGATCATGATCCCGGAAAAGCCCGGCCAGGGCGGGCTCTACGCCGACTACTCCTCGCTGCTGAAGTACGACAGCTCGATCGACGCGATCAGCAAGGGCACCATGGACGGCCTGACCGTGGTGCTGAACATCTCGGCGATCCTGATCGTGTTCGTGGCCTTCGTGGCGATCGGCAATGCGCTGCTGTCGGTGCTGCCGATGGTCGGCGGCGAGCCGATCACCATCGAGCGGGTCCTGGGTCTGGTTTTCTCGCCTCTGGCCTGGGCCATGGGCGTGCACTGGGACGAGGCGCTGAAGGCCGGCTACCTGCTGGGCGTGAAGCTGATGCTGACCGAGTTCATCGCCTTCATCCAGCTGGGCGCGATCCCGTCCGGAGAGATGACCGAGCGCACGCGGATGATCCTGACCTATGCGCTGTGCGGCTTCGCTAACGTGGGGTCAGTCGGGATAACCGTGACCGGCATGGGCGTCTTGATGCCCGAGCGGCGTAACGAGATCATCGGCATGGTCTGGAAGGCGCTGATCGCCGGCTTCCTGGCCACCTGCATGACCGGGGCGCTGGTCGGCGCCATGCCGCGGGAACTGTTCGGACAATAGGGCGGCCGCCAGAGCCGCGGGAGGATCAGGGATGAAGCTCTACGACACGGCGATGGCTCCCAACCCGCGGCGGGTGCGCTGGTTCATGGCCGAGAAGGGCATTGGCGACATCGAGATCGTCCAGCTCAACCTGATCCAGGGCCAGCACAAGCAAGCCGACTACCTGGCCAAGGCCGGGCTGCCGAACGTGCCGGCGCTGGAGCTGGACGACGGCACGACGATCACCGAGTCGCTGGCCATCTGCCGCTACCTGGAAGCCCGCTATCCGGAGCCGAACCTGTTCGGGCGCACGCCGGAAGAAGCCGCGGTGGTGGAGATGTGGACCCGGCGCGCCGAGATGCTGGTCGCCAACCCGTTCATGCTGGGCGTGCGCCACACCCATCCGGCCCTGGCGGCGCTCGAGGCGCCCAACCCGCCGGTCGGCGAGTACAACAAGGAGATCGGCCTGAAGGGGCTGAAGGTGCTCGATCGCCGGCTGGGCGAGAGCGAGTGGCTGGCCGGCGAGCGCCTGACCATCGCCGATATCATCGCCTTCATCGGCATCGACTTCACGCGGATGATCAAGTTGCCGATCCCCGAAGAGCTCACCAACCTGCACCGCTGGGCCGATGTCATGCGCAGCCGCCCGGCGGCGAAGGCGGCGATGTGAGGACGCTGGCTTTCACGCTCGCCCTGGTCTTCGCGCCGGTCGCCGCCAGCGCCGCCGAGCTGACCATCCAGCCGCCCGGCGGCGCGGCCAAGGTGCTGACGCAGGCCGACCTCGCCAGCCTGCCGCGCGAGAGCGTGAAGCTGGGCGCCAAGACCTATGAGGGGCCGATCCTGGCCTATGTGCTGCGCGCCGGCGGCATGCCGGTCGGGGCCAAGCTGCACGGCGATCCGCTGCGCGCCTATGCGGTGGTCAGCGGCAAGGACGGTTTCCGGGCGGTCTATTCGCTGGCCGAGCTCGACCGCGACTATCACGCCGGCACGGTGATCCTGGCCGACACGGTCGACGGAGCGCCGCTGGACGACAAGGCTGCGCCCTGGCGGCTGGTGCTGTCCGAAGACAAGAAGGCGTGGCGCAGCGTCTACGGCGTCACGAAGATCGAGGCGACGATCGTTCCCTAGTTACTTCGTCCGCTCGTCCCGGCGAAAGCCGGGATCCAAGCTGAGGTTCGGCCATGGCTGGCCCAGGCTCGTGGGGCTGGGAGTCCGCTTGGGTCCCGGCTTTCGCCGGGATGAGCGGAGTAGACTAGCCGACCCAGCGCGCGCGGGTGACGGAGAGGTACTCGGTCGCCGGATCGTCGCCGTGGCGGGTGAAGCCCTCGCGGACGTAGATGTGGCGGGCGCGGTGGTTCTCGGGCCGCACGTGCAGCTTCACGGCCTGCGCCGGCGTGTTGGCGAAGATCCAATCGACGGCGGCGCGGAAGAGGGCGCTGCCGGTCCCCCGACCGGTGTCGTCGACCGCGATGCGGCGCAGCAACACCGTCGGCGCCGTGAACGCCTGGACGATTACGAAGCCGGCGAGACCGGCGCCCTGGCGGTAGCCGAGGTAGCGGGCGTCGGGGGAAGCCAACTCGGCGGCGTGCTCGTCCGCGCTGAACTGGCCGATAAAGGCGTCGTAGCCGGGCAGCCGCTCGATCCGCATGACCTCGGCGATGTCGGCCGGCGTCAGCGGAACGAGCTGGCCCACCGCGCTAGTCCTTCAGGGCCCGCAGGATCGAGCGGATCCCGAAGGCGCTGAGCACGCCGGTCATGATGCAGATGACGATCTCCATCGAGAGATCGACCACCTGGTTCGGCGAGGTCGCGCCGCGGCTCCCGCTCATCGCCGCGAACATGATCAGGTCCATGACGAAGAACAGGAAGATCGGTCCGGCGATCAGGACCATGAGCGCCGAGGGCGCGATCTTCTTGGCGATGGCGGCGTCGAGCTTCTTCATGGGTCAGGTCCGCGGCTTGGTCTTCTTGATGATCGCCGAGAAGCTCATCACCGGCTCGCCGCCGGTGGTGATCAGGCCGCGGACGAACACCATGCTGCGGGCGGCCTTGACCACCTCGCCGCGGCACTCGACCAGCGCGCCGACCGGCACCGCGCCGACGAAGTCGCCGTTGAACTGGGCGGTCACGCTGCGGCTGTCCTGCAGGTCGTCGCGGGCGATCACGAACAGGCAGTAGTCGGCGAAGGTCATGATCGCGCCGCCGTGCATGAAGCCGCCGCCGTTCATGTGGTGCTTCTCGGCGCGCATGGCGCAGACCCGTTGGCCGGTCTCGTCGACCCGGTAGTAGAACGGCCCGGCGTGATCCTCGAACGGGTCGTTGCCGTACAGCACCCAGCCGGCCCACTCGCCGTCCTTCACGACCTGGTGCTTCCAGCCGCCGATCTCGAGTTCTTCGCCGCCGTCCATTCCCGTCCCCTGACCCCTATGAAGGGTTTGCCCGCCGCGGTCCCAGTCACTAGTTTGCGGCCCGAAGCGAACTAGGCGGCGGGGACAAGTGATGCAAGGCCGGACTGTCTTTCTCTGCGGGGGCCTGCGCTCCCCGATCGGCCGCTACGCCGGCGCGCTGTCGAAGGTGCGGGCCGACGATCTGGCCGCCCATCCGCTGAAGGCGCTGATGGCCGCCTATCCGAAACTGGACTGGGCGCGGGTCGACGAGGTCGTCTACGGCTGCGTCAACCAGGCCGGCGAGGACAACCGCAACGTCGCGCGCATGGCGCTGTTGCTGGCCGGGATGCCGGAGAGCGTGCCGGGCCTGACCGTGAACCGGCTCTGCGCTTCGGGCCTGGACGCCGTGATCGCCGGGGCGCGGGCCATCGCCTCGGGCGACGCCGACCTGATCGTCGCCGGCGGGGTCGAGAGCATGAGCCGCTCGCCGTTCGTCATGGCCAAGCCGGACGCGGCGTTTTCGCGCAGCCCCGAGATCTACGACACCACCATCGGCTGGCGGTTCGTGAACCCGGCGATGAAGAAGGCCTATGGCGTCGACGCCATGCCCGAGACCGCCGAGAACGTGGCGACCGACTACCAGATCAACCGCGAGGACCAAGACGCCTTCGCCCAGCGCAGCCAGGCCCGGGTCGGCGCGGCGCGCGCGGCCGGCTTCTTCGACGGCGAGATCGCGCCGCTGACCATCAAGGACCGCAAGGGCGACGTGGTGGTGGCGCAGGACGAGCATCCGCGCCCGGACACCAGCCTGGAGGCGCTGCAGGCGCTGAAGCCGATCGTCCGCGAGGGCGGCACGGTGACGGCGGGCAACGCCTCGGGCGTCAACGACGGGGCCGCGGCGCTGCTGCTGGCCAGCGCCGAGATGGTCGAGAAGCTGGGCCTGGAGCCGCTGGCCCGGATCCAGGGCGGGGCGTCCGGCGGCGTCGCGCCGCGGGTGATGGGCGTCGGCCCGATCCCGGCGGTCGAGAAGCTGACCGCGCGTCTGGGGATCAAGGTCGGCGACTTCGACGTCGTCGAGCTGAACGAAGCCTTCGCGGCCCAGGCCCTGGCCTGCACCCGCGCCTGGGGCCTGGCCGACGACGCTGCTCACGTGAACGCCCACGGCGGCGCGATCGCCATTGGCCACCCGCTCGGCGCCTCCGGCGCGCGGATCGCGCTGACCGCCGCCCGCACCTTGAAGCTCAACGGCGGCGAGCGCGCCCTGGCGACGATGTGCGTCGGGGTCGGGCAGGGCTCGGCCCTGGCGCTGGCGCGCGCCTGAGATGCGGCGCCTGGCCATCGCGGCGCTCGGCGTCTGGCTGGCGGCCGGGACCGCCCAGGCCCAGCTGCCGACCATCCCGGTCGAAGCGCTGAAGGCGGCGGGGCTGGATCCGCACACCAAGGTCGAGAACGGCCTGGTGCAGGTGCTGACCGGCCAGCGGGCGGTCGTCCGCCTCGATGAGGCCGGCCAGCCGGCGCTGGACGACGTCGAGGCCGGCCGCGTCGGCATGGCGAGCGCCGACGGCAAGGAAACCTACAATGGCGCGGGGGCCGGCAAGCTGGCCTTCGCGCTGGACGCCTCGGTCGAGAAGCGCCAGTCGATCCTGAAGATCTGGAACGGCCTGACCCGTCCTCTGGCCTATGAGGCCGAGATCACCGCCCTGCGCGGCGGCAAGCTGATGAAGCGGATGAGCACGATCTGCACGGTCCCGGCCGGCGCCGTGGGCTATGAGGTCTGGCCTGATCCGGTTATCAGCGTCACCCTCTCCAAGTTCGCCGAGACCCCGGCGGACCAGCACGTCTGCCAATAGCCGAGACTTCTCCATGGCCCTCGACCTCGAAACCCGTGAACAGCTGATCGACACGGTCCGCCGGTTCGTCACCGAACGGCTGCGGCCGCTGGAGGCCAAGGTCTCCGAGGACGACGCCATCCCGGCCGAAGTCATCGACGAGATGAAAGGGCTGGGCTTGTTCGGCCTGTCGATCCCCGAGGAGTTCGGCGGCCTCGACCTCTCCATGGAGGACGAGTGCCTGGTCGGCGTGGAACTCGGTCGCACCAGCCCGGCCTTCCGCTCGGCCTTCGGCACCAATGTCGGCATCGGCAGCCAGGGGCTGGTGATGTTCGGCACCGAGGCCCAGAAGGCCAAGTACCTGCCGGGCATCGCCTCGGGCGAGATCATCACCTCGTTCGCCCTGACCGAGCCGGAAGCCGGCTCCGACAGCGCCAACGTCCAGACCACCGCCATCCGGGACGGCGACGTCTATGTGCTGAACGGCACCAAGCGCTTCATCACCAACGCCAACAAGGCCGACCTGTTCACGGTCATGGCCCGCAGCGACCCCGGCAAGGCCGGCGGCGGCGGGGTCAGCGCCTTCCTGGTCGAGCGCAACCTGCCGGGCCTGTCGGTCGGCAAGCCCGAGAAGAAGATGGGCCAGCAGGGCGCGCACATCTGCGACGTGATCTTCGACAACGTCCGGGTGCCGGTGGAGAACCGCCTGGGCAATGAGGGCGAAGGCTTCAAGGTCGCGATGCAGGTGCTGGACCGCGGGCGGCTGCACATCTCGGCGGTCTGCATCGGGGTGGCCGAGCGGCTGCTGGCCGACTGCGTGGCCTATGCGACCGAGCGCAAGCAATTCGGGCAAGCGATCTCGAACTTCCAGCTGGTCCAGGGGATGATCGCCGACTCCAAGACCGAGGCGCTGGTCGCCAAGGCCATGACCATGGAGACCGCCCGCAAGCGCGACGCCGGCCAGAGCGTGACCATGGAAGCGGCGGCGGCCAAATACTTCGCCTCGGAGATGGTCGGCCGCGTCGCCGACCGCGCGGTGCAGATCTTCGGCGGCGCCGGCTATGTCGCCGACCACGGCATCGAGCGGTTCTATCGCGACGTGCGCATCTTCCGGATCTACGAGGGCACCAGCCAGATCCAGCAGGTGGTCATCGCCCGCGAAACCCTGAAGCGGGGCGGTTGATCATGAGCGTCGACATGGAAGCGGTGATCTTCGACGTGCTGGGCAAGCTCGCGCCCGGCAAGTCGGCCTCGTCGGAAGAGGTGGCGCGCGCCGCCGACAACGAGAACTGGCGCCGCCTGACCGGCCACGTGCGCAACACCGCGCGCGGCCTGGCCCGTCAGGGCAAGATCGTCATCACCCGCCACGGCAAGCCGGCCGACCCCGAGAAGTTCAAGGGCGTCTATCGCCTGCGCCTGCCGCTGGAGGGCGAAGTGGTCGCAGCTCCGCCGGCCGACGGCGACGTGGACGAGTAAGGCGCCGGGGCCCATATCGGGCCCATGAGCCTTTCGGCCGTTCTCGACGACATCGCCGCTTGCCGGGCCTGCGCCGGCGACCTGCCGCATGCGCCGCGGCCGGTGGTGTTCGTGCGGCCGGAAGTCCGGCTGCTGATCGCCGGCCAGGCTCCGGGCCGACGCGTGCACGAGAGCGGCCTGCCGTTCACCGACCCGTCCGGCGACCGGCTGCGCCAGTGGATGGGGATCGACGCGGCGACCTTCTACGGCCGGCCTGAGATCGGCGTCGCGGCGATGGCGTTCTGCTTTCCAGGCACCAATCCGAAGGGCGGCGACTTTCCGCCGCCGCGCCGCTGCGCGCAGCTCTGGCGGCCGCAACTGCTGGCCGAATTGCCGAAGGTGGAACTGACCTTGCTGGTCGGCGGCTACGCCCAGGACTGGGCGCTGGGGCCGGGCGCCAGGACCAACATGACCGAGACGGTTCGGGCCTGGCGCGACTATGCGCCGAGTTATCTGCCGATGCCGCACCCATCCTGGCGTAACACCGGCTGGCTGAAACGGAACCCCTGGTTCGAGGCGGAGGTGGCGCCCTATCTTCGCCAAAGGGTTTTGGAGATCCTGGGTTCGTGAAACGCCTCGCCGCTGTCCTCGCCGCCATGATGCTGAGCGCCTGCACCCCCTTGATGGTGCAGCAGGCCGGCGCGCCGCCCATGGGTTTCCAAGGGCCGCGGCTGGAGCGGGACGTCTTCGTCTCGTTCGACGGCGCGCGGCTGGGCCTGACCCGCTGGGAGGCGCAAGGGCCGCCGCAGGCGGTGGTCGTCGCCCTGCACGGCATGAACGACTACGCCAACGCCTTCCACCTGGCCGCGCCGTACTGGGCGGAGCATGGCGTCACCACCTACGCCTTCGACCAGCGCGGGTTCGGGCGCTCGCCCAATCGCGGCATCTGGGGCGGCGACGAACTGATGATCGACGACCTGCGGACCATGGTCTCGGTGGTGCGGATGCGCCATCCGGGCGTGCCGCTGATCGTCGCAGGCGAGAGCATGGGCGGGGCCGTGGCGATCGAGGCCTTTGCTTCTGACGTACCGCCCGACGCTGACCGGCTGATCCTCATGGCGCCGGCGGTCTGGGGCTGGTCGAACCAGCCGCTGCCCTACAAGACCATGCTGTGGCTGGCTTCGCGCTTCACCGCCGCCAAGGTCTACGAGCCGCCGCGCTGGCTGACCACCCGCGTAAAGCCCACCGACAATCACGAGGAACTGGTGGCCATGGGCCGCGATCCGCTGATGGTCTGGGGCGCGCGCTCGGACACCCTCTATGGCCTGGTGGCGATGATGGAGCGGGCCTGGGCTGGGACCGGGCAGATCAAGGTTCCGACGCTGTACATCTATGGCGCCAATGACGAGATCATCCCAGAGACGCCGTCGTTCCAGGCCGCCAAGAAGCTGAAGCCGACCGACCGTTCGGCCTATTACGCCAAGGGCTGGCACCTGATGACCCGCGATCACCAGGGTCCGGTGGTGTGGGCCGACCTGCTGTCGTTCATCAAGACGCCGCAGGCCCCGCTGCCGTCCGGCGCGCCCACTATTCCGGGCTCGCCGACCCAGCCGAATGCGCCGATCCACGCTGAGGCGGCGGCGCGGCTTAGAGCGGGCTTGTGATGCGCCGGGGAGGGGCGTAAGGCGGGCAAGCTCTTCCAGTCAGAGGCTTTGATTGCAGCATGACCTTGTTCGATTCCCCCGCGTTCGAGGGTCACGAAGGCGTACATTCGTTCTTCGATGAAATAACCGGCCTTAAGGCGATCGTCGCGGTGCACTCCACCGCGCGCGGGCCTGCGGCGGGCGGCTGCCGGATGTGGCCCTACGCCAGCGCCGAGGCGGCGCTCGACGACGCGCTGCGGCTGTCGCGGGCGATGTCCTACAAGAACGCCATGGCCGACCTGGAGCTGGGCGGCGGCAAGTCGGTGATCATCGGCGACAGCCGCACCATGAAGACCCCGGCGCTGTTCGAAGCCTTCGGCCGCGCGATCGAGGCGCTGAACGGCGTCTATTGGACGGCCGAGGACGTCGGCGTCTCGCCGGTCGATCTGGGCTATGCGCGCAAGGAAACCCGCTATGTCGCCGGGCTGGAGGGCCACCCGGCCGCCTCGGGCGATCCGAGCCCGGTCACCGCCGAGGGTGTGTTTCGCGGCGTGCGGCTGGCGGTGCGCCGCGGCCTGAACCGTGAGCTGGACGGCGTCACCGTCGCCATCCAGGGTGTCGGCCATGTCGGCGCCTACCTGGCCGAGAAGCTGCACGCGGCCGGCGCCAAGCTGATTATCACCGACGTCAACGAAGAGGCGCTGTCGCAGGTGGCGGCGCGGACCGGGGCGACCATCGTCGCGCCGGGCGCGATCTTCGACGCCGAGGCGGACGTCTTTGCGCCGTGCGCGCTGGGCGGGGCGATCAACGACAGCACCCTGCCGCGGCTGAAGGCCAAGATCATCGCCGGCGGCGCCAACAACCAGCTGGCCAGCGCCGAGATCGGCCGCGAGGTGTTCGCGCGCGGCATCCTCTACACGCCCGACTACGTGATCAACGGCGGCGGCATCATCAACGTCGCCGGTGAGATCCGCGCCCTGGAGCGCGGCGAGGCGTTCGACCAGGCTTGGGTCGCGGCCAAGCTCGACCGCCTGACGCTGACGCTGGAAGAGGTGCTCGACCGCGCCGCGTCCGAGGGGCGGCCGAGCCACGAGGTCGCCAACGAGATGGCGAAGGCGCGCATCGCCCAGGCCGCCGCCGGCAAGCTGGCGGCTTAGAACGATCCTCCCCCCCTTGGGGGAGGTGGATTGGCGCGCAGCGCCGAGACGGAGGGGGACCGCTCTCAAGCTGTCAAAGTCCCCCTCAGTCAGCCGTTCGGCTGACAGCTCCCCCAGAGGGGGAGCATCTTGTGAGTTAGGCCGCCTTCTCGGCGACCCACTTGCGCGGGTGCTGGCTGCGGAAGCCGACGGCCAGACGGTTCCAGACGTTGATCGCGCCGATCAGCATGGTCAGCTTTACGGCTTCGGCCTCGTCGAAGTGCTCGCGCATGGCCGCGTAGTCCGCGTCCGACGCGCGGGTCTGGGCGATCAGCGTCAGGGAGTCGGTCCAGGTCAGGGCCGCCTTCTCGCGCGGCGTGAACAGCGAGCTCTCCCACCAGGCCGCCAGCAGGTACAGGCGCTCCTCGCTCTCGCCGTGGGCGCGGGCGTCGCGGGTGTGCATGTGAATGCAGAAGGCGCAGCCGTTGATCTGGGAGGCGCGGGTCTTCACGAGCTCGATCAGGCTGTGTTCGAGGCCGGACGACACGACGGCCGTTTCGAGCGCGGTCATGGCCGCGAATATCTCGGGCGCGTGGGGGTAGGGATTGAGGCGAGCAGACATGGGGAGGTCCTGTGCTTGGGGTTCAAACACAGGACGCGCGAGCGCCGCGCCGTGTGACACGGCGCGGCGAGAATTCACCTAGAGCAGGCGCGGCAGGACGAAGATCGCCAGCAGCACGAGGATCACCAGGATCAGGATCGGGCCGGCGTGCTTGCGCCCGCCGAGCATCGAGCCGCCCGACTTGGCCTGTCGGGCGGCCTTCTCGCGGGCGGCCTTGGCGGCCGCCTCGCGGGCCTGGATGGCCTTCCGACGTTCGGCGAGGTCGACGACCTCCGGGTCCTTTTCGGGCTTCATGGCTTCCGATCTAGCACGCCTTCAGAGCGAGGCCATCCGTGCGGTGCGCGGTTCCTTCACGACGGTGAGAAGGACGATCAGGCCGAGCACGAGGAAGCCGATCGAGGCGCCGAACACGACGTTGAACCCGTAGTGGTCGGCGATGAACCCGCCGGCCAGCGGGCCCAGCGAGGCCATGATGCCTTCCGCGGTCGAGGAGATGGCGATCCGCATCGGCATTTCGGCCCGCGAGCCGAACTCCAGGATCATGGTCTGGGCCGCCATCATGTAACCCGACTGGGCCGCGCCGAGGCCGAAGAAGGCCAGGAAGATCGCCCAGGGGGCGTGGTTGAGCATCAGCAGCGCCGTGGCCGCGACCCAGAAGATCATCGAGAACACCAGCACCAGCTTGAAGCCGGTCTTGTCGCCCAGATAGCCCCAGACCAGGTTCGACAGGGTGTCGGCGCCGAGGAAGGCGAGGCTGAGCAGGCCGAGCGTCATGCCGTCCAGCTTCATCGTGGACGAGACGAAGATGATGTAGAACGGCGTGGCGATCCGGCTGGCGGTGGCGACCATCTGCACGACCAGGAACCAGGCATAGCCCTTGTCCGACATGATCAGCGCCGGGAAGTCCTTCACCCGGTCGCGGAACCGGGCCTGGGCCGGCAGGTTCGGCGGTTCGGGCTCCTTCAGCAGGACCTGCAGGGCCCAGAGGCCCATGCTGGTCAGGAAGGCCGCCAGCGCGAAGGTGGTGGCGTAGCCGTTGCCGAAGACGTTGCCCTCGATCAGGTACTTACCCGCCGCCCATGCCAGGGCGGCGGCTATGAGCCCGCCAGTGGCGTTGCGCCAGGCCTGCAGGCGGCCGCGGCGGCTGAGCGGAATGACCTTGGCCATCAGCAGGCCGAAGACCACCCGCTGGGTGCCCATGAACAGCCCGAACAGGAACATCAGGACCATCATGGTCACGACGAGCGACTGGCCCTTCAGGAACCAGCCGGCCAGGGCCATGCCGATGATCTGGACCCGCGCCAGGCCGCCCATCCAGACGGCGGCCGGCATCACCTTGCTGCGGTGTTCGATCTGGGTGGCGCCGAAGATCGGCGAAATCACGCTGCCGACCTGCTGCAACGCCAGGCCGAGCCCGACGATGGTGTTCGATCCGGAGATCATGTGCAGGTAGGCGGGGAGGAAGGTCGGGGCGTTGATCAACCTGAACCCGGTCATGCCAAGCATGCCATGCAGGTAGTTGCCGATGTAATTGCGCTTCAGGTTGTCCCAGACGAACTTCTCGTAGGCGGCTTCCTTCTCCGCCAGGGTGAGCTCGACAGGGGCGTCCTCAGACGCGGCGTCGGCCGCGTCCTGCTTTGAAATATGTGCTTCCAATCGCGTTCCGCCCGCGCACGGATCGCTAAATGGGTCGCGCGGGCGACTCCCTAATTATTACGGCTAAATTTTATGCCGACCGTCGTATCAGAGTCCGATGCCGCGGGGGAAGGGCCGCGAGCGGCCCAGAGCGCGATCGGCTTCGATAGAATCTGATCGCGCTGGGAGCTTTTTGGATTTGGAGCATTTCCCCGCCGAACCGTGGCCGGTCCGGCGGGAGTACGCTGTCGTCACCAACGGGTTTCGAGGACGGCCCCGAAGACGCGCGGCGCGCCGTACATGGCGCGGTTGAGGGTCGGCTGGCGGAACTGGACGTACTCTTCGTCCAGCAGGTTGGTCGCGTAGGCGGCCAGGGTCCAGCGTTCGGCCTGATAGCCGATCTTGCCGCCGAGCAGGGTGCGGGCGTCGAGCTTGTTGGCGCTCTGGGTCGGGCCCGACACGCCATAGGACTTGCTGCGGTAGCCGGCGTCCAGGTTGACGAACACGCCGTTGTCCCAGCGGTAGGCGCCGCCGAGGTTCCAGGTCCATTCCGGGGCGAAGGCGAACTCGCTGCCCGACAGGTCGATGGTCGTCGTGCCGGCGCGGATCGTGAAGTCGTCGAACTCGGTGTGGCTGTAGCCGACGGAGCCGTAGAGGTCCCAGGCGGCCGAGGGGCGATAGGCCGCTTCCAGCTCGGCCCCGTAGAGGGTCGAGGCGCCGGCGTTTTCGGTTTGGTAGTCGTAGGGCGTCGCGCTGAGGTTCACGACCACCTGCTGGTCGGTCCAGTCGACATAGTAGGCGTTGGCGTTGACGCTCAGGGCGCCGTCCAGCCAGCTGGTGCGCGCGGCGATCTCGTAGTTCCAGGTGTACTCAGGATCGTAGGGCACGACCGCTGAGCGGATGACGTTGATGTTGGCGCCGCCCGAGCGGTAGCCGCGCTGGGCCACGAAGCTCAGCGAGGCGTCCTCGGTCAGGTCGTACTTCAGGCCGAGCTTGGGCAGGAAGGCCTCGAAGGTGCGCGAGGTCTCGGGCTGGTTGGCGGTGGCCTGGGCGACGTAGAGGCCGACGACCTGGTTCAGGCCGGCGATGACCGGGGCGAGGGCGCCGAAGGCGGCTGGGTTCGGATAGGTCCCGGCGAAGCGCGTGGTCTGGGCGACCGACAGGGTGTTTTCTTCGCGGTCGTAGCGGAAGCCGGCCAGCAGCGAGAGCTGCGGCGTCAGCTGGTAGCGGCCGTCGGCGAAGAGGGCGATCGTCTGGATCTCTTCCGGTGCGCGGCCGGCGAAGTCGACCGAGACCGCCGGCAGGGCCGCGACATAGGCGTTGGCCGCGGCGTTGGCGGTGGCCGCGGGCAGGTTGAACGGGGCGCTCATCAGCACGCCGAGCAGGGTGGCGCGCGGCGTGGCCAGGGCGTTGCGGGTGGCCACGGCGAAGTCGCGGTCGCGGTCGGCGTAGTAGACGCCGGCGAGGCCGGACAGGCGTTCGCCTTCGTAGTGCAGCCGCAGCTCCTGCGAGAACGAGCGGTCGAGGTCGTCTTCCTGGCCGTAGGCGATCGAGGCCGGGCCGCCGTCCATGTCGAACAGGCTGGCGCTGCGCACCTTGCTCCAGGCGGTCACCGAGGTGAGCGTCAGCTGGTCGGAGAGCGCGTAGTCGGCGTTGACCGTCAGGATGTCGGAGGTGCTGCGGGTCTGGCCCGGATAGTCGCTGGTGGCGACGCGGTTCTCGGCCGGGTTCGGCACGTCGGAGCGCGAGTAGCTGTAGATGTAGCCGCCCTTATGCCGATTGTGCAGCACGCTGGCGCGCACGGTCAGGTCGGGCAGGGCCGAGGGGGTGAACAGCAGCTTGCCGCGGACGGTGGTCGACAGCAGCGGGTCTTCCTGGGTCTTGCGGGTGGCGTTGTAGGTGAAGCCTTCGGACTCGCGGTCCTCGAACGACAGGCGGAAGGCCAGCTGGTCGGCGACGATCGGGCCGCCGGCGGCGAAGGCCAGGATGCGCGACTCATCGTCGGCCAGGTCGGCGCGGGCCGCGCCGCTCCAGGTCCAGGTCGGATCGTTGCTGCGCAGGACAATGGCGCCGGCGAGCGTGTTGCGGCCCTGGAGGGTCGATTGCGGGCCACGCAGGATTTCGGCCTGGGCGATGTCCCACATGTTCAGCGGGCCGGCCGCCAACGCGCGGTCGGGCAGGGCCGCGCCGTCGAGATAGACCGTGGCCAGGCCGCCGCTGCCGCCGCCCGAGACGCCGTTGTTGGCGACGCCGCGGATGGTGAAGCCGAAGCCTTGATAGGTCTGGCCGACGTTGGCGGCCTGGTTCACCAGATCGCTGAGGTCGCGGACATTGCGGGCGTCGAGGTCGCGCTCGGTGAACAGCGCGACGCTGGCGACGGTGTCCTGCAGGCTGCGGCTAGTCTTCTCGCCGGTGACGATCAGCTCCTCGACCTGCGGCGCGTCGGCGGCGAGCGCGGCGCTGGAGGACAGGAGCGCGGCGGCGGCCGCGCCGCCCACGAGAAGAAGGCGATGCATAGAAAGGGCTTTCCAGGTCTGCTACGCGCCAAGAGGGGGGAGGCGCGGCCTGGAGATAGCCCTCCGCGGGTTAAGAGTTGGTCTTCAAGGCGTTAAGCACCGATTGAGGACTGATCGGCAGGTGGCGGACCCGCGCCCCGGAGGCCGCGAAGATGGCGTTGCCGATCGCCGGGCCGACCACCGTCGTCGCCGGCTCGCCCAATCCGACCGGGACCTCGGCGCTCTCGATGAACTCGATATCGAGCTCGGGGACGTCGGCCATCCGCAACGGCGTATAGCCGTCGAGGTTGGTGTCGCGCGGCGCGCCGTTCTCGAACTCGGTGCCTTCGAAGAGGGCCAGACTCATGCCCCAGAGCGCTGCGCCCTCCATCTGGGCCAGGGCGCCTTCTGGCGAGACGATGGTTCCCGCGTCGGCGACCAGGGTCAGCTTTTCGACCTTCACCGCCCCGCTGGCGGCGTCGACCTTGACCCGCGCCGCGCAGGCGACCCAGGTCGGCATGTCGCGTTCTTGGCCAAAGGTGGTGGCGATGCCCAGGCCTGTTCCCTTGGGCAGGGATTGGTCCCAGCCGGCCTTGGCGGCGAGGCGCGAGAGCACGGCGGCTTGCCGCTTGGCGCCGCCGACCGAGTTGGGCGGGGTCCCGGCGTTGCGGCCGGCGCCGTCCAGCATCGCCAGGCGGAAGGCGAGCGGGTCCTTGCCCACCGACCGCGCCGCCTCGTCCATGAAGCACTCGACCGCCCAGTTGGTCCAACCGGGTCCGACCGAGCGCAGCCAGCCTGGGCGGAAGGCGCGGTTGGCCAGGTCGTTGGGCACGGCGCGGACGCGCTGGGCCCCGACGCTGTACCAGTGGTTGGCGCCGCTGATCGCGAACGGATCGTAGGCGACGTCGTTGGCGCCCTTGGGCATGAAGAACGGGGCCATGACCTGGGTCGGCCAGCCGGCGCAGGCGGCGTGGTCCATGGCTGTCACGCGGCCGCCCTCGCCGAACGCCATCTTCACCACCTGCACCGAGGGCGAGCGGAAGGAGTCGAAGCGGCTGTCGTCGGCGCGGGTGCAGACCATCTTCACCGGCCGACCGAGCGCCTTGGCGGCGAGCGCGGCGGGCACCGCATAGTCGCCGTTGAGCCGGCGGCCGAAGCCGCCGCCGAGCAGGTAGGTCTTCAGGACGATCTTGTCCTCGGGCACGCCGAGCGCCTTGGACAGCCACGGCAGCACCAGCGACTGCCACTGGTTGCCGGTGTGGATTTCGTAGGAGCCGTCCTTGTTGACCAAAGCCAGGGCGTTGACCGGCTCAAGCTGGAAGTGGAGGGCGCTGGCGGTGGTGTAGGTGCGCTCAAGCCTGGTCTTGGCCGCGGCGAAGGCGGCGTCGACGCCGGGATCCTCGACCACTAGGGCGCCGGCTTTGGGATCGGCGATCAGGGTGCTGGCGCGCTTCTGGATATCGGCCTCCGAGGTCTTGGCCGTGTCGCCGGAGCTCCACTCGACCTTGACCAGTTCGCACGCAGCGTCGGCGGCGACGAAGCTGTCGGCGATGACCATCGCCCAGCCGGGGACGGTGCCCGACGGATCGTCGAGCGTGATGGTGCGGATGTAGCCGGGCACCGCCTTGGCGGCGCTGTCGTCGACCGAGACGACCTTGGATTCGTTGCGGGTCGGCGGGATCTTCGGCCGGGCGTAGACCATGCCGTCGATCTTGGCGTCGATGCCGAACTTGCCCGAGCCGTCGACCTTCTCGTCGATGTCGAGCTGGGCCGAGGGCTTGCCGACCAGCCGGCGGTCGGCAGCCTTCTTGATCGGCATCTTGCCGAGTTCGTCGGCGGTGAAGGACCGCTTCAGGTCTCCGCGCGCGACAATGTCGCCATAGCCGATCGACTTGCCGCCGCCGCTGACGACGCTGTTCGCCGCCGTGCAGGTTTTCGGGTCGACCCCGAGCAGCTTGGCGCCTTCCTCGATCAGCACGATGCGGCCGGCCGCGCCGGCCTGGCTCATCAGCGGATAGCTCTGCCAGACCGACCAACTGCCGCCGGTGACCATCAGGCCCCACTTGGCGGCGGAGTCGACGTGGTTGATGCGGACCCTGGACCAGTCGGCCTCGAGCTCGTCGGCGACGATGCGGGCGATGGCGGTGCCGACGTGCTGGCCCATCTCGGCGCGGATGACGTTGACGGTGACGATCCCGTCGCGGCCGATCGAGTACCAGATGGTCGGCTCGAAATCGCCGGCCGCGGCGGCGGCCGGGCCGACCGCGAAGGTCATGGCCGCGCCGGTGGCGGCGATCGCGGCCAGGAAGCCGCGGCGAGAGAGCGGGGCGATAGCGTTCATGCCTTGGCCCCTTGCGTCTTGGCGGCGGCCAGCTTGATGGCCTTCTTGATCCGCACATAGGACATGCAGCGGCAGAGGTTGCCGTTCATGGCGTCGTCGATCTGGGCGTCGGTGGGGTTGGGCGTCGATTTCAGCAGCGCCGCGGCCGACATGATCTGGCCGGACTGGCAGTAGCCGCACTGAGGCGCTTGGGCCTCGATCCAGGCGCTCTGCAGCGGATGGCGGCCGTCCAGGCCTTCGATGGTGGTGATCGCGTGGCCGGCGATGGAGCTGACCGGGGTGACGCACGAGCGCACCGGCTCGCCGTCGAGGTGCACCGTGCAGGCGCCGCAGCCACCGATGCCGCAGCCGAACTTGGTGCCGGTGAGGCCGAGCTCGTCGCGGATCGCCCAGAGCAGGGGGGAGTCGTTCGGGCCTTTGACCGTGACATCGCGGCCATTGAGTTTGAACGTCGTCGCCATGCAGCCCAAAGCCTCCATGCGTCCCCCGACAACACCGGTACGGGACGCCAAGCTCAGCCGGGGCGCAACCGATTTTTGAGGCCTAGGCCCCCCACAGCATCGGCTCGGCGGTCATGGCGTCGACCAGTTCCATGATCCGCCCCAGCGGGATGCAGCGGCCGAGGCGCTCGGCCTCGTAGGTGGCGACGTAGATGCCGATCCATTGCATCAGCGTGCGGTCGCCGCGCTCGGCCCGCAGGGCGACCGGCCCGCCTGAGCAGCCCACCCCACCGATGCCGTCGACATGGAAGGCGTAGGGGTTGAGCCGATAGTCGCTGGCCAGGGTGAAGCCACGCGCGATCGGGGCCTCTCGCAGGATCGCTGCGCCGCCGGGAAAGCCATAGATCATCCCCGCCGAGCCGGTGGTCAGCGGCAACCCCTGGGACAGGACGTCGTAGTCGCCGAAGCGCCCGGTCCAATTGATCGCCTGGGGCTGGCTGTGCAGCCGTACGGGCACGCCGGCGATGTCGAGCGAGGCGTTGTCGGGGTCCTGATGCCAACGGAAGCGCGGCGTGCGGCCATCGTAGAGCGGGACGCTGATCCCCAGCGCCGCGCAGTCGAGGTCGTGGGCGTAGGTGTCGGCCCAGGTCCCTTCGGTCCCACGGTTCTTGAAGTAGAAGGTGTTGGGACGCAGCAGGCAGTGCAGGGCGGTCAGGATGATGTAGCGGTCGCCCTCGACGTGGAACAGGAAGCCCGAAAACACTTGGTGCGGCTCGCCGGTCTTGAGGCGGGTGGCCAGGTGAGGGGTGGCCTGGGCGAAGGGGTCGATCAGATCCATGCGCCGGAGGCTAGGCTGCGACAGAGAGCCCGTCGAGCTTTCCAGCCCTCGACAGAACAAATGTGGAACACTAATGTGCGCGGATGGCGGTTCTCAGCCTCAAGCGCAAGCTCTCCATCCTGTCCGACGCGGCGAAGTACGACGCCTCCTGCGCTTCTTCGGGAACGTCGCGGCGCGATTCTGTCGGCGGCCGCGGGGTGGGTTCAACCGAGGGCATGGGGATCTGCCACGCCTATGCGCCTGACGGCCGCTGCATCAGCCTGCTGAAGATCCTGCTGACCAACTTCTGCGTCTATGACTGCGCCTACTGCGTCAATCGGGTCAGTTCGAACACCCCGCGGGCGCGGTTCTCGGTCCAGGAGGTCGTCGACCTCACGCTCGGCTTCTACAAGCGCAACTACATCGAGGGGCTGTTCCTCTCGTCGGGCATCATCCGCAGCGCCGACTACACGATGGAGGAAATGGTCCGGGTCGCCCGGACCCTGCGCGAGGTCCACGACTTCCGCGGCTACATCCACTTGAAGCTCATTCCCGAAGCCTCGCCCGCCCTGGTCGACGAGGCCGCGCTCTATGCCGACCGATTGTCGATCAACATCGAGCTGCCGCGTGACGACAGCATCGCCTCGCTCGCCCCGGAAAAGGATGCGCGCCGCATCCGCAAGGCGATGGGGGCGGTGCGGCTGGGCATCGAGGCCGCGTCAGAACCAGCGCGGACCGTTGCGCCGCCGAAGTACGCGCCGGCCGGGCAGTCGACGCAGATGATCGTCGGCGCGGACGGGGCCTTCGACGGCGAGATATTGTCCCGCAGCGCCGGGCTCTACGGCGCCTATGGCCTGCGGCGGGTCTACTATTCGGCCTACAGCCCGATCCCGGACACCACCGCGCGCCTGCCCCCGGCGCGGCCGCCGCTGGCGCGCGAGCACCGGCTCTACCAGGCCGACTGGTTGATGCGCTTCTATGGGTTCGCAGCGGGCGAGATCGCCGCCGACGGGGAGAACCTCGACCTCGAGCTCGACCCCAAGCACGCCTGGGCCCTGCGCCATCGCGGGGCGTTTCCGGTGGACCTGAATCTGGCCGACCGCGAGCAGATGCTGCGGGTGCCGGGGCTCGGCGTCACCGCCGTCGACAAGCTGCTGGTGCTGCGCCGGCGCAAGCGGCTGCGGCTGGAGGACGTGCGGCGGCTGAGCCGGGGCTCGAAGACTTCGCAGCCGTTCATCGTGGTCGACGACTGGCGGCCGACCCGGCTGGCCGACCAGGACGATCTGCGGCCGGCGCCGAAGCAGCTGAGTCTGTTCTGATGCAGGTGGTGCGGCTCGCCTCGGAGATCGACTTCGACGGCTGGCGACTGGCCGCCCGGGCGCTGAGATCTGCGGGAACCTCGCCGCAGGACGTGATCTGGACGGTGGACGGCGAGGGCGACCTGTTCGGGGAGGAGGCGCGGGCGCCTGGCGCGGGGGCGCCGGCCTTCACCGTGCCGCGGGCGTTCGTTGACCTGGCGGAGGAGGTGGTGCTGCACCGTTCGGGGGAGCGGTTCGCGCTGCTCTACCGGCTGCTCTGGCGGCTGTGCGAGCGGCCTGAACTGCTGGACCTGGCCTCCGATCTCGACGTGGCTCGCGCGCGCGACATGGCCCGGGCGGTGTCGCGCGCGGCGCACAAGATGAAGGCCTTCGTCCGCTTCCGGCTGGTCGAGGACGCCGCCGAGGAGACCTATGTCGCCTGGTTCGAGCCGGCCCATCGGGTGACGCAGGCGACGGCGCCGTTCTTCCAGCGGCGGTTCGCCAACATGTGCTGGTCGATCCTGACGCCGGACGTCTGCGCGCACTGGGACCGCAGCCGGCTCAACTTCACCGCCGGCGCCGACCCGGCGGACGCGCCACGCGAGGATGCGCTCGAGGAGTATTGGCGCACCTACTACGCCTCGATCTTCAACCCGGCGCGGCTCAAGACGGCGGCGATGCAGCGCGAGATGCCCAAGCGCTACTGGCGGAACCTGCCGGAGGCGCGGCTCATTCCCGAACTGGTCGCCACCGCGGAGGCGCGCGCGCAGGACATGGTCCGCCAGCAACCGTCAGAACCGAACCGGCGTGTCGTGCGCCAGCCCCAGCGGCCATCGCCGGAGGGGACGTTCGAGGAGGGCGCGCCCACCACGCTGGAAGAGGTGGCGGCCGGCGTCGAGGCCTGCCGTCGCTGCGAACTCTGGCGCGACGCCACGCAGGGCGTGGTCGGCGAAGGCCCGGGCCAGGCGCGGCTGATGCTGGTCGGCGAGCAGCCGGGAGACCAGGAGGACCTAGCCGGCCGGCCGTTCGTGGGGCCGGCCGGACGCGTGCTCGACGAAGCGCTGGAAGCGGCGGGCGTGCCGCGCGCCGAGACCTACGTCACCAACGCCGTGAAGCATTTCCGGCACGAGCTGCGCGGCAAGCGGCGGATCCACCAGACCCCGACCGCCGGCCATGTGTCGGCCTGCCGCTGGTGGCTGGACGCCGAGCGGCGGATCGTTCGGCCGCGGGTGATCGTGGCGCTGGGCGCGACCGCCGCGCTCGGCGTGGTCGGCAAGCCGGTGGCGATCGGCAAGTCGCGGGGCCAGGCGTTGCAACTGGGCGACCGGGCGCAGGGCGTGGTGACCTATCACCCGTCCTACCTGCTGCGCGTGCCCGACGCGCAGGCCAAGGCGCAGGCCTACGCCGCCTTCGTGGAGGATCTCAGGTTCGCTTGGGACCTGGCGTCCTAGGCCTTGAAGCCGGCTTCGGCGAAGTCGAGCATCCGGGTCAGCAGGGCGGCGGTGTCGCCTTCGCGCGTCGCGCCGTCGGACAGCACGTGCAGGCGGTCGAATTCGGCGAAGCGGTTGTTGTGGACCATGCCCAGGCAGAAGTGCAGCCGCCAGTAGACGGTCTCGGGCGGCAGGTCGGGGCGAGCCTTGATCAGGGCGTCGGCGAAGCGGGCGAGGTGGCTGACGTCCTTGGCCAGAGCCTCGCGCATTTCCTCGTTCCCCTCGCTGCGCGAGCGGATGATGAACTGGATCGAGATGCGGCGGTCGTTCTCGGGCGAGCCCCAGCGCAGCGGCGGGGCGAACAGCGCCTCGAGGATCTCACGAACCGGCGGATTGCCCTGATGGCGATCGTTGGCCTCGTGCAGCATGCGGGCGCGCTCGCGGTTCAGCTCCGCCGTCCGGCGACGGAAGATCTCGAACAGCAGGGCGTCCTTGGAGCCGAAGTGATAGTTCACCGAGGCGAGGTTCACGCCGGCGTCGGCGGTGATGTCGCGCACCGAGACGTTCTGGAACCCGTGCAGGGCGAACAGCCGCTCAGCGGCGCAGAAGACCGCCGCCTTGGTTGCGGCTTCGTTGGTCTCTTCGGGTTCGTTGGCCTGGGCCGGGTCCACGGGCGAATCTTTCATACGTCACGCCAGCTTAGCAGGTCGCACGCGATGGGCGATGCGGCCTAGCGCGCCAGTTCCCGCATCGCCTTGTCGAGGCCTTCGATGGTCAGCGGGAACATGCGGTCGTTGACCAACTGCTTCATCACCTCGATCGACGGGGTGTAGTCCCAATGGCGCTCGGCCGTCGGGTTCAGCCACACCACGTGCTCGTAGATTTGGGCCACGCGGTCCATCCAGATCGCGCCGGCTTCCTCGTTCCAGTGCTCGACCGAGCCGCCCGGATAGGTGATCTCGTAGGGGCTCATCGTCGCGTCGCCGACGAAGATCACCTTATAGTCGCTGGAGTACTTGTGGAGGATGTCCCAGGTGTTCAGCTTCTCGGTGTGACGGCGACGATTGTCCTTCCATACGCTCTCGTAGAGGCAGTTGTGGAAGTAGTAGAATTCCATGTTCTTGAATTCTGAGCGAGCGGCCGAGAACAGCTCCTCGCAGACCTTGATGTGGCTGTCCATCGAGCCGCCGATGTCGAAGAAGATCAGCACGCTGATCTTGTTGCGGCGTTCCGGGCGCAGCTGGATGTCCAGATAGCCCTTCTCGGCGGTGCCCTTGATGGTGCCTGGCAGGTCCAGTTCGTCGGCGGCGCCGTCGCGGACCCATTTGCGCAGCCGGCGCAGGGCGACCTTGATGTTGCGCGTGCCGAGTTCGACGGCGTCGTCGAGGTTCTTGAACTCGCGCTTGTCCCAGACCTTCACGGCCTTGCCGTGGCGGCCCTTGTCCTGGCCGATGCGCACGCCTTCGGGATGATAGCCGTTGGCGCCGAAGGGCGAGGTGCCCCCAGTGCCGATCATCTTGTTGCCGCCCTCGTGGCGTTCCTTCTGTTCCTTCAGCCGCTCGGCCAGGGCTTCCATCAGCTTGTCGAAGCCGCCCATGGCCTCGATCTGGGCCTTTTCCTCTTCGGTCAGGAACTTCTCGGAGAGCTTGCGCAGCCATTCGGCCGGGATGTCGGCGACGCCTTCGCCCTCGACCTTCTCCAGACCCTTGAACACGTGGCTGAAGACTTGGTCGAACTTGTCGAGGTTCTTCTCGTCCTTCACCAGGGCCGAGCGCGACAGGAAATAGAAATCCTCGACCGAGCGGTCGATGACCACCTTGTCCAGCGCCTCCATGAGCATCAGGTACTCTTTCAGCGTCACTGGCACCTTGGCTTCGCGCAGCTCGGTGAAAAAGCGCATGAACATGGGCAGGCTTCCCGCTGGGAGACGAACAGACGTTTGACTTCGAAAGATGGGGCCGCAGACCGCCGTTGTCCAGCATGCCCTTGCGTCGCGCCGCTGCGACGTGACCGAGCCTGCGGCGTCTAGGGTCTCTACCTAATATGCGGCGCCCAGATCGCGCCCCTAACATTCGGCTGCGCGCCTTGAACGCGTGGGAACGGCGTACTACAGTTTTAACTTAACAAGTTAGAACGAGTCACATAACAAATTATGATCGCGACGCGACGCAGGTGGCTGGCGGGGACGCGGACGGGGCCGACCGTGCGGCCGATCACGGCCGGGCTGGAGGTCGTGCCCGCCCCGAACGACTCAGGCGACTCGCTGGTCGCGGTCCGGGTGGAGGGCCTGACCCTGCGCTTTCCGGTCTACGGCGCCGACCGATCCCTGAAGAAGCACCTGGCGCGGGCCGCGGTCGGCGGCGCGCTTAGCAACGGCGGGCGGATCGTCACCGCGCTGCAGGGCGTCAGCTTCGAGCTGCGGCCCGGCGATCGGCTGGGTCTCGTCGGTCACAACGGATCTGGCAAGACGACCTTGCTCCGCGCGTTGGCCGGCGCCTACGAACCTGATGAGGGGCTGGTCGCGGTCGACGGGCGGATCGCCTCGCTGCTCGACCTCAGCCTTGGCATCGACCCGACGGCGACCGGCTTCGACAACATCCGCCTGCGCGGCCTGATCGCGGGGCTCACCCGCCGCGAAATCGAGGAGCGGCTGCCGGAGATCGCCGAGTTCTCGGGCCTGGGGCAGTTCCTGGAGATGCCGCTGAAGACCTATTCGGCCGGCATGCAGGCGCGGCTGGCCTTCGCGGTGGCGACGTCCGTGGAGGCGGACGTGCTGCTGATGGACGAATGGATCGCCGTCGGCGACGCCGATTTCCGCGATCAGGCGCACCGGCGCCTGCAGCAACTGGTCGAGCGCGCCGGCATCCTGGTTCTGGCCTCGCATGATCCGATGACCCTGCGGACCTACTGCAACAAGGTCATGCGCATCGATGCGGGGGTCGCCTCGCCGATCGTCGAGATCGACGGCTTCGACGCCCTGATGGCGGCCTGACTTAGTCGGGCTTGCCCGTGCAGCTGTGCCGGCGACGCCAGTTGGCGATGTGCGCGCCGGCCAGCAGCAGGCTGCCCGCCACGGTGATCGGGGTTTCGGCCTCATGGCTCGGCCAGTGTGCGACGCCCAGCGCCATGAGCGACAGGCCGACCAGCGACAGCAGGATCACGGCCAGCGACTGGCCCCTGCGCCAGAGGGCGAGGGCCGACATCGGCGCGGCCAGGCCGATGGCGAGCGCGTGGACCCACTCGGCCTCCGCCCAGGTCGCCACGACTGGGGAGAAGGCGGCGACGAGGGGGAGGGCCAGGCAGTGGGCCAGGCAGAGGCCTGACAGGCTGATGGCCGAGGCGTCCAGGAGGGAGCTAGGGGCAGATTTCAAGCGTCCCTCCGCAGCGGCCGCAACCGTCGCGGCAGAAGGAATGTAATATTATAACATTTCAGATTCAAGCCCGCTTCAGCGGGACGGCGTCAGACCGCCGCTTCCTTGAGCTTGCGCCAAACGGTCATGCGCGAAACGCCGAGCCGGCGGGCGATTTCGACCGGACCGACGCCGGCCGCCTGCAGCGCGCGAATGTCGGCGGCGGGCGCGCCGCGGCGGCGGCGGTTCCACGGCGGTTCGACCGAGGCGACGGCCTCCAGCGCTGCGCGCAGCGCGCGACCGCCTTCGCCCAGGCTGCTGACGTCCGACTCGGCCACGAACAGGCTCGCGCCGCGGACTTCCAGTCGTTCGATCACGTCAAGCACCTCACGGGTGCAAGTGGCCAGGTGATTGAGGCGGGTGACGACCAGCTGGTCGCCTTCTGAGATGAAGTCGAGAATCGACATGAGCACGCACGAGCCGTCGGCGCCCGGGCCGGCCGGTTCCTCGGCGCGAACGACATGGCAGCCGATCGCCTTCAGGGTCGCAGTGTCGTCAGCGGACCGCGCGTCGCGCAGCCTGACATATCCGATTTTGAGCATCCCACCCGTCGCGTGCAGCTACGTCGATGATTGCCGGGAAGTTCGCAAATGCGAGCGTCAGCGTCAAAGTCCGCGACGTTAATTCGCAGCAATATTTCTCTAAGCGGACGATAATTTGCAGGGCAACTGGCAAGCGCCGCCCTAAAATTCGCCCCTAGGTGGAGAACCCTTGCGCGGCACGCCGCAGAATGAACTCGTGGTCGACCGTGCCGCCCACCTGGAAGCCGTACTCGCCGACCTGTTCGAAGCCCTGGCGCATGTAGAATCTCTGGGCGCCCAGGTTCTCCGACCAGACCCCGATCCAGAGGTCGCGCGGCCCGTCGCGCTCGAGCCAGGCCATGACCTCCGAGAACAGCCGCCCGCCCGTGCCGCCGCCCTGCCACGGCTTCAGCAGGTAGAAGCGCTTGAGCTCGCCGCTGGCGGCGGTGACGTCGGGATGGGGCAGGTCGCAGGGGCCGGCCAGGGCGTAGCCGACCGCCTGGCCGTCGGCCTCGACCAGCCATTGGGCCTTGGCCGGGTCGGCGAGATCGGCTCGGGTCTTCTCGAGGCCGTAGGCCAGCGCCAGGAAGTCGGCGAGGTCCTGCGGCGGGTAGAGATGGGCGAAGGTCTCGGCGAACGTCCGCGACCCAAGGTCGGATAAAACCTGAGCGTCGGAAGGATCTGCGCGGCGTATCGTCGGTTGTTGCATTCGGGTTCCACGTAAGCCGGGTTAGGCTGCGATTCGCATGGATATCGCCCTCTACACCCATCTTGAGATGCTGGACCACCGGCCGGGCGAATGGCATCCGGAGCGGCCCGAGCGTCTGAGCTCGGTGCTGGCCGCGCTCGGAGACAGCGACCTGAAGCTCGACCGGCGCGAGGCGCCGCTGATCGCGCGGGCCGACCTGGAGCTCGCCCACCGCGGGGCCTACGTCCAGGCGGTGATCGACAGCGCGCCCACGCAGGGCATGCTGCAACTGGACGACGACACCTACATGTCGCCCGGCAGCCTGAGCGCGGCGCTGCGGGCGGCCGGCGGGGTGGTCGAGGCCGCGCGCGAGGTGGCCGCGGGCCGCATCGAGCGGGCGTTCTGTGCTGTGCGGCCGCCCGGACACCATGCCGAGCCGGCGCTGCCGATGGGGTTCTGTATCTTCTCGAACGTCGCCCTGGCCGCACGCGCCGCGCAGTTGGCCGGGATCAAGCGCGTGGCGGTCGTGGACTTCGACGTCCACCACGGCAACGGCACCCAGGCCGCGCTCGGCGGGCAGGACGACCTGTTCTTCGCTTCGGTCCAGCAGTGGCCGATGTGGCCGGGCAGCGGCCATCCGTCCGAGGTGGTCCCCGGCAACATCCGCAACGCCGTGGTGCCCCCGAACGCGCCGCGCGAACTGTGGCGCAAGGAATTCGAGGGGCTGCTGACCCACGTCGACGCCTTCGCGCCCGAACTGATTCTGATCTCGGCCGGCTTCGACGCCCACGCCCGCGACCCGATCGGCGATTCCAGCCAGAACCTCGAAGCCGAGGATTTCGCCTGGGCCACCCGGGCGATCATGAGCCTTGCCCGGACCCATAGTCGCGGGCGGGTTGTTTCCTCGCTCGAGGGCGGGTACGACCTGGAGGCTCTAGGCCGTTCTGCGCTTGCGCATGTACAGGCACTTTCGCAGGGGTGAGGGCGAAGGCCGGGTTGCAAGAATCCTGGCCATTGGATGACATGGCCGACGCTTTGACCGCCGACCTTCCGAAATCGACCGCCGCGCGCCCAGGGGCGATCGTGCTTGCACGCCACGGCGAGCCGGACATTCACCGCAAGGTGATGCTGAACGTGCACGGCTACCGCGACTACTGGAGCCGCTACGAACAACTGGGCATTCGGCCTGGCCAGACGCCGCCGCCGGCGCTGATCGAGCAGACCGCCCGGGCCGGCGTGATCATCTCGTCCGTGCGAAACCGTTCCATCGAGAGCGCCCTGGCCCTGGCCGCGGGCCGTGAGTTCGACCGCACGCCCCTGTTCGTCGAGGCCCCGCTGCCGCCGCCGCACTTTCCGGGCTTCGTGCGGATGTCGCCAAAGATCTGGGGCTTCATCGCGCGGTTCTGGTGGTGGTTCTTCAATCACCATGATGGCCAGGAGACCCGCCGTGAGGCCGAGAAGCGGGCCGACCAGGCCGCTGACTTGATCGTCGACCTGGCCGGCCACGGCGAGGACGTCGTGGTGCTGGCGCACGGGTTCTTCAACTTCATGGTCGGGCGCGCGCTGCGCCGGCGCGGCTGGCGCCTGACGGCCAATCAGGGCTGGAAGTACTGGTCCACCCGGCGCTACGAGCGATCCTGACGACGCTCGAAACGTTGCGGGCCGGGACGCCGGTCACTAACCTGATAGCTTCTCAAGGAAATCGGAATGGCCGACGCCGCTGACATTGACGCGCTCTCCTTCGAGCAGGCCCTGGCCGAGCTGGAACGCATCGTCGGCCAGCTGGAGTCGGGCCAGGCGCCGCTGGAGCAATCCATCGAGCTTTACGAGCGCGGCGCGCTCCTGAAGGCGCACTGCGAGAAGCGGCTGGAAGCCGCGCGCCTGCGGGTCGAGAAGATCGTGGTCGGCGCCAGCGGTCAGGCCGGCGTCGAACCCGCCGAGTTCAACTGACATGGCCCTCGCCAAGCGCGTGGCCGAGGCCGCCGACCTGGTGACGGTGGCGCTGGACCAGCTTCTGCCGCGGGCCGAGGGGCCCGAGCAGCGGCTGACCGAAGCGATGCGGTATGCGGCGCTCGGTCCGGGCAAGCGGCTGCGCCCGTTCTTCGCCATCGAGACGGGCCGGATGTTCGATCTCGAGGATCGCCCGGTCCTGCGTGCCGCGTGCGCGCTGGAGTGCATTCACGCCTACAGCCTGATCCACGACGATCTGCCGTGCATGGACGACGACGACATGCGCCGGGGCCGCGCGACCGTGCACAAGGCCTATGACGAGGCGACCGCCGTGCTCGCCGGCGATTCCCTGCAGACGGTCGCCTTCGAGATCCTGGCCGATCCCGACACCCATCACGACGGCGCCGTGCGCGCCGAAATGGTCATGAAGCTGGCCCAGGCGGCCGGTGCGCGCGGCATGTGCGGCGGCCAGATGATCGACATGCTGGGCGTGCGCGACGACCTGGGCGCCGTCGCCCGGATGCAGCGCCTGAAGACCGGCGCCCTGATCGCCGTCTCGTTCGAACTGCCGCTGATCATGGCCCATGCGGGCGAGGCCGAGCGCCACGCCCTGATGGCCTTCGCCCAGGACATCGGTCTGGCCTATCAGATCGCCGACGACCTGCTGGACGTCGACGGCGACAGCGCGGTGCTGGGCAAGAAAGCCGGCAAGGACGCGGAAAAGGGCAAGGCGAACTACGTCACCCTTTTGGGCGCGGACGCTGCTCGCGAACGCCTTGGCTTGCTTGCCGAGCAAACCAAGTCGCACCTTGATCCGTTTGGTCAGCAGGCCGATTTCCTGCGGGCCAGCGTGGATTTCGTGCTAGATCGCCGAAATTAGTTCGAGAACGACAACAATATGCCGCCAGTCACGCCCCTGCTCGACAAGGTTTCGTATCCCCGCGACATGCGCGACTTCAACGCGCCTGAACTGCGACAGCTCGCCGACGAGCTGCGGGCTGAAATGATCGACGTGGTCTCGCAGACCGGTGGACACTTCGGCGCCGGTCTGGGCGTGGTCGAACTCACTGTGGCGCTTCACCACGTCTATGAGACGCCGGACGACATCCTGATCTGGGACGTCGGCCACCAGACCTATCCGCACAAGATCCTGACCGGCCGCCGCGACCGTATCCGTACGCTGCGCCAGGGCGGCGGGCTGTCGGGCTTCACCAAGCGCAGCGAGAGCGAGTACGACCCGTTCGGCGCCGCCCACGCGGCGACCTCGATCTCGGCGGCGCTGGGCTTCGCTGCTGCGCGCGATGCAGCCGGAAAGTCCAACAGCGTGGTGGCGGTGATCGGCGACGGCTCGATGAGCGCCGGCATGGCCTATGAGGCGATGAACAGCGCCTGCCACACCACCACCGGCCAGCTGACCGTCATTCTGAACGACAACGACATGTCGATCGCCCCGCCCGTCGGCGGGATGAGCGCGTACCTCGCCCGCGTGGTCTCCGGCGGTGGCTACCAGTCGCTGCGCAATCTCGGCAAGTCGGTGGCCAAGGTGCTGCCGCGGCCGCTGCAGGAAGCCGCCCGCAAGGCCGAGGAATACGCTCGCGGCATGGTCACCGGCGGCACGCTGTTCGAGGAGCTGGGCTTCTACTACGTCGGGCCGATCGACGGGCACGACCTCGACGCCCTGGTGCCGGTGCTGAAGAACGTCCGCGAGATCAAGGACAAGCCGGTCCTGGTCCACGTCGTCACCCAGAAGGGCAAGGGCTACGCCCCGGCCGAGAGCGCCGCCGACAAGCTGCACGCCGTCGCCAAGTTCGACGTCATCACCGGCCAGCAGGCCAAGAGCCAGCCGGCCGCCCCGACCTACACCAAGGTCTTCGCCCAGGAACTGATCAAGCGGGCCGAGCTGGATCCGAAGATCGTCGCGATCACCGCTGCGATGGATTCCGGCACCGGCCTGGACCTGTTCGCCAAGCGCTTCCCCCAGCGGATGTTCGACGTCGGCATCGCCGAGCAGCACGCCGTCACCTTCGCCGCCGGCCTGGCGGCGGACGGCATGAAGCCGTTCTGCGCGATCTATTCGACCTTCCTGCAGCGCGGCTACGATCAGGTCGTCCACGACGTGGCGATCCAGGGCCTGCCGGTGCGCTTTGCGATGGACCGCGCCGGTCTGGTCGGCGCCGACGGCGCGACCCATGCGGGCTCGTTCGACATCGGCTTCATGGGCGCGCTGCCGGGCATGGTCCTGATGGCCGCCGCCGACGAGGCCGAATTGGCGGCGATGATCGCCACCGCCGCTGAGATCGACGACCGCCCCTCGGCCTTCCGCTATCCGCGCGGCGAGGGCGTGGGCGTCGCGATCCCCGACCTGGCGTCGCCGCTGGAGATCGGCAAGGGCCGCATCGTCCGCGAAGGCTCGGCCGTGGCCATCCTGTCGTTCGGCACCCGCCTGGCCGAGAGCCTCAAGGCCGCCGACCTGCTAGCCGCCCGCGGCCTGTCGGCGACCGTCGCCGACGCCCGCTTCGCCAAGCCGCTGGACATCGACCTGCTCCTGAACCTGGCCCGCAATCACGAGGCTCTGATCACGGTGGAAGAGGGCGCCATGGGCGGCTTCGGCTCGTTCGTGCTGCAGGCCCTGGCCCAGCACGGCGCGCTCGACCGCGGCCTCAAGGTCCGCACCCTGACCCTGCCGGACATCTTCCAGGACCAGGACAAGCCCGAGGCGATGTACGCTCAGGCGGGGCTGGACGCCGAAGGCATCGTCGCCGGCGCCCTGTCGGCGCTGGGCGCGGACAACGTCTCGGCGGCGGGACGCCGGGCCTAGCGGCGTCCGCCGTCGATGACGCGATTCCCTCATGGCGGGAGTTGATCGTTTGTCGCTATCTAAACTTGCTGCCATTCCCTCGGCGCGCTAGCCTCGCGAAGCTTAACCATGAGGGGTGTGATGGCTTCGAAAGTTCTCGCCGCTTGGCGCTGTCGTTGACTCTGGCTAGCCCCACGTCGGCGGCGGTGCTTCTTGATCAGGCCACCATTCCGGAAAGCGGGCATATTGCGCGGATCGGCTCGGTCGGTGGAGAGCTCGGGCCGCTCGCGCTCGGTCAGACCTTCACCGTCGGTGTCTCGGGGCGGTTGGACAAAGTCTCGCTGGGAATGGAGAACTGGTACGCCTCCAGCAGCACCGCGCGCTTCGAGATTCTCGACACGTCGAATGTCGTGCTGTTCGCAGTGGATATCGCCGCTACGGAGTTGCCGACCTTGGGCGTTGCCGGCATCGACGCCGCGCAGGCCTTCACCGTGAGCGTGCGGTCAGCGAACATCCTCGTCTCGGCTGGAGACATGTTGATGCTCAAGGTGTCTGGATCGCCTGGCACGCCCTTTGGGCAGGTCTGGCGCGCGAGCAATGCGGACGGCTTGATCAGCTACTCTGGCGGAGAGTCGTACAGGTTCGACGTGCCGGGGTTCCCGGGCCCGGTGCTGCTTGGCAACGAGTTCGCTTTCCGCACCTACGTCGATGATCTGACCGGTAGTGCGGTTCCTGAACCGGGCGCCTGGGCGATGATGATTGTCGGCTTCGGCGTTCTTGGTTCCGCTTTACGTGCAAGGCGGCGCGTGAGCGCGACGGTCAGCTAGGCGGCCGGGCCTACGGCTCTACTTGCACGCGCCGAGGAACTTGCGCACCGCGCCCTTGGGCGCGGGGGGCGGTTTCACGCTGTCGCCGGCCGCGCTCAGGCTGATGACCCCGGTCTTGCGGAAGGCCGCGGCCAGCGGGGCGCGGGTCGAGAACTCGGTCAGCACCAGGGTGCCGTCGGTGATGTCGTTGGGATGACCGACGCCGCGCAGGCTCAGCGTCGCGCCTTCCGACGCCAGGCTCACGCTCATCGGCCAGGGCGCGCGAACGCCGGACTTGTCGACCCAGGTCTCGCCGACCCGCTCGACCCCCAGCCGCTTGCCGATGTCGGCGCTGACTTTCACCTGGCCTGAGCCGCGTACGCAGGTGAAGGCGATCGGCTGGTCGTCGGTGTCGGGCAGGCCGAAGCGCAGCGCGGCGTCCGCGTCCTTCGGGGTCTCGACGCTCCAGACGTGCAGCGGTTCCTGGGCCTGGGCGGCGCCGGCGACGGCGAAAAGGGCGAACGCGAGAGCGGCGGACTTCATCGGCTCAACCTAGCATCGGCTCGGCTGCGCCTCCACCGTCAGAACGGCTGGAAGCGCTCGACCAGCGACTGGCCGGCCGGCACCTTCTGCACGCGGCTGATGTCGCCGCGGCCGCCATAGCTGATCCGGGCTTCGGCGATCTGGGTGTGGCGGATGGTGTTGGCCGAGGAGATGTCCTCGGGGCGCACGATGCCGGCGACGGTCAGCTGGCGCAGCTCGGCGTTGGTGCGCACCTCCTGGGTGCCCTGGATCACCATGTTGCCGTTCGGCAGGACGTTGGTGACCACCGCGGCGATGGTCAGCGAGATCTTCTCCGAGCGGGTCACGGCGCCGGACCCGGCGTTGTTCGAGGCCGAGTTGGTGTTGACCATGTTCGACGGGTCGTAGCCGCCCGGGAAAAACTTGCCGAGGCTGGCCTCCAGCCCAAAGAAGTTGTCGACGCCGGCCTGCATGCCGGCGGTGCGGCTGCTGGTCGAGGCGTTGCGGGTCTGGGCGCTGTCGTCGATGTCGATCTGCACCGTCAGGATGTCGCCCACCCGGTTGGCGCGCTGGTCGATGAAGAACGCACGTGCGCCCGTCCGCCACAGCGAGTTGGCCGAGGCCGCCTGCGGGGCGGGTTCGCGGGCCGAGACGAAAGTCGGCTGATCGCGG
Organism: Phenylobacterium sp. LjRoot97; assembly: GCF_964254345.1. Lineage (NCBI taxonomy): Bacteria > Pseudomonadati > Pseudomonadota > Alphaproteobacteria > Caulobacterales > Caulobacteraceae > Phenylobacterium > Phenylobacterium sp. LjRoot97. The sequence goes on from NZ_CAXUTH020000001.1 coordinate 1,159,885, forward strand.
GCGATCAGGGTGGCGGGATAGCCGACAGGCGCCAGTTCGGGAGCGCGCACCGCCTCGGTGACGGTCGAGCAGGCGGCCAGCGGGGCCAGGGCGAGGACGGCGAGAACGGAAAGGCGCATGGGCGGTGATCCCTATCGGAGCGCGTACTGGGTGCGGGGAAGGGCCTTCAGCTGGTCGGCGGCCGGGCCGACGACGGCTTGGCCGGGACCGCTGGCGACGGCCTGGATGATCTTCTTCGACGTGACGTTCTGGACCGCCAGGGTCTCGCCGAGGCTGGCGGCGGCCATCGCCTTGCCCTGCAGGACCAGCGAGATGCCGCCGTCCTCGTAGGTCACGGTGATCAGGTCGCCGGATTTGATGACTTGGGGCGCGGAGACGTCGCGGGCCGAGACCGCCGAGCCGGCGCGCAGCGGGCGCTTGGCGGCCAGACCGATGATCGCCTCGGCGTCGTTCGGCGCGTCGCTCGGGGCGGCTGCGGCCTTGCCCCAGACCAGATCCTGCGGCTGCACGATCTCGCCGGCCGTCAGGCTGCGGGCGTAGGTCAGCACCTCGACATTGCCGCGGGCGGCGGCCGGACCGGCGGCGGCCAGGCCCGGACCGCTGGCGGCGCTGCGCACGACGATGCGGCGGAAGCCCTCGGCGTTGGCCCAGTCGAGGCCGGCGCGGCGCGCGACGCCCTGCACGGCGGCGGCGTCCAGCACCGCCGAGGCTCCCGGCTTGGCCGCGACCGGGGTCTTGCCGGCCGCGCCAGCGCCTTCGAATAGGTCCGACAGGGTGATGATCCCGTCGCTGTCGACAGGATCGGCCTTCAGCACGACCGGCTGGCCGGCGAGGGCGGGGGAGGCGATCAGGGCCGCCGCAGCGGCGATCAGGAGACGCTTCATCATGATCAGGACCGGATGTTGCTGGCGGTGCGCAGCATCTCGTCGGCCGAGGTGATGACCTTCGAGTTCATCTCATACGCCCGCTGGGCGACGATGAGGGCGGTGATTTCGGTCACCGCGTCGACGTTCGAGGCTTCGGTGTAGCCCTGGTTGATCGTGCCGGTACCGTCGACGCCGGGGACGGCGACGGTCGGGGCGCCCGAGGCGGCGCTTTCTTTCAACAGGTTGTCGCCGATGGCGTCGAGGCCGGCCTCGTTGACGAAGGTCGCCAGTTCGAGGTTGCCGATCACGTCCTGGGCGGTCTGGCCGGCGCGGATCGCCTGCACCTGGCCGCTCTTGGAGATGGTGATGTCGGTGGCGTCGGCCGGGATGGTGATGGCCGGCTCGACCAGATAGCCGTCTTCGGTGACCAGCTGTCCCTGGTCGTTGGGCGAGAAGTTGCCGGCCCGGGTGTAGGCGATCTCGCCGCTCGGCATCATCACCTGGAAGTAGCCGCGGCCCGAGATGGCCATGTCGAACTTGCCGCCCGTCTGGGTCATATTGCCCTGCTGGGTGATGCGGTAGACCGACCCGGTCTTGACGCCGCCGCCGACCTGCACGCCGGTCGGGACGACCGTGCCCTGGTCGGAGGACTGCGCGCCGGCCCGCTCGATGGTCTGGTAGAGCAGGTCCTGGAACTCCGCCCGCTGCTTCTTGAAGCCGACGGTGTTCATGTTGGCGATGTTGTTCGAGATGACCTCGACGTTCAGCTGCTGGGCGGCCATGCCGGTCGCGGCGGTGCGGAGCGCTTGCATCGGCGGAAATTCCTCAGTTCACCTTGCCCATCCGCTCGATCGAGCGGCGGGAGAGTTCAGCGTTGGCGTCCATCATCTTGGCGACGGACTCGTAGGTGCGGGTGATCTCGATCATCCGGGTGATCTCGGCGACCGGCTTGACGTTCGAGCCCTCCAGCATCCCCTGCTGGATCACGGATTCCGTGGCGGGCTGGGCCTGGGCGTTGGAGGTGTTGCGGTAACGGTTCTCGCCGACCTTCTCGAGCACCGACAGCTCGTCGAAGCGGGCCAGGCCGATCTTGCCCAGGCGCTCGGCGCCCTGGCTGACCGTGCCGTCCTTGGCGATCATCACGGGGCCCAGCTTGGGGTCGATGGCGATCTCGCCGCCGCCTTCGTCCAGCAGCGCCGCGCCGTCCTCGGTCACCAGACGCCCGTCGCCGTCCATGTGGAACCGGCCGTCGCGGGTGAACTGCTCGCCGTCGGCGGTGCGCACCCGGAAGAAGCCGTCGCCCTGGATTCCGAAGTCGAACGGCGCGCCGGTCTGGCGCAGCACGCCCTGGCCGAAGTCGCGCCCGACGCTGCGGTCGATCACGAACTTCACCGGCCGCGGCGCGCCAAAGGTGTGGGCCGGCGCCATCGGCTCGGTCTCGACCATCAGGTTTTCGACCTTGAAGCCGGTCGTATCCATGTTGGCGATGTTGTTGGCCACGATGTCGAGTTCACGGCGCAGAGTCATCTGGCGCGAGAGTCCGACGTAGAGGGCGTTGTCCATGGCGAAGCCTTAACCTGCGGCGTTTTCGTCGCTGGTTTGGCTGCAAGGATCGGGCCAGTTCAAAAGCTCAATGAAAACAGCGGGAAATAAAGTTAACGCCCGCCGCCCGGCGGAAATTGCCCGGCACGAAAATCGCGCTCGTTAACACACGTTAAAAACTTGTCCTTAACCATGCCTAGGCCATGAGACGGGGTAAGATTCTAAGGAGCGCGCGCGCGTGGCCAAGGACAAGGTGAAGGAAGCCCCGTCAGGCGACGCCGAAGGCGAAGACGGCGAGGGTGCGCCCGCGAAGAAGAAGTTCACCCCGAAGATGATGATCATCGCCGGGGTCGCGGCCGTGCTCGTGCTCGGCGGCGGCGGGGCCGGCGCGTTCTTCCTGCTGAAGCCGAAGCCGGAAGCGGCCGCCGGCAAGGCCGCCGAGAAGAAGAAGGAAAAGAAGGGCGAGAAAAAGGGCGAGGCCGAGAAGCCCGTCGGCCAGGTCCGCGAAGGACCCGACGGCATCCTGTTCTACACCATGCCCAGCGTGGTGGTGAACATGCAGACCGCCGACGGCCGCTCGACCTTCCTGAAGCTCAAGCTGACGCTGGAAGTGCCGGACCAGGCGACCGTCGACCTGCTGGAGCCGAACATGCCCAGGCTGCAGGACATGTTCCAGACCTTCCTGCGCGAACTGCGCCCCGAGGACCTGCAGGGCAGCCAGGGGTCGTACCAGCTGCGCATGGAGATCCAGCGCCGGGTGAACCTGGTCATCGCCCCGTCGAAGGTGAACGCCGTCCTGATCGAGGAGATGCTGATCAACTAGGGCTGGTCCCTGGTTGGCGCGTGACCCATGGCTGACGAAGAACCCCAGATCATCGGCGGGCTGCAGGGCGGGATAAATCCCGACGACCCGGCCACCTGGCAGAACCCTGACGAGAAGGTCGAGGGCCTGCTGGGCGCCGAGCGCATTCTCAATCAGGACGAGATCGACAGCCTGCTCGGCTTCGACCTGTCCGATGAGGAGGCGGCCGAGCGCTCGGGCATCCGCGCGATCATCAACTCGGCGCTGGTCTCGTACGAACGCCTGCCGATGCTGGAGATCGTCTTCGACCGCCTGGTGCGGTTGATGACGACGTCGCTGCGGAACTTCACGTCCGACAACGTCGAGGTCAGCCTCGACAACATCTCGTCGATCCGCTTCGGCGACTACCTGAACTCGATCCCGCTGCCGGCCATCCTCTCGGTGTTCAAGGCCGAGGAGCTGGAGAACTACGGCCTGCTGACGGTCGATTCCAACCTGATCTACTCGATCGTCGACGTACTGCTCGGCGGTCGCCGCGGCACCGCGGCGATGCGCATCGAGGGCCGTCCCTACACCACCATCGAGCGGGTGCTGGTCCAGCGGATGGTCGAGGTGGTGCTGGCCGACGCCCGCGCCGCGTTCGAGCCGCTGACCCCGGTGACCTTCACCCTCGACCGGCTGGAGACCAATCCGCGCTTCGCCGCCATCGCCCGGCCGGCCAACGCCGCCATCCTGGTCAAGCTGCGCATCGACATGGAAGACCGCGGCGGGCGCATCGAACTGCTGCTGCCCTACGCCACGCTCGAACCGATCCGGAAGATGCTGCTGCAGCAGTTCATGGGTGAGAAGTTCGGTCGCGATAACATCTGGGAAAGCCACCTGGCGACCGAGCTCTGGACCACCCAGCTCGACGTCCGCGCCGTGCTCGACGAGCAGCAGCTGCCGCTGCGCGAGGTGCTGGAGCTGAAAGTCGGCGACACGCTGATGTTGAACGCCACGCCTGACAGCCAGGTCGAACTGCGCGCCGGGGCGATCCCGCTGACCCGCGGGCGCATGGGGCGGCGCAACCACCACATCGCCGTACGCGTCGACAGCCCGCTGTCGCCGCATGCCAAAAAAGCCATTTCGAGGTTCAAATGAGCGCCATCGCCATCGGCCTGAACCTGATGCTGGCCGGCCTGCTGGCCGCCGCCCTGATGATGGGCTACCGCCTCAACGCGCGACTGAAGGCGCTGCGCGAGAGCCACGAGGGCTTCGCCAGGGCGGTGGCCGAACTGGACGCCGCCGCGGCCCGGGCTGAGCAGGGTCTCGCCGACCTGCGCGCCGCCACCGACGAAGCCCACGACGCCCTGGCCGACCGCATCGAAAAGGCCCGCGCCCTGACCGCCAAGCTCGACCGCCAGCTGCAAGGCGCGCCCGCCTCGTCGGCCTCGTCGGCGCGCCGCGACAGCGCCGAACCGGTGGCCGAGGCCGATGTCGAGCGCGTCACCCAGCGCCTGGGTTCGCTGCTGTCGGCCGCGCGTGACAGCCGTCCCGAACGCGCGCCTGCCGCCCCCGCCCGCCGCCAGGCCGCCGCCGCGCCGCCGCGCCCGGCCTTTGACGACGACCTCTTCGACCAGCCCGCCGAGCGTCGCCCGACGCCAGGCGCGCGCCTGGGAGCCCGCCGATGAAGAATGTTCCCCGCATCCTGCCGCTGGTCGGCGTCGCCATGGTCGGCGTGCTGAGCCTCAATGCGCTGTCCGGCGCCCAGAGCCTGCCCGACCTGTTCTCGGGCGCGCGCGCCTTCGCCGAGGAAGCCGCCAAGGGCGTCGCGCCGGCGAAGGATGAAGCGAAGGCTGCGACCGGCGAGGCCAAGGACGCCGCCGCCGCGGTTCCGAACCTGCCGCCGGCGGCCAAGCCTGCTGCGGTCTGCGCCCCGACCGCTGCCGAGCTGGCAAAGGAAGCCGGCCTGTCGCCTGCGGAGCTGCAGGTCCTGCAGAGCCTCGGCGCTCGCCGCGGCCAGCTCGACAAGCGCGAACAGGACATGGACGTGCAGTTGGCTCTGATGGCTGCGGCCGAGGCCAAGCTTGACGCCAAGATCCAGGCGCTGAACGGCATGAAGGGCGACATCGCCAAGCTGATGGTCGACGCCGACGAGAAGGAACAGGCCGAGATCGACCGCCTGGTGAAGGTGTTCGAGCTGATGAAGCCCAAGGACGCCGCGCCGCGGATGGTGCTGCTGGACGATGCGGTGCGTCTGCCGGTGGCCTCGCGGATGAAGGAGCGGGCGCTCTCGCCGATCATCGCCAACATGCCGCCGGTCGAGGCCAAGAAGCTGACCGAGGCCCTGGCCGCCCGCTTCGCCGAAGTGAAGAAGGTCGCGGCCGCGGCCCAGGCCGCCGCCGGTCCGCTGCCGGCCGCCCCGCGCGCCGCCGGCCAGGCCGCCGCGCCCGCGCCGAAAGCGGCCGCGCCGCCCGCCAAGGCCGGCTAATCGATGAAACTGCGTCAGGCCCTTAGGTCGAGCGTCGCGGCGATCACCATCGCCAGCGTCGCTGCGCCGACCGGCCTGTCGGCCCAGACCTCCGAGGCCGCGCCGCGCGGCGGCGCCCAGGTGCGCGTCGCCCAGGCCAAGGACTTTTCGCGAATCGAACTGGGCGGCCGGGCGGTGGCCCGGCGCGACGGCCAGGTCCTGACGCTGCAGTTGGCGCGCGGGGCCAATCCCGACATCAGCCGCCTGCGGACGTCCCCGCCGCGCTGGCTGAAGAGCGCCGAGTTGCGCCGCGGGGCCGCGGGCGCGGCGCTGGTCCTGACCCTCGCCGACGACGCGGACGCGCGTGTCGGAACCGCGGACGGCGCCACTTACGTCAATCTCTTCGAGAAGCCGCCGGCCCCGCCTGCGCCTGAGGTCGCGCAGGCCGAGCCCGTCGCGGCTCCGTCGCCGCCGCGGCCCAACCCGGTCCCGGCCGGCGGCGTCGTGCGCATGGCCACCAAGATCGGCGCCGGCCAAGTGCAGCTCAGCTTCCCGTGGGCCAATCCGGCCGGGGCCTCGGTGTTCCGTCGCGGCGGGGCGGTCTGGATCGTGTTCGACGCCCCGGCGACGCTCGACGTCTCGGCCGCGCCGCGCGGCCTGCGCCAGATGACCGGCGCCGCCGCTTATCGCGGGACCGACTATACGGCCGTGCGGATCGACTCGCCGACCGGCACGCCGTTCTTCGCCTCGTCGCAGGGCGCGACCTGGACGGTGATCCTCGGCCCAGGCGCGCAGGTCGAGCAGCCCGCCCAGATCCGCGTGGTGCGCGATCAGGCTGGCGGACCGGCGGGCCTGAAGGCCGCTGTCGCCGGCGCGACCAAGGTCGTCCGGGTCTCTGACCCCGTGGTCGGCGACACCCTGTCGGTGGTCACCGCGCTCGGTCCCGCCAAGGGCCTGCCGTCGCGCCGCGAGTTCGTGCAGATGGCGCTGCTGCCTTCGGCCCAGGGCCTGGCGGCGGAATCTTACATCGACGATCTGGCGATGCGCCAGGACGGCGACCTGGTGCAGATCGGCCGCCCCAGCGGCCTGACCTTGTCGCCGGCCTCGGCGAGCGTCGCCCGGGCCGAAGCGACGCTCGGGGCGCCGCAACCGGCGAGCATGCCGGGCCTGATCGACGACGAGAACTGGTCCAAGACCGGCTCGGGCGGCTTCTTGTCGCGCTACAACGCGCTGCTGTCGGCGGCCAACGAGGAGGCCGCGGTCGGCCGCGACGCCCCCGTGGCTGCGCGCATGGCGCTGGCCCGCTTCCTAGTCGGTTCTGAACTGTCGTTCGAGGCGATCGGCGTCCTCAACGAAGCAGCGCGCCGCAGCCCGGCGGTGATGGAAGATCCGGAGTTCCGCGGCCTGCGCGGCATCGCCCGGGTCATGGCCCGCCGCTACAAGGAGGCCCAGGCCGACTTCTCCGCGCCGATCCTGCAGGATGATCCCTCGGTCGCGCTGTGGCGGTCCTACATCGCCGCGCAGTTGGCCCAATGGCCCGAGGCCCGCAATCAGTTCGGGGCCGGCGCCGAGGCCTTCAACCAGTTCTCACCGACCTGGAAGGCCCGCTTCGCCCGGTCCGACGCCCTGGCGGCGCTGGCGCTGGGCGACGTCAACGGCGCCGACGCGCGCATCAAGCTCGCGCTGATGGACAAGACCGACCCGCTGGAGGAGCTGGCCACGCGCCTGGTCCAGGCCCAGGTGGTCGAGGCGCTTGGCCACAAGGATCGGGCGCTGCGGATCTACGCTGCGGTCGCCGGCGCGCCGAGCGAGGGCTTGGCCGCGCCGGCCACCCTGCGCGCCACCAAGATCCGGCTGGAGACGGGCAAGATCACCCCGGTGCAGGCGGCCAACGTCTTCGCCGGGCTGCGCTATCGCTGGCGTGGCGACGCCACCGAGTTGGAGACGATCCGCGCGCTCGGTCACCTCTATCTGAGCCAGGGGCGCTATCGCGAGGCGCTGGAGGCGTTGCGCGGCGCCGGTTCGCGGCTGCCCGACCTGCCCGAGGCGCTGCAGCTGCAGGCCGACCTGGGCGCGGCCTTCCGCACCCTGTTCCTGGACGGCGCGGCCGATGGGCTGGAGCCGGTTCAGGCGCTGGCGATGTTCTATGATTTCCGCGAGCTGACCCCGCTCGGCGCCGACGGCGACATGATGGTGCGCCGGCTGGTGCGCCGGCTGGTCGACGTCGATCTGCTGGACCAGGCGGCCGAACTTCTGAAGTACCAGGCCGAGAACCGCCTCAACGGCGTGCCGCGGGCCCAGGTTTCCACCGACCTGGCGTTGATCTACCTGATGGACCGCCGACCCGAACAGGCGCTGCAGGCGATCAACGCCTCGCGCACGACGATCCTGCCGACCGCCCTCAACGCCGAGCGCCGGGTGGTCGAGGCGCGTGCGATGATGGGCCTGGGCCGCTACGACCACGGCCTCGAACTGCTGGAGCGCGACACCGGTCGCGACGCCCAGGACCTGCGCGGCGAGATCTACTGGAAGCAGAAGAACTGGGCCGCCGCCGGCGGCGTCTTCGAGAAGAGCCTCGGCGAGCGCTGGAAACAGCCCGGGCCGTTGACCGCCGAAGACGAAGGCAAGCTGCTGCGGACCGGCGTCGCCTACAGCCTGGCCGGGGATGACGCCGCGCTGGCGCGGATGCAGCAGCGCTATTCCGGCTTCTACGATCAGGCGCGCAATCCCGAAGCGCTGCGCGTCGCACTGACCGGGGTCCAATCGGGGCCCTTGAGCGTTTCAGACTTCGGCCGGGCGACGGCGGACAACGAAGCCTTCGCCGGCTGGGTCGCGAAGATGAAGGTCAGGTTCCGCGAGAAGCCGGCTCCGTTGGGGCCGCCGACGCCGGCCAAGACGCCGCCCGCGCCGACCGCCGCCAAGCAGGCGGCGGCGACGACGGCGGCTCGGGGCTGACCCGGTGCGGGTCCGGCTCGGCGCCGTCGCCGTGCTTGGAGCCGCGATCCTGTCCGCCGCCGGCGCGCACGCCGAACCGCGCCGTGATTTCTGCCCCGACCGCCCCGGCAAGGGATCACCGCCCTGCGTCGTCGATCCCGGCGTCGTCCAACTGGAGCTCGGCGCGTTCGACGCCGCATTCCAGCGCGCTGGCCCTGGTTCGAGCGACACCTATGTAATCGGCGCGATGGAGTGGCGGCTGGGCCTGACGCCGACTCTGGAAGGGCAGGTCCAATGGGCGCCGTACACCGAGGTCCGCACGCGCGGTGAGCGCGCCTCGAAAGTCGAAGGCGTCGGCGACGTCGTCCTGCTTCTACGCAGATCGCTGCTGAACCCCGACGGATCGGGCCTGTCGGTGGCGTTGGAGCCGTTCGTTTCGGCGCCGACCGCGACGCGCGGCGTCGGCGCCGGCGGCTGGCAAGGCGGTCTGGTCGCGCCCCTCTCGCTGCCGCTCTCGAAGACGGTGACGCTGAGCCTGGCGCCCGAGGTCGACATCGTCCGCGACGCCGACGGCGCCGGCGCGCATCCGGCCTGGTCGCTGGCTGCCGGGCTCAGCCGGCCGTTCGGGCCGGTGACTCTGGGCGCCGAACTGTGGGGTTCGATCGACGACGATCCGGCTGAGCGCGCGCACCGCGCGTCGCTCGACCTGACGATGGCCTGGTCGCCGCCGCGTCACGACGATCTGCAGTTCGATGTCGGGATCTACGGCGGGCTGACGCGCGACACCCCGGACCTCGAGGTCTCCGTCGGGCTTTCGCGCCGCTTCTAACCTCCGCCGGCGCCGCGCTGGAAGCTCTCGACGAGGCTGCCCGCGACCAGCCGCCAGCCATCGACCAGCACGAAGAAGATCAGCTTGAAAGGCAGGGACACCACCACCGGCGGCAGCATCATCATACCCATGCTCATCAGCACGCTGGCGACGACCAGGTCGATGACCAGGAAGGGGATGAACAGCAGGAAGCCGATCTCGAAGGCGCGCTTCAGCTCCGAGATCATGAAGGCCGGGGTGACGACGCTCAGCGGCGTCTCCTGGGCGGTGGCCGGCCGCTGGATCTTCGACAGCCGGATGAACAGCGCCAGGTCGTCCTGGTCCACCTGACTGAGCATAAAGGTCTTCACCGGCGCGGCGCTGGCGTCGAACGCCGCCGGCAGTTCCATCTGCTGGTCCATCAGCGGCTTGATGCCGTCCTCGTAGGACTTCTGGAACGTCGGGCCCATGACGATGGCGGTCAGGAACAGGGCCAGGCTGATCAGCACCGCGTTGGGCGGGCTCTGCTGCAGGCCGAGCGCGGTGCGCAGCAGGCCCAGCACCACGACGATCCGCACGAACGATGTGGTCATGATCACGATCGAGGGGGCCAGCGACAGGACGGTCAGCAGCCCGACCATCTGCACGACGCGCTCGGAGAGACCCGCGCCGCTGCCGAGGTCGATATTGATGGCCTGAGCCGCCGCGACCGCGGGGAAGACCATGGCCGCCAGGGTCGCCAGCACCGAGATGCCCGCCGCGCGGCGCCAGTCTTCGGCACGTAGGTGGAAGAGGGCGGCGAAAACCTTACGCATCGGCGGTGATCTTTGGCTTGCGGGCGGGTTTGGCTTGGGTCGGCAGAACCTGGCCCTCGCCGAGCAGCAGGAGCTTTTCCTCACCGTCGAACGCGACCACGACCAGCCGTCGCGAGGGGTCCAGGACCAGGGTTTCGACGACCTTCAGCCGGCGGTCGGCTTTGGCCTTCGCCAGCCGCGCGACGGCGTCGGGCCCGAACCGCCGCAGCGCGACGGCCGCCAGGCCGACGAGCCCCAGGGTCAGCGCCAGGGCGAAGACGGCGCGGAGGAAATCAGCCAATTCCATCGGATGTTCGAAAGGGGGCGGGGCGCGACTCGTGCGCTGTCCTCCCTCGTGTGCGCCGCAGGGTCTTAAGACGCGGTTAACCCTGTTTGTTCACCATCTTGAGCTATGAACCTGAACGAGATTCCGTTGTTCGCGATGCTCAAGGGGCGCTTCTCGCACCTCGGTGAGCGTCAGCGCCTGATCTCGCAGAACGTCGCCAACTCCGACACGCCCGGTTACACGCCCAACGACGTCAAGGCTTACAGCTTCGAGGCCCAGGTGCGCGCGGCGCAGACGGCGTCGGGCACGGTCGGTTCGGCCGCCCGCGGACAGGCAGTGACGCAGGCGGGGCACATGACGCCGGCCTCGCAGCACCGCAGCGCCTACAAGCCGATCAAGGCCAAGGACTCCGAGACCACGCTCGACGGCAACTCCGTCGTGCTCGAGGAGGAGATGCTGAAGATGGCCGAGGCGCGGATGAACTACGACGCGGCGATCAGTTTCTACCAGAAGTCCCTGGGCATGCTGCGGCTGGCCAGCCGCGCGCCGGGCCGCGGCTAAGGAACGCTAGATGGCTGACATCAAGCCCATGACCGGTGCGACCCAGATGATCGCCGCCACCGCCCTGCGCGCTCAGCAGGCGCGCATGCGGGTGATCGCCGAGAACATGGCCAACGCCCAGTCGGTCTCGCGCCAGCCGGGCGGCGACCCTTATCGCCGTCAGGTGCCGGTGTTCACGCCCTACAAGACCGACGCCGGCCAGGGCGTGCGCGTCGCGCGCGTCGAGCCCGACCGCAAGGACTTCCGCAGCGTCTACGACCCCAGCCATCCGTCGGCGGACGACAAGGGCTATGTGAAGCTGCCCAACGTCGACACCTTGGTCGAGGCGCTGGACATGAAGGAGGCCCAGCGAGCCTACGAAGCCAACCTCAACGTCATCGAGACGGCGCGCGCCATGGAGCAGCGCACCCTCGACATCCTCAAGAAGTAAAGGCGGCCTAAGTCATGATGACCGCGCTCGCCGCCGCCAAGGCCTACGCCGCCACCCAGAACACCGCGGTCATCAAGCCGCCGTCGGCCGGCCAGGAGGATCAAGGTCTCGACTTCGGATCCATGGTCAAGTCGGCCATGAACGACGTCATGCACAACACCAAGAAGGCGGAAGGCCAGATCGCCGCCCAGGTGGCCGGCAAGGCCGAGCTGATCGACGTCGTCACCGCGATTTCGGCCGCCGAGGCGAGCCTGGAGACGGTCATGGCCGTCCGCGACCAGGTGATCAACGCCTACCAGGAAATCATGCGTATGCCGATCTGACGGCGAGGCAGGGGTTCCCCTTCCACCTCACCGTGTTACGCCTAGGGCATGGCGGCGATCGAGCTTTCGCAAATCGACAAGCGTTTCGGGGACCACGCCGCCCTGGCCGGCGTCGATCTGACGATCCAGCCGGGCGAATTCGTCGCGCTGGTCGGGCCGTCGGGGTCCGGCAAGACCACCCTGCTCAAGACCATTAACGGCCTCTCGCAGCCTGACGCCGGCGCCGTCCGCATCGCCGACGAGGACGTGGGGGCGCTGGCGGGTCACCTGCTGCGCCGACGGATCGGCTACGTCTTCCAGGAGATCGGGCTCTTTCCGCATCTGACGGTGGCCGAGAACATCGCCGTCACGCCCCGCCTGCTGGGCTGGGACAAGGCGCGGATCGCCCGGCGCGTGGACGAACTGCTCGATCTCGTGGCGCTGCCGCCGGAGGTCGCCGGGCGCGCGCCGTCAGAGCTGTCCGGCGGCCAGCGCCAGCGGGTCGGCGTCGCCCGCGCGCTGGCGGCCGAACCGAAGATCATGCTGATGGACGAGCCGTTCGGCGCCCTTGATCCGCTGACCCGTGACGCCCTGGGCGGCGACTACCGCGCCCTGCACGACAAGCTTGGCCTGACTACGGTGATGGTCACCCACGACATGGCCGAGGCCGTGCTGCTGGCCGACCGCATCGTGGTGCTGGCCGGGGGACGAATCCTGGCGGACGGCGCGCCGGCCAGCCTGCTGGCCACGGCGACCGATCCCGAGGTCCGCGCCCTGCTGGAGGCGCCGCGGCGCCAGGCCGAACGGCTGCGCGAGCGGCTGGGAGGCATGGCGTGAACGAGCGCATCGCCCAGGCCTTCGCCCTGCTGCCCGACTATCTGGCCTGGCATGTGCTGCTCAGCGCCAGCGCCCTGGCGCTGGGCGTGCTGATCAGCCTGCCGCTGGCTGTGGCCGCCAGCCGCAGCCCGCGCCTGCGCTGGCCGGTGCTGGCCTTCGCGGGCCTGATCCAGACCATCCCCAGCCTGGCGCTGCTGGCGTTGTTCTATCCGGTGCTGCTGGGGCTGTCGGCCGCCAGCCAGGCGGTGTTCGGAAAGGGCTTCTCAGCGCTCGGTTTCCTGCCCTCGCTGCTGGCCCTGACGCTCTATTCGATGCTGCCGATCCTGCGCACGGCGACCACCGGCATCCTCGGGGTCGATCCCGCCGTGCGCGAGGCCGCCGACGGCGTCGGCATGACGCCGCGCCAGCGGCTGTTCCAGGTCGAGCTGCCGCTGGCCATGCCGGTGATCATGGCCGGCGTACGCACCGCCGCGGTCTGGACCATCGGGGCAGCGACGCTGTCGACCCCGGTCGGACAGACCAGCCTGGGCAACTACATCTTCGCCGGCCTGCAGACCGAGAACTGGGTGTTCGTGCTGTTCGGCTGCGCGGCGTCGGCGGCGCTGGCGATGATCGTCGACCAACTGCTGGGCCTGATCGAAACCGGCGCGGCCAAGCGTCGGCGCGGCCTGGTCATCGCGGGCGCTGCGCTGCTGGTGCTCGGCGCGCTGGCGGCGATGAGCCCGCTGGCGGCCTTCGGCAAGCCGGCGAGCTATGTGGTCGGGGCCAAGAACTTCTCCGAGCAATACATCCTGGCCGAGCTGATGGCCGAACGGCTGGAGGCGACCGGCGCACGCGTTTCGCGCAAGGAAGACCTGGGTTCGGCCGTGGCCTATCGCGCGCTCGCGGCCGGCGAGGTCGACGTCTATGTCGACTACACCGGCACGCTGTGGACCAACGTCCTGAAGCGCCAGGACAACCCTGGCCGAGAGGCGGTGCTGGAGCAGCTGACCGCCGAGCTGAAGCGGCGCGACGGCGTGGTGGTGCTGGGATCGCTGGGATTCGAGAACGCCTACGCCTTCGCGATGCGCGCCGACCGCGCGAGCAGTCTGGGGATCGCCAGCCTGTCTGATCTGGCGCGCCGGGCGCCGAGGCTGACGCTAGGGTCGGACCTGGAGTTCCTGTCGCGGCCGGAATGGAAGGCCGTCGACACCGCCTATGACTTCCACTTCAAGACCGAGCGCTCCTTCCAGCCGACCTTCATGTACCGGGCGCTGGCGGGCGGGGAGGCGGACGTGATCTCGGCGTTCTCGTCTGACGGGCGCATCGCCGCCGACAAGCTGGTGGTGCTGAGCGATCCCAAAGGCGCGCTGCCGCCCTACGACGCGGTGATCCTGGTCTCTCCCAAGCGGGCCGATGATGCGCGCCTGCTGGAGGCCCTGCGACCGCTGGTCGGGTCGATCTCGGTGGAGGCGATGCGGGCGGCGAACTACAGCGTCGACCGCGACCGCGGCAAGCTGTCGCCGGCCCAGGCCGCAAGGGCGCTCGAACCATCGAAGTAGCCCTTCGTTAACCATAAGTAGGCAATTTCGACCTAGCTGATTTCCAGCGTTTCACGCGTACCCAAGAGGCCTACCGATGAGCGGCGCCGAAGTTCTGGACGTCGGTCGCGACGCCATCTGGCTCACCATCCAGCTCTGCGCGCCCGTGCTGATCGTCGGGTTGGTGGTCGGGGTCGGCGTGGGCCTCATGCAGGCCCTGACGCAGATCCAGGAAGCCACCCTCGTTTATGCGCCGAAGATCGTCGCGATCTTCCTGTCGCTGCTGCTGTTCCTGCCGCTGATGGGCGCGCTGATGAGCGGTTTCATGCGCCAGATCGCCGCCCGCATCGCGGCGATGTAGCGGCCGCCCGGGCCGCCCGCATGGAAAGCTTCGCCGCCGCCAATCAGGTCTACGCCGCCGGGCTGATCTTCGCCCGGGTGGGCGCGATCATCATGCTGCTGCCCGGCCTGGGCGACACGAGTGTGCCGCCGCGCGTCCGCCTGGGCTTTTCGCTGCTGATGGCGATGATGCTGATGCCGGTCGTGGCCCAAGGGCTGCCGGTGCCGGGCACGGTGTCGGGTGTGGCCGGCGCGGTGATCAAGGAGCTGCTGATCGGCCTGATGATCGGCACGATCCTCAAGCTCTTCCTGTCGTCGCTGTCGACGGCGGGGGAGATCATCTCGATCCAGACGACGCTGTCCTTCGCCCAGACCGCCGCGCCGGGGCAGGCGCAGCCGTCTACAACGCTGGGCACCTTCCTGATGCTGATCGGGGTGACCCTGATCATGGCCACCGACCTGCATCACATGTTCCTGGCTGCGATCGTGCGGTCGTACGCCGTGTTCCCGTTCACGCGCGAACTGGCGATCGCCGACAGCACCCAGCTGGCGGTGCAGACGGTGGCAGGCTCGTTCCGCCTGGGGCTGCAACTGGCCGCGCCGGTCGTGGTGTTCTCAGTGATCTTCAACGTCGCCGCCGGCCTGGTCGGCCGGGTGATGCCGCAGTTCCAGGTGTTCTTCGTCGTCACACCGTTGATCGTGCTGCTGGGCCTGTCGATCTTCGCGCTCAGCCTGGGCGTGATCGGCATGGTCTGGCTCAACCGCTATCGCGAGCTCGTCTCGCTGTTCCTGGGCTAGGACATGGCCGACGAACAGGACGCAGCCTCCAAAACAGAAGAGGCGACACCCCAGAAACTCGCCAAGGCGCGAGAGAAGGGCGATGTCGCCAAGACCCCCGACCTGGCGATGCTCGCCTCGTTCGTCGGCGCTGCGGCGGTGATCGCCATCGCCGGCGGCTGGATGTCGCGCAACCTGGCGGCCGAGCTGCTGCCGTTCATCGCGCGGCCCGAGAGCATCAGCCTCGAAGGCCACGGCTCGATCGACGTCGCCCGCCATGTGGCCCGCGCGGCCGCCCCGATCCTGCTGGGCGTGATGATGGTCGCCGCCGTCATGGGCGCGGCCGGCAACCTGGTGCAGACCGGGCTGCTCTACAGCCCCGACAAGATCAAGCCCGACTGGAAGAAGGTCTCGCCGATGGCGGGGCTGAAGCGCACGCTGGGGCCTGACGGCCTGATGCAGTTCTTCAAGTCGATCGTGAAGATCATCATGGTCGGCTGGGTCGGCTGGGTGGTGATGAAGCCCTACATCCATCCGCTGAAGGAGTTGGCCGCCCTGGACCCGGCGGCCATGCTGCCGCTGATGGTCGAGATCCTGCGCAAGCTGGTGTTCGCGACCGCCGCGCTCATGCTGGCGATCGCCGGGTTCGACTGGCTCTGGCAACGCCAGCGCTTCCTCAAGCGCATGCGCATGACCAAGGAAGAGCAGAAGGAAGAGTTCAAGAACTCGGAAGGCGACCCGCACTTCAAGGCCAAGCGCCGCCAGATCGCCATCCAGCGCTCGCGCCGCCGGATGATGGCGGCGGTGCCCAACGCCACCATGGTGGTCATGAACCCGACCCACTACGCCGTGGCGCTACGCTACGAGGCCGGCGAAACCAATGCGCCGCAGTGCGTCGCCAAGGGCATGGACGCCGTCGCGCTGAAGATCCGGGCCCTGGCCGAGGAGCATGGCGTGCCGGTCATCGAGGACGCGCCATTGGCTCGCGCGCTCTATGCGGCCGTCGAACTCGACGACTTCATTCCGCCGGCTCACTACGAAGCCGTGGCCAAGCTGATCGGCTTCATCATGCAGAGCAGCGCGCGTGTGGCTGCAAAGGCCCGCCACCACTGAGAAATATGAGAACATTGCGTGACTGATTCGCCGGAGGCGCTGGCCTCCCCGTCCGAATTCAACCGGGACCGTCCCATGGCCAAGCCTAAGACGAAGGACCGCGCGGCCCGCCGCTTCGATCCGATGACGGCGCTGGCGGTGCTTTGCTTTCTCGCCGCGGTGGGCTTTGCGGCCGTGCCGGCCTTCAACGCCGGCCCGGCGACGCGCGCCGGGGTGATGCTGCTGATCGGGCTGTTCGGCGTGGCCTGCCTGGGCCTGTTCGCGCTGCGCAACTCGGCCGAGCCGGCCGTGGCCGGAGAGCCCGGCGCCGATCAGATGGTCGACGCGCTGACCGAGCCAGCGGCGATCGCCGCCGCCGACGGGCGCATTCATGCCGCCAACGCCGCCTGGCGCGCGATGCTCGGCGCGGCCGCCCGCCTGCCCAAGGGCGGTTCGTCGGCCGCCAGCCTGTTCTCGGCCCTGACCGCCGCGCGCCGCGGCGAGACGGCTCAGGCCTCGATCCGCAACAACGGCTCGGAGCACTCGGCCACCGTCGCCCCGCTGGGCGAGCGCCGCTTCCTTGTGCGCCTGGCCGAAGCGCCGCCGCTGGCCCTGCCGCCGGCCGCGGCCGAGGTGCTGCAGGCGTTCAATACGGCCAAGCCGCCGCCGCCTAAGGTGCTGGACGCCTTCGCCGCCGCCTCGCCGTTCGGCGCGGCGCTGCTGGACGGGGACGACCCCTTCGAAGCGACGATCATCGAGGCCAATCCCGCCCTGGCCGGCCTGTCGGGCGGGGCGACCAGCGGCTCGCGGTTTGGCGACCTGATCGACGCGGGCTCACGCGCCGATGCGGTCCAGAAGCTGGCCGAGGGGCATGTCGGGGCGCTGGAAGTGCGGCTGGCCAAGGATCCGGCCAAGATCGCCCACCTCTATCTCTCCAGGAGCGATGGCCGCTGGGTCGCCTACCTGGTCGACGTGTCCGAGCAGAAGCAGATCGAGCTGCAGCTCTCGCAGAGCCAAAAGATGCAGGCCATCGGCCAGCTGGCCGGCGGCGTCGCCCACGACTTCAACAACCTGCTGACGGCGATCTTCTTCCAGCTCGACGTGCTGGCCCAGCGCCACCCGGTCGGGGATCCCTCGTACGAGGGGCTGAACGAGATCCGCTCGACCTCGACCCGCGCCGCCGACCTGGTCCGCAAGCTGCTGGCCTTCTCGCGCAAGCAGACCGTCCAGCGCGAGACCCTCGACCTCGGCGAGCTGATCAGCGAGTCCGAAGTGCTGCTGCGCCGCGTGCTCTACGAGGACGTGAAGCTCGAGACCGAGTACGGCCGCAACCTGCCGCACGTGCGGGCCGACCGCAGCCAGATTGAGACCGCGGTCATGAACCTGGCGGTCAACGCCCGCGACGCGGTGCGCGCCCATGGCGGCGGCGTGGTCCGCATCCGCCTGGCGAGGCTCACCCAGGACGAGGCCGCCGCCCAGGGCTATCCGGCCGCCAAGGGCGACCAGGCGCTGATCGAGGTCTCGGACGACGGTCCCGGCATTCCGCCCGAGGTGATGGACAAGATCTTCGACCCGTTCTTCACCACCAAGCCGGTGGGCGAGGGGACGGGGCTGGGCCTCGCCACCGTCTACGGCATCGTCAAGCAGTCCGACGGCTGGATCAGCGTCGCGTCCAAGCCGGGCGAAGGCGCGGCGTTCCGGATCTTCCTGCCCGTCCATATCCCGACCGCCGCCGCGCCGGCGCCGACGCCCGCCGCCAACAAGGCGCCGCCGAAGGCGCGCGACCTGTCGGGCGCCGGCCGCATCCTGTTCGTCGAGGACGAGGACGCGGTGCGCACCGTGGCCGCCAAGCTGCTGCGGGCTCGCGGCTACGAGGTCATCGAAGCCGGGTCGGGCGAGGAAGCGCTGGAACTGGCCGAACAGCACGCCGGCCAGATCGACCTGATGATCTCGGACGTGGTGATGCCGGGCATGCAGGGGCCGGATCTGCTCAAGCACGCCCGCGCCTATCTGGCCGGCGCGCCGGTGATGTTCATCTCCGGCTACGCCGAGGCGGAGTTCTCGAACCTGCTGGAGGGCGAGGAAAACATCTCGTTCCTGCCCAAGCCGATCGACATCAAGACGCTGGCCGAACGGGTGAAACAGGAACTCCAGAAGGCGGCCTAGCGTTGGGCCCGGAATAGCCTTGGCGGGGGCGTCGATGCTAAGCGGTGGGCATGCAGGGAATTGAACGCGAGATCACCACCCGTCTGAACCAGACGGTCCGGGCTGACGAGAACGTCTTCCACAAGTTCATCGACGCGGCCGGCGACCTGGCCGTGAACCTCGTCGTCGCCGTCGTCATTTTGACCGTCACGTGGTGGGCGGCCGGCTGGGCCGCGCGGCTGGTGCGGCGGCTGATCGCCCGCGTGCATGGCGGCGGGCCGCCGGACGTGACCCTCCAGGGCTTCGCCGGCTCGGCGGCGCGCTACCTCGTGATGATTGTCGGGATCATCGCCGTGCTGCAGCAGCTGGGCGTGCAGACGACCTCGATCCTGGCGGTGCTGGGCGCCGCCTCGCTGGCGGTCGGCCTGGCGCTGCAGGGCACGCTGAGCAACGTCGCGGCCGGGGTCATGCTGCTGCTGTTTCGTCCCTACCGGGTCGGCGACGTCATCGAGGTGGCTGGGCGCACCGGCACAGTGCGGTCGCTCGACCTGTTCGTCACCGAACTCACCACGCCTGACAACCTCAAGGTCGTGCTGCCCAACGGCAAGGTGTTCGGCGACGTCATCGTCAACACAAGCTATCACAGCCGCCGCCGCGTCGACGCGGTGATCAAGACCGACCTCAAGCGCGATGTCCCGGCCCTGATGGAGGGGCTGAAGGCCCGCGCCGAGGCCAATCCCCTGGTGCTCAAGGACCCGGCCCCTCAGGTCGAACTGACCGGAATGTCCGAGGCCTTCGTCGAGCTGACCGTCCGGGCTTGGGTCGAGGCCGGCGATTTTGGGACCGTGAAGGCCGACATGATGCTGGCCGGCCGTTTGCTGGCCGAAGGCGCCGAGCAATTGCCGGCGCTGCCGGCGCCGCGCGCCAAGCCCGCGGCCCCGAAGAAGAAGCCGCGTCCGACCCTAAGCGACCGGCTGCGCGCTAAGCCTTAAGGATCGACCGCGCGGCGTGGACGCCGGTCGCGAAGCAGGCCTGCAGCAGGTAGCCGCCGGTCGGGGCTTCCCAGTCGAGCATTTCACCGACCGCATAGACGCCGGGGATCGTGCGCAGCATCAGGTCCTCGTCCAACGCTGATCGCTCGACGCCGCCTGCCGACGAGATCGCGCGTTCCAGCGGACGCATGCCGGTCAGAGGCAACGGCGCGGCCTTGATCGCCCGCGCCAGCGCACCGGGCTCGCGCGGCAGGTCCACGCCGTGCGCCTCGCGCAGCAGGTTGATCTCGATCGGCGACAGTCCCGCCGCCTTGCGCAGCAGGTTGCTGGTCGACTGTCCGCCCGGCGCGCGGTGCAGCCGGTCCGTCAGCTTGGCGCGGCTGAGGTCGGGGGTCAGGTCGACCTCCAGGACCGCAGCGGCGCCGCGGGCGAGCGTCTCGCGCAGCTCCGCCGACAAGGCGTAGATCGCGCCGCCCTCAATTCCGTAGGCGGCGATCATCGCTTCGCCGCGCACGGACCTGCCGTCGAAGCTAAGGGCGATGTTCTTCAGCGGCTCGCCGGCGAAGCGCTCGGCGAACATCGAGCTCCACGCGACGTTGAAACCCGCATTGGCGCTGCGGAACGGCGCGAGGGCGACGCTCTTGTCGGCGAGCAGCGCGGTCCACGATCCCGTCGAGCCGAGATTAGGCCAGCTGGCGCCGCCCAGAGCGAGGATCGTGGCGTCGGGGCCAACGGTCTCGACCGCGCCCTCGGGGGCCGCGAAGACCAGCTCGCCGGCCGAGTTCCAGCCACGCCATTCATGCCGCAGCCGCACTTCCACGCCCTGCGAGGACAGCCGCGCCAACCAGGCCCGCAGCAGGGGAGAGGCCTTCAACGCCTTCGGGAACACACGCCCGCTGGAGCCGACGAAGGTCTCCTGTCCCAGGCCGTGCGTCCAGGCCTGCAGGTCGCTGGGGGAGAACGCTTCGATCATCGGCGCCAGCCAGTCCGCGGCCTCGCCGTAGCGTCCGGCAAACGTCGCCAGATCTTCCGAGTGGGTGAGGTTGAGGCCGCCGCGGCCGGCCATCAGGAACTTGCGGCCGAGGGTCGGCATCCGGTCGTAGAGCGTCACCTTCACGCCGGCGGCGCTCAGGATCTCGGCGGCGATCAGGCCCGCGGGGCCGCCGCCGACCACCGCGGCGGTCTTCACTGACTTGGACATCGGCGAGGTCAGAGGCCGTTCCGCCGCAAATGTCCAGCCTCAGGGCGCGAAGCTGGAGCGCGCCTTGACGCCCCAATGACCGTCTTCGCAGGTGATCACATAGATGGAGTCGAAGCCGCCGATGACGCTGCCGTCCTTGCGATAGCGGGTGAAGCGGGTGTCGATGTGGACCTTGTCGGCGCCGGCATGGATCACCTCGCGCCGCTCCCAGGCCGAGTGGTCCCAGTCCGACAGCGGTCCCTTCTCGAACATCTGCGGCTGGTGATAGCCAGGCTCGATAATCGTCAGGGTGTTGGAGGCCAGCCGCACGCTGGGGAAATTGAAGGTCTGTTCGAACGCCGGCAGGTCGCGGGCGTTGAAGGCGGTCATGAACGCGTCGGTGACGGCGAGGGCGGCGGCGATCTGCGCTTCGTAGTTCGACATATCATCTCCCTTGATCACACCAGCTTGGCACGTTTATTTCTGCGGCGCTTGCGCCCGGCGGTACGAATTCCGCGTTGTAAGGCTTGCCGTAGACGCCTGCTTGGCCTCTAAGGCGCGCCCGCGCTCTTTTTTGTGTGTGGCGCGAACCTTCAAGGACGACCATGGCCTTCCCCAACATTCATCCCGCCTTGGCGCGCGCGCTCGCGAGCCAGGGATACGAAGAACCCACCCCCGTACAGGCCGCGGTCCTGACCGAGGAAGCCGAGGGGCGCGACCTGCTGGTCTCGGCCCAGACCGGGTCTGGCAAGACTGTCGCCTTCGGCCTGGCGGCCGGGCCCACGCTGCTCGGCGAGGAGCAGTGGTTCGGCCAGGCCGGCCCGCCGCTGGCGCTGGCCATCGCCCCCACCCGTGAACTGGCGATGCAGGTCGCCCGCGAACTCAGCTGGCTCTACGGCCAGGCCGGCGCGAAGGTCGAGACCTGCGTGGGCGGCATGGACCCGCGCCGCGAGCAGCGCGCCCTGGCCGCCGGCTGTCACATCCTGGTCGGCACCCCCGGGCGCCTGAAGGACCACCTGGAACGCGGCAACCTCGATCTCGGCGAGCTGCGCGTGCTCGTCCTCGACGAGGCCGACGAAATGCTCGACATGGGCTTCCGCGAGGACCTGGAAGAGATCCTCGACTCCTCGCCGGTCGACCGCCGCACGCTGCTGTTCTCGGCGACGATCGCCAAGGACATCGCGGCCCTCGCCAAGCGCTACCAGAAGAACGCCCTGCGCATCGACACCGTGCGCCGCGACGAGCCGCACGGCGACATCGAGTACCGCGCCGTCCGCGTTGCGCCCAATGAAGTCGAGCTGGCCGTGGTCAACGTGCTGCGCTTCTTCGAAGCTCCCGGCGCGCTGGTGTTCTGCAACACCCGCGACGGCGTGCGCCACATGCATGCGGCCCTGCGCGAGCGCGGCTTCCAGGTCGTCGGCCTGTCGGGCGAGCTTGGCCAGCGTGAGCGCTCCGAAGCGCTGCAGGCGCTGCGTGACGGCCATGCCCGGGTCTGCGTGGCGACCGACGTCGCCGCGCGCGGCCTCGACCTGCCGGACCTCGGCCTGGTGATCCACGCCGACCTGCCGATCAACAAGCCGGCCCTGCTGCACCGCTCGGGCCGCACCGGCCGCGCCGGCCGCAAGGGCACCTCGGTCCTGCTCGTCCCCTACACGCGCCGCCGCAAGGCCGAGCAGCTGCTGGCCTCGGCCGGCGTAGACGTCCAGTGGCAGGGGCCGCCGACCGCCGACGAGATCAAGGCCAAGGACCAGGCCCGGATGCTCGAGGACCCGATCCTCACCGAGACCCCGGCCGAGGAAGACCTCGCCCTTGCGCGCCTGGTGCTGGAGACCCGCAGCGCCGAGCAGGTGGCCGCCGCCCTGATGCGCCTCTACCGCCAGCGACTGCCGGCGCCGGAAGAACTCTACGACGACAGCCGGATGCGCGACGCCCAGGCGCGTGATCGCGAACGCCCGCAGCGCGGCGATCGCTGGGAGCCGTCCGACCGCGACGATGGTCCGATGGGCCGCCCGCCGCGTCTCGCGCCGGAGGACGTCTCGTGGTTCAGGATCACGGTCGGCCGCGCCAAGAACGCCGACCCGAAGTGGCTGATCCCGATGATCTGCCGCCTGGGACACATCACCAAGAAGGACATCGGCTCGATCCGCATCTTCGATCGCGAGACGAAGTTCGAGATATCCAAGGAAGCCGAAGTCAAGTTCGCGGCCGCCGTGAAGGCGACGGTCGACGACGAGATCAAGATCGAAGCCTCGGGCCCGCCCGGCGGGCCGACTTCGCCGCCGCGTGGCGGTCCGCATCGCAAGGGGCCGCCGAACGGCGATCGGCCCTTCCGCAAGGGCCCCCCTGGCGAAGGCAAGCCGACGTCCCGCAAGGGGCCGCCCGGCGAAGGCAAGCCGTTCGGCAAAGGCCCGCCGCGTGAGGGCGGCAAGCCCGCCTTCAAGGGGCCTCCGGGCGCGCCGGGGCCCAAGGCCGGCAAGCCGCCGTGGAAGAAAAAGGGCAACGATCAGCGCAAGTAGCCGTCTTGGTCCGGTCACAAAATCAGTCCTAGGCTGAGGTCGCGCGTTCTCTTGGGGACGCGCGACAGGGACGAAGGCGCCAGCCGGATGACCGAGACCGAGAAAGACCGACGCCTGGCCCGCCTGCGCATCGCCGCGCGGTGGGTTCCGGCGGTGCTGCTGGTCGGTGCGGCGATCGCCCTCTACGCCAGCGGCCTGGGGACCCTCTCGTTCGACAGCGTTCAGGCCAACGAGATCCGTCTGCGCGGCGAGGTCGCGGCTGCGCCGATCGTAGCCCTGGCGGTATTCATCGCGCTCTACGCCGTCGCTACGGGCGCGTTCGTGCCGCTTGGCCTGGTGCTGATGCTGGCCGGCGGCTTCCTGTTCGGGCCGCTGATCGGGGCGCTGGCGACCATCGTCGGATCGACGCTCGGCGCGATCATGACCTATCTGGCGGCGCGGTTCGCCGCCGGAGACCGCATTCGCCGCGCGCTGACCGGCGGGCGTTTCCGCAAACTGATGGAGGGGT
The DNA here is from genome assembly GCF_964254345.1 of Phenylobacterium sp. LjRoot97. Lineage (NCBI taxonomy): Bacteria > Pseudomonadati > Pseudomonadota > Alphaproteobacteria > Caulobacterales > Caulobacteraceae > Phenylobacterium > Phenylobacterium sp. LjRoot97. Next base: position 1,183,565 of record NZ_CAXUTH020000001.1, read on the forward strand.
TCGACCGCGCCCCGTTCCGCTATCTGCTCACCCTGCGCCTGGTGCCGCTCAGCCCGTTCGGCCTGGTGAACCTGGCGGCCGGTTGTGCGCGCGCGCCGTTCCGCGCCTATGCGGCCGCCACTGCGGTCGGTGCGGTGCCCTATTCGCTGATCTACAGTTATCTCGGCGCAGGCCTGGGCCAGGCGTTCCTGGGCGGGCGGACGCCGGACGCCAGTCTGTTGCTGCGGCCGCAGGTGGCGCTGCCGCTGGCGGCGCTGGGGGCGCTCAGCCTGCTCAGCGGGCGACTGAAGCGTCGCGAGCAGCCGCTGTAGGCGCTCGACTCCGCCGCCTGGCGCGGCCCATGATCGGGGAGCCTCTCGGAAGGAGCCCCTCATGCCGACCAACCGTCAGTGGATATTGCGTCGCCGTCCCGCCGGGGAGATCGTTCCCGACGACCTGGAGCTGATCGAGACGGTGACGCCCGAATTGCACGACGGCGAGGTGTTGGTTCGCAACATCTACCTCTCTCTCGACCCGACGAACCGCATCTGGATGAGCGACCAGGACCAGTACCTGCCGCCGGTCCAGATCGGCGAGGTGATGCGCGGCGGCGCGATCGGGGTGGTCGAGCAGTCGCGCAACGCGGCGCTGCCCGAGGGAGCGATCGTCAACGCCGGCCTGGGCGGCTGGCAGGACTATGCCGTGGTGCACGAGGGCATGGCCCGGCGGGTGCCGCATCTGACCGACGTGCCGCTGACCGCACATATGAGCGTGCTCGGCGCGACCGGCCTGACCGCCTATTTCGGGCTCAATGACATCGGCAAGCCGCAGCCGGGCGAGACGGTGGTGGTTTCGGCCGCCGCCGGCGCCGTCGGTTCGATCGTCGGCCAGCTGGCCAAGCTGCAGGGCTGCCGCGTGATCGGCATCGCCGGCGGGCCGGAGAAGTGCCGCTGGCTGACCCAGGACCTCGGGTTCGACGCGGCCATCGACTACAAGTCCGAGGACGTCAGCAATGCCTTGTCGCGGTTGGCCCCGAACGGCGTCGACATCAATTTCGAGAATGTCGGCGGCAAGGTGATGGACGCCGTCATCGGGCAGATGAACAACTTCAGCCGCATGCCGCTATGTGGGATGATCTCGACCTACAACAGCGAAGGCGCGATCGCCGGCCCGACCGACTTCGGGCGGGTGCTGATGCACCGCATCCTGATCAAGGGCTTCATCGTCATCGACTACCTGCCGCGCGCGGCCGAGGCGATGGCCGAGCTCGAGCCGCTGGTGGCCGGCGGCCAGCTCAAGTGGAAGGTCCACGTCGTCGACGGCCTGGAGAACGCCGTCGGCGCGCTGGGCCGGCTGTTTACCGGCGACCATGACGGCAAGCTGCTGGTCCAGGTCTCGCCCGAGCCCAGGCACGCCTGACGTTGAACGGGGGCGCTAGGCCCCCACGCCCAACGCCGCCAGCGCCCGTTCGCGGCTGGCCTTGTAGTCGACCTTGCCGTTGGGGGCCCGGCCGATGCTGGGGACCACCACCATTTCGCGCGGAGCCTTGTAGGCGGCCAGCCGCGAGCGGACGTGGGCGGCCATATCCTCCAGGCTGGGCGGTTCGGCGCTGGGTTCGGCCTCGACCACGGCGCAGATGCGCTCGCCGAAGCGCGGGTCCGGCACCCCGACCACCACCGCGTCGCGAACCGACGGATGGGTCTTCAGCGCCTCCTCGACCTCTTCGGGGAAGACCTTCTCACCCCCGGTGTTGATGCACTGGCTGCCGCGTCCGAGCAGCTTCAGGGTGCCGTCCAGATTGACCTCGGCCCAGTCGCCCGGAACGCTCCAGCGCTGGCCCTCCATAGTCTTGAAGGTCTTGGCGCTCTTTTCGGCGTCCTTGTAGTAGCCGACCGGCAGGAAGCCGGAGACGGCGACCAGGCCGCGCTCGCCCGAGCCGGGTTCCACCCGGCGGCCCTCCTCTGTGAACACTGCGCAGTTGGGGCCGAGCATGAAGGCCGCCGTAGCCGCTTCGGCGCCCGGCGCCGAGGCCGAGGCGCCCAGGCCGACGGCTTCCGAGGAGCCGAACGAGTCCATGATCATGGCGTTGCGCGCGTGGCTGAGCAGGCCGCGCTTGTTCTCCTGGCTCCACATCGAGCCGGACGAGCTCATCGCCTTGACGTTCGACAGGTCCCAGCGACCGGGATTGGCCTCCAGCGCTTCCAGCATCGGCGTCGAGAAGGCCAGGCCGACGATGACGATGTTGTCGGCCCTCAGCCGCACCGCCTCGTCCCACAGCTCCATGGCGTTGAAGTGCCGGGAGGGCAGGCTGGCGACCGCGCCGCCGATATTGAGCGTGATGAAGGCTGAGAACTGGCCGGTGCCGTGCATCAGCGGGCAGCAGACGAGGGTGGTCGGCGAGGGATAGGTTCCGAGCCGCGCGCCAAGATCGTCGACAGCTTCCAGCGGCGGCAGGCCCATCAGCGCGTGCCCGCCGGACCCGATGACGTTGAACAGGTCGTCCTGACGCCACATCACGCCCTTCGGCATGCCGGTGGTGCCGCCGGTGTACAGCAGCAGCAGATTGTCGGGCGAGCGGCCCCAGGGCGCCTTGAACGGGCGCTGGGCCGGCGGTGTGGCGACGATCTGGTCGTAATCGTCGGCCCAGTCTGGGACGGGGTGGCCGGGCTCGGCGACCGCGATCCAACGCTTCACGCTCGGCAGCTTGGCGCGCAGCGGCGCCAGCGTCTCGGCGAACCCGGCGTGGAACACCACGGCCTGGGCGTCCGCGTTGTCGAACAGATAGGTCAGCTCGTCGCCGCCGTAGCGATAGTTCGTGTTGATCGGCGCGACCCCGGCCTTGAAGGCGGCGTAGTAGGTCTCGAGGTATTCCGGCCCATTGTAGAGGTAGGCGGCGACCTTGGCGTCGGCGGTGATCCCGTTGGCGACCAGGTGGGCGGCCAGCGCGTCGGCGCGGGCGTCGAACTGGCCCCAGGTGACGACGCGGTCGCCCTGGATCAGGGCCGGATGGTCAGGCTGTCTGGCGGCGATCGCCTCCCAGACGTCAGCGAATGTCCACGCGCTCACGACGTCACCTCCCAATGTCTTTGTGTTTTGGGAGGAAGTTGGGGGTCAGCCGCGTGCGGGTGTCAACGTTGACCCCAGGGCAGGCGCGTCAGGCCGCGCGGGCGAGGCCGCGGATATCGCGGAACGAGACCAGGCGCTGGGCATGCTCGTCCCACAGGGCCAGGCGCGCGTTCTTGAAGCTGTCCCAGAGGCCGATGCGGCTGACGTCGTGCAGCTCCGGGTGGTCCTTCAACACTTGCGGCAGGCGATAGAACGGGATGCGGGCCGACAGGTGGTGCACGTGGTGGATGCCGATGTTGGCCGTCAGCCAGCGCAGCGGCTGGGGCAGGTCGTAGTGCGAGCTGCCGTGCAGGGCGGCGTCGTCGCGCTTCCACTCGCCGTTCCGCGACCAAGACACGCCCTCGTACTGATGCTGCACGAAGAACAGCCAGACGCCGATGGTGGCGGCGATCACCATGGTCGTGAAGTTGACCAGGATCACGGGCGCGACGCCCAGCAGCCACATCATCACGCCGACGCCTGCCGCGGCGATCGCGGTGTTGCCCAGCGTCGAGGCCCAAGGCCGCCAGCCGTCCTTCATCAGGCCGACCGGCAGACGCTGTTGCAGGAAGAAGACGAAGGTCGGGCCGAGGCCGAACATGACCGCCGGATTGCGGTAGAGCCGGTAGCCGAGCCGACGGATCGGCGACAGGGCCAGATACTCATCGACGGTGAGCATCTCGATCACGCCCAGGCCGCGACGGTCGAGGTTGCCGGACGTCGCGTGGTGCATCGCGTGGGTGCGCCGCCAGTAGTCGTAGGGCGTCAGAGTCAGCAGGCCGATGGCGCGCCCGACCCAGTCGTTGGCGGCCTTGTCCTCGAAGAACGAGCCATGGCCGCAGTCGTGCTGGATCATGAACAGGCGAACCAGGAACACGGCCGCCGGTACGGCGAGCAGCAGGGCCAGCCACCAGAAGCCGAAGTGGAACGCAGCCCAGCCAAGACCCCACAGGCCGGCTAGGATCGAGGCCGTGAGCGCGAGTTCAAAAATGCTGCGCGACAGGCGCGGGCGCTTATAGGCGGCGAGCTTGCGGCTCCAGTCGGCGGGCTTGGGATCGGTCACGTGGTCCAGTTTCCGTCACGGGGCAGGTGTCTTTTCTGCCGTCAGAATGCGGTGGTTCTACGACAGCACATTGAAGCGGCCGCCCGCATTAAGGCGAAATCCTCGAGCACGCCATGCCGATGTCTTGTCGCGGGAAGGGGGATGCCCCTAGGGTCGCGTCACGTTGTGACAGCTTGGGGGGCGGACATGCACAGTCGCCGACAACTTCTACTTTCCGCCGGCGCCTTGGCGTTTCTGGGCGGCTGCGCCAGCAAGGCGGCGGCGCCTGACGTCGCCGCGGCCCCGCCGCCCGCCTCGCCGGCTCCGGACGCCCAGACGCAACTGAACGCGTTCCTGGAGAAAATCTTCCAGCAGGCGCTGGACGATTCGCCGCAACTGGTCACCGGGCTCGGCCTCGACAAGGACGCCCGCGCGCCGGCCAAGTTCAAGCTCGACGACGCTTCGATGGCGGAGAAGGCGCGCGCCAAGGCGCTGAACAGCGCCCAGCTTGCCGAACTGAAGGCGATCGACCGCAGCCGGCTCAGCGGCATGGCCGGCGTCAACTACGACAGCGTGATGTTCAATCTGGAGACCGCAGAGACGGCCAACCAGCGCTTCGACTACGGCTATCTGGGCGCGGGCGTGCCCTACATGATCTCTCAGCTGAGCGGGTCCTATCAGTCGACGCCGGACTGGCTCGACAACCAGCATCGCATCGAGACCAAGGAGGACGCCGACGCCTACCTCTCGCGTCTGGCCGACTTCGGCAAGGTGATCGACGACGAGGTCGAGCGCGCCCGCAAGGACATTGGGGCCGGGGTGATCCCGCCGGACTTCATCATCGCCCGCGCCTTGCCCCAGATGCAGGGCATGCTGGTCGCGCCCGAGGCTTCGGGCCTGGTGACCTCGGTGGCCCGCCGCGCCCGGGAGAAGGGCATCGCCGGCGACTACGCCGGCCAGGCGGCCAAAATCTACGCCGATAAGGTCGCGCCCGCCCTGCAGCGCCAGATTGCGCTGTTCAAGGACATCCAGGGCAAGGCCTGGCACGACGCCGGCGTCTGGCGCCGGCCGGACGGGCAGGCCTACTACGAGCACGCGCTGCACGGCTCGACCACGACGCGGCTGACCGCCGACGAGGTCCACAACATCGGCCTCGAGCAGGCCAAGGCGCTGCAGGCGCGCGCCGACGAACTGCTGAAAGGGCAGGGCCTGACCAAGGGCGGGGTCGGCGAGCGGATCCAGGCGCTCTACAAGGACAAGCGCTACCACTATCCGAACACGGACGCCGGCAAGGAAAAGCTGATCGCCGACCTGATGGATCTGGTCGCCGCCACCAGCAAGCGCCTGCCGGAGTACTTCGGGACGCTGCCCAAGGCGCCGCTCAAGATCCAACGCGTGCCCAAGTCGATCGAGGCGGCGGCCCCGGGCGGCTACTACAACCAGCCCAGCCTCGACGGTACGCGGCCCGGCATCTACTGGCTGAACCTGCGCGACACGGCCGAGTATCCCAAGTGGGCGCTGCCGACGATCACCTATCATGAAGGCGTCCCGGGCCATCACCTGCAGCTGTCGCTGCAGCAGGAAGCCGACCTGCCGATGATCCGCCGCGCGACCTTCCTGTCGGCCTACGGCGAGGGCTGGGCGCTCTATGCCGAGGAACTGGCCCGTGAGATGGGGGTGTACGAGGGCGATCCCCGCGGCGAGATCGGCTACATCCAGGCGGCGTTGTTCCGCGCCGCGCGTCTGGTCGTCGACACCGGCATGCACGCCAAGCGCTGGAGCCGCGAGCAGGCCATCAAGACGATGACCGAAATCAGCGGCACCCCGACCACCGCCTCGACCACCGAGATCGAACGCTATGTCGTCTGGCCGGGGCAGGCGTGCAGTTACATGGTCGGAAAGCTGGAGTGGCTGCGGCTTCGCGAAAAGGCGAAGTCCGCGCTCGGCGCGAGCTTCGACATTCGCAAGTTCCACGATGCCGGGCTGCTGTCGGGGGCGATGCCGTTGACCGTGCTCGAGGCGGTGGTCGACCAGTACGTGGCCGGCGCGCGCGGCTGACCTTAAGCGAGCCGGCGGTAAAGACGTTCGATCTTGCCGCCGGCCTCGTAGCTTCCAGCATCGGCCAGGCCGAGTTTGGTCAGGACCCGTTGGGAGCCGAGGTTCTCAGGGTGCACGCTCGCCGCCAGGGCCGGCAGGTCGACGGTGGTGAAGGCATGATCCATCAGCCGGGCTGCGGCCTCGGTGGCGATGCCGCGGCCCCAGGCGTCGCGGCGCAGGCGATAGCCGATCTGGACGTCGTCCGTGCCCGGCAGGGGCGTCAGGAGAGCCCAGCCCAGCATGCGCTCTGGCGCGGCCAGCTCGAACAGGCTCCAGTATCCGAGACCCTCGCCGAAGTCGGCCTCGATCTGGGCCGACAGGTGCGCGCGCTGGCGCTCCGGCGGCCAGACCGCGCCAAGATAGCGCATGACCTCTGGATCGCTGTTGATGGCGATACTGTCTTCGAGATCGCTGACCTGGCGAGGGCGCAGGATCAGCCGTTCGGTCGTAAAACGCGGTTGGACCATCAGCCCCAACTGTCGACCGATCCCACGCGGCGGGCGGCAGGGCGGCGAGCCGAGGCGACGGCGGAGACGGGCGCAGGACCGCGAGCCGGGATCTCGCTCGGCGCGCCGTAGAGCCAGCCCTGGGCGAAGTCGACGCCGGCCCGGCGGACGGCGTCCTCGGCGGCGGCGTTCTCGACCATCTCGGCGATGGTTCGGACCTTGAGCTCGGCGCACATGCGGACCAGGTGACGGATGAAGGTGCTTTCGCGGCCGCCGTGCTGCAGTTCGCGGATGTAGCGGCCGTCGATCTTGACGATGTCGAGGGTCAACTGCTGCAGATAGGCGAGCGACGCGGCGCCTGCGCCGAAGTCGTCGAGGCAGACCATGCAGCCCTCCTGGCGCAGCGCCGAGAGATGGCGGTCGGCCAGGGCCAGGTCGTCGATGGCGGCGCTTTCGGTGATCTCCAGCAGCAGCCGGCCGGCGACGTTCGGCGACTTGGCCAGCATCTGCCGCACGGCGTTGATGAAGGCGGGGCTGATGATCGTGCGGCCGGAGACGTTGGCGGCCAGCTTCAGGTCCGGCTCGGCGGTAAGGCGGGCGATGGTTTCCTCGACCACGGCGATGTCGAGCGGCTCGATCATGTCGAGCTCTTCGGCCATGCGGATCATCGGATAGGGGCTGGCGCTGTCGCCAAAGCGGACGAGCACCTCGTAGTGATGCAGGGCCGAGCCGGCCTTGAGGTCCACCACCGGCTGGAAGACGAGCCGGAAGCGCTTGTCGTTCACCGCCGCGCCAAGCACCCCGACGTCGGCCAGGGTCTTCTTGATCGAACGGTCGACCATGTCGTTGAGGTCGAGGGACGAACCGTCGCCGACGCCTTCCGAAATGAAGTTGTCCAGGGTGTAGCGGATGGCGCGGGCGAGCTGGGCCGGCGAAGCGGTCGATTGCAGGCTCATCAGCCGCGCGTTGGCGTTCAGGTCAGAAGCGGAGTCCGACGTCACCCCGGCGATCAGTCGCTGGACCAGAGCGTCGACGCCTTCGCCCTTCAGGCGAACGAGCGCGAAGCGGTCTGCGCCGAGGCTGGCGGCCGTCGAGCCGCCGTGCGATTGCGCGCGCAGGCCGCCGATCAGGCGTTGTTCCAAGGCCATGAAGGCTTCCGGTCCCAGCCGGTCGCGCAGGGTCTCTAGGCCGCCGAACTCCAGGAACGCCATTTCCAGCTCTTCGCCGGTGGCGCGCGCAGCCTCGATCAACGCGCCGGTGGCCGCCTCGAAGCCGGACTTGTCGTGCAGGTCGTGGCGCGTCTTGGCCGCTGCGCGGCTCAGGGCGCAGGAGATCGCGCCGCCGTTGCCGGGCATCTTGAACGCGGTCATCGAAGCTGCGCGTTCGCCGTCGTTCTCACCGGCCAGGCCGACGACGATCGGTCCGCCGCGGCCGCCGTCCTTGAGCCCGCTCAGCAGGGCCGCGACCATCATGCGATCGCGCGGGTCGATGAAGTCACGCCAGGCGCGGCCGACGAGATCGGTTTCCGCCGATCCGGACAGAGCCTCGCTCGCCCCGATCGCCAGGGCGATACGGCCGTCCGGCGCCATCTCCAGCAGGAGGTCTGCGCTCGCGAACGCGAAGCCGAGCAGGCGCTGAGGGGCTAGTGACAAGCGGTGAGCTCCATCCCGCGGGAAGCGCCGCATACTTTACCGACGCGATTAATTTCACGTTGAGACCAAGGTTCGCCATAAATGCGGCGGATCGCGGGGGCTTGTCGCCGCAGGTATTCAGGAGGGGTGAATGCGCGAACGACCGACGGCCAGGGTGCTGTTGTTCGACGACAGCGGCCGCATTCTGCTCCTGAAGGGGCGTCTGCCGAACCGCCCTGCACACACCTCGTCATGGTTCACCGTGGGCGGCGGGGTGGAGCCCGGCGAAACGCTGATCGAGGCGGCGATGCGCGAAATCGCCGAAGAGACCGGCTTCGTCGACGGCGTGGAGCTTGGTCCCATCATCTGGGTCCGCGAGTCCGTCAGCGCGCTGGTTACGGGCGAGACGGTGCTGTTCAAGGAAAGCTACATCGTCGCGCGATGCCGCGGCGGCGAACCGACCCGTGATGGGTGGGAGGAGTACGAACGCGACCTGATCGACGACATCCGCTGGTGGAGCCTGGACGAGATCGCCGCCACCAGCGACCGTATCTGGCCCGAGCGGTTCTGCGAGCTGATCGGTGCGGCGGCGAGGGGCGAGCATCCGGACGAACCGCTGATCATCAGCGTCGACTGACGGCGCTTGGGGGGAACAAATGATCATCACCGTGATCGCTGCGGCCGCAGCCATCCACGCAGGCTGCGACCTCGAAAAGCCCACCGGCGGGCCGGGCTGCACGCGTGAGGCGGTCGACGCCCTGAAGCTCAACGATCTGCAGGCCGTCGGCACCCACAACTCCTACAAGCAGGCTATCGCGCCCAAGCAGATGGCGCTGTTGCGGGCGGTCGACCGCAAGCAGGCCGACGGTCTCGACTACGCGCATCCTCCGCTGGCTGCGCAGCTCGATGCCGGCGCCCGGCAGTTGGAGCTCGACTTGCTGAACGATCCGCAGGGCGGGCGCTACGCCTCGCCGCTGGCCATGAAGATGGCCCCGGATCTGCCGTACGATCTTGATCCGCTGCGCGCGCCGGGCATGAAGGTCATGCACGTCCAGGACATCGACTATCGCTCGAGCTGTCCGCGGTTCATGGACTGTCTGCGACAGATCGCCGGATGGTCGAAGGCTCACCCCGACCATCTGCCGATCCTGATCCTGCTGAACCTCAAGGAAGACGGGTTGAAGGTCCCGGGCACGGTCGATCCGCTGCCTTTCGACGCAGCGGCGATGGACGCGGTCGACGCCGAGATCCGCTCAGTGTTCGCCGAGCGCGACCTGATCACGCCAGACAGCGTCCAGGACGGTCACGCCAGCCTACGCGAAGCGGTGACGGCGGGCGCCTGGCCGACGCTGAAGGCGGCCCGCGGCAAGGTGATGTTCGCGCTCGACGCGCCGCCGGAGCAGGTCGCCGTCTATCGCGGCCAACGCCGCTCTCTCGAAGGCCGGGCGATGTTCGTGAACATCGACGAGACCTCGCCTGCGGCCGGCTACATCACGCTCAACGAGCCGCAGGAGCAGGCCGTCCGGATCGCCGCGGCGGTGAAGGCGGGGATCATCGTGCGCACCCGGGCCGACGCCGATACGGTCGAAGCCCGCAGCGGCGACACCGCCCGCCGCGAGGCCGCCTTCGCCTCGGGCGCGCAGTTCGTGTCGACCGACTACATGTCGCCGGACGTGCGTTTCGGCGCCTATCGCGTCGAACTGCCTGGGGGCGGCGCCGCGCGGCCCAATCCGATCCGCTAAGGGCGAGCGTCCGGGTATTGCGGCAGGTCGTCGGTGATCGGCCACCACGGGGCCTTGGAGTCGACGTAGAAGTGGAAGCCCAGCGTGGCGTCGGCCGGCGCGTCCAGCGTGCCGGCGCGCAGCCGCATCGCGCCGGGCTTGCTGGCCAGGCGGCTGAACAGCGGACCGCCGCAGCGGCGGCAGAACACCCGTTCCTTACCAGGCGAAGACTCGTAGGCGGTCAGCTGTTCCTCGCCGCTGAGCAGGCGGAAATTGACAGTCTCAAGCGGGATGTTGGCCCCGAACGGACCGCCCTGGGCTTTGCGGCAGTCGCTGCAGTGGCAGAGCTGAATGGGCGGCAGGTCGCCCTCCACCTCGTAGCGAACGGCGCGGCAGAGGCAGGATCCGGCGTGCATTGGTCAACTCCTTGAAACCTTGACGCGAGCATTAGGGTTAAGGGCGCAGAAACTAACCAAAACCGTTTACGGGAACTTGACGGAACATTGTTATTCATCCGCGCATGACCCGTTTTTCGATCCAGTACGAGGAGCCGACGCCGCGCAAGCCGCCGCCCAGCGGCTGGGTCATTCTGCGTGTCTTCATGTGGACCCTGCTGTTTGCCTCTCTCGGCCTCTGGAGCTGGGCGATGCTGGCCAAGTAGCGACCTTGGCCCGCAGTTTGCGGTCACCGTTCTCCGACAGGGCAAGACGTCCCAACGGAGGACACTATGCGGTTCACTTTCGCCGAAGAGGCGCCGGTCGTGCGGCGCAACCCGATGCTGACCTTGGCGCGTCGCGCCTTTGATTTCGTGGTCATCGGCGCTGTTCTCTACGCCGCCGTCGAGACGGTGGTCTTCCTGCGCGGCATGGTCGGCTAGGGCCGTCATCGGCCTGTCACGTCTGCGTCGCATGACCGCTTCGAGCAGGGCTCGGGAGGTCGTCGATCCATGGTGCAGGCCAGCGCCTTTCTCTGGGCGTATGTGTTCGAGAGCGGCCGGGCGCGGCCGCTGACCGACGCCACCCTGAACTCGCAACCCCACGACGCCTGGGTATGGACCCATTTCCCGCTGAGCGACCAGCGGGCGCGACTTTATCTGCAGGACTTCAGCGAGATGCCGGGCGCGGCGCGGGAGATGATCCTGCGCACCGAACAGCGCGTGCAGATCCAGTTCAGCGGCGCCTGGGCCTACGGCGTCCTCCCCGACTTCGAGCGTGACCTGGACGGCCGGGCGAACGGCGCGGGCCGGCTGATGTTCGCCCTCAGCAGCCATCGGCTCATCACCGCCCGCCGCCAGGCGTTGCGCGTCGTCGACGAGGTGCGGCGGGAGGCCGAGCGAGGCGACCTGCTGGCGTCGCCGGCGGAGGCGGCGATCCGCCTGATCGAACGCTATGTCGACGTCTCGGAGATGCGCCTGCACGCCGCCGCCGAGGCGCTGGACCGTGTCGAAGACCGCATGCTGAGCGGTCATGGCGAGATCGAGGGGCTGAAGCTGGGGCCGACCCGTCGCGGTCTGTCGCGCGACCACCGCGAGTATCTCGGTCTCCGTAGCGCCTTGCACCGCGCCTGCGCGCCCCGCGCCGCCCATGGCGTCGAGGCGTTGTCCTCGCAACTGCCGCGTCTGGCGCAGGAAGCTGAAGACCTCGACCGCGAGGCCGCCAGCCTGCAGGAGCGGGCGCGGCTGATCCACGAGGAGATCGACACCCAGATCACCAGCGCCACCAACCGCAGCATGAAGGCGCTGACGGTCATGTCGAGCCTGCTGATCCCGCCGACCGTCATCGTCGGCGCGTTCGGCATGAACCTCGAAGGCATGCCGTTCGCAGCGTCCCATGCCGGGTTCGCGGTGGCCTGCGCGCTCTGTCTGGCGGTGGTGGCGGGGGCGTACTGGTTGCTGCGGCGAATGCGCATCATGTCCTGACGCCACGGCGCCCCTGGCACGGCGCGGCGAACTGGTTTCAGTGGTCGCCAAAGATCGGGGAGAACGCCGTGAAACTGCTGAGCCTGACCCTTGCCGCCTGCCTGCTGGCCTCAGCAGCGCATGCCGAAGCGCCGACCGTGGCCAAGGTCGGAGACCTGCCCGTCGCGTTCGACGATCTCGGCGCGGCGGTTCAAACCCTGCAGACCGCGGAGGGCCGCACCGTCCACTTCACGGACACTGGCGAGGCCGGGTTCAGGCCGGTTCTGTTCATCGGCGGCACGGGAACGAGCGCCCGGGCGTTCGAGATGACCGAGTTCCTCAAGTCGATGCGCAAGCAGTTGAAGCTGCGGTTCATCACCGTCGAGCGGAACGGCTTCGGCGACAGTCCGATCGCCGCCGGTTGGGGTTATGGCGACTATGTCGGCGAGGTGCGGGCGGTGCTCGACCATCTGGGCGTCCAGCGGATGGCCGGCGTCGCGATCTCCGGCGGCGGGCCGTACATGGCGCAGGTCGCCGCGGCCATGCCCGAACGCTTCATCTCGCTGCACCTGCTGGCCGCCGCAACCCAGCGGCCGGACGGCGATCCGATCTGCAAGCTGACCGCCGAGCAGCTGACCGGCGTGATGAAGTCCCAGGTGCAGAACCCGAAGACCTGGTGGGGCTTCCCGAAGGACAGTCCGACGCACCAGATCCCGGGCTTCGCCGACCGCGCCTATGACGAGGGCGCGCGGGCCTTCTACATCCGCGGCCAAATGGGCGACCCGGCGCCGGAGGTGGCGGAGATCATGCGCTATTGCGGGGCGTCGCCGGACCTCTCGGCGGTGAAGGCGCCGGCGTTCATCTACCAGGGCGCGGCGGACAAGCTGGTGACTGCAGACACCGCCGAGCGGTGGCAGGCGCAGTTGTCGAACGTGGTGGAGATGCGCCTCTACCCGGGCGAAGGGCACGATGTGCAGTACCGGCACTGGGACCAGCTGCTGCTGGACGTGGCGGGGCATTCCCAGCTCACCGCGATCTGCGCCTCGGGCCGCTCGCGGGCGGTTCCCAAGGCGCAGGCCGATCAGATGCTCAAGGCCGGCGCCACGCTGGGCGTCTGCGCCTGGGCGAAGCCGCCGGCCGGCTAGGCGCTTGCCTTGGCGGGCTCGCCGGGGGCGTCGGGATCCTGGTCCTCGATGTCCTCCAGTTCGCCTTCCCACTTGGCCACCACCGCGGCGGCGACCGAGTTGCCGACCACGTTGGTCGCCGAGCGGCCCATGTCGAGCAGGTGGTCGACGCCGAGCACGATGGCGATCCAGGCTTCCGGCAGGCCGAAATAGGTGAGGGTGGCCATGATCACCACCAGCGAGGCGCGCGGCACGCCGGCGATGCCCTTCGAGGTCACCATCAGCAGCAACAGCATGAAGATCTGCTGCTGGACCGTCAGGTGCACGCCGTGCGCCTGGGTGATGAAGATGGTCGCGAAGGTGCAGTAGAGCATCGAACCGTCGAGGTTGAACGAGTAGCCCAGAGGCAACACGAACGAGACGATGCGGCGACGCACGCCGACCTTCGGCAGGGCGTCGAGGATGCGCGGATAGGCGGCTTCCGAGCTGGCGGTCGAGAAGGCCAGCAGGGCCGGGGTGCGGATCACGCCGAACAGCGGGATTACGCGCTTTCCGATGACGAAGAAGCCGGCGATGAACAGCAGCCCCCACAGCACGCCCATGGTCGCATAGAAGCCGACGACGAACTTGCCGTAGACCGCCAGCATCGCCAGGCCCTGCGTCGCGATGGTCGAGGCCAGAGCCGCAAAGATCGCCAGCGGGGCCAGCTTCATCACGAACTCGGTGACCTTCAGCATGATCTGGGCGCCCTGTTCGACCAGGATTGAGACGGCCGGGGCGCGGTCGTCGACCGCGGCGACCGCGGTGCCGACGAACAGCGAGAAGACGACGATCTGCAGGATCTCGTTCTTGGCCATGGCGTCGACGATCGAGGTCGGCACCAGGTGGGTGATGAAGCCCTTGAGCGTGAAGGCGTCAGTGTTGGCGGCGGTCGGCGCGGCGGCGGCCGCGGTCTCCAGGTGCAGGCCGGCGCCCGGCTGCAGCAAGTGGACCATCATGAGGCCGACCAGCAGCGAGACCACCGACGCGCCGATGAACCAGCCCATGGTCTTGGCGCCGATCCGGCCGATGGCTGCGGCGTTCTCCATGTGGGCGATGCCGGCCACCAGGGTGGTGAACACGAGCGGGGCGATGATCATCTTGATCAGCCGCAGGAACACGTCGGTGATCAGCGACAGATTGTCCGCGGCCTGCTTGGCTTGATCGGCGCTGAGGAACTGGTTGCAGGCCCATCCGACGCCTATGCCGAGCACCATGGAAAGGACGATCAGCAGGGCGAAACGGCGGTTCATAGGCGGCTCACGGCTCGTGGAAAGCGGTCGGCGCGGGCGGTCCGCGAACTCCGACTTTCCATCAAGACGCACGCAAGGCTCGGCGCCTCATGCCAAATCGTCGGCCGGCCATAACCTTTCCGTGGGCTAGGCCTCGGTCGGGGCGATGTCGAAGGCGATGGTCGTGCGCACCTGGTCGCCGCCGAACGGCACGGTGCCGTGCCACATGTACGAGGGAAACAGCGCCAGCAGTCCGGGCTGCGGGCGCACGAAGTGTTCGGCCTCCAGCGTCGGCTGCGTCGGGATCGGCGGCGCCCCGAAGCGCAGCCAGCCGGCGCGGTCGGCTTCGTCGCCCAGCGCCTGCGGCACGTCGATGTAGCAGGCCGAGGAGATCCAGCCCTGCGGATGAATGTGGTCGACGTGGAAGCCTCCTGGCCGCAGCCGCACCGACCAGGCGCCCAGCACCCGGTGACCGCCGCCGTTGCGGCTGCGGAACATGTCGTCGCCTCCGCCGATCGCGGCGCGATACGCGGCGATCGGGCCTTCCACCGCCTGGAAGAAGGCGCGGATGACCGAATGCTCGGAGGCGAGCAGGTTCTGCGAGGTCTGGGTGCCGCCGCGGACCGACTGTTCGACCGGATGGGCCTGCAGGGCGTGAAGTTCGGCGAGTGCGACGCGCAGGTCGGCGAGATAAGCCTCCAGGCTGCTCCAACCTTCGGGCGTGTCGATGGTCTGGGCGCGCACCAGCGCGCCGTAGTCCCAGAGGCCGCGATAGCGTTCGTCGCCCGCCGCCCGCCAGGCCGTGGCGAGGGCGGCGGCGGCCTCCTGGTCGACGGGGTTCTCAATCAGCAGTCGCTCGGCGATACGCGCGGCCTCGGCGGCGTCGCCCACTGCCAGGCAGGCGTGGGCCATGGCCCTGCGCGCGGTCGGATCGCGGGGGTTGCGGGCCAGCACCGCGGCGCAGAGCTCGCGGCTGCGTTCCGGCGCCACGCGCAGCGACAGCGCCGCGGTCTCCAGCGCCAGTCGCGGGTCCCTGGGCGCGGCCGCCAGAGCGGTCTGAGCGAAGTCCAGGGCCTGAGCCTCTCCGGCGACGTGGTTCAGCAGCCGGATCTTCACGCCCGCCAGCAGCGGCGCCAGTGCGGCGCCGGCGGCGGCCAGGGCGGCGTCGATGGGGGCAAGGGCCAGGGCTGCGTCGCCTGAGCGCATCCAGATCAGCTGGCCAAGATCGCGCAGGGCGTCGGCATAGGACGGGCGTCGGGCGACGGCGTTGCGAAACGCGGCTTCGGCCTCCTCGAACCGCCGCAGCCCTTGCAACGCCCGGCCATAGACGAGCCAGGTCTCAGGCGCGTCGAGCCCGAGCGAAAACGCCCGTTCGGCCTCGGCGACGGCCTCGCGGTCGCGGCCCGCGTCGCCGAGGCCGGAGGCGACGTTGTGGGCGGCGACGCCGCTGCCTGGGTGCAGTTCTGCGGCGCGCTGATAGTCGGCCAGCGACTCCGGCTTGCGGTCGAGCGCCTTCAGCGCCGCGGCCCGCGCCGAGAGCGCCTCATGCCACGGGGGCTCGCCCTGGGCGAAGGGACGAGCCAAGGCCTCGGCCTCGGTCGCGCGCCCAAGCCCGGTCAGCAGGCGGGCGAGGGCGACGGCGGCCTGGGCGCAAGCGGGGTCGCCCGCGAGCACGGCGCGATACAGCCGTTCGGCTTCGGGCGCCCGGCCGGCGCGACCCAAGGCGCGCGCCTGATCCAGCGCCTGGGCGGTTGCGGGCGGCGGCGGGGGAGGGGCGGCGAGCAAGCGTCTCAACTTCCGTTCACTGAGCATTCGCGAGTCCGGCGCGCGAGCGTGCGCGCCCATTGTGCGAACCACACCGCACGCCTGTCCAGTGGGCGCCGGCCGATCGGGCGCGACGCAAAAGCCGCACTCCGGAAGGCCGCGGCGCCGCGCTGCGAAAAATTACAGATCCGACATGTGGGTCCTTGGAACCCCTGCGTCTTGGGGTCCGGACGCGCGAGGGGTGCGTCGTCAAATAATAAGGGCGGACGGATGAATTCGAGTTCTTTGAAGTGGCTGATGGTGGGGGGCGTCGCCTACGGCGCGCTGCTCGCTGGCGGGGTGGCTCAGGCCCAGGATGCGACCACCGCGGTTGAAGAAGTGGTTGTCACCGGTTCGCGTATCGCCCGGCCCGACTATGTCGCCAACAGCCCGATCGTGTCCGTCGGCCAAGCTGCCATCGAGAACACCGGCCAGGTGACCGTCGAAAAGTCCCTGTCGCAGATGCCGCAGTTCACCGGCTCTTTCGGTCAGGGCAACACCGGCTCCACCTCGACCGGCCTGAACGGCGGCCAGTCGTACGCCTCGCTGCGCGGCCTCGGCGCCAAGCGCACCCTGATCCTGATGGACGGCCGCCGTCTGCAGCCGTCGAACCCGGACGGCTCGGTCGACCTCAACACCATCCCCGAAGCCCTGATCGAGAACGTCGAAGTCATCACCGGCGGCGCCTCGACCGCCTACGGCTCGGACGCCACCGCCGGCGTCGTGAACTTCCGCCTGAAGCGCAACTTCGAAGGCATCACCATCGATAGCCAGTACGGCATTTCGGAACATGGTGACGGCGAATCCTTCAAGGCCTCGCTGACCGCCGGTCGGGCGTTCGACGAGGGCCGCGGCCGTGCCGTGATCTCGGTCGACTACACCAACCGCGACATCGCCCTGCAAAGCGCCCGCGACTGGAACGTCTTCCGCCTGACGACGCCGGGCCTGTCGACCATTCCGCAAGGCACCGTGCTGTTCGGCGCCAACCTGCCGACCCTGGCCGCCGTCAACGGCGTGTTCGTCGGCCAGTACGGCACCGCCGCCCTGCCGGGCAACGCCGCCGGCAAGTACACCGGCCAGATCGGCTTCAACACCGACCAGTCGATCTTCTCGACCGCCGGCGTGAAGGTGCAGAACTTCCGCGACCCGCAGACCAACGACGCCTACATCGTCAACTCGAACGCGTCGGGCACTCAGCAGCAGGTCAACTTCGGCTACGACGGCGCCTCGATGCAGTCGGACCTCGACCGCTACTCGGTGTTCGGCAAGATCGACTACGACGTCACCGACAACATCAAGTTCTTCACGCAGTTCACCTTCACCGACTATGAGTCGGTCGGCATCTCGAACCCGACCCTGGCCTCGAACGTGTACGGCCTGACGGTTCCGGTCTCGAACCCGTTCATCCCGACCGACTTCCGCGGCATCCTGGCCTCGCGCCCCACCCCCGGCGCTGACTTCACGTTCTACAAAGCGCTGAACATCCTGGGGCCGCGGATCCAGCGCTACGAATACACCGTCTATCAGCTGACCAGCGGCCTCTCGGGCGAGGTGGGCTTCAAGGACTGGACCTGGGACGCCTACGCCTCGTTCTCGAAGGCCAAGTTCGACAACGAGCAGACCGGCGGCGCCAGCGCCAGCGCGGTCAACCGCCTGCTCCGCAGCCCGACGGGCGGCACGGAGTATTGCGCCGGCGGCTGGAACCCCTTCGGCAACCTGACGCCGTCGGGCGACTGCATCCGCTACATCAGCCGCCGCACGCTGAACCAGAACGAACTGGAACAGCGCATCGTTGAAGCCAGCGTCCAGGGCGGCCTGTTCGAACTGCCCGCCGGCGAAATCCGCTTCGCGGCCGGCGTCGATTACCGCTCGAACGAGTACACCTTCACCCCGGACAGCCAGCTGAACCAGCCCGACGGCACCTCGGACGTGCTGGGCTACAGCGTGCTGCGTGACGCCTCCGGCTCGGTCGACACCTACGAGGCCTTCGGCGAACTGCTGATCCCGATCGTGAAGGATCTGCCGTTCGTCAAGGAGCTGAACACCAACCTCGGCTATCGCTTCTCGGACTACTCGTCGGTCGGCGCGATCAGCACCTACAAGGTCGACTTCGACTGGTCGGTGATCGACAGCCTTCGCTTCCGCGGCGGCTACAACCGCGCCATCCGCGCCCCGAGCGTCGGCGAACTCTACGCGCCGGTCTCGACGGGTTCGGTGGCCATCGGCACCGCCGGCCCGACCAACACCGACGGCGATCCCTGCGACGTCCGCTCGTCGTTCCGTCAGGGCGCGAGCGCGGCTCAGGTCCGGGCGCTCTGCCTGGCCCAGGGCGTCCCGACCGCGATCATCGACAGCTACCAGCTCGGCACGGCCCAGGTGTTCGCCCTCACCGGCGGCAACCCGGACCTGCAGGAAGAAACCGCCGACACCTTCTCGTTCGGCGCTGTCCTCACCTCGCCGTTCGAACACCCGCTGCTGAGCCGCATGTCGGCCTCGATTGACTACTACAGCATCAAGGTGAAGGACGCCGTCGGCAGCCTGCCGGTCAAGAACTCGTTCCAGTTCTGCTACAACGCCGGCGGCGCGAACCCGACCTTCGATCCGAACAACTACTACTGCCAGCTGATCGCGCGTAACACGGCGTCCGGCGTGCCGCTGAACCCGGTTCAGCCGCTGCAGAACCTCGGCCAGTTCGAAACCACCGGCATCGACGTCCAGTTCGACTGGAACATCGATCTGATGGACGTCGGCCTGGGCGACGACGCCGGCTCGCTGGCGATCAACGTCTCGGTCGGCTGGCTGGACCAGTTCAAGATCCAGAACCTGCCGAACGCCGCGACCTACGACTACGCCGGCACCTGGGGCACGGCCGTCGAAACCAGCGCTGGTCAGGCCCACCCGGAATGGAAGTCGGTCACCTCGGCGACTTACACCCGCGGTCCGGCCAGCGTCGGCCTGCGCTGGCGCTATATCAGCGAGATGAAGAACTCGGCCACGGTGGTCTCCCCGACCAGCACTGCGCGCGGTGTGAAGGCCTACAACATCTTCGACCTCAACGGCCGCGTGAAGCTGCCGTGGGAGACCGACCTGCGCTTTGGCGTCAACAACCTGCTCAACCAGAACCCGCCGCAGGCTGGCGACACCGAGTACAACTACGACCAACAGAACTACGACGTCATGGGCCGCACCTACTACGTGGGCATGCGCAAGCGTTTCTAGGACTAACGGCGACGGGGGCGGCCCCACCGCCCCCGTCGCCACAAGCCGCTGCGTCCTTGGCGGCGAAGGGCGTCGGTCGAAAGACCGGCGCCCTTTCTGTTGCGCGATCGTCCCGAGGCGGCGGCGCAAAAGAAAAGAGCGCCGGACCCGAAGGTCCGGCGCTCCTGACGCGCCGGGCGTCGCCGCCCGGCGCCGGCGTCCTGGGGAGACGCCTACTTCTTGGCCACGGCCGGGCCGTACAGCAGGCCGTTGAACAGGAACTTGAAGGTTCCGTACGACTGCGCCCGCTGGGTCACTTCCGGGCCCATCACGAACAGCTTGCCCTTGCCCACGTCGATATCGAGGACGCCAGTCGAGCCCTTGAGCTTCTCCTGGCCGACGGCCCAGCCGCTGCGCAGCGGAGCGTCGGTGTCGAACCACGAAACGCGCGCCACGCCGCTGGCCGAGGCCTTCAGATTGAAGGTCGGGCTGCGGTCGAAGAACACGTCCACGTCCTGCGGGATGCCGTAGGCGAGCGGCTGGCGGTTATCGACCTTGGCGCGCAGCACCGAACCCGGAATGTAGAATTCCTTGTTCGACAGGCCGACGAGCTTGTCGCCGTCCTTCTTGGCCACGGCCACCTCGACCGGCGCGCCGATCACGGTCGCCAGGCGCGAGGATGAGCCGATGGTGATCACCGTGCCGCCGTTTTTGGCGAAGTTGGCCACCTGCGGCAGGGTCTTGTCGTCTGTGATCGCGCCCAGCCACGGGTGGAACTCGGCCGGGATGTTCTCGGCCTTCGGCTGCGGGAAGCCGCGGCCGGCCCGGAACGGACCGCCCTGGGGAGCCGGGATCACGCCGTCGGCGAAGACCAGCACGTCGTAGTCCTTGGCCAGGTCGCCGGCGTCGAGGCGCTGCGGGTAGACCACCTCGAAGGGCGCCTCGAACTGCTCGAACAGCCAGCGGTTCCAGCCCGAGGGCATCGAGCCGCCATAGACGTCGACCAGGCCGATGCGCACCGGCTTCAGCGGCAGGGCTTCGCCGGCCGGCTTGGCGCCGACAGCGAAGGCGTCGATGCCCAGATCCTTCACGCCCTTGGCGATCACGGCCTGGGCCTCAGCCGAGGCCGGAACCCAGATCGCGCCCGGACCGAAGCTGTCCTTGCCGGCCTTGGCGCCGTCCTTCAGCCAGAACACCGGCTGACCGGCCTTCAGAAGGCGGTTGGTCAGGGTGAAGCTCTGGTTGGTCTCGTGGCTGATCAGCCAGCCGGCCTTGCCCGAGCCCTTCACCGAACCGGCCTGCACCGGCACGAGGTCGGGCAGGCGTTCGGTCGGGGCCTCGAAGCCGTCCAGGATGCGGTCGAACTTGATCCCCATCTGGTAGGCCAGGGTGTAGCCGGTGATGTCGTACGGCGCCTTCGGCGGGCCGCCCGGATACTCGAGGTCGTGCGGGTGGTCCTGCGGCTCGAACATGTCCAGCACGTGCGGGCGATAGGCCTGCGCCGCCTTCACGACGTACGAGCCCGCCGGGTAGGTCTTGGCCCCGACCTTGAACGGCTTGGTCGCGCGGTCGACGTCGACGCCGGTCTTGATCAGCGCGTTCACGAACGCGGTGACGGTCGGCATGTCGGCCTGGTCAGACGGGATGATGAAGCCGCGCGGGTCGCGCTCCTCGGGCTTCTGCAGGACGCTGTAGAGCTTCGGGTCGACGGCGCCGGCGCGACCGAAGATCGAGGCCATCAAGTCGTCCTCGCCCGCGGGCTTGGCGCTTTTGGCCGCTTCGTTCAGCTCGTCGATCTTGGTCGGCGTGGTGGTCCAGCTGTCCTTGGAGCCGCGCTCGATGCTGTTCGCGCCCATCTTGTAAATGTTGGACAGCAGGCGTTCGCGGTTGCGCGAGGCGTAGTCGATGACCGCGCGGTTCATCGTCCACTGGTACTCGACGGTCTGCGACAGGTGCCAGGTCTGCGGGGCGATCGGCATCGGCCGGTCGCCGTTCGGCAGCTGCAGGTTCGGCACCAGCTTCACGGTCTCGGGGGTCGGGCCGCCGATGATCTCGGTCAGCAGGCCGATCGAGTTGTGGAAGTAGGCGATCGAGCGCTCCATCCCGTTGTGCCAGGTGGAGTAAGACGCGGCGCTGCGCGCGCCGGAGCCGGGCTTGTCCTCGGCGACCAGGCGGCTGTGCATCGCCATCCCGACTTCCTGCAGGGAGGTCATGACCAGCGGGTCGTAGTTGTAGTTGAACGGGTCGCGGAACGGCGGAACGAACACCACCATGCCCGTCGGGCCGGTCTGGTGCTGGTTGAAGATGATCTGCGGGAACCACTCGCGGAACAGCTGTTTGTTGACGTTGGTCGTCTCAGCCATCTGCGACATGTAGCTGTCGCGGTTGTTATCGTGGCCCACGTACTTCTGGTACAGGCGCGGGATCGAGTTGAACTCGCGCTTTTTCGGGTCCTCGTGGCGCATGTACCAGTCGGACACCAACTCCATGCCGTCCGGGTTGTCGTGCGCGAACAGGATGATGACGTCGTCGAGCATCCGGAGAGTCTCCGGATCGTTCATGCTCAGCATCCGGTAGAGCACCTGGATCTGGCCCTGCGAGGTCACCGTCTCGGTGGCGTGCAGACCGGCGTCGATCCAGACCACCGCCTTGCCCTCGGCCGCCAGCTTGGCGGCTTCTTCCTTCGACAGGCCCTCGGCCTTGGCCAGGCGCTTGGAGATGGCCTTGTAGTGGTCGAGCTTGGCGAGGTTGGCGGGCGACGAGACCACGGCCATCCACTGGGTGCGGCCCTCTTCGGACTTGCCGAAGTCGACCAGCTTGATGCGGTCGGATTGCGAGGCGAGGGTCTTGAGATAGGCCTCATAGGCCGTGTAGTCGGCGAGGAAGTAGTCGCTGCCCGGGTTCTGGGCGAAGGCTTCGCTCGGCTGGGTGATGCTCGCCGCGTTGGCGGCCCCACCCATGATCATGACCAACGCCAGGGCGGCGCCCGTCATCGCGTGTTTTCGCGTCATTCCATCCCCCGTCTCGATTGCCAGAACTGGCGGTCCTACAAATGGACCTGCCTCAGTAGACGAGACGCACGCTGGCTTCGATTCCGCACCTGCAGTTGCGGATGAAAATTCAACGCGGCGAGGGGATACCGCGGCGTTGAAAAGACGGGGGCCGGCGCGGCCGGCCCCCGCTTGCGGCTTACTCGGCGCCGCCGGCCTTGCGGTAGTCGAGCGGCGGCTTGCGATCGCCGACCATCGACTTGTAGTTGAAGTCAGCGCCCTGGCGCTGCTTGAGCTCGGCCTTGGCCTGCGCGATCAGCTCCGGGTTTGACAGCAGCTCGGCGCCGGTCAGCGACAGGGTCTTGGCCGCGACGGCCGCGCCCTTGAGACCGATGCTCATGCCGGCCGCGGCAACGTTCTGCCAGCTGTGGCCGGCCGAACCGGGCACGAAGGTGGCGGTCGAGAGGCCCACGGTCGGGGTGACCCACGAGACGTCGGCCACGTCGGTCGAACCGCCGCCGGCGTCGCCCGAGGTGTCCGCGTCCTTGTAGGCCTGAATCTTGCCGACCGACGACAGGTCGCCGCCGCCGTTCGGCAGGGACTTGGCCAGTTGCTGGGCGAACTTGGTCTCTTCAGCGGTCCAGGTGATGCCGCCGACGTCGTTCAGCGACTGGTACATCACCTTGCCGAGCACGTCATTGGGCAGCAGGTTGTAGACGCCGCCGGTCTGTTCGAACTCGACCTTGGTGTCGGTGATCATGGCCGCGCCGTCGGCGGCCTTCTTCACCCGGTCCATCACGTCGACGACGATCTTCGGGTCGGCGTTGCGGACGTAGTAGTAGACCTCGGCGAAGTCGGGCACGACGTTCGGAGCCTTGCCGCCATTGGTGACCACGTAATGGATCCGGGTCCGGTCCGGGATGTGCTCACGCAGGTAGTTGTTGGCGACGTTCATGATCTCGACGCCGTCCAGGGCCGAGCGGCCGGCCCACGGGGCGCCCGAGGCGTGGCTGGACTGGCCGTAGAAGCGGAACTTGCCGCTGATGTTGGCCATCGAGGTGCCCTGGTTGGCCGAGTTGGTGTTGCCCGGGTGCCAGTGCAGGGTGATGTCGACGTCGTTGAACAGGCCGTCGCGGACCATGTAGACCTTGCCGGAGCCGCCTTCTTCGGCCGGGGTGCCGTAGACGCGCACTTCGCCCTGGACCTTGTTGGCGACCATCCACTGCTTCAGCGCCACGGCGCTGGCCACCGAGGCGGCGCCGAACAGGCTATGGCCGCAGCCATGGCCGTTGTCTTGGCCGGCGATCGGTTGCTTGGTGGGGACGGCGGCCTGCGACAGGCCGGGCAGGGCGTCGAACTCGGCGAGAATGGCGATGACCGGGCCCGTGCCGTTCTTGAAGCTGGCGACGAAGCCGGTCGGTTCGCCGGCGACGCCGGCCTGCACCTTGAAGCCGGCGGCCTTCAACTGATCCTGGAGGAGGGCGCTGCTCTTGGTTTCCTGATAGCCGAGCTCGGCGAAGCTCCAGATCTTCAGGGCCGCATCGTTCATCTTCGGCGTGTACGCGTCGACGGCCGCAGTCAGCTGGCTCTTGTCGGCCGCGGTGAGCGGGGCGGCGGTGGCGGCCGAGGCGGCAAGCCAGGCAGTAGCGCAGAGCGCGCTGGTCGCCAGCGCCTTCGAAATCAGTTTCATGGGTCCTCCAGG
The DNA here is from genome assembly GCF_964254345.1 of Phenylobacterium sp. LjRoot97. NCBI lineage: Bacteria > Pseudomonadati > Pseudomonadota > Alphaproteobacteria > Caulobacterales > Caulobacteraceae > Phenylobacterium > Phenylobacterium sp. LjRoot97. The sequence goes on from NZ_CAXUTH020000001.1 coordinate 1,207,571, forward strand.
ACGGCGGCGCATAGGGCGCGGCCGCTCCCCTTCAAGACGCAGTGGCGTCCTAAATCCTCACTCTCCCGCGGGCGGGTAGAGGTCGATGACGTTCGGGGCGCTGTGGCCCGCCTTGACCATGCCGTACGCCTCGAGCGTCGCGACGAAGCCGGCCATGTCGCCGGTCTTGAAGCGGCCGCTGAGCGGGGTCGCGGCGAGATCCGCATCTGCGATGCGCACCTTGCGGGCCGAGTAGCGATTCATTTCCTCGACGATGGACGCCAGCGGCCGGTTCTCGAACACCAGGCTGCCGTCGCGCCAACTCGTCAGCTCGGCGAGGTTGCGCTTCTCGACCGTCCACGGCGCCGCGCCGGTCTGGACCAGATGGTGGCCGGGCGTCATGTCGACGCTGGTGTGGGCGGCCGCCACGCGGACCTTGCCTTCGACCAGGCTGACCGACCATTGGCCAGGATCGACGCGGACGTCGAACGCGGTGCCGAGCGCGGTGACCGTCCGTCCGGCGGCGGTCACGACAAATGGCTTTTCGGGGTTCTTGGCGACTTCGAAATAGGCTTCGCCACGCACGAGGGTCAGGCCGCGCCGCTTGTTCCAGTCGGTCAGCTGCACCTCGGTGTCGGTGCTGAGCGTGACCCTGGATCCGTCCTGCAGGGTCACGGTCTGCTGACCGCCGACGGGCGTGCGGTAGACCGCCAGCGTTTGCGGCGCGGCGGCGACGACCGCGGCCGGCGCGGTGTCGGTGCTTTGCGCCTGCCGCCAGGCGCCGTAGCCGAGCATGGAGCCGGCGGTCACGATCGTCGCAGCGATGCCGGCCGCCCAACGCATGTTCGGACGTCGACGTTCGGCGGCGAGATCGGCCTTCAGCGCTTCGCGCGCGGCCTGGATTTGTGGATCGTCCTTAAGGTCGCCGACGCGGTCCCACGCGCCGCTGACCAGGGCCCAATCCTCCCGGTGGGCTGGATCGGCCGCCAGCCAGGTCTCGAATTCGTTCTGCACACCCCTATCGTCGGGATGGCGCTGCAAGCGCACGAACCACGACGCGGCGTCCGGGCTACCGGAAAGACCGATTTGTCGTTGGTTGTCGTTCATCGAATTCCTGCAACCGGATCGATACGATCCGGAGAGCCTTGGTGACGTGTTTCTCGACAGCGCTCACCGAGATGCCGAGTTGCGCCGCAGCAGCTTTGTAGCTCAAGCCCTCGAAGCGGACGAGCATGAAAGCCGCACGGGTGCGGGGCGAAAGTTGATTTAGAGCCTCCAGCGCCACGGAAGCTTCCTGCTTGGCCTGCAAAATCCGGTCGGGAGACAACTCGTCGAGCGGGTGGTGGGCCTCTTCCAGTTCGCAGTGCGCGCCCCGGCGCCTCACTGTGTCGCGGCGACGGCGGTCGAGCAGGACGTTGGTCGCGGTCTGGAAGATGAAGCTGGAGAGGTTCGTCACCTCGCCGCCCTGGCGGCGGTTGTGCAGCCGCAGGAGTACTTCCTGAATCAGGTCGTCGATTTCGTGTCCGTCGGCTCTACGCCGAAAGAAAGCGCGTAAGGCTTGCTGGTACGGGATCGACGCATGCGCCAACCCCTCCGGCTCGCCCCTGGCACCGGTCGTTTCCGCCCACGCCATGGAAATTTCCTGAACACCCCGAAATGTCTTATTGGCGTCATGGTTGTTGATGGGGGCGCCCAGGTCAATGACGTTTGGGAAGCCTCCGCGTTCGTTGCGGGGGCTGCTGTGTTTTCGTGCAACGGTGGGGCGGTCGTCGGCGCCATGGGGGCGGAGAGCGGCAAAGAGCGCAGTGGTTGGCCCGCAGGGCTGGCTTTAAAACCGCGGTTGTCGGAAGGCCGTGGCGTTGGCGCGGAGCCTTGTAGCCGTTGAGTATTCTACGTCTCGGGATCGTTGTTGCGTGCGCGTCGTCCGCCATGCTGCTTGCGACTGCGGCCGAGGCGGCCGGCCGGAAGACTCAATTTGCGCTTCCCGCGGGGGCGCCGCTCGATCGCGCCCTGACCATGTTCTCGGCGCAGAGCGACCGCGACATCCTTTTCACACCGTCCATGGTCGCCGGCCGCCGAAGCAAGGCGGTTTTTGGGCGGATGGATTCTGACGCCGCGCTCAATGCGCTGCTCCGCGGCTCGGGTCTCAGCTGGCGCGAGTTCCAAGGGCGTTACCTGGTCGAGCAGGCGCTGGCGCCAACGATCGAGGAACCTGAAGCCGAGATCGAAGGCCTGGTGGTCACCGCCCTGCGCCGCCCGACGCTCGATCGTCTGACGCCGATGTCTGTGCGGGCGTTCTCGGGCGATGATCTGACCCGGGCCGGGGCGGCCACGTTCACCCAGGCGGCGACGCTGATGTCCGGGCTCACCCAGACCAGCACCGGCACGGGCCGCAATCGCTTCAGCCTGCGGGGCGTCTACGGTTCCGGCGAGGCGACCACCGCACTCTATTATGACGACATCCCGGTGACCGGCCCCAGCGGCACGACCGCCGATCCCGGCGGCTCCTCGCCGGAGTTCCTGCTCGTCGACGTCGAGCGGATGGAATTGCTGCGCGGGCCGCAGGGCACGCTCTATGGCTCCAGCGCCATGGGCGGGGCGCTCAAGGTGGTCTTCAAGCGGCCAGATCTGAGCGAGCCCAGCGCCTCGCTGTCGGCCGAAGCATCTACGAATGCGGGGTTCTGGGGCGAGGCCGAGACGCTGGCCGTCAACCAGCCGCTCGTGCAGGACAAGGTCGGGTTGCGGCTGGCGGCCTACCACCGCCGCGATCCGGGCTATCTAGAGAACCGCCGGCTGGGCCTGAAGGGCAAAAACGACAGCGCCACCTGGGGCGCACGGCTGGGACTCGGTTTCGAGTTCGACAACGACCTGCAGGTCAACCTGACCGCGGCGCACCAGGACACCCGCGAAGGCGACACCAGCGGCGGCTGGGCCGGCGCGCCGCCGAACGTCTCCTACGGTTTCGTGCGGACACCCTTCGACAGCCAGATGACGATGTTCGAGGGCGCCTTGTCCTGGCGGTTCTCGGGAATGAGGCTCGCCGCCAACGCCGCGTCCTACGCATGGAAGAGCACTCGCCAGATCGACTACACCGGCACGCTGCAGAGCGAGCGGCTCAGCGTCGACGGCTGCAAGCGCTATCTCCAGATCCCCATCGCCGGGACCTGTTCGGCCTCGCAACTCTCCGCCTATTCGACTTATGTCGACAGCCGCGCGCCAGGGTTGCTCTACCAGCCGATCGACCTCAGTGCAGACGTGCAGGAGGTGCGGCTGCAGTCGGACACGCCGGGCTTCCTGGCCTGGACCGCCGGCGTGTTCCGCGAGGTTCGCAGCGACACCATCGACAGCCAGGTCATCGTCGGCGACCCCCTCACGGGTTTGCCGCGGCACGGCGATTTCACCGGCCGGCGCATCGTCGATAGCCGCCTGACCCAGCGCGCGGTCTACGGTGAGGTCACCGTGGGCGCTGACCGCGATACGTCCTTCGTGATGGGTGCGCGCCGCTTCGCCTATGACAAGCGGACCGAGGGCCGGGCCCTCGTCGTCAACGTGATCTCCAACACCTCGGAGGCCAACTTCCGCAACGGCGTCGAAGAAAGCGGCTGGAGCCTCAAGTTCCTCGCCAGCCATCGGTTCGGCCCGTCGGCAATGGGGTACGCCCAGGCCTCGCAGGGCTTCCGGCCCGGCGGGGTCAATACCGTCCCGGGGCTGCCGGTGAACCTGGCGGTCTATGGCGCCGACTCGCTCTGGAACTACGAGCTCGGCCTCAAGAGCGCCTGGTTGAACAACCGCCTGGCGGTCAACGCCGCCCTCTATCACATCGACTGGCGGGACATGCAGTACACCGCCAACAGCACGAACGGGGCGTTCTCCTTCATCACCAACCTCGGCCAGGCGCGGGTCAACGGGCTGGAGGCGGACGTCAGCTTCGTCTTCAATCCGGCGCTGCGGGGCGGCGCGAACCTGGCTCTGACCGACGCGATTCTCACCAGCGACCAGGCGAGCGCCGACGGGGTGGGCCTGGGCTCGGCCGGCGACCGTATTCCGGCGGTGCCGCGCGTGGCGGCGGACGGTTGGCTGGAGTATCGGCGCGACCTGGGCGGCGGGCTGGAGCTCATGTTGCGAGGGGACGCGGCCTATGTCGGGCGCTCGAACAGCACGTTCGATCCCGGCGTCGGCTCGGATGTGGCGCTGGGCGACTACTGGCTGTTCAACACCCGGGCCTTCGTGCGGGCCGCGCGGTGGACGATCGGCGCGTTCGTCGAGAATCTGACCGACGTCGATGACCCGAGTTTCGCCACCACCGCCCGGCAGCCGCTGACGATCGCGCCACGCCCGCGCCGGTTCGGACTGACGGCTACCTACGACTTTTGAGACGTTGCTGGTCCTGCGTCAGTTTCGGACGTATCGTAGGGGTGGTGTAAAAAAGAACATCTTGTGAACTCAGAACAAAGCGCGTACGCCTTGTTTCGACGGACGCCGGCGCCACTCGTGGCACGGACTGTCGGGTTGGAATCATGAAACAAGGGGCGCCTTGAAATGAGTCAGTCGGCGTTAAAGCTCGTGGGACGAGAAGAAGGCGATAAGCAGCGCGCTCTGGAAGCGGCGATTGCGCAAATCGATCGGGCCTTTGGCAAAGGCTCGGTGATGAAGCTTGGCGAAAAGAGCCATATCGAGGTCGAGGCGGTGTCCACCGGTTCGCTCGGTCTGGATCTCGCCTTGGGCATCGGCGGCCTGCCTAAAGGGCGGATCATCGAGATCTACGGTCCGGAAAGCTCCGGCAAGACCACTCTGGCTCTGCACGTGGTGGCCGAGGTCCAGAAGGCCGGCGGCGTCGCCGCTTTCGTGGACGCTGAGCATGCGCTGGACCCGCAGTACGCCAACAAGCTGGGCGTGAGTCTGGATGATCTGCTGGTCTCGCAGCCGGACACCGGCGAGCAGGCCCTGGAGATCACCGACACCCTGGTGCGTTCCGGCGCCATCGACGTGATCGTCATCGACTCGGTGGCCGCGCTGACGCCGCGCGCCGAAATCGAAGGCGAAATGGGCGACCAACTGCCCGGCCTGCAGGCCCGCCTGATGAGCCAGGCGCTTCGCAAGCTGACGGGGTCGATCTCGAAGTCCAAGACCCTGGTCATCTTCATCAACCAGATCCGCCATAAGATCGGGGTGATGTACGGAAGCCCGGAGACCACCACCGGCGGCAACGCGCTGAAGTTCTACGCCTCTGTGCGTCTCGACATCCGCCGCACCGGTTCGGTGAAGGTGCGTGACGAGATCCTCGGCAACAACGTCCGCGTGAAGGTGGTTAAGAACAAGGTGGCCCCGCCGTTCCGCGAGGTCGAGTTCGACATCATGTACGGCGAGGGCATCTCCAAGCTGGGCGAGATCATCGATCTTGGGGTCAAGGCCGGCGTCATCGAGAAGTCCGGCTCGTGGTTCTCCTGGAACTCGACCCGTATAGGCCAGGGCCGTGACAACGCCCGGGAGTTCCTCAAGAACAATCCCGACATCGCCCAGCAGATCGAGCGGCAGGTCCGCGGCGCCAAAGAGGCGATCGAGGAAGAGCTGCTGGTCGGGCCGACTGGCGACGAAGACGCCGAAGACTAGGATCCGCATCGCCGGAGCGGCCGCCACGGCCGCTCGGACCCGGACGCCTCCAACCCGACGTCCGGACCCGCCCGAGCCGGCTGAGCCCCCGCGCAGTCGCTTCGGAAGATGTGCAAGGACGCTTGGACGCACGCCGTCCAAGCGTCCTTTTCCTTTGCGGGTGTCGACAAAATCCGTAAACGGTCGCGCGCGGGGCGGCGCAACAGCGCGCAAGCCCCTATCTCTTTTTCGCTTTCAACGTCCGACGAGCCATGCCGAGCCTCAACGAAATCAGAGCTGCGTTCCTGGGCTACTTCGAAAAGAATGATCACCTGATCATTCCGTCGGCCCCGCTCGTGCCGCAGAACGACCCGACCCTGCTGTTCGTCAACGCGGGCATGGTGCCGTTCAAGAACTACTTCACCGGCGCCGAAACACCGCCCGCTCCGCGTGCGGCGTCGTCGCAGAAGTCGGTTCGCGCCGGCGGCAAGCACAACGACCTCGACAACGTCGGCTACACCGCGCGCCACCACACCTTCTTCGAAATGCTGGGGAACTTCTCCTTCGGCGACTATTTCAAGGCCGGCGCGATCGAGTACGCCTGGACCCTGCTGACCAAGGAATTCAAGATTCCGGCGGAGAAGCTGTGCGTCACCGTCTACCACACCGACGACGAGGCGGCCGAGCTCTGGAAGAAGATCGCCGGCCTGCCGGACGAGAAGATCATCCGCATCGCCACCAACGACAATTTCTGGTCGATGGGCGACACCGGCCCCTGCGGCCCGTGCTCGGAAATCTTCTACGACCACGGCGCGCACATCCCCGGTGGCCCGCCCGGCAGCCCGGATGAGGACGGCGACCGGTTCGTCGAGATCTGGAACCTCGTCTTCATGCAGTTCGAGCAGTTCGCCGATGGGCGGCGCATCGACCTGCCGAAGCCGCAGATCGACACCGGCATGGGTCTGGAGCGCATCGCCGCGGTGCTGCAGGGCGTGCACGACAACTACGACGTCGACCTGTTCCGCACGCTGATCGCCGCCTCCAAGCAACTGGTCGGGGACGGCACCAACGGCCCCTCGCACCGGGTCATCGCCGACCACCTGCGTTCGACCAGCTTCCTGATCGCCGACGGCGTGTCGCCGTCGAACGAAGGCCGCGGCTACGTGCTGCGCCGGATCATGCGCCGCGCCATGCGCCACGCGCACCTGCTGGGCGCCGAAGAGCCGTTGATGCACCGCCTGGCGCCGGTCCTCGTCGCCGAGATGGGCGAGGCCTATCCTGAGCTGCGCCGCGCCGAGCCGGTGATCGTCGAGACCCTGCGCCAGGAAGAGGAGCGGTTCCGCCGCACCCTGGGCCGCGGCATGACGCTGCTGGACGAGGCGACCGCCAAGATGAAGGCGGGCGACATGCTCTCGGGTGAAACCGCCTTCAAGCTCTACGACACCTACGGCTTCCCGCTCGACCTGACCCAGGACGCGGTCCGCAACAAGGGCATCAGCGTCGATCTGTCGGGCTTCGAGGACGCCATGAAGCGTCAGCGCGAACAGGCCCGCGAGGCCTGGACGGGATCTGGCCAGTCGGCGCAGGGCGCAGAGTGGTTCGCGATCCGCGAGCGCCTCGGCGCGACCCAGTTCCTCGGCTACGAGACGACCGAGGCGACGGGCAAGCTTCTGGCCCTGGTCGCGAACGGCGCTGAAGTCGAAGGCGCCAAGACCGGTGAGACGGTGCTGGCGGTGTTCGACCGCACGCCCTTCTACGCCGAAAGCGGCGGCCAGGCCGGCGACGTGGGCGAGATCGAGTGGAACGGCGGCAAGGCCCGCGTGCTCGACACCCAAAAGCAGGCCGGCGATCTCTTCGTGCACGAGATCGAGATCCTGCAGGGCGACCTAGCTCCCGGCGCCGAGGCGCGCCTGGCGGTCGATCCCGACCTGCGGACCACGACCCGAGCCAACCACTCGGCGACCCACCTGCTGCATGCGGCGCTGCGCAACGTGCTCGGCCCGCACGTGTCCCAGAAGGGCCAGATGGTCGACGGCGAGCGGATCCGCTTCGACTTCAGCCACGGCGGTCCGGTGACCGCCGAGGAGATCGAGAAGATCGAGGCAGAGGTGAACGCGGTGGTTCGTCAGAACCTGCCGGCCGTGACCCAGGAAATGGCGCCGGAGCAGGCGATTGAGGCCGGCGCGATGGCGCTGTTCGGCGAGAAGTACGGCGACTCGGTCCGCGTTCTTACCCTCGGCAAGTCGTTGGCGGGCGAGGGCGACTACTCGGTCGAACTGTGCGGCGGCACCCACGTGGCCCGCACCGGCGACATTGCGCTGTTCAAGGTCGTGTCCGAAAGCGGCGTGGCCGCGGGCGTGCGCCGGATCGAGGCGCTGACCGGAGAGGCCGCGCGGCGCTGGCTGATCGAACAGGCGGGCGTCGCCAAGGCCCTCGCCGACCAGTTCAAGGTGCCCGTGGTCGAAGTGACCGCGCGGGTCGAGGCCCTGGAAGCCCAGCGCCGCAAGCTCGAGAAGGAACTGGCCGAGGCCAAGCGTCAGCTCGCCATGGGCGGCGGCGGCGGCGCGGCGTCGGGCCCGGAAGAGATCGGCGGCGTGCAGGTCATCGCCCGGGTCATGGACGGCGTCGGCGGCAAGGACCTGCGTCCCATCGCCGAGGAATTCAAGAAGCAGCTGCCGGACGGCGTCATCGCGCTGGTCGGTTCGGCCGAGGGCAAGGCGGCGGTGACCGTCGCCGTCACCGGCGCAGCGGCTGCCAAGTTCAGCGCCGTGGATCTCGCCAAGGCGGCGGTCCAGGCGATGGGCGGTCAGGGCGCGGGCGGACGTCCCGACTTCGCTCAGGGCGGAGCGCCCGACGGCGCAAAGGCCAACGAGGGCATGGCGGCGATCAAGGCCCTGCTGGGGGCCTGATTCGGTTCAATGACGGTTCGGAAAGGGGGCGCAGATGCGCCCCCTTTTTTTTGTCGATTGCCCCTGGGTTAACCCTGATTTGCAAAAAAGCGAACGCCGCTCGGCGAAACGTAAAATTTGCATACCCGTGTGAGGCGAGTGGCGTTGCCAGAAATTGCATTAAGCTCTAGTTCACCATCCAGAGGGGCGCCTTACGGGGCGCAGGATCAACGTAAGGATGGGTTCAATGTTTAAGTATCTGCCCGCTGCCGCCGCTGCGCTGGCGCTCAGCTTCGCCGCCGTTCCGGCCGCTGAAGCCGCTACCGTCTTCTCGGGCGGCGTCAACAACGTCCAATCGAACAACACCGATCCGGGCCTCGTCGTCCAGACCGGCAACTACAACACCTTCAGCCTGCCGCTCGAAGTCGGCGTGACCAGCGCCCCGGTCGGCCTGTTCTCGATCTGGACCAACGAAAGCGCCATCAACTTCGACGACTGGGCGCATAGCCCGATCTCGGTCCAGCTGCAGTTCACCGCGCCGACCGGCCCGTGGTCGGGTGGCCCGATCACCGGCGACACCTTCGGCATCAACGGCTTCCTGGTTCAAGGCGGCCGCATCGAGTGGGATGGCCCGGCCATCTACACCTTCGGCAACGGCGGCAAGCTCGAAGTGTCGCTGAAGGACACCAACTTCAACTGGGGCCTGTTCGGCACCAACCCGGGCCAGAAGTACGGCGCGGTGGTTGAAGCCAACTTCAAGCTCATCGACCTGCCGTCGGCGGTGCCGGAACCGGCCACCTGGGCGATGATGATCACCGGCTTCGGCCTGGCCGGCGTGGCCATCCGTCGTCGTCGTGAGACGCTCGTCGCGGCCTAAATCGCGCGAACAGTCAGCAGAAAGGCCGGGGGCGACCCCGGCCTTTTTTGTTTGCGCCGTTCGTGCCTGTGCGCGCATGGGGTGCAGAGGTTTGCCGGGGAGCGAGGGCGCGCGCTGAATGAGGCTCCCATTCCAGCCGACTCCAGCGGCCTGGGCCGGGGGCTCGGCGGGGCCTTACGCCGCCGCTCGCCGCGCATCGGCGAGAACGTCCGTCCCCACGAAGGAGGAGGGCCGCGAACCCCAACGCGGTCCTCCTTTAAGCTCCAGCCTACGGACGGGTGAAGATCGCGATCTTGTTGCCCGTCGCATCGCGCACATAGGCGCCATAGAACGTTGTCGAATCCGCCGGCCGCGGACCTGGCGCACCCTCGTCGGCGCCGCCGAAGGCGAGCGCCGCCGCATGGGCCGCATCGACCGATTCCCTGTCCGGGCCGCGGAACGCGATCATGACGCCATTGCCGCCCCGCGCCTGTTGGCCGTCGAACGGCGGGCAGACGAAGGTGTTGGCCTCCTGGCCCTTCGGACCATATCCGGCCCAGCCGCTGTCGAAGAACTGCCGCTCGTAGCCGATGGCGCCCAGCACGGCGTCGTAGAACGGCATGGCGTCCTCGACGTTCAGCGCCCCGATCGTAACGTAGCCGATCATGTCGTCCGTCTCCCTGATGTCAGGGGGCGACGCTAGTCGCGAGGTGCGAACATAACAAGAACAAATGCTAGTGCTGGATCCGGATCCGGGCGTGATCGGGCGCGCCGAGACCGCTCCGGCACGCCGCCGGCCGAAACGCCAGATCGTAGCAGATGCGGACTTCCTGCAGCCGATTGCCGTCGGCGACCTTCACATAGAGGCTGTTGCGCCGAAGACCGCGGTTGCGGGCCAGGAAGGCGTCGCGGACGTCGCCGGCCGTGACCTCTTTGCTGGCGGGGAACATGAGGCTCGGCGCGTCGATCGAGCCCCAGAGCGTTCGGGCCCGATCGAAATAGGCCTCAGGCGATTTCCAGCCGCATGTGCCATGCGCCGCCCACTCGTGCTGCAGCAATTCCGCGGACGGCGTCATGCAATAGTTCCTGCGGACAGTCGCGGCGTTGATGGCCGGCGCGGCCGCGCAGTAGCGGGGATGGCGCTTACCCGGTCCGTTGGGCCACAGGCCATGGACCACGAAGCCCATGTGGTTTTGGCGGCATTGAAACCGCGCCTCGGCGGACCCGCCGCGCGTCCGGCACCACTCGGGCGACCAGCTCAGCGCCAGCATGTAGGAGGCGACCGGCGTGTTGCGGACGATCTCGCGTTCAGGCGCGCGCTCGGCCGGCGCCGGCGTCACGTGGGCCGGCGGAGTACAGGCCCGCAGCGGCGCGGCTGCTGCGACGCCGGCCGCCGACCAGGCCGCCAGCAAGCTGAGCAGAAAGCCGCCCCTCACGCGCCGGCTTTGACGGGCAGGCGGATCTGCACGAGCTTCCAGGTGAACAGGTCGCGGCGCTCGAAGGTGAAGACCACGCCTTGGTCCGCCGACTTCACGCCCTTGGCCAAGACCAGGAAGCGGGCGCGATTCGGGTCCCAGTAACGCAGCCGCGGCAAGGCCCGCTCAGAGGCGTCGGCCGGCGCGGCGCCTGGGGCGTAGCCCCGCGCGAGATCATAGAGGCCAGATGCGCTGAGATAGGGCTCGACCTGGGGCGGGGTCGGTACGATCGGTTCGATGGCGCGCTTCACGGCGCCGATCGGGTCGGTCCAGACGTCGGGCGGCGGCGGGGCGGGGACGGCGCGTTCGGCGACCTGCGGGCGCAGGCCCTGGCGCACGGCGGTGTAGTCCACCAACTGGGCCAGCGCCTGGCCGTCGCCGTCGCGGGCCGCGGCCTTGGTGGCCCTAAACGCAAAGAACGGCGCGGTCGCGAAGACCAGCGCCGTTCCCACGATCAACGTAACGATCAAGCGGAAGACCGCGCGGGCAAGGCTCCAGTCCTCGCGCACGCGGTCGTTCATGGCTTTAGGCGGACGTTTTCGCCAGGGCCGCTTCCAGATTGGCGGCGACCTTGTCGATGAAGCCTTCCGTCGTCAGCCAGCCCTGGGTGTCGCCGACCAGCAGCGCCAGGTCCTTGGTCATCGAGCCGGCTTCGACGGTGTCGACGCAGACCTTCTCCAGGGTGTCGGCGAAGTGGGCGAGCTCGGCGTTGCCGTCGAGCTTGGCGCGGTGCTTCAGGCCTTGGGTCCAGGCGAAGATCGAGGCGATCGAGTTGGTCGAGGTCGACTCGCCGCGCTGATGCTGGCGGAAGTGGCGGGTCACGGTGCCGTGGGCGGCTTCCGATTCCATGATCTTGCCGTCCGGCGTGATCAGCACCGAGGTCATCAGGCCCAGCGAGCCGAAGCCCTGGGCGACCTGGTCGGACTGCACGTCGCCGTCGTAGTTCTTGCAGGCCCAGACGAAGCCGCCGGACCACTTCAGGGCCGAGGCGACCATGTCGTCGATCAGGCGGTGCTCGTAGACGATGCCGGCTTCCTTGAACTTGCCGGCGTACTCGGCCTCGTAGACCTCGGCGAAGATGTCCTTGAAGCGGCCGTCATAGGCCTTGAGGATCGTGTTCTTGGTCGACAGGTAGACCGGGTACTTCCGCTGCAGGCCGTAGTTCAGGCAGGCGTGCGCGAATTCGCGGATCGAGTCGTCGAGGTTGTACATGCCCATGGCGACGCCGCCGCCGGGGAACTCGAACACTTCGTGCTCGATGGTGTCGCCGTTCTCGCCTTCCCACTTGATGGTCAGGCGGCCCTTGCCGGGCACCTTGAAGTCGGTGGCCTTGTACTGGTCGCCGAAGGCGTGACGGCCGACGATGATCGGCTGGGTCCAGCCCGGGATCAGGCGCGGGACGTTCTTACAGATGATCGGCTCGCGGAAGACCACGCCGCCGAGAATGTTGCGGATGGTGCCGTTCGGCGACTTCCACATCTTCTTCAGGCCGAACTCTTCGACCCGCGCTTCGTCCGGAGTGATGGTGGCGCACTTCACGCCCACACCGTGGCGCTTGATGGCCTCGGCCGCGTCGACGGTGACCTTGTCGTCGGTGGCGTCGCGGTGCTCGATGCCCAGGTCGTAGTAGTCCAGATCGATATCCAGATGCGGGAAGATCAACTTGTCCTTGATCCACTTCCAGATGATGCGGGTCATCTCGTCCCCGTCGATGTCTACGACGGGGTTCGCGACTTTAATCTTGGCCATGAGGGCAGAGCGCTCCGGGGGCGTAACGGCTAGGATAGGGTAGGGTAGATAGGGTAAGGGCCGTATACTAGGCCAAGGCCCGGACGCAAAGGGTGGGTCACCCCGTATTGACCTGCGATAGACGCGATCGGGCAGGCGGCGCTTGCATTCTACGCCCCTCGCATCTCAAAACGCGGCATGGAATCCGCCGCTCCGCCCTGCATCATCCTCAACGTGCCGCAACTGGCGCAGAACATCGGCGCCGTCGCGCGCGTGATGGCCAATTTCGGCCTGACCGACCTGCGCCTGGTCAATCCGCGCGACGGCTGGCCGCAAGAACGCGCCTGGGCGGCCGCCTCCGGGGCCGAGTGGCCGCTGAACGCCGCGCGCGTCTATGACAGCGTCGAGGCGGCGATCGCCGACCTGCATCTCGTCTACGCCACGACCGCTCGCCCGCGTGAACTGCAGCTTCCGGTCATCGGACCGCGGGAGGCGGCGGCGAATCTGGCGCACGAGGTCGCCGAAGGCCGCGCCACCGGCCTGCTGTTCGGCGGCGAGCGCGCGGGGCTGGAGACCGCCGACATCGCGCTCTGCCAGGCGGTGGTCACGCTGCCGATCGATCCGCGGTTCCGCTCGCTCAATCTGGCGCAGGCCGTAGCGATCAACGCCTATGAGTGGCGGATGACCGTCGAATCGGGCGCGCCGCCGATCTTCCGCGATGGTCCGCCGCCGGCCGACGCCGCGGCCATGCTCGGCCTCTACGAACATTTCGAGCGCGAGCTGGACGACGCCGGCTTCTTCCATCCGCCGGAAAAGAAGCCGTCGATGATGCAGAACCTGCGTTCGGCGCTGGGCCGCGCGCGTTTCTCCGACCAGGAGGTCCGCACCTTCCGCGGCGTGGTCACGGCGCTATCTAAGGGGCGCGGGCGTTCGCTCGAGAAGCTGGCCCGCAGGAAGGCCGACGGAGAAAGCTGATGGCGTTGCGCGAGCTGTTGGACCGTCTGGCGATTCCGATTCTCCAGGCCCCGATGGTCGGCGCATCTCCCCCGGAAATGGCGCTGACGGTGTCGCGCGCCGGGGCCATGGGCTCGTTGGCGGCTGGCGCGCTGGCGCCTGACCAGATCGAGCCGGAAGTTGAGCTCCTGCGTGCGGCGACCGACGCCCCGTTTGGCGTGAACCTGCTGATGGCGCCGCGCGCCGAACCTGACGGCGCGGCGGTCGAAACAGCGCTCGCCAGGCTGGCGCCCTGGTACGCCGAGCTGGGCGAGGCCTTGCCCGGCCACCCCAACAGCTTCGCGCCCGACTTCGAGGTGCAGCTCGCCGCCCTGACCCGCGCGGCCCCGCCGTTGGCCTCGTTCACCTTCGGCATTCTCACCGCCGATCAGGTGGAGGCGCTGCACCGCGCCGGCACGCTGGTCGTCGGCACGGCCACCACGGTCGCTGAGGCCCGGGCCTGGGCGGCGGTCGGCGCCGACGGGATCTGCGCCCAAGGCTTCGAGGCGGGCGGCCATCGCGGTCACTTCCTCGCCGATCCGGAAGCCAGCTTGGTCGGGACGCTGCCGCTGACCTCGCTGATCCTGGACGCGGTCGACCTGCCGGTGATCGCGGCCGGCGGGATCATGAACGGGCGCGGCGTCGCCGCGGCCCTGGCGCTGGGGGCCAGCGCCGTCCAGATGGGCACGGCCTTCCTGCTCGCCGACCAGACCGGCGTCAGCGCGCCCTGGAAGCGCGCCATCGAAGCGGCCGATGACGAGGCGACCCGCCTGACCCGCGCCTTCACCGGCCGCTGCGCCCGCGGCATCGAGAACCGCTTCATGCGCGATCTCCGCACGGTGCAGGACGAGGTCCCGGCCTATCCGGTGCAGAACCGCCTGACCCAGCCGCTGCGCGCGGCCGCCGCCAAGGCCGGCGAGCCGGAGATGATCTCGCTGTGGGCCGGGCAGGGCGTGCGGCTGGCGCGTCCCGGCGACGCCGGCGATCTGGTCCGGCAGTGGTGGAGCGAGGCGCAGGACGCCGCCGGCCGGCTGTCCGTGCGTACGGCGCGCTGACGGCGGCCGTTCTGGCGACGGCCGAGGTTTCGCGCTAGGGTGGTCCAAGGTAACGCTTGAGGTGCGCCGTGAAGAATCTCGTCCTGACGCTCGCCGCCCTGACCGCGATGGCCACCCCGGCCGCAGCGCAGGTCATGTGCCGCGACGATGTCGGCCGCGTCACCTGCTACGACATCTACGGCAACTCGGTGGTCGGCACGAAGGACGTGCTGGGCAAGGCGACCTGGGTCGACGAGTACGGCAATCAGGTCTCGGTGCGCCGCGACGTGCTCGGCAACCGCATCATCGAGGACAGCGAGGGCAATCGCACCACGGTCCGCCGTGACGTGCTGGGCAACACGGTGGTCAGCGACGATCGTGGGAACAAGACCAGCTGCCGCGTGGACCTGCTCGGCAAGGCGCGCTGCAAGTAGGCGCAAACGCCTGCCCCGATTGACTCTTCGGCCTGCGGACGTCATACACCGCCCCTTCGCGCCGCCGGACCTCGTCTGGCGGTCTGCGATCTATGACGGGTGACCTGACGCCGCCGTTGAGATCGCGTTCCCACTTTCGGGGACGCCGGCTTAGGTCGAATAGAAAGAGACGAGTATGTCGAAGCGCCAGAGCGCCAAGTACAAGATCGACCGCCGGATGGGCGAAAACATCTGGGGTCGTCCGAAGTCGCCGATCAATTCGCGCGCCTACGGCCCCGGCCAGCACGGCCAGCGTCGCAAGTCCAAGGTTTCGGACTTCGGCCTGCAGCTGCGCGCCAAGCAAAAGCTGAAGGGCTACTACGGCAACCTCACCGAGAAGCAATTCTCGCGGACCTACGAAGAGGCCGCCCGCCGCAAGGGCAACACCTCGGAAAACCTGATCGGCCTGCTGGAAGCCCGTCTGGACGCGGTCGTCTACCGCGCGAAGTTCGTGCCGACCGTGTTCGCGGCCCGTCAGTTCGTGAACCACGGCCACGTCCTGGTGAACGGCAAGCGCGTCAACATCGCCTCCTACCGCGTGAAGGTCGGCGACGTGGTCACCGTGCGCGAGCGTTCGCGCAACATGGCCCTGGTGCTGGAAGCCCTGCAGTCGGGCGAGCGTGACACCCCGGACTACATCGAGCTCGACCCGAAGGCCATGACCGCCAAGTTCGTGCGCGTTCCGGAATTCTCCGAGGTCCCGTACCCGGTGAAGATGGAGCCGAACCTGGTTATCGAATTCTACGCGTCCTAATCGGCGCCGAAGACCAGATCGAATTGCGAGGGCCCCGGAGCGATCCGGGGCCTTTTGCTTTTGGGCGATCTGTGGCCGAGTCCATGGATGAATCGTCGAGTAGTGCTTTTGGCGGGCCTGGGCCTGCTGGCCGGGTGCGCCACCGCGCCGACAGTCGTCACGCCTTCTAGGGCCGCTGCGCCCACACATCCCGAGCTGGAGGCCCTCTACGCCGCGGTCGCCGGGCGGGACGCATTGACGATCCAGGTCGCCTCGAACGGCTGCACGCGGAAGGACGACTTCGCCTTCTATGTCGACCGCAAGGGGCTGGCCCCGACCGTGTCGTTCGCGCGCAAGCGCCTGGATCAGTGCCGCTCCTTCGCTATGGGCAAGACCGAGCTGCGCTTCACCTGGGCCGAGCTCGGCCTGGAGCCGCGCGCGACGGTGTTCCTGCTGAACCCGGTGACCGCCTGGACCGGGCCGGGCGTCTAGCGCGTCAGGTGAAGCGTTCGATGATGTCGGCCGTCACCCGCTTGGGGCGGCCGCTCGTGGCGTCGATCATGCACCACTCGGTGCGCGCCTGAGCGCACATGGCGCCGTCGGGGCCGTCGATCCGCACGAAGCGGTCGAAGCGCGGTCCCTCGGCGGTCTCGGCCACCCACGTGCGGCCGGTCGCCGTCTCGCCGGGCATCAGCGCGCGGCGATAGTCGATCTCGTGACGCAGCACGATCCAGGCCCAGCGGGCCTGGTCCTCGGCCGGTTGCCGGGACGCCCAGTGCGAGGTCGCCATGTCCTGAATCCAGCGCACATAGACCACGTTGTTGACGTGGCCGTTGGCGTCGATGTCCGACGCGGACGGCGTGAATTGGAGCGTGAAGACCTGGCGGCCGGACGGCGGTTCGAGCAGACGGCTCACGCCGTCAGGACGCCCTGCTCCGTCAGCAGGGTCTTCAGTTCGCCCGACTGGAACATCTCGCGGACGATGTCGGCGCCGCCGACGAATTCACCCTTCACGTAGAGCTGCGGGATGGTCGGCCAGTCGCTGAAGGTCTTGATGCCTTCGCGCAGCGGCTCGCTCTGCAGCACGTCGACGCCGACGAAGTCCGCGCCGAGGTGATCGAGGATCTGCACCACGACCGAGGAGAAGCCGCAGCGGGGCTCTTCCGGCACGCCTTTCATGAACAGCACCACCGAATGGTCGGCCACTGCCTTGGCGATGAAGTCGTGGACGGGATTGGCGGTCGCGGAGTCGGTCATGACTGGAGCCTTTGCGGCGAAGAATTCGTCCCAGAGCTAGGGAGCCTGAGCGCCCGGGTCAAGCGGCGGCGGCGTCAGGCGCGCCGCTGTGCGGCGATCTGGCCGAAGCGCGCCATCTCGATCTGGGCGGCGACGCCGGTCGGCAGGTCCTTGTCGGTCACTGCGGCCATGCGCTCGATCATGTCCGCGCGGCCCGCCTCGAGCTGAATGGTCGCAAAGGCCGGCTCGGTCAGAGCGAAGGCCAGGCACAGCTCTTCGTAGGACCAGCCCGGCGTGTCATGCAGGAAGCCGTAGACGTTGGGACCGGCCGTGGGTTCGTGACGGCGTCCGCCAAGCAGCCCCCGGCGCATCGGCCGCTCGATCTCGCTACGGGCCGAGGGGCCCGATTGCAGGCCGGTCGGGAAGGGATCGCAGCCGATCAGCGTCATGTTCGCGGCCGAGGCGTCGCGGATGCGGCGGCGAGTCTGCCAGTCGGACACCAGGTTGAAGCCCGTCGCCAGGACATCGAAGGTGTCGTTGGCGATGCACTTGTCGATCACCGGGCCCTCGCCGACCACTCCGATCTGCAGGCAGACGCCGGCGTTGCGCAGGTCGGCCAGATAGGTGAAGGCGTCCGGGGTCATGGTCTCGGCCGCCGTCTCGTCCAGCATCAGCAGGTCGAGATAACCGGCGCGGGTGCGCTGGAGCGCGGCGCGGACATGATCGGCGATGTCGCGGGCGGTGACGGCGCCGGCCGGATTGCCGCGCAGGCGCCAGCCCAGGAAGATCAGCCGCCGTTCCACGACGCTGAGCGCTTCGCCCAGGCCCATGGCCAGGACGTCGGAGCCCGCGGTCGCCTCGAAGCTGTTCACGCCGCTTTCCATCGCCGAGATGACGAGGCTGCGCCAAGCGGCTGGCGAGCCCATGTTCGGCGCGTCGCGCAATAGCAGGCTGACGGCGGAAACCGCCTTTCCCGATGCGCCGAACGGACGGTAGCGCAAAGGGCGGGCCTCCTAGGCCGGAACGGAGGTTTCGAGCGCCAGAGCGTGCAGTTCGCCGCCGACCTTGCCTTTCAGGGCCGTGTAGACAAGCTGATGCTGCTTGACCCGCGAGAGCCCGGCGAAGGCGGGCGAGACGATGCGAGCGCGATAATGGTCGCCGTCGCCGGCCAGATCGTCGATGGCGATCTCGGCGTCCGGGAACGCTTCTCTCAGATTGGCTTCCAGGTCAGCGATGGACATGGGCATCGGGGGGAACTCCACTCGGCGAATCTTTAGTGCGGCAGAAAGCTTAACAACCGCTGGATTGCCATATGGGTCCGCCCGGCGTCGCCCTTAGATCGCAGGCGCGATCTCGTCGTATCCGCGGTTCAGAAACTGCAGCAGGCAAAAGCCGTTGCCGAACGGATCGGCAAGCACGGCGATGCGGCCCCAGACGTGGGTGCGCGGCTCGGAATCCAGGGTTGCGCCGGCGGCTAGGGCCTGCGCCAGGGCCGGATCGAGATCCTCGACCACGACGTCCAAATGCACCGGCGTCCAGTGGCGGACGTAGCGGCGGGGCTCCTCGCCCGCGCCGACCGATCCCTCAGCCTTTTCCAGCAGGTAAATCCGGGCCGGCAGGCCCGATAGCTCCACCCCGCCGTCGCCGAAGCGGCGCGTCACGGTCAGGCCGAAGGCGGTGGTGTAGAAGGCCTCGGCCGTAGCGAGGTCAGGGACGTCGATGTTGACGAGCAGGTCCATCGACGTCCCCTCCAGCGTCAGTCGACGATCGCCGAGTAGATCAGGCTCTTCAGCTGACCGCGGAAGTTGAAGGTGCCCGACGGCATCAGCTGGGTCATGAACACGACCGAGAGCTCCTCCTTCGGATCGACCCAGAAGATGGTCGAGGCCGCGCCGCCCCAATAGTAGTCGCCGGCTCCGAGCGAGGCGGTCTCGACCTGGCCCTTGGTGGACGCGAAGCCCAGGCCGAAGCCGACGCCGTCGTTGGCGGTCTCCGAGAAGCTGCCCAGCGCCATGGTCGACAGGTCCTGGCCGCCGGGCAGGTGGTTCATGTGCATCATCTCGAGCGTCCGCGGGCCGAGGATGCGCGCGCCGTCGAGCTCGCCGCCGCGGCGGAGCATCTCGCAGAAGCGCATGTAGTCGTCGGTGGTGCCGGTCAGACCGCCGCCGCCGGACTCGAACCCGGACGGGCGCGCGAACGCGCTGGTGGCCGGATCGTCGATCAGCTTCAGCTTCTTGTCCGGGCCGCGCTGGTAGTTGGCGCAGAAGCGGTCGGCCTTGTCGGGCGCGACCGAGAACGAGGTGTCCTTCATGCCCAGCGGGCCGAAGATCTCGTCCTGCAGGTACTGGCCGAACGGCTTGCCGGAGATCACCTCGACCAGCGCGCCGCAGACATCGGTGGCCAGCGAGTACATCCAGCGCTCGCCCGGATGGAACAGCAGCGGCACCTGCGCGAGCTTGTCGAGGAAGCCCTGCATGGTGTCTTCGCCGCCGAAGGTGCGGACCTTCAGGCCGCGATAGACCTTGTCGACCGGATGCTGCACGCCGACGCCGGGCAGGCCGCCGCCATAGGTCAGGCCCGAGGTGTGGCTGAGCACGTCGCGGAACGACACCGGCCGGCGCGCCGGCTCGGTCACCAGATCGTCGCCGTCGCCCGACACATAGACCCGGTGGTCCTTCCAGGACGGCACGAAGCGGCTGACCGGGTCGTTGAGCTGGAAGTAGCCCTTCTCGTAGAGCATCATCAGCGCGACCGAGGTGATCGGCTTGGTCATCGAATAGATGCGGAAGATGGCGTCGTCGGCCATCGGCTTGCTGCGCTCCAGGTCCATGGAGCCGTACGACTTGCGGTAGGCCAGCTGGCCGCGCCGCGAAATCGCGATCTGGGCGCCCATGATCTTCTGCGGGCCGATGTAGTTACGCTGCATGTGGTCGTCGATGCGCGCCAGGCGCCCGGCGTCCAGGCCCGTCCACTGAGATTGGGCGTCCATAAAAATCCTCCCGAAGAAAATGGCGGTCGTTCTAATTGGCGGGCATCATGAGCGCGCCGGCGTACGGAAGCCAAGAAAAACAAACGGGGGAAGGCGTGACCGAGGAGATCATCGAACCGGATCTGCCGATCTGCGATCCGCACCACCACCTCTGGGACTTCCCGAACGGCCGCTACCTGCTGGACGAGCTGCTGGCCGACCTGGGCTCGGGCCACAACGTCGAGAGCACCGTCTTCGTCGAGTGCGGGGCCATGTACAGCGCCGACGTGGGCCGGCTGATGTCCCCGATCGGCGAGACCGAGTTCGTCAACGGCGTCGCGGCGATGTCGGCCAGCGGCCGCTATGGCCCGGTTCGCGCCTGCGCCGGGATCGTGGGATTCGCCGACCTGACGCACGCGGACGTCGGCGAGGCGCTCGCGGGTCATATCCGCGCCGGCGGCGGGCGGTTTCGCGGCATCCGCCACACCGGCGCCTGGGACCCCAGCGACGACGTGCGCAACGGCCATACCAATCCGCCTCAGGGGCTGTACGGACGCGAGGATTTCCGCCGCGGCTTCGCCCAGTTGGCGCCCAACGGCCTGTCGTTCGAGGCCTGGCAGTTCCATCCGCAGCTGCCGGAGGTCGCCGATCTCGCCAGCGCCTTCCCGGAAACCACGATCGTGCTGGACCATGTAGGCGGCGTGCTCGGCATCGGTCCCTATGCCGGCCGCCGCGACGAGGAGTTCGCCCGCTGGAAGCGCGACATGGCGCAGGTGGCCCGGCATGAGAACGTGGTGGTCAAGCTGGGCGGTTTGGGCATGGCGATCTGCGGCTTCGAGTTCCACAAGCGTGAGAACCTGCCGTCCTCGACCGAGCTGGCCGACGCGTGGCGGCCGTATATCGACACCTGCATCGAGCTGTTCGGGCCGCGGCGGGCGATGTTCGAGAGCAACTTCCCGGTCGACCGGGGCAGTTGCGACTACGCCACCCTTTGGAACGCGCTGAAGCGGCTGGCGTCCGGCGCCAGCGCCGACGACAAGGCGCTGCTGTTCCGCGACGTGGCGCGATCCACCTATCGACTGGACGAGGAGCACTGAGAATGCAGGCGTTGATGGCCCAGGCCGCGCAGATCGGCGAGCAGCTGAAGGCGCGCAAGGAGCGCGTGGCCGTGGCCGAGAGTTCGTCAGGCGGTCTGATCAGCGCCGCGCTGCTCAGCGTGCCGGGCGCCTCGGCCTATTATCTCGGCGGCGGGGTGGTCTACACGCCCAAGGCGCGGGTCATGCTGATGGATATCCCGAAGGAGGCGCTGGAGGGCATGCGCTCGGCCAGCGAGCCCTACGCCCTGCTGCTGGCCCGCACCGTCCGCGAACGCTTCGGCGCCACCTGGGGGCTGTCCGAGACCGGCGCGGCGGGGCCGACCGGCAACGGTTACGGGGACGCGGCCGGCCACACCTGCGTGGCGATCTCGGGCCCCGTCGAGTTCGTCACCACCATCGAGACCGGTTCGGACGACCGGGTCGCCAATATGGAAGCCTTCGCCGCCGCGGCGCTGGAACTGCTGGCCAAGGCCAGCGCCTAGCGGCCGTCGTCGGCCTCCTCAGCCTTGGCGCCGCTCATCTGCGGCACGTAGAGGCCCGTGGCGAACTTGGCCGCCCAACCTTCCGGCCGGAAGCGGCCGCCGTACTCGGCGCAGGGGTCCGGCTTGGGGATCGGGCGCGACTTCAGGCCCTCGGGGGTCATCGCCGCGGCGACCGCGTCGGCGAACGGTTCGGCGAACTGCAGCGCATCGCCCACGCGGCTGAGCGAGGGATCGTCGGTGCCGATGGCGGTGGCGCTGCGGCTCCAGCTCACCGCGACCAACTGGCGCTCGCCCTGCATCATCTCGGCCTCCGCCGACAGCGCGCCCAGCGTTCCGGGCGCGCGCAGCCCCAGCGGGCCGGGGATGAAGAAGCCCGCCGCGGCCGAGGCGACCGAGGCGGCGCGCCCGGTGGGATCCACCCGGGTGATCGCCACGCGCACCCGGTTGGGCGCCGTGGGATTGATATCGAAGCGTTCGGAGAGCTCGAAGCAGAGCTGCGCGTCGAGCTCGCGTTGCAGCAGCACGCGCTCGCCGGGGGTGAGCCAGCCGCCAGGGCCCACAAGGACGGTGGGCTCGATCGCCACCTGGCGGACCTCGGCCAAGGCGGCCTCGTCGCGCCGTTGCTCGATCTTGGCGCGCAAGGTGTCGGTGCGCGGCGCCAGGCCGTCATAGGTGGAGAGGAAGCCCGAACGGGTCGGGGCGCTGGCGCAGGCGGCCAGCAGCAGGAGCGAGGCGAGGGCGAGGAGACGGGTCATGTTCCTACCTACGCGCGAGCCTCGCGGCTGGATGCACTAGCGCCGGTCGCGTCGAAACTTCGCGGCGTCGGCGGCGAGCGACGAATAGACCGCATCGTCCGGATCGGCTTCGGCCTGGAACGGCAACTCGCCGGCCACGCCACGCAGGGCGAGCCAGAGCTGCGGCGCGAAGTGGTCGATCATCCGCAGCGGCCGGCGTTTGTCGTCGGTGACGTCCCAGCCCTCGGCCTCGAAGGCGATGAGCTGATCGCGGACCGGCTTGCGGTCGATGCGGTCCCAGCCCTCGGGCCGCGGAACGTCGTCGGCCTCGTCCTGGGTGATCCCGAACAGAGCGCGCGAGACCTCGTCGATCTCGGGATAGGTCGCGCGGGCGTCGGCGTCCGCATAGCGCGGCTGCATCAGCGCCTTGTCTTCAAGGTCGCGGATCCCGGCCAGGTCGATGAGGCGGCGGAGCTTGGTCATCAGCCGCCCATATAGGCCGGCATCCAGCCCTCGTGCTCGCTGCGCAGCTTGGCGAGCGGCAAGGCGAAGAGCCCCGCCACCGCGATGTCGTCGCCGCCGGCCTTGCCGATCACGGCGGCCTCGACACCGGCCGCCTGGGCCGCGACGAGGATCGGCCCGGCGTCCTTGACCGCGACCAGGTAGCGGGCCTGGTCCTCGCCGAACAGCTGGGCGTGAGCGGGGATCGAACCGTCGGCCTGCAGCGTGAAGCCCACCTTCGAGGCTAGCGCCATCTCGGCTGCGGCAGCGATCAAGCCGCCGTCGGAAAGGTCATGACAAACAGTGACTTGGTCCGAGAGAATCAGGTTCCGCACGAGGTCACCCACCTTGCGTTCCAGCGCCAGGTCGACGGGCGGCGGCGCGCCGGCTTCCTGGCCCTGAACCTCGCGCAGGTACATCGAGGCCCCCAGCTCGCCGACGGTCGAACCGATCAGCACCAGCGCGTCGCCGTCCTTCATGCCGGCGAAGTCGGCGCGGTGCGCGTAGTCCGGGATCAGGCCGACGGCGCCGACGGTCGGGGTCGGCGGAATCGCCGCGCCGTTGGTCTCGTTGTAGAGCGAGACGTTGCCGCTCACGACCGGGAAGTCGAGGTCGCGGCAAGCTTCCGCCATGCCCTCGATGGCGCGCACGATCTGGCCCATGATCTCGGGGCGCTCGGGGTTGCCGAAGTTCAGGTTGTCGGTGATGGCGACCGGGTCGGCGCCGACGGCGGTCAGGTTGCGCCAGGCCTCGGCCACGACCTGCTTACCGCCCTCGAAGGGATCGGCCAGCACGTAGCGCGGGGTACAGTCGGAGGTGACGGCCAGCGCCTTCTTCGAGCCGTGCACGCGCACGATGCCGGCGTCTGCGCCGGTGGCCGAGTCCTCGAGGGTGTCGGCCATGACGTGGCGGTCGTACTGCTCCCAGAGCCAGCGCTTGGAGGCCATGTCCGGGCTGCTCATCAGCTTGAGCACTGCATCGGCATAGTCGGCCGGGGCGGCGACGTCGGCCGGCGCCAGGCGCGGCAGCTGCGGCGAGGCGACCCACGGGCGGTCATACAGCGGGGCGTCGTCGAACAGCGGCGCCAGCGGCACGTCGCAGACCACCTCGCCCTTGTGCTTCAGAACCAGGTGGCCGGTGTCGGTGGTGATGCCGATGATCGCGGCGTCCAGGCCCCACTTCTCGAAGATGGCGTGGCCGTCGCGCTCGCGGCCTGGCTTCAGGATCGCCAGCATGCGCTCCTGGCTTTCCGACAGCATCATCTCGTAGGCGGTCATGCCGTCTTCGCGCTGGGGCACGTTGTCGAGGGTGAGCTCGATGCCGACCCCGCCCTTGCCGGCCATCTCGACCGACGACGAGGTCAGGCCCGCTGCGCCCATGTCCTGGATGGCGGCCACCGCGCCGCTGGCCATCAGTTCGAGGGTCGCCTCGATCAGCAGCTTTTCGGCGAAGGGGTCGCCGACCTGCACGGTCGGGCGCTTCTCGTCCGAGGCGTCGTCGAACTCGGCCGAGGCCATGGTGGCGCCGTGGATGCCGTCGCGGCCAGTCTTGGAGCCGAAGTAGACGACGCTCAGGCCGGCGGCCGGGGCGGCCGAGTAGAAGATCTTGTCGGCGTCGGCCAGGCCCACGCACATGGCGTTGACCAGGATGTTGCCGTCATAGCCGCGGTGGAAGTTGGTCTCGCCGGCGACGGTGGGCACGCCCACGCAGTTGCCGTAGCCGCCGATGCCGCTGACCACGCCCGACACCAGGCGCTTGGTCTTCGGATGGCTCGGATCGCCGAAGCGCAGGGCGTTGAGCAGCGCCACCGGGCGCGCGCCCATCGTGAAGACGTCGCGCATGATGCCGCCGACGCCCGTCGCCGCGCCCTGGTAGGGCTCGATGTAGGACGGGTGGTTGTGGCTCTCCATCTTGAAGATGCAGGCCTGGCCGTCGCCGATGTCGATGACCCCGGCGTTCTCGCCCGGACCGCAGATCACCCGCGGGCCCGTGGTCGGGAACTTCACGAGGTGCTTCTTGCTCGACTTGTAGGAGCAGTGCTCGCTCCACATCACCGAGAACACGCCCAGCTCGACCTCGTTGGGCTCGCGGTTCAGGCGTTGAAGGATGACGTCGAATTCTTCCGACTTCAGGCCGTACTCGGCGGCCGTTTCGCGAAGGGTCTTGCCAGGCTGAGCGCTCATGGGCGCGCATATAGCGGGACTCTGCCGCAAGGGGGAGGGGGAAGGGGCAAACTGCGGCGTTGGGCGCCGCACGATCGCAGTGCGCTATTCCCAGCGGGCGGTCGGGGTGGTTACCTGCATAGGTGGTGGCGGCGGTCGCATCGGCGATCGCCGGCCCGCTATGGGGGGACTAATGAGGCTCAAGACATTCTTCGCCTGCGCCATGTCTATGGCGCTGCTCGGAACGCCTGCGTGGGCGGTCGACAACAAGATGTACGCGGCCGGGGCGGCCAAGACCGAGGTCATCCAGCAACCCATGCCGGGGCGGCCCGCCGAGGCCGACCTGGGGCGCAGCATGGTCAGCTTCCACCGGCAAACCGCCATCCCGGCGATCCGAATCAGTACGCCGGTGACGAGCAAAGAGGTTGGCATTCAGCTCAACATCCCTGCCGGGCTGCTGTACCTCAAAGGTGTGAATCCGGAAGGTAAGTTCTACCAATCCGACAGCTTCGTAGAGGTGGTTTCGCTCGGGGTCAGTTTACCGCACGAGTTCGGCGGTCTCTTTGTGCCGAACGACACGTCTAAGCCGATGTACACCTACCGCTACATGGCTTTTGGACCGAAGTTGAGGCCGGTCGGTCAGATTCCGTACGAGCCGGCGACGTACGTTGAGAATGGCAAGGTCAGCTTCCGCGTCGAGTTCATCTACACGGGCGTGGCGAACAACATCCTGTCGGCGACCTATCGCGAGTTCCGCGACGACATGGCTCGTCCCGCCTTCAGTCAGGACCTGAAATACGACATCTCGCAGGACAAGGTGATCGGCTTCAAGGGTGCGCGCATTGAGGTGCTGTCGGCCGGGAACGTCGGCATCAAGTACGTGGTGCAAAAGGGCTTCGACGACGTGTTCTGAGCCGGTCGACGTCAGTTCGCCAACGTGTCCTTGTAGATCTTGCCGTCCTTCATGATCACCAGGAAGTTCCGGTCGGGGTCGGTGACCAGCTTGATGTCCTCCACCGGATTGCCGTTCACCAGCAGCAGGTCGGCATAGGCCCCTTCCTCGACGACCCCGATCTTGCCGGGATAGGGATTGCGCAGGCCGGTGGTGCGGAACAACTCGCCGTTGGTCGAGGTCGCCATGATCAACGCCCAGCTGATCCTGCGTCACAAATTCTGATGCGGAGCCGGCCGCTGGGATCCCCGGCGGCCGGCGATCCTTGCGCCCGCGCGCCCACTCGGTAGAACGTCGGCATGTCCACGACGTCCGCCAACCCCGCCTACGATATCGCCCTGCAGTCCCTCGCCCCCGGGCGCTGGACCACCTTCGCCGCGCCCGAGTGGCGCAATCCCGGCGGCGGCCTGTGGGGCGGCTATGCGCTGGGCCTGTGCGTGCGGGCCCTGGAAGCCGAGCCGGAAGCGACCGGCGAGGTGCTGTCGATGACCCTGACCTATGCCGCCGGCCTCCCGTCGGGCGAGCTCGACGTGCGCACCCGCCGCCTGCGCCAGGGCGGCTCCATCGGGGTCTGGGAGGTCGAGCTGCGGCCGCAGGGCGTCGAGGACGTCGGCGTCCACGGCATGATCACCATGGCGCGGCGCCCGCCGACCCCGCCGTTCGCCTTCGCGACCCTGCCGCAGGCGCCGTCGCCAGACGAACTGCCCACCCCCGACCATCCGGCCGGGCCGATGCACTTCGGCGCCTCGGCGTTCGAGCGCCGGACGCTGGACGGCTTCCCGCCCAAGCCCGGCGGCGACTCGCGGTCGCTGGCCTGGGTGCGGCCGCGCAACGGCGTCTGGGACAAGGCGCTGCTGGCCATGGTCACCGACAACTCCGCGCCGCGGGCGATGTATGCGCTCGACCGGGTGATGACGACGACGCTGTCGCTGACGGTCTATCTGCACGCCCGCGCCGACGAGGTCGCCGAACTCGGCGACGACTTCATCCTGATCGAGTGCGAAGGCCGGGTCGGCGGCGGCGGCGCCTCGGACGAGCGCTCCAGCTACTGGTCGCGCGACGGGCGGCTGCTGGCGACCAGCGAGCAGTTGGCCTGGTATCGCCAAGCCCCGCCGCCCGTCCCCGAGTAGCGTCAGGCGGCCTGCGCGTCCTCGTAGGCCTGGGCCTCGGCGGCGATGAGGATGTCGGCGAGCATCCAGTAGGCCTCGCCCCAGGCCGCCAGCACCTCGTCGGTCGCCACCTCGGCGCCGAGCACGTCGCGGATCGCCGGCAGCAGGGCGGCGGCCACATGCGGGTAGTGTTCCGGCTTCACGCCGGTGTCGACGTGGCGCGCGACCATGGTCTGCACCGCCGGCCCGAGGTTCTCGAGCTTATCGATGTTCTTGGCGTAGGCGAGGATGGCGCCCGCCAGACGCTGCGGTTGCTCGCCGCTGACCTGGGCGGCGCGATCGAACATCGCCTCGATCTCCGCATTCTCGAACAGCCGGGCGTACATCGCCGTGGTGATGGCCAGGCCATGCTTCTGCAGGGCGGGCGCGGTGGATTTGACGATGGCCATGGCCTGGGCGGACGCGACGCGCATAAAGGGCTCCCTAAAAGAGGTAATTAAAAAGCCGGTATTATATCTGCTTGATTGCGGCAAGGGCATTTTCCACATTGCGGCTGGCATGCAGCTCACCCAGCACACCGACTTCGGCCTGCGGCTTCTCATCGTCCTGACGCGGATGGAGGGCGGCCCGATCTCGCTGCCCAGTTTCGCGGCCGAGCAGCGGCTGTCGTACAACCACGTGTCGAAGGTCGCCCAGGCGCTGGTGCGGACGGGCTTCATCCGCAGCCTGCGCGGACGCAACGGCGGCGTCGCCCTGGCTAGGTCGCCGACGGAGATCACGGTCGGCGAGGTGGTGCGCGCGTTGGAGCCAGGCATGCGCATGGCCGACTGCGCCAACTGCGAGCTGCGGCTGGGCTGCGAGACCAGCAGCGTGCTCGCCGAGGCGGTCGCCGCCTTCATGGCCGTGCTCGACAGGACGAGCCTGGCGGTCGCCGCACAGTCCGCGCGCCCGGCGTTTGCGGGCTGGAGCGCCGGCAAGGCGGTCAAGTAGATGTTGATGGTCGCCGCTCACAGGCTTGGCTAGACAGGTCGCCCCTTTCAAGCGGCGCCAGGAGCCCTGATGAGCGACGAAACCCGACCCGACCGCCAACGCGGCTTTCTTGGGTTTGTCGAGCGCGCGGGCAACCTGCTGCCCGATCCGACCATCATCTTCGTCTACCTGATCTTCGCCCTGATGCTGCTGTCGGCCTTCGGCGCGGCGATGGGCTGGCAGGCCTCGCTGCCCTATTCGGGCGCCAAGGCCCCGGAACACGCCGAACTCGCGAACGGCGTGCTGACCTATCGCGCCGCCAGCCTGTTCTCGCAGGACAACATCGCCCGGCTGTTCGCCGACATGCCGCGCACCTTCGCCGGCTTCGCGCCGCTCGGCTTGGTGCTGACCATCATGCTGGGCGCGGCGGTGGCCGAGCGCTCGGGGATGTTCTCGGCGCTGATCCGGGCCTCGCTCGGCAACGCCCACAAGGCGCTGCTCACCCCGATCGTGGCGGTGATCGGCATGGTCTCGCACCACGCCTCGGACGCGGCCTATGTGGTGTTCATCCCGCTGGCGGCGATCACCTTCGCGGTGGCCGGCCGCCATCCGCTGGCCGGCCTGGCCGCGGCGTTCGCGGCGGTGTCGGGCGGCTACGCCGGCAACCTGATCCCTGGCCAGATCGACGTGCTGCTGCTGAGCTTCACCCAGGAGGCTGCGCGCATCGTGCAGCCGGACTGGACGATGAACCCGCTCGGCAACTGGTACTACATCTGCGCCATCGTCCTGCTGTTCACCCCGATCATCTGGTTCCTGACCGACAAGGTCGTCGAGCCGCGGCTCGGCGTCTGGAACGGCGTGGTCGACGAGGAGCTGCGCGCCGACCTGGAGAAGGCGGGGCTGACTCCCGAGGAACGCAAAGGCCTGCGCTGGGCGGGTCTGGCCGCGCTGGCGGTGGTGGCGAGCTTCACCGCCCTGGCGCTCTGGCCCGGCTACACCCCCTTCATCGACCAGGATGCGGTCGGGCCGGCGCGTCTGCAGCCGCTCTACGCCTCGCTGATCGCCGGCTTCTTCCTGCTGTTCATCCTCAGCGGCATCGCCTTCGGCCGGGCGACCGGCACGGTGCGGTCGGCCGACGACGTCGTGCAGATGATGCAGCACGGCGTGCGCACCATGGCGCCCTACCTGGTGTTCGTGTTCTTCGCCGCGCACTTCGTGGCGATGTTCAACTGGTCGCGGATCGGGCCGATCGTCGCCATCAACGGGGCCGAGGCGCTGCAGGCCATGGCCCTGCCGCCGGCGGTGCTGCTGGTCTGCGTGCTGCTGCTGTCGTCGTTCCTCGACCTGTTCATCGGCTCGGCCTCGGCCAAGTGGAGCGCGCTGTCGCCGGTGGTGGTGCCGATGTTCATGTTGCTCGGCGTCAGCCCGGAGATGACCACCGCGGCCTATCGGATGGGCGACAGCTACACCAACATCATGACCCCGCTGATGAGCTACTTCCCGCTGATCCTGGCGTTCGGCCAGCGCTGGGACCGGGGCATGGGCGTGGGCTCGCTGCTGGCGCTGATGCTGCCCTATGCGCTCTGCTTCATGGCCGCCGGCATCGCCATGACCGTCGGCTGGGTGTTGCTGGACCTGCCGCTGGGACCCGGCGCGCAGGTGCACTATCCGGGTGCGGCCGCCGCGAACTAACCAATCTAGAGGGAGAAGACGCGCATGTCGGACAAGGTCGAGGTCGAGAACCCCAACAGCCCCGGCCGCACCACGCGCGTCGACGCGGCCAAGTACGGTGCGATGAAGACCGCCCTGCTGGCGGTGCTGCCGGGCGACGCGCCCGGCCTGACCGTGGCGGCGGCCAAGGCGGCATTGCTGCCCCAGCTCCCAGCCGACCTGTTCCCGGGCGGAGACAAGGCCGGCTGGTGGCTGAAGTGCGTGCAACTGGACCTCGAGGCCAAGCGGGTGATCGCCCGCGCGGCCGGTTCACCGGTCCGGCTATACCGCGTCTAGTTGAGGCGGACTTCGGCGGTCTTGTCGGCGAAGTCCTTCTTCGGGTCCGCGCCGAGCAGCATCTTCACGCCGGCGAACAGGCTGTTCTCGTTCAGCCAGATCTGACCGCGTTCCGGCTCGAAGCGCAGCAGCAGGAGCTTGGGATCGGACTTGCCGCCCTCGAACCAGGCGGCGACCCACTTGTTCCAGAGCCGGTCGATCATCGCCGGGTCGTTATCGGCCACCAGGTCGCCGTGCAGGGTCGCGAAGAGATCGTGGCCCTTGTCGATGAAGTGGGCGACGGCCTCGTGGCGCGCGCCCAGCGCCTGGGCCAGATCGGTATCGCGCGAGGTGAAGAACCAGATCGCGCGGGTGTCGTCGCCGTCGAACTGGGCGGTCATCGGCTGCCCGTGACCCTCGTCGACGCCGGCCAAGCCGAGCATCAGGGTCTTGTCGGACTTCAGCGACTTCCAGAGCTTTTCGCGCAGGTCAGCGGGGCTGGTCATGGCGTTCCTCCTTGCGGTGATGGGTAAGGCAGCAGGAAACGGGGGCCCGGCGCGGTTGTTCCAGGCGTAGCCATGGGCGGCGGACGGAATCCGTGCTCTTAAGGGGAAAACAAAGTCGATCAGGAGGAAGCCATGCCCACGCTCTATTCGGGCGATCTCAGCCCCTATTCCGCCCGCGTGCGGATGCAGATCTACGCCAAGGGCATCACCGACATCGAGCTGGAACGGCCCGCCGACTTCGGCATGCCCTCGTTCCGCCAGCGGCTGCCGATCGGCCGTATTCCGGTGCTGGATATCGACGGCGACCTGATGCCGGAGTCCGACGTCATCGCCGAGTACATCGAGGAGGTCTATCCGCAGCCGTCGCTGCTCGGCGCGACCCCGCGCGAGACCGCCCACATCCGCACCCTGGCGCGGATCGGCGACGTCTACCTGATGAACAACATGTTCATGCTCGGTCCGCAGTCGCGGGCGGAAAGCCGCGACCAGGGGATCGTCGACCTGCTGGGCGGCCAGGTGGTGCGCAACGTCAAGGCGCTGGACAAGATGATCGGGACCGACGGCTACGCCTGCTGCGGTCGGCTGACCCTGGCCGACTGCGCGCTGGTGCCCGCTCTGTTCCTGATCGAGAACGTGCTGCCGGGGACCGGGGTCGAGAATCCGGTGCCGAAAGCGGCCAACGTCGCGGCCTGGTGGGCGGCGATCCAGACCAACGAGCACGCCGCCAAGGTGCTGGCCGAACTGCACCGCGGCCTCGAAGAGCGCCGCGAGCTGATCCGCAGCGGCGCCTTCGCCAAGATGATGGCCGCGGCCAAGGCGGCGATGGACGCCGCCGAAGCCTAGAACCGACCGGACACCTGGACCCCGATGGCGCGTGAGCCCTCGGGGCCGCCGTCCGACAGCCGCTCCTCGACCCGGTCGATCTGAGCGCCGGCGCGCGAGCCGAGGAAGTAGGTTCGCGTCCGCTCCTCCGACGAGGAGAGGATGTTGTTGACGTAGAGCTTCAGGGTCACCGGCTTGATCAGCGTGGTCTCGAAGAAGACGTCGATCCGCGGCTCGGGACGGACATAGGTGATGATCTCGGCCCGGCGGTACTCTTCGCGCTCGGCCCACTGCACGGCGACGACGCCCCAGGCCGAGGAGATCGCCGGCAGGTTCTGGCGGAAGTTCAGCACATAGGCCCAGTCCTTGTTGCCGGCGTTGAGCACCGGCGCGCCCGACGCGGTGCCCTGGCGCTCCAGCGGCACCGAGAACGAGCGCTTCTGGCCGGTGATCGGGTCGGTGACGCGGGTCTGCTGGTAGAGGCCGTTGAAGCGCAGTTCGGCGTTGACCAGGCCGAGCTGGTCGAGCGGCACGGTCCCGCGGATCTCGGCGCCCACCCGCGTGCCGTCGCCGATGTTGCCGTAGGCGTCGAAGCCGCCGATCTCGACCAGGTCGTGGACGTCCTGCACGGCGTCGGCGAAGGCCGCCAGGGTCACGGCGGCGCGCTTGCCGAAGCGGCCCTCCCACTCCACGCGCGACTTCCAGGCCTTCTCCGGCACCAGGTCCGGATTGCCCTGGATGGTCGACGAATTGACGAAGTCGATGGTGCTGCTGAACTCGGCGAAGTCGAGCTGGGCCACGTCGCGCACCAGGCTGAAGCGCAGGGTGTGGTCGGGGGTGAGCACGTAGGTCGCATTCAGGCGCGGTTTGACGAAGTTGAACTCGCGCTCCTGCTCCTGGTCGCCGGTCTGCGAGATGCGCGAGAACTCGACATTGACCCCGCCCTCCATGGTCAGCTTTTCGGACGCCGACCACATGTCGGTGACGAACACCTCGCCGCGCACCTCCTCGACCCGGGCGTCGGCGACGGGCAGGGGCACGCGCACCGGCGTCCCGCCGCGCGGCTGGTTGACGATGTCGAGGGTCGTGTCGCGGAAGTTGAAGGCGCCTTCGCCCCCGAACTCCAGGGCGTGGCGCGAGATCGCGTTCCACTTCACCACGCCGCGGGCGATGCGCTCGCCGCCGCTGGTCGTGCGGTCTTGGGTGCGGATCAGGTACGCCGCCGGCGCGGTGAAGATGTCGTAGACGTCCTGCTGCACGACGCTGGACTGCGAGATCAGCCCGATCAGCTTGACCGAGAGGGCCTGCGAGAAGCGGTGCTCCCAGTCGCCGCCGACCTCGGCGGTATAGTTGTCGTCGTACTCGGTGCGCCCGACCAGGCTGCTGCGCAGGGCGGTGGTGGCGATGGCCTCGTACTGGACGGTGTCGGTCTTGTTCCAGGCCGGCACGTACTGGGCGTTGAGGTTGATCACGTCCTGCGAGTTGGGCCGCCAGCGCAGGTGGGCCGAGCCCTGCAGGCTGACATTGGTCGACTGGCCGATCTGGTAGCGCGCGCCGGTCAGGTCGCCGACGTTGTTGTAGATCAGGTCGCGGATCTCGCCGCGGCCGAGGATGTTCGGCGTCTGCACGTCCATCGACAGGTCGGCCGTGTCGGACAGGGCCATCGAACGCGAGGCCTGCAGCGTCCAGCCGACCCGCTCGGAATACTGGATCTGGCGTAGGCCGGCGACGAAGGTGGTCGAGGGCTTGCGCGCCGCCGACTGGTTGATGACCAGGTTGACCACCTGGGTCTGGCCGCTGACGTCGGACGAGGCGTTGGTCGCCGACATCACCTCGACGCGGACGACGTCGCTGGCCGGGATCCGCTTGAGGATCTCCGAGGCCGCGGTCTTGGAGCTGGGACGCTCGCCGTTGATCAGCAGGTTGCCGGACGAGCCGCCGAAGCCGCGGCGGTCGTCGCCGTCGCGCAGCTCGAAGCCGGGGACGCGCGCGACCATGTCGGCGGCGGTCACGGGATTGTACTGGGCGAAGAAGGCGGCTGGGAAGGTCGCGGTCCCGTCGTCGGCCTTGGCTGGCTGCGCCATCGCCTGGCCGGCCAGCAGCCAGCCCAGCGCGATAAGCGAGGCCGCGCCCAGATGGGCGCGCCCGCGTCGAATTCCCCCCATTAGTCCCCCGTCTTGTACTTTTTCGTTCTTCTAGTCTTTGAACCACACCAACTGATGCGAGACCGCAAGCAGCGACTTCGCGTCGGACCACAATTCGACGCTCTGGTCGTGGAAGCCGTGCCGGGCCGCGCGCGGCTGGGCCTCGCCCAGGATCGGGCGCACGTCCTGCGCCGCCAGTTCGTCGGGCGCGGCCAGGAAGTAGGTCGAGAGGCTGACCGTCGCGGCCGGCGCGCGCACGCCGCGCATCAGGAACACCCGCGGCGCGAAGGCGTCGGCCATCGAGGCCAGCGCCAGATAGTCGAGCGGCCGCGCCTGGCGGTCGCGCAGCCAGGCGCGGGTGAGGCCGGTCTCCGAGGCCTGGTCCAGGCTCGGCGCGCCATGGTCGAAACGCATCTCGTACTGCGAGAACCAGGCGGTCAGCGCCTGGCTGGCGAACACCGGCACGTCGGCGGCGTCGCGGGCGGCCGGCGGCTGCGAGGGCTGGGCGTTCCAGGTGTCGCGCTCGGGCCCGGTGACCAGGGTGGCGTTGGCCGCCATCTGGCCGGCCTGCTCCAGGCGCACGCTCCAGTGCTGGGTCGACTTGCCGTCGCGCTCCAGCACGACCTTCAGCACGAACGGCTCGGGCGTGACGGCGGCGCAGAAGTTGACGGTCTGGGCCAGCGGCCGCCCGCGCATCGCAGGATGGTCGAGCACGCCCTTCATCAGCGTTGCGGCGGTGACCCCGCCGAACGGCCCGGCCATGTTCCAGTAGAGCTGGCTGGGAACGCCTTCATAGACGCCCTCGGCGACGGCCTTAAGGGCCAGGGCCTCGTCGAACGGGTGGGCGGGGGCTTGGGCCAAAATGGTGGCGGCGGTCATCGAAATTCTTCCAGCTCGGCAATCTGCATGATGGTCGACATTCATCTGCATGAAGTCAATCATTCAGATTCGCGAGGAAAATCATGCGTGTCCTGTTGCGTCAGCACAGAGTGTGCTAGCTCTGGAGACGGTCAGCCGTGAGGTCCGGAGCCGATGGGACATTCGCAAGCCGAGAAGGCCGAGAGCCGTGAGCGCATCCTGGCGGCGGCCGCCGACCGGATCCGCGCCGGCGGCCTGGAAGACCTCAGCATCGACACCCTGATGAAGCAGGCCAGCCTGACCCGCGGCGGCTTCTACGGGCATTTCCGCTCGCGCTCGGCGCTGGCGGTGGCGGCGCTCGGCCGGGCGCTGGACGAGACCTTCGCCGTCCAGCGGGCCGCGCAGCAGCGGGCTGGCGGCGGCTTCCGGGCCATGGTCACGCGCTATCTCAGCCGCTCGCACCGCGACGGCATCGGCCAGGGCTGTCCCATCGCCTCGCTGGCCGCCGACGTCGCGCGCTCGGACGATCCGCAGGTGCGGGCGCTGATGGCCGATCGGCTGCAGGGCGTGTTCGAGCGGACCGCCAGGACCATGGGCGAGCCGGACGGCAAGACCGACGCGGCGGTGGCGGCCTGGAGCACCATGCTCGGCGGGCTGCTGCTGGCCCGGGTCTTCGGGCCCGGCGCGCGCGGCGACGAGATCCTCGCCATCGCGCGCCAGGCGGCGCTCGCCTACGAGCGCGACGCCGACGAGGCCTAGTCGACGCCGGCCAGATGGCCGGTCTCGCTCAGGCTCATCAGGTAGCGGTTGAACCAGCGATCGTCCTCGCGCAGGTGGCTGATCGCGCCGGAGGCCGACCGGAAATTCACCCAGCCGACCGACTCCAGCGGCATCCGGATCCAGGCGGCGATGGCGAAGGTCACCGCATAGCCGTGGGTGACGACCACCTGGACCGGGCAGGGGCTGGCGGCGACGGCGTCCATGGCGCGGTAGAGGCGGGTCGCGAACTCGCGCTTGGTCTCGGCTTCGCTGAGGCCGTCGCGGTGATCGAGCCGGTCGCCATCCTTCGGCGCCAGCACCGTGCGTTCTTCCAGCCAGGCGTCGGGCTGGCCGCCGGCCTCGCCGTAGCTGCGCTCGCGTAGGTCGCTCCATTGGATGGCTTCGACGCCGAGCGCCTTGGCGATGGGAGCTGCGGTCTGCGCGGTGCGCCGCAGGTCCGACGAATAGACTTCCACGGCCGGCGCGCCGGCCAGGCGCTGGGCCAGGCTGTCGGCGATCGCCTGCGCCTGGCGATGGCCCCGCTCAGTCAGCTCGCTGTCGTACCAGCCGCCGACCAGGCCCTGGACGTGGTGCTGCGCCTCGCCGTGGGCGACCAGATAGATGTCCTTGCTCACGCGGCGGTCCGTTCGCGCAGCACCGCCTTGGCCGAGATGATCGTCAGGATCAGCGGCAGCGCCCACAGGAACAGCTTGAAGCCGACGACGACCCCCTGGTTGTCCTCCCAGGTCTCGCCGGTCAGCTGCGCCTCCAGCTGCTTCCAGAAGCTGGAAGACATCATCCCGGTGGCGTAGGCGCTGGCCGCCAGCATCAGCACCCAGCCGCTGGGCCGGCGCCGGGCCAGCGCGAGCGCCGCCCACAGCAGCAGCCCGCCAGCGACGTAGTCTTCCAATAGAGTGACGGGCGTGGTCAGCCAGGCGCCCAGGCCGCGCCGCAGCGTCTCCAGCAGCGGGAACAGCACGCCGAGCAAGGCGGCCGAAACGACGGCGAAACGGAACATGGGGCGCCTCCTCCTGTTATTTCGTGCAGCGTGCATGAAATAACTTCGGCATGCAACCATGGGCTCAGGGGCGGGCGGCCAGCCGTGCGATCATCGCCTCCAGCGCCGCGCGCGGAGCCGGGTCGCCGGCGCTCTGCGCCAGCGCCGCCTGCACGCCGGCGCCCAGCAGCACCTCGGCGTAGCCGGGGACTTCCTCTTCGCGCAGCAGCCCCGCGGACACCCAGTGGCCCAGCGCGTGATGCAGCAGCGGCTCGAACGCGCCGCGCAGGCCTGCGCGCCAGTCCTCCCAGCCGAGCACGACCGGCGCCTCGACGAACAGCAGCCGGCGGCGGTGCGGGTCCAGCGCCATGTCCATGAACACCCCGACCCCTTCGCCCAGCTCGGCGACCGAGTGGGCGCGCTCCATGGTCTGGTCGTAGAGGTCGCGGGCGGTCTGGCTCAGGACGGATTGGAACACCGCCGCGAACAGGCCGCGCTTGCCGCCGAACTGGTACTGGATCGCGCCGCGGGTCAGGTCGACGCGGCGGGCGATGGCGTCCTCGCTCAGGGCGTCGAAGCCGTGCTCGCCGAACGCCTCCAGCCCCGCCGCGATCAGGCTGGCGTGGGTGGCGTCCGACCAGCGGCGCGGCGCTTTCTCCGACTTGGACATCGCCATGGAGATGGAGCCGGCGCGCCGCGGGTGTCAATGCGGCCGGCTCAGGCGGCGAGCTTGGTCCCGACCACGCCGACCACGATCAGGGCCATGAAGCCGATCTGCACGCCGCTCAGTTTCTCGCCGAACAGCAGCGCGCCGCAGATCCCGACCCCGACGGCGCCCAGGCCGGTCCAGACGGCATAGGCGGTGCCGGCCGGCAGCCCGCGCATGGCCCAGGCCAGCAGGCCCATGTTCACGAAGCTAAGCGCAATCGGCACGCTGGCGGCCTGCCAGGTGGCTTGCACCCCCGCCCATTTCAGACTTAGCGCCCAGATGATTTCGGTCACGACGGCGACGCCGAGGACGAGCCACGCCATGGGATGTCTCCTGCATGCGGGCTCGGGGGAGAGGCGACGGCCGGAAACCCGAAAGAGGCCGCGACGCCCGACCGCTCCTAGCGAAAATCCTGGGCGCGGCCAAGGGCTTGAGGGTCGCAGGGCTTGACGGGCGACCATGGCGGAGGCCTCTAGACCCGAGCGCTGGGGGATTCGGCGCGCGGAGACATCCAAGGTCATGAGTTCGACCGAGGCCAAGACGGCAGAGCCGGCGCGCCGGGGACGCGGGCGCCCGCGCGACAGCGGCCTGCAAGAGCGTATCAAGACGGCGTCGCTGACGGTGCTGGCCCGGCACGGCTATTCCGGCATGACGCTCGAGCGGGTCTGCGCCGAAGCCGGCGTGACCAAGGCGACGTTCTACCGGCGCTGGGACACCCCGACGGCCTGCGTGATGGAGGCCTTCCTCGAGGTCTGGAACGAGGCGGACTTCAAGGACACCGGAGCCCCGGCGGCCGACCTGGAGGCCTTCGCGCACAAGCTCATCGAGCTCTACGGCCATTCGCATCTCGGCGCCTGCTCGGTGGCGCTGCAGACCGAGGCCCGCGTGAACCGCGAGATCGCCGAGCCGCTGTTCGCCGGCGCCAAGGGCCGACGCGGCCGCAACACCCGCGCGCTGGCCCTGGCGCTGGAGCGCATGACCCCGCCGCCGGCGCTGCCGGCCGCGGTGATCCTCAATGCGCTGAACGGGGTCGCGCGCAACACCCATACGCTCAACTGGCCGGTCAGCGACGAGGATCTGCGCACCTTGATCCAGAGCCTGTTGACGCCGCCCGGTCCGGTGCGCTGAATTACGATACTATAAAGTTGACATAATATCGGGGCGGGTCGAAACCTGAGCGGAACCTCGGAGTCCGCCATGATCCACCGCCGCGTCCTGCTCACCTCTCTGCTGGCGTCCACCGCCCTGGCGCGGGCCGCGTCGGCGGCGACGCGCAAGCCGGCGGCCGGCGCGCGGCCCAACATCATCACCATCGTCCTCGACGACGTCGGCTTCTCGGACCTGGGCTGCTTCGGGGCTGAGATCCGCACCCCGCACATTGACGCCCTGGCGGCGCGCGGCCTGCGCTACAACCGCTTCGACACCAAGGCGGTCTGCTCGACCACGCGGGCGGCGATGATCACCGGCCGCAACGGCCACACCGTCAACATGCCGGACGTGCCCGACGTCGCCGCGGTCATGCCGACCGCCTTCCCGAAGGGCGCCTTCGACGTTCCGAAGAACGCCCAGAACATGGCCCAGGCGCTGAAGGGCGCCGGCTACGCCACCTGGCTGGTCGGCAAGTGGCACCTGATCCCGATGAGCCAGCTGGGCGAGGGGGCGGGCCGCGAGTCGTGGCCGCTGCAGCGCGGCTTCGACTACTTCTACGGCTTCGCGCGCGGTTGGACCGACCAGTACAAGCCCGACCTCGTGGAGAACAACGGCTACATCCACCCGACCCTGCCGGCCGACTACCACCTGTCGAGCGACCTCGTGGACAAGTCGATCGCCCTGATCGGCGAGCACCAGGGCAAGGCGCCGGCCCAGCCGTTCTTCCTCAACCTCGGGCTCGGCGTCGCTCATGCGCCGCTGCAGGTCCCGGCGCGCTACGCCGACGCCTACAAGGGCGTCTACGACAAGGGCTGGGACGAGATCCGCCGCGAGCGGTTCGAGCGCATGAAGGCGATCGGGATCATCCCGCCCGACACCGTGCTGCCGCCGTCGGCCGAGGGCGACCGCCCCTGGGCCGAGCTCAGCGAGGACGAGCGCGCCGTCTACGCCCGCTACATGGAAGTCTATGCCGGCTTCATGCAGCACGCCGACGAGCAGATCGGGCGGCTGCTGGCGCATCTCGAGACCTCGGGCCTCAGCCGCAACACCATCGTCGTGCTGCTGTCCGACAACGGCGCCGCGCCGGAGGCGGGCCAGACCGGATCGTTCGACGGCCTCTATCGTCCCAACACCCTGACCCCGGCGCAGCAGCGCGCGCGGCTCGACGAGCTGGGCACCGTCAAGACCCAGGCCGAGTATCCGCGCCCGTGGGCGATGGCGGGTGTGACGCCGTTCCGCCGCTACAAGCTCTGGCCGCACCTGGGCGGCGTGCGCACGCCGCTGATCGTCTCCTGGCCGGCGGTGATCAAGGACGGCGGCGCGGTGCGCAGCCAGTACGCCGACGTCGTCGACATCGCCCCGACCCTGCTGGCGGCCGCCGGGACCAGGTTCGCCGACAGCGTCGGCGGCGAGCGCCAGCTGCCGGTCGCCGGCCGCTCGTTCGCCGCGACCTTCGCCGATCCGACGGCCCCGCCGGCGCGCACGACCCAGTACTTCGAGCTGCGCGGCAACCGCGCGATCACCGACGGCGGCTGGCGGGCGGTGGCGCTCTACAAGTGCGACGAGGGCCAGGATCGCTGGGAGCTCTACAACACCGACGTCGACTTCGCGGAGTCCGTCGACCTGGCCGCGCGCCACCCGCAGGAGCTCGCGCGCCTGCAGCGCCTCTGGGACCAGGAGTGGGGCAAGTACGGCTCCGCAGAGCGGCCGTCGACGGACCTGGTCTGTCGCTTCGCCCGCTACTTCGAGCACTAGATACGAAAAAGGGCGCCGCGATCGCGGCGCCCTTTCTCCTTGGCCTCGTGATGGGAGCGACCCGCCGAAGCGGGCCGCGACCGGCCTCAGAAGTGGACCTTGGCCTCGATGCCGACGCGGCGGAACGCGTCCTGGGTCAGGCTCTGGGTATAGCCCGCGCCCGTGGCGTTGGTGTCCAGGAAGCCGGTGCCGATGCCCGAGTAGAACTGCTCGTCCAGCAGGTTGCGCGCGAAGACGGTGACGCCGTAGCGGCCGTCCTGGCTCTGCAGGCCGACGTTCATGTTCAGCAGGCCGTAGCCGGGCTGGATGGTGTTCGGGTCGCGGAAGGTGAAGAACACCGACGAGCGGTAGCTGTAGGAGAGGTCCGCCGTCAGGTCGAACGGGATGGATTCCAGCGGCCGGTTGTAGTTGGCCGTCAGCGTGTAGGACCACATCGGGGCGTTGGTCAGCGCGCTGCCGGTGACCTCCTGGCGGCCGCCGACGCAGCCCAGGGCCGCCGTCTGGCCCGGGTAGCAGGCCGGGGCGAAGTCTTCGACCCGGGTGTCGGCATAGGCGACGTTGCCGGAGAACTGGAACGCCTGGTTCGGACGGTACTGGGTTTCCAGTTCGACCCCGCGCGAGCGCAGCAGGCCGGCGTTGGCCAGCGCGAAGCTGGTGGTGTTGGCGTCGAACGTCTGGGCCTGGAAGTTCTCGATCTCGGTCTGGAAGAGCGTGATGTTGAAGATCATCCGCCGGTCGAACGGCGTGGTGCGCAGGCCGACCTCGTAGTTGTTCACGATTTCCGGGGCCAGGACGTACTTGCCCGAATTGACCGTCGCGGCGCTGAGGTTGTTCAGCAGGTTGATCGCCTTGCCCTTGTAGCCGCGCGAGTAGGTCGCATAGGCCATGACGTCGTCATTGACCTTGTACTGCAGGCCGAGCTTGCCCGAGACGTCGTCGTCGCTGGCGTTCAGGTGCGGGGCGTCGAGCGCCGGGCCGCCGAGGCTGGGGACCGCGGCGCGGGCGCCGGCCGGAATGGTGCGCAGGAAGCGCGCCTTCAGCTCCTCGTTGGTGTAGCGCAGGCCGCCGATCAGCCGCAGCTGTTCGGTGACGTTGAAGGTCGCCTGGCCGAACGCGGCGTAGTTGCGGGTGCTGATCGCCCGGTCGATGAAGTTCTCGAAGTACTGGCCGGCCGGCAGCACCTGGCCGAAGTTGCCGAGGATCTCGGTCGTCGTGGAGACGTCCTGGTCGAAGTAGAACAGGCCCGCCACGTACTCCAGCCG
Source organism: Phenylobacterium sp. LjRoot97 (assembly GCF_964254345.1). Lineage (NCBI taxonomy): Bacteria > Pseudomonadati > Pseudomonadota > Alphaproteobacteria > Caulobacterales > Caulobacteraceae > Phenylobacterium > Phenylobacterium sp. LjRoot97. The sequence continues at coordinate 1,248,476 of NZ_CAXUTH020000001.1, forward strand.
CTGCCCGGCCGGCGAGGTGATGCGCAGTTCCTGGCTGAACTGGTCCTGCTTCTGGTGGGCGCTGTTGACGTTCAGCATCGCCAGCGGCCCGCCGTCGGCGTCGTTGTTGTCCTCGACCTCGAACGCCCGATAGGCGGTGATCGAGGTCAGGGTGAAGGCCTCGAACTCCTTGTTCATCTCGACCGAGGCGCCCCAGGTGCTCTGGTCATTGAACGCCTTGCCGTCGAAGTTGGCCTCGCGGCTGTAGGGGCCGACTTCTACGCCGGTGAACAGCGAGGCGCGGGTCGGGCCGGTGGCGCCGAAGTAGCGCGTGGTCGGCAGGATCGAGCGCACGGTGCTGACGCAGCAGTCCTGGTCGGCGCGGGTGTAGTCGAGCGTGGCGAAGAGGTCGAAGCTGTCGTCCGGGCTCCAGACCAGCTTGCCGCGCAGGCCGTAGGAGTTCAGGCCGTTGTACTTCTTGCCGTCGAACTTGTTGGTGATGATGCCTTCGGATTCATTGTAGAATCCGGAAATCCGGGCGGCCAGCTCGCCGCTCTTGATCGGGATCGAGACCGAGCCCTTGGCCCGCACCTCGTCGAAGGTCGCATAGCTGAGCGAGGCGTCGGCCTCGAACTCGCTGAGGTTCGGGCGGGCGGTGACGATGTTGATCACCCCGGCCGCCGCGTTCTTGCCGAACAGCATGCCCTGCGGCCCGCGCAGCACTTCGATCCGCTCGACGTCGTTGAAGTCGAAGAACGAGCCGGCGCTGCGGCCGATGACGACGCCGTCCAGCACCACCGACACGGTCGGCTCGACGCCGTCCGAGAAGTTCAGGGTGCCGAGGCCGCGCACCGACAGCCCCTGGCCGCGGGTGTTGGCCGACGGGGTGAAGGTCAGCGACGGGGAGAGCTGCTGCAGCTGCTGCAGGCCCGAGACATGGCTGTCGGCCAGCGCCTGGGCGGAGACGACGTTCACCGACACCGGCACGTCCTGCAGGCGCTCGGTGCGCTTCTGGGCCGTGACCACCAGTTCGCCGAGGGTGTACTCGGCGTCCTGAGCCAGGGCGCTCGAGGCTGAGCCGAGCGCGGCGGCGGCCGCGACTCCGGCCAGCAGCGCGTGCCGGGTGAGCGCGGAAGTCCGCGTGAAGGCAGTGTGGAACATGCATCCCCCAATTTGTTCTGCGCCGCATAGGCGTGGCGGCCTGCGAAGCGCAGGCCTCGCCGCACGGCGTTAGGCGAGGGAGGTGTCTCCGCGCGGCTCAATTAAGTCAACTTCAAAGTATCGTAATTGAGCGAGTGTGCGGCCGCTGCAACAGCCGGCCGTCCAAGGGAAAGCGGGGGCGCGGCCGAGCGGAGCGCCGTCGTCAGGCCTTCGAGCCGGGGTCGGGGAGGCCGAACTCAAGCTGGCGAGGCGTTTTGCAGACGCCGCGCAGCGGGCTAACAGAACCGGGAGGGCGCGCGAGTCGCCGCATTCTCGACAACCTTCGCCGCTTCCTTCGCCGGCTCATGTGGACTTCGCCGATGCGTCAGCCTTTCGCCGCGGTGGTCGCCGTCGCGGTGCTCGCCGCAGGCGCCGCCCAGGCCCAGAATTCTCCCGCCGCCCAGCGGGTGCTCGACAAGGCGCGCACCGCCTCGGGCGGCTCGGCCGGCTGGAACATGCTGCGCGGCGTGCACGAGGTCAGCGAGGAAGCCGGCAAGCCGGTCGAGCGCTGGTTCGACCCGTTGCGCTACGGCCTGCGCGAGGAGAGCCAGACCGACAGCGGGAGCAAGCTGATCCAGGGCTACAACGGCGCGGCCGAGTGGCGGATTCTGGCCAGCGGCGCGGCCACCGGATCGGACCGCGGGCCGTACCTGGCCAAGGTGCGCGGCGAGGCGTTCTTCGCCGCCTACGGCTACTTCTACCCGAGCCGCTTCGACCTGCGCAGCACGCACGAAGGGGTGCGCCAGCACCAGGGCCGCAGCTACGAAGTGCTGCGCGTGCAGCCGGCCGGCGGGGCGCCGCGCGACCTGTGGTTCGACGCCCGCAGCGGCATGCTCGGCCGCATGGTCGAGCACGACGGCCAGGGCGCGCCGACGACGTACGAGATGTCCGACTATCGCCGGGTCGGGGCGGTGATGATCGCGCACCGGGTGATGATCAGCGGCGGCGCCCAGGCCGCGCCGCGCGAGCGGATCGTCAAGCGGGTCGACTTCCTGCCGGCGGACCGGGCGATGTTCAGCCTGCCGCCGCCCGCGCCGCCCAAGCCCGAGCCGGTGGCCGAGCCAGTCGCCGCGCCCGAGCCGCCGCCGGCCAAGCCCAAGCCGAAGCCCGCCTGGCGGCGTTGGCTCGATCGCTGAAACGCCTCAGAACAGCAGCGCCTTCAACTCGCCGATGACCATCTCCGTGGGCATCGACAGGAACATCGCCGGCACGAACGGGGCGAGGGTGGCGGCCACCAGCATCAACAGGCTGCGCGGGTCCACCGGTATGAAGCGCATCGAGTAGACGTTCGAGACCACCTGGTAGAGGTCGGTGGCGGCGGAGAAATCCGGCTCCGACAGCATCGGCCGCGGCGAGGCGCCGAACCAGCTGCGCTCGAACTGCACGCCCATGTCGCTGGCCAGCACGCCGTACTCCAAGGCCCCTTCACGCCAGGACTGCATCAGCGGCCGCATGAAGAACAGCAGCGGCCCGACCGCAAGGGTCAGCGCCAGCACCGCCACGCCGCCGACCAGCATCAGATTGGTGAACGGCGTGGCCAGGTCGTGCCGATAGACGTATCCGAACCGGCCGGCGACGATCGCGCCCAAGCCCGCGCCGACGATGCAGAAAGCCCGCACCGACTGGGAAAGGAAGCCGAGCCCGCCGGCTTGGTCGGGGTGCGCCGACACCAGCCTCAGGTCCAGCCGCGAAACCGTGCGCAGGAACCAGGCCCAGTTGCCGATCCTCCACAGCCAGCCGAGCAGCAGCGATAGCAGCAGCGGCACGCTGACCACGCCGTGCCACCATCCGGCCGGCGACAGTCCTACCCCGTCCGCGGCGACCTGCCACGCGGCCTGTCGAAGGGCCTGCGGCTCGAGGGTCACGATGAGCGCGACCTGGGAATAGACGAACAGGATGACGATGGCCTCGGCCCACAGCGAGTTGACCCGGCGGCGCGTGGTCTCAAGCGCGTCGCGCACCCGCCGTTGATCGTCTTCGTCGAGCAGCCCCGCGACCTGGAAATGATAGGCGATGCGCCCCAGCCGGCGGGCGCAGACGACGTGGCCGAGCACCAGCAGCGGCGCGGCGATCGCGTAGCGGGCGTGCACGCCGATGTCCTCGATGAAGCTGTAGAGGATGCCGGGCCGGCCGAGCACGATGTCGATGGCGACCAGCACCGCCAGCGGGATCCAGGCGATGCCGAAGGTGAGGGTGGCGCGCACAACGGCGTTCGGGGCGACCGGCGAGGGCAGGCGCGCGAGCGCCGTCAGACGCCGGGGCGGGCCGCCTTCGAATATCGCTTCGACGCCGATGATCGGCGGGATGGCTGCCTGATGGACCACGTTGGTGTCCTTTCGGCGGCAAGCTTGGGCGCTCAGCCGCGAACGCGGCAATCGGGTCTTCTACCGATGTCGGAAGGCGGGGCGCCCGTTCGTCCTTGATCCATGAGCCTGCTGGTGGGCTCGGTCGCGGGCGCGGCGCGCCGCCCCGATGTGGAGGACGACATGCACAAGGTTCACCCGTTCCTGTGGTTCGACGGCCAGGCCCATGAGGCCGCCGAGCTCTATGTCTCGCTGTTCCCCAATTCGAAGATCGTCTCGACGACGCGTTATCCGCCCGGATCGCCGGGCGGCATGGACGGCCAGGTGATGACGGTGGAGTTCGAACTGGACGGTCAGCGCTTCACCGCGCTCAACGGCGGACCGCATTTCAAGTTCACCGAGGCGGTCTCGTTCGTGATCGACTGCGAGGACCAGGCCGAGGTCGACCGCTACTGGGACGGGCTGCTCGCCGGCGGCGGATCCCCCAGCCAGTGCGCCTGGCTGAAGGACCGCTTCGGGCTGTCATGGCAGGTGGTGCCCAAGGCGCTGCCGCGGCTGATGAGCGATCCGGATCCCGCCAAGGCCGGGCGGGTGGTCCAGGCCATGCTGAAGATGAACAAGATCATCATCGCCGACCTGGAGGCCGCCCACGCCGGGTGAGAACTAGCCGTTGGCCAGGGCTGCGGTCTCGGCGGCGCAGTCGCGGGTCGGCAGTTGCCCCGCGGCGCGGGCGGCGAGGATCTCGGCCTTGGCCGCCTCCAGGTCGGCCTTGAAGTCGGCGTTGTCGTGCAGCTTGGCGACCGTCGCCGCGCCCATCATCCGGCCTTCCTCGGTGTCGCTCAGCCAGTGGACGTTGCAGACTACGCGGCTCTGGGTGAAGGCGCGGCCGCGATGCAGCACCTCGGTGGCGCGGTCGGGCGCGGCCTCGGCCAGGATCAGCGCCCAGCCCCAGCCGATGGCGCTGTGGCCGGACGGATACGAGCCGTCCTTGCGCAGTTCGGCGTCGTCCTGCGGCGTGCACATCGGGGTGTTGTTGACCATGAACGGCCGCGGGCGCTGGAACTTGGTCTTGGTCGGATAGGTCGACAGGCCGTTGTCGACCAGGGTTCGGCGCAGCATCGTATAGAGCCGCGGGGTGGTCTCCGGGCTGATCTTGACCCCGACCGCGCAGGAGAACGTCTCCGCGGCCGCCGGGAACTTCAGTTCGGCGTCCTGCACCGCCACCGACCAGCGCGCGCTGCCGTTCAGCGCCACGGCGGCCTTGGCCGAGGCGTCGTCTCGCGCCTGGGCGGGTGAGCCCGCCGCCGGGGGGCCAGGCAGGATCGCCAGGCTGTTGGGCGCGCTGCCCATCTGCATGTAGCCGGCGAGGTAGCCGGGACGGATCTCGGGGATCGGCTTCGGCTCGGCCTTGGCCTGGACCTGCGGCTTCTGACCGTCCGGCGTCGCGCAACTCGCCGCCAACGCCGCAATCGCGACCACCCATGCCTGCCTGACCATCGCCGTCTCCCTTACTGTCGATTCCGCACAGCCTAGGCGAGTGACCATACGTCAGCATATCGGGCAGGCCCCTGATCGGGACCGTTGAACCCGTATTCGCCGTGGCGCATGTTGGCGGCCATGGAGCGCCGCGCGGTCAGATTGCGCATCACCGGTCGGGTGCAGGGCGTCGGCTATCGCTGGTGGGCCGAGCGTCAGGCCCGCGCGCTGGCCTTGGATGGCTGGGTGCGCAACTGCCCCGACGGTTCCGTCGAACTGCTGGCGATCGGCGACGAGGTCGCCCTGGAACGACTGATCGAGGCCTGCCGCGGCGGGCCGCCGGCCGCGGCGGTGGGGGGCGTGCAGCCCCTGGCGGCGGACGACGACGGCAGCATCGGATTCAATGCGCGCAGCTGACCCCTGCGACAGGTCGGCGCATTTTCGCCGCGAGCGGGTGTCATCGGGCGCCTACGACCCTAGATTTGCGGCTTAGCCAGGGAGCCGGACTTGGACCGACAGTTTCATCGCCGCCGCCTGCTGCAGGCGGGCCTCGCGACCTTCGCCGCCAGTGCGGCTTCGCCGGCGCTGGCCGCCGCTACGCCGGCGCTCGTCTCGGTGGCCCGCCGCGGCCTGGAACGGGCCGGCGACACCGTGCGCTATCGCGACCTCGTCGGGATCGCGGACTTCACCGCGGCGTCCAAGACGCCGCGCTTCCATCTCGTCGACCTGCGCAACGGATCGACCACCAGCCTCCTGGTGTCGCACGGCCGTGGGTCGGATCCCGGCCACAGCGGCTGGCTCCGCTCGTTCTCCAACGAGGTCGGGTCGGCGGCGACCTCGCAGGGCGCCTACGTCACCGGCGACTACTATGTCGGCAAGCACGGCCGCTCGATGCGGCTGCACGGCCTGGAAGGCAGCAACAGCAACGCCGAGCCGCGCGCCATCGTCGTGCACGGCGCCTGGTACGTCAGTCCGAAGATGGTCGCCCAGCACGGCATGCTCGGCCGCAGCGAAGGTTGCTTCGCCTTCGATGAGGCCGATCTGCCCCAGGTGCTGGCCCGGCTGGGGCCGGGCCGGCTGCTGCTGGCCGGGAAGTACTAGCGGCCCTGGAAGTCCGCCGGGCGCTTCTCGAGGAAGGAAGTCATGCCTTCCTTGAAGTCGTGGGTGCGGATCAGCTGCAGGAACTGCAGATAGACGTGGTGGACGTGGTCGTTGAACGTCTCCGACAGACCCATCCGCATCAGCCGCTTGGCCGACTGCACCGCCAGCGGCGCGTTGGCCGCCATCTCCAGGGCGATCTCGCGGGTCTTGGCCGCCAGTTCGGCGTCAGGCACCACGTGGTTGACCAGGCCGAGCTCCAGGCTCTCCTTGGCCGACAGCGTGCGGCCGGTGAAGATCAGCTCGGCCGCCTTGGCCCAGCCCAGCAGCCGCGGCAGGATCCAGGTGCCGCCGCTTTCCGGCACCACGCCGCGCTTGACGAAGGCGGCCGCCATCTTGGCGCTCTCGCCGGCGATGCGGATGTCGCAGCCCATGGCGGTGTCCATGCCGTAGCCGGCGGCCGAGCCGTTGAGCGCGCAGATCGTCGGCTTGTCCATGGCGAACAGCACGGTCGGCGGGGTGTTGCGCAGGTCGATGTTCACCGAGACGGTCGACACCTGCTTGTCCGAGCCGATGCCCGAGCCTTGCGTCGCGTCGACCAGGTCGAGCCCGGCGCAGAACGCGCGGCCGGTTCCGGTCAGCACGATGACCCGCACCGCGGGGTCCTCGTTGGCCTTGATCAGGAGCTGGGTCAGGCGGGCCAGCATCGGCCCGGAAATGGTGTTCAGCCGCTCGGGCCGATTGAGGGTGAGGGTGGCGATGCCGTCAGCCACCTCGTAGAGCACTTCTTCCGACTTGGGGGTCGTTTCCACCGCCGCGCTCATCGTCGCTTCCCTTTATGGCGTAAATTAATGCGGCCAGCCTATGCGCGGCGTCTGGGGGCGGCAAGGGCCTAGGAGTCGCGGCGACGCGAACTGGCCAGCAGCCACAGCCCGATGATGACCGCCAGCTGGCAGAGCGCGGCCAGCGCCGCGCCCATGGCCAGGCCGAGGGTCATCATCACGCGGTCACAGGCCTGCGAGCCGCAGTTGAAGACCACGATCTGGGCGATGAGGCCGGCGGCGCCGATCAGGGTGAGCAATGCGCCCGCCGCCGCTCGTCCTGGCGACAGACGAAGCGGCGGAGGAGCGCCGGGCGGCGGATCGAGGGAGGACCGCCGCGGACCGAGCCATCGCTGCGGCGTCTTCAGAGGGTGGGACAGAAGCGCCATAGCGACCTCCTGGTCACTGCAACGTCCAACTAGCGGCCTTGGATGCAGCCCGCCTTGATCCTCGTCAAAGCGGCGCGGCGCGGTCCTTGCGCATGCGCCAGACCTCGTGCTCGCCGCCGGCGAAGGCGATGCTCTTGGTCCCCTCGACCACGAAGCCGAGCCGCTCGTAGAAGCGCCGGGCGTTCGGATTGACGGTGAACACCGACAGCGTCAGCGGCCCGTCGGTCTGCGCCTCCGCCCACGCCATCATCAGCCCGCCGACGCCCTTGCCCTGCGCCGCCGGGCCGACGAACACGTTGGAGACGCGGGCGCCGACCAGTTCGATGAAACCGACGATCTCGCCGTCCACGACCGCCACCGCGCGCTGGTCGGCCGGCTCCAGCGGCTCATGCGGCCCGAAGGATTCGGGCGGCATGTGCGCGCCGTACGAAGTCAGGGCGGCGGCCGCGGCGATGGCCTGGCAGGCCGGGCGGTCGGCCTCGACGAAAGGGCGGATCTGGACGCTCATGGAACACTCCGGGGCGGCGGGACGGCCGGGTCCGACCTTAGTGCATGGCGGCCCGCCCTGCGCTCCTGCTTGAGAGGTGGCTCGTCTCCGGCCGCACAAACGGCTATCGAGGGGCCGAATTGAAGGAACAAGACGCATGACGACGACGCTCACCGATTGGCTTGCCAAGCAAGACGCGCCCGCCGAAGGGCTGCGGGCCGGACTGGAGCGCGTCGCCGAGGCCTGTCGCGTGATCTCGGGACTGGTGGAGCGCGCGCCGCTCGAAGGCCGGCTCGGCGCGCTGGCGACGACCAATGTGCAGGACGAAGTCCAGAAGGCGCTCGACGTCGTCTCCAACGACGTATTCCTCGACATCTGCGGCCAGGAGCCGGCGTTCGCCGGCTTCGCGTCCGAGGAACTGGACGAGGTGAAGCCGGGCGCGCTGGGCGGCGGCCTGCTGCTGGCGTTCGATCCGCTGGACGGGTCGAGCAACATCGAGGTGTCGATGTGCGTGGGGTCGATCTTCTCGGTGCTGCCGGCGCTCGACGCCGGGCGAGCGGTGGAGGAGGCGGACTTCCTGCAGCCGGGCCGCAATCAGATCGCCGCCGGCTATGCGATGTACGGCCCCCAGACCATGCTCGTGCTGAGCGTCGGCGGCGAAGTGGCCGGCTTCACTCTCGACCGCGAGCGCGGCGCCTGGCTGCTCAGCCATCCAGGGATGACAGTCCCTGAGCATAGCTCCGAGTACGGCATCAACTCGTCCAACGAGCGTCATTGGAAGCCGGGTCTGCGCCGCTACATGGACGACGTCCTGGCCGGGGGCGAGGGCCCGCTGAAGCAGGACTTCAACATGCGGTGGACCGCGGCGATGGTCGCCGACGTGCACCGCATCCTGGTCCGCGGCGGGATCTTCCTCTACCCGGGCGACACCCGGCCGAAGGTCGTGAATGGCAAGCTGCGGATCCTCTACGAGTGCGCGCCGATGGGCTGGCTCATCGAGAAGGCCGGCGGCGTCGCCTACGGGGCCGACGGCCCGGTGCTCGACATGCGTCCCTCGACGCTGCACCAGCGCTCGCCGATCGCGCTGGGCTCGCGCCAGGTGCTGGTCCATGCCTGGACCGAGTACCTCGCGCAGGACGCCGGCTGACGGGCGGTCCTACTCGGCGGTCGCCGCGGCCTGGCTCGCGAACCAGGGCTCGAGCCGCGCGATCGCCTCCTCGATCTCCGGCGTCGAGACCGCGAACGACATGCGGATGAAGTGGTGGCCCTCGACCGGGTCGAAGTCGACGCCCGGCGCGGTGGCGACGCCGGTGTCCTGCAGCAGACGCTGGCAGAAGCTTAGGCTGTCGTTCGTCAGGTGGGCGACGTCGGCATAGATGTAGAAGGCCCCGTCGGGCGGGGCGATCGCCGACAGGCCGAGCCGCGGCAGCGCCTCCAGCAGCAGGGCGCGGTTGGCGCGGTAGACCTCGATGTGGCCTTCCAGCTCGTCCTCGCTGTCCATCGCCGCCAGCGCCGCGTGCTGGGCGAGCGAGGGCGGGGTCAGGAACAGCGCGCCCATATAGGCGATCGCCGCCTTCACATGCTCGGGCGGCGACAGCAGCCAGCCCAGCCGCCAGCCGGCCATGCTGAAGTACTTCGAGAACGAGTTGACCACGAGGGCGTTCGGCTCGAACTCCAGCATCGAGCGAGCCGGCTCGACATAGCTCAGGCCGTGATAGATCTCGTCCGAGACGATCTTGATGCCGCGCTCGCGGCAGACCTTGGCGATGGCTTCGAGCTCGGCGGCCGGGATGATGGTGCCGGTCGGATTGGCCGGGCTGGCGATGATCACGCCGGCCGGGGCCGGATCGAGGGCGGCGATGCGCTCGGCGCTGAGCTGGTAGCGCTCGTTGGCGCCGCAAGCCAGCTCCACCGGCTCGATGTGCAGGGCCTTCAGCGTGTTGCGATAGGCGACGTAGCCGGGGCGGGCCAGGGCGACGCGGTCGCCGGGATTGAACGACGAGGCCAGGGCCAGCACCAGGGCCGGCGAGGCGCCGCAGGTCAGGGTGATGCGGTTCGGCGCGACCTCGACGCCGTACTTGTCCTTGTAGTGCCGCGCGATGCGCGCCTTCAGCGCCGGGCTCTCCCAATAGCCCATCGGATCGCTGTCGAGCACCCGGTGCGCAGCCTCGATCGCGGCCTTCGGCGCCCCGGTCGAGGGCTGGCCGAACTCCATGTGGATCACCGAGCGGCCCTCGGACTTCAGCCGATGGGCCAAGCCGCTGACGGAGATGGCGTGGAACGGATCGATGCGCAGGGACATGACCGAAGCTCTGGCGCAGCCTAGCGGCCAAATCAAGGAGCCCTCGGATCTCGCGGCGCGTTAGCTCCGAAACAGCGACGGAGTCCGAGATGGCGACGGGCGTTCAGGAACTGCTGGCGCTGACCGATCAGGTGGCGATCGTCACCGGCGGCGGGGCGGGCATCGGCCGGGCCATCGCCTCGCGCTTTGCGATGGCGGGCGCGGCGGTGGTGATCGGCGACCGAGATCTGCCCGCGGCGCGCAGCCTCGCCGAAGAGGTGGCCGGGATGGGAGGCAGGGCCATCGCTGTCGCCTGCGACGTCACCCGCGAGGAAGATCTAGAGGAGATGATTCAGGCCGCGATTGGGCGGTTCGGCCGCCTGACGATCCTGGTCAACAACGCCGGCGGCGGCGGCCCCAAGCCCTTCGACATGCCGATGGCCGACTTTGTGAGAGCCTTCGAGCTGAACGTGTTCTCGATGTTCCGGCTTTGCCAGCTCTGCGTGCCGCACATGAAGGCGGCCGGCGGCGGGGCGGTGCTGAACATCTCCTCGATGGCCGGCGAGAACCGCAATGTGCGGATGGCCTCCTACGGCGCCTCGAAGGCGGCGGCGAACCATCTGACCCGCAACCTCGCCTTCGATCTGGGACCGCTGGGGGTGCGGGTCAACGCCATCGCGCCCGGCGCGATCCGGACCCAGGCGCTGGCCAGCGTGCTGACACCCGAGGCGGAACGGGCGATGCTGCGCCATACCCCGCTTGGTAGGCTGGGCGAGCCTGAGGATATCGCCAACGCGGCGCTGTTCCTGTGCTCGCCGGCCGCCTCGTGGATCAGCGGTCAGGTGCTGACCGTCAGCGGCGGCGGGGTGCAGGAACTGGATTAGACGGCGGAAAGCGCCGCGGGCTGGAGGAAACGAGGGGCATGAGCTGGGGAACACGTCGGGACGTGATGCTGGGCGGCGCAGCGGCGCTGGCGGCGGGGTCGCGGGCTTTCGCCGCGGAGGGCGACGCCGTCTATTTCGGCGGGCCGATCCTGACCATGGACGACGCCAGACCGCGGGCCGAGGCGCTGGCGGTGCGCGGCGGGCGCATCCTCGCGGTCGGCGGCAGGGACGAGGTGCTGGCCAAGGCCGGCCGCGGGGCGCGGCAGGTGGACCTGGGCGGCCGGGCGCTGCTGCCCGGCTTCGTGGATCCGCACGGCCACGTCTCGTTTGTCGGACTGCAGGCGATCTCGGCCAACCTGCTGCCCGCGCCGGACGGCGAGGGCAATTCCGTCGCCGACCTGCAGCGGGTGACCCGCGCCTGGATGGAGGCCAACCGTCCGTTCATCGACCGCTACAAGCTGGTCATGGGGTTCGGCTACGACGACTCCCAGCTGCGCGAGCAGCGTCATCCCACCCGCCGCGAACTGGACGAGATCTCCGCTGAGGTCCCGGTGCTGTTCATCCACCAATCCGGCCACCTGGGCGTCGCCAACTCCAAGGCGCTGGAGGCGGCGGGGATCAGCGCCGCCACCCCCGACCCGCAGGGCGGCGTGTTCCGTCGCGAGCCCGGCGGCCGCGAACCGAACGGGGTGATGGAGGAGCACGCCTTCATGGGCGTGATGGGCAAGCTGCTCAGCCGTCTCGACCTCGACGCCAACCTCAAGATGATCGCCGAGGGCGTGAAGCTCTACACGAGCTACGGTTACACCACCTGCCAGGACGGCAAGTCGTCGAGCGGCGGGGTCAAGGCGCTGCAGCTGGCCGCCAGCCGCGGGATGCTGACCGCCGACGTCGTCGCCTATCCGGACGTGTTGACCGCCACCGACGTGGTCAAGGCGCCGCTGTGGGGGCCGAGCTACAAGGACCGCTTCCGCGTCGGCGGCGTGAAGCTGTCCATCGACGGCTCGCCGCAGGGCAAGACCGCCTGGCTCTCGCAGCCCTACTTCGTGCCGCCGGAAGGTCAGAGCGCGGCCTATGCCGGCTATCCGGCCGTACCGGTCGACCAATGCCTGGCGGCCATCGACCAGGCCTTCGCCAACGGCTGGCAGATCCTCGTCCACGCCAACGGCGACGCCGCGATCGACGTGCTGATCGCCGGGGTGCGCGAGGCGACCAGGAAGTACGGCCCCGGCGATCGCCGCCCGGTGCTCATCCACGGCCAGACCGCGCGGGAGGACCAGGTCGACGCCTGCAAGGCGCTGGGGATCATCCCGTCGTTCTTCCCGATGCACACCTTCTACTGGGGCGACTGGCACCGCGACTCCGTGCTCGGGCCGGTGCGGGCCGAGAACATCTCGCCGACCGGCTGGGCGCTGCGCCGGGGGATGATGTTCACCACCCACCACGACGCCCCGGTGGCCAAGCCGGACTCGATCCGGGTGCTCTCGGCGACCGTCACCCGCCGCACCCGCTCGGGCGACATATTGGGGCCGCATCAGCGCGTTCCTGTGGACGTCGCGCTGAAGGCGATGACCATCTGGCCCGCCTATCAGCACTTCGAGGAGGCGACGAAGGGTTCGCTCGTCGCCGGCAAGCTGGCCGACTTCGCGCTGCTGTCTCAGGACCCGACGGCCGTCGATCCCGAGAAGCTGGCCGCGCTGAAGGTGGTCAAGACGATCAAGGAGGGCGTCAGCATCTGGCGCGGATAGGCATGGCGCTGACCCAGAAGCAGAAGATGTTGGCCGGCGAGCTCTATGATGCGAGCGACCCGGAAATCCAGGCCGACCACGCCGCGGCGGTCGCCTGGATGGCTCGCTTCAACGCCCTCGACCTGCCGATGGACGAGCGCCACGCCCTGCTGGCCGAGAAGCTGGCCTACGCCGGCAAGGGGGCGACGATCCGGCCGCCGTTCCACTGCGACTACGGCTTCAACATCAGCCTCGGCGACGGCGCGTTCCTGAACTTCAACTGCGTGATCCTCGACGTCGTGGCGGTGACCATCGGGGCCAAGACCCAGATCGGCCCCGGCGTGCAGATCCTCGCCGCCGACCATCCGCGCGACGCCGCCGAACGCGCGGGCGGGCTGGAGTTCGGCCGGCCGATCAGCATCGGCGCCAATGTCTGGATCGGCGGCGGCGCGATCATCCTGCCCGGCGTACGTGTCGGCGATGATGCTCTGATCGGCGCCGGAGCGGTGGTGACCCGCGACGTGCCGCCCGGCGCAACCGTGGTCGGCAATCCGGCCCGGGCGCGCGCATAGCCGTTTCGCCGCTTCGCGCGGCTCGTGCATGGGCCTGCTCGGCGACCTGCGCCCCATGCTCGACTTTGCATAGAAAAGCCTCCGCCGGCGCATAGCATTTGTCGCGAGCAGGAGGGGGCGACATGCGCATCGGTTTGAAGGCTGGAACATGGCTGCTGGCGACGACGGCGAGCGTGTTCGCCCTGGGCGCGCAGGCCGCGCCGCGGCTCGACACGGTGCTGAAGCCGGTTCGTGACGGCGGGACCGAAGTCACCGCCATCGAGGTGAAGGCCGAACTCGCGGGCGGCGAGGGCGAGGCGCTCGTGCTGTCGGCGCCGGTCGTCTACGCCGGGGTGCGCGGCGTCGCCGACCGGGTGCAGGACCTGGTCGTCACCGATGCGAAAGGCGTGGTGCCGCTAACCTCCGTCGACGATCCGGCCGCGCCGGGCGGCTTCCCCTATTTCCGTCATTGGACCGCCCAGCGCGCGGTCTCCTATCCGGTGAAGATCAGCTACCGCGCCGTGGTGCAGCCGGCCGGCGCGCCCCAGGGACCGCCGTTCGGCATCCGGCCGGCGGCCGGCGGCGTCAGCGGCGCCGGGGCCGGCTTCCTGGTCCTGCCCGAGAAGGTCGGCGAGGCCGAGCTGAAGCTGCGCTGGGATCTCAGCGGCCTGGCCAGGGGCTCGCGCGCCGTGGCCTCGCTCGGCGACGGCGACCTCACGCTGACCGGCGATCCCGAGAAGCTGCGCCAATCCTGGTACATGGCCGGGCCGATGGGCCGCTATCCGGCGACCGGCGACATCGACGGCTTCAGCGGGACCTGGCTCGGCCAGGCGCCGTTCGACCCGGCCGCCGAGCTCGAATGGTCCGGCAAGCTCTACCAGCAGCTCGACAAGGACTTCGGCTATCTGAAGCCGGCCCCGCGCTACCGGGTGTTCATGCGCTTCCTCGACACCCCGCCGGTCGGCGGCGGCACCGCGCTGCCCAACTCGTTCATGCTCTCGCGCGCCTCTGCGCCGCGCGATCCCGCCGCCGAGGGGCCGCGCACCACCTTCGCCCACGAGATGATCCACCAGTGGGTCGGCGGCATCGAGTCGCCCGGCGCGGTCGGGATCAGCAGCTGGTTCAGCGAGGGGCTGACCACCCACTACACGGCGCTCGCGCCCATGCGGGCCGGGTTCTCCACCGTGGCGGAGTATGGCGAGCAGATCGACGCCATGACCCGCGGCTACTGGGGCAGCGAGGCGCGCGATTGGTCGGCCGAGAAGATCGCCAAGGCCGGCTTCGGCTCGGAGAGCATCCGCCACGTGCCCTACAATCGCGGCGCGCTCTACTTCGCCGACCTCGACGCCAAGATCCGCGCCAAGTCCGGCGGCAAGCGCCGGCTCGACGACCTGCTCGCGCCGATGTTCGTCAGCCGCGAGAAGGGCGCCGCCTTCGACCACGAGGCCTGGAAGGCGATGGTCGGCGGCGAGCTAGGGCCCGAGGCGGTCGGGACCTTCGAGAGGGTCGTGCTAGGCGGCGAGATGTTCGTGCCCGACGCCGGCGCGTTCGGTCCATGCTTCACCCGCGAGCCGGCGACCTACGATGTCGGCGGCGTCCCGGTGCAGGGCTATCGCTGGGTGCGGGTCGCCTCGGTCCCCGATGCGGTCTGCCGAAGCTGGTAGTCCAGCTGGGGCTCCCCATCCGCTCATCCCGGCGAAAGCCGGGACCCAAGCTGAATTGCAGCCAAGCGGGCCGCACTCCAGCTTGACCGAAGCGCCGCTTGGGTGCCGGCTTTCGCCGGGATGAGCGGTGTGCGGAACTCTAAAGCTCCAGCACCCCGGCCTGGTCGATGGCGCGGCGCATCGGCCCGGCGTAGCCGGTCGGCGAGCGCCGGCGCCGGTCCGGTCCGAAGAAGTCGGTGGCCGCGACGTAGGGGCGCGGGCGCAGGATCACCGACTCCAGCCGCTTGAGGATGTCGCGGGCGGTGACCGGCTTGGCGAGGAACTCGTTCACCCCGCGGTCGCGCGCGGCGTTCAGGCGCGGCAGGTCCGAGTGGCCGGTCAGCATGATGATCGGCAGATAGCGAGCCTCGCCCGGCAGCGCCCGGACCCGGGAAATGAAGTCGAGACCGTTCATCGTCGGCATCTCGTAATCGACATAGGCCACGTCGACCGGCGCGCTCATCAGCTGGTCCAGGCCCTGTCGCCCGTCCGTCGCATAGTAGAGGCGTCCGACCCCGGCTGCGGCGAGAACCGTGCCGATGATCGTGCGCATCTGCTCGTTGTCGTCGACGACCAGTATTCGCAGAGCCCCAAGTCCTTGCGTCACTTTCCCGTCCTCGGCGAATCTATGTGCTGATAGACGCCAATCAGGCGAACTGTCGCAACCCCCCGGACGCAGTTTTCGCCTCGCTGCGCCTTGACCTCGCCCGCGTCTGGCGCGAAGCCGGACGCCAACATTGGGGGTGTGGATGTCGAAGACTGTTGAGGCGCCGTCGACGCGGCGGGTCCTGGGCGCGAGCCTGGTCGGCACCGCCGTCGAATTCTACGACTTCTACATCTACGCGACCGCCGCCTCATTGGTGTTCGGGCCGCTGTTCTTCCCGGCCGCCTCGCCTTCGATGCAGCTCCTCTCATCCTACGCCAGCATGGCCGTGGCGTTCTTCGCCCGCCCGGTCGGGGCGATCGTGTTCGGCCACTACGGCGACCGCATCGGCCGTAAGTCGACCCTGGTCGCCTCGCTGTTGCTGATGGGCGCCTCGACGGTGCTGATCGCCTTCCTGCCGACCTACCATCAGGCCGGCTGGCTGGCGCCTGTGGCGCTGTGCATCCTGCGCTTTGGCCAAGGCTTCGGCCTCGGCGGCGAGTGGGGCGGCGCCGCGCTGCTGGCGGTCGAGAACGCGCCGCCCGGCTGGCGGGCGCGCTACGGGATGTTCCCGCAGCTGGGCGCGCCGGTCGGCTTCATCGCCGCCAACGGCCTGTTCCTGATCCTGGGGATGCTGCTGACGCCCGAGCAGTTCCAGGCCTGGGGCTGGCGCATTCCGTTCCTGGGCAGCGCCCTGCTGGTCGGCGTCGGCCTCTGGGTGCGCCTGAAGCTCACCGAGACCCCGGCCTTCTCCAAGGCCCTGGCCGAGGAGAAGCCGTCCGACGTGCCCCTGGCCGAGCTGTTCAAGCGCCACCTGGGCCCGACCCTGGCCGGCACCTTCGCGGTGGTGGCGTGCTTTGCCACCTTCTACCTCGCGACCGCGTTTGCGCTCGGCTACGGCACCCAGACCCTGGGCTACAGCCGTGAGACCTTCCTCGGTGTGCAGCTGGGCGCCATCGGCTTCATGGCGCTGGGGATCGTGCTGGCCGGCTACTGGTCGGACGCCAGCAACCCGCGCCGGGTGCTGATGGCCGGCTGCTTCATGGCCATCGCCGTCGGCGCGCTCATGGCGCCGATGATGGGCGGCGGCTCGCTGCTGGGCTGCTGGGCGTTCCTGTCGCTGGCGCTGCTGACCATGGGCTTCGTCTACGGCCCGCTGGGCGCGTTCCTGCCCGGACTGTTCCCGGCGCGGGTGCGCTACACCGGCGCCTCGATGGCCTTCAACGTCGGCGGCATCATCGGCGGCGGCCTGACCCCGATGGTCGCTCAGGCGCTGTCGACGCAGGGCGGCCTGGTGCCGGTCGGGATCTATCTCGCCGTCGCCGCGCTGATCAGCCTGGTCGCCCTGCTGCCGCTGAAGCACCAGCAGGCCTGATCGGTCACCAGTGGTTCTCGACCTCTTCGGCGAAGCCGATCAGGTCGCGGACCTGCAGCCGCGTGCCGTCGTCCAGCACCGCGACGCCGGAGAACTTGCCGAACACCTGGTGCTGGCGGCTGCTGACCGGACCCATGGCGAAGTCCGCGTGGCGGTCGACGATCGGCTCGAAGGTCATCTCGAAGCGGCCGTCGCTGGAGGTGAAGCGCCAGGGCCCGCTGTCGTGGGCGCCGTCGGGCAGGTGGAACTCCAGCTCGGTCAGTTTGTGCGCCTTGCCGTCGTAGAAAAGGATGTTCTCGCTGGCGGCCGAGGTGTCGCCGAAGCCATAGCCGATGTTGAAGCCGAACGGCTTGCCGTCGACAAGGCCCGAGGCCGAGCCCCAGTACCAAGTGTTGTCGTAGGTCCAGACCCCGCGGCCCCAGTCGAGCACGGCGAACGCGCTGGTCGGCTCGAATTCGTAGCGCTGGCCGGCATAGATCACGTGACCGCCGGCCGGCATGCAGTTGATCTTCTGATTGTAGTAGAAGGCCGTCGCCTGCTCGGCGAACGGCGTGGCGATGACCATGCGGTCCATCGGCGGCTGGGCCAGGACGATCTCGCCGGAGATGCCCGCGCCCTTGTCGAAGCTGGGGGCGTCGAAGGTCAGCACCCGTCCGCCCGGCGCGAAGCGGAACGCGATCTCCATCTTCGGGTGGACGTGGGCGATGTCGCCCGCGTCGGCGCTGGGCGGCAGGTTCATGGCGCCGTGCGGGGCCGGCAGGCCGACGCCGCCGTTGACGAAGCTCCGCGCCTGGAAGTCCATCCACGAGACGCCGAGGAAGCCCATGTGGCCGTTGTCGGCGACGGTCAGGGCCAGGCCGAAGTCGGGCGACAGGATCGCGTAGTAGTCCCACTCCTTGATCGCCGGATCGTCATGGGCGACGCCGATGGCGGCGCGGTCGTAGCGGCGAACCTCGCTGGCGGCCCAGCCGCGCTCGACCAGGTGTCCGTTCGCGTCGAGCAGTTCGCCCGTTCCCATAAGCTTCTGCATGTCGCCTCCGCAGGTTGCCCGGGCGTGCTTACGGCATGACGCAACGGCAGCGCAAAGGCTGCCGATAGCGTCCGATAGCCGCCAGAAACCGCCGGCTCCGAGGGCTACAATCCCTGAAAACCAGCCAGCGGAGGCCGCCCATGGTCACGATCCTGCGAGACGTGCCGGTAAACCTGCCGATAGCGGACGTCTGGGAACGCTTGCGGCAGGTCGGCAAGGCGCACGAACTCTTCGCCAGCGTGCTGGTCGACGGGTCCATCGAGGGCGACCTGCGGACCGTCACGTTCGCGAACGGCATGGTCGTGACCGAGCAGATCCTCGGCGTCGACGAGCCCTCTCGGCGGGTGGCCTACAGCGTCGTCGACGGGCCGTTCGAGCGGCATGCCGCCTCGATGCAGGTGGTCGCGGACGGGGCCGGCAGCCGCGTCGTGTGGTTCAGCGATCTCAAGCCCGACGCCTTGGCGGATATGGTGACGCCGCTGATGGAGGCCGGCCTGGCGGCGCTGAAACGCAACCTCGAGGGGGCTCAGCCCGATTGACCGGCGGGCCTGGCGGGCGTATCGATATTGCGAGTCATTCGCAATAAAGGAACGCTTCCATGGCCATCGCACCTCTCGCCGCGGCGTCCCTGCGCGTCGGTCCCCAGGGCCTGGCGGTGTCCGAGCAGCTGGTGCTCGCCTCCCTGCGCGCCTGGGCCAGGGCTCGTATGGCCGGCGATGATCCGCGCGAGCTGGTGCAGCCGGGCCTGACCCACGTGAGCTCCAGGCCCGTGGCCAGCGTCTTCGTGGCGCTGATGGAGCACATCGAGCGCAACGCCCGCCGGGCCATGGAAGTCCACTGCATCGCCTGCGGCGGCTATTCGCAGGACGAGCAGCGCGTGGTGCTGGCCTGCGGCGTCGCCCGCACCGCGCCGGATGTGGCGCTGCAGCTGCTGCGGCCGCTGGTTGGCGCGCCCGAGGCGCCGGTGCTGCTGGCCCGGACCCTGAACGTGGCGCTCTGCAACGCCGGCTTCCCGATGCCGGTGCGGATGTGGGACGACGCAAGCGTCCCGGCCACCGTGCACTGAGGGCCCTGGAAACGTGCGGCCATCGGGTCTAGGCAGGCCCGATGAGTGAGTTTGACGACGAACCGATCTTCGATGGCGGCGGCTATGATGTCGACGACTGGGCCCGCCTGAAGCCGTTCACTGGCGCGCTGGCGACCCTCGAGGACGTGCAGGCCAAGGTCGCGATCTTCGCCCTGGGCGACACCCATCGCGGCCGCCCGATCGACATGGACCTGCCGCAACCGATCATCTGGTGGGAGGACGACGGCGAGATCGCCGCCGTGGCCGTGCAGGCCGAAGCCCACGAGACCGAGGACGGCGAGGTGATGGAGGTGCTGGGCCTGGTGCTGCCGGACGGCGCCGGGGCGGTGGCCTTGCTGGAGGACGTCGACCTGGTCGACGACAGCGATCCGGTCTGGCGCCGGCTGGTCACCGAAGCGATCGGCGACGAGACCGGCGAAGACGACGAGGACTAGGCGCTGGCGAGCGCGCTCTGGAAGAGGATCGCGCCGTCGGCCGAGCCGAGCTCGGCCTCGAAGGCGCGGTCGGGGTGCGGCATCAGGCCGATGACGTTGCCGCGCTTGTTGACGATGCCGGCGATGTCGCGCGACGAGCCGTTCGGATTGTCGAGGTAGCGGAAGACCACCTGACCTTCGCCCTCCAGCCGGTCCAGCGTCTCTTCGTCGGCGAAGTAGTTGCCCTCGCCGTTGCCGACGGTCATCTCGACCTCGCGGCGGCCGGCATAGCCGGCGGTGAAGCGGGTCTGGGCGTTGGTGACTTCTAGCGCCACCGGCTTGCAGACGTATTTGAGCTTCTCGTTCCGCAGCAGCGCGCCGGGCAGCATCTTCGACTCGGTCAGCACCTGGAAGCCGTTGCAGATCCCGACGACGGCGACGCCGCGGTCGGCGGCGGCGCGCACTTCGCTCATCACCGGCGCCAGCGAGGCCATGGCCGCGCAGCGAAGGTAGTCGCCGTAGGAGAAGCCGCCGGGCAGCACGATCAGGTCCAGGCCCTGGGGCAGGGCGGTCTCGGCATGCCAGACCATATCGACCTTGGCGCCGGTGGAGCGTTCGACGGCGACCTTGCAGTCGCGATCGCAGTTGGAACCCGGGAATACGATGACGGCGGCTTTCATGGGCGGCCCTTTACGCGCATTTGTCGAGAATGGGGAGGGGGGAGGTGGTCGCATCCGGCGCCGGATGCGGCTCGCGGAAGGTGAAGGCCTCCGGACCTGGGCCGTTGGCCCGCAGCAGTTCGAGCCGAGCGACCGCCTCGGCGAGCGTCGGCGCGTGGCCGGCGGGGACCCACCAGAGCGCCATGTAGGCCTCGATCTCGTGAAACCACTCGCCGCGCCGGCGCATGATCTCGACGTGGCCCGAGCGGTAGACGAAGGCGCCCAGCGCGGCCTGGCTCTCCCAGACCGAGAGGTTGGTGATGATCAGCGGGTCGTCGAAGGCGACGAGGTCGGTGGCGTCGTCGCCTTCGCCGGTCAGCCGCCAGACGAAGCCAGGCGAGGCCTCGGCCAGCGCGTTGATGCGCTCGAGGTTGTTCTTGAAGTCCGCCGTCTCGGGCGCGTCGATCGGCGCCTTCAGCCGGCCCACGTTGATCTGGGCGAGGTGATAGCCGCTCATCGATAGTGCCCCCTCATCTGGCGCTCAGGCCCTCCAGATAGGTCATCACCTGGTCGAATCCAGCCTTGTCGCCATAGGCGCAGCCGGTGTTCTTCATGACCTTGCGGCCGCCTTCCTGGACCGCTTCCTGCTTGAAGACCGCCGGGTGGCCAGGCGCGCCGACCTGCGTCAGGACGAAAGCCTCGCCGCTGCCCGGCACGTTGTAGAAGCGATAAGGCTCGCCGCGCTCCTGCGACGCCGGAATCAGTCCCGGCTGGGCCAGGACCTTGGCCGACAGGGCCTCGTAGGAGAGCGAGCAGTCGAGCGCCAGGCGCGGCCGGGGCGGTTCAGGCTCCGGCGCGCAGGCGGTCAGGATCAGGGGAAGAATAGGGGAGAGGGCGATGAGCCCCCTCACGCCACCTCGATCCGGTAGCTTTCGATGACGGTGTTGGCGAGCAGCTTCTCGCACATGTCCTTCACCTGGGCCTCGGCCGCGGCCTTGTCGGTCGCGTCCTTCAGGTCGAACTCGATGGTCTTGCCGACGCGCACGCCGTCGACCTGCGGCCAACCCAGGCCGTGCAGAGCGCTTTCGACGGCCTTGCCCTGAACGTCCAGCACGCCGGGCTTCAGGAACACATGAACTTTCGCGCGCACTAGTGCAGGCCTCCTTGGATGACGGTGGGCATCTCTTTCATGATGCCGAGACGACGGGCCACCTCGGTGTACCCTTCGATGACGTCGCCCATGTCGCGGTCGAAGCGGTCCTTGTCCAGCTTCTCGTTCGTCTGGCTGTCCCAGAGGCGACATGAGTCGGGGCTGATCTCGTCGGCCAGGATCACCCGCGAGAAGTCGTTCTCGTAGATGCGGCCGAACTCGACCTTGAAGTCGACCAGGGTGATGCCGACGCCGGCGAACAGCCCGGTGAGGAAGTCGTTCACGCGCAGGGTCAGGGCCATCATGTCGTCGATCTCCTGGGTCGAGGCCCAGTTGAACGCGGTGATGTGCTCCTCGGCGACCATCGGGTCGCTGAGCTTGTCGTCCTTCAGGTAGAATTCGATGATCGAGCGGGGCAGGGCCTGGCCTTCGGGCAGGCCGAAGCGCTGCGACAGGCTGCCGGCCGCGACGTTGCGGCAGACGACCTCCAGCGGAATGATCTCGACTTCGCGGATCAGCTGCTCGCGCAGGTTCAGCCGACGGATGAGGTGGTTCTGAACCCCGATGGAGTTCAGCTTGGTCATCACGTACTCGCTGATGCGGTTGTTGATGACGCCTTTGCCTTCGAGGATCGCCTTCTTCTGCGCGTTGAACGCGGTGGCGTCGTCCTTGAAGTACTGGATCAGGGTTCCGGGCTCGGGGCCCTCGTAGAGGATCTTGGCCTTGCCTTCGTAGATCTTCTTGCGGCGGGTAGTCATGTGCGCCTTCTCCCAGAGCGAGGGCTTGGCCGCCAGCGGAAAAACGAAAAAACGCGCGCAGTTCGAGGCAAACGCGCGCGGCTCCGACCGTATGGCCCTCTCACTCATATGAGGCCTGAAAAAACTAACGGATTGGCCTTCGCGGCGCAAACGGCGCAAGAGCCGCATCGCCTGGTCGTGCGTTTACGTTGCTACGGCGCGGTTCACGGGATATGCAACGCCGACCGACCGCCTACTGGGGAACACATGACGACCTTCGACGATCGCGAGCGTGGCTTTGAAAAGAAGTTCGAGCTCGACCAGGAGCAGGAATTCAAGGCTGGTGCTCGTCGCAACCGCATGCTGGGCGAATGGGCCGCCGGTCTGATGGGCCTCTCGGCCGAGAGCGTCGCCGAGTACGCCAAGGCCGTGGTCAAGTCCGACTTCGAGCTGCCTGGCGACGAGGATGTTCTGCGCAAGGTGTTCGAGGACCTGAAGGGCTCGGGCGTCGCCGTCAGCGAAGGCGAAGTGCGCATGAAGATGGACGAACTGCTGGCTCAGGCCCGCGAGCAACTGCGCTCGGGCGAGTAAGACCTTCCGGCGTCACGAAAAGAGCGCCGCCCTTTCGGGGCGGCGTTTTTTGTTGCGCGCTCGCCGCTGGCCGAACGTGGGTCGCCGAATGCATCGCGGCGCCGCAAATTGCAACCGGTGGCGCCGGGTTGCAGCGGCGCACACGCGCTCCGGTGCAACTGCGCGCAACGCGCGAAGCGCTGCAAGAACGCCCCAACGAGCAGCCTGAAGGCCGCCGGATGGGAGCGCAGCCATGCCACGACCGATCGCCGTCGCCGTCTGGGGCCTGGTCTGCGCGTTCACGCCGGCCGAAGCGCATGAGCCGCTGCTGCCGTCGCCTGAAGCGGCCGGCGCGGACGCCGGCCTCCTCACCGATTCGGAGTTGGCGCTGTTCGTCAGCGCTTCAATTGGCCGTCCAGGTACTTGCGAATGGCCGGGCCGTACGGCGGACGCATCTGCTGCAGCGGCTTGTCGGCCTTGATCTGGCGATAGATCGACTTGGCGTGGCTGAACTCGCGGAAGCCGTCGACGCCGTGATAGCTGCCCATCCCTGACGGCCCGACGCCGCCGAAGGGCAAGTTCTCCTGGGCGACGTGGAAGATGACGTCGTTGACCGTCACCCCGCCGGAGGTCGTGCTGGCCAGCACCTTCTCGCGTTCGGCCTCGTCGGAGCCGAAGTAGTAGAGGCCCAGCGGCCGTTCGCCCTTGTTCACATAGGCGATGGCCTCGTCGATCCCCGAATAGGTCTTCACCGGCAGCACCGGCCCGAAGATCTCCTCCTGCATGACCTTCAGGTCGTCGCTCGGATCGATGATCAGCGTCGGGGCGATCTTGCGGTGCTCCTGCTGCGACAGGTCCTCGCCTTCGGGCTTCAGTTCGATCACCCGCGCGCCCTTGGCCTTGGCCTCGTCGATGTAGCCCTTGATCCGGTCGTAGTGCCGCTGGGCGATGATCGCGGTGTAGTCGGGGTTGTCCTTCAGGGTCGGGAACATCTTCGCCACCGAGGCCTGGGCCCCCGCGATGAAGGGCTCGAGGCTCTCCTTGGGCGTCAGGACATAGTCGGGCGCCAGGCAGATCTGACCGGCGTTCAGCGTCTTGCCGTTCATGATCCGCGCCGAGGCGACGTCGAGATCGGCGGACTTGCCGAGGATCACGGGGCTCTTGCCGCCCAGTTCGAGGGTCAGCGGGACGAGGTTATCGGCGGCTGCGCGCATGACGTGCCGCGCGATCGAGGTCGCCCCGGTGAAGATCAGGTGATCGAAGGCCAGCGACGAGAACGCCTGGCCGACCTCGGGGCCGCCGGTGACGACCGCGATCTCATATTCGGAAAAGGCGCCGGCGAACATCTTCGCCATCAGGTCGGAGGTCGCGGGGGTGAACTCCGACGGCTTGATCATTGCCCGGTTGCCGGCCGCCAGCACTCCGGCCAGCGGCCCGAAGGTCAGGTTCACCGGGAAGTTCCAAGGGCTGATGATCCCGACCACGCCCTTGGGCTGGAAGCGGATTTCGGCCTTGGCGCCGAACAGGCCGAGGATCGCCGGCGTCGGCTTGCGCTTCTCGGGCCGCATCCACTTGGCCAGGTTGTCCTTGGCGTGCTTGAGCGGGCCGATGGAGGCGGCGATGTCGGTGAAGGTGGTGGCCTCGCGCGAGCGCGAACCGAAGTCCTCGTTGATCGCGTTTTCGATGGCCGCGCGGTTGTCGATCAGCAGGGCGATGGCGCGGTCGATACGCTCGATGCGGACCTGGGCGGACGGCTCCCCGTCACGCAGGTGAGCGGCCTTCTGCCTGGCCAACAAGGCGTTCATCGCAGCAGCGTCCATGTCGTTCATCTCCTCCCCGAGCATCCGGCTGACGTTCGGATAGTGACGTTACGGAATGGAAGCGCCGCGGGAAAGGCGCGGGACGGCGGGCCAGAACCGCCGCCCCGCCCAGCCGCTCAGGATGCTCCGGCGCCGGCGTCCGCCATCTTCGCGACGGCGTCGTCGATCGTGAAGCTGCCCGGCCGCTGGATCGGTGGGAAATCCTTGAAGGTCGCCGCGAACATCGCTGCGCCGGTCTGGGCCGCGTAGATGAAGTAGGCGTTGTGGATGAACCAGTCGTAGTAGGTGTTCGAGGTGACGTCCGCGAACTCGTACGGATCGGTCCGCAGGTTGAAGAGCTTGGGCATGCGCAGCCGGGTGAACGGCTCGGCCCAGACCTGCATGGTGCCCTGGCAGCGCTGCTCCATGAACACCAGCTTCCAGTTGTCGTAGCGCATGGCGAGGATGTCGCCGTCGTCGCTGATGTAGAAGAAGAAGTTGCGCGGGCTCTCCTTCTTCTCGCCGGTCAGGTGGCTGAGCAGGCTCATGCCGTCGATGTGGTTCTTGTAGGTCCGCCCGATCGCCTTGTGGCCCTTCTTCAGCTTGTCGACCACGTCGGGATCGCCGGCCATTTCGAGGAAGGTCGGCAGCCAGTCATGGTGCTGGACGATGCCGTTCGAGACCGATCCGGCCTCGACCTTGCCGGGCCAGCGAACCAGCATCGGGATGCGGAAGGCGCCTTCCCAATTGGTGTTCTTCTCGCTGCGGAATGGCGTCATGCCGCCGTCCGGCCAGGTGTTGCGGTGCGGGCCGTTGTCGGTCGAGTACTGGACGAAGGTGTCGTCGGCGATGCCGAGCTCGTCCAGCAGGTCGAGCATCTGACCGACGTTCTTGTCATGGTCGAGCATGGTGTCGTGATAGGGCGACTGCCACTTGCCGGCCTGGCCCAGGCTCTCGGGCTTGGTGTGGGTGATCAGGTGCATGTGGGTGGTGTTCAGCCACACGAACCAGGGCGTGCCGTCCTTCTGCGCCTTCTTGATGAAGTCGGTCGCCGCGGCGATGAATTCGTCGTCGCAGGTTTCCATGCGCTTCTTGTTGAGCGGGCCGGTGTCCTCGATCTTCTGCTTGCCGACCTTGCCCCAGCGCTCCTGCTCGGTGGGGTCGTCCTTGTCGGTCGCCCAGGAGTGGATGACCCCGCGCGGACCGAAGCGCTCGCGGAACTTCGGGTCCTTCGGATAGTCGTACATCTCCGGCTCTTCCTCGGCGTTCAGGTGGTAGAGGTTGCCGAAGAACTCGTCGAAGCCATGGTTGGTGGGCAGCATGTGGTTGAGGTCGCCCAGGTGGTTCTTGCCGAACTGACCGGTGGTGTAGCCCTGTTCCTTCAGCAGCGCGGCGATGGTGACGATCTTGTCGCTCATGCCGATCGGCGAGGCGGGGATGCCGACTTTGGAGAGGCCGGTCCGCAGCACGCTCTGGCCGGTGATGAACGAGGAGCGGCCGGCGGTGCAGGACTGCTCGCCATAGCTGTCGGTGAACAGCATGCCCTCCTTGGCGATCCGGTCGATGTTGGGCGTGCGGTAGCCCATCAGCCCGTGCGTGTAGCAACTGAGGTTCGACTGCCCGATGTCGTCGCCCCAGATGACGAGGATGTTCGGTTGCTTGGCGGCCATGGCTACGCTCCGATTGCTGCGAGCCGACAGAGAAGCGGTCGGCGGGCAAGCAAGGGATCGGGTGAAACCCCGTGACGCTGCGCGCGATACCCTGGCCTCATTGGCCGCTGGGCTAGACGGGCCGATTTCCTAATTCGTCTTAATACTGCGCCACCAATGCGTGTTGGCCATTGACGCCCGTCCGGGGCGAGCCCGTCATGCCGGCGAACCGACGGGAGCATGTGATGGCGTTTCTGAAGGCCGGCGCCAGGTTCGGCGTCAACATGGACACCATTGATCTCAATATTCTTTTCGGCGGGGTGATCACCCTGGCCAACACCGGGCGGATCTATTCGGACGGCGCCTTCGGCGACCGGGTCGCGCTGTTCGGGAACTTCAGCTTCGACGGGGCCGGGCGGCTGGCCGGCGGCGAGCTGAATCACATCCAAGAAAACCTCTCCGGATACCTGCACTTCGACGTCTCGGGATTTTCCGCTTCGGCGACGCGCATCGTCGGCCTGGCCGCTGACGGCGACATGCCCACCGCCTTCCGGATCATCCTGAGCGGCGACGACAGCTTCCTTGGCGCTTCGCTCGACGACGTCCTGCGCGGACATGACGGTGACGACACCATCGACGGCGGCGGCGGCTTCGACAGCCTCTACGGCGGGGCCGGCGACGACGTCATCGTCAGCGGGACCAACCATGGGCCCGGCGACAGCTACCTGCGAGGCGAGGCGGGCGACGACTCGATCGTCGGCGGCATCCGGTTCGACGACATCAACGGCAATGTCGGCCGCGACACCATCCGTGGGCGCGAGGGCGACGACTGGGTCGTGGGCGGCCAGGACGGCGACCTGCTCTACGGCGACGAGGGCGCCGACCAAGTCTACGGCAATATGGGCGACGACACCGGCTTTGGCGGGGAGGGGAACGACACCCTGCGCGGCGGCCAAGGTTCGGACGTGCTGTATGGGGAGGCCGGTGACGACTTCATCAGCGGCGATCGCGGCAGCGACACCGTCGCTGGTGGGAGCGGCGCGGATATCTTCAACACCTTCGCCGGGGCCGGCATCGACCGGGTGCTGGATTTCAACGCCGGCGAGGGCGACCGGGTGCGGGTCGAGGGCGGCGTGGCCTACACGGTCAGCCAGGTCGGGAGCGACGTGCTGGTGAACCTGGGCGGCCCCGACGTGCTGATCCTGGCTGGCGTGCAGCTGTCGACCTTGCCGGCGGGATGGATCTTCTCGGCCTGATCCCTGCGACGGATTTGCGCTGGACTGACGTGGCGGCGGGTGGGCGACTGTCTTCCAAACGAACCGGCGCGCGCCGGACGCACCAGGAAGGAACACGACAATGCCCGAGGCCCTGATCATCGACGCCTGCCGCACCCCGCGCGGCATCGGCAAGGTCGGCAAAGGCGCGCTGGCCGATTTTCACCCGCAGCACCTGGCCGCCACGGTGCTCAAGGCCCTGGCCGAGCGTAACAACCTGAAGACCGGCGAAGTCGACGACATCATCTGGGGCACCTCCAGCCAACGCGGCAAGCAGGGCGGCGACCTCGGCCGGATGGCGGCGCTCGACGCCGGCTATGACGTCAAGGCCAGCGGCATGACCCTGGACCGCTTCTGCGGCTCGGGCATCACCACGGTGAACCTGGCTGCGGCGCAGATCATGTCGGGGATGGAAGACCTGGTGATCGCCGGCGGCACCGAGATGATGTCCTACACCTCCTCGACGGGCGATCCGTCGACGCCGCCGATGATGGACGGCGGCAACCTGCGCCTGCGCGCGCGTCATCCGCAGAGCCAGCAGGGCGTCTGCGCGGACGCCATCGCCACGCTGGAAGGGATCAACCGCCTGGCGCTGGACGAACTGGCTCTGCTGAGCCAGCAACGGGCCGACGTCGCCATCAAGGAAGGCCGCTTCGATAAGTCGCTGGTGCCGGTCTATCGCGAAGACGGCTCGCTGGCCCTGGACCGCGAGGAGTTCCCGCGTCCGCAGACCACGCTCGAGGGCCTGTCGGGGTTGAAGGCGTCGTTCGAAATGATCGCCAACGTGCCGGTCGACGACAAGGGCACCACTTATGGCGACCTGATCCGTCAGGTCTATCCGGACCTGAAGATCACCCACGTGCACCATGCCGGCAATTCGTCGGGCGTCGTCGACGGCGCGGCCGCGGTGCTGCTGGCCTCGCCAGCCTACGCCGCCAAGAACGGCCTGAAGGCGCGCGGCCGGGTGGTCGCCATGGCCAATATGGGCGACAGCCCCACCCTGATGCTCAACGCCCCGGTCCCGGCGGCGCAGAAGGTCCTGGCCAAGGCTGGCCTGACCATCGACGACATCGACCTGTTCGAGATCAACGAGGCCTTCGCGGTGGTCGCCGAGAAGTTCATCCGTGACCTGAAGCTGGACCGCGAGAAGGTCAATGTGAACGGCGGCGCCATGGCGCTGGGCCACCCGATCGGCGCCACGGGTTCGATCCTGATCGGCACCGTCCTCGACGAACTGGAGCGCCGCGACCTCAAGCGCGGGCTGATCACGATGTGCGCGGCCGGCGGCATGGCCCCGGCGATCATCGTCGAGCGCGTCTAGGCAAGTCGAAGGCTCCCTCGCGCGGGGGAGCCTTCCCTTCTAGGTCTGGCGGGCGATCAGCCGGGCCAGGCGCGCCACGCCGTCGTCGATCTCGTCCGGGGTCGGCAGCGAGTAGCTGAGCCGGATGGTGTTGTCGGCCGCGGTCTCGGCGAAGAACGGCGCGCCGGGCACGAAGGCCACGCGCTCCTCGGCGATGGCGCTGGCCAGCAGGTCCTTGCCGTCGATCCCCTCGGGCAGGCGCAGCCAGACGAACATGCCGCCCTCCGGCTTAGACCAGGTCACGCCCTCGGGCATGTGGCGGTCCAGGGCGTCCAGGGTCGCCTGGGCCTTGGCGCCATAGGCGTTGCGCAGGCGCGACAGGTGCTGCTCGTAGTCCTCGGTCACGGTGCGCCAGCCGACCATCTGGTTGATCGTCGAGACGTGCAGGTCGCTGCCCTGCTTGAGCAGCACCAGCTTCTCGATGACCGCCTTCGGGCCGCAGACCCAGCCCAGCCGCAGGGCCGGCGAGATGGTCTTGGAGAAGGTGCCGCAATAGAGGGTCCGGGCCTGCTCGATCGACCCCGAACGGGCGATGTCGAGGGCGAGCAGGCTGGGCAGCGCCTCGCCGGCGAAGCGCAGCTCGCGATAGGCGGCGTCCTCGATCAGCGTCATGTCCGCGGCGTCGGCCAGCTCCAGCAGCGCTTGGCGCTGGGCGGTGGTCATGCTCTCGCCGGTCGGGTTGGCGTAGTCGGGCACGAAGTAGCCGAGCGGCCGGGCCGCGCGGCCGGCCAACAGGCCTTGCGCGTCGCAGTCGCCGTCCAGGGCGTCGTCGGGCAGATCGAGATAGTTCGGCTCGTAGGCGGTGAAGGCCTGCAGTGCGCCCAGATAGGTCGGGCGGGCGACGACCACGGTATCGCCACTGCTGAGGAACAGCTTGCCCAGCAGGTCCAGCGCCTGCTGCGAGCCGGCGGTCAGCATGATGTTGTCCGGCCCGCAGGCGACGCCATGCGTGGCCATGCGCTCGGCCAGCCACTCGCGCAGCGGCAGATAGCCCTCGCTGACCGAGTACTGCAGGGCCTGCTGCGACAGCTGCGGATCGGTCAGCACGGCCTGGTAGCTGGCCTGGATGCGCTCGGCGGGGAACAGGCCCGGGTCGGGAATGCCGCCGGCGAAGGAGAGGATGTCGGGCTGGTCGAGCAGCTTGAGCAGCTCGCGGATTTCGTTGGCGCGCACGCGGGACATGCGTTCGCTGAAGCGCTGCGCCCAGGCGGTGGTGTGATCGGTCATTGAAGGATCTCGTATGTGTCGCTGGCGGCGCAGGCCGCCCCAAGACGCCGCACGGCCGTGCGGCGTCGCCTGATCAGATCAGGGGCGTCATACGATGCAGGTCGGGCCCTGGGTCCGGCGGAGCCAGAAGCGCCGCCGACCACGTGAGGTGGTGATCATGACCGATCTCTAGCCTGACTTGGCGCGCGACGGAACTACTCCGCCGCGGCCTTCATGGCGTCTTCGCCGAACACGCGGGCGAAGACGGCGTCGACGTTCTTGAAGTGGTAGCCGTTGTCGAACAGCTCCGAGAGCTCTTCGTCCGAGAGGATCACTTCCGGGTCGGCCTTGAGGAAGTCCAGGAAGTTCCCTTCGCCGCGCCACACCTTCATGGCGTTGCGCTGGACCGCGGCATAGGCGCCCTCGCGGCTGATGTCCTTCTGGGTCAGGGCCAGCAGCACGCGCTGGGAGTGAACCAGGCCGCCGAGGCGGTCGAGGTTCTTCAGCATGTTCTGCGGGTAGATCAGCAGGCGGTCGACGACGTTGGCCAGGCGGCGCAGGGCGAAGTCGAGGTGGATGGTGGTGTCCGGGGCGATGCCGCGCTCGACCGACGAGTGGCTGATGTCGCGCTCATGCCAGAGGGCGACGTTCTCCATGGCCGGGACCACGGCCGAGCGGACCAGACGCGCCAGGCCCGTCAGGTTCTCGGTCAGGATCGGGTTGCGCTTGTGCGGCATGGCCGACGAGCCCTTCTGGCCGACGTCGAAGAACTCTTCGGCTTCAAGCACTTCGGTGCGCTGCAGGTGGCGGATCTCGACGGCGAGGCGCTCGACCGAAGAGGCGACGACGCCGAGGGCCGCGAAGTAGGCGGCGTGACGGTCGCGCGGGATGACCTGGGTGGAGACCGGCTCGACGGCCAGGCCCATCTTCTCGGCGACGTGGGCTTCGACCTCGGGCGAGACGTTGGCGAAGGTGCCGACCGCGCCGGAGATCGCGCAGGTGGCGATCTCGAACTTGGCCATCGCCAGGCGCTCCTTGGCGCGGACGAACTCGGCGTAGTGGCCGGCGAGCTTGAGGCCGAAGGTGGTCGGCTCGGCGTGGATGCCGTGGCTGCGGCCGACGGTCGGGGTCAGCTTGTGCTCGAAGGCGCGCTTCTGCAGCGCGGCCAGGACCAGGTCGACGTCCTCGATCAGCAGGTCGGTGGCGCGGCTGAGCTGGACGGCCAGGGCGGTGTCATTGACGTCCGACGACGTCATGCCCTGGTGCAGGAAGCGGGCTTCCGGCCCGACGATCTCGGTGACGTGGGTCAGGAAGGCGATGACGTCGTGCTTCACTTCACGCTCGATGGCGTCGATACGCTCGACGTCGAAGATCGCGTCGCGGCCCTTTTCCCAGATGGTCTCGGCGGCCTGCTTCGGGATCACGCCCAGCTCGGCCATCTTGTCGGCGGCGTGGGCCTCGATCTCGAACATGATCTTGAACCGCGTCTGCGGGTCCCAGATGGCGGCGGCTTCCGGGCGGGCGTAACGGGGGATCATGGCGGGGCTCCTTCGCGGCGGGTGTTAGCCCCACCGAGCCGGAATCGCAATGTTCGGGGGCCTCAGGCCGCGGCCTTGAGGTACGAGGTGACCAGGCTTTCCAGGCCGCTGGAGATGATCTGGACGCCGACGCAGAGCAGCAGGAAGGCGACCAGCCGCGACATCACCCGCGCGCCAGAAGCGCCCAGCAGCGACAGGACCTTGCTGGACCAGCGGTAGGAGACGCCGACCAGCAAGGCGACGAGCACCGCGGCGATGCTGACCCCGGCGAAGAAGGACAGGACGCCTTGGCCGTCGGCCGGCCGCTGCGAAGCCAGGGCGATGGCCACCGAGATCGCGCCGGGCCCGGTGGTGAAGGGCATGGTCAGCGGGAAGAAGGCGACGTCTTCCTGCACGTGCTGCTCGGCCGAGGCCGCGGCGTTGGCCTTGCGGTTCTCCTGGGCCTCGGGCTGCATCAGCAATTGCCAGGCGCGGATGGCGACGACCAGGCCGCCGGCGACCCGCAGGGCGCCCAGGCTGACCCCGAAGAAGTTCAGGATGTAGCCGCCCAGCAGCAGCGATCCCAGCAGGATCAGCAGGGCGTTGAAGGCGATGCGCCAGGCCAGCTCGTGCCGGTCGGTGCGGCCCTCGGTGACCTGGTGAAAGGTGATCGCCGCGCCGACCGGATTGACGATCGAGAACAGCGCCGGGAACGCCAGGAGGAAGGCGCCGACGACGGTCGTGAGCGGGAGCGGATTGAGGTCGGTGAGAGTCATGCGGGGCCAAGGGTAAGCGCAACCCTGGGCGCCAGGCTAGGCCGCTTCCCCTTCGGCCACGCAGCGTCCACTGTGGCGCGCGTGAACATCCTCTTCATCACCCTCGACCAGTTCCGCGCCGACTGCCTGTCGTGCGCCGGGCATCCGATCGTGCGAACGCCGAACCTGGACCGCCTGGCGCGGCAAGGGGTTCGGCTGGCGCGGCACTACAGCCAGGCCGCGCCCTGCGCGCCGGGGCGGGCCAGTCTCTACACCGGGACCTACCAGCTCAATCACCGGGTGGTCGCCAACGGGACGCCATTGGATCGCAGGCTCGACAACGTGGCGAAAGCCGCCGTTCGCGCCGGATACGTTCCGACGCTGTTCGGCTACACCGACCAGGCCGTGGACCCCCGCGAGGTCAACGACCGCAAGGATCCGCGGCTGTTCACCTATGAGGGCGTACTGCCCGGTTTCGAGGTCGGGCTCGACTTCACGACACATGACCCGAGCGCCTGGATCGGCAGGTTGAGGGCCCTGGGTCACCAGGTACCTGACGATAGCGAGGGCGCGCTGGCCGGCGAGCCCGATCGGCCGGCCGAACACAGCCTGTCGGCGTTCCATACCGACGTCTTTCTCGATTGGCTGGGACGTCAGGACGGGCCGTGGTTCGCGCATCTTTCGCAGCTGCGGCCGCACCCGCCGTACGCCGCGGCCGGCGAGTTTGCGACGATGTACGATCCGGCCGACGTCCCGGCGCCGGTCCCAGCCGGTGAGGCGCGGCATCGACTGCACGAGGGGCTGCTGAAGTCGGGCCTGGCTGCGCCGAGCGATCCGGCCGAGATGGCCAAGTTGCGCGCGCAGTATTTCGGCATGGTCAGCGAGGTCGATCATCAGCTCGGCCGGGTCTGGGCGGCGCTGGAGGCGGCGGGCCAGTGGGACGACACCTTCATCGTGGTGACGGCGGACCACGGCGAGCAGCTGGGCGACCAGGGCCTGATCCAGAAGGCGGGCTACTTCGAGGCCAGCTACCACGTGCTGGGGATCGTCCGCGATCCGCGCAAGCCGCAGGCGCACGGCTCGGTGGTCGAGCGGTTCACCGAGAACGTCGACGTGCTGCCGACCCTGTACGAGGCGATGGGCGTTGCGGTCCCGGCCCAGTGTGATGGCCTGCCGCTGACGCCGTTCCTTGAGGGCGTGGATCCGCCGTGGTGGCGCGAGGCCGCGCACTGGGAGTTCGACTGGCGGTTCGGGAACATTCCGCGCGGGCCGCACCCGTGGCCGTGGGACCGGCGATTGGAGCGGCAGAGCCTGGCGGTGCGGCGGGACCAGGACGGCGCCTATGTTCAGTTCGCGGACGGCGACTGGCTGTGTTTCGACCTGGCGGCCGATCCCAGCTGGCGCACGCTGACGAACGATCCGGAGCGAGTGCTGGCGCAGGCCCAGGCGATGCTGGCCTGGCGCGCCCAGCATGCCGACCGCACGCTCACCGGGCTATTAGTTCAGGACGGCGGCGTCGGCCGCTGGCCGGAGTAGCGGCTCAGCTCGGGTCTGAGCGCCAGGGTGTAGAGCACGCGACGCGTCGTCTCGCCCGAGGCGGCGCGGTCGTGAACCGTTCCCGTCTCGACGAAGCCGGCGCGCTCGGCGGCGCGGCGCGAGGCGAGGTTGTCGGCGTCGATGCGGGCCTCGGCCCAGCACACCTCGTCCAACTGAGCGGCGGCCTGGCAGAGCAGGGTCAGCGCCCGGCGGGCGTAGCCCCGGCCGCGGAAGGCCGGAAACACCCAGTAGGAGACGTCGGCGCTGTCGGACGCGGCCAGCCGCAGCTCGCAGCCGCCGACCAGTTCGCCCGCGGCGTTGCGCACGGCGTAGGCGAACATCGGGCCGCCGGCGGCCCGCGCCGCGATCCATCGCCCGATGGCCGCCCGGGTCTGCTCGAGGGTGGAGGCGTGCGGCGCCTCGAAGCGCAGCAGCATCTCGGCGTCCTCGCCGGCCAGGTGGGCCTCGGCGTCGGCGACGACGTGGCCGTCGAGCAGGACCACGTCGTCAGTCAGGCGTCCGGGAAGGCCGATCAGGCGGCCGATGTGGTCCGCCTGGCCGTCCATCAGGCGCCGGCCGCGGCTTCGGCCTCGGTCTTGGCGAGGGCGTCGGCCATGTCCTTGGGCAGGGTGATCGCGGCCAGCAGGTAGTGAAGGCCGGCCCAGCCGTAGATCAACAGGTTCCAGACGATGCCGTCACGGGTGCCCTGCGCGACCGCGGCCTTGCAGGCCGCGTCGATCATCGCGCCGGCGCCTTCCTTGCCCACGCCGCCGGGGCAGAGGTCGAAGAACGGACCGAGATCCTTGGCGGCGAAGTGGGCCTGGCTGAGCGTGTCGATCACCCAACCGCAGAAGGGCGGGCCAAAGCCCAGGGCGATCAGGTTGAGCACGAAGAACAGCAGCGCCGTGGCGGTGGCGCGCATGCGCAGGCTGACGGCGTTCTGGATGACGCCGAAGGTCGGGCCGAGATAGGTGTAGTGGAAGATGCCGGGGATCAGCAGCAGGCCGGCGGCCAGCTTCCAGTCGTCGCGGGTGTAGACGAGGATGTAGAGCGGGCAGGCGATCAGCAGGCCGATGGCCGGCACCAGTGCGTACCAGCGGCCCGATTTCCTGGCGGCATAGTCGGTGAGGAAGCCGCCGAGCAGGGTGCCGATGCCGGCGGCGATGCCGCCGATGACCCCGAAGATCAGGCCGACGGTGGCGAGGTCCAGGCCGAACATGCGGATGAAGTAGGGGGCCGAGTACTGGCCGGTGCCGTAGCCGGCGAAGGATGCCAGCGTGATGCCGGCGACCATGTGGAAGAAGCCCCATTTGCCGAAGATGCGCTTGGCGACGGCGAGGATCGAGGGCGGCTTGGCGTGGACGGCGGGCGCCGTCTCGTCGCCCTCTAGGACCGGCGCGTCGGCGGCCTGCTGGGCCACCAGGCGGTCCGAGTAGCCGCGCGGCGGCTCCTTGACGAAGACCTTGAGCAGGATGGCGACGATCACGCCGGGCAGGCCGACCAGCATGAAGGCCATGCGCCAGTCGAGGTTCTGGGCGATCCAGCCGCCGGCGACGGCGCCGAACATGGTGCCCAGCGGGATGCCGAATGAGTAGATCGACAGGGCCGAAGCGCGCTTCTTGGGCTCGAAGTAGTCCGAGATCAGCGAGTGGGCGGGCGGCGAGAGGCCGGCCTCGCCGACGCCCACGCCGACCCGGAACAGCAGCAGCTGCAGGAAGCTGGTGGCCATGCCGCAGAGCGCGGTGAAGGCCGACCAGACGACGATGGCGATGGTGATGATGTTGACCCGGCTATGGCGCTCGGCGAGGCGGGCGATCGGGATGCCGAGGGTCGTATAGAGCAGGGCGAAGGCCAGACCGCCGAGCAGGCCGAGCTGGGTGTCGGTCAGCTTCAGGTCGACTTTGATCGCCTGACCGATCGTCGAGATGATCGTCCGGTCGATGAAGTTGAAGGTGTAGGCGAGGACCAGGAGCCACAGGACGGACTGCTTGTATCCCTCTGAGAACAACGGCTGGCGGGGTGGCGCGGCGGCGCCCGCTTCTGTGGCGGCCATGAGTGTCGTTCTCTCCCCCGACATGTTTGTTGCGGCGAGCATGGCCGCAGCCGCGGCCGAGGGGAAGGGCCGATGCGTCGCAGGTTGCGAATGCGGCGCGAGGACGCTGCCAGCCGGCCGCTACGCTGCTCAATAATGTTGCAAGTAATCGGGCGTAAGTTGCGGAAAATACGTATAATTTTGTCTTTTGTCCTTACGGTTTCGTTTACCCTGTCGGCGCAACTCTCTTAGGGTGAGGCGGGTCGTGCCGCCGCACTGCGGGGGAGCAGAAACATGATGTTCAAGAGAAGGACGCCGGCCGACGAGGCGGCGGCCAGCGCGGTCGCTGAACTCGAGGCGATCATGGGCGCCGTGCATAAGTCTCAGGCCGTCATTGAATTCGAACTCGACGGCACGATCATCAAGGCCAACGACAATTTCTACAGCGCGATGGGCTACACCCCCTCCGAGGTGGTGGGGCGTAAGCACAGCCTGTTCGTCACGTCCGACTATGGGGCCAGCGAGGCCTATCGCGAGTTCTGGCGCGGCCTGAACCGCGGCGAGTTCCTGTCCGACAAGTTTCTTCGTGTCGCCAAGGGCGGCCGCGAGATCTGGCTGCAGGCCACCTACAACCCGATGTTCGACAAGTCGGGCCGGCTCTACAAGGTGATCAAGTTCGCCACCGACATCACCGCCACCGAGCTGCAGCATCAGAAGCGCGACGCCGAACGGGCGGCGGCGCGCGAGCAGCAGGTGTTCGCAGTCGAGGCCACGGCCAAGGCCCTGTCGCGGCTGGCCAAGGGCGACTTGACCTATCGCATCGAGGGGGAATTCCCCGACGAGTACCTGCGCCTGCAGGCCGATTTCAATGCGGCCATCGGCCGGCTGCACGAGGTGATGGACAGCGTCTCCTCCGCGGCGGGAGCGATCCAGTCGGGGAGCGGCGAGATCACCTCGGCGGCCGACGATCTGTCGCGCCGGACCGAGCGTCAGGCGGCCAATCTCGAGGAGACGGCCGCCGCGCTCGACGAGATCACCGCGACGGTCAAGAAGACCGCCGAGGGCGCCAAGGAAGCGCAGAGTGTCGTCAACGCTGCGCGCGGCGACGCCGAACAGTCCGGGGTGGTGGTGTCCGACGCCATCTCGGCGATGGGCAAGATCGAGGCCTCGGCCACGCAGATCAGCCAGATCGTCGGGGTCATCGACGAGATCGCCTTCCAGACCAACTTGCTGGCGCTGAACGCCGGCGTCGAAGCCGCCCGCGCCGGTGAAGCCGGCCGCGGCTTTGCGGTGGTCGCCTCCGAAGTGCGGGCCCTGGCCCAACGCTCGGCCGAAGCAGCCAAGGAGATCAAGGCGCTGATCACCGCCTCGACCGCCCAGGTGAGTTCGGGCGTCGAGCTGGTCGGGAAGACCGGCGAGGCGTTGCGGCGGATCGTCGGCGAGGTCGCCAAGATCACCGACCTGGTCACCGAGATCGCGGCGTCGGCGCAGGAGCAGGCCGTCGGTCTGGGCCAGGTCAACACCGCCATCAACGACATGGACCAGATGACCCAGCAGAACGCCGCGATGGTCGAACAGTCCACGGCCGCCAGCCACGCCCTCGCGCAACAGGCGTCTGAACTCGGCCACTCGATGGCCCAGTTCGAACTGGGCGGTGCGGCCCCGGCGGTCCAGGCGCCGCCGCGGCGCGCGGGCGCGCCGGTGCGGATCGCAGCCTCTGGTGCGGCGACGGCCCGCAAGCTGGAGCCGGCGGTCGACGCCTGGGAAGAGTTCTAGGGCGTTCGTCTCGGCGGCGGCCTGGCCGCCGCCGAGACACGCTGTCGAACGCCGACTAGGCCTTCGCCTTCATCGGGTCGCCGTGCTGGGCGTTGAGCGCGGCGCCGGCCTCGATCAGGCCGCGGAGCTGGCCGGAGGTCAGCTCGACGGGATCGGTCAGCTTGATCGTCGCCATCTGAAAGCCGCCGCTCGGCGTCAGCCGGGCGTCGAGCTGCGTCATCTGGGCGCCGCGCCAGAAGGCGAGGTTCATGTGCGTCTTGAAGCCCTTGACCAGGCACACCGCGCCGTCGGCCGACGACCACATGGGATGTCCCCACTTGAAGTCTTCCGAGAGCCCGGCGGCCTGCGCCTCGGTGCGGATGGTCCTGGCGGCGGCGGCCTGCCAATCGGGCAGCGTCGCGAGATAGGCGTCGACCTTGTCGGACATGTCAGGGCTCCGGGTCAGAGACGGACAGGGAAGAGGGCGCGCAGGCGGGCGTCGCGCAGCCAGAGCCCGCCCCAGAGCGCGGCGCCGAGATAGACGCCGAACAGGACGTGGCTGAACAGCGGGTCGCCGACCCGCATGTGGGTGGCGATCGCCCCGCCCATCACCCCGGTGAACAGCACTGCGCCGAGCACGGCGGTGCGCGGGTTGAGGTAGAGCGCCAGACAGATCAGCTCGATCACGCCGATGGTGCGGCCGAGCTCGGGCGGGTAGCCGAGCTGGACCAGGGTGTCGCGGACGATCTGAAGATCGATGAGCTTGATGGCGATGTCGAACGTCATGAACAGGGTGGCCAGGCTGGTGAGGCCCCAGCCGGCCCAGGTCAGAGCCTTGGAAGCAGCGGGCGCAGACGCGCGCGCCGCAGGATCGAGGGAAGTCATGGCGGTGGTCCTTTGAGCGGCGGTCAGCCTTGCTCGGCGAGCGCCTTGAGCTTGGCGAGCCCCTGTTCGAACTGCGGTCCGACCATCTTCTCCATTGGGAGGAAGACGTCGATCAGCTTGGCGAAGAAGCCGCTATGGCCCGACATCGCCCAGGTGACCTTGGTCGCATCGCCGTCCGGTTCGAGGGTGAACTCGGCCTTGTTGTGCGCGTGGAACGGCTTGACGAAGATGAGGTCGATCAGCACCCGCGAGGAGGCGGTCGCCTCGGTGATCGCCATGCTGCCGACGCCGGTCTTCCTGCCTTCCCAGCTGTAGGTCGCCCCGACGCCGCGCTCGGCCCCGCCGTAGGTGCGCTTGAGGTCGGCGTCGATACCTTCGAACGGCGACCAGGCGGTCCAGCGGTGGAAATCGGAGATCAGGTCGAAGAGCGTTTCCGGCGAGGCGCGGACGGTGGTCGAGCGCTCGAGCCGGAAGTCGGAGGGATGGTTCGCGACATAGGCGATGAGGCCCAGAAGCGCGAGGATCAGGAGGCCGACGAGCGCGGCGAGCATGGCGGTTCCTTCGTCAGTTGGTCTTGGTCTGGCCGAGGGCCCAGTGGACGCCGTAGGGATCGAGCAGGCGCGCGTAGCGGTCGCCCCAGAACATGTCCTCGATCGGCTGCAGCACTTGGGCACCGGCGTCGACCGCGCGCTGGAACCAGGCCTCGATGTCGTCGACCTGCAGATGCATGGTGAAGGAGCCCGACGGCTGGTGCTCGAAGCCGTGGCCCATCTCCGGGAAGCAATCGCAGATCATCAGATTGCCGCCGTTGATCACCAGCGCGCAGTGCATCAGCCGCTTGCCGTCGTCGGCCGGCAGCCGGAAGGTTTCGCGGGCGCCGAAGGCCTTCTGGTAGAACGCCGAAGCATCGCTGGCGCCGACGACGTTGAGGTGCGGGGTGACGCCGGTCATCGGCGGCATATCGATCGCGGCGAGCTCGCCGGCGGTGGTTTCCATGGTCGCGGTGACGGACATGGCGGCTTCCTTCCTGGCTGGCCCCTCAGGAGGGGCGTCTAATCCAAGGACGAACGAGGTTAGCCCGATCCGACAGCGGGTCTCGCAAAAAATGCGCTCAGCCGGTCTCGCCGGCCAGGCTGTCGAGGTGCTGACGGATGTGGGCGGCCTCCGGGGCGCTGTTGGCGAGCGCGATGGCGCGGTCGAAGGCGACACGCGCCTCCTCCTTGCGGCCGAGCTGCTTGAGGAAGCTGCCGCGGGCGCCGTGGAAGTAGAAATAGCCGCCGAGCTGATCGGCGAGCGGGTCGATCATGGCCAGGGCCGCCTCCGGCCCCTGCGTCTTGGAGACCGCGACCGAGCGGTTCAGGGTGACGACCGGCGATGGGTTCATATGCTCCAGCGTGGCGTAGAGCCGGTCGATCTGCGGCCAGTCGGTGTCGCTGGCGCTGGCCGCGCGGGCGTGCAGGGCGGCGATGGCGGCCTGGACCTGGTAGGGGCCGGGAGCCGCATGGCGCAGCGCCTTGTCGATCAGGGCCAGGCCCTCGGCGATCAGGGTGCGGTTCCAGAGGCCGCGGTCCTGGTCGTCGAGCAGCACGATCTGGCCATCGGCGTCGAAGCGGGCGGCGGCGCGCGAGTGCTGCAACATCATCAGCGCGGCCAGGCCCATGATCTCCGGCTCGGTCTGGAACAGGCGCAGCAGCAGGCGGGCGAGGCGGATGGCCTCCTCGGCGAAGGGGGCGCGGGCGTCGGCTTCGGCGACGGTGGAGGAATAGCCCTCGTTGAAGATCAGGTAGATCACGGCGGCGACGGCGGCCAGGCGCTCGGCCCGTTCGATCGGGCCGGGGGCCTCGAAGGCGACATTGGCCTGACCGATCTTGGCTTTGGCGCGAGTGATGCGCTGCTCCATGGCCGCCTCGCTGACCAGGAAGGCGCGGGCGATCTGCTTGACCGACAGGCCGCTGACGATGCGCAGGGCGACGGCCACCTGCTGCACGGCCGGCAGGTCGGGGTGACAGCAGATGAACAGGAGCCGCAAGATGTCGTCGCGATAGTCCGAGCCGTCGAGGCGCTCGGCCAGCGGCGCCTCGACGTCGTCGAGATCGGAGAGGACGTCCTCGGAGGGCAGGGCCTGGAGCCGCGAGCGCTTGCGGGTGGCGTCGATGCCGCTGTTGCGCCCGACCAGGATCAGCCAGGCCGCCGGATCGCGGGGCGGGCCCTTCTCCGGCCAGGATTTCAGCGCCCGCAGGCAGGCGTCCTGGAACGCCTCCTCGGCCAGGTCGAGGTCGCGGAAATAGCGCAGCAGGGCGCTGACCGCCTGCGGGCGGGCGGAGGTCAGGGCGGCGTCGATCCAGGCGGGGTCGGTGGTCACGTCATCTCGATTCCAGGCAGGAAGAGGGCGATCGGGCGCAGTTCGTAGGCGCCGCCGGGATTGGCCACGGCGAGGTCGCGGGCGATCTGCAGACCGTCCTCAAGGGTTTCAACGTCGACGATGTAGAAGCCGAGCAGCTGTTCCTTGGTCTCGGCGAACGGACCGTCCACAACCAGGTTCTGGGCCTTGCGCAGGGTGGTGGCCGAGGTGGTCGGCAGCAGGCGGATGGCCGGGCCGAGCTTGCCCTCCTGGCGCAGCCGCTCCTGGACCACTTCCAGCCGTTCCATGACCGCGTCGTCCTCCTCCTTGCTCCAGGCGGAGGTCACGGTCTCGTCGTTGTAGCAGAGGATGGCGTAGCGCATGGGTCTGTCTCGTTCTCCCTAAGGACGGGGCAGGGCGCCCGTTCCCGACATCGGTCAGATATAAAACCAGAGGTGAACATCGCCCAGGACTGGTCGACCGTGCGTCGTGTTTCGGTGCGCGGAGCGCCGGCCGGTCGGCTTTGGGCGCAGCCACGCTGACGCCTGCGCGCGCGGTCCTCAAGAGCAGTCCCTGGAAAAGCCGCCGCGGACGTCGCGGCGCTCAATGAGGGCTTCCTATGAAGACAAGCATACTGCTGGCGGCGGTGGCCGCGAGCGCCCTGATGACCGGGGCGGCCGAGGCCGCGACGATCTTCTCGCAGAACTTCAACAGCGGACTGGGCGCGAACGAGAGCGTCGGCGGCAAGTTCAGCGCCGGCAGCGGGACGGTCGGGCACCAGGCCGGCGTCCACACGAACAACGAGTACTCGTTCTATCAGGTGCGGCTCGACCTGACGAAGGCGACCGACGCTCTGCTGGCGTTCGACTACGATATCCTCAGCGAGTACGGCTACGACGCGTTCAACGTCGCGTTCTCGACCACCGGCGTGTTCGGGCCGGGCGCGATGCTGACCCCGGTGGCGACGGACCAGTTCTACAACCTGTCCGGCCGCGCCGCGACACTGTTGGGCGGCAAGGGCTATTCCGGCGACCAGTCGGGGCGGGCGGTGTACGACCTGAGCGCGCTGGCTGGCCAGGTGATCGACATCCGCTTCCAGTTCGCCAGCGACCATGCCGCGTACGGGCGCGGCGTGACGTTCGACAACCTGCTGGTCACCGGGACGATGCCGAGCGCGGTGCCGGAGCCGGCGACCTGGGCGATGATGATCATGGGCTTCGGCCTGGCCGGGACCGTGATCCGCAGCCGCCGGCGGAGCCTGGCCTACGGCTGACGCCCCGGACACCAGCCTGCTGCGAGCGCCGCCCTTCCCCCAGGGCGGCGTTTTCGTTTGCGCGGCTTCAGTCCTGGTACAGGGCGAGGCGCTCGGTGACGGCGTTGACGTACGAGGGGCCGACGGCGACGTTCACGCCGTCCTCGAGCACCAGCGAGATCAGCCCCTTGCCCAGGCGCTTGACCTCCTTGACCTTGCTGGGCCGCACGAACGCCGAGCGGTGCACGCGGATCATCTCGGCCGGCGGCATCTTGCGCTCCAGCGCGGTCATGGTGGCGCGGTGGATGTGGCTGCGGGTGGCGGTGTGCAGCAGCACGTAGTCCTTGGCCGCCTCGATCCAGTCGATCTCGCCCAGCGGCACGCGCACGTAGCCGGTGCGGACCTGGACCCAGAAGCCGTCGGGGTCTTCGTCGGCGGGAGTGGCCGCGGCGTCTTCGGCGCGGGCGGCGGCGGCGCGCAGCGCGCGGCGGCGGCG
Organism: Phenylobacterium sp. LjRoot97; assembly: GCF_964254345.1. NCBI lineage: Bacteria > Pseudomonadati > Pseudomonadota > Alphaproteobacteria > Caulobacterales > Caulobacteraceae > Phenylobacterium > Phenylobacterium sp. LjRoot97. Next base: position 1,290,896 of record NZ_CAXUTH020000001.1, read on the forward strand.
GGCGCGCTCGATCGCCTGGCGCAGGCGGTCGAAGCGGACGGGCTTGAGCAGATAGTCGGCGGCTTCGACTTCGAAGGCGTCGGCGGCGTAGAGCTCGAAGGCGGTGACGAAGACGATTTCCGGCCGCTCCTCCAGCGGCAGGCCGGCGGCGACGTCCAGGCCGCTACGCTCGGGCATCTGGATGTCGAGCAGCACCAGGTCGGGCTTAAGCGCCTCGACCGCCTCTGCGGCCTCGCGGCCGTTGCGGGCCTGTCCCACGATCTCGACGTCGCTGACCTGGGTCAGGAGGGCCGAGAGCCGCTCGAGGGCGGCGGGTTCGTCGTCGACGAGCAGGAGACGCATCAGGCGGCGGCTTTCGATCGGATGGCGGTGACGGAGGGCGCGCGCTGCAGCGGCAGGCGGACCAGGGCGAGGAAGCCGCGGGCCAGCGGCGCGGCCTGCAGCGTCCCGCGCGGACCGTAGAGCGCTTCCAGCCGCTGACGCACGTTGCTGAGCCCGACGCCAGCGCCGGGGCGCACCTCGCCGCCGTGCGAGCCGTCGCCGTCGTCCTGGACCAGGACCACGAGGTCCTGGCCGTCGCGGGTCGCTTCCAGGCGGATGGTGACGGTGGCGCTGGTCGGGGAGACCGCGTGCTTGATGGCGTTCTCGATCAGCGGCTGCAGCAGGAAGGACGGGATCAGGGCGGTTCGCAGGTCGTCGGGGCAGACGAACTCGAGGGCCAGCCGCTCGCGGAAGCGGACGCTCTCGATCTCGAGATAGGCCTGGAGCGTGGCCATCTCGTCGTCGAGCGAGATCATCGCCTCGGGGTCGGCGACCAGGGTGACCCGCAGAAAATCGGCCAGCTTCGACAGCATGCTCTCGGCCTCGTCGTTGCGGCCGGTGATGACGGCGGACGAGACGGCGTTGAGCGTGTTGAACAGGAAGTGCGGGTTGAGCTGGTAGCGCAGCGCGGCCAGGCGCGCGGCGCTGGCTGCGGCGTTGGCCTCGCTGGCCGCGGTGCGCGCATCGGCGAGCTGGCGCTCGCGCTCGCGCACCATGTGGTTGGCCTGCAGGGTCGTGTAGATCGCGCCCAGCGCGCCCAAGATCCAGAAGAAGCCGCCGGCGTTGTTGGCGAAGCGCATCCACAGGGTGCGATTGGGCGACCACTGCCTGGCGGTGTTGGACAGGTCCATGATCACCATGTCCGAGCCGGACAGCACGGCCGCCAGGAAGACCACCGCGGCGGCCATCAAGGCTATGCGCTGGAAGGCGTTCTTGTCGCGGACGTGGACGGACACCCGGTAGAGCAACACCGAGCAGAGGATGCCGACCAGGTTGATGGCGATGGCGGTGCCGATCAGGGCCGGGGTCATCCGCACGCCGACGATCGCGGCGATGGTCGAGGCCAGCGAGCCGGACAGCAGCCAGATGCCGAGCGTCAGCCATGCGGCCTGTCGCGATACGTCGGTCTTGAACATCGCTGCCCTCGGGTTTCTCGCGAGAGGTTAGCAGCAAAGCTGCGAATGCGGCTCCCTGCTGGTCGACCCGGCGGCCGTATTGGTCGCAATTGCGGCTAAGCCGATGATTCTGCACCGCGATCGCCGATGAGGGCGTTCGGCCAGCGCCGAGTTTGCTATAGTCGCCGCGGCGTCGGGGCGGGCCAGAAGGAGTTTTGGCCGGTCCCATGGAGCGTCGGCTGACCGCGATCCTCGCCGCCGACGTCGTCGGCTACAGCCGCCTGGTCGAGGCCGACGAGGAGGCGACGCTGGCGCGCTTCGCCGATCACCTGCACGAGCTGATCGAGCCGACCATCGCCGCGCGGCGGGGGCGGATCATCAAGACGGCGGGCGACGGGCTTCTGGCCGCGTTCGACAGCGTCGTCGAGGCGCTGAACTGCGCCATTGAAATCCAGCGCGGCATGGCGAGCGTCAACGACGGCGTGGCCGAGGACGAGCAGATCCGCTTCCGGGTCGGGGTGAACGCCGCCGACGTGGTGATCGACGGCGACGACATCCTGGGCGACGGGGTCAATGTCGCGGCGAGGCTGGAGGGCCTGGCCGAGCCTGGCGGCATATGGGTCTCGGCGCGGGTGCAGGAGGACGCGCAGGGCCGGGTCGACGTCGGGTTCGACGATGTCGGAGAGCAGAGCCTGAAGAACATGACACGGCCCGTCCGGGTCTATCGGGTGCTGCTGGACGGGGCGGCGGAGACCTCGCGGCGGACCGGCCTGGCGCTTCCGGACAAGCCCTCGATGGTGGTGCTGCCGTTTCAATGCTTCGGCCCGGAGGCTGAGAGCGACTACTTCGCCGACGCGGTCACCGACGACGTGGTGACGGCGCTGTCGCGTTGGCGCTGGTTCTTCGTCATCGATCGCAACACCAGCTTCACCTACAAGGGCCGCAGTGTCGACGCGCGCCAGGTGGGCCGTGACCTCGGCGTCCGCTACGTGCTGGAAGGCAGCGTCCGGCGGGCCGGCGAGCGGGTGCGGGTCAATGTGCGGCTGATCGAGGCGGCCAGCGCGCAGCAGATCTGGGCCGACGCCCTGGACCGCAGCATGGCCGACCTGTTCGCGCTGCAGGACGAGATCACCGAGCATGTGGTGGCGGCCATCGAGCCGGCGATGCTGGACACCGAAGCGGCACGGATCGCCCGCAAGAGCCTGGCCGATCTCAGCGCGCTCGACTGCTTTCAGCGCGGCATGTGGCACTTCAACCGCATGAGCCGGGGCGACTACCACCAGGCGCTGGAGCTGTTTCGCCAGGCCATCGCCCGCGATCCGACCCTGGCGCTGGGCTATGTCGGCCTGGCGCGGATGCTCTACGGCGGGGCGATCTATGGCTGGTCCGAGCAGCCGCTCGCCGACCTGGAGGAGGCGCGCGAGGCGTCGCGGCGGGCGGTGGCGCTCGATCCGCGCGACGCCTATGGCTATTTCGCTGGAGCCGGAGCGGCCCTCTATCTGGGCCGTCACGAGGAGGCGCTGGAGCAGGCGCAGCGGGCGCTGTCGCTGAACCCCAACTTCGCCTTCGGGCACTTCCGGCTGGGCCAGGTGCTGATCTATTCCGGCCAGCCCGCGCAGGCGGTCGAGCCGATCGAGCACAGCCTGAGGCTCAGTCCCTACGACCCGCAGATCGCCCCGATGCTGCAGCTGCTCGCCCTGGCCCACTACCAGGCGCGCAACTACGGCGAGGCGGTGCGTCATGCGCAGTCGGCGGTGCGGCTGAACGACTCCCGCGCCGCGTCGATCCTGGCGGCGGGGCTGGCGCGGCTGGGGCGGTTCGAGGACGCGCGCGCGGCCTATCCGCTGGACGTGCGCGAACGCGCCCGCGCCGAGGCGCCGCGGCTGGTCACCTACGCCAATCCCGAGGACGAGCGGCACCTGCGCGAAGGCGTGCGCCTGGCGTTCCGCGGCGACGAGGGCGAGCGCGCCTGCTAGCGGCTAAGCGGGTGCTTGTCGGCCGGATAGCGACTCTTGATGAGCACCGTGATCCCGCCGCGGGTCTCCGGCGCGTCGGGCGCCTGCCAGATGTTGAGCTCGAAGTCGTAGCCCGGGGCCCAGGCGAAGGTTACCGGGATCGGGGGCTCGGCGCTCAGCGCATAGTGCAGGATGCCGCGCAACGTCTCGTGGAACGCGCCGGGCAGGGTGTCGAGATAGGTCCCGAGCGCACGGTGCAGCACGGTGCCGGGCGGCGTCAGCAGGTCCGCGGCGATCTTCCCGCCGGGGGCGAAGGATCTTGCGTTGGCGGCGGCGAACTTGCCGATCTCGTCCGGTCCGAACGAGGCGTTGAGCTTGGACATTGCAGTTTGGAGCGCGGGCATGCAGGGCGTCCCTCGTAGCTGGGAACGGCGCCGCGCGAGCGCCGTCGGCGACGCCAGGTTGGCGCCAGCATACCGCAGCGCCGAGCCTGCCGGGATTCAGGTCCCCAACCGATGCCCGATCAGGGTTTGCAGCCGTCCGGCGGTCAGGACGCGAACTCCAGAGGGCGGCAGGTCGACCCAACCTTCGCGGACCCATTCGTGCAGTTTGCGGTTCACCTTCTCCCGCGAATGGCCAAGGCGGCGGCCGATTTCGGTCTGGGTGAGGGGCACGATCCCGCCCGCGCCTTGCTCGGCCAGCAGCAGTCGGGCGAGGCGGCCCCCGAGGTCGAGCACGGACTTGTCGCTGATCGCCGCGTCGGCGGCGCGCAGGCGGGCGCTGAGCTCGACCACAAGCGCCACCGCGGCCTTGGGTTCAGCCTCAAGGGCGGTGAGCATGGCCTCGCGCGATATCCGCCATAGCCGCGAGCGGCGCAGGGCGGCCACGTCGGCTGAACGCGGGCCGCCGTCGAGAGCGGCCATCTCGCCGACCAGATCGCCGGGGCCCAGTGAGATCAGCCGTACGTCGCGGCCGCCGCCGGTTGTGGTGCGGACCTCGATCTCGCCTTCGACCACCACATAGACCGCATCGCCAGGATCGCCGGCCTGGAACAGCATCTCGCCGGCGGCGAGCGGCCGCCAGCCGCCGGCCCTGGCTAGGCGTTCAAGGCCGGGCGCCGAGAAACGTGCGAGTACGGAGCTGCGGCCGAGCCCGGCCAGGACCGCTTCGACGCCGTCGATCCGATCGGACACAGTGATAGCCTCCGCTCCTGAGGGCGGAGGCTATCACAGCGGTGCGAACCGTGGGCTGTCGGTTCAGCGCCGCGCCAGCTGGGTCGTGGTCTGCGGCGTGTGGAGCGCAGTGACCAGCGGTGCGTCGAGCTTCGCGACCGCCTTGTCCGTCATCTCCTTGCGGCAGGCGCGGACCTCGGCCGGGTAACCGGGCGAGTAGCCTTGAAGCGGACCGCAGAAGTCGCGGGCTGCGTTGCTGATGCGCTTGAAAGCCGTGCGGGCGCCGGCGTCCGAATGGACGTTCAGATCGCCGACTTTGACCCGCATGACGCCTTCTTCGGCACGAGCGCCGCTCGTGATCGACAGAGCGAGGACGGCGAGGGTCGGGAGAACCAAGCGATGCATGACTGCCTCCAGGGGAGTGAAGGACCGCGGGATGCGGCCGTCTTGTGAGGCAGATTGATAGGCCCGCCGCGGGCCGCCGGCTGTGACCTGGGTCACGTCGCAGAACGACGTTAGATGAGTGCGGCGGTCCTGGCTTCGAGCGTGGCGAGGTCCGGCAGGAACCACACCTGGCGGCCACGATTGGATTCGCCGATGAAGTCGCGCAGGGGGGCGCTGGCGGCGGCGGCGGCCGAGACGTCGCCGAGGATCACCACGCGCAGGCCGTAGTTGACGAACTTCTGCAGCACCTCGCCTGCGAGGCCGGACGAGAGACGCAGGAAGTCCGGTGAGAGGCGCGCGGCCGGGATCACGACGATCTTCGCCTCGACCGAAAAGGCGTCGCCGATGATGTCGCTGGCGTCGCGGCCGGACGCCAGGGGCGGCCCGTCCTCGGGCCAGAGCAGGGCCCGAAGGCCGGCGATCTCGGTGGTTTCCATTCCGGAGAGGGTGGCCCGCGGCGCGCCGCTGTCAATCGGGACGGCTAAGTGAGCTCAGCTCACAGATGCGCGGCCAACTAGTCGTTTGCGGCCGGGTGCGGCTCCTCGCATCCTCCGGCTGCAGATCGAGGGCTGACCGATGCTGGTTGAGCAGATGACGATGGCGCCGGGCGAGCAACGCGGGATCTTCCGCTGGGTCCTCGACCGAACGGTCTACGAACTGCATGCGCTCTGGACCTGCTATTGGTGGGTGTTGAGGGCCCATGTCGCGGCCCGTCACGGGATACCGCGCGACTGCCTGGAAGAGCCCCCTCACGCCTGGATGAAGGTGATGCAGGGTCCGGGCGAGAAGGATCAGTAAGGCCCGCTGTCGCGGGCCCGGGCGTAGCGTATAACCACGATATGTCTGTGATCTGAGGTCACATGCCAAAGCGAAACCTGCCGCCGCTCACCGCCCTGCGCGCCTTCGAAGCGTTCGCGCGTCTTGGCCGCATGAACCTGGCCGCCGACGAACTCTGCGTCACCCATGGGGCGATCAGCCGGCAGGTGCGAAGTCTGGAGCGCCTGTGTGGCGTGCGGTTGACCTACGGGCCGCGCAACAGCCTGCGGCTGACCGAGGCGGGACTGAGCCTGGCCGAGAGCCTGGGCGGCGCGTTCGACGGCATCGAGCGCTCGTTCACGGCGCTGCGTTCGGCGGCGGAAAGGGAACTGCACGTCTCCTGCGTCGGCACGCTCGCCATGCGTTGGCTGATCCCGCGGCTGTCCGGCTTCCATGCGCGCCATCCGGGGCTGAGCATCCGGGTGACCGAGGCCTATGGGCCGGTCGACTTCGGGCGCGACCCGTTCGATGCGGCGATCCGGCTGGCCGAGACCATCGCCGGGGAAGGTCTGGAAGCGACGCCGTTCCTCGACAACTACCACGGCCCGGTGATGGCGCCGTCGCTGGCCGACGCGGACCTCGCCTCGGCGCCACGGCTGCACACGCGCCCGCACCGGCAGGCGTGGCGCGAATGGGCGGACCATTCGGGGGTGGCGATCGGGCCTGGCGGCGAGCACCGCGAGTACGAGCACCTGTTCTACATGCTGGAGGCGGCCGTCGCCGGCCTGGGCGTCGGGGTCTCGCCGTGGATCTACGTGGCCGGCGACATAGCCTCGGGCCGCCTAGCTGCGCCCTACGGCTTCGTGCGGACCCCGGCGCGGTTTCATTTCGTGACGCCGACGGCCTCTGCGCGGCCGGTGACGGCTGCGTTCCGCGACTGGCTGCTGGAAGAGGCGGTCGCCGCCCCGCCGCCGCCCCTCACCGCCGTTGCGGCTGAGCTGTAGGCCGACCATATCGGACGCTGACCAATCCTGCCGCTGGAGCGCGCCATGTCCCTGACTATGTACCAAGCCTCGATCCCGGTTTTCGTGCGGGGGCTAAGCGCGCTTCGCGGCCTGTTGCGGAAAGGCGCAGCGCATGCGGCCGCCTCCGAGACCGACCCGAATGCGCTGGTCGCCGCGCAGCTGGCCCCGGACATGCTGACCCTGGCGGGCCAGGTACAGCGGGCCAGCGACACCTCGAAGCTCTCGGGGCAGCGGCTGAGCGGGGTTGCGGCGCCGTCGATGCCTGACACCGAGACAACGCTGGACGAGCTGATCCAGCGGGTCGACGCCACCATCGCTTATCTGCAGACGATCGAGCCCAAGGCGCTGGACGGCGCAGAGGACCGGACGGTCGAACTGAACTTCGGCCCCGACAACAAGCACGTGTTCCGTGGCGACGACTATCTGTTCGGCTTCGCGCTGCCGAACTTCTACTTCCACGTGGCGATCGCGCACGGGATCCTGCGCAGCCAGGGCGTCCCGGTCGGCAAGATGGACTTCATCGGCGCGCCGCCGCGCTGACAGCCGCTACTTGGCCATGCCGATCTCACGCAGGCGTTCGGCGAGGAACTCGCCCGCTGTGATTTCCGGCCACTTCGCGCCGTCGCCTTCGCAGGAGGGAAGGCACTTGAGCGAGACGTCCGAGGCCGGGTGCATGAAGAACGGCATCGAGTAGCGGCTGACATTCGGGCCGACCGGATTGACTACGCGGTGGGTGGTCGACGGGATCACGCCGTTGGTCAGCCGCTGCAGCATGTCGCCGCTGTCGACGATCAGGTTGTTTGGGGCGGTTTCCACCGGCAGCCAGGACCCGTCGCGGTCCAGCAGCTGCAGGCCCGCGCCCTTGGCGGCGACCAGCAGGGTGATGAAGTTGATGTCCTCGTGGGCGGCAGAACGGACGGCGCCCTCCGGCGCGTCCTCCGGCACCGGCGGGTAGTGCAGGACGCGCAGGATCGACGTGCCGGCCGCCACCTTGTCGTCGAAGTAGTCGCCGGCCAGGCCGAGCTTGGGCGCCAATGCGGTGAGTAGGATGCGGCCGGTCACGTCCAGGGCGGCGAAGAGGTCAGTGAAGGTGCGCTCGAAGGCCGGGAACTCGGCAGGCCAGACATTGGGCGGAAAGTCCTCCGGCGGCAGGCCAGGCGCCGGATCGCGGCCGATCTGCCAGAACTCCTTGAGGTCGGGCAGGCTGGAGTCGCGGGCATGCTCGGTCCCGAACGGCGTATAGCCGCGCATGCCCGCCGCATAGTGGCGCTTGACCGTATAGGGCAGGGCGAAGACTTCCTGCGCGTGCGCGTAGGCGTGATCGAGCAGGTCCTCGGCGACGCCGTGGTCGGCCAGGATGATGAAGCCGTACTGCTGCAGGCCCTGCATCAGAGCGTCGGAGAAGGCGGCGCGGTCGGCGGGCGAGCCCTGGGTGAAGGCTTTGAGGCTGAGGGTGGGAACGCTCATCGGGCGGTCTCCAGGCGGGCCTCGACCTCGGCGCGGGTCGGCAGCGACGGCTGGGCCCCGGGGCGGGTGGCGGCCAGGGCGCCAGCTGCGCAGGCGAAGGCGAGGGCGGCCTCGTGCGGGCGGTGTTCCAGCAGGGCCAGGGTCAGAGCAGCGACGAAGGCGTCGCCGGCGCCGGTGGCGTCGATCGCCTCGACCGGCGGCGGGGCGGCGGCGGCCAGCTGGCGACCGCCCTGGAACAGGCCCGCGCCCTTCGCCCCCCAGGTCACCGCGACGAGACCCGGCAGCTCGTGCAGCGCCGGGCCGTAGAACGCCGCCTCGGTCTCATTGACGACGATGAGGTTCGCGCGGGCGAGGGCGGCGGGCGCGAGCGGCGCGGCCGGGGCGAGGTTCAGGCAGACGAAGCCGCTGGCCTGGGCGACGGCGGCGGCGACCGTCTCCAGCGGCAGTTCGAGTTGGCAGATCAGGGCGTCGTGCGTCGGCGTGGTCAGGTGGTCCGGCGTGAAGGCGGCGTTGGCGCCCGGCGCGACGATGATCTGGTTCTCGCCGCCGACGGCGACGGCGATGAGGGCCACGCCGGTGGCGGCCCCGGCGTCATTATCGCACTGGTCGAGATCGACCCCCTCGGCGGCCAGCAGGGCGAGGGCCTCGTCGGCGAGGGCGTCGGCGCCGACCCGGGCGATCAGGGTCACGTCGGCGCCGAGCCGGCGAGCGGCCAGCGCCTGGTTGGCGCCCTTGCCGCCAGGATGACGGGCGAGGCTCGCGCCGGTCACCGTCTCGCCAGGCGCGGGCAGGCTCGCGGCGGTGGCCACGAAGTCCAGGTTGACCGAGCCTATGACGGTGATCGCGGTCATCGTGCGAGCAGGTCGTTCAGCAGAGCGAACACGCCGTCGGCGTCCGCATGGGCAGCCCAGAGAATCCGCGCCGCGGCCCGATCGTGCAAGCGGAATTCGACCGCCGTATGGCCGACCGTGAGCGGGGAGGCGGTCTCCACCTGCAGCTCGCAGGGCCGCAGGGTGAAGAGGTGCGGCGCCAGCAGGTAGGCGATCACGCAGGGGTCGTGGATCGGCGCGCCGGTCCCGCCGACGATGTCGCGCTCCAGGGCGTTGGAGAATTCCAGGAGGTTGTGGGTCGCCCGCGCGGCCGGGGTGTCGATGGCGGCGATGGCGGCGGTGCGGACCGGGTCCGAGCGGACCTGGTGGGTGACGTCCAGTCCCATGACCACGCACTGGGCGCCGGACGCGAACACGATTTCGGCGGCGTGGGGATCGGCCCAGATGTTGTACTCGGCCGAGGCGGTGATGTTGCCGCCCTCGCGTCGCGCGCCGCCCATGACCACGACGGGGCCGAGGCGCTCGACGATGGCCGGTTCCAGCCGCATGGCCAGGGCCAGATTGGTGAAGGGGCCGGTAACGGCCAGGGTCACTTCGCCGGGGGCGTGCGCCATCACCTGATCGACGATGACGTCGGCGGCGCGGCCGTCGGCGAGGCCCTGGTCCGGTTCGAACAGCGGCAAGGTCCCAAGACCGCTCTCGCCGTGGAAGGCGCCGGCGTCGAAGGGCGGTCGGAACAGCGGCAGCTTGGCTCCGGCGTAGATCGGCACGTCCTCGCGGCCGGCGATCTGGCGGATGATCCCCGCGTTGCGGGCGGTCAGCTCGGCGCCGACATTGCCGGCGACGGTGGTGATGGCGAGAAGCTCCAGGTCCTGCGGCGCGGCGAAGGCCATGAAGAGGGCGACGGCGTCGTCGACGCCCGGGTCGCAATCGAAAATCAGCTTGGTCACCGGGGCATTCTCCGGAGGAACGGCCAGCTCGGCAAGCAGGCATGAAAAAGCCCCGCCCTGGTCGGGCGGGGCTCAGGTCGTGTCGCAGCGATCCTAGAAGCGGGCGGTGACGCCCACGAAGAACCGGCGGCCCAGAACGTCGTAGGTCGAGGGGTCGGTGTTGGAGTTGGAGTACGAGGTGTAGAACGGCGGATCCTTGTCGCCGATGTTGTTGACGCCGGCGCGCATGGTGACGCGCTCGTCGAACGCCCAGGTCCCGGTCAGGTCGAACAGGTCGTAGTCAGGCGTGTTGACCGCGGTCGGCGAGAACACCGGCACGTTGCGGAAGTCGGTCATGGCGTCGATGTGCCGCCAGCGCAGGGTGACCTTGGCGGGGCCGACAGAGTAGGTCGCCGACATCGCTGACTTCCATTCCGGATAGGCGCCGCCCGAGAGGTCGCCGCCGATGGTGCCGCCGCTCTGCAGGAAGGGTGCGCCGGGCCGCGCCTGCTTCTCGAAGTTCTCCAGCTTGGATACCACCAGGTTGAAGTCGAGCGCGCCGGCGCCGTCCGGCAGGCCGAGGTCGGTCAGGTCGAAGCCCCAGTCGATCTGGGCGTCGTAGCCCGAGGTCTTCCAGGCGGCGAGGTTGACCTGGGTGGTCAGCACGCCGGTGATGTTGCCATTGGCGATGCGGCTGAACTGCTGGCAGTAGAAGTTGGAGTTGTCGAATGTCGGGTTGGCGCCGCCGGTGTTGAAGCACTCGCCGACGATGGTCTGCACCGACAGGTTCCCGATCACGTCCTCCAGCTCGATCTTGTAATAGTCGAGGCTGACGCTGAAGCGGCGCAGCAGCGGCGCGTCGAACTTCGGCGTCCAGACCGCGCCGAAGGTGAAGCTATCGGACTTCTCTTCCGACAGGTCTGGGTTGCCGCCGGCGAGGATCTCGACCTGCGTCGAGGCCTGTTGGAACGTGTCGACAATGCCGGTCGAAACGCCCTGGGCGACGCAGAGCGTGCGCACCGCCGCGGCGCTGCCGCCGTTGCGGAACGACGAGCGCACGTCGCAGGGGTCGCCGGCCGTGGTGGCCAGGCCCGGCGTGCCGATGCCCGAGAAGCCCAGCGACTGCGGCGAGAACAGCTCGGCCACGTTGGGCGCGCGGACCGCGCGCTGGTAACCGCCGCGAACCATCAGGCTCTCGACCGGGCGCCAGGTGAAGTCGGCCTTGTAGGCGTTGATCGTGCCGGTGGTGTTGTAGTCGGCGATGCGGCCGCCGAGCGAGACGTCCAGGCTGTAGGCGAAGGGCGCCTGCGAGAGGATCGGCACCAACAGTTCGGCGTAGGCCTCGGTCGAGGAGATGTCGCCGCTGATCGGCACCGCCGGGTTGAAGCCGACGATGTCGGGGCCTTGCAGCAGCAGGTCGGGCGAATAGCCGACCTCGTCCTTGCGATACTGGGCGCCGGCCGAGAACTTCACCGCGCCGGCCGGAAGGTCGAACACCGAGCCGGTGACGAAGCCTTCCAGTACGGTCTGCTGGATCTTGGTGTCGTTGGTGACTTCACGAGCGATGTAAGCCGCGCAACCGGGACTGACCTTGCCGGCCCCGAAGATGTTGAAGCCGCCGCAGATGGCGACGCCGCCGTCAGGGGCGAAGGTCAGTTCGCGCATGGCTGCGCGGCTGACGTTCCCATGCTGGTTCTCGGTGTGGTTCATCTCGCCGTAGGCGGCGTAGGCGTCCCACTTCCAGTCCTTGAAGCCGACGTCGCCGCGCAGGCCGGCGACGACCTGGAAGGTCTCGTAGGTGTTGTTCGACAGGCGGCCGCCGACCTCGTTGAAGGCACGGCGCGGATAGAAGGCGGCGGTCGGGTTGGCGCGCGAGGCGAGCAGCGTGCGCAGGTCGGCGGGGATGAACGGGTTGGTGGTCGGCACCACGATGTCGGGGCCGGGGAAGGCGCCGTCCGAGGCCGAGGCCGGGCCGAGCTGACGCGAGACGTCGTAGGTGGTGTAGCTGGCCGTGCCGTAGGCCTCGATGTTGTCGGTCAGGTCGTAGCGGCCGGCGGCGTAGAGCGACCAGCGGTCCAGCGGCAGGTTCAGGTAGCGGTAGTCGGCGCTGTTGAAGGTGTAGCTGCTGGGATCGAAGCCCGGCACCTGCTCGCCGCGGTAGTTGCGCACCGGCGAGGTCGAGAACAGCGTGCCGTCGGCGTTGAAGGAGAGATTTGCGCCGCGGGCGACGCTGCCGGCGGCCAGGCCGTACTTGGCGAACACCGCGTCCATCGCCGCCTGGGTCGGCAGGTTGGCCGCGCCGCCGGCGTTGGAGGACGGATCGAAGCGGCCGTCGGGAATGGTCGCTGCGCCGGAGGGAACGAGGCCGGTGGTGAGCACGGAGTAGCCGATCGCCGACCAGTCGCGGTCGGAGGCCACCAGGCCTTCGCGGCGGTCGTAGCTGACGCCGGCCGAGATGTTGCCGCGGCCCTCCGCGAAGTTGTGGCCGTAACCGATGGAGAAGCTCTGCTGGCCGGCGTCGTTGCGGGTCGTCGAACCCAGCTGGGCGTCGATGACCAGGCCCTCGAAGTCCTTCTTGAGCTTGAAGTTCACGACCCCGGCGATGGCGTCCGAACCATAGACCGCCGAAGCCCCGCCGGTGATGGTCTCGATGCTGTCGATCAGGAAGGTCGGGATCGTGTTCAGGTCGACGACGGCGTTGGGGTTGCCGGAGACCATCCGGCGGCCGTCGACGAGCACCAGGGTGCGGGTGGGCCCGAGGCCGCGCAGGTTGGCGTAGGCTTGGCCGGGGGTGGAGACGAAGTTCGTGGTGTTGGTGCCTGCGCCGTTCGACGGCACGAACTGCGGCAGCTGATTGAGCGTGTTCTCGACCGTGACCATGCCGGCCTGGGTGATGCGGTCCTGGCCGAGGGTGACGATCGGGCTCTCGGAGACGTAGTCCTGCCGGGCGATGCGCGAGCCGGTGATCACGACCTCGGACACTTCGGTGTCTTGCGCGGCGGCGGGCGCAGCGTAGATGGCCATGACGCTGGCCAGGGCGCTTGCGCAGAGCAAGCCGGAACGCTTGGAGATCATTTCCCCCCTCGGGATTTGGCGACTCCACCCTCGCGGGTGTTTCGCCAGGATTCTACGGGATCGCCAGGAGGCGCGCCATGGCGCCGAAGCCACAGATGACGTCTCGGTGACATGCTCGCATCGGACGGTTTACGGGGGCGGCTTGCACTTTGCCGCCGCTCGTGGGCGTGGCAAACCCGGGATGCAGGTAGGCGAGTGAGGACGCGATGGCGGCGGACGGCGGCAAGAGCGGCGGGCGAGTGGCCCCCGAACTGATCGGGCGGGCCGTGGCGCTGGCGATGGTGGCGGCGGCGATCTTCGTCGCGCCGCCGGCGAAGTTCTGGCTGGCCGGCGCCGGCTGCGCCCTGGCTGCGGCGGTGTTCCTTATCCAGGCGGCGACTGGGCGGCCGGTGCGGCGCGCGCGGTGGCTGAACCTGGTGTTCGGGGTGATCTTCGCAATGACCGCGATCTGGCTGGTGTTTCTGCAGCCCTGAACGCGCTTGACGCCCCGCCGGGAGGGGCGCATGGGGGCCGGGCGCCGGCCGAGTAGTCCGACGCGACCCAAAGGACCTGAACCCATGCCCAGCGACAGTAGTCGATTGATCGCGCCGTCCCGGCAGCTCGTGGTCTGACCTTCGGTCTGCTCACCGCGTTGCGCCGTGGCGGCGTGTCGAAAGGTGAGCCATGCAAGAATACACCGCCGCCCATGCGGCCGATCCCATCCTGCTTGCGACGCTTTGCGGCGAGCACGTCGGCGACAACGTCGCGCGGCTGAATCAGTTGTCGCCCGACGAGGCCGGAGCGGTTCTCGAACGCCTGCCGCTTGAGCGCGTCATCCAGATCTTCGACCGGCCGGAGCTGGAGGCCGGCGGCGAACTGCTGCAGTCGCTGCCGACGGCGCGCAGTACGAAGGTGCTGGCGGGCATGTCGGCGGACCGCGCCGCGCATCTGTTGCGCGGCCTGGACGACAGCGAACGCACGCAGTTGCTGGCGTCGCTGGACTTCGAGACCGCCGCAGCCCTGAAGGGCCTGCTGGTCTATGCGCCCGACACCGCCGGAGCTTTGATGACCACCGAGTTCGTGGCGGTCCTGGCCGACGCCACTGTTGGCGAGACGCTGCTCCATCTGCGCGAGGTCGAGCGCAGCCGCGAGACGATCTACGCGATCTATGTGCTGGACCCGCAGACCCATGAATTGGTCCGCAGCATAAGCCTGCGGCGGCTGATCGGCGGCGAGCCGGATCAGCCGATCACCGAGATCGCGCTGCCGATCGAGCCGGTCAGCGTGCATCCGGACACCGACCGCGAAGAGGTGGCGCGGTTGATCACCCTGCACGACCTGCTGGCCGTGCCGGTGCTGAACGAGCGCGGCCGGGTGCTGGGCATCGTCACCGTCGACGACGTCATCGACGCGATCATGGCCGAGAGCACCGAGGACGTGCAGCGCTTCGGCGGCGTCGAGGCGTTCGCCAAGCCGTATCTGCAGATCGGCTTCCGCGAGATGATCCGTAAGCGGGCCGGTTGGCTGTGCGCGCTGTTCCTGGGCGAGATGCTGACCGCGAGCGCCATGCAGCACTTCGAGCACGAGCTGGAGAAGGCGATCGTGCTGACCCTGTTCATCCCGCTGATCATGAGCTCAGGCGGCAATTCGGGGTCGCAGGCGACGTCGCTGCTGATCCGCGCCTTGGCGCTGGGACAGCTGCGGCTAGGCGACTGGTGGAAAGTGGCGGTGCGCGAGCTGCCGACCGGCCTGACGCTGGGGGCGATCCTCGGCTTCATCGGGATGGTGCGGATCGCCGCCTGGCAGTCCCTGGGAATCTATGACTACGGCGAGCACTGGCGCCTGATTGCGCTGACCGTCGGGACCGGACTGCTGGGGATCGTGACCTTCGGATCGATGACCGGCTCGATGCTGCCGTTCATCCTGAAGCGGCTGGGGTTCGATCCGGCGAGCGCCTCGGCGCCGTTCGTAGCCACGCTCGTCGATGTGAGCGGGCTGGTCATCTACTTCAGCGTGGCGCTGGTGATCCTCAATGGCACGCTGCTGTGAGGACGGAAGAGGCGGGGGCGCCTGGCGGCGCCCCCGTAGAGACTTAGCTGACCATTTCTTCGCGGATCGTCTTGCGGGCCATCCAGAAGAGGCCGAAGGCGAGGAAGCCGAAGCAGGTCGACAGCATCAGCGCCCAGCGCACGCCCTGGGCCGAGCCGAGGCCGAAGCCGTTGCTCATGACGTCGGACAGAATGCCGACCGCCAGCGGGCCGAGGCCCAGGCCGATCAGGTTGATCGTGAACAGCAGGATCGCCGAAGTGGTGGCGCGCATGTGCGGCGGCACGATCGACTGGCCGATGGCGTAGACCGGGCCGTACCACAGCGAACCGAGCAGGCCGTTGATGACTAGGATCCACAGGGCGACCGACGCCGACGGGACGCTGACGGCGATGATGTAGATCGGCACGGCCAGCAGCGAGGCGATGGCCGGGACCGACACGTAGCCGCGCAGGTCCTTCTTGGCGTAGCGGTCGGCGATCTGGCCGCCGAGATAGGCCGAGATGGCGCCGGCGGTGCCGCCCATCAGACCCAGAGCCAGGCCAAGGAAGCCGATGGACTGGAGGTTGAACATCGAAGCCAGGCTCGAGACTTCCTCGCCATGGACGCGGAGGAAGAACGAGGCGGTGAACGGGGCGTGGCCGTAGCCGATGAACGCCTTGATCGCCGCGCCGAGCGCGATGAGCCAGAAGGTCTTCTTGGTGCCGAGATACTTCAGGGTATCGCCGAAGGTCGCCTGGGTCGCCTGGATGGCGGCCGAGTGCTGGGCGATCTGCTTGCGGGGTTCCTTCAGGGTGAACCAGCAGAGCAGGGCGAAGAGGATGCCCGGGGCGCCGGCCACGAAGAAGGCGACGCGCCAGCCGTAGGCGTCGGCGATCAGGCCGCCCATCACCAGGCCGAGCAGGCCGCCGAGCGGGGTGCCCATCGAGTAGAAGGCCAGGGCCGAGGCGCGCTTTTCCTTCGGCACGTAGTCGGCGATCAGCGAGTGGGCGGGCGGCGTGCAGCCAGCTTCGCCGACGCCGACGCCGATCCGGAACAGAACCAGCTGAGCGAAGTTCTGAGCCATGCCCGAGAGGGCGGTGAAGCCGGACCACACCGCGACGGCGGTGCCGATGATGATCGGTCGGTTCTTACGTTCGGCCATGCGGGCGATCGGGATGCCCAGCACGGTGTAGAAGATGGCGAAGGCCAGGCCGCTCATCAGGCCGAGCTGCCAGTCGGCGAGGCCGAGGTCGTTCTTGATCGGCTCGGCCAGAATGTTGACGACGGCGCGATCGAGGAAGTTGACGATGTAGATCCCCAACAGGAGGAACATCGCATACCGGGTATAAGATGCGGAGTATGGCTGAGCGCTAGCCGCGGGCGCGGCCGGCGGTGCGGTCGAGTCAACCGACGGCGCGACGGTCTCGGTCATGAATGGCGTTTCCTGCAAAACATTGGGAACTGAATTCTTATTGTTGGGGCCACTCTAGACGAGTAGCCCGGGGCTTGGGCAATAGGCTGACGTAACGAAATGGAGCGGCCTATGGAACTGGTTATCGGAACAAAACGCTGGTCGACCTGGTCGCTGCGGCCCTGGCTGGCGCTCAAGCGCACCGGCGCTCCCTTCACCGAGACCCTGGTCGGCCTGCGCCAGGACGAGGGGCGGACCGAGGCGGCGATCCTGCCGCACTCGCCTTCGGGTTTGGTGCCGGCGCTGAAGGACGGCGGGCTTACGGTCTGGGATTCGTTGGCGATCTGCGAATACCTGGCCGAAAAATTTCCCGCGGCGAAGCTGTGGCCGGACGACCCGGCGTTGCGCGCCCTGGCCCGTGCGGCGGCCGCCGAGATGCACTCCGGGTTCCAGTCCCTGCGCGGTGAATGCCCCATGGCGTTGGAGACCGAACCGAAGGTGACGAGCCTGTCGGAAGCCACCCAGAAGAACGTGCGCCGGATCGTCGCGCTATGGTCCGACCTGCTGGGTCGGTCGGGCGGATCGTACCTGGCCGGCGAGTGGTCGATCGCAGATGCGTTCTACACGCCGGTGGCGACGCGGTTCCGGACCTATGGCGTGCATCTGTCGGACTACGGCGACGACGGAACCTGCGGCGCCTATGTGACCCGGCTGCTGGCGACGCCGGAGTTCCGCGAGTGGGAAGCGGCGGCGCGGGCGGAGGCGTGAGCGTGACGTGCGGCTGCGGCCGCGAAGGCCGGGCCGAGCCGGTCTCGCGCCGCAACCTGCTGAGCCTGCTGGCGGCCGGTGTGCTGCTGGTGGGGTGCTCGCAGAACAACGAGACCGGTCGAAGCCAGTTCGCCGTGGTTCCGGACGAGGCCTTGACCCAGATGGCCGACCAGGCCTGGGCCGACCTGCGCGCCCAGACCCCGGTCTCAGCCGATCCGGCCGCGCAGGCGCGGCTGGAGCAGATCGGCTGGAAGATCGTCGAGGCCAGCGGCCGTACGGACCTAGCCTGGGAGTTCGTGGTCTTCGATCGACCGGAGATCAACGCCTTCGTGCTGCCCAACGGCAAGGTCGGGGCCTTCAAGGGCCTCATGGATTTCGTGCAGGACGACGACGAACTGGCCGGGGTGCTGGGCCACGAGGTGGGTCACGTGTTGGCGCGCCATCCGTCCGAGCGGGTCAGCCAGCAGATGGCGGTCGAGCTGGGCGTCAACGTGCTGCAGGCGATCCTGGCCAATGGCGAGTACGCCGAGCACGCCGGCGAGATCGCCGGGGCGCTGGGCATGGGGGCGATGTACGGCGTCATCCTGCCCTATTCGCGCAACCACGAGCTGGAGGCCGACCGCGTCGGGGTCGAACTGGCGCAGCGGGCCGGCATGGACCCCGCCGGCGCCGTGCGCTTCTTCGAGCGGATGGCGGCCGAGGGCGAGAAGCGGCCGCAGCCGCCGGAGGTGCTGTCGACCCACCCGGCCGACGGGCCGCGGTTGGCGGCGCTGCGCGAGGCGGTGGAGGCTCTGCCGAAGGGCTAGCGGCTAGATGGCGGACGCGGCGCTGACGCCGTCGTGGAACAGGGCGACGGCGGCGGACTCCGCCTCGGCCTGGCTCGGCTCGACGCCGCCGGCGACCAGCTCGCCTTCGAAGTCGAACACCCGCCAACGCCAGCCGTTGTCGGCCGGATCGATCGCGTAAGCCAGTTCGCCCATGTGCTCCTCCTGGCGTCCCGGATCGGGACCGCAGGGAGGAGGTAAGCAAGTCGGACGCCAAAGGTTCCGCATGCCGCGCGGCGCGCTTGCGGGCGCGGCGCGATCACGTGTACCGAGCAATCGGCGCCCCCTTGGCGGAATGGTAGACGCAGAGGACTTAAAATCCTTTGCCGTAAGGCGTCCCGGTTCGAGTCCGGGAGGGGGCACCAACCGTTACAGCAGCAGGCCGTAGCTGGCGTACTGCTCCTCGATCTTCGGATCCAGCTTCCGCGCCGCGGCCAGATCGACCTCGGCCTCCTGCTTCTGGCCGAGATGCTGCCGGATCGCGCCGCGGAGGTAGAGCGTCTCGGCCGACTTGGGATGGAGGGCGAGGGCGGCGTCGGCGTCGGCCAGCGCGTTCTGAAGATCCCCGCGCCGCAGATGGACGAAAGCGCGGCTGTCGAGCGGTGCGAAGTTGTTGGGCGCGACCTTGACCGCCTTGGTGCAGATGGCCAGCGCCCGGTCGAGATCGCGCTTGGCTTCACCTCTGATCCAGCAGGCGGCGTTTAGGGCTTCGAGGTTGTCGGGTTCGAGCTTCACCGCGCGATCGGCCTCAGCGATCGCTCTCGCCCAGTCCTGCTGAGCGGCGAAGACACCCGCGCGCACGACACCGGGAATGGCCGACTTCGGCTCCATCGTTTCGGCGCGGGCGATGTCCGCCAGCGCGAGATCGTACTGTTTCAGCTCCGAGAGCAGCATGGCGCGATTGAGCACGGCGACCTCGTCGAGTTCGACCGCCCTGTCGATGTCGCTGCGTGCGCCCACGGCGTCGCCCAGGCGGTATCGCGCCCAGGCGCGGGCCTGGAAGGCGTCGGCGTCGTCGGAGTTCACGGCGAGCGCGCGATCGAGCTCAGCCTTGGCGGCGGCGTAGTCGCCCTGTTCCTCGAAGACGCGTGCGAGGCCGGTGAAGGCTTCGGCGTAGTCCGGCTGCTTGGCGATGGCCTGTTTGTAGCCGGCCTTGGCCTCGTCGTAGCGGCCGGCGTAGAGCAGGAATTCGGCCCGGATCACCAGGGCGGCCGGATCATCCTTGGACAGCTTTACCGCCTGGTCGAGGTCCGCAAGGGCTCCAGCTTGGTCCTGGCCGTCCTCACGCAGTTGAGCGCGCAGCACCAGATACAGCCACGCGGCCGGCTCTAGTTCGATGGCGCGGGTGGAGTCGGCCAGCGCCCCGGGGCGGTCACCGGTCTTCTCGCGCAGGCGCGACCGCAGCGAGAGGTAGAGGGCTTCCTTCGGATCGAGCTTCACGGCGCGCTCGACGTCGGCGAGGCCGAGCTTGTAGTCGCCGGTGTCGGTCAGGATGTCGGCCCGGGTGTAGTAGCCGTACGCGTCGCCGGGGGCCAAACGGATCGCCTTGCTGGCGTCGGCGAGCGCGCGGTCGGAGAGGCCCATGCTGTGCTGGATATGCGCGCGCGTCTGGAGCCCCCAGGCTCTGTCCGCCGGCGTCTCGAACGTGTCGGCGATTTCGGTGCAGGCGGCCAGACGGGCCTCGATTGCTTCTCCGCCCTTTCCCAGGCAGGCGAGCCCGAGCGGATCGACTTCGGAATCGGCCTCCGGCGTCTGCGCCGACGCCGCGCCGGTCAGCGCCAGCGCCATGACGCCGGCGAGGAGAAGAGACTTATGGATCATGGCGGCCCCCCAAGGCGGTGTTCTTTGAAGCTTGGCTTTACGTATTCAGAAGAGGCCCAGGGCCCGGAAGCTGGCGATCCCATCGCGGCCGACGACCAGATGATCGTGCACGGCGATGCGCAGGGCGCGGGCGGCCTCGACGACTTCCTTGGTCATGGCGATGTCGGCCGGGGACGGCGTCGGGTCGCCGGACGGATGGTTGTGGACGAGGATCACCGCGCTGGCCGACAGCTCGAGCGCGCGGCGCACGACCTCGCGCGGATAGACCGGCGCGTGGTCGACGGTGCCGTGGTTCATGACCTCGTCGGCGATGAGCTGGTTCTTCTTGTCGAGGAACAGCACGCGGAACTGCTCGCGCGGGGCGTGGGCGAGACCCAGCTTCACATAGTCGAGCAACTGGCTCCACGAACTGATGACCGGGCGCTTGCCGACCGCCGCGCGGCCGACCCGCAGGCCGATCTCGCTGAGCAGCTTGAGGTCGAAGGCCACGCTTTCGCCGACGCCAGGGACGCTGCGCAGTTCGGCCGTAGAGGCTGCGAGCACGCCGGCCAGCGACCCGAACCGGGTGAGCAGGGCCTTGGCCAGCGGCTTGACGTCGCCGCGCGGGATCGAGCGGAACAGCTGCAGTTCGAGCAGCTCGTAGTCGGGAAGGGCGGCGAGGTCGCGGCCGGCGCGGTCGCGCAGCCGTTCGCGATGGCCATGGAAATGGGGGCGCAGCGCCTTGGGCGGACTCGTCGGCGCGGCCGACCAGAGGTCAGGCTGCGGGCCCTCGGCGAGGTGGCGCGTACCATCCATGCCGAACAGTGTTCGTCATTTGTTCGAGCTTGGCAAGGGGGCGTGCAGCGGCGGGCTCTCGCAACCCTGCCGCGCGAAGATCAGTCGGCCTGGACGGGCGGCTTGAAGAGGCCGGCAGGGGAGGCGGTGAAGATCTCGTAGCCGTCCTCGGTGACGCCGATCGAGTGCTCGCACTGGGCCGAGAGCGACTTGTCGCGGGTCACCGCCGTCCAGCCGTCGGCGAGCAGCTTCACCTGGTACTTGCCGAGGTTCACCATCGGCTCGATCGTGAAGAACATGCCGGGGGCGAGGACCTCGCCGGTGCCCTTCTGGCCGAAGTGTAGGATGTTCGGGGCGTCGTGGAACACCTTGCCCAGGCCGTGGCCGCAGAAGTCGCGGACCACCGAGCAGCGCATCGATTCCACGTACTGCTGGATGGCGTAGCCGATGTCGCCGGTGTGGGCGCCCGGCTTGACCTGGTCCAGGCCGCGCTGCAGCGCCTCGTAGGTGATGTCGATCAGGCGCTTGGAACGCGGGGCGATCGGCCCGACGCCGTACATGCGGCTGGTGTCGCCGTGCCAGCCGTCGACGATGACGGTCACGTCGATGTTGACGATGTCGCCGTCGCGCAGCACCCGCTCGCCGGGGATGCCGTGGCAGACGATGTGGTTGGGCGAGATGCAGGTGGTCTTGCCGTAGCCGCGATAGAACAGGCAGGCCGGAATGGCGCCATGGTCGAGGATGAACTCGCGGGCCAGGTCGTCCAGCTTTTCCGTCACGGCGCCGGGCACGACGTGCGGGGTCAGCACGTCGAGGCACTCGGCGGCCAGCTTGCCGGCGGCGCGCATGCCTTCGAAGCCTTCGGCTCCGTGGATGCGGATCTGGCCGGTGCGGTGCTCAGCTTCGAGGACGTCGGTCATGGCAGTACTCTTTTCGGCTTCCTTGAGCGCCGCGTCGCGCCAGGGAACCGGGCGGGCGCTGCGGATGGCGCTGGGGCTTATATCGCAATCCTAGCACAGGACTTCCACCCCGGCGCACGCCGCGTCGATCGCACCGGTGGAGCCAAATGCAATCGACCCACGTTGTGCAAACGGATCATGGTTAACGACGCTGGGGTAGGCCAATGGCGATCCACGCGATCTGCCTCGTCAAGAACGAGCTGGATATCATCGCCCAGACGCTGGCGACGGCTTCGGCGTGGGCCGACCGCATCTACGTGCTGGACAACGGCAGCGATGACGGGACCTGGGAATTCGTCAACGAGACGGCGCGTTCCAATCCCGCGATCGTGCCCTATCGGCAGGACCTGAGCCCCTTCTGCGACAGCATGCGCGACAGGGTGTTCGAGCACTATCGCGACCGGGTGCGCCAGGGTGACTGGTGGTGCAAGCTCGACGCCGACGAAGCTTATGTCGAAGATCCGCGAGCGTTCCTGGCGAGGGTGCCGCGCCACTACAACGCGGTGTGGGCCAACAGCTACAACTATCTGTTCACGGATCGGGATCAGGTCGCCTATATGCTCGATCCGAGCAGATACGACGGCAGCCGCCCATGGCGCGAGGTGCTCCGCCACTATGTGCCGTCAGGCTACAGCGAGGCCCGCTTCGTGCGCCATTGGTGGGGCCTCGATCGGCTGCCGCCGGAAAACTGGGGGCCGATCTATCCAGAGCCAATCCGGCTTCGTCAGTACATGTACCGCTCGCCCGAACAGATCGCGCGTCGAATGGCGACCCGCGCGGAGTCGATGGAACGGGGCGAATTTGCCCACGAGCGGCGCGAGCACTGGCGGCCCGATATTCCAGCGGATCAGCCGTTCCACTGGTCGGAGCGATTGGCGACCGCCAGCGACTGTTACGAAGACCAGGGCGATGACACCCTGGTTCCGCAGCCGGTCTCGGGCCTTCCGGACTCGATCGCCGGTCCTGACGCCGGCGGTCTGCTGTGGCGAAAGGTAAAGCGGCGGCTTGGCGTGTCGACCCACTGGCACCCCGCGCCCAAGCCGGCGCGGCAGGACGGGAGCTCGCCGCCGCCGTTGAACTAGGCGCCGCGCCTCAAGCGATCCGCCGCGACAGGACGATCCGCTCGGAGGAGATGTCGCAGGCATAGGCGTAGACCTCGACGCCGGCCGCGGCGACACGGTCGAGCGCCTTGGCGAATGCGGGATCGAGTTCGGCGCAGGCCGCGAAGGCCTCGCAGTCGGTGCGCTGGACGACGAAGAGCACGACGGCGCGGTCTCCCTGACGGACCATCTCCTCCAACTCGCCCAGATGCTTGGTGGATCGAGCCGCGACGCAATCGGGAAATTCGGCCAGCCCCTGCGACCTCATCAGGTGGACGTTCTTGATCTCCAGCCAGCAGGGCGGGCGAGCGTCATGCTCGAGCAGAAAGTCGACGCGCGAGGCGGCGCCGTACTTCACCTCGCGCCGGTGGACGGCGTAGCCGACGACCTCCGGGATCGCATCGGCGGCCAAGGCCTCGGCGACCAGGCGGTTGGGATGCATGGTGTTGACCCCGACCAGACCGCCGCCCTCCTCGACCAGTTCCAGGGTGTGGGCGAGCTTGCGCTTGGGATCGTCCGACTTCGAGAGCCACACCGGCAGGCCCGGGATGTTCAGGCCCAGCATCGCGCCAGGATTGGGGCAGTGGGCGGTCACCGGCGTGCCGTCATCCAGCATCACGTCGGCGAAGAAGCGCTTGTAGCGGCTGACGAGCTGGCCGCGGACGAGGGGGCGGGCGAATTCCAATGGACGTTCCTTGAACCGGTCGGGCCGGCCGTGGCTAGCATCCGAACGGCGTGCTGCGCAAAGCGGCGGACGGATGACAGGTTGTGCGCGCCTGCGGAGGCCACTAGTCAGGTGCGACACAATGGCGGCGTTGCGGAGGTGCGTATGGCGGGTTCGACGGACGGCCGGGTGACCGCCGCAGTGCTGATCATCGGCGACGAGATCCTCTCGGGTCGTACGCAGGACACCAATCTGCGCGACATCGCCAAGTATCTCGGCGTGCTGGGCGTGGACCTGGCCGAGGCGCGGACGGTGTCGGATGTGCAGGAAGAGATCGTCGCAGCGCTGAACGCCCTGCGCGAGCGCTACGACTATGTGGTGACCACGGGCGGCATCGGCCCGACCCACGACGACATCACCGCCGATGCGGTGGCCGCGGCCTTCGGGGTCGAACTGATCGAGCATCCCGAGATCATCGCCATGATGACCGCCCGCTGGGGCGTGGAGCTGAACGCTGCGCGCCGGCGCATGGCGCGGGTGCCGGTCGGCGGCGAACTGGTCAAGAATCCGGTGCAAGGCCCGCCCGGCTTCACCATCGGCAACGTGTTCGTCCTGGCCGGGGTGCCCACGATCATGCGCGGCATGCTGGAAGACGTGGGCTGGCGCCTGCGCGGCGGCGCGGTGACCGTGGCGCGCACCGTGCGGGTCGAGGGCTCGGGCGAGGGCGTGATCGCCGCGCCGCTGGAAGCTGTGGCCAAGGCCCATCCCGACATGTCGCTGGGCAGCTATCCGTTCTTCGGCGATGGCGGCTACGGCTCGAACCTGGTGCTGCGCAGCCGCGATCCCGAGGAGCTGGCGCGCGCGCTGGACGAACTGGTCGTGGCGTTGAAGGACGCCGGCGTCGAAAACGTCCGCGAGGTCGAGAACGCCTGAGCGCAGCCCGCGCCTAGGGTGAGCCGAACCGCAAGACCGTGAAGTTCGGCGTCTGGGCGACCACCGTGACCCCGTCGGGGAATGGGCGTTCAGGCTTGGCGGCGCCGCAGATCAGCACATAGTCGAAGCCGGCCTGGTCGCGCCCGTGGTCGATGACGTCGCTGACATAGCCGGCGGCCTCGTCGGCCCGTCGCCCCGAGGGCTTGGGCGCGGCGTCGACGGCCTGCTTCAACTGACCCGAGAGCTTGATCGGTTGCTGGGTGGCGTTGGCGAACAGCGGCGAGGCCTGGCCGTGCCGGAGGGTGAGCAGCGGGCCGTACATCTCGCAGCGCGGCGTCGCGGCGAGCCGCCGGTCCAGCGCGACCTCCAGGCCTTTGACGACCTTTTGCGGAGGGATGCTGCCGGCCGCGGTTTCGAACTCGCGGAACCGGGCGTCGTAGCTGCGCCACTCGAGGCCGATCGCCGCCAGTCGCACCCCGACCAGGGCGACGAGGATACCCAGGCAGGCCGTGTCCGCCGGCGTGCGCTTCCAGTCGACCTGCAGCGACCCGACGAAGATAAGGGCTGCGAACAACGGCATGCGGTCGGCGACATATCCGACCCCGAAGACGGTGGGCGGCGTGACGAGGATCAGCAGCACGGCGATCGCCAGGGCCGGCCAGACCAGTTTCGGCGTCTTGATCTGCTTGCGCATCAGCAGCCAGCCGACGACGGCGCCGACGACCAGGAAGCAGGCCAGGTCGAACCCGAAGCTCGGTCCCTCGGATACCCGGACGATGGTCTGCAGTCGATAGAGCAGCAGTTCGTGCAGGCGGTCGAGCAGCCGTCCGGACCCAGCGAGCCGATCGATGCTCTCCTCAGCATTGGTGAAGCCGCCCTCGGCCTTCGAGGTCGTGGCGTTGGCGAACAGGATCACCGGGACGACGGCCTGCACCGCCAGGCTGGCCGTGCTCTTGACGATGCGCGAGAGGCTGAAGTCGCGCTGGGTCAGCATGACCCCGAGCTCGATCGCGCCGAGCAGAAGGCCATACAGCGCGAAGGTCAGGCCGTGGGCGAGGAAGATCAGGACCGCGAGCAGACATGCGACGGGGATCGCGATGCGGGGACGCTCGCGCATGGCCAGCCACCAGCTCGCGCCCCAGAACGTCAGGCCAAGGCCGAAGAGGAAGTTCGCAAAGCCCCAGATGAAGATGAAGCTGTAGAGAAGCGGGGCCAGGAGCAGCGCGACTAGAACCGACGGGCGCCCGTTCAGGCGGGCGTTGAACGAGAGCACGCCGAAGTACAGGGTCGCGAAGATGGCGATGGCGATGACGTGCGGCGCCAGTGTCGGCGGCAGGATGCGAAACAGGGCCGTGCCGATCACGTCCATCCCGATGTTCGGCAACAGCGACCAGTTGGACGCGTAGTTCGCGGCGAGAAAGGCGGACTGGTCCAGCTGCGCCAGGACGAAGTAGCGAGCCATGTGGTTGTAGAAGTCGATCAGCGGCAGGATCGGCGTCGACAGGATCGGAACCAGCGAGACGAGGAAGATCCCGGCGCATGCCAGGTAGTTTTTAGACGCTGCGTTCACGGACTGGCTCGGCTCTGTCTGAAGGGTCTTGCGTGCTTTGCGAGCACTGCGGGGGCGCCTGGGAGGCGGCGCCGGGGCGGGCGCTATTCGACGAACACCCACAGCTTGGAAATGATGAAGCTGATCACCGGGGCCGAGACGATGGTGATCGCCAGGGCGTAGTCGAACGGGATCGCCAGCAGGTTCGCGCAGGCGAACATCACCGCCTGGTTCAGGATCAGCACCGCGAGCGACGCCACCACGAACCGAAGGAACTGAGGTCCGCTGAAAGCGTCGGTGCCGAAGGTGAACGTCGAATGCCCCAGATACGAGATCATCACGGCCGACAGGTAGCCGGCCATGTTGGCGATGAGCGGCGAGGCGTGTCCGACCCGGTGGGCGGCCATGGCGACGATCGCATGCGTGGCGGTGGCGGCCACGCCGACGAGCGCGAAGACGCCGACCTGACGAAGGCGCGCGGCGGTGATCATGCCCCCGGTCCTTCCGGCGGCAGGGCGCGTGTCCTGCAGCTCAACGGCCTAGCCCCCGAACCGCGTCTTGT
Organism: Phenylobacterium sp. LjRoot97; assembly: GCF_964254345.1. Taxonomy (NCBI): domain Bacteria; kingdom Pseudomonadati; phylum Pseudomonadota; class Alphaproteobacteria; order Caulobacterales; family Caulobacteraceae; genus Phenylobacterium; species Phenylobacterium sp. LjRoot97. Next base: position 1,317,357 of record NZ_CAXUTH020000001.1, read on the forward strand.
GCCGGATGATGTAGACCGGCCGGCCCTTGGTCTCCTGATAGAGCCGCCCGACATATTCGCCCATCACGCCGAAGGCGATCATCTGAACGGCGAAGCAGAACAGGATGACGACCATCAGCGACGCGTAGCCGGGGACGTCGCGCCCGAACAGCAGGACCCTGGCGATCAGCATGGCGCCGGCCAGCATGGCGGCGGCGGCGCCGAGGAAGCCGACGAAACTCCAGATCCGCAGCGGCACCGTCGAGAAGGCGGTGATCCCGTCCACGGCGAGCTTCCACAGGGCCGGCGAGGCCCACGAGGTCGTTCCCGCCGCTCGCGAGGGCCGCACGTAGGACACGCCGATCTGGCGGAAGCCGACCCAGGCGAACAGGCCCTTGTTGAAGCGGTTGCGCTCGGGCAACTGCTGTAGGGCGGTGATGACCTGGCGGTCCATCAGCCGGAAATCGCCGGTGCTGGCCGGGATGCGATAGTCGGCGAGCTTGTTGAAGACGCTGTAGAAAAGATTGGCGGTGACGCGCTTGGACAGCGTGTCGCTCGCCCGGTCGCCGCGGACCCCGTAGACCACGTCGTAGCCCTGCTCCCAGAGGTCCAGGAACTCGGCGATCAGTTCCGGCGGATCCTGCAGATCCGCATCCAGGGGAACGACCACGTCGCCGCGCGCCTCGTCGAGACCTGCGGTGAGGGCGGCTTCCTTGCCGAAGTTGCGGGCCAGCGCCACGACCGTGATGCGCGAATCCGACTTCGCCCGCTCTTCCAGCAAGGCCAGCGTGTTGTCGCGGCTGCCGTCGTCGACGCAGATGAACTCGGCTGAAATTCCGAGCGTGGCGACGACCTGGTCCAAGCGCTGGAACAGGATGTCGAGCATCTCGCGCTCGTTGTGCATCGGAATGACAATGGAGAGCAGGCCCCCCTTACGCGTACGCTTTGCACTTGCACGCGACTTGTCCTGAACCAGGACATCCATAAAGCAACTGGCCTTTCTCTCGAACTCGCCGCGCAGCAGCAAGTTTCGGTCCAATGCGCCGCCGCGCCGTTGCCGGGCGCGGTCGGGAGCGGACTATGCACTTATGCGCGGTCGCCGCTAGCAGGAGTTGATCAACATCTTGCAGCTGCGGGTCAGGGTAGAGTTCGCGAGGCCTGCGCGGCGGCGCGCCAGGTCAGGTCGAGCGCGTTTCGTAGGGCTCGAAATCCTGGGCGTGGGCCGGGGGCGCGGCGGTGGCCGCGGCCGGAGCGCGCCGCTTTCGCGGCGTCTTGAACAGGCGGCCTTGGCGGGCCGCGGAGGCGACGTCGCTCAGCGCCGGAAGGACGAGCCACCACGGCTCGACGCAATAGCGCGCGAACAGCCGCTTCGGGTCACCGACGAGGCGGAACAGCCACTCGATCCCCAGTGGACCCATCCAGCGCGGCGCGGGACACTGCACGCCGGCCTCGTAGTCGAAGGCGGCGCCGACCGAGAGCGTGACTGTTGGCGGCAGCAGGTGCTGGTTGCGATGGATCCAGATCTCCTGGCGCGGCATGCCCATGCCGACGAACAGGATGTGGGGGTCAGCCGCTGCGATCTTGGCCAGAACCTCGGCGTTTTCAGCCGATCCTTCCACCATGTCGAAGAATCCGTCGCGAGTCTGGATCTCGACCCCCGGGTAGCGCTCGCAGAGCCGACGGGCCGCCTCCTGGGCCACGCCGGGCGCGCCGCCCAGATAGAACACGCGCCAGCCGTTGCGGGCGGCGACGCTCCAGAAATGGTCGCGCCAGTCGAGATAGGTGCAGCGGTGAAAGCGCCGGCTGTGCAGACCGAGAACGCGCGTGAAGAAGATGAGCGGGGTGGAGTCGACCTCGATCAGGTCGGCCTGGTCGAAGAAGGCGGCGAACTCCGGGTTCTTCTTCGTCAGATAGATGCTGTGAGCGTTGTGATTGGCGATGCGCGCGGCCGCGCGGGCCAGGACCGATTGGCTGATTTGGTGCATGACCTCTTCGGGACGCACCAGATCGACCTCGACGCCGAGCGTGGCGACGCGCTCACCCTCGCGGCGCGAGCGGCGAAACGGAGTGCGGCCTTGGCGACGCCGCTCGGTCTCTGGGGGTGATGGGCTCAATGACGATACGCCGGATCATTGTAGTCGAGCCCGCAAACTAGACCGTGCCGGTTAAGATTCATTTCCCGCAGCGCGATCGCCTTGGGGCTGGATCGAGGCTTCATCCAGGTTCATCATCGATACGTTATTTTCGCGTAGCGTCGTTCCGGAATTCGGCTATCACGGCCGGCGGCGACCTCCGGACTGGCCCGAATTGTGCAGGGGCGCAGCTGCTCGGATTTAACAGTATTGCTTAGGGGCTGGTGTCTTGCAGACTATCTACGATTGGGTCACGGTCGCGATCTTCGGAGCTTTGATCGTCCTATTTCTGCACAGGTCGACGGCTCAGGAAGAGCCGAAGGACAACATCTATCAGTACCTGCCTGCGTGCATCGGTTGTGCGCTGGCCAATTACGTGGGCAATGAAGGTTATGGCGCGGCGGCCTTCGGGATTATCGTCGCGGTGCTTGCCTACGTTGCTTATGTGTTGAAGCCGTTCAACTTGAAGTTCTAACCGGATCTCGCGGTCCGGGAGTATCCCCTTCGGTCGCGCAAGGCATGGGGCTGACGACGCGGCCGGACCCAGAGAGGCGGGGGCCGAACCGTTGAGTGCGTCTGATATCGCTGCCCCATCCGTTCCGCTCGCGGCCACGTTTGCGGGGCGCCTCGAGGAGCACGGTCACGCGTTGGCCGTGGCCACCGATGCCGGTGAGCGCCTCAGTTACCTTGAGCTTGCGGCTCACGCCGACGAATTCGCCAAGGGCCTGCCGCCTGGGCGACATCTGCTGCTGATCGAGGCGACCAACGAACTGGCGCCGCTGGTCGCCTATGTCGCGGCCCTTCGTCATGGGCACCCCGTGATCATGGCCGGCGGCGACAGCGGCCAGTTGCGACGGACCATCGAGACCTATCGGCCCAGCATCCGCTTTCATAAGGCGGGAGCGCGCTGGGTCGCCGAAGCCGGTCCGCCCGGCCCGCGGGACCTGCACCAGGACCTGGCGGTGCTGCTGTCGACGTCTGGTTCGACCGGCGCGGCCAAGCTGGTGCGTCTCGAGCGCGCCGCGGTCGAGGCCAATGCTCGATCGATCGGCGAGTATCTGGGCCTGGGGCCTGAGGACAGGGCGATCACCACCCTGCCGATCCACTACAGCTATGGTCTGTCGGTCGTGAACTCGCACCTGGCCGCGGGCGGCGCGATCCTGCTCACCGACCGCTCGGTGGTCGATGATGTATTTTGGGACTTCTTCGCGGCCGAGGAGGCGACCTCGCTCGCCGGGGTCCCCTACACCTACGAACTGTTCGAACGGATCGGCCTGCGTCGACGCCGCCTGCCCTCGCTACGCACGATGACCCAGGCCGGCGGCCGCCTGCCGGCCGAGACGGCCGGGACCTACGCTGAGTGGGCGCGTGGCGCGGGCGTGCGCTTCTTCGTCATGTACGGCCAGACCGAGGCGACGGCGCGGATGGCCTACGTGCCGCCGGAGCGGTTGCTCGACAATCCGGGCTGCATCGGCGTGGCGATCCCAGGGGGCGCTTTTCATCTGATCGACGACACCGGTCGGGTCGTCGATGGGGCCGAGACCCAGGGTGAGCTGGTCTATCGTGGTCCCAACGTGATGTCCGGCTATGCGCTGGTCGAGGCCGACCTCGCCAAGGGACGCGAGGTCTCCGAGTTGCGGACCGGCGACCTGGCGGTGCGCGACGCGCGAGGTCTCTATCGGATCGTGGGCCGCAAGAACCGCTTTTCCAAGCTGTTCGGCCTTCGCATCAGCTTCGACGAGGTCGAGGCGCACCTGCGGCGCGAGGGCGTGAGCGCGATCGCGGCGGGCGACGACGACGTACTGGCGGTCGGCGTGGCGTCGGCCGATACGCAAGTCGTGGCCGATGGGCTGGCGCAGACGTTCTCGTTGCCGGCCGCGGTCATCGAGGTGGTCGGCTATGACGAGCTGCCGACCTTGAGTTCGGGCAAGATGGACTACCAGGCGGTGCTCGCCGCGGCGCGCGCCGCGCGCACCCGTCGCGCACCGGCGCGAAGCGGGGCAGGGCGGGCCATCGAGGCGGCGTTCCGACATGCGTTCCCGCGCGCGACCATCACGCCGGCCGACAGTTTCGTCAGTCTCGGCGGCGACTCCCTTGGCTACGTGAGCCTGTCGCTCGACATCGAAGGCAAGCTTGGCTTCCTCCCGGAGCGCTGGGAGGAGACCAGCATCGCCGAACTGCAGGCGCTGGCCGATAAGGCGACCACGCGCAATCGTGGGGTCTTCAGCCTGCGGGGGATCGAGTCTGAGGTCGCCATCCGTGCGGCGGCGATCATCAGCGTGGTGATCGCGCACGCCTCGGCCTGGCCCGTCGGCGGCAGTGCGCACGTGCTGCTGCTGCTGTCGGGCTACAATTTCTCGCGCTACCAGGGCTCGCGCCTCAATGAGGGCGGCGGGGTCTCGATGCTGGTGACGTTCTTCCAGCGGATCATCGCGCCCTATTATGTGATCCTCTGTCTCTATCTGATCTCGGAAAAGTCGTTCGACCTGCCGTCGTTGTTGTTGGTCAGCAACCTGTTCGGCCGGTTCGGCACATTCCTGGAGCCGTATTGGTTCCTGGAGGTGCTCTTCCAATGCATGGTGATCTTCGCGCTGCTGTTCGCGATCGGGCCGGTGCGCCGGTTCGCGGTGCAAAGACCGTGGGAATTCGGCCTGACGCTGCTGGCCGGGGCGTTGGCCGTGCGGGTGATCGCTTCGCTGATCCTGCCGCACGAGTACCTGCTGGAGCGTACGCCCGACAGCATCTTCTACCTGCTGGCGTTCGGCTGGTGTCTGCACCGGGCCACGACGATCACGCGCAAGCTGGGATTGACCGTGGCGTGTCTCGCGATCGCGGCGCTGCAGGTGGCCGGCCCGCAGGAGATCTGGGAGCACTTCAGCTATCCCGCCAACGTCACGCATGCCCTCTGGTTCGCGACGGCGGCCGGCCTGATCATGTGGGCGCCGCGGATTTTCCTGCCCAACATCCTGCATGGGCTGGTCGGCCTGATCGCAGCGGCGAGCTTCTACATCTACCTGACGCATGGTCTGCCGGTGCACGCGTTCCTGCACACCCTGCACATCGAGAATGTCCCGCTGATCCTGGCGGTTTCGTTGGCGTTGGGCGTGGCGGCCTACAAGGTTTCAGAGAAGGTGTCGGAGCGGCTGGCGCGAGGCCATGCGGGGCAGCGAAGGGAAGTTATTCCGTAGAGGCGGCGAGCAGCGGCGGCGATTAACGTTGACTCAACTCGGGCCGGTTTAAGATTTCGCCACAATCGACGTGTTTACGGGTGGCGGGTTCAGACCTGCGGTCGTAGACCGTCGATATCGCAGATGCACCGCAGCATGCGTGCTTGGAGGCGCCGTGAGTTGGATCAATAACATGATGGCGCGCTCTTTCGGGCGTAAGCCGAAAGCCGCCACGAACCCCCAGCCGAACCTTGTCTTCGCTGCGCCGCCGACGGCGCGCGAGGGCGCGCCCGCCAAGAAGCCGGCCGACATGGCGTTTCCGCGCTTCCAGTCGATGGCCGGCGATCAGCTGAGCCCGCGACTGAACGACCGCTTCGCGAGCGCTCGGATCAAGCTGCGCAGCGCGTTCACACCGTCGCAGCCGATCACCGACCGTCGGATGTTCGCCGGCCGTCTCGACGTGTTGACGACGCTGATCCGTTCGATCGAGGACCAACGCGTCCACGTGATCATGTACGGCGAGCGCGGCATCGGTAAGACGTCGCTCGTCCACGTGCTGACCCAGGCGGCCATCGAGGCCCGCTACATCGTGGTCTATTGTTCGTGCGGCGCCGGTTCGACCTTCGACGAGATCTTCCGCGCCGTGGCCGCGGATATCCCGCTGCTGTTCCACAGCGGCTTTGCGCCGACCACCAACGAAGCCGAGCGCGGCGGCGTCTTGGCCGACCTGCTGCCGGCCACCACCCTGACGCCGCGCCTGGTCGCCGATCTCTTCGCCAAGCTGACCGGCACCCGCGTGCTGGTGGTGCTGGACGAGTTCGACGTCTGCGACTCTCCGGAATTCCGCCGCAACATCGCTGAACTGATCAAGAACCTGTCCGACCGTTCGATCCGCACCCAGCTGGTGATCGCCGGCGTGGCCGCGGACCTGACCGAACTGGTCGAGCACATCCCTTCGATCCGCCGCAACATCTTCGCCCTGCAGGTGCCGAAGATGAGCGCGACGGAGGTCAATCACCTCGTCGAGAACGGCGAGGAACTGAGCGGCCTGACCTACGACAAGTCGGCCACCGACTTCATCGTCTTCGTGGCCAACGGTTCGCCCTACTTCGCCAGCCTGTTGAGCCATCACTCGGGCTTGGCCGCGATCGACAAGGGCCGCACGAACGTTGCGGTCGAAGACGTGTCGCAGGCCGTCGATCAGGCGCTCACCGAATTCCGCGGCCGGATCTCCAAGCACTCGCTGGTCCAGATCGACCAAGCCGCCAAGACTGGCGTGCGCCATGTGCTGGGCGTCATGGCCGGCGCGGCGATCTTCAACAACGGCCGCTTCGACGACCGCGACGTGGACGCCCTCTATCCGAGCACGGCCAACGCCGCGAGCTTCAAGGCGACGCTCGAGGAACTGGCGGCCAAGCACGTGCTGCTCGACGCTCACGATGACGAGTTCGGCCGCGGCTACCGGTTCTCGGAAGAGGCGGTGCTGCCCTACCTGTGGATCCTGGCGGCGCAACAGCGCTTCCTGGAGGGTCGCAAGGCGGCGAGCGCGGCGGCCGACAGACCCGTTGTGCCGACCACCGACAAGGCTCCTGTCGCCCCAATCGCCGCTGAGAAGCCGGCCGAGAAGGCGGCGTCGGCCACTGTCGTGACCCCGAGGGCCGCTGGTCGGCCCTGATCTGGAACCGAAAGGGCCGCTGGCCCTTTCGCCAAAGGCGGTGCAGGCGGTATGGAGTAGCCTTCGACGCCAGCGATCTCTGGGGGAGTAGGTTTTGCGCATTCTTGTCACCGGCGGCGCCGGCTTCATCGGCTCGGCTCTGATCCGGCACCTGATCGCCGAAACCGAGCATGAGGTGCTGAACCTCGACAAGCTGACCTATGCCGGAGACGAGCGCTCTCTGGACGGCGTGGCGGGCGACAACCGCTACGGCTTCCGCAAGGCCGATGTCGCCGACGCCGGCGCAGTGCGCGCCGCCCTGCGCGACTTCCGCCCGCAGGTCGTGACCCACCTGGCTGCGGAGTCGCATGTCGATCGCTCGATCGACGGCCCGGCCGAGTTCATCCAGACCAACGTCATCGGCACCTTCGTCATGCTGTCGGAGGTGCTCGCCTATTGGCGCGGCCTGGACGAGGCGGCCAAGGACGCCTTCCGCTTCCACCACATCTCGACCGACGAGGTGTTCGGGTCGCTGGGCGACACCGGCTTCTTCACCGAGACGACCGCCTACGACCCGCGCTCGCCCTATTCGGCCTCCAAGGCGTCGTCCGACCATCTGGTGCGAGCCTGGCACCACACCTATGGCCTGCCGGTGCTGGTCACCAACTGCTCGAACAATTACGGGCCGTTCCACTTCCCCGAGAAGTTGATCCCGCTGATGATCGTCAAGTGCCTGGCTGGCGAGCCGCTGCCGGTCTACGGCGCGGGCGCCAACGTTCGTGACTGGCTCTATGTCGATGACCACGCCCGCGCGCTGACGCGGGTGTTCGAGGCCGGCGCCCCGGGCGAGAGCTACATCATCGGCGGCCGCGCGGAGCGCACCAACCTGCAGGTCGTGCATGCGATCTGCGAGACGCTGGACCGCCTGCGCCCGCGCGCGGACGGCAAGTCCTACAGGGAGCAGATCAGCTTCGTCGCCGACCGCCCCGGTCACGATCACCGCTATGCGATCGATCCGACCAAGCTGGATCGCGAACTGGGCTGGCGAGCGGCGGAGAGCTTCGACACCGGCATTGAGAAGACCGTGCGCTGGTACCTCGACAACGACGCGTGGTGGGGCCCGATCCTGGCGCGCAGCGACGTCGGCCAGCGGCTGGGCCTGAAGACCGTCAGCGCATGACCTCGACCGTCACGGCGGACGTGCTGCTGACCGGCGGCAGCGGTCAGGTCGGAACCGAAATTCGTCGCCAGGCTCCGGCGACGATGAACGTCGTCGCGCCGTCGAGCGCAGAGATGAGCCTGGGCGACCCCTACGCAATCCTGGCGATGGTCGCCTCACGGCCCTGGGCCGCGATCATCAACTGCGGCGCCTTCACCGCGGTCGACCGCGCCGAGACTGACGTGGTCGAGGCCTGGCGGGCCAACGCCCTTGGGCCTGCAGCCCTGGCGCAGGCGAGCGCCGCTGCGCAGATCCCGCTGATCCACGTCTCCACCGACTATGTGTTCGACGGCTCCAAGTCCGGGCTCTACCTGGAGACCGATCCGATCGCGCCGCTGGGCGTCTACGGCGGGTCGAAGGAAGCTGGGGAGCAGGCTGTTCGAACGGGTAACCGTCGTCACGTCATCCTGCGCACGGCGTGGGTGGTGAGCCCCCATGGATCCAACTTCATCAAGACGATGCTGCGGCTGGCGCAGACACGGCCCGAGGTGCGGGTGGTCGACGATCAACGCGGCTGCCCGACCAGCGCGGTCGACATCGCCGCGACCCTGCTCAAGATCACCGCCCGGATGATCGCCGATCCGCAAACGGCGCCGAGCGGCACCTATCATTTCGTCAACGCCGGCGAGGCGAGCTGGTGCGAGTTGGCCCGGGCCGTCTTCGAAAAGGCCGCGGCGCGCGGCGCGCCGTCGCCGCGGCTCGAAGCCATCACCACGGCTGAGTTTCCGACCCCGGCCCGCCGGCCGGCCAATTCGCGCCTGGATACGGCCAAGTTGCAGGCCGACTACGGGATCGTACCGCGCCCCTGGCGGGCGGCGGTGGAAGACATTGTCGAGGCGCTGCTTCCCGCCCCGCAGGAACAAGGACTTTAGATGAAGGGCATCATCCTGGCCGGTGGCTCGGGCACCCGGCTGCATCCGGCGACGCTGGCGGTTAACAAGCAACTGCTGCCGATCTACGACAAGCCGATGATCTATTATCCGCTGTCGGTGCTCATGCTGGCCGGCATCCGGGACATCCTGATCATCTCGTCGCCGGAGTATATCGAGAACTATCGGCGGCTGTTCGAGGACGGCTCGAACTTCGGGCTCCGCATCGAGTATGCGATCCAGCCGAAGCCTGAGGGCCTGGCGCAGGCCTTCCTGATCGGCGAGAGCTTCGTCGGCGATGAGCGCGCCGCCTTGGTGCTCGGCGACAACATCTTCTTTGGCGCGGGCATGAGCCGGCTGCTGAAGAACGCCGCCGACCGCGAGCATGGGGCCACGATCTTCTCCTACGAAGTCGACCAGCCGCAGGCCTATGGCGTGGTTGAGCTGGACGACACCGGCCGGGCCGTAAGCCTGGAAGAAAAGCCGGTCGAGCCGAAGTCGCGGCAGGCGGTCACCGGCCTCTATTTCTACGACAATCGCGTGGTCGAGTTCGCCAAGCAGGTCCGCCCCTCGGCGCGCGGCGAACTGGAGATCACCGACCTCAACCGCATGTACATGGAAGCCGGCGACCTGTTCGTCGAGCAGCTGTCGCGGGGCTACGCCTGGCTCGACACCGGCACGCATGAGAGCCTGGTCGAAGCGTCCGAGTTCGTGCGCGCCGTGCAAAAGCGGCAGGGCGTGCATATCGCCTGCCTGGAAGAGATCGCCTACATCAACGGCTTCATCGACCGCGATCAGTTGCGTGCGCGCGGCAAGCTGTTCGAGAAGACCGCCTATGGCAAATACCTGCTCGACATCGCCGAGCAGGCGGCCCCGCCGAGCCGTCGCCTGATCTAGGGCGCGGCCGGCGGCCGGATCGGGCTGAGGCTCGGCCGATCCTTGACGACGATGTCCTTGTTGTCGCTCTGCAGCAGCTTCCAGTAGCGGTTGTTGAAGACCTGGGCGCGGGTGACGCCGGAGAGGTTGATGCGCGCGTTCATGCCCGCATAGGGCTGGACGGTGTTGCCGGACACCTCGACGTCCTCGGCGTGCATCAGGGCGATGCCGTTGTACATCGAGCCTTCGATGATGTTGTCGCGGATCACCACCCGGCGATAGGGCAGGGTGCCCACCTGGTCGGTGATGAAGATCCCCTGCATGATGCCGCCCGATCCGCGGCGGATCCGGTTGCCGACGATGGTGATGTCCTCGGCCGAGGCCGTGGCGTTGCGGGTGAACAGCTGGACGGCGTCGGGGTGCGAGCCCGGTGTCGGCGCGAAGTCGGCGAAGTCGTTGCCCTTGATCAGCAGCCTCGAGGTGCCGTTGCTGGTGACGCCGTCGGCGCCCAGCCGCCGGAAGGTGCTGCCCTCGATCGCCACGTCGTAGCAGTTGCTGAGGACGATCCCGTTCCGAAAGCCGGAGAAGGACGACTTATCCACGCGGATATTGCGCGACTTGGTGAAGAAGAGCCCCTGGCCGGTCGGCAGTCCGCGCGCCGTCAGGCCGCTGAACTGGATGTTCTGGCTGTCGTTGACGGCGAGCCGTCCGGCCCCCGGCTGGTCGAGCACCACGTTCAGCCCGACGACCCGCAGTCCGGTGACGTTCTTCAGCACGAAGCCGGTGGTCTGCGCGTCCTTGGCGACCAGGGTGACGGGCGTGTCGAATTTCAGGTCGCTCAGTGCGATCTGGCCGTAGTCGCCGGGCGCCAGCACGACGGTCGCGCCCGGGCTGGCGGTCTTCATCGCCAGCGTCAGGGTGAGGGCGTTGCGGACCGTGACCGGCCCGCGTTGGGCGACGCGCTCAACGGACGGCGCGGACAGTTGCGCTTGCTGAGGCGCGACGTCCGCGGCCAGGGCCAAGAGCAGGATTTCCAGCATGGTGCGCTCCGTTAGCTTCGGCGGAGCGACACCCTATCAGACGTTGCGGCCGCGTCGTCAGGCCGAGACGATCCATCCGTCGGAAAGCGACGAGAGCTGGACGTTGGCCAGGACCATGCGGGCGCCGCCCACCAGATCGATGACCACGTCGGCGCCGACCTGGGTCACGCTGTAGCGCGAGCCGTCGCCGATGAAGACGCGATCGCCCTCGGCGCGGTTGAAGTCGGTGACCAGGTCCAGGCCGGACTGGGCGAAGATGTGGAAGGTGTCGGCCCCGGCGCCGCCGATGATGGTGTCGTCGCCGAGATCGCCCGAGATCCAGTCGTTCCCGTCGCCGCCGAAGATGATGTCGTTGTGCTGGCCGCCGCGCAGGGTGTCGTTGCCCGTGTCGCCATAGATCGTGTCGTTGCCGAGATTGCCCAGCACGAGGTCGTTGCCGGCGCCGCCGAGCAGCAGATCGTTGTTCTGGCCGCCGGACACCCAGTCGTCGCCGGCCCCGCCGTTGATGGTGTCGTCGCCGGTATTGCCGTTGATGTCGTCGTTGCCGCCGCCGCCCAGGATGCTGTCGTTGCCGTCGCCGCCGCGGAGATAGTCGGCGAAGTCGCGGCCGGTGATGACGTCATTGCCGGCGCCGCCCTCGATACGGCTGCCGCCGTCGATGCGGGCGCTGAGATGGTCATCGCCGTCGCCGCCCTTGATCCAGTGGGCCAGCGCATTGGCGCCGTTGTCCTGCAGCGCCGCGACGATCGAATTGCCCGACTGCGTCAGGTTCGTCGTGCCCTGGAGGTTGAAGGTCATCGCCTGGTTGTTGGTGACCTGGGCGTTGGTCGAGTCGTTGATGCGGATCCACGACGTCATGTCGCCGTAGCCGACCACCAGGTTGCCGTCGACCACCAAGCCGTTGGTCTTGGTGACCATGATGCCGTTGTACATGCCGCCGACCACGACATTGTCGGTGACGGTGACCCGGTCGTAGCCGAGGCCGATCTGATCGGTGATGAACACGCCCTGGATCACCCCGCCGGAGCCGCGGGTGATCAGGTTGCCGCTGACCACGATGTCGGTCGCCCGGGCCGTGGCGCCCCGCGTCAGGAACTGGATCGCATCGGGGTGGTCGCCGCTCACCGGATAGAAGTCGGTGAAGGAGTTGCCGACGATCTGAACCCGGGACGTGCCGACCGCGACGATGCCGTCGGCGCGCAGGTCGTGCATGCGATTGTTGTCGACCCGAACGTCGCTGCTGTCGGTCAGGCTGATGCCGTGATCGAGCTGCTGGAACTCCGATCCGGTGACGCGCACGCCGGTGCTGTTGCGGATCAGGATCCCGGACTGATCGTCGGCCGGGTTGCCGTTCAAAGAACCGTGAATGCTGAGATTGGCGAGCGTAATGTCCTTCGAACTGAGGACCTGGGCGTTCCAGACCGTCCACGGCGCGCTGAAGTCGAGGTTCAGGTTGCTGATCACCAGCCCCTGGCTGTTGCTCACCGTCAGCCCGGTCAGGGTGGCCGGATTGCCGGGATCGGCCGAGGTGATGGTAACGGCGCTGTCGAAGACGAGATTCTTCAGTTGGACGTTAGAATAGTTGCCTGCTTGCAGGAGTATCCTGTCTCCAGCCTTGGCGGCGCCAAGTGCAGCGGTAAGTTCGGCGGCGCTGGCGCACAGGATATCAGCCATGAGGTTCGCGTCTTCTCTATTCTGGTCGCAGCCCCCGCTGTCTCAACGACCATAGCGGGTGAAGCTCAACGGTCACCGGGGCTAAATTGACGCAGGAGGTCTGGCGCCTCCGTCGGGCCGATCGGGCCCGAGTACACCTAACAAATGCTTAAATTCGGGGCCTTACTCGCCTCCGTCGCACGCGGCTGCGGGTCCTGAACTCTCCCGCCGCCATGCGGCTTCGCGACTTAGCGAGCGCTGAGAGGAATGTTAATTCATGGACGTCAGGTTGTGAACGCCTAGCTTCGGCGCGTCTGCGAGCCGGCGGATTGAAAACGACTGGGAGAAGCCCTGATGTGGGCGCGCAGCGACAATGACGGCCGCAGTTCGCGGCCGATTATCCTGAGACCCTATACCCGGCCCGGCCCCGGCCGCCTGGTTCAGGCTGTCTTCCTGCTCGCGTTCATGGGCTTCTGCCTGTTCTTCGGCTTCTTCTACGGCCTGACGACGCCGTACCTGATCAAGCAGCTGGTCATTCCGGTCATCCTCCTGGCGTTGCTGACGGTCTGGGCGCTGCCCGACACCCGCACCGCGCCGACCGGCACGCTGTACGGGCTCAGCTTCGCCTTCATCATCGTGCTGTTCCTCTGGCCGAACTATCTGGCTGTGGCCTTGCCCGGCCTGCCGTGGATCACGCTGATGCGCCTGGTCGGCGCGCCGCTCGCCCTGGTTCTGGCCATCAGCTACTCGATGTCGCCGGACTTCAGGGCGCAGATGAAGGAAGCGCTGAACGCCACGCCGCTGGTCTACAAGCTGCTGGCAGGCTTCGTGCTGATCCAGGTAGTCACGATCGCCTTCTCCGACGACAAGGATCAGTCCATCCAGCGGGTGATCAACGCCCAGCTGACCTGGACGTCGATCTATTTCGCCAGTGCGTTCGTCTTCCTGAAGCCCGGGCGAGTCCACCGCTGGGCGGTGATCCTCTGGGTCGTGACCGTCGTCGTCTGCCTGATGGGGCTCTTTGAGTTCAAGATCAGCCGCCCGTCCTGGGGCGCCTTCGTGCCGAGCTTCCTGAAGGTCGAGGACGAGAGCGTGATCCGGACGCTCACCGGCAGCATGCGTTCGGCGACCGGGCAGTATCGCGTGCAGAGCACCTTCACCACGCCGCTTGGTCTGGCCGAATTCCTGGCGCTGACGGCGCCGTTCATCCTGCATTTCGTGATGTTCGGGAAGAGGCTGGTGACCCGCATCGCCGCCGGGGTGACCATGCCGGTGATGCTCTATGTGGTGATCATCACCGACTCCCGTCTCGGCATGGTCGGCTTCCTGCTGTCGTTCATGCTCTACCTGTTGCTGTGGAGCTGGCTGCGATGGCGCGCGGACAAGACCAGCCTGCTGGCCCCGGCCATCGTGCTGGCCTATCCGGTGATCTTCGCCCTGTTCATCGCTGCGACGATGTTCGTAGGCCGGCTTCGCAACATGGTCTGGGGTGGCGGCGACACGGCGGCCAGCACGGCCTCGCGCGGCGCTCAGTACGACATGGGCATTCCGATGATCCTGAAGGCGCCATGGGGGCACGGGGCGGGTACGGGCGGCAGCACGCTCGGCTTCGTCAGCCCGGCGGGCATCACGACCATCGACACCTACTACCTGGCGGTCGGCCTCGAGTACGGCGTGATCGGCTTCTTCGTCTATTACGGGATGCTGGTGATCTCGACCTACTACGCGGCCAAGTACGCGGTGCGGTCACCCACGGGCGAGCTCAGCTACTTCATGCCCGCGGCCATCGCCCTGGTGAACTTCATCGTCATCAAGTCGGTGTTCAGCCAGCAGGACAACCACCCGCTGATCTTCATGCTGATGGGCATCGTGACGGCGATGGTCTACCGAGCCACCCACGAGAAGCCCGAGGCGGGCGCGCCGCCGGCCAGGGTCAGCTGACGTCGAGCCAGGACGGGGGGCCGCGCTCGCCGCGCAGGCCCGCGCTCCAACCGGCCAGCGCATAGCCGAGCTGACGCCAGGCGCGAGCGCGACCAAACCGCAGACCCAGCAGGGCGAGCGCCGCGACGGCCGCGACCGGCAGGCGCGTCGGATAACGGTCGCGGGTGGTCAGCAGCTTGTTGCGTTCGCCCAGATAGATCGGCGTGCGCGGGCGGCTGCGGATGGCGGCGTAGGAGCCGGTGGTGGTGCCGGCTTCATGCAGGACGTCAGCGCCGGGCGCGTAGCCCAGGCGCATGCCGAGTTGAAGCCCGCGCAGGCACCATTCGACCTCCTCGCAATAGAGGAAGTAATCCTCGCGCATCGGGCCGACGGTCTCGAGGAAGCGGCGCCCGATCATCATCGACGCGCCGTTGAGATAGTTCTGCTCGCGCTCGATCTGCGCCTGATCGGGCGGCGTGCCGTGCGGCGAGCCGTGGCCGATGGAGACGGCCCGCGCCAGCCATGGCCGCCAGCGGCCGCCATGCGACTGCACCCGGCCGTCCGGCAGGTAGACCGTGTCGCCGACCGCTTCGCAGTCGCCAGCCTGCAGCCGCGCCACCAGGCGTTCGAGCGATTGCGGTTGCGGCAGGGTGTCGGGGTTGAGCACCCACCATGCGTCGGCGCGGGGCGTTTCCTGCAGGCCGACGTTCACGCCGCCGGCATAGCCGAGATTGCGCGGCGCGCGCACAGCGCGGACGATCTGGCCGCCGGGCAGGGCCTGGGGAAGCTGGGCGACGAGCGCGTCGTAGGCCGCCTGGCCGCCGTTCTCGCAGATCAGGACCTCGAACGCGCTGTGGCTGGAGCGGCCCAGCGCGTCGAGGCAGGCGACGATGTCGGGAACGTTGCGGAAGGCGACGATGCAGACGGCGACATGCATGGATCAGCGCTCCGCACGGGCCAGCAGGCCCACGGCGTCAAAGGCGCGCCAGAAGCGTAGCCGGTAGAGCATGGCCACGGCGTCGAGTTTCTGGCGCGGGGAGCGCAGGCGCGGGCTGGTCAGAACGCGTGGCGTGTGGGCGACGGCCGAGAGCGGCAGCAGCAGGCTGCGGGCCAGCCAGCGTCCCCGCCCTTGCGGTCGGGCGACGACGATTCCGAAGGTCTCCGCGTTCAGCCGCCGCCATTTGGCGGACAACTCGTTCCAGTCGCGGCGGGCGGGGTGGGCGACGAGCGCAGCCGGCGCGTAGCCGATCTTAAATCCAGCGTCGCGGGCGCGGTGCGACCATTCCAGATCCTCGGACACCCCGACCCGGAAGCCGCCGACCTGGGCGAACAATGCGGCCGGGCAGAAGAGGTTGGCGGTGACGGTGAAGCCTTTGCGCTCCACGTAGGCCTGGTTGTCGAAGGCGAAGACCAGTTCGAACGCCTCGGCGCCGGTGACGTGGGCTTCATCGCCGACCAGCACGCGCATGCCGCCGCCGACGAAGTCGCTGTTCTGTAGAGCCGCGACACCTTCGGCCAGCCACTCGGGCGCCGGAATGCAGTCGGAGTCGGTGAAGGCGAGGATCTGGCCGCGCGCCACAGCGACGCCGCCGTTGCGGGCCGGGCCGGCCCCGCGCTCGGCTACGCTGACGAGGCTCGCGCGGCCGCCGATGGTCAGCTTCACGGCGTCTGCCCCCACCGGGGACATGTTGTCGGCGACGATCACGTCGAAGCGATCGGCCGCATAGGTCTGGGCCTGAAGGGCCGACAGGCAGCGATCCAGCGATGCGAGGTCGTTGTAGTGGGGCACGATCACGCTGACGTGAGGCTGCACGCCAGGGGGCAGGGCGTCTCCGGTCAATTCCATCGGCGGGGCGAACTCGCACATGAACAACGGACCGCCGCGACGGCGCGCCCGGTCGCACATATGCCCCTGCGATGTTGACGTTTCATCAATATTGGCGCGACCTGCAGCCAGTATGAGTTGACGGAGCGGTCGGGTGCGGTTCGCGTAAGGTTTACGTATCAGCTTTGCTGTACTAGTCGCTGCTTGGCGCTCGGATAGTGCGAAGCGGCGTGGTTGAGGGACGGGCAATGCGGATCAGCGACGAGCGACTGGACGCCGACGCCAATAACTTCACCGCGGTGAGATTGTTGCTCGCCAGTTCGGTCATCTACACGCACTGCTACTTCATGACGACCGGCGTGCGGAACGCCGACGACCTCAGTGGGTTTCTCGGCGCGCCGATATCGGCCTATGCGGTCGACGGCTTCTTCTTCCTCAGCGGGTTTCTCGTCTATCCAAGCCTGCTGCGGCTGAGCAGTTCGGTGCGCTTCCTCACGGCGCGGTTCGTGCGGCTATGGCCGGGGCTGGCGCTGTGCGTGCTGCTGACGGTGTTGGCGGGCGGCTTCTTCACCACGGCGGCCCCCGGCGCCTATCTCGGCGGCGAGACTTCGAAGTTCGTCCTGACCAACCTGACATTCACAGTCGCATCCTACCGGCTGACTGGCGTGGAGTGCGGCGGCGAGCCGTGCGTGATCAACGGTTCGCTCTGGACCCTGCCCTGGGAGGTCCGATGCTATGCCGTGCTGGCGATCCTTGGCGCGCTGGGTCTGGCCAAGCCGACGATCATGAAGCGGCTGGTGCTGCCGCTGAGCCTGGTCGGCGTGCTGGTCTGGGATGTTCCGCAGGTCCAGGAACTGGCCCGCAGCCTCGTGGGCGATGGCGCGGTCTATCTGATCGAAACCTTCGACCGCCTGTGGGCGGCGTTCGCCTTGGGCATCGCCGCCTATCTCTTCCGCGAGCGCATTCCGCTTTCGTGGACGTGGCTGGGCGTGCTGTTCGTCTTGACCCTGGCGGCGCACGCCGTGGGGCTTGGCCTGCATATGCGCGCGCTGTTGATCGGCTATGCGGTGTTGTGCTGGGGCCTGCTCAGCGCGCAGCGCAGCGTCTTCTCCGCCAAGTGGCCGGACTACAGCTACGGCATGTACATCTACGGCTATCCGGTGATGGTGCTGATCTACGCCTTCTGGCCGACCTCCTCGCATCTGGCCCTGACGCTGGTCACCATGGCTGCGACGGTGCCGCTGGCGGCGTTGTCCTGGCACCTGGTCGAGCGCCCGGCGCTTGACGCCTATCGACGCCGCCGGCGCGCCGGCCGACTGGCCGCCCAGCAAACCTAGTCCGATCTCACTGATAGCGATCGACCGCCCTGGCGCCCGCCGGGGCGGCGCCATTCCGTGCGCCTGCAAGGCGTCGGAGCGTATGGTTTCCAGATGTTTATGTTATCGCGCAATTAACCTAGCTGATTAAGGCCGGTTCAAGCGGCTTGTTGCTACTCATAAGTCCACAACGGGGCATCCCGTACTCGCCAATACACAGCGCGAGTGCGGATCTGGTGGCGGAGAGATATCGTGATACTCACGGCGAATAGCGCTCAATCCCTGACCGCGGCGCTTAACGCCGCCAAGTCTGGCGATACGATCCTTCTTGAGGCTGGCAACTACTCAAACGTCCAGATCAAGAACCTCGTGTTCGACGGCACGGTGACCATCGCCTCGAAGGATCCCGGCAATCCGGCGACCTTTACCGGCCTGGTGGTGACGGGCAGCGAGAACCTGACCTTCCAGAACCTGCACATGGACTTCAGTTCGCCGTGGACGGTCTGGAACGCCCAGATCGTCAGCTCGAAGAACATCGAGCTCAACAATCTCGACTTCCATGGTTCGCTGAACGGCAACCCTGCCGACGACCAGAACGCGCTGCTGATCCGCGGCAGCGAGAACGTCAAGGTGGTCGGGTCGGAGTTCCAAGAGTTCTCCCACGCCGTCAGCATGATGAACAGCAACGGCGTTCGCATCGAGGCCAACAGCTTCCACGACCTGCGTTCCGACGGGGTGATGGGGGCGGGGACCTCGAACGTGCAGATCGTCGGCAACGTCTTCACGGACTTCTATCCGGCCGACGGCGACCATCCGGACGCGATCCAGTTCCTGACCCGCGGCACGACCGAGAAGGCTCACGACATCCTGGTGAGCGGCAACCTGATCACGCGCGGCGATGGCGGCATCATCCAGGGCGTGTTCATCACCGACCAGATCGGGCTCGGCTATGACCGGGTGACGGTGACCGACAACGTCGTGACCGGCGGCATGTACAACGGCATCATGGTGGCGATGGCCAACGGCGTCGTCATCGACGGCAACGTCGTGGCCTCCTACAGCGATCAGAAGTCGTGGATCCGGGTCGGCGACTCGACCAACGTCCAGATGAGCAACAATCAGGCGGGCGCCTACATCCTGCAGGGCAACTCCGCCCTGACGCAGACCGGCGACGTCGTCCTGCAGCCGCTGACGTCTGAGCAGATCGCCAGCCTGAAGACCTGGCTGGCCACGAACACCGACGTTTCGAGCGGCCTGGTGGGCATGCTGGACGGCGCGGCCCCGATCACGCCGACGACCCCGACCGCCCCGACGGTCCCGACCACGCCGACCACTCCGACGGTTCCCACCACGCCGACCGCGCCGACCACGTCGACGCCGACGGCGCCGGTCGTCAAGGATCCGGCTCCGGTGGAGACCGCCGTGATCGTGCTCGCCGGCACGGCTGGCGATGACCGCCTGACCGTCACCGGCAAGGCCAACATGCAGCTGGAAGGCGGCGCGGGTAACGACGTGCTGACCGGTGGTGCGGGCGCCAACACGCTGATCGGCGGGGCCGGCGACGACACCTACATCATCCGCGACAGCGACGACGTGATCGTCGAGGGCGCGAATGGCGGGACCGACCTCGTCTACGCCTACGTCAACCACACGCTCAGCGCCAACGTCGAGAACCTGAAGCTGCAGGAAGGCGCGACCGTCGGCGTGGGCAACGGGCTAGCCAACATCATCACCGGCACGACCCAGGCGGACAATCTGTCGGGTCTGGGCGGCGACGACACCGTGCGGGGGCGTGAAGGCAACGACACGATCAGCGGCGGCGACGGCGCGGACCAGCTCTACGGCGACGCCGGCGACGACCGCCTGGACGGCGGGGCGGGCAATGACAGCCTGTATGGCGGCGAAGGCAACGACGTCCTGATCGGCGGGGCCGGCGACAACCGTCTCGAGGGCGGGCCCGGCGCCGACACGCTGGTCGGCGGCTCCGGTGCGGACAGCTTTGTCTACCGTCCGGGCGACCTGGTCGGCGTGGACCGGATCGAGGGCTTCTCGTCGGCTCAGGGCGATCGGATCCTGCTCGCCGAGCTGGACGCCAACACCAACACCGCCGCGAACGACAAATTCACGTTCATCGGCACCAGCGCCTTCAGCGGCAAGGCGGGCGAGTTGCGGTTCCAGGTCATTAACGGGGACGCACACGTTTACGGCGACATGAACGGCGACCGCATCGCCGACTTCGAGATAAACGTGGTGGGTGTCAGCAAGCTCACGGCCGCCGATTTCATGCTCTGAGTGAGCTGAAAACCGAGTTCGAACACCATCCCGCCGCTGCGTCCCCCGCAGCGGCGGGTTTTCTTTTGGTCGTTCGAAAGGAGAACTGAAGATTAGTCGCTGTTCGCCCGGATTCTGCCCGATTTGTGACATGTCTTGGACGCGAATCAACCGTCACTATCCAGGTATATGACAGTCTAAATTCGCGACATTGCAGGATTGTTGCGACGTTCCGTCACCTGGATGGGCGCAATCTGAGTATGTAGATAGACGCTCACATTCAGTGGCTTTGGTGCACGCAAGTGTACCGGACTTTGGCCACCAATAGTGAGGGTCTCCCTACGTGACTAATATTACTGTTAATAGTGCAGATTCGCTGCGTGCCGCTCTTACGACTGCTAAGGCGGGCGATACTATCCTTCTTTCGGCCGGCAACTACGGCAATGTCAATCTGAAGGGCATTGTCTTCGACGGTACGGTGACGATCACCTCGAAGGATGCGGGTAATCCAGCGACCTTGACGGGTCTGACCGTGGCCAACAGCCAAGGGCTCTCCTTCGAGAACCTGCACATGGATTACAGCAATCCGTCCACGGTGTGGAACACCCAGGTCAACAGCTCGAAGAACATCTCGTTCGACAACATCAACTTCCACGGCTCGCTGAACAACAACCCCGGCGATGACCAGTCGGCGATGCTGATCCGTGAAAGCTCGAACGTGAAGGTGACGAACTCGGAGTTCCACGAGCTCGCGCACGGCGTCAGCATGATGAACAGCAACGGCGTCCGCGTCGAAGGCAACAACATGCATGACATGCGTGCTGACGGCGTGATCGCCGTGGGTACGTCCAACGTGCAGGTTCTCAACAACTCCTTCCACGACTTCGCCCCGGCCACCGGCGACCACCCGGACGCCGTTCAGTTCCTGACCCGCGGCGCCACCTCGGCTGCGCAGAACATCGTGGTCAGCGGCAACGTGGTTGCGCGCGGTGAAGGCGGCATCATCCAGGGCATCTTCATCACCGACCAGGCCGGCATCGGCTACAAGAACGTGACCGTGACCGACAACGTGGTCGTGGGCGGCATGTACAACGGCATCATGGTGTCCAACACCAACGGCCTGACCGTCGACGGCAACACTGTCGCGCCCTATGGCGACATGACGTCGTGGATCCGGATCGCCAACTCGACCAATGCCAAGATCACCAACAACGAAGCCGCCAGCTTCAACCTGAGCGGCACGACCACGACGGCGAACAGCGGCAACGTCACCATCAAGGCCCTGACCTCTGCGGAGATCGCCAAGATCGACGCCTGGGTGAAGGCGCACGAGGGTGAAGCCGGCGCGATCTCGACCTTCCCGCTGCCGGGCGGTGCTCCGACGCCGACCCCGACTCCGGATCCGACGCCCGATCCGACCCCGGTTCCGACCCCGGATCCGACGCCTAATCCCGATCCGGGTACGGGCTCCGGCTCGGACGGTGGTTCCGGTTCGGACGGCGGTTCGGGTACGGAAAGCGGCTCGGGTTCTGACGGTGGTTCGCTGACCATCGTGAAGGGCACCTCCGGCGCCGACCGTCTGACGGTCAGCGGCAAGGAGAACATGCAGCTGGAAGGCGGCGCTGGTGACGACGTGCTGACCGGCGGTAAGGGCGCCAACGTCCTGATCGGTGGGGCCGGCAACGACACCTACATCATCAAGGACGCCGACGATAAGGTCGTCGAGTCTGCGAATGGTGGGACCGATACGGTCTATGCGTCGGTGAACTACAAGCTGACCGACAACGTCGAGAACCTGAAGCTGCAGGACGGCGCGACGTCGGGCACCGGCAACGATCTGGCGAACGACATCTCCGGCACCACCGGCTCCGACAACCTGTCGGGTCTGGGCGGCGATGACATCCTGCGCGGTCGTGAAGGCAACGACACCCTGTCGGGCGGCGACGGCAATGACCGTCTGCTGGGCGACGCCGGCTCCGACCGTCTCGACGGCGGCAACGGCAACGACACGCTGACCGGCGGCGACGGCAATGACGTCCTGCTGGGCGGCGCCGGCAACGACCGCCTGGAAGGCGGCCCGGGCGCCGACACCTTGACCGGCGGCGCTGGCGCCGACAACTTCGTGTTCCGTCCGGCCGACCTCGGGTCGACCGACCTGATCACGGACTTCTCGAAGGCGCAGGGCGACAAGATCCTGCTCAGCGAGCTGGACGCCAACACCAAGACGGCGGCGAACGACAAGTTCGCCTTCATCGGGACCAAGGCGTTCAGCGGCCAGGCCGGCCAACTCCGCTACGAAGTCACCAACGGCGAAACTCACGTCTATGGCGACATGAATGGCGACAAGGTGGCTGACCTGCACATCAAGCTGACGGGCGTTCACAGCCTGGATGGCTCGGAGTTCGCGCTCTAAGCGGCTCCTTCGGACTTCCCCGGACCTGGGCGCCATGCCCAGGTTCGGGGCATCCGAACCACGCTACCGAAAAGCGTGACGGCCCCAGCGGTCGTCACGCTTTTTGCGTTTTCGACCTACGCCTGCGGCGCTCCTCGTCGAGGACGCCGTCGAGATAGCCGATCAGTTCGCTCGGATCGGTGGTCGCCAGCACCGGCGGCCGGGATTTGATGCGCGCGATCGCTGCAGCCAGTTCGTCGGCGTCGTTGGCGACCTCGATCAGGCCGCGGGCGGCGAAGGCGCTCGTGATCTCGGCCTGGTGGTTGTCGTAGTGCTCGCCCTTTTCCAGCAACCGAGGGAAAGCGATCACCCGGCAGCCTTGGCGCAGCGCCGTGATCAGCGAACCGGTGCCCCCGTGGCAGACGACGATGTCGGCTTCCGTGAGCAGTTGCTGGATCTTGTCGAAGGGCAGGGTCTCGACCGCGGTCACGCCCTCGGGCTGCGGGGCGCCGACGCCGGTCTGGATAATGACCTCTTCCGACAGATCGCCGCGCGCCTTCAGTTCGGCGACAGACGAGACGAGGCGCTCGAAGGGGAGGGTGGCGCCGACGGTCGCAAACAGCAGCGGCCGCTTGGGCGGCGGCGCGGCGTCCAGCAGCCGGAAGGGATCGAACACCTTGGCCTTGGGGAAGTGCGAGGCCAGCGCCTTCGATTGCACCACCATGTCGTCGGCGATCGGGGCGGCGATACGGGCGAACAGCGACGGGCGGTCGAAGCGTGCGAACGAGTCGATGACCACTGTCCGCGCGCCGCGCAGCCGCGCCCAGGCGACCGCGAAGAACACTGCTCCCGCGCCCGTCGAGATGACGACGTCCGGACGTTCGCGGGCGATGATCGACGCCGAGCGAAAGAAATTGCTGATCCCGGCGCGGACCATCCGCCATGGGGCGCCGAGCCGCGCCTGGCCTATCGCCACGTGCGGGACGAAGTGCGTGCGATGCGTTTGGGCGAGTGTTGCGCCCAGCGCGGTGTCCTCGGTGACGAAGAAATAGTCGTGCTTCGACCAGATGCTCTCGAGGTCGAGCAGTTGGCGGACGTGGCCGCCGCCCGAGGCGGCGAGGCACAGCCGCAGGCGACGGCCTGCCGGCTTCGCGCCGCTGGCGGGCGCCGCTTCCGCAGCTACGACGTCTGAAACCGCCACCGTCTCGCCATCACTGTTCACGCGGGAAATCTCTCGTTACCACTCAGACATCTAAAGACGGGTTACTACGTGGCTTGATATTCGTCGGCCAGTCGCCGCTAAACCGCCGCGAAACCTTTTTTTGTTGTAGCGAGGTCGCGCGCGCTCGGCGCGGTCAGGGAAACCAGTATGGCCTTGCCGGCGTCACCAACCGTCGAACGCGTGCTTCGTGGGCAGCTCTGCACGGGGTGTGGGCTTTGCGCATCCGTGTCCGAGGGTGCGATCACGATGCAGATGACGCCGCCCGGCTATAGCCGGCCGGTGCAGTCCGCGCCGATTTCCTCCGAGGCCGAGCGGGCCATAGCGGGGTCTTGCCCCGGCGCGGTCGTCGCCGCCTGGGATCGCGATGCGAACATGCATCCCTACTGGGGACCGTGGCGCGGGGTCTGGACCGGCTTCGCCACTGACGAGGCCGTGCGCTTCGAAGGCTCGTCCGGCGGTGCGATTTCGGCGATCCTGATCCACGCCCTCGCCAGCGGCTTTGTCGACCGGGTGGTTCACATCAAGGCCGATCCCGAAAATCCCACCGGCAACGTTACGGTCTGTTCGACGACGCCGCAGGAAATTCTGGCTGGCGCCGGTTCGCGCTACACGGCCTCTTCGCCGCTGAGCGGCATCGACGAGGCGCTGGCCGCCGGCGGGCGCATGGCTTTCGTGGGCAAGCCCTGCGACGTCTCGGCGTTGCGTCGGCTCGCGCTGCACGATCCGCGTGTCGATCAGCACGTGCCGCTGATGCTGTCGTTCTTCTGCGGCGGCATGCCCAGCCATGACGGCGTGCACCGGATCCTGAAGGCGATGGAGGTGTCGTTCGAGGACGTGGCGGCGTTCCGCTTCCGCGGCCAGGGCTGGCCCGGAACAGCGGCGGCGACCACGCATGACGGCCGGGTCGCGAAAATGTCCTATGCCGACAGTTGGGGCGGCCACCTCTCGAAGGAAGTGCAGTTCCGCTGCAAGATCTGCCCGGACGCGGTCGGCGGAGCGGCGGACATCGCTTGCGCCGATGCCTGGTATGGCGGTGAGAGCGGTTATCCGAGCTTCGAAGAACAGGATGGCCGCAGCCTGATCGTGGTGCGCTCGCCGGTGGGCGCCGAAATGTTCCAGCGCGCGGTCGACGACGGCGTCTTGAGCGCCGAGCCGCTCGAGATCGGCGAGATTGACCTGATGCAGCCGTCGCAAGCGCGCCGAAAGCGCCTGGTGCGTGCGCGGCTGGGCGCGCTCAGCGCCACCTTGCAGCCCAAGCCGGACATGCGGGGGACCGAGGTTTCGACCGCGGCGCGGCTCGCGCCGCCGGCGGAGGCCGCGCGCAATCTGGTTGGAACGATGCGCCGGGTACTGCTTGGAAAGCGCTAGTTAACCGAACTGCTCATCAGCAGATTGTTCACAAACTTCAGCCTACTTTGTTAGTGCACGCGCAAATCGCGGGCGCTATCTCTCTGAAGGGCTTCGGGCCTGTCAGAAGGCGTTACGAATTGGGGGGCACGCGCATGCATTACGGAAAGTTCGTCTGCGGTAGTTTGCTTGGCGTGGTGGCGTTGGCGACGCCTGCGCTCGCGCAAGAGACGCGAAGCGTCAAGTTCGGCGTCCAGGCGACGGTCGTGCACGACAGCAACGTCTCCCGCTCGGACGCGGCGACCGCGGCGATCCGCGGCATCCAGCGAGAGGACACCATCTTCAGTCCCGCGGTGACGGCCGACGTGC
This sequence comes from Phenylobacterium sp. LjRoot97, assembly GCF_964254345.1. NCBI lineage: Bacteria > Pseudomonadati > Pseudomonadota > Alphaproteobacteria > Caulobacterales > Caulobacteraceae > Phenylobacterium > Phenylobacterium sp. LjRoot97. The sequence goes on from NZ_CAXUTH020000001.1 coordinate 1,342,608, forward strand.
TGCTGCCGGTCAGCCGCCAGTCGCTCTATCTGCGGGGCAGCGTGGGCTACGACTTCCACGACAAGAACACCCAGCTCGACACCGAGAACCTGGATTTCGAAGGCGGGGCCAACCTGCGCTTCGGTCCCTGCGAGGGCCAGCTCGGCGGATCGTTCCACCATGGCCAGGCGAACATTCAGACCGTCACCCTGGTGGACTCCGAGAACGCCATCGACAGCAGCTCGCTCGGCGCGACCGTCGCCTGCACCCGCGGCACCGGCCTCGGCGTCACGGCTGCGGCCCACAAGACCTGGTCCGAGAACAGCAACGCCGTCGTGTTCCAAAATGATTCAGAGACGTGGGACGGCACCGTCGGCGTGACCTATTCGCGTCCCGCCCTGGGAACGCTCACGCTCTATGCGGGCTACTCCGACACCGATTATCCGAACCGCCTCCTGCCGACCTCGGCCAGCGGCTACCAGACCACGACCCTGGGCGTGTCGTTCGAGCGTCGGATCAGCAGCCGCCTGCAGGGCGTCATCAACTACGGCTACACCACGGTCGAGACCGACAGCCTAATCGCCAACAGCGATTTCGAAGGTTCGACCTGGAGCGTCGATCTGATCTATCGCCCGACGACGCGCCTGCGGACCGAATTCAGCATGGGCCGTGCGGTCGTGCCGGCCAGCAGCATCGGCGGCCTCTACTCGATCGCGACCAACTATCGCCTTACGGCCGACTACGATCTTGGCTCGCGAATTGCACTGTCGGCCGGGACGGAGTTCGTGGACACCGAAACGGACGGCTCATTCGCCTCCCTGTTCCCGGTGCTGACGGATTCCCAGAGCTACGCCGTGTTCGGGGGCGTCACGTTTGCGCAAAGCGAGCGGATCCGTTGGACCCTGAATGCGCGTTACGAGGATCGGGACGCCAACGCCCCGCAGTACACCTATGATCGGACCGTCGTCGCGCTGTCGGCGGGGGTCGCGTTTTAATCGGACTGAGGCCTGACCATGCGCAATAGCCTGCTCAAACTGATTGTCGTCATCGGGACTGCTCTCGCTGTGCCGCTGAGCGCGCAGGCGCAGGCGACCAACCCTGCGGCAGGTCCGGCGATGGCTCCGGCCGTCGGCCCGTCGATGGCTGCGCCTGACGCGCAGCCGGCGCCGTCGCCTGACTACATCCTCGGCGCCGACGATGTGGTCGATGTCGAGGTGCTGGGCCGGGCCGACTTCAAGACCCGCGCGCGCATCGGGGCCGACGGCACCATCCAGCTGCCGCTGATCGGGCGTATCGCGGCCGGTGATCGTACGGCCCGCGCCCTCAGCGAACAGGTGCGCGCGGCGCTGCAGGCGGGCGGCTACTTCGCCAGCCCGATCGTCAACGTGGAAGTGGTCTCCTACTCGAGCCGCTACGTCACCGTCCTGGGCGCGGTCACCTCGCCGGGCCTGGTCACGGTCAACCGCTCCTACCGGCTGTCGGAAATCCTGGCGCGGGTCGGCGGCGTCAATGCTGCCGGTGCGGATTACATCGTCCTGCGTCCCGCGGACGGCAGCGCCGAGAAGCGCCTGCTGATCAAGGATCTGGCGACGGGCGACCCGTCGCAGGACCCGGTCGTCGCGGCCGGCGACAAGATCTTCGCCCCGCAAGCCGAGCTCTTCTACATCAGCGGCCAGGTCAATTCGCCGGGATCGTACCCGGTGGCCACGGGGCTCACCTATCGCCTGGCGATCGCCAAGGCCGGCGGCCTTGGCCCGGCGGGTTCGGACCGCCGTCTGCAGGTCACCCGTGCGGGCACGAAACTGAAGGTCAATCTCGACGACAAGGTCGAGCCGGGCGACGTGATCGTCATCGGCGAGCGTTTGTTCTAAGGCGGCTTTGGGGGCCGGAGACAGGCAATGAGCATTATCCAGTTCCTCAGGATCCTTTGGGCCCGGCGGTGGGTGACCATCGCGGCGACGGTCAGCTGCGTGCTGGGCGCGTTCATCGTCACCCTGATCGTGCCGCCGCGGTACTCGGCCTATTCGCGGGTCATGATGGACCTCGTGAAGCCGGACCCGGTGACCGGTCAGGTCACCGCCGCGCCCAGCTTCGCGCGGGCCTACACCAAGACCCAGATCGAGCTGATCAAGGACTACCGCGTCGCCGGCCAGGTGGTCGAGGACCTCGGCTGGCTGCAAGATCCCAACCTGATCACGCAGTACGACATGCGCGGGCCGGGCGACGACCGCGACTTCCGTCGCTGGGCCGCTCAGCGCGTCATCGACGGAACTGGCGCCTCGTTGATCGAGGGCAGCAACATCCTAGAGATCAGCTACACCTCGAACTCGCCGGAATCCGCGCGCACCGTCGCCGACGCCCTGCGCAAGGCCTACATCGACACCAGCCTGGCTTTCCGCCGCGAGTCCGCGCGCCGCACCGCCGAGTGGTATGACGCCCAGACGGTGAAGGCCAAGTCGGTCCTGGTCACGGCCGAAGCGTCCAAGACCGCCTACGAAAAGCAAACCGGCATCGTGCTGCAGGACGGCGGCCCCGATATCGAAAGCGCCAAGCTGAGTGCGTTGGCGGCGGCTTCCGCGGCCTCCGCCGCCCCGGTGATCGCCGGCCCGTCGGCCTCGGCCATGCAACTGGCCCAGATCGACGCTTCGATCGCCCAGGCCTCGCGGGTGCTGGGTCCGAACCACCCCGACCTGATCGCAATGCGTCAGCAACGCGCCGTGATGGCCCAGCAGGTCGCCCAGGAGCGGTCCGCCGTCGGCGCCATGGCCGGGGCTAACGCGGTCAGCGCCGGTGCGCTGGAGCGCCAGAAGAACAAGGTCATCGGCCAGCGTGATCAGGTCGAGCGCCTGCGCCAACTGCAGGCCGAAGTCGATCTGCGCCGCTCGCAGTTCGAGAAGGCCGCGGCGCGCACCGCCGAACTGCGTCAGGAAGCCGAGGTCGGCGAAACCAATCTGGTGCCGCTCGGCAGCGCGGTGACCCCGCAGAACCCCAGCTTCCCCAACATTCCGCTGATCATGTTCGGCGCCCTGGGCTTCGGCCTCGGCTTCGGCGTGCTGGTGTCGCTGCTCATCGAGCTGTTCGGCCGCCGCGTCCGCGGGGCCGAGGACGTCACCTCGATCATCGACGCGCCGCTGCTGGCGGTGATCGCCGGGCCGCGCAAGCCGCCCAGCTTCCTGGGGATGTCGCTGCCGACCGGCGGCGCCCGGGGGCCGGCGCGTCGTAAATTTGCGAACGCATGAGCAAGGAAACGCAAGTGCCTCGGACAAATGAAGCCACCCCCCTCGGCGGCGCCTCCATCGGCGAGGCCGGGTCGCCCCGGGGCGGCGAGGGCGCCTACTCGTTTGCGCCCTCGGTCGTCAGCCTGTCGGCCCCGCATGGCGAGCAGGCCGAGGCCATCCGCACCCTGCGCACGCACATCATGGCCCAGCACGTCGACGACGGTCGGCGCGGCCTGGCGATCTGCGGACCGAGCAGCGGCGTCGGCTGCACGTTCACCGCGGTCAATCTCGCCGTGGCGCTGTCGCAGATCGGCGTCAATACGCTGCTGATCGACGGCGACCTGCGACGCCCGACCGTTCAGGACCTCATTCGTCCCACCAAGCCGGTGATCGGCCTGTTCCAGGCGCTGAGCTCGGAGGAGCCGCTGGACGGCGTCATCCAGTCGTCGGTGTTGCCGAACCTGTCGGTGATGTTCTCGGGCGGCGCCGCTCCGGACGCCCAGGAACTGCTCGCAAGCGATCGGTTCAAGGACCTGGTCGACCAGCAACTGCGCGACTTTGACATGACGATCATCGACACGCCGGCGGCCAACAGCTGCGCCGACGCGCGCCGCATCAGCACGGTCGTCGGCTACAGCCTGATCGTGGTGCGCCGGAACCGCAGCTTCGTCGGCGACATGCAGGCCCTGGCCGCCCAACTGAATGAAGACCGCGCCCGCATCGTCGGCACGGTGATGAACGAAGGCTGATCAGTGGCCTCCGCAGTATCAGAAAACGCGCCGCGTTCCCGGTTCGCGATCACCCCGTCTTGGGTTGTCGCGCTGGGTATGGCGCTGCTGGCGATCCCGACGATCGCCACGCTGGGCGAGCAGGTCTGGTCCAAGGAATCCGGGGCGCATGGCCCCATCGTTCTGGTCACCGGCCTCTGGCTGCTCTGGCGCAAACGGGACGAGATGCTCGCTGCGGCGGTCCCTGGCAGCGACTGGCTGACCATTCCCGCGATGACCGCGTCGCTGGCCCTCTACATCTTTGGCCGAGCCTATGACTTCATCAGCCTTGAGGTGATCGGGCTGTATGGCGTCGGGGTGTCGGTGCTCTATGCCTGCTTCGGCCTGCGGGTGCTGCTGACCAACTGGTTTCCGCTGTTCTATCTGGGCTTCCTGGTCCCGCCGCCAGGCTGGTTCATGGACGGCATCACCGCGCCGCTGAAGCTGTTCGTGTCGTTCGCGGCCACCGAAGGCCTGCAGGCCGTCGGCATTCCCGTCTTCCGTGAAGGCGTCACGCTGATGATCGGCCACTACCAACTGCTGGTGGAGGACGCCTGTTCGGGCATGAACTCGATCACCGGCCTGGTGGCGATCAGCCTGTTCTACATCTACCTGCTGCGCAACGCGTCGTGGCGCTACTCGCTCTTCCTGGTGGCGCTGGTGATCCCGATCGCCATCGTTGCCAACATCATCCGGATCGTGACGCTGGTGTTGCTGACCTACTTCTTCGGCGACGCCGTGGCCCAGGGCTTCCTGCACATGGCCGCCGGCATCTTCCTGTTCGTGACGGCGCTGCTGCTGGTCTTCGCGGTCGACAACCTGATGTCGCGCCTGCTGAAGCTGAAGGGAGCGGCGGCATGATCGGGCGTCGCGAACTCCTGTTCCTCGGCGCCTGTGCGGGCGCCGCGGGCGTCTCCTACGGGCTCAAGCCGCGCCGCAGTCTCAGCCTGGTCAAGTCAGGCGACAAGATCGATGCGATCGTGCCGGTGCGCTTCGGTCAGTGGTCCTCGGAAGAGAGCGACGGCCTGGTCCAGCCCAACACCGAGGGTCTGGCCGCGACGCTCTACAGCGAGATGGTCAGCCGCATCTATCGCGACCTGGAGACCGACGAGCAGATCATGATGCTGATCGCCTATGGGGACACCCAGAGCGATCTGCTGCAGTTGCACCGGCCAGAGTCCTGCTACCCGGCCCTGGGGTTCGAGCTGCAATCGGTGCGAGCCGGGGAAATGGCGCTGCCGGGCGGCGCGGAACTGCCGGTGCGCCGGATCGTCGCCAAGGGCGCGGACCGGATCGAGTACGTGACTTACTGGACGCGGATGGGCGAGTACCTGCCCAAGAGCGCCGGCGACCAACGCTCGGTGCGTCTGAAGACGGCGATGGAAGGCTACGTGCCTGACGGCGTGCTGGTGCGCTTCTCGGCGTTGGGTTCGGATGCCAAGGGCGCGTTCGGCCTGATCGACCGGTTCGTGCCGGCCCTGCTGGCCGCGACCCCGGCCTCGCGCCGCAACGCGCTGATCGGGACGCAACTGGCGAACGCCATCAAGGCCTGACGCCGGCGACGGCGCTCGGCCGGCGGTGCGACGATATTGAGGTGCGGGCGGAGACGCTCGGGTGCGGCGCACTGGCTGAAGCCGCGGCAGTACTGGAGTTGAGAGTGAACGCGATGGCGGACAAGGCGATCAAGATCGGCCTGCTGTGGCACTCGCCGAACTCCGGCAACCTCGGCGTCGGGGCGTTGACGGTCGCCAACATGGCGATCGTGCGTACGGTCGCGACGGAAATGGGCCTCACGCCGCGTTTCACGATCATCGGCATGCGGGACGACGGGGCGGTGTACGTGTCGCCGACCGAGGCGGATCTATTCGTGGTCAGCACCCGCACCCTTCTGGATCCCAGCGGGGCGCTGCGTGTCATCGCCGACCAGGACTGCATTCTCGACATCGGCGCAGGCGACAGCTTCGCCGACATCTACGGCCTGCGCCGCTTCATGTTCCTGTGGCTGACCAAGATGCAGGCGCTGGCCGCGCGTACGCCGCTGGTCCTGTCGCCGCAGACGATCGGTCCGTTTACGAGATCGCCTTATCGCCAGATGGCGTCGGTGGCCCTGAAGCGGGCCGACAGCGTGCTGGCCCGCGACCAGGCCTCGCTCGACGCGCTTCGCGGCCTGGCCCCGGCCGCCAAGGGCGCCCTGTCGGTCGATGTGGCGTTCGCCTTGCCCTATGTCGACCGCAGCGCAGAGCGAGGCGGCGCACGGCTGCGGCTCGGCGTGAACGTGTCCGGGCTGCTGTTCAACGAGGCCGAGAGCGGCCGCAACCGCTTCGGGCTGAGCGTCGACTACGCCGATCTGATGCGCCGGTTCATCGGCCGTGCCGCGGCCCGAGACGACGTCGAGGTTCACCTTGTCCCGCACGCCACCGCCGAGGCCTACGCCTGGGATGACGATGGCCGGATCGCGGACAAACTTGCGACTGAATTCCCCGCCACGGTGAGGGTTGGGAACTTCACAAATCCTTCCGACGCTAAGTCTTATATTTCCAGCCTCGACTTCCTGGTCGCCGGCCGGATGCATGCTTGTATCGGAGCGTTTTCATCGGGCACGCCCGTCGTGCCGGTCGCCTACAGTCGAAAGTTCAGCGGGTTGTTCGGATTGCTGGCGTACAAGTGGATGATCCCCACGTCGGGCGTCGATGTCGAGGGGGCGCTGGGGTACCTGGAGGACTGTCTTGATCGGCGGCAGGAGCTGGCGGCCGATATCGTCGCCGGAATGCGTGAGGTGGATGACCTGCTCGGCGTCTATCGGGCGGAGCTTCGCCGAACCTTCGAAGCGGCTGCGGGCTGAGTAAGCTTGGCCTCCAACGTCGGCGAGCGCCGACGACGGGGCGGGTGAGGTGCCAGCTGCGGGGTGCGGCTGGATAGATGCAAGATTGAGGGCGCCGTCATTCGCCAAGGCACGAGAGCATATGTCGCCGCGTCCGTAATCGCGCAGGTGTGCTCGCTGGCGCGCTACACGATCATGGCGCGGCTGCTGGGGCCAGAGCAGCTTGGTCTCGCGGCGCTGCTGATCCTTACGTCGTCGTTCTTCGAGTCCGTCAGCGACAACGGCAGCGACCGGTTCCTGATCCAGGATCCCGACGGCGACAAGCCGGCTGTCCAGAAGCTCGTCCAGCTGGTCTTCGTGGGACGTGGCATATTCATCGCGCTCGGCCTGCTCATTGCGGCCTACCCGATGGCGAGCCTCTACGACGAGCCCGCGCTCGCCACTGGCCTGATGGTGCTTGCGGCCGCGCCGCTCATCGGCGGCTGGGTCCACCTCGATTTCCGGCGGGCGCAACGGGCGCACGACTTCCGGCCGGAAGCCCTGGGGATCGCCGTCGCCGAACTGGTCAGCACCGCGGCGATCATCATCGCCGCCTACTACACGCGTGATTTCACGGCCATTCTCTACGGCCTGATCGCCCGGCCGGTGGCGCAGGTGATCGTCTCCCACCTGACCGCCAAACGCCCGTATGCGATCGGCTATTCCCGCGACTACGCCGGAAGGCTGGCGATGTTCGCCGGTCCTTTGGTGGTCAACGGCCTCTTGCTGTTCGTCGGCTCGCAAGGCGACCGCGTGCTGATCGGCCATCAGCTGGGCGTGACCGAGCTTGGCCATTACACCGCGGTGCTGCTGCTGGTCAGTTCGCCGGCGGCGATGGTGAGCCGCGTGCTAGGGGCCACGAACCTGCCCATCATCTCTGCGGCCAGGAGTGATCCGGCTCACCTGAAGCGGGCTGCAGATCGGCTGGCCGGGCGGTCCGTGCTGCTGGCGCTCGGCATCGCCGCCGGGTTCGCGCTGGTCGCCCCCGTGGCGGTCGTGATGCTCTACGGCAGGGCCTTCGACCTTCCGGCGACGGTGCTCGCCCTGATCGGGATGCTGCAGGCTGCGCGCTTCATCCGTCTCTGGCCGACCAATGTCGCGCTCGGCGTCGGAGTGAGCCGCATTGTCATGATCAACAACATTGCGCGTCTGGTCGCGCTGCCGGCGGCGATCGCAGGGTTCATGATGCTGGGCGGACTGCCTGGCGTGCTGATCGGCTTCATCATCGGCGAGTTCACCGCCCTGATCGTGGCCCTGGTGCTGTTGAACAGGGCCGTCGGTTTCCCCGGCTGGGACGGCTGGGATCGCGTGGCCGCGTTCGCGGCGTCGTTTGCAGTGATCTACGGCGCCGCAGCCGCCGCGGATTCCGGCCACTACGCTCTCGCCGCGCTGTTCGCGGCGCTGCTGGCGGCGATCGCCGCCGGGGTCGCGCTGCGCGAGCGCGAAACGATCGGTGAGGTGGTCGGGCTGTTGCGGACCCTGAAGCCCGCTAGCCGCTGACCGGCTGTCCGCGGCGCCAGGCCTCCAGGGCCGCGACGCTCGGGTGATTGACCATTTCGCCGTGGCTCTGCACGAGCCGCCGCAGTTCGGGCGTATCGAGTTCCCACCAGCGAGTGGCCTCGATCGCCGCGGCCAGCTCGGGATCGAAACGGTCACGGATCTTGCGCGCCGGATTGCCCACCATCACAGCGTAGCGGTCGACGTTCTTGGTCAGGATGGCTCCGGCCCCGATCACCGCCCCGCGGCCGATGAACTTGCAGCTCGGCAGGATCACCACGTTGTGCGCGACCCAGACGTCGTCCTCGACGATCAGCGGCTCGTCCCAGGTGATGTCGGCGTCCACCACGCCGAACTTCTTCTCATACAGCGCCGGGTGCGTGGTCAGCGCGTCCAGCGGATGGTTGATCGGCGCCGAGCGGACCGTGTTGGCGAATGAGCAGTAGCGGCCGATACGGATCGGTCCGGGCATGCGCCACTGATCGAAGCAGCCGTACGAGTACATGCCGATGTCGATGTCGTAGCGCTCGCGGAACAGTTTGCGCAGCGCCAGGTTGTCGAACTGGCGCCGTTTCATCAGGTAGAGCCTCAGCTTGAGGACGGCGGCGTTGAACAGTCCGAGCATTTCGAAGCCTTTGCGGTGACCGAGGCGTCGGTGGAGACGCCGAGCATCTGTCTAGCATCCTCGCCCTGAGGAAAGGTTTCCGGTGGATTTGGCGTCGCGGCGCGCGTTCCCGCAATTTCGCCTCAAGCTGCGCTTATCCGGCCGCGGCGCAATCGCGATGACGCGTACGCCCCGACGCGCTATCGAGGGGCCGTGAGGACGAGGTTGGAAGTATTGAAAGTCGATTCGCCGCCGCGACGGGACGAGAGCGTGGATCCTCGGGACGAAGCCCCCTTCAAGAGCCTGGACGCCGCCGGAGCCTGGTATGACCGCTGGGTGCGCGAGGCCGCGCTGCCGCTGTGGTGGGCGCGCGGGGCCGACCGTGAGCGGGGCGGCTATCACGAGGCGCTGAGCATCGAGGGCGAGCCGCGGCCAGGGCCGCGCCGTGCGCGGGTGCAAGGGCGTCAGACCTACGTCTTCGCCACCGCCGGGGCGCTCGGCTGGGATGGCCCGTGGCGCGAGGCTGCCTGGCACGGGATGGACTTCTTCCTGGATCGCTACCTGCGGTCGGACGGCCTGTTCCGCACCCTGGTGGGCCTCGACGGCGCGCCGCTCGACGACACGCCGATGCTCTATGATCAGGCCTTCGCGCTGCTGGGCACGGCGACCCTGCACCGCGTCGATCCAGACCGGCTCGACCTGCGCAAGGTGGCGCTGGGCGTGCTGAGCGGTCTCGATTCGATGCGCAATCCGGCTGGCGGCTTCGTCGAGAACATCGCCTATCCGTATCAGGCCAACGCCCACATGCACCTGCTCGAGGGGGCCTTGGCCTGGGCGGAGAACGAAGGCGGCGTCTGGGACGCCTTGGCCGACGAGATCGTCGAGATGGCGCTGCGGGTGTTCATCGACCCGGAGGGCGGGTTCCTGCGCGAGTTCTTCGACGCCGACTGGCGATTGGTGGACGGCGACGACGGCCGTCTCGTCGAACCGGGCCACCAGTTCGAGTGGGCCTGGCTGCTGGAGAAGTGGGGCCGCCTGCGCGGACGCGCCGACGCCCTGGCTGCGGCCCGCGGCCTCTACGACGCCGGCCGACGCGGGATCGACCCCGGCCGTCAGGTGGTGATGAACGAGCTCTGGGACGACTTCTCGGTGCGCGAAGCGACGGCGCGCCTGTGGCCGCAGACCGAGCACTTGAAGGCCGAGCTGCTGTTCGGCGACGAGGCGGGCAAGACCGAGGCCGCCGAGGTGCTGCGTCGCTATCTGCAGACCCCGGCTGCGGGCGCCTGGCGCGACAAGTTGCGTCCCGACGGGACCTTTGTCGACGAGCCTGCGCCGGCGACGTCGTTCTACCATATCCTCTGCGCCTGCACGGAGCTGTTCCGGGCGACCGGACGCTAGGAGACTTGTCAGCGATGCTGCAGAACCCCTTCACCCGCACGCCGGCCGCGATCGGCGTGATCGGCCTTGGCTATGTTGGACTGCCGCTGGCGGTGGCGCTGGCCGAGAAGTACCCTGTGGTCGGGTTCGACATCGACGCCGACCGCATCGCCGAGCTCAAGTCCGGCCACGACCGCACGCTGGAGACGTCGGCTGAAGAACTGGCTGCCGCCAGCGGCTTGAGCTTTGCGGCCGACGAAGCGGCGCTGAAGGCCTGCAACGTCTTCATCGTCACTGTTCCGACCCCGATCGACCGCTACAAGCGCCCCGATCTGACCGCGTTGCTGTCGGCCAGCCGCACGGTGGGCCGGGCGATCGCCAAGGGCGGCGTGGTGATCTTTGAGTCCACCGTCTATCCCGGCGCGACCGAAGAAGACTGCGTGCCGGTGATCGAGCAGGTCTCGGGGTTGAAGTTCAACGAGGACTTCTTCGCCGGCTACAGCCCCGAGCGGGCCAATCCGGGCGACCGCCAGCATCGGCTGTCGACCATCGTCAAAGTCACCGCCGGCTCGACGCCGCAGGCCGCGCAGTTCGTCGATGCCCTCTACGCCGCCGTAGTGCAGGCCGGGACGCACCTGGCCAGCTCGATCCGCGTCGCCGAGGCCGCCAAGGTGATCGAAAACACCCAGCGCGACCTGAACATCGCGCTGATCAACGAGTTCGCGCTGATCTTCAATCGCCTGGACATCGACACCCAGGAGGTGCTGGCCGCGGCCGGCACCAAGTGGAACTTCCTGAAGTTCACGCCGGGCCTGGTCGGCGGCCACTGCATCGGCGTCGACCCATACTACCTGACCTCCAAGGCCGAGGACGCCGGCTATCATCCGCAGGTCATCCTGGCTGGGCGGCGGATCAACGACGGCATGGGTGGCTACATCGCGCAGGAATTGGTGAAGACCATGATCCGCCGCGAGATCCAGGTCCGCCGCGCGCGGGTGCTGGTCATGGGCCTGACCTTCAAGGAGAACTGCCCGGACCTGCGCAACACCCGCGTGATCGACATCGTCCGCGAGCTCGGCGAGTACGAGATCGCGGTCGACGTGCACGAGCCCTGGGCCGATCCGGCCGAAGCGGAGGCCGAGTACGGCGTCGCCCCGGTCGCGACGCTGGAGCAGGGGGCCTACGACGCCATCGTGGTCGCCGTGGCCCACAACGAGTTCAAGGAAATGGGCGTCGACGCGATCCGCGCCTTGGGCAAGCCCGGCGCGGTGCTCTACGACGTCAAGGCGATGTTCCCGCAGGGAGCGGCCGACCTCCGACTCTAGAGGGCCGCTTGCCAGGGCGCGGAACCCTGGTATCGACTAGGTCATCGACGCCGAGGTGAGGACCCTTCCAGATGGAACGACTTGGCCAGTTTTCCCTGCCGTTCCTGGCGGCCTGCATAGTCGGGCTGATCGTCTGGTCGATTCTCTCCGAACGCCGCGCCACCCGCGAGGCGGCGCGCCGGGCCAAGGAAGAGGCCGCCGCCGCGCGCGATCAGGCCCGCGGCCGCTGATCGTCAGTTCGCCCCGACGCGATAGTAGTCGAGATACCAGTCGACGAAGTTCGACACCCCCACCTCGATTGGCGTCGACGGCGCATAGTCGAGCGCGGCCTTGGTGTCGGTGACGTCGGCTTCCGTGCGGGCCACATCGCCCGGCTGCATCGGCAGCAGGTTGAGCTGGGCCTTGCGGCCGAGCTTCTCTTCCAGCACCTCGATATAGCGCATCAACTCGACCCGCTGGCTGTTGCCGAGGTTGAGCATGCGCCAGGGCGCGACGCCGCTGGTGGCGGGATCGGGCGCCATCGCATCCCAGTTGGGATCGATCTGCGCCGGGCGGTCGAGCGCGGCGACGACGCCGGAGACGATGTCGTCCACATAGGTGAAGTCGCGCTGCATCTTCCCCTGGCCGAAGACGTCGATCGGCTGGCCTTCGAGGATCGCCTTGGTGAACTTGAACAGCGCCATGTCCGGCCGGCCCCAGGGGCCGTAGACCGTGAAGAACCGGAAGCCCGTCGACGGGATATCGAACAGGTGGGCGTAGGAGTGCGCCATGGCCTCGTTGGCCAGCTTGGTCGCCGCATAGAGAGTGATCGGGTGGGTGGCGCTGTCATGCACCGAGAACGGCAGCTTGCCGTTGGCCCCGTAGACCGAACTGGTCGAAGCGAACACCAGGTGCTGGGCCTGCACGGCGCGGCAGCCCTCCAGGATGTTCCCGAAGCCGACGAGGTTGGCGTCGACGTAGGCGGCGGGCTGCTCAAGGCTGTAGCGAACCCCGGCCTGGGCCGCGAGGTGGATCACCCGGTCGGGCTTGGCCTCGGCGAACAGGGCGGTCATCGCCTCGCGGTCGGCGAGGTCGATGGCCGAATGGCGATAGCCGTCGCGCGCCTCTAGCCGCGCCAGCCGCGCCTGCTTCAGCGTCGGATCGTAGTAGGCGTTGAGATTGTCGAGACCCACGACCGTGTCGCCGCGGTCCAGCAGCCGATGCGCGACGTGGGAGCCGATGAAGCCGGCCGAGCCGGTGACCAGGATAACCGCCATGTCGCCCGATTATACTCTCGGCGCGGCCGCGTCACGTCCGCTCGACGACCTAGGCGTCGCTCAGGCGCTCGAGACGACCCGCAGCGCCGGGGCGGAAGGCTTTTCACCGCGCACTTGCGCCACGATGTCGAACAGCTTGGCCCTGACCTGATCGACGTCGCCGCCCTGAGCCATGGCTTCCAGCTCGATCAGGTGGTTGGCGGTGATCCGCAGCGCCGAGGAGGACACCACCTCCATGACCTTGGGCGCGCAGGGCAGGGAGCGTTCGGTCTCGTCGAGCAGGAGCTCGGTGAGCTTTTCACCCGGACGCAGACCGGTGACCTCGATCTCGATGTCCTTGCCGGGCACATGGCCCGACAGGGCGATCATCTGGCGGGCCAGATCCATGATCCGCACCGGCTCGCCCATCTCCAGCAGGAACAGGCGCGCGTGCTTCGTCTCTTCGCCTTCAGCCGAGTGCGCGGTGGCGTGCAGCACCAGCTGGGCGGCCTCCGGAATGGTCATGAAGAAGCGTTCGATATTCTCGTGGGTCACCCGCACGGGCCCGCCGCGCTCGATCTGCGAGCGGAAGATCGGCACCACCGAGCCGGCCGAGCCGAGCACGTTGCCGAATCGGACGGCCGAGAAGCGCGTGCCTTCGCCTGCCTGCTGGGCTTGGATGACCGCTTCGGCCAGGCGCTTGGTCGCGCCCATGACGTTCGACGGATCGACCGCCTTGTCGGTGGAGATCAGAATCATCTGCGCCGCGCCGCAGGCGCGCGCGGCCTCGGTCACGTTCCAGGTGCCGACCACGTTCGTCAGCACGCCTTCGCAGGGGTGCTGTTCGACCATCGAGACGTGCTTGAGCGCAGCGGCGTGGAACACCAGGTCCGGCTTCTCGCGCTGGAAAGCCTGGTGCAGGCGATGGGAGTTGCGCACGTCGCAGAGCACGGCGGTGCGCGACAGCTGCGGCCAGGTCTCGGCCATCTCGCGGTCGATCTCGAACAGCGAGGTTTCCGAGAAGTCCATGACCGTGACGTGGGCGGCGTTGAACTGCGCGACCTGGCGCACGAGTTCGGCGCCGATCGACCCGCCGGCGCCGGTGATCAGCACCCGGCGGCCCTGGATCAGGGCCCCGACCGCGGCGCGGTCGAGTTCGATCGGTTCACGCGCCAGCAGTTCCTCGACGCTGATCTCGCGCATCGGCAGCAGCGGCATGCCCTCGTGGTGCGCGAGCTCGACGATCGAGGGGCGGCGCAGCAGGCGGATGCCATCGTTCTTCAGCAGGCCGAGCTGATTCGCGGTCAGGCCCTTCAGACGACCGGGCTCTTCCAGGAAGAGAATGGCGCGGGGGTAGCGGTTCCACCGGCGCAGATCGGCCAGCGCCTCGTCCAGGTTGCCCAGGCTTTCGATGACGCAGACGCCGCGCACTTGCTGGCCGAGGTCGCGGGCGTCGGGGCTGACGATGCCGACCGGCGTCCACGCCTGGTCATGCCGACGGGCGGCGTCGCGGAGATACGAATCGGCCAGTGCCGGCGAGCCGATCAGCAGCAGTGACGGGGCGGTCGGCGCGCGGTCCTTGATCGTCTTCAGCGGCGAGAAGCTGTCGAGGGCGTGCTCATGCATGGCGCGGCGCATCAGGCGCGCGCCCATCGAGCCGACCATCTGGAAGATCACGGCCATGGCGAGGGCCGAGCGCGGCAGACCCTCGGCGCGGTTGAGCACGAACACCATGAGCAGGAAGACGCCGGCGGTCAGGAAGGCGGTGCGCGCCAGCACCAGCGCGTCGGGGATCGACACGTAGCGCCACGGCGACAGCTCGCGGCGGAACAACGTCGAGAACAGCGCCGCCAGACCGGTATAGATTCCGATCAGCTGAAGTAGCTTCAATGCAGGGAGAGCAGGTCCAACAGTATCCAGGAACTGACCGGACGCCAGCAGGTACGCCAGAAAGAAAGCGCCAGCTGCAATCAGGGCGTCAGCGACGATGGTCTGAGCCCGATTGGCCACCTGCTCCATGAATCGTGCTCCGCGTCCTGTCCGAAGGTTGGCAACATAGACGCGTCAACGCGACCGTCCAATGAAACTCCAAGGCGAGGTTTTCGCTCCGCAGGAGAACGATGTTTTTTTGACCTGTGGCCGAATTCCCGCAGTAGTCGCGGGGAATAAAGCAAGAGAGCCGCCTCGTCGCCGAGGCGGCTCTCCTTTTCCTCAAGTCTCGCGACCCTTAGAAGGCGGCCTTAAGACCCAGAACGACGCGGCTCTCATAGAGATCGCCGAAATCGTGCTCGCTGGTGTCGTGGTAGCGCAGGTCCACGCCGAGGTAGTCGGTGAGGGCGTAGCCGACGCCGAGGTTCCAGGTCGTGTAGTCGCCGTCATAGTCGACGTCCTGATAGCCGAGGGCGCCCGAGACGCTGAACTTCTCGCCGATCGGGCTCGAGCCGTTCAGTTCGACGTAGGTCGCCTTGCCGGTGCCGCCGAAGAAGTCGTCCGAGTAGAACACGGCTGCGCCGACGGTGGCCGGGCCGACCGGAACCGAGCCGGCGGCCTTGAACTCGATGAAGTCCTGGTCCGAACCGGTCGGGGCGTTGATGTAGCCGTAGTACTGGATGCCGAAGTCGAGGCTGACCGGGCCGAGCTGCGGACGGATGCCGGCGTACAGGTCGAGTTCGAAGTCGGTGTCGTTGCCGGTGCCGAAGTCGACGTTCGACAGCCAGGTGCCGGCGTAGACCAGGCCGCCGATGGTGGCGTCGATGCCGCCCGAGATCTGCGGGCTTTCGTCGGTCTGGCTGACGCCGCGCCAGACGTAGTCGGTGGCCGCGCCGACGTTGAAGGAGAGGTCGAGCGCGCTGTCCTCCTGGGCGAAGGCGGCGCCGCCCATGGCGACGGTGGCGGCAGCGGCCAGAAGCGCGGTGGTGAGAGTCTTCATTAGCGTTGTATCCCCATTATTCGATCAGGCTCCAGCTGACCGTCGAACCGAGATCGCCATGCGGCCGACCGGCAGATCAACGCGAGCGGAGCCGATCACCTTTGCTGGGTAATCGCTGTTTGATTTTTGAGCGTTAACAGCGCGTGGCGCCGCGCTTTTGGGCGAATGAGTGTGCCTTCGGCGCCACGGCTGTCCTGCGAGTCAGGGTTTCACCCCAGATTGCGTCGCCCTTTGCTCACCGCATGGCCAGCGGCGCATAGCCAAGGTGCGTGCCGGCGTCGACCAGCAGGGTCTCGCCGGTGACGTGCCGCGAGCCCGGCGAGGCGAGGAACACCGCGGCGGCGGCGACGTCCTCGGCGGTGGAAGCGGCCTTCAGCGGCGTGTTGGCTGCCGCGCCCTCGCGCATCTTCTGGGCCCGTTCGGCCCCGACGCCCTTGTCGAACCAGGGCGTGTCGATGAAGCCCGGGCAGATCGCGTTGACGCGGATCCTCGGCGCCAGGGCGCGGGCCAGCGACAGGGTCATGGTGTTCATCGCGCCCTTCGAGGCGGCGTAGGGCACCGACGAGCCGATGCCGGCGACGCCCGCGATCGAGGAGGTGTTGACGACGGCGCCGGGGCGCTCGCCGGCCTCAAGCAGCGCGCGGGCGGCGCGGGTCATCTGGAAGGCGCCGACCACGTTGACGCCGTAGAGGTTCAGGAAGTCCTCGGCGGAGACGGCGTCCAGGTCGGCGTGATTGGGCGCGAACTTGGTGACGCCGGCGTTGTTGAACAGGGCGTCGATGCGCCCGAAGGGCTCGGCTGCGGCGGCGATCTTGCGGCAGTCGGCGTCGTCGGCGACGTCGCCCTGGACCAGCACCGCGACAGCGCCGTGCGCTTCGACCTGGCGGGCTGTCTCTTTGGCCTCGTCAGCGCTGCGTGCGTAGTTGATGACCACCGCCTGCGCGCCGCGGCTGGCCGTCTCCACCGCGATGGCGCGGCCAAGGCCGGTCGATGCGCCGGTGACCACCACCACGAAGCCTTCGAAATCGCTGCCGGACATGCCGTTCTCCCCATCTGTCTGTTTGCTTGATCTGATAACGGTTCGCTCGGTTGCCGCAAACCTTGCGGCGAGATAAATCCCGGCGATGGAAGAACTGCATCTGACCCAGCTGGGCCGTGACGTCCGGGGCTTCGACAGTCCCGAGGCTGCGACCCTCGAGCGTGTCCCCAATCCGCAGAGCGACACTCTCTATCTGGCTCGCTTCACCGCGCCGGAGTTCACGTCGCTCTGCCCCGTGACCGGACAGCCCGATTTCGCGCACCTGGTGATCGACTACGCCCCCGGCGAATGGCTGATCGAATCGAAGTCTCTGAAGCTGTATCTCGGCTCGTTTCGCAACCATGGCGCGTTCCATGAGGACTGCACGGTCGCGATCGGACGCAAGATCGTCGAGGTCGCGGCGCCGCGTTGGCTCCGCATCGGCGGCTATTGGTTCCCGCGCGGAGGCATTCCGATCGACGTTTTCTGGCAAAGCGGTCCTGCGCCCGAGGGGCTTTGGGTGCCAGATCAGGGTGTGGCCACGTATCGCGGTCGCGGTTGATCAGAAGTCCTGGGCCATTGCGCGCAGGTAATCCTAGTCGGGACGGTTGAAGCTTGGAATGCGCTTCGCCGTCGGAGAGTATTCATTTGGCTGAATACATCGCAATGGTTGTAATGCGTTGGGGCGCTGAGCCTGCCGCGGTCTCGCGTCCCACGCGAGAGAGCCGCGATTGACTAGCGGACTGGTCGCCTGCGTGATATAAGGACCGTGCCCATCTCTCCTCGGGCGTGTCACATCAGGCCGGGCAGCGGGCCATCGCTGTCCGGCCTTCGTGATTCTTGGCCCTTGTCGCGGGTCAGGGCTTCCAGACGGTGGTCAGCGCTGCGCTGTCGGGCCGTTCGCGTTCCATCGGCGATTCCTTTGCGGTGCCGATGAAGATGAAGCCGGCGACGTTTTCAGCAGCATTGAGCCCCAGGATAGCCTTGGCCTCGCCGTCATAGGCGTACCAGTCGGTGATCCAGTTGGCCCCGTAGCCGAGCGCCTGGGCCGCGTAGAGCAGGCCCGTGCACACCGCCCCGGCCGACAGCACCTGCTCCCACTCGGGGACGTCGTGCGCGCGCGGCGCCGAAACCACGGCGATCCCCATCGGCGGAATCTTCAGCTTGGCGAGCTTGGCGGCTGCGCGCGTGTCGCCGCGTGACTGGGCGAGCGCTTCCAGGCGCGCCGCATACGCAGCTTTGTCTTCGCCGCGCAGCACGATGAAACGCCAGGGGGCCAGCTTGCCGTGGTCCGGCGCGCGGGCGGCCAGCCGGATCAGGGCGGCGACGTCCTCATCGCCTGGCGCGGGCTCGGCCAGCGTGACCGCCGAGGCCGAGCGGCGGGTGGCGAGGAAGCTCAGCAGTTCGGGGCAGGGGTGCTGGTCGACCGGGGCGCCGAACGACGGGGCTTCGGGAAGTGCAATGGACAAGACGGGCTTCTCGCTGGGATGAATGATCGTCGGGGGCCTTTATTGGGGGCCGCGGGCGCGATCTGCAAGGTTAGTTGAGAATATGTCGCAAAAACCGGCGTGGCTGACCGAACATGGAAGGCCCTGGCTTCGTGGCGAATCCAAGGTCGCCTACGAGAACCCCTGGATCCGGATCACCGAGCATGACGCGGTCGCGCCCACCGGGGCCGCGGCCTTTTACGGCGTCGTCGGCTTCAAGAACTACGCATTGGCGGTGCTGCCCATCGACCAGGACGGTTCGGTGGTGCTGGTCGGACAGCATCGGTTTCCGTTCGCGGACTACAGTTGGGAGATCCCGGAGGGCGGCGGGCCCAAGAGCGAGGATCCGCTGCTCGGCGCACAGCGTGAGCTGGCCGAGGAGGCGGGGCTGGCGGCTGGAGAGTGGCGCGAGATCCTGCGCGTGCAGCTGTCGAACTCGGTCACCGATGAACTGGCGATCGGCTACCTGGCGACCGACCTGCGCGCAGCGTCCGAGACCGTCCACGCCGACGACACCGAGGACATCGCCATGGTGCGCGCGCCCTTCCGCGAGGTCCTCCAGGCCGCGATGGATGGGCACATCCGCGACGCCTTAACGGTTGCCATGTTGCTTCGGGCGTACCACATGGCCCGAGAAGGGCTTTTGTCGGCGTCGCTCGCGCGCGCCATGCTAGGATAGGGGACCGCCTTTGGGACGGGAGGAGCCTTTGAGCCAACGCCTTGAAGTGATCGACCCCACCGCCGCGCCGCCGGTATGGGCTGCGTTGCGCATGGAATCGGAACGCGCCGCGAAGGCCGAGCCGGCGCTCGCCTCGCTGCTCAACGCCGTGGTGCTGAGCCATGACGACCTGGGCGCGGCGCTGTCGTATCAGCTGGCGCGCAAACTGGGCGATCAGGAGCTGCGGGCGATGAGCCTGCGCGAACTGGCCGACGCCGCCTATCGCGCCGATCCGCGATTGGTCGAGATTGCCGAAGCGGACTTGAAGGCCGTCTTCGAGCGGGACCCCGCCTGCAAGGGCTATGTCCAACCGTTCCTGTTCTTTAAGGGCTTCCAGGCGCTGCAGACCCAGCGCGTCGCCCACTGGCTGTGGCATCAGGGCCGCGAGACCATCGCGCTCTATCTGCAGAGCCGCATGTCAGAGATTTTCCAGGTCGACATCCACCCGGCCACCAAGATCGGCTCGGGGGTGTTCATCGACCACGGCACCGGCATCGTCATCGGCGAGACCGCGGTGATCGGCGACGACGTCTCGCTGCTTCAGGGCGTGACCCTGGGCGGGACCGGCGCCGAGCGCGGCGACCGTCACCCGAAGATCGGCAATGGCGTGCTGCTGGGCGCGGGCGCCAAGGTGCTCGGCAACATCACCATCGGCGACTACGCCAAGGTGGCCTCCGGTTCGGTGGTGCTCAAGCCGGTGCCGCCGCATTGCACGGCCGCGGGCGTGCCGGCGCGGCTGGTCAACTGCCCGACCTGCGAAGAGCCGGCGCGCAGCATGGACCACACCCTGGCCGAGGCGGTCTACGACTACGTCATCTGAGGCGCGGGCGCCGGCGCAGCATAATAGTAGCGTCGCAGCAGCACGAAGGCCGCGATGGTGCCGACAAGACCCATCAGGATCGCCGCCCAGAACGGCGCGCCAGCCCATAGCAGGGCGGCCGCCGTGAGTGCGCCCCCAGCGCCGCCAGCGTCCCAGCCGCCTTCGGTGGCGATGTGGAAACGCAGGGGGCAGGGCGAGGCCTGCGAGAGATTGTAGACGGCTGTCATCATGGTCGGCGTGTAGAGCGCCACCACCAGCGCGCCGGCCGCGTTCGCGGCGACGGCGATGGCCGGGTGCCCGTAGCCTGCCGCGCGGACGGCGATGACCGCCGCCGCCGTTCCGGCCGCCAACCACACGGCGCGCCGACCATGGCCGGCGTCGATGAACCGGCCCAGCAGCAGCCCGCAGACCGCTCCGGCGACCGCGGCGACCGCCATCGCTCCGCCGAAAGCTGCGAAATTCTCACCCAATGAAATGAACAGCGCGATCTGCCAGACGAACAGATAGCCCGAGGCCATCCAGCCGTCGGCGACGAACAGCGCGACGCCCGGGCGCGCCGACCAGAAGGCGTTCGGCGCCTCAAGCGCGATCGGGACCGGCGGGGTGAAGAACAGCGGCAGGGCCGAGAAGGCGAGCACGACGGCCGTCGCGCCGAACGCGATCTCCGCTCCCACGGTGACCAGCGCCCAGCCGGTCAGCAGCGGCGCGGCGATCCCGACCAGGGCGGCGATGGCTTCGCGCGCGCCGATCTGATGGCCGCGGTGCTCGGCGTCGCCGAGCGAGGCGAAGTAGGCGTGGTAGGTCGTCCAGTAGAAGGTGTCGCCGATCGAGGAGACGGCGCACAGCGTGAACAGCGGCCAGCCGATCCCGTCGACCCTGGCCAGCAGCAGGTACTGGCCGGCGGTCAGGATGGTGCCGACGATGACCATCGGCTTGAGGCCGAAGCGTTTGCAGAGCGGCAGCACCGCCGGGCGAATGAAGAAGCGGCCGATCAGGATCGCGGCCAGCGAAGCCAGCACCCCATGGGCCGGAACGCCGGCGCGCAGCAGATAGACCGCGAAGAACGCCCCGCCGCCGCTGAGCGCGAGAGCGTGGATTCCGTAGTGCAGGTTCAGCAGGTTGACGGTGGAGTTGCGGAAGAACGCCATGGCGGCTGTCCAGGAAATCGTCGTGCGGCAGGGCGACCCGAACGCCTGTGGCGCCGGTCGGCGAAGGTCAGTCGTCTAGGACGAGATCAGCCGGCCACTGGGGAGGTCTTTCGCGTGTTCCGCCAACGCGGTCCTATCACTCTAGGCGCCGGCCGCGCGCCGGTTCAAGTCGCCTCGATCTCGGCCAGGGTGATGCGGTAGGCGCCGTCCAGCCAGGCGACGATCTCGCGGGCGGCCGCATGGTCGAAGCCGGCGTAGCGCGGCCGCATCCGGCCGAGGTTCTCCTCGGTCAGCCGATCCAGGCCAAAGCCCTGGAACTGGCTCATGTTGCGCTCCACCGCGGCGGCGAGGTCCTCGCCGAGCACCTCGCGAGCGGCGGCCTGGAAGGCGCGGACGTACTCGTAGGCCTCGCCCTGCGCATAGCTCTGCGCCAGCGTGATGGCCGGGATCAGCGACAGGGTGGGCTGCAAGGCCGGATTGACTGCATGACCGGCGATCTGCGGCCCGATGCTCGCGGGCCGGCCGGTGAAGGCGCGCAGATGCAGGAACGGCGACATCAGCGGCCCGTCATTGACCGGATAGTTGTCCCACAGCAGCGGCTTGCGGCGCAGCTGGCGGCCGACGCGTTCCAGGTGGCCCGGGCTGAACTCGCGCGAGCAGACCTCCTCGCCGGTCCAGAACACCTCGATCGACGGATCGAGACCCGCGCCCAGATCCTCCAGGTAGTTGGCCGGCCGCTGGCCGAACACGCGGTCGAGGATGGAATCGTCGGTGTAGTAGGACGGGCAGACGATCACCCGCTTCGCCGTGGTCCGCGCGGCGATCCAGTGGACGATCTCGATCTGATTGGCGGCGAGGTCCGGCAGGTCGCCGCGCATGTCGTCGAACAGGATGGCCAGGTCGTCGAGCCCCAGCGCGTCCAGCTGCGCCAGCTTCGCCGCCAGCGCCTCCTGCGCGGCCGGGCCGAAATCGCGGTAGATCTCGTAGGGACTGAGGCCGACCCCGAACCGCACGCCGGCCGCTCGACAGAAGGCCGAGAAAGCCCGCAGTTCGTCAGCGGTCTCCTGCGGATGCGGCTCCTGCCAGCGGCGGCGCAGGAAGGCGTCGGCCTTCGGCGCATAGAGGAAGAATCGGTAGCCGTGCGGGACCAGCGCCTCGACCACGGCCCGGCGCTCCGCCCATGACCACGGCTTGCCGTAATAGCCCTCGACCAGTCCCAGCTCGACGCCCGCCACGCGGTCCTCCCCTTGATTTGACGGGCAGACTAGCGGGCGCGAGGGCCGCGTCCCCAGCTTTTTCGGGCGCAGGCGCTTTGCGGTGCGGCGCAAAACCCGTAGGTTCCCGGCGAAAATCTACGAAGGAGCCCAGCGTGCTGGACGAAAAAGCTATCCGCCGTCTCGAAGGCCACCTGCGCGGCACCTTCGCCAACGCGCGGATCACGTTGGTCCCCCGCCCGAAGCAAAAGGACTCCGCCGAAGTCTATATCGGCGAGGAGTTCATCGGCGTCGTCTTCGAGGACGAGGACGGCGACGGCTCGTACATGTTCGAAATGGCGATCCTCGCCGAAGACCTGCCCTAACAGGTCGAGCGCCGGCCCCGTGATCCGGGGCCGGCCTCCACTACGGCGTCAGAGCACGCCCAGCATCTCGGCCACCAGCGGGTGGCGCACGATGTCGACGTCCTTGAGCCGCACTACCGCGATGTTCGAGATCTCCTCGAAGCGGTCGGCGACGGGGCCGAGGCCCGAGAGTTCCGGCAGCAGGTCCGATTGGGCCGGGTCGCCGGTCACCACCATGGTCGAATGCCAGCCCAGGCGGGTCAGCAGCATCTTCAGCTGCCCGTAGGTGCAGTTCTGCGCCTCGTCGATGACCACGAAGGCGTTGTTCAGCGTGCGGCCGCGCATGAACCCGACCGGCGCAATCTCGATGGCGCCCTCGGCCATCAGCGCCCGCACCCGCTTCATCGACAGCCGGTCCGACAGCGCGTCGTAGAGCGGCCGCAGGTAGGGCGCGAGCTTGTCCTCGGCGTCGCCCGGCAGGAAGCCGATCGACTCGCCGGCCTCGACGGCGGGCCGAGACAGCACGATGCGGCCGACCCGTCCCGCCTCCAGCGCTTCCACCGCCTTGGCGATGGCCAGGTAGGTCTTGCCCGTGCCGGCCGGGCCCAGGGCCATGACCAGGTTCTTGGCGTCGATGGCGTCCATCAACGCCTGCTGGCCCGGCGACTTGGCTTTTATTGTCTTGAGATACCCCTGGTCGCGATCGTCGTTGTGATGGGCCAAGGGGGACCACGCCCGGTCCACCGGCAGCCGGCGGACTTTCGCGTCATCCTCGAACTGGGCGGCGTCGAACGCGCCTTCGCGCAGTTGTCGCTTCAGAGCTCGCTTGGTCATCTAGGCCTCCATAGGGGCAAGAAAAAAGGGCGACGCCGAAACGGCTCGCCCTCGAGGATCCATGAAGTTTTCAGTGGTGCGGCGGGGCCGCGCGCAACGGCCCGGAGGTCCGTCTTCGGTTCGTGATCCAGGCGGGAAACCCCGCCGTAGCAAACGCGACACCTTGTACCCCGCCCCAAACGCAGGCCACGAACCGGACGCCGACTCGCGGCGTGATGCGGAAGGGCTCTCGCCCCTCTCGAATCGCATCACTAGAGTGATGCTAACGTGGTTTCTGAATCCTTAAATGGCTCATTTGATTAAATAAACGGGGTGTACGGATGAGTGTCTACAACTTGGGCGAAGTCGCCCCGGAACTGCCTAAAGAAGATGAATACTGGATCGCGCCCAACGCCGCCGTCGTCGGCCGGGTGATTCTCAAGAAGAACGCCTCCGTCTGGTTCGGCGCGACGATTCGCGGCGACAACGATCCGATCACCATCGGCGAGAACTCCAACGTCCAGGACGGCAGCGTCCTGCACACCGACACCGGCTATCCGCTGACCATCGGCGCCAACGTCACCGTGGGCCACATGGTCATGCTGCACGGCTGCACCATCGGCGACGGCTCGCTGATCGGCATCGGCTCGATCGTGCTCAACGGCGCCAAGATCGGGAAGAACTGCCTGATCGGCGCCAACTGCCTGATCACCGAAGGCAAGGAGATCCCCGACAATTCGCTGGTCATGGGCGCGCCGGGCAAGGTCGTGCGCGAGATCTCGCCGGAGCAGGGCAGGGCGCTGGCGGGCGGGGCGCTGCACTATGTCGAGAACTGGAAGCGCTATCGCGCCGGCCTGCGCCCGGTCTGAACGCCTAGTCTGAACGCTTGACCGACGTAGCGGCGCCCCGGCGAGCCTGGGCGCCGCATGACAACGGGAGGATCCTCGATGGCCTATGAGTTCATCCGCGTGGACCGCGAGGGTCCGATCACCATCTTCACGCTCAACCGGCCCGAGGTGATGAACGCCCTGCATTCGCCGGCTCACTTCGAGCTCGACGACGCGTTCAACGCCTTCGCCGCCGATCCGGACCAGTGGGTCGGCATCGTCACCGGCGCGGGGGACCGAGCCTTCTCGGCCGGCAACGACCTCAAGCACCAGGCCACCGGCGGCGACATGAAGAGCCCGCCATCGGGCTTCGCCGGGCTGACCTCCCGCTTCGACCTGACCAAGCCGCTCATCGCGGCGGTCAACGGCGTGGCGATGGGCGGCGGGTTCGAGATCGCGCTGGCCTGCGACCTGATCGTGGCGGCCGATACCGCCACCTTCGCCCTGCCCGAGCCGCGCGTCGGCCTGGCCGCCCTGGCCGGCGGCCTGCACCGTCTGCCGCGGATGATCGGCCAGAAGCAGGCTTTGGGCATGATCCTCACCGGTCGCCGCGTCGGCGCGGCCGAAGGCCAGGCGCTGGGCTTCGTCAACGAAGTGGTTCCGCAGGCCGATCTGATGGCCGCCGCTCGGCGGTGGGCCGGCCAGATCTGCGAACTGTCGCCGATGTCGATCCGCGCCTCGAAGGAGGCGGTCTACAAAGGCCTGGACGAGCCGACGCTCGAAGCGGCGATCAAGGGCCAGAACCGCTATCCGGCGGTGAGCGCGCTCTTCAAGTCCGAGGATTTCGTCGAGGGGCCCATGGCCTTCGCCCAGAAGCGCGCGCCCGCCTGGAAGGGGCGCTAAGGCTAAGCTATCGTTGTTCGCTGAGCGGGTTCGGCGAGCTTGACTCCCTCTGGCGCGGGGCGAATGGTTAACGCGCCCAGAGGGAGCTGCTGTGATGAAGTCATTGTCGTGGTGCGGCCCGGTCGCCGCTGCGTTGGCGTTGTTTGCGACCCCGGCGCTGTCCGCCCAGGTGGTGGACCTTTCGCTTACCGATCCTGATGTCGACGGTTTCATCTACGCCTCGGGCGCTTTCGACTGGCCGCCGGAAGGCCACAGCGCCACCGCGACCCTGACCTTCAGCGGGCTTCAACTCATCGACGCGGTCTTCACCGGCAACGTCGAGGAACAGAAGACCTGGTGGGACGAGGCGATCGGCGGAGTCTGGGGCAACGAGTACTCCCTGGCCTTTGACTGCTCGCTCGGCGGCGGTTGCGTGGTTCAGACCAGCCCGGGCGTGGCGACGGGGACCCTCAGCACGCCGCTCGGCTTCGACAAGCCTTGCACGCCGGCGACGGCCGGCGATTGCAGTTCGCATTTCTTCCCGCAATTCGCGACCTTCGACGGGGTGTTCCGCGTCTCGCCGGCGGCGCGTTCGCCCTATTCGGTGGCCCTGACCATCAGCGACTTCTCCGCCGTTCCGGAGCCGGCCGCCTGGGCGATGATGATCGTGGGCTTCGGCCTGGTCGGGAGCGTGCTGCGGCGCTCGCGGCGCGGCTTCGCCGCCGCCTAGTCCGCCGACCGCCGGTTTTCATGCGTGTCGCATGGGAACGCCGCTGCGTCCCGGCTATTGCTTGCGCCAGACCTGTCAGTGGAGGCGCGTATGGCGGACAAGACTCGGATCGGCTGCGAAAGGCTTCGCGCCAAGGTGACGGACGCGCAGACGGCGGCCAGCCTGATCGCCTCGGGCTCGACCGTCGCCATGAGCGGTTTCACGGGTTCCGGTTACCCCAAAGCCGTGCCTCTGGCCCTGGCCAGCCGCATCGAGACCGAGCACGCCGCTGGCCGTAAGTTCCAGGTCCGCGTCTGGACCGGCGCATCGACCGGCCCCGAACTGGACGGCGCCCTGGCCAAGGCCGACGGCATCGAGTTCCGGTTGCCCTACAACTCCGATCCCATCGCCCGCGAGAAGATCAACCGCGGCGAGATGGAGTACTTCGACATGCACCTCAGCCAGGTCGCGCCGATGGCCTGGCAGGGGTTCCTCGGCCCGCTCGACACCGCCGTGGTCGAGGTGTCCGGCATCCGGCCGGACGGCTCGCTGATCCCGTCGTCGTCGGTCGGCAACAACAAGACCTGGCTGGACCGCGCCCAGCAGGTGATCCTCGAGGTCAACAGCTGGCAGAACCCGGCGCTCGAGGGGATGCACGACATCTATTACGGCACGGCCCTGCCGCCGAACCGGGTGCCGATCCCGCTGGTGCGCCCCGACGACCGCATCGGCGAAGCTTACTTCCGTTGCGACCCCGACAAGATCGTCGCCATCGTCGAGACGCAGGCGCCGGACCGCAATCTGCCGTTCTCGTCGCCGGACGGCGTCGCCTCGGCCATCGCGGGCCATCTGCTCGAGTTCTTCGAACACGAGGTCGCCAAGGGGCGGCTGCCTGAGAACCTGCTGCCGCTGCAGTCGGGCGTCGGCAACATCGCCAACGCCGTGCTCGCCGGCCTGCTGGACAGCCGGTTCGAGAACATGACCGCCTATACCGAGGTCCTCCAGGACGGGATGCTGGACCTGATCACCGCCGGCAAGCTGCGCATGGCCTCGGCCACCGCCTTCTCGCTGAGTCCGGAGGCCGCCGCCGCCCTCAACGAGAACATGGCCTTCTACCGCGACAAGCTGATCCTCCGGCCGCAGGAGATCAGCAATCATCCCGAGCTGATCCGCCGCCTAGGCTGCGTGGCCATGAACGGCATGATCGAGGCCGACATCTACGGCAACGTGAACTCGACCCACATCATGGGTTCGCGGATCCAGAACGGCATCGGCGGCTCGGGCGACTTCGCGCGCAACGCCTACTGTTCGATCTTCGTGACGCCCTCGGTCGCCAAGGGCGGCAAGATCTCGGCGATCGTGCCCCAGGCCAGCCACGTCGATCACATCAACCAGGACGTCCAGGTGATCGTCACCGAACAGGGACTGGCTGACCTGCGTGGCCTCTCGCCCAAGCAGAAGGCCGAAGTGATCATCGCCAACTGCGCGCACCCGGATTATCGCCCGGCCCTGGCGGACTACTATGCTCGGGCCCGCTTGCACGCCTACGGCCAGCAGTCGCCGTCGCTGCTGAACGAGGCGCTCTCCTGGCATCAGCGGTTCATCGAAACCGGCTCGATGCGGCCCTGATCGGCGTCCTGACAGGCTGCTGACACTCTGCTGGCAGCAGCGCCTGGCTAAACCCGGCGCGGCTCAAGCAGGAGGATCAGCCCATGGGTTCCGCGCACGACTTCGACTTCAATCACGGCGACTGGGACGTCACGAACCGGCGGCTGAAGGTCCGCGGGGTCGGCTCCGACGATTGGGAGGTCTTCCCGTCCTACGAAAAGGCCGAGCTCTGGATGGGAGGCGCGGTCTCGATCGACGAGAGCGACTTCCCGACCAAGGGCTTCAAGGGCATGACCCTGCGTCTCTACGAGCCAGGCGAAGATCGCTGGGCGATCTACTGGATCAACTCCAAGGACGGCCAACTGCAGCCGCCGGTCTACGGCCGGTTCAAGGATGGCAAGGGCGTCTTCGCCGGCGACGACGTCGATGACGGGCGGCCAGTGAAGGTCCTCTTTGACTGGAGCGGCACCGATACCGAGACGCCGCGTTGGAGCCAGGCCTTCTCGTATGACGACGGCGCAACCTGGGAGACCAACTGGATCATGGAGTTCCGCCGCCCTGCGCGTTGAAGCTTGACCTCATGGCGCCGAAACTGCGGCGGGATCAGGCCGCAAGAAAGCCCCACGAATCTTGAACTTACGACGCCAGGGAGCGCCCGGAGGGGGACCCCTGTCCCCCAGTTCGGACGGAGGCGTCATGAGCGCGCACATTGACAATTGGCCCTGTGCCCTAGGCCGCGCGACGTGAACGCCGAGACGTTCGAGTTGCCCAAGATCCGGGTGCGCGGGCGCAGCGTCATGGCGCTGATCCTGGCCCCGGAGGCGCCGTTCGCGCAGTGGTTCGCGGCGCTCGACGAGCAGATGCACGCCTCGGCGGCGCTGTTCGACAACCGCCCCATCGTCGTTGATCTGGGCGCGGCGCTCGAGAGCGTCGGACCCGAGGCGGTGTTGGTCGCGCTCGATGGGCTCAATGCGCGCGGCCTGAAGCTGATCGGCGTCGAGGGGCTGCGGCCGGCGGCGCTCGGCGGCACGCCCTGGTCGCATCTGCCGACCAATCTCCACGGCAATGTCGCGCGTAAGGCCCGCAGCGACGTGGCCGCGGCCGTCGCGCCGGAGGCGTCCGACGCGCCTGCGCCGGCTGCGCCGTCGCTGCTGATCGACCGGCCGGTGCGCTCGGGTCAGTCGGTGATCTTCGAAGAAGGCGACGTGACCATCGTCGGGCCCGTCGCCTCCGGGGCAGAGGTGCTCGCCGGGGGCTCGATCCATGTCTACGGCGCCCTGAGGGGGCGGGCGATCGCCGGCCTGCGGACGGGCGCCGAGGCCCGCATCTTCTGCCGCCGGCTCGAGGCCGAACTTGTCGGCGTCGATCATTTGTACCGGACGGCCGAGCACTGGGGGCCCGACCTCCACGGCCAGGCCGTCCAGATCCGCTGCGACCGGGGCGCGCTGCGTCTCTCGGCGCTCGGCTAGTTGAGTTGCTCGTCGTGGGGCGAGGGGAAGGAACGGTGAGTCATGTCCAAGGTTGTCGTCGTCACGTCCGGTAAGGGGGGCGTGGGCAAGACCACGTCCTCGGCGTCTTTGGGCGCGGCGCTCGCCCAGGCGGGCCAGAAGGTGGTGGTGGTCGACTTCGATGTCGGCCTGCGTAACCTCGATCTGGTCATGGGGGCCGAGCGGCGGGTCGTGTTCGACCTGGTCAACGTGGTCCAGGGCGACGCCAAGCTGGCCCAGGCCCTGATCCGCGACAAGCGGGTGGAGACGCTGAGCCTGCTGCCGGCCTCCCAGACCCGCGACAAGGACGCCCTGACCGAGGAGGGCGTCGGCCGGGTCATCGACGATCTGCGCGAGCAGTTCGACTGGGTGATCTGCGACAGCCCGGCCGGCATCGAAAAGGGCGCGACCCTGGCCATGCGCTACGCCGACCTGGCGGTGGTGGTCACCAATCCCGAGGTCTCCTCGGTGCGCGACTCCGATCGCATCATCGGCCTGCTCGATTCGAAGACCCAGCGCGCTGAGAGCGGCGAGCGCGTGGAAAAGCACCTGCTTCTCACGCGATATGACCCGGCCCGCGCCGCCAAGGGCGAGATGATGAGCGTCGACGACGTGCTGGAGATCCTGGCGATCCCGCTGCTCGGCATCGTGACGGAAAGTCCCGACGTGCTCAGCGCCTCCAACGTCGGCTGCCCGGTGACCCTGCACAATCCGGGGTCGCCGGCCGCACAGGCCTACAGCGAAGCGGCGCGCCGGCTGATGGGCGACAACGTCGCCGTCAGCGTCCCCAAGGAGCGTCAGAGCTTCATGAGCCGGCTGTTCGGCCGAAAGGCGGTCGCATGAGCCTGCTCAACCTCTTCGGCCGGGGACGGCGTTCGGCCCCGGTGGCGCGCGATCGGCTGCAGTTGCTGCTGGCGCACGAGCGCGGTCTGGGCGGCGGCGAGGACCTCGCCGCCATCCTTCAGCAGGAGATCCTCGCCGTGATCGCCAAGCACATCCCGATCGATCGCGACCGCGTGGTGGTCAAGCTCGACCGGGGAGACCAGGTGTCGACCCTGGAGATCGACATCGAGATGCCCGAGACCGCGCTCTCGCGGGACTAGCGGGCGACGCCGGCGGCCCGGGCTTCGGGCTCGGGCTCGGGCTCCGCCAGCGGGAGGTCGAAGCAGGCGCGGGTGCCCGCGCCCAGCTTGCTCTCGAGTTCCAGTCGGCCGCCATGCCGCTCGATCAGGTCGTGCGACAGGGCCAGGCCCAGGCCCCAGCCCTCGGAGCGGGACACCCGATCGCCCATCTGGACATACGGGCGGCCGAGAATGGCCAGGTCTTCCTCGCGGATGCCCTGGCCGAAGTCCTTGACGCAGATGACCAGCCGCTCGTCCTTGGTCTCCGAGGAGACCTCGACCAGTCCGGAGGGCGGCGAGAACTTTACGGCGTTGGCCAGCAGGTTGATCAGGATCTGCTTCACGGCGCGTTGGTCGACATGGACGTCGGGCCAATCCCCGGGCTCCATCACCACCGTGACGCCGGCCTCGATCGACAGCCCCCGGACCAGGCGCAGGGCCTGTTCGACGATCTCGCGGCTGGACGCCGGGGAGGGCGACAGTTCGATCTGCCCGGCTTCGATCTTGGCGGTGTCGAGCAGGTCGGTGACCAGTTCGCTGAGATGCGAGCCGGCGATCTCGATGGACTGCGCATAGTCGAGATACTTCGGGTGTCCGACCGGCCCGAAGGCCTGGCGCGACATCATCCCGGAGAAGCCGACGACGGCGGTCAGCGGCGAGCGCAGTTCGTGAGTCATCGTCGCCAGCAGCAGGGTGCGGGCGGCCATCGCCTCTTCGGCCGCGCGGCGGGCGAGCTCGGCCTCCCGCAGCAGCGCGTTGCGGCTGGCCATGACCCCGGCGACGGTGATCGGGGCCAGAGCGACCAGCATGACGCCGAGCCGCAGGGACATCAGGTCGAAGCCCATCACCGACGCAAAGCCCATCGAGGCTGACGCGGTCGACAGGAAGAGCAGGCTCCAGACCGCGAACGATAGGGTCAGCAGGGTGGTGGCCGCCAGACTGTAGGTAAGCGCGCACCAGAGCAGGGTCGGGACCGGGAAGGCCAGGGCGCCAGGGCCGCCGACCGAGGGCACCATCGCCAGGCTGATCAGATAGAGGACCAGCGGCGCGACCGTCCGCAACTGCGGAACGGTCGTGAAGGTCCGCACGAACCAGCACTTCAGCTCGGACGGGCGCGGGAAGGTCAGCGCCACGGGCAGCACGACGATGTAGTTGGCCAACTCCGTCGCCAACCAGATGAAGAAGCCGCTGACCGGATCGCGGTGGAACAGCAGGGCGTTGACCGCCGCACCGAGCACACTGGTGGCGGCTGAGGCCGCGAGCGCGATCAGCGTCACCGACAGCAGGGAGGCCGGCCGTTGCAGCCGGCGGTCCTCGGGCGAAAGGCGCTTGAACAGCAGATAGCCGGTCATCACCCCGGCCAGGTTGCCGGCGGTGAGCAGCAGGGTTCGCGTCGAGCCGCTGCCGGTGATGGTGTCTGCGGCGATGAGACTTGCGGCCGCCGCCAGCCAGCCGGTAGGCGTCGCCAGGTCCGGGCGGCGCACGAGCAGACCGAGCAGGATCGCGTTCGCCGCCCAAAATGTGCTGAGGTGTCCGCTGGGGCGCAGCAGAATTCCCGCGATCGCCGCGAGGAAGACGATCGCGCCGACAGTCAAGCCGGCGGTCACCTGATGATTCAGGCCTCGGACGAGGCGGTGCTCGCCTTCAGCCGAGGCCGTCTGCTGGGCGCTCATAGGACTGTCGTTAGGACCAGATTGCCGCCGAAGTCCATTGGCGCATGAAACTCAGTCGCACTCAAGGCGTCATGCCGTCCGGCAGATTCCTGAAGTGAGGGGGCCAAAACCTGCCGCTGCGGCGCCCAAAAACAGGGTTCTGCGGCACTTGTCTCTCGTCCGGGCTTCGGCCAGTGTGCGGCTAACTTAACAGTGTTTAGGGACGGAACACATGGATCGCTTCGACTACGTCATCATTGGCGCGGGGTCCGCCGGATGCGTGCTCGCCAACCGTCTGACGGAGGATCCTCAGGTCAAGGTTCTGCTGCTGGAGGCGGGCGGCAAGGACAGTTCGATCCTGGTCAAGATGCCGGCCGGCGTCGGCGCCCTGATCGGCAAGCCGGGGACCTACAATTGGGGTTTCTGGACCGAGGCGGAACCGAACCTCGAAGACCGCAAGCTGTGGTGGCCGCGCGGCAAGGGCTGGGGCGGCTCCTCGTCGATCAACGGGATGATCTACATCCGCGGCCACGCCCGCGACTACGACCAGTGGCGCCAGATGGGCCTGCAGGGCTGGTCGTATCGAGACGTGCTGCCCTACTTCAAGCGCTCGGAGAGCCTTGAGGGCGGCGGCGACGCCTGGCATGGCGGCGCGGGTCCGCTGAAGGTCTCCAAGGCCTCGACCCCGAACCCGATCTACTCGGCCACGGTCGAGGCCGGCCGTCAGGCGGGATTCAAGGTCACCAGCGATTTCAACGGCTTCCAGCAGGAAGGCTGGGGTCCCTACCAGCTGACCATCCATGACGGCCAGCGCTGGAGCGCCGCCCGAGGCTATCTGCATCCGGCCCTGTCGCGCTCGAACCTGACCTGCATCACCGGCGCGCGGACCAGCAAGATCGTCATCGAGAACGGCCGCGCCACCGGGGTCGAGTACATCGACGCCAAGTCGGGCCAGAAGCACGTCGTCCATGCGGCCAAGGAAGTGCTGCTGTCGGCCGGCGCCGTGCAGTCGCCGCAGATCCTGCAGCTGTCGGGCATCGGCGACCCCGAGGAGCTCGGCAAGTTCGGCATTCCGGTGGTGAAGGCGCTGAAGGGCGTCGGCGCCAACCTGCAGGACCACCTCGACGTGACCATGTCCTGGGAGTGCCCGCAGCCGATCACCGCCCACTCGCTGCGCAAGGGCCTGATCAAGACCCTGGCGATCGGCATGAATTACGCCTTCTTCGGCAAGGGCCTGGGGCGCCAGCAGTTCCTGGAATCGGGCGCGTTCCTGAAGTCGCGCCCCGATCTCGACCGCCCCGACCTGCAGGTCCACACCGTCGCGGCGATCATGCAGAACCACGGCAACACGGCCGTTCCCAAGGACGGCTTCACCTTCCACGTCTGCCAGCTGCGCCCCGAAAGCCGCGGCCGCGTTGGTCTGCGCTCGGCCGATCCGACCGACGATCCGGCGATTTTCGCGAACTACCTCGCCACCGAGGAAGACCGCCGGGCCCTGCGCGAGGGCGTGCGGATGATGCGCAAAGTCGCCGCTCAGTCGGCGCTTGATCCCTATCGAACCGAGGAGCTGTTCCCCGGCAAGGACGTGGAGACCGACGAGCAGATCGACGCCTGGATCCGCAAGCACGCCGAGACGATCTATCACCCGGTCGGCACCTGCAAGATGGGCTCGGACGGCGACGAAATGGCTGTGGTCGACGGCGAACTGAAGGTGCGCGGGATCGAAGGCCTGCGCGTGGTCGACGCCTCGGTCATGCCGACCCTGGTCGGCGGCAACACCAACGCGCCCACGATCATGATCGCCGAGAAGATCTCGGATGTGATCCGCGGCCGGGCCGCGCTGCCGGCGGAGGACGCGCCGGTCTACGAGGACGACCAGAAGGCCGCTTAGCGCTATTATTTGGCCCTCTCCGAAAGGAGGGGGCCTTTTTCTTTATATTTTCAATAATTTCATGGGAGGCGACGATGGAACTGCGCAAACTGGGCAAGTCCGATTTGAAGGTCGCGCCGCTGGTGCTCGGCGGCAATGTGTTCGGGTGGACCGCCGATGAGGCCACCTCCTTCAAGTTGCTCGACGCGTTCGTCGCCGGCGGCTTCAACATGGTCGACACGGCCGACGTCTATTCGCGCTGGGCCCCGGCCGGCGGAGGCGCGTCCGAGACGGTGATCGGCAAGTGGCTGGCCCAGGGCGGCAAGCGCGACAAGATCGTGCTGGCGACCAAGCTCGGCTCGGAAATGGGCGAGGGGATGAAGGGGCTGTCGGCCAAGTACATGGTCGAAGCGGTGGAAGCCTCGCTCAAGCGCCTGCAGACCGACTACATCGACCTCTACCAATCGCACCGCGACGATCCCGACACCCCGCAGGAAGAAACCGCCGAGGCGTTCGACCGCCTGGTGAAGTCCGGCAAGGTGCGCGCCATCGGGTCGTCGAACTTCACGCCCGAGCGTCTGAAGTCGGCGCTGGAGATCAGCGAAGCCAAGGGCCTGCCGCGCTACAATAGCGAGCAGCCGCTCTATAACCTCTACTCGCGCGACGGCTTCGAGAGCGGCCTGCAGCAGGTCTGCATCGACAACGAAGTCGGGGTGATTCCGTACTACGGCCTCGCCTCCGGCTTCCTGACCGGCAAGTACCGCACCGAGGCGGACCTCTCGAAGAGCCCGCGCGGCCAGGGCGTGAAGCGGATGATGGACGCGCGCGGCATGCGTATCCTCGCCGCCCTGGACGAAGTCTCGGCCGCCCGCACGGCGTCGCAGGCGCAGGTCGCGCTGGCCTGGGTCATGGCCCAGCCCGGCCTGACCGGTCCGATCGCCTCGGCCACCAGCCTGGAGCAGCTGGACGAATTGATGGGATCGGCGCGGCTGACCCTGACGGCCGAGGACCTGGCGACCCTGGACAAGGCGTCGGCCAAGGATTCTTGAAAAAACGACCGATCGTGCTAATGTGCGGCGCATGAAAAAGGGCGCCGCGACACGAGAGGCTATTGTCGGGCGGGCCCTCCAGCAGGCCGTTGCGGTCGGGCTGGAGGGGCTGTCGCTCGGCCCGCTGGCCGACAGCCTGGAGCTGTCGAAGAGCGGCCTGTTCGCTCACTTCCGCTCCAAAGAAGCGCTGCAACTGGCGGTGCTTGAGGAAGCGATCGCGCGGTTCAGCAGCCGCGTTGTCGAACCCAGTCTCGCGATGCCGCGCGGCCGGGCGAGGATGGACGCCCTGCTCAGTCGTTGGTTCGATTGGCTGGAAGGCGAGCCCGACATGCGCGGCTGCATCTTCGCGGTGTCGGCCCAGGAGTACGACGACCGTCCCGGCGCCATCCGCGATCGGCTGGTCGAGTCTCAGCGTGAATGGCACGAGACCCTGGTCCGCGTGGCTGCCGACCTGCCCAAGGCCGGCAAGGCGCCGCCGGACTATTGCCGGCAGATTGTCTTCGAACTGGTCGGGGTCAGCCTGGCGTTCCAGCAGCAGGCGAAGCTGTTCCGCGCCCCCAACGCCCGCGTGCGAGCCGAAGAGGCCGTGTCCCGGATACTGGATGACGCCGGCGAAGCACTTTGAGGCCTCAGGCGACCCAGCGACCGTCGAGGGTCGCCAGTCGCAGCCGGTTGGTTTCTTCGTTGGCCGGGCCCACGCCGTGGACTTCGCGGACGAACAGCTGGCGCAGCGGTTCGTCTCCCAAGGCGGCGACCAGTGAGATCGGCTGATAGAGACCGAGGAAGCGTTCGGGAGAACCGGGCCCACCTGCGATCGGCGCAAACAGTAGTTCCAGTTCAAGCGTAGCGGTGTCGCTGAGCGCATCGATGCGCGCGACGACAGGCTCCGGGCGGCGGCGTCCGGTTTCCAGAGCCGTCTGGATCTCATGGCGGCCGAGCGGGTCGAGCAGCGTCAGGAAGTTGCGGCCGCGCAGGTCGCGCCGATGCAGGTCGGACACGAGACCGCCCGACAGCCGCACCGGATAGACGCCCGAAGCCTCGCGCCCGAGCACGAAGGCCTGCGGCGCCAGCTTGGCGAACTCGGTGGGATCGATATCGGCCCGAACGGGCAGGCCGGCGACGCCGCACTTGCTGCGCCAGTAATCGATCATCTGCTGCGTGTTCGAATGGAACATCTCGACGCCTCCGCGGCGGCCGTCAGCGACCGCATGGGGCTTGCAAGCAAATCCGTGCCAAGTCGCCGCCGTGCCAGAACGAGACGCCGAACCTTGGCGAGGCTCAGAGATTCTTAAGCCGCATAAGCTTTACTGCGTAGATCGGCAGTTGCGCCGCGGCGGCCGGCTGGCCTTTGGAGGGGCCATCCATGAAGACGCGTTCGACCTTGCTGGGCCTGATGCTCGGCTTTGGCCTTCTCTTGCTCGTGGGGCCGCAAAGCGCCTCGGCGCAATGCTGCGCGCCGCCGCCACCGCCGCCGGTATGCTGTAATCCGCCGACGCCGCCGTGCTGCACCCAGCCGCCGCCGCCGCCGACTCCGCCCACGACACCTTGCTGCGGCGACCCCGGTCGTCCGAACATCAACGTCCACGTCTCCAACGTGAACGTTGCGGTGGCCAGCGCCTCGGCCGGCGCCCGGGCGGGAGCTGGCGCCAGCGCAGGCGCGGCCGTTTACTACGGCGGCGGCTACAACGGCGGCTACACCCCGCCGATGGTCACCGGCTCGGTTCAACTCAATGTCGATGCGGGCAGCCGCATCCGCCGCGTGCCCTACGAAGCCAGCCGCATGCGCACGCGTCAGGTCGTGATCCAGGCGGTTTGCATCGACGCGCGCCAGATCCCGCACCCGGCCTCGCAGGTCCGTCCCGACCGCGACATCGCCTCGTCATTCGAGGGCGAGCTCTACCGCTGCATCGCCGGCACCTGGCTGCAGGCGACCATCGCCGACTTCAGCGGCAAGGTCGACTTCAGCGGCGGCAAGACCATGGCCTGCGAAAAGGGCCAGGCGCTCTATCACGGCCGCGACGGCAAGCTGGAATGCCGCCGTCAGACCCCGGCCCGCGACTGCAACGAGCGCTCGCTGCTGCGCCGCTTCGGCGCCGGCGTGAAGGTGCTGACCATCACCGAAATCGAGACCTACACCGCCTATCGCGAAGAAGAAGAGCGCATCGAAACCGTCAGCGGCTCGCTGAGCCTGGACGGCGGCGTCGGCGGCTACATCTACTAGGCCTCTAAGAACTGAAAGCCGCAGCTGAGCGGCGAGGGCGGCGCCACGTGCAGCCGCCCTTTTGATTCCTGGACCGCAAAATCGCCGGCCAAGGCCGCGCGCGCCGCGGCCAGCGAGGCGACGCGGACGCGGACGGCGCGATCGACGTGCTCGCCAAAGGCGTCGCTGAACCGTTGCGGCTCCCAGTATTCGAACGCCGTCAGGTCCAGGACCGCGTCGGCGACCTGCGCCAACGGCCCCGGCTGAGCGCCCGCAAAGATCAACCCGGCCGCCTCTATCGCGGTGTTGGGGTGCGAGAACCATTGCGGCAGGGCGTCGGCGCATGGGTAGGCGTGCTCGATGACCGCCAGCCCCAGCGGTGCGATGCGCTCGCGGATCGAAAGCAGTTTGAACGATTCATGGGCATGCTCGTCCTCCCAGCCGCGGACGAGCCGATAGGCCGGAGCCAGCCGCATGTCGCCCAGGCGGGCCGCCGCCGCGTCGAGGTCCGAGGTCAGGAACAGCGTGCCGCCGGGGGCGACCGCGGCGGGCGCTCCAGGCGCGTGCAACAGGTCGAACCAGCCGCGATCCATGAAGACGCAGTGGCTGTCCCAGCGGGCGTCAGGTTGATCGGGCGATGTATAGAAGCCCCGCGGCGAGACCGTGAAGCCAAGGGCGGCGAACGCCTGGGCCAGGGCAGGGAGGTCCGGCCCCTGAAACGCGATGTGATCCAACGGCAGCATGCTCGCCCCTTCGAGGGGCGATCTTGGCGCAACGCGGAGTGCGCGCAAGATCGAGACGACGGGGTCGCTGATACGGGCGATACCCCCCGACTGCCGTTCCAGTCCCGCGACAGCGCCGCGGATTCGCCGGAGGATAGAGCCAGCCCGCCGCCAGCTTGACCATATGACGGTATGCCGCGCTCGGCGCGACGATCGGCGCCGTTCCCTATTTCTTGGCGGGCACGACCTCTAGCATCCACATCGCGTCGTCCTTCAGCACGGCTTGGGCGGCGCGCTGCACGTCGGCGGCGGTAACCCTTTCGGTGCCAGGGATCAGGCCGCGGGTGGCGTCCAGCCGGCGCGGATCGGTTTGCGCGCCGGACAATTCCGACAGCCAGTAGCCGTTGGTCTCGCGGGCCTTCTCGATCTGGTCGATCCGCGGCTTCTTGGCGCGGGCCAGCTCGTCTGCGGTGACGGGCTTGTCGCGCAGGTCGGCGGCGATCTTCTTCACGTCGGCGAAGAAGTTGGGCAGCTTGGCGGGCGGAATCTCGACGCTCGCCGAGACATAACCCCAGCGCGGCCAGACCATGCTGTGGCTGTAGACCACGCTCGGCGAGTAGGTCGCGCCCTGCGCCTCGCGCAGTTCCTCGACGAGGCGGAGCTCGAGAATCTCCCCCAGCACGGCGGTGTCGCGCGCCTTCTGCGGGTCGGCAAAGAAGTCGTTGGTGCGCCAGGCGAGGTAGCCGATCGACTGATCGGCGCGGCCCTTGTGGGTCAGGACCACCGGCTGCTGAACGCCGCCGGGGAAGCCGACCTCGCGCTGGGCGGCAGGGACCTGCGTTCCCGCGCGGGGCGGCAAGGCGCCCAGAGTGCGGGCCACCGCCTCCGTGGCCTTCTCGACCGTGGTGTCGCCGACGATCACGACCTCGATCGGGCCATCGGCCAGGGCGGGGGCGACCATCTTCTGGAAGTCGTCGAGCTTGGCGTCGGCGATCTGGTCGCGGCTCGGGAAGGCCCAACGCTTGTCGCCGTCGCGCAGCAGCAGCGCCAGATCGCGGCTCAGCACGCCGGAGTCGGTGGACTCGTATTGATCGTTGGCGGTCTGGAATGCGCTCTGCAGTCGCTTGAACGCCTCACCCCGCCAGCCCGGTTCGGCGACATAGGCGGTCAGAACCTGCAGCTGGACGTCCAGGTCCTCGGGACGGGTGGATCCGCTGAGCACGAAGGCGTCGTCGGCGACGCCGAACTGCGCGCCGTAGACGCGGCTGGCCAGCACGCGCTCCATGTCCTCGGCGTTGATCTGCTTCAGGCCGCCCTCGATATACGCTCCGGAGGCCCAGCCCAGGCTCTGGGCGTCCTTGGGCAGGTCGAGCCGGCCGTCGCCGACATTCACCCGCACCAGCACCTCGTCGTCCTTGAAGCGGGTCGGCTTGATGGTCAGCCGCACGCCGTTCTCGAAGCGCACGAACGTGGTGTCGAAGTCCGGTGCATCCTTGGTCTCGACGACCTTCCCGGCGCCGCCGAACGAGGTGTAGGGCCAGGCGACTTCGACGGCGGCCGACGGCTCGGCGACCGCGACCTTGCGCGAGGCCTCCAACTCGGCCAGCACGCTGGCTTCGCCGCCCTCGATCGGACGGGGCGAGGCCATGAACAGCAGCGGACCCTCGCCGGCGAAGCTGGCCTTCAGTGCAGCCGACACCTTGTCGGCCTTCAGATCCTTCACGGTCTCTTCGAACAGCGCCAGGTCCTGGGCCGGATCGGTGACCACTTCGCGCTCGGCCAATGAACCGACGATCTCGCCAGCCAGTTGCGCCGGGGTGCGGGTCGCGGCGCCGGCGGCGTCTGCCTTCAGACTGGCGCGATACTCCGCGATCTCACGGTCCAGCTCGTCCTGGCGGACCCCGTATTGAACGGCGCGCCGCTGCTCCTGTTCGGCGGCGGCCAGCGCCTCGCGCCAGCGGCCCGGTTCGGCGTTGACGATCAGCAGCGTGGCCTCGGCCGCGTTGTACTCGTTGTTCTTGAAGACGCCGGAAGCGAGGAACGGCGGCTGACCGGCGCGGGCCAGTCGCTGCAGGCGCCGGTTGACCACCGAAAAGCCCAGCTGCTCGACAAGATCGGCCTTCCGTTTGGCGAGAGTGTCGGCGGCCAGGTTCGGCTTGCGCATCCAGGCCATTTGCATCGACAGCGGCGCGCCCGCTTCAATGACCAGCTTGGCTTCGGTCTTGCGCGGCTGGAGTTGACCCAGATTCGGAGCCTCGCCAGCCGGACCGGTGGGCGCCCAGTCGCCGAACTTGGCCTTGATCTTGGCCTCCATCGCATCGACGTCGAAGTCGCCGACGGCCACCAGCACCGCCCGCTCGGGGCGATAGTAGCGCTGGTAGAAATCGGTGAACTCGGAGGCCGGAGCGGTTTCCAGCACCTGGACCTGGCCGATCGGATAGCGGGTCGGCGGGCGCTGGCCCTTCAGGAAAAAGTCGAGCCTTTCCTTGTAGATGCGGTAGGGCGGGGTGTCGCGGGCGCGTTCCTCCGACAGCACCACGCCGCGCTCCCGGTCGATGGCGCCCTGGTCAAGCGTCAGGTTCCCGGCCGCCTCGCGCATCAGCATCAGGGCGGTGTCGACGGTCTCGTCGTTCGTGCGCGGAAGGTCGAGCTTGTAGACCGTCTCGTCGAAGTTGGTCGACGCGTTGGTGTCGGCGCCGAAGGCCAGCCCCAATCGCTCGAGGATCTTGATCATCTCGCCTTCGGGCACGGCCTTGGAGCCGTTGAAGGCCATGTGCTCGAGGAAGTGGGCCAGGCCCTGCTGAGCGTCTGTCTCCATCAGCGAGCCGGCGTCCATGCGGAGGCGGATCGCCGCCTGGCCAGCCGGGATCGACTGCTTGCGGATCGCATAGCGCATGCCATTGGGCAGGGCGCCGAAGCGGATGGTCGGGTCGGGCGCGACGTCTGATTTGGCCTGGGCCCACTCACCGGGCTTCAGCGCCGCCGGCGCCGCTTCCGCCGCCGCCGCCGTCTTGTCGCGTCCCAGCTTTGGGAAGGGGAGGCTGGAGGCGTCCACGGGCAGGGACAGGGCGATAGCGAGCACGGAGGCCGCGCCGAAGAGACGTCGCATCAGGTGTTACGGATCCGAGACCAGTGGAGCGGAAACCATGCGCAGGCGAGGATGGCCTTCGCAAGGCGCGGTTGCGGCGCAGAAAGGCGGCTATTGGCCGGAAGGACGGCTGACGTAGTAGGTGGCCGAATTGCCGACGGCATTGGCCACGCCGCGCGCCGATCGGCCGGACGTCACATTGACCACGCTCTGGGCGCCGACGTCGGCGTTGTTGATCTGGTCATTGTTGACGTCGAGCCGGCCCTGGCAGTCAGAACAGGCGTAGCCCATGACCGAGTTGCCGTAAGCGGTGGCGCTGACATTGGCGTCGTAGCCCTCCGTCCCGTCGAACTGAGCCACGGCCTCGATGCCGCCGCCGTCGTTGGACTGCACGGTGTCGAGCAGCAGCTCACCGCCGATGTCGCCGGCCACGATGGCGTTGCCGACGCCGTAGGCCGACGCCGAGGCCGAGCCGTACTGATAGGCTGATGAGGCCGACTGGGCGCGAACATACGCCTGGTTGCTCTGGCGCGCGGTGACGTCGAGCAGATGGCCTTGGTTGACGGCATTGACGTTGTTGCCCGACGCCGTAGCGGTGGTGACCGCGTCCTGAACGTTGGCGAAGGCGGTGAACTGCGCCGCCTGGGTCAGCGGCGCGGCGTTGTTCTGGTCGACGATCATCCGCGCGGCGGAGCCGTTGGCGCCGGACAGGGTGACGTCGTTGGCGGCGGTGGTGGCCGCGAAGCTGGCCGTTCCGGCGACATAGCCATAGATCCCGCCGCCGTCGGTGGTGACGGTCGCCGCGTTGGACTGGCTGGTCCGCACCCCGGCCGACCCGTACTCGAGTCCGAACGCCTGGGCGTTGCCGGCGGCCTGGACCGAACTGGCGATCTCGCCGGTGCTGCCGCCGGGCGCCTCGGTATGGCTGTGGGCGGTGACCGCGTTCGCGCTGGTCGCCTGAGTGTAGACGCCGGTTACGGTCGCGCCGTAGCCGGTGGCCTGGACGAAGTTGCCGGTGGCGGTGGTCGTCAGGCTGGTGGTCGCGCCGGAGTTCGACGCGACGTCCAGCCGGGTGTCGGCTACGACCTGACCCTGCGTCTCCTGGTACGAGCGCATGTCGGCGTCGTAGCGGCTGGCTGCGGCCGAGTAGGCGTTGCCGGTCGCCGTCGACGAACCCTGGGTGTAGTCGCTGACCTCGACCACGTTCAGCGACTGCTGGCTGAACACGTCGCCGAACTGGAGCTGGTTGTTGAGAGCCGCGCTCGGCTGGGTCTGGCTAGTAGCGGCTTGGGATTGCAGAGTCGCGGCGAGCGTTCCAACGAGAAGGATCTTCGCGCGTCTGACCATTGTTGGTGCCCAGGTTGTTGTAGGCGGGAACATAGCCGCCGGTGGCGCCGACCGAACCGATGGCGCCGAGCGGGTCGTAGGCGAGGCAGGCTTCCGGGCCCGGCATGCCGTAAAGATTGGCGGTCATCTCGACCACGGCGCGTTCCACCAGGCTGCGGACCGCCAGCTGCATCGGCTCCAGCGCGCCCGATCCGGCCGAAATGTCGAAGACATTGCCGTTCAGGAAGTCGAACCAGCCGATCCCGACCTCGCGGCCGATCACCTGCTTCTGGTAGGAGATGACGTCGACCACCTCCAGCGTGCGGGTGTTGATGAGGCGCAGGTCGAGGCCGATGTTCATCACGAACAGGCGGCCGCGGAACGACCCCTTGGGATCCGTCGGGTCGAGGTCGCCGCCGGCGACGTCGATGCCGGCCGAGCGGATGTTGTAGTTCAGTTCGGTGATGCCGCCGGCGACATAGAAGTCGGAGCCGGGGACCTGGCCGGCCAGGATGCGGCGGTACTCGGCCGCCTGGTCCGGCGCCGGGTTCGGCGTGTCCGAGATCAGCTTGTTGTTGGCGTACTTCAGTTCGAGCTCGGAGACCGAGGTGTCGAAGCGTTCGACCAAAGGCATGCCGGCCTTGGCGAAGGCCGACATCGCCATCAGCGAGGCGCCTTGGGTGATCTTGCGACCCGACCCGTCGGATTCCGACTTGCCGGTGTAGTCGGCGATGCGCCCGATGGCGATGCGAGGGGCGACCAGGCCGGTGTTGCGCGCAAAGCCCGCCATACAGACCAGCGCGTCGGAGTAGGGGGTCGGGTTGGGCGTCACTGTCGCCGTGCCGATGGCGCGGGCGTAGTTGCCGCCCGGGCCGGCGATCGGCGTGGCGCAGGCCGACAGCGCAATCGCCGCGACGCTGAGCAGAGCGCCGGCGCGCATGGCGTAACTATTGGCCATCGGGTGCGACGCCTCCGTTCAGGGTGGAGCCGGCCGAGACGTTGCCGTTGTTGGTCTGCGACGAGTTGACGATGACCGTGTTGTAGTTGCCCTGGGTGACGACCACGAGGCTGTTGCCGATCGCGGTGGAGCCGCCGCCCAGCGAGCCGACGCCGGAGTAGGATTCCCCGGCACCCGAACCGAACGCGAAGCTGGATTGGTCCTCGCCCGACTGGATGATGCCGTCGATGATCACCCGGTTGCCGTTGGCGTCGCGGGTGGACACGTTGACTGGGTGGTTCTCGGACCCGGCGCGACGGCCGTAGCCGGCGTTGAAGTCGGCGGAATTGGTCGACATCGATTGGGCTTGCGCGGTGGCGACGCCCAGAAGGCTCGCCACGCCGGCGAACGCCAGCATGCGCAGAGCTGTGAAAGGTGCTGCGGCCATGACCCTTGGGAAGTCCCACCCCGAAAAAGACGACGGCCAGCCGCACATTGCACTCAGACTGGCCGAACTTGAGTGTATCTAGGGGCCAGACCCTCGCGATTTGGTTAAGGCGAGCGGAATAAGGTGAACGCCGGTCTTTTTCTTTGGTCGGGTGCGGAGTGCGGGTTTTGAGCGACGACGAGCGGCAGCCGATCTTCAACGCGCCGTGGCCTGCGGTCGTGGCCACCATGGTCATTGTCCTCGGCTATCTGGTGCAGACGTTCCTGCCGCAGAACTGGCTGCTGGCGAACTTCGCCTTCTCCTCGGCCGCCTTTGAGCAGGGGCGCTGGCCGCTGCTGTTCACCGCCATTTTCCTGCACGGCAGCTGGGCGCACGCCTTGATGAACGGCGGCGCGGCGCTGGCGTTCGGCACGCCGGTCGCGCGCTACTTCGGCGCCAGCGCCCGCGGGGCGCTGATCTTCCTGGTCTTTTATCTATTGTGTGGCGGGCTCGCGAGCCTGGGCTATGGCCTCGTCAATCCCGGCAGCACCACGCTTATGATCGGCGCGTCCGGCGCGGTGGCCGGACTGGTGGGCGCGGCCGCGCGGCTGATCGGGCGTCCGACGCCTGGCCCGTTCCTCAGCCCGCCGGTGATCAGCATGACGCTGGGCTGGATCGCGGTGAACCTGCTGCTGGCCTTGGTCGGCTTCGCGCCAGGGCTGGGCGGCGCGGGCGTCGCCTGGGAGGCGCACATCTTCGGCTACATCGCCGGGCTGCTGCTGGTCGGCGCGTTCGGCCGCGTCGCGGGCGCCCAGCAAGCTTGACGTTTTCGCGAGAACGTTGATTTCGCTGGCGTCCTGCGCGACGCTTCCCTGACGGTGTCAGGGAGAACGTGCAGATGCTTGTGTCTCAGATCCTCAAGGCCAAGGGCGACCTCGTGTTCACGGTCGGTCCAGCGGAAACCGTCGGCGCGATCTGCGCCCTGCTGCATTCGCGCAGGGTCGGGGCGATGGTGGTGCTGGACGCCGATCGGGTGGTCGGGATCGTATCGGAGCGCGATCTGGTGAGTGCAGTGGCCCGCGAAGGCGCTGGGGCGCTCGATCGGCCGGTGACCAGCGTCATGACCCACGACGTGATCTTCG
The DNA here is from genome assembly GCF_964254345.1 of Phenylobacterium sp. LjRoot97. Taxonomy (NCBI): domain Bacteria; kingdom Pseudomonadati; phylum Pseudomonadota; class Alphaproteobacteria; order Caulobacterales; family Caulobacteraceae; genus Phenylobacterium; species Phenylobacterium sp. LjRoot97. The sequence continues at coordinate 1,387,008 of NZ_CAXUTH020000001.1, forward strand.
CGGATCCGAGCGAGACGGTGGATTCCCTGCTCGGCCGCATGACCGATCGGCGGATTCGCCACCTGCCGGTCTGCGTGTCCGACCGCCTGGTCGGCATCGTCTCGATCGGCGATCTCGTGAAGTGGAAGATCTCCGAGGTCGAGGCCGAGGCCGACGGCCTGAAGGCCTACATCGCGACGGGTTGAACCGGCGGGGCCGATCAGATGTGCGCGAACACTTCGGCGCCGGTCGAAGCCGCCGCGTCGGCGAGGCTGTAGCCCTCCAGGACTTCGGAGGTCGCGTCGCGCGCCTTGAGCAGGGCTTCGCGTAGGGCGCAGGTCGCCAGGTCCGGGCAGTCCTCGCATTTGCGGAAGGAGAGCCGGCTGACGCACGGGGCCAGCGCCAGCGGCCCGTCGATCACGCGGATCACTTCGGCGAAGCTCACCTCCGCTGCGGGGCGGGCGAGGGTGTAGCCGCCGAACTTGCCGCGGCGGCTGACCACGACGCGGTTGCG